>NZ_LT629781.1:2508962-3763444 GCF_900105685.1 Verrucomicrobium sp. GAS474
TCGTCCGATTGGTTCGCCCCCTACGCGCCCGGGGCAGTCGTCTTCGAGTCTTCGGCCTGCCCGGTCCGGCCCTGCTTTGATCGATGCGTCCAGCCTTCTTTCCTTTGCCTGGAGGGGGTTTCGTTTGAAACCGTGGCGGCGGGGGTCGAGCGCGCTCTCGCATCGACCAATTGATTCCACTTGCCCCGGCATGCCTCGGATGTGACTATTGTAAAGGATATGTCTGATGCGAAAGTGAAAGTGCTGGTCACGGGAGCAGCCGGATTTATCGGTTCCCATATTTGCCGCCACTTGATCCGGGAAGGATGCCAGGTGGTCGCCTTGGACGATCTTTCGGGCGGCTTCGCCGACCACGTCCCCCCCGAGGCCGAATTCGTCCGGGGCTCGATTAATGACGAGGCGCTGATCAACGACCTCTTCGCCACCCACCGCTTCGAGGAAGTCTATCACCTGGCCGCCTACGCCGCCGAGGGCCTGAGCCACTTCATCAAGCATTTCAATTACACCAATAACCTCCTCGGGAGCGTCAATCTGATCAACGCCTCGGTGAATCACGGCGTGAAGCTCTTCGTCTTCACCTCGTCGATCGCCGTCTACGGACGGAACCAGCTGCCGATGCGGGAGGAACTCGTCCCCGCCCCCGAAGACCCCTACGGCATCGCGAAGTACGCCGTCGAGCTCGACCTCGCCGAGAGCCACGAGATGTTCGGCCTGAACTACGCCGTCTTCCGCCCCCACAACGTCTACGGGGAACACCAGAACCTCGGCGATCCCTACCGCAACGTCATCGGCATCTTCATGAACCGCATCCTGCGCGGGGAGCCGCTCACGATCTTCGGCGACGGAACCCAGACGCGGGCCTTCTCCTACATCGACGACGTGGCGCCCGCCATCGTCTCGGTCCGCCACCGCCCCGAGGCCTGGAACCAGGTCTTCAACGTCGGCGCCGACACCCCCTACGAGGTCCGCCGCCTGGCCGACGTGATCGCCGCCGATTTCGGCGTGAAGACCCCCGAGATCCAGTTCCTCCCGGCGCGGAACGAGGTCGAGCACGCCTATTGCAGCCACGAGAAAATCCGCCGCTTCTTCCCCGAGACCGCCCGCGCGGCGACCCTCGAGGAAGGCGTGGCGAAGATGGGGGCCTGGGCGCGGAAAGTGGGCTCCCGCGAGGGGCAGCCCTTCGGCAAGATCGAGGTCCCGAAGAACATGCCCCCCAGCTGGGCGGCCCTCACCCTGAATCAGGCGCGGAAATAATCGAAGTCCCGTGAAAATCGCCATCCTCGGCCTCCGCGGCCTTCCCTCCACCTATAGCGGCTACGAGGCCTTCGTCTCCGAGCTCGCCCCGCGCCTCGTCGCCCGCGGGCACGAGGTCACCGTCTATTGCCGGTCCAGCCTCTTCCCCGAAAAACCGGCGACCTGGCAGGGCATCTCCCTCCGCTACGTCGCCAGCCTCGAGCACAAGATCACCAGCACCCTCTCGCACTCCTTCCTGAGCCTCGCCGACGCCTCCCTGCGCGGCTTCGACGTCATCCTCGTGGTGAACGCCGCCAACGGCATGTTCGGCTTCATCCCCCGCCTCCTCGGGTGTCCCTCGGTCCTGAACGTCGACGGCATGGAGTGGCTCCGTCCGAAATGGAGCCCCACCGCCCGCTTCGTCTTCAAGAACTCGGCCCGCCTCGGTTGCCTCTTCTACAACCGCGTCATCACCGACGCCGAGGAAATGCACCGGCTCTACGCTCAGGAATTCGGCATCGACACCGATTACATCGCCTACGGCGCGAACATCGAGACCTCCGAGCATCCCGAAGTCCTCGCCCGATACGGCCTCACCTCGGGCGGCTACTATCTCATCGCGAGCCGCCTCGTCCCCGATAACAACGCCGACCTCATCGTCCGGGAATTCGTCGCCTCCGGATCGGACAAGATCCTAGCCATCGCCGGCGGGGCCGACTATCGCGGGAACACCGTCGAGCAGGCCTTCCTCACCCGCCTGAAGGCCATCGCCAACGACCGGGTCCGATTCCTCGGCCACGTCGGCGAGACCGGCCACGTGAAGGAACTCCACTGCCACAGCTTCGGCTACATCCACGGACATCAATTCGGCGGCATCAATCCCTCCCTCCTGAAGGCCCTCGGCTATGGCAACTGCGTCCTCGCCCTCGACACTCCCTTCAACTCCGAAGTCCTCGCCGGGGGCGACTACGGCCTCCTCTGGAACAAAAGCGAAGGCCATCTCGCCTCCCAGATCCGCAAAATCGAGGGCGATCCCGCCCTCCGCCAGACCTTCTGCTCGAAGGCCCCCGAACGGATCCGGGACCAGTTCACCTGGGACAAAATCACCTCCCAGTACGAAACCCTCTTCGCCCGCCTGATCGCCCGGTGAGTCGCCTCCTCCCAGAGACCTTCCGCAGCCGGGCCAACTACGCTCTGGCCTTGGCATCGGAGGCCCTGCGACCGGCGCTCTGGGCCATGGGACGCCTCCTGGCCGGCTCCCCGCTTCCCCGGAAGGAATGGAAACGGGGCGTCCTCATCGGGGCCGACCACATCGGCGACATCCTCTACCGCACCGCCGCGCTCCCCACCCTCGCCGCCGCCACCCCCGGCTGCGCCTGGAGCTGGTTCGCCGGTCCTCCCTCCCACGAAATCATCGAGGCCGATCCTGTAGTGAATGGGCGATGTGTGCTGCTTCCAGATGGGGTTGAAGAAACACGCTTTTCTCAATTGGTAACTAAGTTGAGAGAGGGGAAATATGATGTCGCCGTATGCTACGATACGGGGCGCTATTGGAAGTTTCTCCTGGCCGCAGCCTGTGCGGGAATCCCAACCCGTGTCGGTTACACGCATAAAGGCTTCTCGGGATTGGTCACGTATCCGATCCAAATCCATTGGCCACAGGCCTTTTCAGCCTATTTCCGCGATCTGGTCTCTCAACTCGCGGAGGTTTCCGTGGCTCGAGACCTTCGCCCCCGCCTTTCATCGTCGATGGAGAGCAGGGCAGTCGCCACCCGTTTTTGGGAGGAAAAAGGGTTGTCTGAAAAAAAGAGGGTCTTGGCCTGCGCTTTCTTTACCCGACAGAAAAATGCCGGCGAACGTTTTGCCGATTTCGCCGAAGTGGCGCGACGAGTGCAGGCGCGCACCGGCATTTCTCTTTGCTTTCTGGCTTCGGCTTCGGAACGGGAGGAATTGGAGTTTCAGATGCGAAAAGAATCGTTGTCAGGGATCATCGCTGCAGGAGAACTGGGGCTCCTCGCTGCAGGGGCTTTGCTGCAAGGGTGTTCGGCTCTTTTGGCTACCGATTCAGGTGTGCGTCATCTCGGTAACGCCGCCGGAATCCCTGTCGTATTTCTAAGGAATCTCGGGAGCCATCGAATCGAGACCGGAGCCTACTCCGATACGGAGATCGATGCGACTCGCACCGACGGCACCGGCCTGGATATCGAAAATGCAGAGCGCGTGCTTTGCGAGATCATGGAGGCGGGAAAAGTATCGTGAAACCCCGTGTCCTCATCGTCCGCACCGATCATTTGGGTGACTGCTTACTGACCACTCCCTTGATCCGCGCCCTTTCCCAAGGTGGATATGCTGTTGATATTCTTTTTCCGGCAGCCTTTTTGGATCTATTTGCATCCAATCCCCATATCGAAAAGGCAATGCCTCTCGATATTTCCTGGAGGAGTCGGGTGTTGCGTCTGGCTGCCACCTTACGTGAAGGAAAATACGATCTCCTACTCTTGCCGAACGCGTCGCCTTGGCAGGTGACTCTTGCCGGATTGCTGTCGGGAATTCCAAAGCGAATGGCGATGTGGGGAGGCATCTGGGGGCGTCTTGCCGGTTATCGTTGCCTAAGATCGGGTATCGAAAGTGCCCCCAGGCCCTATGCGGAAATTCTTCTCGATATGGCACGAGCATTGGATATTCCGATCGGCCATGCGAAACCCGAAATTTTCTCCACTCACAAAAGGAAATCCCTCGGCGGCTCTTTGCGTGTCGGAATCCATCTGGGAGCAGGAGGGAGCGCCTGCAATCTGGCGCCTTCAGCTTATGCCGAGCTCGCCTCTTTTATTTTGACCGAAACCGATTGGGAAATTGTGCTTACCGGCACCAAGGACGAGCAGCGATTGTTGGAGACTTGGCCACACACGCTTCGCTCTTCGATTCGGGTGCGAAATGTCATGGGAGGAGCGCTCGAGGATTTGTGCCGGGAAATCACCTCATTGGATTTGCTGATCATCTCATCGACGGGACCTCTCCATATTGCAGCCGCTCTGGAAGTGCCGACGCTGAGTCCCTTTTGTTCCCGCCCCGGATTGAGCCCTTTGGTGTGGGGAAATCAAAACGAGAATGGATCGGCCCTTGTCTCGCCGCTCGATCTGTGTCGGTGTGTCGGGAGCGGATGCTATTGTGATTTTTCAGGGAAAATCACCCCGCGTGATCTTTTTGACCATGCCCGATCGATCCTGGGTTGAGATTGCGGCTTTCTTTTCAAAAAGCTCTAGAAGCAGAGAGAATGAATACTTCTTCCGAGCGGTCTAATTTCGCCCAAAGAGGGGCGAAGGGTGCTGCAGGACGTTTTACCTGGCTGTTCTTTTTTCCCCAGCCGATTCGCTTTTTCCTCGTCCGCTTTGGGGTGGATCTGTGGCATGCCAGCCAATTTGTTCTTTTTCTTTTAGTCGATGCCTTGCTTCTCGTTTTTGTTCGGAAGGGAGATTCGGGTGCCGTTCTTCTCGTTAAAATGGGCGAACTGGGTGATTACGTTCTGTTTCGCAACTTTCTAAAAAGCGTCCGAGATCATCCCGCTTATAAAGGAAGGAAGATCGTCCTTTGTGCCAACATTCATCTCAGAAGCCTTGCAGAAGCTCTCGATAGAGAATGGGTGGACGCATTTGTATGGGTTGATTTCAGAGCCTTTACGGCCAATCCGTTCACTCGCTTCCGGACCCTCCGCCGTTTGAAGCTCCTGGGTGCGGCAGTGACTCTCAACCCCGTTTACTTGAGAAGCCTTGTGGGATCGGACGCTCTTGTTCGTGCAAGTTGTGCAAATGAACGAATCGGCTTTGCTTCTCAACCAGCTGTCCCGATATGGAGCGAGAAAACGGGTAAAATTCTTTGGAATCCGCGATGGCATCAGGCGATCGGCGATCGCTTCTACACTCGATTGCTTCCAAATCCGTCTCCTCTCTTCGACTTTGAAATAAACCGAATCTTCTTTGAAAGCGTGTTAACGGGAACGCTGCTGCCCAGGCGTCCCTTCCTGGTGCCGGCTCCCGTCGAGGTTCCTTTACCGACGGGCCCTTTTGCCGTTCTTTTGCCTGGGGCGGGCGAGCGATTTCGAGAGTGGCCGGTCGAGAATTTCAGCGCGGTTGCCCGTCACCTGCGTGAACGTTATCATCTAGCCATTGTCGTGACAGGAACAGGCGCGGACCGCGCGAAAGCCGAGAGAATCGCCCTTTCGGAGGACTCCCTGCTGGATTTGACAGGCAAGCTATCTCTCCTTCAGCTTGCGGTGCTGCTTTCACGAGCTGCCATCGTCATCGCCAATGATTCGGGCGGCATTCATTTGGCCGCCGCCCTAGGTCGACCCGGCGTGGGTATCGCCACGAGATCTGGTCTGGTCCATTTCCATCCCTATCCGCCAGCGGTGGGCCATACTATCCGTTTCGCCTATCCTCGTTCGTTGCAGGAAGCAATCTCGCCCGAAGCCTACCTCGCGGCGCATGAACATCTTCCCCATCTCTTTGCATCCGAGGTTGAAGTTTCAGCTGTCATTCGAGAGGTTGACGAATGCCTCCAAGATTTTTCAGGCGCTTAAAGGCTCTCGGCGATCCCGGGGGCTTGGAGATGCCGTGCAAGCTTAGCGTGTGATTTGAAAGAAGAGTTTCAAGTACGCCGCGGCGCGCCAATTTAACCCTCGAATTCCGCGAAGAACAATCCACCAATCATTGAAGCAAAGGGGGACGATGCCGAATGCCAATATTAATCCCCACATGCCAAAATGGGGTGCAAGCAGAAGGCTGGCCGCTACGACGCCGATTCCGGTCAAGAGAAACGGGATCAAAATCGGCATCGTGTTCTCGGATACGATCAGAGTGCCATACTGATGGTAGTGCATTTCGAGAAAATAAAAGAAAAGGAGTGTTCCCAAAAGAGGCGTAGGGAGTAGGGGAGTCTTTGTTCCGATAGCTGAGAGGATCGACCCTCCTAGGAACAAGGCGGATAGCGCGCCCGCTAGATAGAGAGCGACCATCAAACGCATCCTGCCAGAAAAAAGCCGCGCGATGTCGTCGAGGCGGTTTTGAGCGCGGAGTTGATGGATCAGGGGAAACTTTACTTGAACTCCAATGAGGCTGACGGAAGCGATGAAGGCGGACACCTGCATTGATAGTCCGTAAGAGGCTGTCTGAGCCAGTCCCAGGAAGGCGCTGCAGATCAGCGTGTTGGCATTAAGGATTGCATATCCAGCAAGGCTCACTAAGCCGTTGCGCCACGACATCGGCCACAACGTTTGCAGCAACGCGCGGTCCACCCCGGCAAAAGAAGGCACCCCGACCATTCCTTCCTGGGTCAGGGCCCGGAACCAAAGCCGCCCTCCTTGGCGCTGAATCAGTCCTAAAAGAAGCTGGCCCAGCACAAGGGACCAGAGACCTAGATGACATGCCAGCCCGATGGCGATGACTCCATAGTTTGCTGCCAGCGACAAGACATACAGTTGCTGGGCCTGACGAACGCCGTTAATGCCTGAAAGAAGTGCGGGCCAAAGCGATCCGGACATGTTCAATGCCGTCGACAGGGAAAAGATAATCCATGCCCCCCTCAGAGAGGTTCGGGCATGAAGGCTTTCTGTCTGATGCCAGATCCACCAACTTCCCAAGGTAAGCATTGCCAGCAGCGTAATACCGGCCAAAATGCGGTAGTAGAAAGACATGGTTGAAGTAAGTCGCGAGAGCAACGCGAAATTCGGAGGCAAGCCCATGGCTCTATCTTTTCCGGTTTCGCCCTCAATCGTCTTGAGTCCCTCCGGCTGAAGTTCTTGGGCACCGCCCCATACATAGGCGACGGCCCTCGTCATCGTCGGATTGAAGCCGAGATCAAGAAGTCCTGTCAGTGATCCGACTGAGAGGAAAACATACCAAAGTCCAAGCACTTCGGGCTGGAGTGTCCGAATGATAAAGGGAAGAACGAATAGAAGCGCCCCTACCCGAAAGAACGTTGCAGCAAGACTCCATGCAGATGCTGACTGCGCGATGCGCGTGGAAAGTCTATGCAAAAGCTGTTTGCTATTATCGGAGCCGCGAGGGAGCGGGTAAGTGGGCTCGCTCATAACGATCATTTGAAAATAGAAGCGACGGATGTTCAAGGCAAGGTCTGTTCATTTTCAATTTCGAACGTTGCGGCATACGGAACGTACTCCTCGAAACGGGTTCGGAGTCGTCGATCGTTGAAACGGACATGGCTCTCTCCTGAGCCTTGTCCTAGCTCGGACTGTTTCAGTGCGTAGACGAGTTGCTTTTTAGGGGGGAAGTCAATGGCAAGCCTCCATGAATCCCGCGAAGAGGAGGTGTGATGACGGAAAACATTGGGATCGCGGTCTTTCTTGTCAAAGAGCAGGGAACGGAGAGAATGAGGAAGGCTAAATCGAAGATATTGGGCCTCGATTTGTAGCACTTATTGAATATCCGAAGCGATTCAGATCTTGATTACACCCAGCCAAATTCGAGATTGGTTCATCATCTTTCTGAGCATGGTTCTGGCTTGCTATGTCGCGACCCAGATCGCCGACGGGGGCTTGGCCTCTTTCTTCCCTTTGCTGGGAATCGGCATCGGAGTGGTATGGGTGTTTTTTGGCGGGAGCGTCTGGTGGCTTCCCTTGTTCGCGGGAATGGGAATCGGAGGGGTGTTTTATTTTGGTTTCAAGGTCCATCCATTCGAGGTTGGTTTCTTTCTTTCCTTGGCGGCGGCGCTGCCCCTGATCGCGATGCGGGCGGGTCAACCGCTTGCGCATCGCTCTTTGCCCCGCGGGTTGCTGCTTTTCTTGTTCTTCATCTGCCTTGAAGCAGGGTTTTCATGTGCTCGTTTCAGCGGAGGAAGCACCCGGGATATGGGGTCAATCCTTAGGATTTATCTGAAGGAGTTTTGGGCTCCTTTTTTTCTCCTGGTTTTTTATTACTACGGAAAGAGCCGGTTCATCGCGGTGGGGTTCTATGTGCTGGAATTCACCTATTTGATTCGTTTGCTCATTGGGATGGTTGCCGTCTTTATCCCGAATTTCACCTACCTGCCGGGAGTGAATATGATTCTTCCTGCCTCTGGGGTAAACGGCACCGACGATCTCCGGGCTTCGGGATTGGGGCTCGCGATGGTTGCAATGATGATGAGCTTTTATCAAAAAGGATGGCTATTTTCCATGCTCCAACGACTGGCTTTTATCGTTGCGCTCATTGGAGTTGGATTTGGAGGCGGTCGTGGGACGTTGGTTGGATTGCTGATGGCAGTGGTCTTGTTTGCACTTTTTTCCCGAAGGAAATCGATGCTTTGGGGAGCGGCGGTATTGATCTTCGCGATCATTTGTCTTCTCAATCTGAAGCCAGAGTTGATGGATGGTTTGAATCCTAAAATTCAACGCACGGCTTCCATTCTGATCGTTAATTTTGAAGGAGTTCGTGGAACCGAATTCGGCCAGACGAAGGAGGGATTGGAGGGGGATCTGAGTACGAATGACTGGCATCATCGCCTGGCTCAAATTGGTCGGGAAAGATGGACGGCGAATCTTCCGAATTTCCTCTTCGGAACGGGCATCCGTTCTTATGATGAAACTGCCCTCAAGGAACCCGATCCCAAGGTGCAGTTTGCTCTCGCTTTGAACTCTTCGGCGGATACTGCGGCCTATGAGGACGGGCTGTGGACGGTTCTAGCGACGTCCGGGCTGGTGACGCTCGTTTTTTACGTGGTTCTTTTTGGAGGATTTATCAGGAAAATTATCGAGCTTTCTCCCATCATGGGGCGGACGCCATTCGGTCGCTCACTGGTCTTTCTCTCGACATTTGTGATCGTCGATTGGGTTGCCTTTTGCTATTGGCAGGGTGGCTTCCCGTCGTATGAATTGATGGTTGTTGGGGCGACGGTCGTCTATCTTCAGGATTACGAGGCGGAATTCAAGGCGAAGGAGGAGGCATGAAAGATCGATTTCTAGTGTTTTGCAAAACTCCGTGGATGGCGGCCTTTCAGGTGGCGATCGCCTTTTTAGGGCTGTATTTCTTTCTTCCCTATCTCGTCGGGTACAGTGCCCAACGAGATACCGTCTTCCGGAGCATCTGGAGCGGGGCTTGGGTCTATGATCAGGGGGAGTGGCGGTATTGCTTCTTTGTTCCGGTGATCGTTTTCTGGATGGTCTGGTCGAGGCGTGAGGGGTGGGCGGGGTTTGTTCCGGTGCCGGCGCGGTCGGCGGTTTGGCTTTCGATGCTGGGGGCCTCTCTCGGGCTTTACTGGATCGGCTATGTGGTCGGCGTGAGTTATGTGGGGGATCTTTCCTTCCATCTGTTCATCGGGGCGATGATTCTCGGTTTCCTGGGGGTGGAAGCGTTCCGGCGGTTGCTCTCTCCCTGGCTGTTCCTCCTGTTCGTCTATCCGATGCCGTTCCTCGACAACATGGTGGCGTTTCCGCTGCGGATGGTGATGACGAGCGTCGCCCACGTGGTCCTCTCGCTCATGGGGCTGGCCAATGTCCAGGTGGGAACGGCGATTCTTTCGGCGCCGAAGCCTTTTCAGGGGATCGGCATGGGGGAGGTCTTCAGCATCGACGTGGCCGATCCGTGCAGTGGGATTCGCTCGCTCTTCGCGCTGTTGATGATGGCGGCCCTGTATGGATATTTCACGTTGCCGGGCGGCTGGCGACGGGGGGCGTTGGTGGCGCTGGCGGTGCCGCTGGCCCTGATCGGGAATGTGGTGCGGATCGTCCTCCTGGTGTTCGGGGTCCTGATCGGCGGCGCTCCGTTCGCCATCGGAACGCTCGAGCAGCCCTCGATGTTCCATGAGGGGGTCGGTCTGGCGGTCTATGGGGTGGCGTTGGGAGGCCTGGTTCTTTCCGCCGGATTGCTCGATCGGGTGGGACGCCGGAAAAAAGGAGGGAAGCCGTCCGATCCCGCGCCGACTCCGGCACCCGATCAAGGGAATCCGACGGCGTGAAGGATCGGGAGCCCAGTCCGCCGGCGCATTCCGATGCCCCTCCTGACCCGCTGGTCGTCCGGTTCCTCTCCCACCTGCGCGATCCGAAGAACGCCTCGGAGAACACGATCCGCAATTACGGGCGCGCCCTTCGCGAGTTCCGCGAGACGATGCGGATTGCCGATTGGGTCGCGGTCCGTCCCGATGCCTGCCGGGCCTGGCTTTACCGGCTCACCCGGGAGGGGAAGCATCGCCCCGCCTCGATCCGTCTCCGCTTCGCGGCCCTACGCTCCTTTTTCACCTGGGCGCAGCGGGAGCGCCTGGTCCCGGAGAATCCGGCCAAGGGCATCCCCCTTCCGAAGCTGCCGCGCCGCCTGCCGCTCTTCCTGACGACCGACCAGATCGCCCGCCTCCTCGCCGCGCCGAGGGAGAAGTGGGTGGCCTTGCGGAAGCAGGCCGAGGCCGGTGGGAGGAAGCGCCCGGGCCGGGCCTGGGAGGAATGGCAGGAGGCGCGGGACACGGCGTGGCTGGAACTCTTCTACGGCGCGGGGCTCCGCATCGGCGAGTTGACGACGCTCGACGTCGTCCGTTACGACCGGGCCAGCGGCGTCGTCCGGGTCGTCGGCAAGGGACGGAAGGAGCGCCTCTGTCCCGTCGGCGAGGTGGCGGCGGAGGCGATCGACCGCTACCTCCGTCTGCGGCCCTTCGCGGAGGAGACCCATCCCCGGCTCTTCCTCTCGGCCCGGGGCGCGGCGCTGACTCCCCGCGCGATCCAGCTGGCCCTGAAGGAATTCCTGATGATCGCGGGACTCGATCCGAAGCTTACCCCGCACAAGCTCCGCCACACCTTCGCCACCCATCTCCTCGACTACGGCGCCGATCTGCGCAGCGTCCAGGAGCTCCTCGGTCATGCCCAGGCGACGACGACCCAGATCTACACCTCCGTCTCGACGGAGCGGATGAAGAAGGCCTACCGCAAGGCCCATCCCCGGGCCTGACCCGTCTTTCGGCATCTCCCTATTTGGAGGCGGGCCGGGTGAGGTCGGCTTCCCGCAGCTTCTGCGGCAGCCCGATCCCGGGCTTTTGCGTCTTACCCCCCATGTTCTCCAGCGGATACTGGGCGAAGGTGTAGGAGATCGATCCGGCGGCGAAGCAGACCGCCACGATTGCCAGGACGATCGCGAGACGAGGGCTCCCCTTTTTTTCCAGTTTCTTTTCTTCGGGAAACTCCCCCCCGGCGGCCTCGGAATGGGTCAGCAGCTCGGCCGTCGTCATGCTCAGCAGGCAATATCCGATGAAGTAGGCAAGGCCGATGCAGGGGATCGAGCGGGTCGCTTCCTGGGACTTCAACGCATAAAGGGCCAGCAGGACGCCCGCGACGAAGACATCGGCCATCGACCATTTGCCGATCGAGTGGAGGATGTGGCCGATCTTCCGGTTCAGCTCCCTCGAGGGAGAGGCGGTCACGAAGAAGCTGAGGCCTGCCTTGGTGAGGGGCGTCAGGATGCTGAAGAGGAAGAGGAATCCGCCGATCACCCAGTGGCCTGAGGTGAAGAGCTCCCGGATGATGACGGCGATCCCCCGCACCTCGTGCTGGAGGACGAACTTCAGATGGCCCGCCTCGATCGGGATGCTCGGGGCCGTCCAGATGATCATGGCGGGAGCGAGGATGCCGATCATGAAGAAGACGACGGAGATCCCGGTCAGCGAGGCGAGGACCCAGCGGGCCGTGAAGCTCCGTTCCAGGAGGATCACCGCGATGGCATAGAGCAGGCTGGCGTTCAGGAAGAAGCACGACCACCAGGCCGCCGCGGAAGCCTCGTGCCCGACGGTCTTCACGAGGTGGGGCACCTCTGAATTGAGCGCCGCCGACGATTCCTCCGAGGTGGGCAACTCGAAGGTGTGCCGCGCCGGGGAGGCGAGGAAGGTGCCCAGGATCGGATGATGCTTGGTATATTGGTCGAGCGCCTGCGAGCCCTCGTTCTGGAGGTTGTGGAGCTTCAGGATCTGCTCGATGGCGTGGGTCGAAGCCTGGGAATGGGCGATGATGCTCCACGCGGAGACCGTTGCCATTGCGATGTAGAGAAGGGCGAGGGGAGCGATGACCCCGTTCTGGCGAAACCAGGAGGGGATCGATCGCGGCGGTAGCGGGCGTCGGGTCACCGATCAAAATACCATCGATGCGCCGAAACGCCATGGCCCGCCCGGGCTTCCCGCCCTAATTCGTTTGACGTAAAGGCAATAATCGACGCTTTTGCTTGTTAACCTCGGGCTTTTTCTTTACCCAGAGAGGGCATGAGAGGACGTTTTGAGCGGATCCTGGGGCTCGCGATTCTCTTGCCGCTGATGGCGGCTCCCGACCTTCTCCGGGCCGAATCTCGGGCGCTCGTCGTCGCCGGTCTTTCGGGTGGGGGAAGCGACCAGGAGCTCCTTCAATCCCTCGCGCAAAAGACGAAGCAGGGTCTCGTCCAGCGCGGTTTTGCCGATGCCAACGTCGTCGTCCTCGGCATATCAGAAAAGGAAAAGGCGAACCGCGCCGCCGTCCTCGCCGCCCTGGGTGCGGCCCGCTCCCTGAAGCCCGGCGACGAGTTCTGGCTTGTCCTCCTCGGCCATGGCGGGCGCGACGCCGAGGGCGGTCCGCTCTTCCAGCTCTCCGGCCCCCGCCTCGCCGCCGCCGACCTGAAGGGCGCCCTCGATGCGATTCCGGCGCGGCAGTTCGTCTTCGTCGGGAGCGAGGAGAGCGGCGGCTACGCCTCCCTCCTCCTCCAGCCCAATCGGACCGTCCTCACCGCCACGCGGGGGGAAGGGGAGGTGAACCAGCCCCGCTTCCCCGAAGCCTGGGTCGCCTCGCTCCTGGAGGGGCCGGGCGATCCGCCCGCCGCGATCGCCGCCCGGGCCTCGGAGAAGGTCGAGCAATACTACGCGCAGAACCAGCTGGCCCGGGGTGAGCACGCCCGCCTCGGCGATGCGGCGA
The DNA here is from genome assembly GCF_900105685.1 of Verrucomicrobium sp. GAS474. Classification (NCBI taxonomy): domain Bacteria; kingdom Pseudomonadati; phylum Verrucomicrobiota; class Verrucomicrobiia; order Verrucomicrobiales; family Verrucomicrobiaceae; genus Verrucomicrobium; species Verrucomicrobium sp. GAS474. Next base: position 2,522,095 of record NZ_LT629781.1, read on the forward strand.
GCGGGAAAATCCTGGAGGCTCCATTCGGTGTCGACGGAACGGCGAAGTCGGCGCAGGCCGACGCGCGGCCCGGGGCCGACGGGCCGACCCGGCTGATCACCGCTTCCGACATCGAGATCCCGATCCGCGATCCGAACGCCGAGTGGGAGACCCACTCCCCGACCGCCGAGAACAAGAATCTGATCGCCGCCGCCGCCAAGGCCCCGAATCCCGAAGGCTACGCCGCCGTGATGCTGGAGAAGCGGCTCGCCTATTCGGTCGATGCCGACCGGACGACGGAGCGGGTCTACTTCCACCGCGTCTACCTCGCCCGCGAGGAAGGGGTCGAGGCCTGGTCGAATTACCTCCTCCCCCAGGCCCCGCCCGCGACGACGACGAAGCTCCAGGTCGCCCGGGTGATCGAACCCGACGGCTCCTCGATCGTCTTCAATCCCGCCAAGCTGCCCGCGGCGAGCGATTGCTCCTCCGGCCTCTGCGGGGCGCAGACCGTCGTCTACCTCCCGCAGGTCCGCGCTGGCTGCGTCGTCGAGATCGGGTACAAGACCCGGGAACTGCTCGACGCGACGCTCCCGGAGTTCAGCGCCGAGATCCCGCTCCAGGAAAACGCCCCCGTCCTGAAGACGACCCTCGTCGTCCGCGTCCCCGAGAAGCAGCCGTTTCAGGTCCGCCTGAACAACCTCCCCGGCCCGCCCTCCAATCCCGAGGCCCAAAACGGTTGGAAGACGACGTCGTGGGCCCTGGGGCCGCTCGAGCCGCTCTCCCCCCTCCCGTTCGATCCGCCCCGCCGCGAGTTCGCCGTCTGGCTCGGCCTCACCTCGTTCCGCTCGTGGGACGACTTCGCCCTCTGGTACCGTCGGCTGGCGCAGGGTTCCGACGTCATCGACGAGACGGTCCGGAAGAAGGCGAAAGAACTCGCCGCCTCCGCTCCCGACCGCGCGGGCCGGATCAAGGCCGCTTACAGCTTCGTCTCCGCGCTCCGCTACGTGGCGGTCGAGATCGGCGTCCAGGGCTTCCGCCCCCGCACCCCCGCCACCGTCCTCGCGAACCGCTACGGCGATTGCAAGGACAAGGCGAACCTCCTCTCCGCCCTCCTCACCTGCATGGATATCGAGGCCTATCCGGCCCTCGTCAACCGGGGCTCCTCGACCGACGTCACCTTCCCCTCGTGGCAGTTCAATCACGCGATCTGCTTCGTCCCGAAGCCGAAGCGGGCCGAGGCCGGGCAGGCGGACGACCTCTGGCTCGACGCCACTGACGGCATCGCTCCGTTCGGGATTCCCGCCCCCGGCGATGTCGCTCGCTCCGCCCTCGTCTTCTACAAGGATGTGGCGAAGTTCCAGACCGTGACCCTCCCTCCCGGGGCCGCCTCGGCGAGCGGGAGCGTCGAGGAATGGGACCTCCGCGACAACGGCACCGACGGCTGGACCGGCACCGTGAAGTCGACCCCCTCCGGCCTGACCGATTACGAGCGCCGGGCCGGGCTGCGCGGGGCGACGCCCCGGCAGCGGCGGAACGTCGTCGCCTCGATCTTCTCGGAGCCCTTCCCGGGTGGCGACTTCTCCACCTTCACCTGGGGGAACCCCGACGATCTCTCGACGCCCATGGTCCTTCAGGCGGCGGTGACGTTGTCTGCCGCTCCAGGGCATCTCCCTGCGGCCGGGGCGGGCCATTGGCTCGCCGCCTTCGCCGAGGCCGACCGGGAGCGGCCCATGCTCCTCAACGACGGCCAGCCGCTCCGTTTCCGCCAGGTCATCCGCTACCACTTCGCCCAGCCCCGGGAGGGAACTCCTCCCGCGCCGTTCTCCGTCCAGGCGGGCGGGGAGGCCCTCTCCGTCACCTGGACCCTCCGCGATGCGAAGACCTGGGAGCGCGAGGCCGTCCTCGACCTCCGGCAAACCCGCATCGCCCCCGCCGATTACCGCTCCATCCGCCGCGCCTTGAAGGACTGGGCTGTCGCTCTCCAACCCCTTTGACCTCCCCTCACTCCACCCCACCCATGCCCAACGAACTCCTCACTCCCGAGCCGAACGTCGCCCCGAACTCCAGCCTGAATCCGGTCGCCAACGCCGAACCGACCGCCGCCGACGTCGAGCTCCTCCGCACCGTTCCCGAGCGCTATCGCCTCCTCAAGGCCGAGCTCGGGAAGCGGATCATCGGCCAGGATATGGTGATCCGGGACCTCTTCGCGGCGCTACTCGTGCAGGGGAACGTCCTCATGGTCGGCGTCCCCGGGCTGGCGAAGACCCTTCTCGTGAAAAGCCTCGGGGAAACCCTCTCCCTCAGCTTCAACCGGATTCAGTTCACCCCCGATCTCATGCCGAGCGACATCACCGGCACCGAGATCATCGAGGAGACGAGCGACGGGCGGCGGGAGTTCCGCTTCATTCCCGGCCCGATCTTCGCGAGCCTCCTCCTCGCCGACGAAATCAACCGGACCCCGCCGAAGACCCAGGCCGCCCTCCTGGAGGCGATGCAGGAACGGCGCGTCACCGTCGCCGGGAAGACCTACGACCTTCCTTCGCCCTTCTTCGTCCTGGCGACCCAGAATCCCATCGAACAGGAGGGAACCTATCCGCTTCCCGAGGCGCAGCTCGACCGCTTCATGTTCAACCTCGTCCTGAAGTATCCCTCCCGCGCCGAGGAGGTCCGCATCCTCCTGGAAACGACGCGCGGGAGCGACGGCCCCCTTTCCCCCGTCCTGGCCGGGGCCGACATCGCCGCCCTCCAGCAGGCCGTCCGCCACATCCCCGTCCCGGCCTCGGTCGCCGAATATGCCGTCGACCTCGTCCAGGCCACTCGGCCCGGGCCCGGGACGGGAGCCCCCGACGTCGTCCAGAAATACCTCCAGTGGGGGGCCGGTCCCCGGGCCTCGCAGTATCTCGCGCTGGCGGGGAAGGCGCTCGCCGTCCTCGACGGGCGATTCAACGTGGCGCGGGAAGACATCGCCGCCGCCGCGCCCCTCGTCCTCCGCCACCGCCTCATCACGAACTACCGCGCCGAGGCCGACAAGGTCACCTCCGACACCGTCATCGAGAAGCTCCTCGCCCGGGGCTGATTCCCGGCTTTCTCCGCCTCCTCCGCCCTGCCATGACCGCCGTCCCCGCCACCGTCTTCTCCTCCGCCCCGCGTCCTGGGGGTGAGGTCGACATGGGGCTCCTGGCCGATCTCCCCGGGCTGGAGCTCCAGGCGCGGTGCGTCATGGACGGCTTCCTCGCCGGGCGGCATCGGAGTCCGCGCCAGGGATCGTCGGTCGAGTTCGCCGAATACCGGAGCTACCAGTTCGGCGACGATCCCCGCCGCATCGACTGGCGGCTCTACGGACGGACGGAGCGCCTCCACGTGAAGCGCTACGAGGAGGAGACCCAGCTTCGGGTCATCCTGATCCTCGACGCCAGCGCCTCGATGGATTACCGCTCCCGCGAGGGGCTGCTCACGAAGCTCGATTTCGCCCGGATCACCCTCGCCGCCACGGCGCTCCTGGCGAAGCGGCAGCAGGACGCCTTCGGCCTCGCCGTCGCCGGGCCCGCGCCCCTGGAGGTCCTCCGCGCCCGCTCCTCGGCCCCCCATTGGCGGACCTTCCTCGGGCGGCTCCAGGGGGTCGAGACGGGCGGCGAGGTTCCCCTCGCGGCGACGCTGGAGGAGATCGCCGAGACCCTGCCCCGCCGTTCCTTGGTCGTCATCGCGAGCGATTTCTACGACGAGACCGAGGCCCTCGCCGGGGCCCTCCGACGGCTGCGGCACGACCGGCACGACGTCGTCGGCCTCCAGATCTGCGATCCCTTCGAGCTCGATTTCGCCCTCGACGCGCAGGGGACCTTCGTCGACCTCGAAAGCGGCCAGCGCCTCCTCCTCGATACCGAGGCGGTGCGGGCCGGATACCTGGAACGCTTCGGTGCCTTCCGGGCCGAGCTGGCGGCGACGTTCCGCGACGTCGGGGCGGGATTCGAGACTCTCTCGACCGCCCGGGCTCCCCTGGACGCGCTCACCGCCTACCTCGCCATTCGACAGGGTGGGCAGGGCGGGGAGGGGAGGCGATGAGCTGGCTCCTTCCCGGCTTCCTCGCGGGGGCGCTCGCCATCGGCCTCCCCATCGCCCTCCACTTTCTGCGGAGCAAGCCGACCGTCGTGATCCCGTTCCCGACCCTCCGCTTCCTCGGCCCCACCGCGCTGCGCGAGACGAAACGGAACCGGCTCCGCCGCTGGCTCACCCTGCTGCTCCGGTGCCTCGCCATCGCCCTCCTTGCCGCAGCCTTCGCCCGCCCCTTCTGGGCTTCGACCCCGTCGGGCGGCGGGAAGGCGGTCCTCGTCGTCGTCGATAATTCGATGAGCATGCAGGCCTCGGGACGATGGGAATCGCTGAAGAGCCAGGCCGTCGCCGCCCTCGACGGCCTCCAGCCGGGAGACCGCGCCGGGGTCCTCCTGATGAATCCCTCCTCCCAGTGGCTCGTCCCCATGGGGGACCAGACCGAGGCGGCGCGGAACGCCCTCCGCGCCCTCCAGCCCGGTTACGAGACGACGCGCTGCCAGGGCGCGCTCCGGCTGGCGGGCGATGTCCTCTCGCGGCAGCCCGAGAAGGAGAAGCGGCTTTTCTGGATGTCGGACGAGCAGCGCCTCGGCTGGGCCGGGACGAATTTCGGCCAGGCGCTCCCTCCCGGCGTGAAGCTGAACCTGACCGCCCCCCGTCCCGAACCGGCCTCCCAGGCTGCCATCACCGGCGTCACGATCAAGGGAGAGGCTCCCGCCTTCCAGGCCGAGGTCACGATCCGCCTCTATACACCCGCCAGCGAAGCCCGGGAGCGGACGATCACGATCTTTGAGATGGGGAGCGCCGGAAAAGTCGTGGGAAAGAAGACCGTCTCCCTCAACGGCAGGGAACCGGCCTCCTTCACCGTCCCGCTCGATCTTCCGCCGGGGCCCTCCGCCCTGCCCGCGGGCCTTCGCGTCGAACTCGATCCCGATGACCTTCCCGCCGACGACCGTTTCTATCTCAGCCTCGGCGGCGGCGGGCAGAATGGCCTCTCGGTCTCGCTCGACGCCGTCCCGGGGGTCGATTATCTCGCCCACGCCCTCCATGCCGCGAAGCTTCCGGCAGGCGCGCCGCAGGCCCAGGCCCTGCCAGGCGGGGAAGCGGAATGGCCCCGGGGGATCGCCGTGCTGCGCGGAGAGGAGGCTTTCCTCCCTCCCCAGGCGGCGAAGCTGGAACGCTTTCTCCGCAACGGCGGCTCCCTCTGGATCTTCGCCGACGGCGGACCGGCCCAGGCAGGCTGGCTGAAGGCGCGGGGAGTCGTCATCGAGCCCCTGCCCCTCTCTCCCCCGGCCTCCGATCCGGCTTCGGCCGGCGATCCCCGGCATCTGCGCGATTGGGACCCGGAGCATCCGCTCCTCGCGGCCTTCGTCCATGAAAGCCTCCTGCCCCTCCTCCAGGCCGAGTTCCGCCGCCCCTACGCCCTCCGCGTCTCCCCCGCCGCCGCCGACCGGATCGCCGCCTGGGACGAGGGCAGCCCGGCGGTAGTCGAGTTGAGCGCGGCGGGCCCGGCCGGGCCGGGTGCATCGGCTGGCGGGCGGATCTTGCTTTGCGGCTTCGGCTTGAGCCGGGAGGAAACCGATTGGCCGATGAAGGCCTCATTCGTCCCCTTCGTCGATCAGGCCATCCGCTGGCTGGCCGCCGCCCGGGAGGGGCGTCGCGCCTGGCAGATCGGCGAAACCATCCCGCTTTCCCTTTCCCTCGGGGCGGGGGAGGGGAAGGGTTCGGCCTCCTCGCTCTGGACCGCCCTCGATACGCCCCGCCCCGTCCCGCCACAGCGGGTCGGCAACGCGGTCCGCCCCACCGTCCCCGGCCTCTATCGTTATGACGCCGGGGACGGGACGCCTTCCCGGATCTTTGCGGTCAACGTCCCGACCGAAGAATCGGACCTCGCCCCCTGGCCCGAATCCGAGGTCGAAAGGCTGACCTCGCTCCAATCGAAAAAAGAGGCCGAGGCCGCCGCCGCGCCCTCCGTCGCCACCACCCGGCTGAGCGACGAGACCGAGGAAGCCCGCCAGCGTTTCTGGTGGTGGCTCATGGCCGGGGCCGCCCTCTGCCTCCTCGGGGAACTCACCCTCGCCAACCGGACCTCCGCCTCATGAGCCTGCCGCGCCTCCCCTTCCAGGATTCCCCCTCCCATCCCGTCGAGCGGATGCTGAAGCGCCGTCATCGCACGGGCCGCTGGCTCCCGGCGCTCGCCGCCCTTTCGCTCGGCCTCGGCGGCACCCTCGCCGCCGTCTGGGTCGCCCACGGCCATTCCAATCCGGGCCGGGTCGATGCGGTCTGGGGGGAGGGCCTCGCGCTCACGCTGGTCGCCGTCGTGGCGGGGATCGCCTACGGTCGTCGTCGGCATCAGCCCGCCCGCACCGCCGCCGCCCTCGACGAGGCCCTCCACGCGAAGAATCGGCTCGAGGCCGCATCCCAGCTGACGGGACGCGATCACGCCCTTGCCGAGGCCCAGCGCGAGGAAACCGCCGCCTTCCTCCAAAAGGAATCGCCCCGCGCCCTCCGCCCCGGCCTCGATTGGGTCGTCGGCCTCGCGGGGACGGCGGCGGCGCTCCTCCTCTTCCATGCGGCGACCTTCACCGTATGGGAACTCCGCGCCCCCCATGCGAAGGAGCCGCAGGCGAGCCCGGCCAACGCCCCCCAGGCCGAGATCGCCTGGCGCTCCCCCTCGGCGGAGACCAAGGCCTCGCCGATCGACGAGGTCTCCCTCCGCGCCGCCGCCACCTCGACGACCGGGCTCGATACCCTCCGCCTCGAGGTCGAGGTCAACGGCGAGCCGCGCAAGACCATCCCGCTCGCCCCGTCGGCGATCAAGGAAGGGAAGGTCGACCTCTCCCTCCCCCTCGACCTCGACGAGCTCGAGCTCCAGCCCTACGACATGGTCTCCTACTACCTGGCCGGAATGCGGGTGACGCCGAAGCCCTCCGTCCCGCCCCTCGCCGCCACCGTCTCCCCCGTCCAGTTCATCCAGATCCGGCCCTTCCACGACGACGCGAGGGTGGGGCAGGGGGGGGCGGGAACCAGCTACAACCTCGTCGTCGAGCTGAAGTCGGCCCAGCTCCGGGTGCTCAAGGAAAACTTCACCCTCGCCCATGCCGACATCGCCCGGGAGAACCCGGCGTGGCGCGACGAAAACAGCCGGGTCGGCGCGGAGCAGGATGCGCTGGCCCGGAAGACCGCCGAGGTTGTCGAGAAATTCACCCAGGACGGCCTCCCGGCCCAGATCGTCTACCTCCTCCAGCAGGCCCACGACTTCATGCCGCCCGCCTCGAAGCAGATCCTCGCCGTCAAGAACACCGAGGCCCTCTCCGGCCAGGGCAAGGCCTTGGCCGCGATCACCGAGGTCGAGAAATACTTCACCAAGGTGATCGCCCAGGGAGGGAAGGGGAGCGACAAGACCAAGGCCGCCGATCCCTTCAAGGACGCCCAGAAAATGGAACTGCCGAAGCGGCAGGATACCCCCGCCGGGATGCTCGAAAAACTGGCAAAGGAACAAGGCCGACTCGCCGACGAGTTGTCGGGCAAGGCACCCCAGCCGACTCCCTCGGCGGGCTCGGCGTCCACTTCGGCGTCGTCCGGAACGGCGGCTGCGTCGTCGCCGACCACGGCCAATGCACCGGCCCCGGCCCTCCCCCCTCCCGCGATCAAGCCGGGGATCGAGGCCGAGACCTTCACCGGTACCCCTTCCGAACGGCAGACCCTGGTCAGCCAGGGCATCTCCTCCCTCCTCAACGGGAAGAAGCTTCCCGATCCCGTCACGGCCCACCTCGACCGGGCCCGCCTCCAGGCCCTCGCCTCGCTGAAGCAGCTCGACGCCGGGGACAACGCCCGGGCCCGCGAACCGGCCTCGGCGACCGCCGCCGCCCTCCAGGCGGCGCTCGACGAGATGAACAAAGAGGGACAGGAACAGGCGAAGAAAGACCTGGCCGATGCCCAGTCTCTCCTCAACGACGCGGCCCAGAAGGCCGCGCAGGCGGGCGATCCCGCCAAGGCCGATTCGGCCCAGGCCGCCGCCGAAAAGGTGAGCGAGGCCCATCAGCGCCTCCAGGAGGAGGCGTCGAAGCAACAGGAAACCGGTTCGGCCAAACAGGCGCAGAAGTTGAACGACCTTGCCGACTCTGTCGCGGCGAGTCAGGCGAAGCGCGATCTTCAGGAATTGAAAGCCCTCGGCGAACAGGCGAAGGCGGCGACCCTTTCCGGCGATGTCCAGGCGATCCCCGCTCTCCAGGCCAAAGCGGCGCAGGTCTCGGCCCGCCTGCAGAACCTCGCCGCCGAGGCCGCGCGCAAGGCCCAGGACGGAGCCCCACAAGGGGCCGAACTCGCCCAACTCGCCGCCGGGCTCGAACAGAGTCGCGCCACCCTCGCCCGCCTGGCGGCGGCCTCCGCCTCCACCACGGGAAAGAGTCCCGCCCCCGGCGCCTCCCCAGGCAAGGACGGAGCAGGGAAGGGAACCGACCCCGGCAAAGGCCAAGGCACCCAGCCCGGCCCAGGCCAGCAGGGAGAGGGCCAGGGAGAGCAAGGCAAAGGCCAAGGCCAGCAAGGTCAAGGCCAGGGCCAGGGCGATGGCGCTTCCCCTGCCGAGGACGGTCAAAAAAAGGAAACGCCCCCCGGCAGCGGTTCCGGTCCCAATTCCAGCGGCGATGGAAAAGGCAGCGGCGGCGGCTTGAATCCCGGAGGCCGTGGCTTGGCCGCGATGTCGGCGGCGCAGCGCGATGAAATCGCCCGCACCGTCCAGGCCGAGCTTCGCAGCCAGCTCCAGCAGGCCGAGGCGCTCCTTCAGCCGCACCAGGAGAGCGCCGCGCCCGTCACTCCCGCCGGAAAGACCCCTCCGCCCACCTCACCTACGGGGACGACCGCGAGCGGCACCGCCGCCATGCAGACGCTGAAGAAGACCCTGAGCGACAACTATGCGCCTGTCCTCGTTCCCTACGAGAAGATCGCCCCGCCGCTCGACGACCTCATTCGCTGGATCCACTCGGAGATGGCCAAGGCGACGCGGCAGGAACTCCTCTCGACCGACGATCCCGCCCGCGCCCCCGCCGCCTATCGCGACGCCGTCGCCGATTACTTCGAGCGTCTCTCGAAGGATTATGACCGGGCCTCCGCACCGCCCCCCACCCCGGCAGCCAAGCCGGCCGCGCCATGAGTTTCCCTCCCTCCCTCACCGGCACCGCGTGGGAATGGCAGTTCGGCGGCTTCCTCCACACCCTCCCGCCCCTCTGGGGCTGGACGATCCTCGGCGTGGCCGCCGTTATCGGGACGGGGGCGGTGTTTCTTTCCTACTTCCGTTCCCTGCGCCCCCTTCCGTTGCCGCAGCGGCTCGCCCTCATCACCCTCCGTCTGACGCTCCTCTTCGCGCTCCTCCTCTTCCTCGCCAATCCGGCCCGCGTCGAGAGGAAGCGACTCGATCTTGACGCGCAGCGCCCCCTTGCCGTCCTCATCGACCGGTCCGCGAGCATGGAGGAGGCCGACAACCGCTCCGAAACCCGCCTCCAGAATGCGGCGAAGGCCTGGAACCAGCTTCGCCCCGAAGCCGAGGAGGCCTATCGCCACCTCGCCTACTTCCGCTTCGGGACCTCCCTCTCGCCCGCCTCCGGTCCCGAGGAAGCCTTCGCCCCGACGACCGCCGGGGCCGAGACCCATCTCTACTCGGCCCTGCAGGAATTGTTGAAGAACGCCCCCGCGGGCGGCTACGGCGGGATCGTCTGCCTCACCGACGGCCTCGACACCACCTCGGCGGCGGTCGCTCCCGTCGTCGCCGCCGCCCTTCCGGCGGGAACGCCCCTTTACTTCGTCGTCGGGAGTAACCGGACCCCGGTCCGCGAGGCCTGCTTCCTGCGAGAGATCAAGGTGCCGCCCGTCGCCCTCCGGCGCTCCCTCTTCCACTTCGAGGCGCTCCTCCACGTCACCGCCGCCAAGGCGGGAACCTGCCCGGTCACCCTCCGCAACGGGGAGACGGTGCTGGAGTCCCGCAACGTCCCCGTCCGCTCCGGGCTGAACATGATCCCGCTTTCCTTCGACGTCACCGCCGCCGATCCCGGGACGATGGCGCTCGATCTCCAGGCGGGGAACGAAGGCGGCGGGATTCTCCAGGACCGGGCCGGGGCCGACGTCCGCGTCGTGGAGCAGCGGGCCGTCCGTGTCCTCTTCTATCAGGGCGCGATGCAGTGGGGATATAACTTCTTCGTCTCCGCGTTGAGGGACGATCCCGGCTTCCGCCTCGACGCCATCCTCCACCCGGCCGAAAACGTCCGGACCACCTTCAGTCAGGAGGGCAACGACGTCCCGCCCGAACTCCCCGACCAGGTCGAGCCCCTGAAGAAGTACGACATCGTCGTCCTCGCCCACGTCTATGCCGACCGTATTTCCCAGGCCCAGCAGAAGGCCCTCGCCGATTACGCCCGGGGTGGCGGCGGCATCCTCTTCGTCGCCCCCGACGACGCCTCCAGCCGTCTCTTCACCGGGACCGCCTTGGAACAGATGCTCCCCGCCGTCTTCGAGCCGCCCCCGACGATCGACGCGGCGACCGAGGCCGAGCTCCGTTTCCGGGACAAGATGAAGGCGCTCGGCGGCTCGAACGGGAAGCAGGAAAGCGCCTTCGCCGCCGAGGTGATGGAGACGCAGAAGCTTCCGGTCCTCCTCGGCTTCGCCGTTCCCGAAGGGCTCCGCCTCTCCCCGCTGATCGCCACCCTGGGCGGCCTCGGTAGCGCGGGGAGTGGCGGGAGTACCCCGAACGATCGTCCCATGTTCACCGATTACACCCGCCTGAAGGGAGCGAAGGCCGGGGCCGAGATCCTCGCCGTCCATCCGAGTGATCGGGGGGCGACCGGCGCCCCGCGCGTCCTCATGGCCCGGCAGACCTTCGGTCGCGGCGCCGTGACTCTCCTGGCCACCGATCTCCTCTGGCGCTGGAAGATGTCGCTCCCTCCCGACAGCCGCCGTGTCGAGACCTTCTGGCAGCAGCTCCTTCTCGCCCTCGCGGCCCCGCCGCCGGTCGGCCTCCATTTCGTGAAGCAGGCCTCCTCCTTTGCGCAGGGGAAGGCGGCGGCCCTTCGTCTGGAAGGGGGAACCTCGCCCTCCGTCACCGCCCTTTCTCCGTCCAACCGCCGCGTCCCGCTCGCCGTCGCCGAGACGGGAGCGGGCGGGTGGACCGCCTCCTTCCAGCCCGACGAGCCGGGCCGCTGGCAGATCCGCGCGGAATCGGCCGTCGCCCCGGGAGCCGATGCCGCATCCCAAACCGCGCCTGAAAATGCTCCCGAAGCCGCCCACATCGACGCCTTCGTCTCCGACGCCACGACGACCCAGGAACTCTCCGGCCAGCCGCCCGACATCGAAGGCCTCCGCCACCTCGCCGAGGCGACCGGCGGGACCCTCCTCGAAAGCGGTACGGGATTGCGCTCGTCGAACGAGACCGCTCCTTCATCGGGCGACGGGGGGAGGGGATTGGGCGGCCTGCCCGCCGTCGAGCGGGTCGTCCCCCTCTGGGACCGGCAATGGCTCCTCGCCTTCTGCCTCGTCCTCTATGCCGTCGAGCTTCTCTGGCGGAGGCGCCGCCGCCTCCTTTGATCCTTTCTTCCTCCTTTCCCCCACGCTAACCTCAAGAGACTCCCCCCGCTTATGCCCGACCTCTCCCGGCAAGAATTCCTCCGCCTGATGGCCTTCGGCGGCGCTTCCTTCCTCGGCCTTCCGACGCTCCGCTCGCTGGCCCAGCCGTTCCAGGTTCAGGACCCGGCCGCGCCCCGGGGCCTCGTCGCTCCGTGGAGCCGCCTCAAGTTCAATTGCGACAACGGCGGGGCCCTCGACGACGACGATTGGTCGGTCCACCCGAACGGCGACCTCAACCTCCTCGACGGCATCCGGGATCAGGCCGGGATCAACGTCACGCGGCATTGGAACGTCGCCGAGATTGCCTCGATCGACACGATGACTCCGTTTCCCTTTCTCTTCATGCATGCGGAGCTTCCCCCCGAGTTCGCCGATTCCGAGCGGCAGAACCTGCGCGATTACCTCCTGCGGGGCGGCTTCCTCTTCGCCGAGGATTGCGTCATCGGCAAGGGACGAAGCCACCAGGGCAATCGCGGCGATCTCTTCTTCCAGCGGATGGCGGCGGAGCTGCCGAAGATCGTCCCCGAGGCGAAGTTCGAGAAACTCCCCTTCGACCATCCCGTCTTCCACTCCTTCTACCACATGAAGAACGGCATGCCCCACATGCAGGGGAAGCCGTGGGGCCTCCACGGCCTCACCTTGAACGGGCGGGTGCTGGCGGTCCTTTCCCCCTCGGACAACCATTGCGCCTGGACCAACGGCGACGCCTGGTTCGGCCACGAGAAGCAGCAACAGGCGATCCAGATGGGGACGAATATCTACGTCTACGCGATGACGCAGACCGGCCAGGCGACGCCGGGTGTCCCCGGGCCCCAAGTCTAGATCAGCCCAGGGGCCTCCCTATCGGGGCGGATCCTGAAACGTCGGGAGCGCCCCGGCGATGAATTGCCGCAGCATGTCGAGGGTCTGCTCGGGATTTTTCCCGCCGGGAACCAGTCCTTCGGTGATCGGGGCGAGGACATAGACATAGGCCCAGCGATGGTTCCGGTGATGGACCACCCGATCCCAGCTGGTCAGCCAGATCCGCCGCCAGTGGAGCGGCGTCGTCACCCCGTCGCCGACATACCAATAAAGAAGGTAAGCCCGGAGGGTGACCTCGGTGCCGTCTTTCAGGCGGATAGGGCGGGTGATCGTGAGGCGGGTCGCCTTGAGGTCGGGGCCCGCGTCGGCAAGGGGGATCGGGACGATGTCGGAGGCCTTGATCGTCCAGCCCTGGCCGGGGAGGCAGATCTCCGGGCGATGGATGCTCCGCTTCTCCGCCCCGGCCAGGACGATGCTGGCGAGGATCGCCTCGCCCGTGAAATTCTGATACCGCTTCCGGACGATCTGGGTGTCGGGGGGGAGGATCTTTTTTTCCGCCTCGGAACTCGGCTCCGTCTGGCCGCTCCAGAGGCCGACTTGGTCGGGGAGCAGGAGGCGGACTCCCGCGTGGGAACTCTCGTTGGGCGGCGAGGTGAGAAGGCAGAGGGCGACGGTAAGGCCCGAAAGGGCGAGGACGGCCAGGGAACGGAGCAGCAGAGTCCGGGAAAGATCCATTGGATCAAACGATCATGTCCTGAACCGAGGCAAACCGCAACTCGGGAGAGAGCGGTATTTTATCGACCTAAGCCGAAGCGGGGGAAGCGAGCGGCACCGTGAAGGAGAAGGTGGAGCCTTTCCCCACTTCCGACTCGGCCCAGATGCGCCCCTCGTTCCGCTCGACCATGTCCTTGCAGAGCATGAGGCCGAGGCCGGAGCCCGACTCGCCCCGGGTGCCGTAGGTCGAACTGTGGCCGACCTCGAAGAGTTCGCCGATCTTCTCGGCGGGAATCCCGACGCCCGAGTCGGCGATGAAGACCGTCGCCTCCCCGACGCCGGAGCGCATGCCGATCTCGATCCGCCCGCCCGGCTGGGTGAACTTCACGGCGTTGCCCAGCAGGTTGCGGACGACGGTGTCGATCATCCGCTCGTCGGCCCGGATATGGATCGGAGGCTGGTCGAGGGTCGCATTGACCAGGGTGATCTCCTTCTGCCGCGCCACGGTCTGGGCGAGGGTCACGTTCATCTTGATCAGATGTCCGAGGTCGATCTCGATCGGATTGATCTCGACCCGGCGCATCTGGATCTCGGCCCAGGCGAGAAGGTCGAGCAGGAGGCGTCCGACGGTCCCCGTCGCCTCGTGGACGAGCTTCGCGTTTTCGAGGAGCTCGGCATGGGACTCGGGCGAGGGGAGCTTGCGGATCGCCTCGACCAGGACTTCGCTGAAGAAGACCGCGCCGTGCATCGGATTCTTCAGGTCGTGGGCGATGATGCTGAAGAAGCGGTCCTTCCCCGCATTGATGATGCGGAGTTCCTCCTCCACCTTGCGGCGGACCTGGATCTCCTTCTGCAATTCCTTCTGGAGGCGGCGGATGTGGATGTGGGTGCCGACCCGGACGTTGACCTCCTCCAGCTGGAGGGGCTTCGTCAGGTAATCGACCGCGCCGACCGAGAAGCCCCGGAGGATGAAGGGCGTGTCGGCCAGCGCCGTCATGAAGATCACGGGAATGTCGCGGGTCGCCTCGATCCGCTTCAGGCGGAGGCAGGTCTCGAAGCCGTCGATGCCCGGCATCATGACGTCGAGCAGGATCAGGTCGGGGAGGCTGTATTGGGCCTGCTCGATCGCCGTCTCCCCGTCCTCGGCGACGAGGATGTGGTGGTGGTGTCCCTCCAGGTATTCGTGCAGCACCTTCCGGTTCGTCGGATTGTCGTCGACGATCAGGATGGAGGCCGGGGCCGGGGTGATTTCGGGAGGGGCGTCGTTCATAGGGAGGGAGGGAGGCAGCCTTCGATCAGCTGCCGCATTTGTTTGATGCTGAAAGTGTCGGCCAGCCCGCGCAGCTTCGCGACGAGCGGGGAAAAGGCGGGATCCTGCGCCGCGTGCTCCTCCGCCGCCTTCATGAGGAGCTTCACGTCCCCCTTGCGGGCGAGGTCGAGGAGCCGTTCCCCGATCTCCTTCGGCAGCGGGGGGAGGTCGGCGGAAACGGCGGCGGGCGCGAGGGAGGCGGCGGCGTTGGCGGTCGGCGTCGCCGTCGGGGAGGGGACCTCCTCGTTCTCGTAAATCCAGTCGATGGCCGGAAGGTAGGTGCGGAGGCAGGCGAGGAGGACCCGGAGGTCGACCGGCTTCGGGACGCAGTCGTTGCAGCCCGCCTGGCGGCTCTTCGCGGTGTCGAACTCGAAGATGCTCGCCGAGACGGTGATGATGACGAGGTCCTTCGACGCCGGATTGGCGCGGATCTTCCGGGTCATCTCGAAGCCGTCCATGACCGGCATGACGAGGTCGGTGAGGACGATGTCGGGCTTCTCCTCGGCGATCCGGAGGAGGGCGTCGGCCCCGTTCTCCGCCTCGACGGTCGTGAATCCGAGCGGTCCCAGCATCTCGGCCAGGACGGAGCGGTTTTCCCGGCGGTCGTCGACGATCAGGATCCGGGCGCGGGGGCCGCGGTAGCCGACGATCTCGCGGCTTTGCTCCACCGCCGGGGGCCGGTCGGCCGCGACCTCGGGCAGGGCGATCTCGAAGGAGAAGGTGCTTCCCTTGCCGAGCTGGCTCCTCACCTCGATGCGCCCGCCCATGAGGGGGACGAGGCGCTGGCTCAGGGCCAGGCCGAGGCCGGTCCCCTCGGCGTTCCGCTGGGAGTTCGAGACCTGGCTGAAGGGCTGGAAGAGGAGGTCGATCTTCTCCTCGGCGATGCCGATGCCGGTGTCCTCGATCGAGAACCGGATCTGGGAGCCCTCGCCGCGCGTGACGTGGAAGCCGACGCCGCCGTGGTCGGTGAATTTCACCGCGTTGCCGAGGAGGTTGATCAGCACCTGGCGGAGCCGCTTCTCGTCGGCCCGGATCGTCCGGGGGAGGTTCTCGGCGAGGTGCTCGTGGAAGGCGATCTTCTTCTCCGTCGCGCGGATGCGGACGATGTTGCAGATCGTCTGGAGGAAGTTGCGGAGGTCGAAGTCGGTCGGCTGGAGCTCCACCTTGTCGGCCTCGATCTTGGAGAGGTCGAGGATGTCGTTGATGAGGGTCAGCAGGTGTTCCGCCGACTGGTGGATGACGGCGAGGCCCGAGCCGATCTTCGGCGTCAGCTCCGGGTTCCGCTTCAGGATCTGGGTGTAGCCGAGGATGCCGTTGAGGGGGGTGCGGAGCTCGTGGCTCATGTTCGCGAGGAACTGGCTCTTCGCCTGGCTCGCCTTCTCGGCGTGCTCCTTCGCCTGGCGGAGCTCGGACTCGATCTGGAAGCGGGTCTCCTCGATCTGGTGCCGGAGGGTGACGTCGACGACGGTCCCCTCGTAGTAGAGGATCTTCCCGGCGGCGTCGCGGACGGCCCGGGCGTTCTCGGAAATCCAGATCTTCCGCCCGTCCCGGTGGTAGACCTCGGAGACGAAGTCGAGCACCTGGTTGTGCCTCTCCAATTGCTCGCGGAACTCGGTGCGGCGGGTCGGATCGACGTAGAGCCGTTCCTGGATGTCGGCGATGTTCTCGATCAGGGCGGCGCTCGACTCGAAGCCGTAGATGCGGGCCAGGGCGAGGTTCGCGGCGAGGTAGCGCCCCTCGGGCGAGGTCTGGAACATTCCCTCGACGGCGTTCTCGAAAACGTTGCGGAAGCGGGCCTCGCTCTCCTTGCGCCGCGCCTCCTCCTCCCGGGCCCGGGCGCTCTCCTCCTTGGCCTGGACGTATTCCCCGCGCAGCCGCTCGGTCACGGCATTGAAGGCGCGGACGACGCCGCCCAGCTCGTCCCGGGTCTCGATCTCGATGACCTCGTCGTAATCCCCCCGCGTCATCCGGCCCGTGGCGTCGCGGATGCTGGCGACGGTCCGCATCACGGCGAAGTAAAAGGCGGTGAAGAGGGAGCCGGCGAGGAAGAGGAGGATCCCCGTCACCGTGAGGACGAGGAGGCGGCGCTTCTGGAATCCCTCGATGCGGTCTTGGAGCAGGTGGTCGAGGCATTCGGCGGCCTGCTTCCAGAACTGCTGCCCGGCGAGGACGACGCGGCGTCCCTCCATGTCGACGTCGGCGGGCTTCGCCTGGATCCGCTCCGAGGTCAGGAATTGGCGGCGGCAATAGGCGTCGTAATCCTCCAACGCCTGGAGGTTGTCGATGAGGACGGGGTGGACGTTCTTTTCGAGCCGCCTCGTCTCGTCGCTGGCGAAGGCGATCTCCATCCCCGTCTCGAGGTCGGTGCGGAGGGAGCGGAGGACCCCCAGCCGGACGGTCAGCGCCTCCTGTTGCGAGGGGGTGATCTGCCCGGCCCGGGCGAATTCGGCGCACAGGGCGCGGGTGCTGGTGAGGAGCTCCTGGATGCGGGGCCATTTCAGGACCGTGGCGTCCATGAGGTAGTAGCTGGAGAGGTCGGGATCGAGGATCAGGTTCGAGCTGTCGCCGACGTGGGAGAGCAGGGCCCGCCCGTCCGAGGAGAGGTCGGCAAAGAGGACCTGGACCTGGGGCTGCGTGAGGCGGGTGGTGGTCGCCTCCTTCTGGAGGGAGTTCCAGTTCTGCTCGAGGACATGGAAGAAATGGCCCGTCTGCAGGGGCTCGTCGAAGCGTTTCTCCACCTCCTTCACCCGGTCGAAGGCGGCCCGCATCTCCTCCAGCTTCCGGATCAGCGAGGGCCGGGCCTCCGGCTGCTGCGCGAAGGCGGCGGCGGCGCTCCCGGCCTCGCCGTTCAGGACGATGAATTCCTGGAGGGGCCGCAGGTAGGCGGTGCCGAGGAGCTCCATCCGGGCGAACTGGATGCGCTGGTAGATCTCGACGTTGAAGAAGTAAAGCAGGAGGCCGAGCGGGAGGAGGAAGAACGCGCTGATCAGGGCGAACTTCTGCGGGTACTTCAGCCGGTTCATCAATTGCCCCAGGAACGGAACAGCCCACGGCGCCCGGACGGGTCCCTGAGATGGTGAAGAATTCATGAGAAGAAGAGTTGCCGTGGTTTACCTCGACTTGCCGCCTGAGTATTTAAACTTAGAAAGCCGTTTTACTGTATAGAGCGATTTCTCTCCGTGTCGATCCCCGGAACACGGTTCCGATTGGATTGGCGAAGAAGATGAACCGGGGCTCAAAGTGGATCAATCGGGTGATATTCAAAACAAAAAAGGAAAAAAAGCATTTTTTGGTTTGTAATTTTCCCTCCGTACCAGCGTTATACGCACCGCGATGAAACGGGTCCTCAAAGCACTGCTGGTCGACGACGAAGAGATGAACCACAAGATCTTGAAGGTTCTCCTCAAGGGCTATCCTGAAATCGAGATTATCGGCACCGCCTCCACGCTCGCCGAGGCGGAGCGTTTT
Organism: Verrucomicrobium sp. GAS474; assembly: GCF_900105685.1. Classification (NCBI taxonomy): domain Bacteria; kingdom Pseudomonadati; phylum Verrucomicrobiota; class Verrucomicrobiia; order Verrucomicrobiales; family Verrucomicrobiaceae; genus Verrucomicrobium; species Verrucomicrobium sp. GAS474. The sequence continues at coordinate 2,540,021 of NZ_LT629781.1, forward strand.
GCCGCCGGGCACCGGCCCGACCTCATCTTCCTCGACATCCACCTGAAGGAGGAGAACGGCTTCGATCTCCTCTCCCGCCTTTCCTACGCGCCGCAGGTGATCTTCGTCACCAGCCACATCACCTACGCCGTCCGGGCCTTCGAGATCGACGCGGTCGATTACCTGATCAAGCCGGTCACCATCCCGCGCCTCGACCAGGCCCTCGCCCGCCTCCGCCGCCGGACCGTCGAAACCCCTTCCTCCGAGCCCGCCGAGAGCGACGACGTCATCATCCAGCGGGAATCGGGCCGCCTCCACGTCATCCCGGTGGCGAAGATCGTCGCGATCGTCTCCGAGGGGAACTTCACCCGGGTCTACCTCCAGGGCGGGGAGGTCCTCTTCCTCTGCCGGATGATCGGGGAGTGGGAACGGATGCTGCCGGCCCACACCTTCCTCCGGGCCGACCGGACGGCCCTCTTCAATCTCAGCTGCGTGCGGGCGGTGACCTCCCTTTCCCGGAACCTCTCCTCCGTCGTCGTCGACGGCCTCGAGGAACGGTTCGAGTTGGGCCGCGCCGGATCGACCCGCCTCCGCGAAGCACTCCGCTCGAACTAGGTCGTTAACACGACCTAGGCGCGGCTCCTTGGAGTGGCTCCTCTTTGCGGAGGAGGACTTTTTACGCATTTAGACCTCGTTTTTTGGCCTTCTTTCGCAAAGTGCGGGGAGGGGGTTTTGCCGGGATGCAAAATGCGAGGAGGCCTCTTCCCCTCAGGCCAATGGAGATTTTCATAAGATTTTCATTATCAACATCTTTGTCGTTTGGGAAGGAGGCTGGCACGGTTCGCGCACCCTTAGTCACAAGAAGCGCGGTTCCCAGATCCTCAGTCGGGAGTACGCGCCCTGTTTGGAACAACCAAAACAACGAAAGGCATCACCGACATGAACGCGCAAACCATCAAGGGCAATTGGAACATCACCAAGGGCCGCCTCAAGCAGGCCTTCGCCCACCTCACCGACGACGATCTGACCTATGTGGAAGGCCAGGAAGACGAGCTCATGGGCCGCATCCAGCGCCGCACGGGCCGGACCCTCGACGAGATCGAGAAGTTCTTCGACGACTCGGCCCGCAAGACGAAGTAAACCCCAAGAAAAACAAGGAGTCTTTTATGCTCGGTTCCGCTGTCCTGTTGGTTCTCGTTGCGGTGATTTCCGCCCTCGCCGGTTGGACCGGCATGGCGATCGGTGCGGCCTGCCTCGGGCAGGTCTGTTTCGGGATCTTCCTCGCCTCGGAAATGTCGGAGCCCCTCCGGCGTCCTTCTCCCCGGGATCATGCGCGGCTCCTGCCCGCGCGCTAAGGGAGCCGAGCCCCTAAAAGAAGAACCCCGCCCAATCGGCGGGGTTTCTTTTTGTCTTTTTTTTCAACGGCTCAGCGAGCCAAAAAAAAGAGGTCCGCCGATCAGGGCAGATTGGGGATCTGGTTGAAGACCCGCATGCGGAGATCGGCCCAGACGAGCGCATGGTGGCGGAGGAGGCGGCTGCGGGAAGGGCTGTCGTCATGTTCCGCCAAGGTCTGCAGGAGGCAGGTGCCGTAGGAGAGCCCCTCGTATTGGCTGAGGAGGAGTTCCTTTTCAAACACGGGACGGCTTCCGCCGAGGATCTGCTTCTGCTTGTGGTCGGCGATGGCCTTGCGGGTCTCTCCTTCCAGGGGAGGGAGGTCGGTCGCGCCGTAGGGATGGAGGCCGCCGTCGCGGAACGAGGCGAGGTCGGTCTGGAGGGCCTTGGCGGCCTCGGCGATCGCCTTGATCGTTTCCTTCAGGGCAGGGGAGCCGCTCTTGATGAAGAAGACCTTGTCGACGTTCGACTCGTCGTCGACCAGCGAGGAAAGAAGGGCATAGCCCTCCCGCAGGTCGCGGGGCTCTTTCTCGGGGAAGAAGCGGGCGCCGCGCGTCTTCTCCTGCTGCGTGGAGACCGAAGGCTTGGAACCGGGGGCGGTCTCGGCCCGGAGGCCGACCGGGAGGATGAGCAGCGACAGGGCGAGGGCCGTGGCACCGCTCCGCTGACCGGCCCGGCGGGCCGCGCAGATCAGCGGAAGGCTATGGATCATGGGGAGGGAGCTTCGGTTGGCTTAGGGTCTCCGGCCGCGGATCACCCGCAGGAGGATCATGATGATGGCCAGCACCAGCAGGAGGTGGATGAATCCGCCCAGGGTGTAAGAGCTGACCAGGCCGAGGAGCCAGAGAATGATGAGTACGATAGCGATGGTTTCGAGCATAAGATCCTTTCGATTCTGCGGGGTTTGACAGGGGGGAGACGCAGTCGTCTCTCGCAAGGAGAGGTGCGCGATGTGTGCCAAGAAGACCGAGCGCCCCTTAACTCGATGGCAGGGAGGGAATTGGAGGGAAAAGAGGTCCGAGGAAGCGTGACCGAGGCCGTGCAATCGGCAAGAAATAAGAGACTTCTTTCTACAGGGTGTTGCAAAATGCAATAAGCAGGCGATGGTAAGGAAGGTTGCCTTTCCTCTCCGGGGTATTTTTTAAAGAGAGGGACCTCTGGGCGACCCGGGGGGTGGCACGAAATATTCTCATTCTAACAGAGAAAAACCGTCCCCTTGATCCCTTGCCTCCCTCACACCGCCCTATGAAAATCCTGATTGTCGACGACGAGAAAAACATCCGCACCTCGACCAGCCTCGCGATCCAGAGCGAGGGGCACGAGCCTGACGCGGTCGACAGCGGCCGGATCGCCCTCATGAAGATGGCCGAGGAGCCCTACGACCTCGTCTTCCTCGATCTGCGGATCGGAGAGGAGGACGGCCTCGAAGTCCTCGACTCGATCGTGAAGCTCTTTCCCAACGTTCCCACCTGCGTCTTCACCGCCCACGCCTCGATCACCTCCGCCGTCGAGGCGATGCGTCGGGGCGCGTTCGACTATCTCGAAAAGCCCTTTACCCCCGGCCAGCTCCGCAACATCGTCGGCATGGTCGAGCGGATGCGGAAGCTGAACCAGCGCGTCAGCGACCTGGAGCAGCAGGTCTCCGTCCAGTCGCCGACCGTCGAATACGTTTCCGAGGACCCCGCGATGGCGAAGGTGATGGACGTCCTCAACCGGACGGCCGGGACCAAGGCCGCCGTCCTCATCCTCGGCGAGAGCGGCACGGGCAAGAGCGTCCTCGCCCGCTACGTCCACGACCACAGCGAGCTGAAGGACAAGCCCTTCGTCACGATCAGCTGCCCCAGCCTCTCCCGCGAGCTGCTGGAGAGCGAGCTCTTCGGCCACGTGAAGGGGGCCTTCACCGGCGCGGTGAAGGACACCTGGGGCAAGGTCGACGCCGCGAAGGGCGGCACCCTCTTCCTAGACGAGATCGGCGAGCTCCCCCTCGAGATCCAGCCGAAGCTCCTCCGCCTCCTCCAGGAGCGCCAGTACGAGCGGGTCGGCGACAACAAGACCCGGACCGCCGACGTCCGCGTCATCGCCGCCACCAACCGGAACATGGAGGAGTGCGTCCGGGAGAAAACCTTCCGCGAGGATCTCTACTACCGCCTCAACGTCATCTCGGTCACCACGCCGCCGCTGCGGCACCGGGCGGTCGACCTCAAGCGGTTGAGCCAGAATTTCGTCCGCTTCTTCGCGAAGCAGATCCGGCGGCCGGTGAAGGAATTCAGCCCCCAGGCGCTCGAACGGATCCTCGCCTATCCCTGGCCGGGGAACATCCGCGAATTGCGGAACGCCATCGAGCGGGCCGTCATCCTCGCCCAAGGGACCACCATCGAACTGAGCGATCTCCCCGAGCACCTCAGCGCGAAGCAGGAGCGCCGCGAGCTGATGCCCGGCTCCCCTGTCACGTTGGAGGAGCTCGAGTTCGAGCACATCCGCCTCGTCGTCGAACGGGCGGAGAACCTCGAGTCGGCCGCCCGCACCCTCGGCATCGATCCGGCCACCCTCTACCGCAAGAGGAAGAAGATGGATCACCTCCTCGCCGAGCCCGCGCCGAGCTCCTGATTTCCCGGCCCTCCATGATCTCGGCGGCCTCTTGCAACGTGCAGGAGGCCGCCGCGGGAGGTCATGCTCTCTGCACGATTTACCCGAGCCCGGCGGCTGCGGGGCGGCCTCGCCCCTTGTTTTTGGAATCGCCGTAACTCCTTTGTTTCAAGAAGGAAGGAACGAGAGTTCTTCCTTTTCCCTCCCTTCTTTTCACCTCCGCGCATGGTCCATGCATGACCAGAGGCAGACGCACCGTGGCAACGCGGCAGCCAGAAACGAATCTTTAAGAAAAGGAACCGATTCCATGAAACTCGTGACCCTAAAGTCTCTTTACATCGACGAGCTCGACGACCTCCACAGCGCCGAGACCCAGATGATCGTCGCCCTGCCCCGCCTCGCCCGGGCCGCCCGCAATCCCGATCTCAAGGCCGCCTTCCAGAACCATCTCGACGAAACCTATAACCACCTCCGCCGCCTCGAATTGATCTTCGAGGATCTCGAGGTCGTCCCGGGCAACGAAGTCTGCGAGGCGACCGAGGGCCTCATCGCCGAGGCCGAGGAGATGATCCATGCCTACGGCGATCCCGATGTCCGGGACGTCGCCCTGATCGCCTGCGCCCAGCGGGTCGAGCATTACGAGATCGCCGCCTACGGTTCCGCCCGCTCCTTCGCGAAGCACCTCGGCTTCGACCGCCACGTGCAGCTCCTCCAGAAGACCATCGAGGAAGAAGGGGCCGCCGACAAGGCCCTGACCCACATCGCCGACGGCGGCTGGTTCACCAGCGGGTTGAATTGGGAGGCGGCCCGCAAGTAAAGCCGCCGCTCCCTCTCTCCAAAAAGCCCCGGACTCCCGGGGCTTTTTGGCGTACCGGCCTCCCGGTTTGTTCTCTCGCATTTTGCATGGTCGAGGCGGGGAGGGGTTGCAGAACTCCGGTGTGCCGCGCCACGGCGTTGAATGTAAGAAGTTGATTTAAGTAGCTGATGATCAGATTGTTTTGGTCGATCTGCTTTCTCTGGCACACCTCTAGCAACCTTAATGGCATGAACACGATGCCGCTCTTCCGGTCGATCTCACTGCTCTCAGTGGCGTCGTTTCTCGCCTTGCTGCCGCTGGCAGGCGGCGTTGCCTGGATCATCGGCGCGCTCTTCCTCATTTTCGCCACGCCCTCGCCCGCCATGGTCGCGGGGGAGGGGGCCCGCGCCGATTGCACGGTCTACTACACCCCCCGCGAATCGGGCTTCGCTCCCGGCCAGGGATTCGACCTCCGTCCCGAGACGCGGCCCGGCCTCGAAGGGGAATACTATCCCGCCGACTTCCTCCGGGCCGTCAAGGTTGAGGGCCATGGCCGCCTCGAGCAGCCCCACGGGACCGATCAATACATCTACTTCAACGGCCGCTGGGGCTACACCGATTGCCCCAAGGGGATCGGCCAGCAGCCGCTGATCCCGCTTCAATCGTGCGCCGTCTCGGTTCGCTCCCCGAATCTGAAGCGCGGAGTGTGGGTCCAGATGGCCCATGCCACGCTTCCCGCCCCGCTCCGCAACCGCTGGTGGAAGGTGAGCGACGTGGGAGGCGGCGTCCAGAGCCGCCAGGTCGATCTTTACTGGGGTGAAGACGATCCCAAGGGGCCTGGATCGAAAGTGTACCAGCCCGCCGGAACGACCTTCACCGGAGTCCGGGACGCCCAAATGAACTTCCAAATCGGAGACGCATCATGACCAAGCTCGCAGTATTCTTCCTCATCGTCGGCGGCATCGCCCCCGCGCTCTTCCTCGAAGGCGCCTACCTCTTCGCCTCGGCCGGAGGGGCCGACGCCGTGGCCCTCTTCGACCTGAAGCAGCCCGAACTGGCCCGGCTGGCCCTCCTCTTCGGCGGAGGCTGCTTCTTCGCTGGAATGGCCGTCTTCATCGCCGACGCGACGATCGACGAACGGCATGCCCACCTGCATGACCACGATCATGCGCATTCCCACTCCCATTAAGTTTCCCCTTTGCAGTAACCCCACCCCAACAAGGAGTATCGATGAAAGTAGCCGGTATTGTCCTGATCGCCTTTGGCGCCCTTGCGCTGATCTATCAGGGTTTCTCTTACACGCAGACGAAGAAAGACGCCCAGATCGGGCCTGTCAGCATCCAGCACGATGAAACCAAGAACGTTTGGGTCCCGCCCGTCGTCGGTATCGTCTGCCTGGCGGCCGGTGCCGGCCTGATCGTCTTCTCTCCCCGCCGCGCCTAAGCGCCCCATCCCTGTCCCCAACTCAACCCATAAATCCAAACCTATGAAAATCCTCGGAATCGTATTGATCGTCGTCGGCGGCATCGCATTGGCCTATCAGGGCTTCTCCTACAAGCAGACGGAGAAGGACGCCCAGATCGGCTCCCTCACCATCCAGCACCAGGAGACCAAGCACGTCTGGGTCCCTCCCGTCGTCGGCGGAGTCTGTGTCGCCGCCGGCATCGGCGCCTTGGTCTTCGGCAGCCGCCGGTTCGCCTAAGCCTTAGGCATCTGGTCGCTCGCAAAAGCCTCATCCCGCAAGGGATGAGGCTTTTTGTTGAAAGGACTTAATTACCTCGGCTTCTCCAGCCCAGGGACGCGTGATTCCTCCCAAGCGGAAAAGGGAACTAGCGGACTCTTTCTACCTGAAGCGAACGGCCAAAATGCAGTGTCACTCTCACCAGTTCAGGCCTATCAGACGGGGAGGTCCAGGGAGGGGCGAAGCCCCTCTTGCGTCGTCTAACCCGTGCGGGTTACATGCACCTGTACAGGGCCATCTGCCCGGTCCCGAAGGGAGTACCGCCCGCCCCCTTACTTCGCCTGCTTATCCAACCCCGGCTTCATATGCTCGATCCAGGCGTTGCGGAGGAGGCCGCCGATCAACGTGAACCAGTTGGTGTCGGGCTTGTCGACCGAGCCTTCCAGGGGGATGCGGGTCGCGACGGTGTCGTGGGCGTGGTTGGTGAAGAAGAAGAGGATGGCGCTCACGATCGTTTCCTTCAGGAACTTCAGGGGGTGGTCGCCCAGGTCTTCGAGCTTCACGAACGAGGGGTCCTCGATGATCGGCTTCAGGTAGCCGTCGAGCTTCCCATTCTTCACCCGGAGCTCGCTGTAGGCCTGCATCTTCCCCTTTTCGGCATCGATCCCGGCATAGGCCAGGAGGAAGTTGTTCAACTCGGGGAAGGAGACATCGCTCAGTTCGAGGGTGAGATGGAAATCGGGGAGGGTGGCGATGGGGTTGAGGTCGATATGGCTCTTCAGGCTCGCCGTCTTCAGGACCTTGCACCGAATGTCGATCTTGCCGGAGAGCTCTTCCTTGGACGAGGCCCCGTTGGTCAGGTTGGTGCCGAGGACCTGGAGCTCGGTCATCCGCAGGTCGACGGGCGGGGTCGAGCGGGGGTTGCTGAAGCGGAGTTCCCCGTCGTGGATTGCCAGCCGGTTGATCTGGAGGGGGAAGAGTTGCTTGAATTTCTCGCCCCACGTCTGGGAGATCGTCAGCTGCTTTTCCTGTTCATCCGGGCTGTCGATGAGGTTCAGCCGGGGATGATCGATGTCGACCTCGCCGACAAAGGAACCGTGGAGGAGGGCCTTCCATTCGATCGAGAAGCGGAGGGCGGGGAAGGCGATGAACGGTTCGGGCCGTTTCCCCGGGCTCTTTTTCTGGAGGGTCAGGTTATCGATCCGGTAGGCCCCGCGCCAGATGTGAAGGGTGACGCTCTCCGCATGGCCCTGATAATCGGGCATGCCGCCGAGGATGCGGTTCACGCTGTAGAGGACGATGGAGGAGGCCGCGAGCCGGAGGATGATCAGGAAGACGACCAAGCCGATGAGGGACCCCATGATCCAGAGCTGGGTCCGGCGGGGGGCTTGGCGGTATCGTTCGCGCAGGACGGAGGGATTAAGGCAGGGCATCCCTGTTTGCTTGCAGGATCGATGCCATAGGGAAACCAAAGTTGCAACCCGTTTGAACAAAACGGTTTGCCTTTCGTAGGGTGGGACGGGGCCCGCGATGGGTCTTGCAGAATGCGATCAGCCGCCGGGCTGATGGAACGTGTCGGCGATGGCTTTGGAGAAAGAGTCGAAGGTGATCGGCTTTTCGATCCACTTCGTGACCCCCAGGGCGCGGCAGGCGACGATGTCGGCCGGATCGTTCGACGAGGTCATCACGATGACGGGAATGTGATTGAGGGAGGGGATCTCCCGGAGCTGGCGGAGGACCTCGATGCCGTTGAGGGAGGGGAGCTTCAGGTCGAGGAAGAGGACCATCAGCGATTGGGCCAGCGCGGGGGTGTTCTTCTGGAAGAAGCGGACGGCCTGCTCCCCGTCGTCGATGAACTTCACCATCTCGGCCATGCTGGCGTTCTTCAGTTGGCGGAGGAGGAGGATACGGTCGTCCTCGTTGTCTTCGGTGACGATGACGCGGATGGGGTCTTCCTGCGGGGAGGAAGGGGGGATCTGGGAGGGGGAGGAGGGCATGGGGCTTAGGTTAACTTTCCGGCGGCGAGGATGATGGGGGAGAGGAAAGAGGGGCGGAGGACGTTCGAGGCGTTGAGCCAGAAGTTTTCGATGTGGCCGACGATCTCGACCATCGTGTTGATCGAGGTCGGCTTCACGATGTAGGCGTTCACGTGGAGGCGGTAGGCTTCCTCGACGTCGGCCCGTTCCGACGAGGAGGTGAGGATGAGGACGACCAGCGGGCTCAGCGTCTCGTGTTGGCGGATCCAGCGGAGCACCTCGAGGCCGTTCTTCAGCGGGAGCTTGAGGTCGAGGAGGACGAGGTCGGGGAAGGGGTGCCGCTCCCGGTCGGCATAGCGGCCCGTGCCGGAAAGGTAATCGATGGCGGCCTGCCCGTCGTCGGCGCGCTCGATGGCGAGGTCGGCCTTGGCCGTGGAGAACGCGCGGCGCGTGATGAACGCGTCGTCGTCGTTGTCTTCCACCAGGAGGATGGTCGGGGCCGGGAGGGACATGGGAATGACTCTGTGGGATGGGTCTTGGTCAACCTTCGCTTAACCCTTGCGCAGGTCGATCCAGAACAAGCTGCCCTCTCGCAACTGGGATTCAAGTCCCATATTTCCGCCGAGGTTCTCGACCGCCCGCTTCACGATGGCGAGGCCGATGCCGGTCCCCCCGTATTGCTTCGGGTTGTGGACCTGCTCGAAGATCTTGAAGATCCTCTCCTGGTTTTCCCGGGCGATGCCGATGCCGTTGTCGCGGACGTGGATCCGGATCTTGCCGTTGATCTCCTCGGTCCAGACCCGGATATGGGGATGGAGGCCGGGGCTGACGAATTTGATCGCGTTGTCGAAGAGGTTCGAGAAGACCTGGGTGAGGACGGCCTCCCGGCCCAGGACGGGGAGGAGCGTCCCCTCGATCTCGATCCGGGCCCGGGGCGCATGGAACTGGGGATACTGGGCGACGATATCCCGGACGAGCTTGTCGAGCGGGACCGAGACGACCTCCTCCCGGTCCCGGGCGAGGCGGGTGTAGGCGAGGATGTCCTGGATGAGCTTGTCGAGGCGCTGGGCGGCGTTGTTGATCCGGGTGAGGTAGAGGTTCCCCTGCTCGTCGAGCTTGTGGGAGTAATCCTCCATCAGGGCCTGGGCGTAGCCCTGCATGGCGCGGAGGGGGGAACGGAGGTCGTGGGAGACGGTGTAGGAGAAGGCCTCCATTTCCTCGACGGCGCGGCGGAGGGACTGGGTCCGCTCGTCGACCTTGCGGGAGAGGTCGGCGGTGTATTCCTTCAGGTTCCGGTGGGCCTCCCGCTGGGTCGAGACGTCGTGGAAGACGAGGACGGCGCCGGAAACCTCCTGCTTCTGGCCGTGGATCGGGGCGGCGCTGTCCTCGATCGGCCACTCGGCCCCGTTCCGGGCGACGAGGAGGGTGTGGGTCTCCAGGGCGGTCGTCCGGTTTTCCCGCATCACGATCTCGACGGGGTCCTCGACGCTTTCGCGGGTCTGTTCGTTGATCAGGAGGAAGACCGAGCGGAGCGGTTTGCCCAGCGCCTCGGCGGCGGTCCAGCCGGTCATCCGTTCGGCCTCGGGATTCATGAAGGTGACGGCCCCGGTCCGGTCGGTGACGATCACGGCGTCGCCGATCGACGAGAGGGTGATGCGGAACCACTCTTTCTGCTCGTGGAGTTCGGTGTTCCGCAGGTGGGCCTCGACGAGGGCCGTCCGGTGGTCGGAGGTGAGGTGGCGGAGCTCGGCGACGGCGTACGCGGTCATCAGGATGGAGAGGACGAGGGCGATGGAGCCGCCGACGTAGATCATCCGATATTTCGTCCTCCGGACCTCCTCGGTCCGCTGCGTGAGGACCCCCTCCTCGACCCGCTCGAAGGCGTCGAACTCGGCGCGGATCGTGTCCATGGCTTCCTTTTCTCCCATCGCCTCATCCTTGGGCGGCTGGGCCGGGGTACGCTGGAACTGGGTCTGGCCGTAAGTCATCCACGTCACCCAGTTGACGCGGATCGTGCGAATATGGCGGAGCTGGGTGGGATTCCCGGCGGAAAGCTTTTCGAGGTTGTCGAGCAGGGGGGAGACCTTCGAGACGGCATTCTCGTACGGCGTGAGGAAGATGGCGTCGCGGTTCAGGAGGTAGCCGCGGAGGCCGGTCTCCATGTCGATGATCAGTTTTTCGGCCGCGCGGGTCTTGGAAAGGATGACCGAGGAGCGTTGGCCGGCCTCGATGACGCCCATCAGGTTGAAGACGAGGAGGGCGAGGAGGCAGGTGGCAATCAGGATCAGGCCGCCGGGCAGGATGAGGAGCCGGGTCAGGGCCTTGCGGAAGAGACGTTCTTGGATGCGGATCGGCATGGGGGGGAGGGACGGGGAAACCGCTATAAAATCATCGCACTTCGGGCCGGAGCGTCAAGGGAGAGCCGGGGCATGGCCGGCGAAAAGGGGCTCAACCGACATGGGCATGGGCGGGCGCGGCGGGGGCGGCGGGCAGGATGATGTAGAACTCGCTCCCCTCGCCGGGGCGGCTGTGGACGCCGACCTCCCCGTCGTGGGCGCGGACGATTTCCCGGGCGATGGCGAGGCCGAGGCCCGCCCCCCGCTTGCGCGATCCGGCGACGCGGTAGAATTTCTCGAAGATCCGGGAATGGTGCTCCGGGGCGATCCCGGGGCCGTGGTCGCGGACGGAGAGGCGGACGAGGTTCCCCTCCTGCCGGGTGATCTTCAGGTGGATCGTCTCCCCGTGGGGCGAGTATTTGATGGCGTTGGAGACGAGGTTGTTCACGACGAAGGCCATCCGCTCCGTATCGACCCGGACCTGCGGGAGATCCTTCTCCTCCTCCAGGGTGAGGGAGATCCCGGCCTCGGAGGCGAGGCCGAGGGTTTCGCGCCGGGCGTTCTCGAAGAGGCGGGCGGGCGGGATCAATTCGAGGTTGAGCTCGGGCGGCCCCTGCTCCAGGCGGGCGAGGTCGAGGAGGTCATTGATCATGTTCAGGAGGCGGTCGGAGTCCTCCCGGGCCGTGGCGAGGAGTTCCTCCTGCTGGTCGTTCAGCGGGCCGACCATCTTCTCCAGGAGGAGGTAGAGGGCCATCCGGACGCTGGTGAGGGGGGTCTTCAGCTCGTGGCTGACGGTGGTGACGAGGTTGTCCTTGATCTCGTCGACGAGGCGCATCCGGGTGATGTCCTCCATGATGACGGCGGCGCCGAAGGGGGACTTGTTCTCGTCCCGCAGGAGGACGATGCGGGGCATGAAGTAGTGCTCGCTGTTGTCGAAGCGGAGCATGACCGAATCCTTGAAGTGGGAGGGAAGGTAGTCCTCCCCCCAGGCGAGGCTCTTCTCGACCATCTTCTCGACCTGCTCCGGGAGGCGGCGGACGCCCGAGAAGAGGAGCTTCAACGCGAGGGAGTCGCCGGCCGGGTTGCGGAACTCGACGGCCCCGGCGGCGTTGAGGACGAAGATCGGGTCGGGGAAGGCCGCGAGGGTCCGCTCCATCGTGAGGTTGAGGCGCTGGAGCTTTTCCGAGTTGGCGTTCCGGTAGCCCCGGAGCTGGGCGACCATCGTGTTGAAGCGGGCGGCGAGCCGTCCCAATTCGTTCCGGGAATGGGAGGGGAGGATCTGGTCGAGGTCGCCCTCGCCGATCTGGCGGATCGATTCGGAAAGGCTGTCGATCGGGCGGAGGACGCTCCGGCTCATCCAGATGCAGGTGTAGATGGCGACGACGATGGCGATGATCATCGCCAGGATCATGAGGCGGATCGTCGAGGTGATGTCCTTGCCCGACTCGATGTTGCGGGCGTTGATCGCGGCGCGGCTGGCGTCGAGGATCTGGTCGGAGAGCTCGAGCATCGCCGTCGTCTGGGTGGCGACGCGGAAGGCGAGGGGTTTCGTCGCCCCGGGATTGGCCGCGGCGGCGGAGGCCGATTTGTCGAGGAGCTGCCAGGCGTCGCGGAGGTAGGCCGTGTGGATCTCCCGCAGCTTGTGGGTGAGGGCCTGTTCGGGACCGGTACGGCTGATCTTTTCCTCTTCCTCGAGGGCGGCCTCGAAGAGGCGGCAGGCCTCGGAGAACTCGACCCGGCTGTCGGAGGCGCGGGGATCGGGCCTGGAAGGGGCGGAGGGGGCGGGTCCCTTGGCCGGCTGGGCGGCCAGGAGGGAGGAGGTCATTTTCGTGCAGTTGACCTTCAACTGCTGGACCGCGCGGACGCTGCGGTCGTTGTCCTGGAGGATGAGCTGGACGCGCTGGCCGAGGCTGCTGCAGCGTTCGATGGAATAGAGGCCGATCGCCAGCAGGAGGAGAAGAAGACTAAGAAAGCCGAGAAAGAGACGGGTTCGTAACATGGATCAGATGGGAATGAGGCTGCGGGCGGCAAGAGGCAAAGAGACGAGAGGCTTTTCAGCCGCCCTCTCCTTCATATTCCCTTCCGGCAGCGACCTTGCCACCTCTTTTTCAAGAATAGGGGCAATAGCAGGCGCAGCTGGCCAGGAACGATTCGAGCTCCTCGCGGCGGAGCGGGAAGGAAAGAACCTCGTCATAATCGTTGCCCTCGCCCCACTGGTGGGGGACGACGCTCCCGTCCCGCTGGAGGACGGCGACGATGGGCATCGCCTTGCGATGCTGCAGGGAGCAGCGGGCGACGTGGAGCTGGAGGCGGTGCCAGTCGATCCCCTTCGGGTCGATCACCAGGATATCATAATGCTTCCACTCGAACATCCGGGAGCCGAGATCGGTCGAGGGCGCTCCATGGACGGTGACGTTCATCGTGCCGAGCTTGTAGCAGCAGGAGGTGAGGCACTCCCGGTCCCGGCTCACGACGAGCGCATGGAGGGGAGTGACCGGTGCCGCCGCGTTCGCTTCCTTGGAAGCGGGGGTGGGGAGGGTGCATTCCATAATATGAGGTGTTGAATTCATGGTTTTAAAATGGGCCGTTTCAAGAGGAGTGCATATCCGATGCCAAGCATGCCACTGAACCTATTTACTCAGGTAAAATGAGGGTGGGCTCCCTTTCGGAGGCGGTTGAGAGGGAAAGGGATGGGCGCATTTTGCATGATGGGAAAACGGAAGATTGCAGGATGCAAGAAGAAGGAGAGGCCGATTTCCTTTCCGCGAGGGGTTTCTTACAGAGAGGAAGCCGCGGCGGCCCGGGAGTGGCACCCGGCGTGCGGAATGAAAGAAAATCCCCACCTATGGCTCCTCTTCCCCCCCGCGCCAAATCGAAGTCTCCGAAATCGTCCAAGGCCCCGAAATCGCCGAAATCGGCTTCCTCCCCGGGGACGACGCCCCTCTACAATCCCCGCCTCCTCGGCGCGGTCTGCCAGGAAAAGGGAGGGGTCCGATTCCGGGTCTGGGCTCCCTTTGCCGAGGCGGTGTCGGTCGTCGGGGAGTTCAACGGGTGGAATCCCTCGCAGCATCCCTTGGAGCGGGGCGACGACGGCATCTGGACCTCGCCGGTGATTGCCGAGGCTGCTCCCGGCCAGCGGTACCAATACGAGATCCGCAACGGGGAGCAGGTCCTGCGGAAGAACGATCCCTACACCCAGGCCATCGACCCGAAGGACAAGACCTCCGTCGTCGTCCGGGACGATTTCCAATGGCAGCACTCCGAGGCGAAGATCGCCAACTGGAACGAGTGGGTGATCTACGAGATCCACGTCGGCACCTTCACCTCGGGGGAGGCCGGAGCCCCGGGCCGGCTCGACCAGGTGAAGAAGCGGCTGGCCTACCTCCGCCACCTCGGGATCAATGCGATCGAGCTGATGCCCGTCGCCGCCTTCCCCTCGGAACGGTCGTGGGGCTACAACCTCACGAACCCCTTCGCCGTCGAGGGGGACTACGGCGGCCCCGAGGCGTTGAAGGAACTGATCGACGCGGCCCACGGACAGGGAATCGCGGTGATCCTCGACGTGGTCTACAACCACTTCGGCCCCGACCAGCTCGACCTTTGGCGGTTCGACGGCTGGTCGGAGAACGACAAGGGCGGCATCTATTTCTACAACGACCACCGGGCCTGGACCCCGTGGGGGGAGAACCGTCCCGACTATGGCCGGGGGGAGGTCCGCCATTACATCCGGGACAACGCCCTCTTCTGGCTCGAGGTCTTCCACGTCGACGGCCTCCGCTTCGACGCGACCAACTTCATCCGCAACACCCGGGGCGACCGGAATCCCGAGACCGAGATTCCCGAGGGATGGTCCCTCCTCCAGTGGGTCAACGAGGAGGTCGAGCGCCATTTCCCCGGACGCATCACGATCGCCGAGGATCTCCAGCAGAAGCAATGGATCACGAAGACCGTCGGCGAGGGGGGGGCCGGATTCGCCAGCCAGTGGGACAGCGCCTTCGTCCATCCCGTCCGCGAGACCGTCGTCCAGACGGCCGACGAGAACCGATCCATGGACGCGATCGTCCGCGCGATCACTTTCCGTTACAACGAGGACGCCGTCCAGCGCGTCATCTACAGCGAGTCCCATGACGAGGTCGCCAACGGCAAGGCCCGCGTGCCGCAGGAAATCTCGCCGGAGCATCCCGACGATTATTTCGCCCGGAAGAAATCGGCGCTCGCCGCCGGCCTCGTCTGCACCGTTCCTGGCATCCCGATGCTCTTCGAAGGGCAGGAGTTCCTGACCGACGGCTGGTTCCGGGACGACGTCGCACTCGATTGGAACCGCCTCGGCTCCTTCCGGGGCATCACCCGCCTCTACCGCGACCTGATCCACCTGCGTCGGAACCTCTCCGGCACCACCCGCGGCTTGACGGGTCCCCACGTCCGGGTCCACCATGTGAACCACGAGCACAAGGTTGTCGCCTTCCATCGTTGGCAGGACGGAGGGCCGAAGGACGACGTCATCGTCGTCGCCTCGTTCTCCAATCAGGCCATCGAAGGGGACTACCGGATCGGCTTGCCGCACGAAGGGGAGTGGATCACCCGGTTCAATTCGGACTGGAAAAGCTACAGCCCCGATTTCGGAGACCTGAGGAACCCCGACGGACGCGTCATCGCCGAGAAGTCCTCCTACGACGGGTTCGACTATAGCGGGCGCTTCACCATCCCCCCCTACGGACTCCTCGTGATGAGCCAGGAAAGCGCCCCATGAAAATCCTCATCCAGCATCGCACCACCTACCGCTACAGCGAGGAGGTCTCCTTCGGCCCGCACCAGATCATGATGCGGCCCCGGGAAGGGCACGACATCCACATCGAGAAATCGATCCTCGAAATCACCCCGGCCCACCACATCCACTGGCTCCGGGACGTGAACGGCAACTGCATCGCCCGGGTCGATTTCACCGAGCGGGCCGATCACCTCATGATCTACAGCGAGCTCGTCCTCCAGCACTACGACTCGAATCCCTTCGACTTCCAGCTCGACCGGGCCGCCGCCACCTACCCCTTCATCTATCCCGCCGGAAGCAAGAGCGAGCTCTCTGCCTTCACCCAGATCCTCTATCCGAAGGACACCGCCGCCCTCGTCGTCTACCTCGATCCCTTCTGGAAGCCGGGCGAGACCGTCGAGACGATGGCCCTCCTCCAGGCCCTGAACCACGACATCAATCAAAACTTCCGCTACCAGCGGCGCGACGAGCCGGGTGTCCAGACCCCGGCCCAGACCCTTCAGCTCCGGAGCGGCTCGTGCCGGGACTTCGCCACCCTCTTCGTCGAGGCCTGCCGTAGCTGGGGTCTCGCCGCCCGCTTCGTCAGCGGTTACATGCTGTGCGACGCCACCGAGGCCGGGGGAGCCTCGACCCATGCCTGGGCGGAGGTCTACCTTCCGGGCGCCGGATGGAAAGGCTTCGATCCCACCTCCGGCATCCTCAGCGGCGGCCAATACGTCGCCACCGCCGTCTCCCGCGATCCGGAAAAGGCGATGCCGATCGACGGCGTCTACCTCGGGCCGAAGGAGGCCGCCCTCGGCATCGAGGTCGACGTCCACGTCTCCCAATACGATCTCCCCCCCGCCAGCCGCCGCGGGGAAGCGCCCCTGCCGATCCCCGTCGAGACGAAGCCCCTTCCGGTCATCGGGTCCCGGCCGCTCTGATCTGGGAAGAAGAACCTACTTCTTCTCCGAATGGATGAGGAAGCCGTGTTTCACGAAGACCTCGGAGGCCTCCTTGCCGCCCAGGTAGGTCAGGAACTTCTGGGCCGCTTCGGGCTCCTTCGCCGCGCTGACCACGGCGGCGGGGTAGACGATGTTCGGCCCCTCGGAAAGGGGGATCTCCAAGGCGATCTCGACCTTCTTCGAGATCGCGGCGTCGGTGCGGTAGACGATCCCGGCATCGACATTCGCCGTCTCGACGGCGGCGAGGACGGCCCGGACATTGGCGCAGGGGACCGTCTTCCCCGAGATCGCGCCCCAGACGTTCTTCCTCGTCAGGTACTCCTTCGCATAGTTTCCGACCGGGACCGTCGCCGGTTCTCCGACGGCAATCTTGCCGAAGGCCGGCGTCGCCAAGGAGGCCGCCGAGGAGAGGGGAATCGCATGGCCCTTCGGCTCGACGACGACGAGCGTGTTCGAGAGTAGATAGAGGCCTTCGTGGACCAGGTTCTTCGTCCGCAGCTGGACGAGGGACTTCACGTCGGCCGAGAAGAAGAGATCGGCGGGCGCGCCCTCCTCGATCTGCCGGGCCAGAATCCCCGACGCCCCGTAATTGAAGGTCACCTTGTCCCCCGACGTTTTCTGGTAGGCCGAGGCAATCTCATTGAGACTCTCCGTCAGCGACGACGCCGCGAAGACAGTGATCTCCGCCGCCCGCAGCGAGGGAAGGGCCACGAGAAGGACGAGCGCCGAAGTCAGGAGAGGGAGCGACCGGAAGGACATTTTCATAACGGGACATTAGGCGATAAGGAGCCGTTTGTCGTCCCGATTTCAGAAAGGAGCGGCGCATCCTATTCATCCCTCCTTTTCAAAAAATAACCGGCTTCCCGTATTTTTTTATTGCGCGAAAAAGAACACCCCGATAAAAATGACACCCCTTCGCAATTGCCGCGATAGCTCAATGGTAGAGCAGTTGACTCTTAATCAATTGGTTGTAGGTTCAAGTCCTACTCGCGGCACTTCTTCTTTTACTCTGAGAAGCTGATAAATACAGGGTTCCACGGCTTTTCGGGTTTTCGCTCAAAACCTTTTCGACTGGTTTCGACTGCTTACGACAGGAGCTTTTTTTCTACGCCCGTTCTACGTCAGCGAAAAATCGTCTCTCCCTGATAGAATGGGCCTTCCATTCGATTTCTCGGAAAAGCGGCACTTTCAAAAGCGACCTCTTTCAAGTTAGAGTTGCTTCAACCTAGGAGCCTCACCGTACTCCATCTCCTGCCCGAGGGGAAGGCGCGTCTCGAAGTGGAACTCCTGATGGAACTGCGGGGCCGGAGTGGAGCGCCCGAGCAGTGCGACAAGTACCAAGCCGATGGCCGAGATCGCGGCGGCGATGCAGATGCCCTGACGATTGATGACCGCCGCCCGGATCACATCACTCTCCATAGGCACCGGGGCCGGGGGCTTCGCGGTGGGGATGCGGTGGGGGGACTGAGGCTTGGCGGTCGGCTTGGAATTTTTCATATCCCCTGCAGAACTGATTTCCGATTTGCCCCCGCGCCTCCGTGCCCGCCGCCGTCGTCGTCGACTGCTCATTCGCCACCTCCACCGTGAATAAGTTTTCCTAACTCCTTCAAAATCAGGCTTAAGCCCGGGAATAGCCATCCCAGACCGGCCAAGGTAAGCACACAGAGGAGGCAAGCCACGGGCGCCAGGACCTTAGCCTGAGCCTCGGTCAGGTTCGTCCACCAGTTTCCGCCAGTGAGAGTGCACTCCTTTGGCCCTGCGGCTGGCATCGCTTCGGAAATGGGGGAGGGTCTGTCCATGGCTACAGGTCCATTAGGGTAATCAGATCGTTTGGCGGTCCGTTTTGGCTAAATTTCTCGTTCGTCTATCTTCATTCTCGGTTTTCTTGGAAATCCGACCCAGTAATACCCGGAAAACGTTGGAGAATTTTTTCGTGAGCGAGAAAATGCCCAGGCGCCGATGGGGTAAAGTTGCTCCTCACGTACATATATATGACGAATCGGAAGTTAACGTGCTGGTAGGGAGTGGCTTGCGGATTATTCCCGTCGAGCGGTGGCCACTTTTTAATGGACGGAGGCACACGAAACGAAAAAACCCCGCCTCTTCAGGCGGGGTTTTTGTTTTGGAACGATCAGCGGCCTCTCGAGTAGCCGTGCTCGTGCTCCGGAGGCGGGGGCTCCTGCGCCGGGGTCGGGGTCACGATGCCCAGGTCCTCCGCATGGGCCGACGTTCGGAGGTCCGTCATAATCCTCGTCGCCGCCAACCCTCCCATCGCTCGCTCCGCCTCTGGACGATCGTGGCTCCGGGACTCGCCGCGCCCCATCGACCGCTCCATCAACTCCGAGAGGTCGTTCGCCGCGGCGACGTCGAGGGCGCTCATCCTGCCGCCGCTGACAATGCCGTAGCTGTGTTCCCCCGCCTCCCGCTCCCGTTCGAGCTTCTGTTCCCGGTAGTCGGCCATGATCGCGTCATGGCGCCGAAGACACTCGATCTGCTGGATGGACGCCAGCTGGTTCGCGAGACGGCTCTGGGACTGGGCCTGCTCGAACGCCTGCCGCTCACCCTGCTCCCGGATGAAGCCATCCGCCTGCTGCTGCGCGAAGGCCCGCGCTTGCTCCTGCTGGCCCTGCTGCTGGTCCGGGACGACGGCGGCGGGGGTAGAGACCTGCTGCGCCTTGGTCGGGCTCTGGGAGGCCGGCGACAACTCCGCCCGCTCCTTCTCCCGTTCGAGGGTCGGCAGGGGAGGGAGGACGTTCTCCTTCCGCAGCGCCTCGGCCTCCTTCTCCACGATGGCGGGGGTCATTCCGCCCACCTTCGCCAAGGCCTCGGTCAGTGGGACCTTCTGGGTGATCGCGTCCAGGGACGCGATCTGCAGCCGATCCCGGTCGACGGGGCTCGCGCGGACGTGGTCGGCCAGGGCGACGAACGCCTCGTACGTCTTCGCGTCTCGGAGGTGGAGGGAACTGACCGGCCCCTTGCCGCCAGCGCCGTCGTAATCGAGGGAGGCATGAGCCAGCGAGCGATCGAGCTTCCACGTCAGCTCCTCCCGCCGCAGCTCGAACGCGACGCTCTTCCCCTCCTCCGAAGCGAGGGCCACGGCATGACCGAGCCTCTCCTTCAACTGGGCGACCTCCTTCTCGTTCCCGGACTCCTGTGCCCTGAGCAGATCCTCCTCGAATTCCTGCGTCGTCCCGTGCCACCCGGCGAGGGCCTTGGCCTTGTCGTGAAAGGCTTGCTCCGCCATTTTGGTTTCCTTCTCGCGGGCCGGTTGGGTCAGCTTCTCGAGCTCGACCTTCCGTCCCGTTCCGTTCGACGCCGCCAGCCGATCCGCCATGCCGATGAGATCGGTGTGACGGACGAGCTCCTTCTCCTTGCCCTCCTTCTCCAGCTTCTCCTTCCGCTCTTCCCACCACGCCGTCGTGTTGTTCTCCTTCGCCTTCTCGGCCGGAGTGCGGGTGATCCGGGCGATCTCCCTTTCGTTCGCATGCGATTGTCCTTCTTCGCTCATAGATGATTTCGGTTGATACGAAAGAGGCGGGCCGGGTTTCCCCGGCCCGCCCAGTTCGACTAGATGAGGATCTTGTCCTTGTCCTTCTCCGTCTTCGCCGGGGTCGAGGCCGGCTTGTCCTTCGCCTGCGCCGCGACCGCCGCGCTGACGTTCTTCGCGAACGGCGTCGGGCCGCCCGGCGCCGCCTGCTGCTTCGGCTCCGGGGTGAACACCTTCAGCGTCGTCTGGAGGATGTCGGGGTTGCTTTGGACGTACTCCTCCTTGGAGCTCTTCGTCACCTTCCCTCGCTCGTCGACCTTGCAGATCGGCGCTTCGAGGTATTCGCCGTTCGGCCCCGTCAACGTCTCGCCGTCGTCGCCGCGCAGCTGGAGTTGGTAGAACCCCGCCTCGAGCCGCACGTTGTCGTTCGTGCTCTCCAGCCACTTCTTCTTGATCGACGGCTGGATCTCGGGGTTGTTCTTGTCGACTTTGAGACAGTCGAACTGCCCGACGTAGGACAGCGACTTGGACTTCGGGAAGCCGACGACCTCCCGGAGGTCGCCGACCGTGGCGGACGTGAGCTTCGCGTTGTAGCGGTTGTAGTAACTCATAATGATGATGGAACCTGCGACCGAACAGGACTGCTGGTTGGGCTTCCTTATTCTCACCCATTCCAGGCTTACGACCCTGCTGCCGTTCTAGGAACCGCTTCGGACTGACGCTCCGGTGTGGCTGCACAATGCGTGCGCGCCTAGACCTATGGGAGGTCCTCGAGGCACACAGAGGGTGCCGCGTCAGCTGAAACGGAAACCGGCCAATATCTGGGAAACCGGGGCGAACCCCCATAGGCCGTTTGAGATGGAGCGGATTCCGCCGGCAAGTCGGGTGTCCGCGGGGTGAGCCGCGGCGTAGGTCAATCAATCACGACCCTCGAACCTTGCCTTCAAAGAGAAACCAACTCCGGCCTACTGCTTTGTCTACGGTGCGTACGGCTCGTCCTGCTCATCCTCTTCGTCCGACGGACTGAAGTCGGGGTCAGGATCTACAGCAGCGACGGCGGCCCGGTTAGGAGCCACCTCTTCGACGACCGCCGTCACCACCGCTCCTTCCGGAAGGTCGGGGAGGCGATCGACGGGCACCTCAGACGACACGGAGTCTACCACGGGACCTTCTGCAGTCAAACCCAGCGCCGCCCGGTCCGTGACCGCCCACACCGCAGCGAGGCAATGGTCGGAGAGCGCGTCGGCGATCGTTTGGAGGTTCGTGCCGCGGATCGTGACGGTGCGGTCGACGAAGGTAGCGATGACGCCTTCGCGTGCGTCGCTGCAATCGTACTGGACGTTGACGAGGTGAATGTACTGCTGGTGCTTTTCGGTGTGCGAACCGTCGCAGAACCGAACCGAGAAGCGGGGGTGCAACTCGATGTCGGTGCAACGGTCGAAGGGGCGTGTGGTTCTGGGCATACTGCTTTCCTTTCTGTTTTAGGGTTTGGGGACGAAAACTAACGGCCTCTGCCGAGATCCCGGTCGATCTCGCCGGGGCGGGGAGGAAGGGGCTGCTCCCGCTCGTGGGCGTGGCCGTGGTAGAACCCGAGCTGGGGCGCGCGATCCACCTTCTCGCCACGGTGCGGTTGAGGGATGACCGCGTCACGGACCTCGCCGAGCACCTTGAGCCCCGCCGAGAGGGACGTCTGCCGCCGATCCGAGAAGAGCGACAGGACGCGGCCCGCCATCGTGACGCCCCTGATGAGCTTCTCGATGCGATTGCCCTTGCCCGTAACGGGGCGCGATGCCTTTGCGTGCTCCGCCTGCAGCTTCGCGATCTTCTTCTCGAGCGCCTCCCTCTTGTCCATCTCCCGTTCCAGCATCTTCAGGCGATTGATGTCCCGAACGAGACGACGGTGCTTCGGCGCCTTCTGCGACGGTGGGAGCTTCTTGTAGGCTTCGACCTCCTTCTCGACCTCCGGTGCGAGGGCTTTGAACTCCTTCTCCGCCATCCGAAGCCTGTGGTGTTCGTTCATGAGCTCGCGGGCGCTCAACCGCGTCGCCGTCTGCGTGACCCAGTCATTGAGACCGTGTTCGTCGCCCTTGCCTTCCAGCGAAGGGGTGTAGATCCACACGTCCGTCCGGTGCCGCGTCGACGAAACGTAGAACGCGTTTCGCGTTAGGGCCTTGCTCCGATAGCCATAAGCCATGAAGGCCGCATCAACGGTTCGCCCCTGGGAGGCGTGAGAGGTAAAGGCGTAGCCGTGCTCGAAGGTCCTGAAGGTCGGGGGAATCCTCAGCTCCTTGGTCTTCCCTTCGCGGCGCATCCAGATCGTCCCGTCCGCCTCGACCCGACTGACGATGCCCACCATACCGTTCCGCAGGCCGAGCTCCTTGTCCTGCGCGCGAATCCAGAGCCGCTCCCCGACCGCGATATTCATCTTCCGCCGCTCCGAGATCGAGATGCGCTCCGATTGCTTAAGCGTGAAGAGGCCGTAGTCGAATTTCAGGGTCTCGCCCGTGACCATGTTTCGAAGGTCGAGCATCTGCCCCTCGCGTCCCTCGATCAGCCAGCGTCCCCGTTTCAGCGGGAGATCGTTGCCGTTCACGGTGAGGACGTGGCTGCGTTCCTTCTCGATCCGATTCCAATTGAGGCGCTCCGCCTTCGTATCCCGCAGGAGCCGCTCCGCCAAGACCGTCACGTCGTCGCCCGACAGGACGCCCCGCCCCCGCAGCTCGTCCCGAACGTAGCTCGTGACCTCGTCGATCTCCTTCCAGGTCGGCGAGACGATAAGCGCCGAGCGGGGCTTGCCGTTCTCCTTGATCGTCAGGATCGTGTCGACGTAGTGCTTCGAGAGCGCCGTGTATCGCGCCTCGTTATTCTGTTCCTCGATTACCCGCCCGAGCTTCTTGTAAATCGCGAGCGCCTTTACCGGTTGGTGCGCCGCCGCGAGTTGCGCCGCCTCCCGCAACTCCTCCGTCTGCTGACGATTGATCTTCTGAAGCTCCGAGATCCTGATCCCCGACTCCTGCTCGAGGATGCGGAGAGCGTCCCCCGCCGGAACCGAGGTGTGCTGCCGAATATCCCCGACCAGGGCGATCCGACAGCCCTTCTCCTTGCACAGTGCGAGAAGCTGTTCCATGTCCCGCGCCCCGACGAGGCCCGCCTCGTCGAGAATCACGTAATCGCCCTCGCCGAGGGCTTCCTGAGCCTTCTTGTTCTTGAGGAGCCCCTGCATCGTCCCGGTCCGAGCGAACGGATCGCCGGGAGCGAGGGACTCGCCCCGGAGATCCTGAACGGCGGTGGCGGAGGGAGCGAAGAGGTGAACCGTCACTCCCGCCTTCGTCAGGCCGTCGACCGCAGTCAGCAGGGCCGAGCTCTTCCCCGTGCCCGCCAAGCCCCGCAGCACGACGGCGAAGTCCGTCGACTGCCAGAGGTGCCGGACCGCGTCCCGCTGCTCCGCGGTCAAATCGAACCGGCCGCCGACGTCGCGGGTCGGAATCGGTGTGGAGAGGGAGATAGGGGCGAGCATCGCGCCGAGGCCCTCGCGCGCCAGGGCGATCATCGAGTTCTCGATCTTGAGCATCTCCAACGTCGTCATGAGAGAGTGCCCTTTGTAGGAGAGGAGCTGTCCCGTCTCCTTCATGATCATGATCTCCTCCTTCAGGTGGTCCGCCTCGACCCGACCGATGCTGTTCGCCAAGATCCACGCCACGAGCTCGTGCTCCGAGAAGACGGAATTCCGTTCCGTAAAGTGAGCGATACCGAGTTGAAGGGCGTGTAGGGGACGAACCTGAGCGTAGGGTTCGAGAGGGCCGCCCGTGGTCGCCATTGTGTAGAGGCGCTCCAAATCGCCGCGCTGTTCCGGCGTCAGGCGTTCGAGCTGCCCCTGCCGAATCTCCTCCGGCGTGAAGGGTTTGCCGTCGCGAACCCACTTGCTCTCCCGTGAGCCGACGACGATGCCCTTCTTTTCCTTCCATGTGAGCTCCCGCTCCAACTCCTCCTCTCGGCGCGCGATCTCAGCCTTGATAAGCTGCCCCCGTTTTGAGAACTCCTCGCAGAGCGCCGTCGAGATACCCCGGATCGAGACCTCTCCCTTCGTGTCGACGTCGATTTCCCAGCCGAGCCTCCGAAGTTCGACGGCCAAGACGTTGTTGAAGTGAACGCCTGCCCGTTCGAGCGCCCCATCCTTGAACATGAGCCCATTCTCCAGGGCAAACCACTCACCCGTCACCGGGTCGCGGCTCATGTTCCAAAATATGTTATGGACGTGAAGGTTCGGATCAATGGCTCCATCCACCGGCCGGGCCTCGGCGTGAAGATACGAAGCACCGATGACCTGCCCAGGCACCTTGCGGCACGCGCCCCACGTTCCGTCTTGGACCCGGATAGCGGCCTGCGAGATGAGGAACTCCCGCGACTCATTCGCAGCCTTGAGGACAGCCTCCATGATCCGCTTGTCCCCCGCCACCCGGCACGCAATGGAGACGCTCTTATGCGGAGAGCACGTGACGTCGAAGGCGGCCCTTCTGTCTTTGCGCGCCCGCTGGAAGAGCGGCTTCCCGGTCAACGGGTGGATGCCCTGGCCGAGCTTGCGAAAGGCGTCCGGCGTCAGCCCCGCAGGCCCCAAGAGCTCGCGGCAGAGGTCGCCGAAGACGCCATGGGTCGGCAAGTGATCGTGCCCTCGGACGGTGCCTTCGATGTGGTAGTCACCGCTAAGGAGGTGATCGACGAGGTACTCTTCCAGGTCATCGACGTTCTTGAACCAGACGGCGGGTTTGTAAGCGCTCATGGGAGGGAGGTGAGGGGAGCGGGGAGCTTTGGAGTGGGGAGTTGAGGCGAGGGCCGTATTGAACGACCCCCGCCCGTGTTGCTTTTGGAACGACCGGCTTGTCAGGCGAACGAGGCGGCCTTCGGACCGTACTTCGCCGCGAGGATGTCGTAGGCGCGCTCGCAGAAGCGATCGAAGTCATCCGCCTCTTCGTCGTACTTGCTGGCGGTCGGCGCCGTCGTCTTGGCTTCGACCCCTTCGAGGTCTCGCCGGACGAGCGGGCAGACCTTTCCTGCGATGGTGATGAATTCGGGCATCTGGATCTTGCCACTGGGGACGTAGGTTACGGGGGACGGTTTCTGGATTTGGGCTGCGGCTTTGGCTTGGGCTTCTTCTTCGGTTTCAGGGAGGACGCGGGGCATATAGATGTTTTTCGATTTAAGTTTTTGTTTAACGGCCCGCAGTTCCTGCCAACGGTCGCGAAGGACCGAGGGCCGAAAACCGAGGGAGGGAGTAAGGGGGCCGGGAGCCAAGAGAGGCTTCACCGACAAGCAGAGGAGACCGAATTAGATGCCCCGAAAGACACCACTCTCTGCGCTTTACTGTTCTCGGATGCTAATATGAATGTTTTTTAAGTCAATAAAAAATTATAGAAAGATTGGTAGATAGGCTGACTCTTAGTGCTCCGCCTAAGTGCATCCAAAACTAATACAACAAGTAAATATCGACATCAGGCAGATCGGTCTCGTTTCAGTAGGCGATCATTTCGCACCCAACAGAAGATTACAAAAAAATCTATCTCGTATTAGTTTTGTATTGCCTCGACATAGGTGACCCCTGTAAGGTCCCGGCATGAGCAACCAGCAACCCAAGGGGCCGAAGAGCCCAGCGCAGCTCATGCAGGAGCTCGAAGCCGAGGCCGTTGACTACGGCGTCGGGAAGCTCGCTCCCTATACCGAGGCCATCGTCTACATGGTTCGGAAGAAGAGGATGAAGTACCGGGCGATCGCGGCTCGGTTGAACGAGGACGTCTTCTCCCGCATGGAGCCGAAGGTCGTAAAGAAAGACGGGCGCGAGCAGCTGGTGAAGTGGTCGTGCAACGCTTCCGAGGTTCGCCGTCACTTCAATGCTAAGTCCCATCTCTTCGATGGTGTCCCTTCGGACCCTGCGGCGCCCCCCACCACCGGGGCAGGGGAGGGAACGGCTTCTCCGACCAAGCTGAAGCTCGATGGTATAGAGGGCGCATTCAAGGATCGTCCAAAAGGCAATACGGCCGAAGACAAGGCCCGTATCGGCAAGCAAGCCAGCAAACACGGTCGCCTCAGCTAACCTTTCCAACTACCCATGAAGAATCTCATCCTCGCGTCGGTCCTCGCCCTCGGGGCGGGGATGCTCGGAAACGTGACCGCCTCTGCCGCCGAGGCGCCGCTCGTCGACGGTGTGGTGACGCACGTCCGCTATTGGCCCGCCCTCGAGCAATACCAGCAGGACAAGGGCTTCGTCACCGTCTCCATCAACGGGAAGGAGTTCGAGGCCGTCGTCGACGACATGAAACTCCTCGCTCAGATCCACCCCAGCGATACCATCGAGATCCAGAAGCAGACCGACTACCTCGACTGGGGACGGCAGAATTACGTCGTGACGAAGTGGATTTCCGAAGGGGCGCGTGGTCCTCGGAGCGGCTCCATTACTACGCCTTTCGCTGCCCTCTAGTTCCGAATCGCCCCGAACATTTTTTTACCCTCTCAGTAGGTATAAATCATTTCTTATCGGTTCCCCTAGGTTCTTAGACGAAATTATAGTAACATCCCATTTCAAGCTGCCATTCCGGGTGTGCGCCGTTCATCGGGCCTCTCTTAATTGGAATCAAGCAGTGACACCAGCGGAGCGCAGGTTGCGCTTACGGCCCACGAGGCTGAACCGCCGGGACCCATGAGGTCTTGAGGGTGTCTTTCGCAAGAAAGACATCCATGACGACCCGGTCCCACAAAATCAAAGCCGTCGAGAGCGAACCCGCTCTCCTCCTCCCCACCAGTTCCGTCCTCCTTCTCCTCGGCCGAGCCCACACGTGCTTCGTCGACTGCAAGGCGGCTGGCTGGATCGCGCCCGCCTATGGCGGGCACGGCAAAGGCAACAGCGGGTATTACCACCGCGCCGACGTCCACGCACTTGCCGAGCGCCTCCGTCGCGACGGACCGCCTCCTAAACGCACCAAAGGCAGCGGCTCCTCCAAGCCTGCCTGACGCTTTCTCGCGCCTTCATCTCAACCCAAAGGAACCATGACCGAAGAAAGCAATCAGAACGAAGCCTCCACCGACAACTCCACGATCGAGCACGTCCTCGTCGTCACTGACGCCCCGAAGGGCGGCGTGGGGAAGTCCGAATTCACAAACCACCTCACTTCGACGTTCCGCGCCATCGGCCTAGACACCTACATCGGGTACGACACGGACGGCAAGGCGCGGGTCTCGAAGGACCGCGACGACCGCTTCCGGTTGATCGACGTGACCGCCCTGAATGACAAGGACGCCGTCACCGAGCTCTCCCAGATGCTGGGGGCGCTGGGAACGGCTCCCGTCGTCGTGGTCGATCCCATGGCGCACCACGAGGCGCTCCTCCGCGATCTCTTCGAGAGGCAGCACGTCTTCGACCTCCGGCTGCCGAAGGTCAACGGCGCAGCCACGATCCTCGTATTCCCCGGCAGCGATGCCGACACGGTGTCCCAGGCCGCCGACGCCGTGAACTACTACCGGCGCAACCACTGCGGCCGGGACCACCGGGACGTGCGGATCGTGGCGGTCCTGAACGGCCATCTCAGCAAGGGCTTCGAGTTCTGGCAGGGGATCGAGGAGTCGGAACTGGTCGACGCCACCGTTGTCCTCCCGCAGCTCTCCCAGAAGGTTCGGGACGAGATCATCGTGGCTGCCCAGGAGATGGGGCGCCCGGCGCGCTTCGACGAGCTGATCCGCTCCGAGGACCCGATCCTCTCGCTGACGGCGCGGATGTTCACGGAGGACTACGTGCTGGGGGTGCGTCGCCAGATCCTCCGGAACGCCCACTTCTTCATGCCGACGGACCTCGCCGAGCAGGTCATGAAGGCCGTCCCCGCCGAGCCCACGCCCGCCGAGGTCCGCACCGGCTCGCAGATCCGGGGCTCCGTGAAGTTCGCCAAAAAGGAGCGGATCTAATGGGCATCGACGGCATCACCAGCCTGCCCACGTCCGGCACGACGGCGTCGCCCACCGCCGTCCCTGCCTCGGCGGGGACGGTGCGGGAAACCGCACATGCGAGCCCTACCACCATGAGCAAATCCTCCGACATCTGGACGGATTTCATCCTCCGCAGCGTCCCCGCCGACCAGCAGGCCCGCGTCTTGGAGCTCTGGCGCGAGGCGGACCTCGAACCGAACAGCGTGTTCGGCCGCTTCCTTTTCGCCTGCCGGGTGACGTCCGGGGCGAACAGCAGCTTTGCCGCCGAGGTCACGGAAGCCGCTCGGCAGAACACCGCATCGGCCCAGGCCCTTCGCGTCGAAATCAACCGGGCGACGAGCGAGTTCCGGGAGGCCTTCATCTCGCTGCAATCCGAGGTTCGGAAGCAGTCGCAATCATCCAACCAGCTCCTGAAAGCGATGCACGACGCTCGCTTCGACGAGTTGACCGACAAGCTGCAGGGGCTCGCGTCCGCTTTGGAGGTGGCTTCGATCACCCGCCCGCCCGCGGCTCCCGCCGATCCCATCCTCATCGCCGAGGTGAAAGCTCTCCGCGCCGACGTGAAGCGCCTCCGGGCGGCGGGACGGGATTGGTGGAAGACGGCCGTCGTCACCGTCCTTCTCGTCGGCGCCGCTTTCGCGCTCGGCCACCTCACTCACTGATCACCCCAACCAACCATTGCCGTCCCAATCAACCTTCAAGCCAACCAACACAACACCATGAAGCTCATTCACCTCCTCCAGAAGCTGGTCCAGTCCGTCCTCGATCTCTTTGATGGTCGCCCTCGCGCCGAGAAGGAGTGGCGCGCCAAGAACCCCGACTATCCCGACAACCTCCCGTTCCCGTTGACCGATGACGGCACGGCCCTCCTCCCGCGAACCCGTGTCCTCCGGAACACGAGATCGAGCGGTTACTCGGTAGTCGAGTTCCCGGAGGACGTCCCGCTCGGTTGGCGGCCGCCGAAGGGCTGGAAGATCGTCGCTGCCGAGATGCTCAACGCCGAAGACCACGGGGCCGTTCGGGTTCCAGGGCAACGCCTTGAGTCCTATCCGATGGACATGGCGCTCTTCAACTGGGACGGCACGCCGTTGGCCTTCGGCGCGAACAAGACAGCAATGCTCATTCAGCATCTCTTCGAGAACATCTTCGCCTGGGGGAAAACGGGTTCCGGCAAGACCTCCGGTACCGGACGGCGCGTCTGGGGCTCCTGCTGCCGCTTCGGTCTCGGCCTTCTCGGTCTGGCCGTTAAAATGGACGAGCCCGCAGAACTCCTCCGGCAGGCTTTGGCCGAAGGACGGCAGCTCCGTCCCAATAAAGTCGAGGACCAACGACCCAACGACATCCGGATGTTCGGGCCGGACCATGGCGAACGCTTCAACTTCGCCTCCTATCATGGCTTCCTGACGAACCGGATGGGCACGACTGCCGAGACGGTCGAGGTCCTCAATACGATCATTGGGATCGCGAAGGGGAATAGCGCCGATGTGTCGAAGCACGATTTCTGGGCCGAGCAACGTGGGCTGATGCTACAGAACGCGATCGACATTGTCCGCCACCGTCCCCACGGCGAGATCAAGCTCGAGGAGATCATGCAGTTGATCGATGCCGCGCCCACGAAGGCTGGCGTCGTCAATCGGGAGTCGGTCCTCGATCGGTGGGGTGTTGAGGCTCTGCAGCACGTCTGCACCTCGGAAGAGCTCCGTCGCCGCTTCGAGGGCGAGGTGCTGGCAGCTCGACGCTACTGGCAGGAAACCTACCCGAGCATGGAGGCCAAGACGCGTAATGACTGCCTCGCCACCATCCGCGGTTTCGTCGACGGGATGAACCGGCAGCCCATTCGCGACCTCTTCTGCACGACCACCACCGTCACGCCGAACGACATCTTCGATGGCGCTGTCGTGATCATCGACATGCCGGTCCACGCGGACCGAGCCACCAACGTCCTCGCGAACGCAATCTGGAAGGTCATGACCCAGTACGGCGCCATGCAGAGGAAGATGCCGGTGAAGAAGGAGGAGCGGGACAAGGTGCTTCCCTGCCTGATCTATGCCGACGAGGCCCACTTCCTTGCCGCAGAGAAGGACAGCGAGTACCTCAGCGTGATGCGGTCCTACCGCGTCGGGACGTGCTTCCTGAGCCAGAACGCCCCCGAATATCGCCGTCACCTCGGTGGCGGGAAGGACGGGGTCGACCGAATGCTGGGGCTGCTCGGCAACTGCGGAACGACGATCCTTCACGCCAACAGCTGCAGCGAGACCTACCGCATCTACAACGAGCAGTTCGGCAACGAGATCGCCTGGATGAAGGGCGAGAGCATGGGCTTCTCGTTGGGCGGCCTCGTCGGCGGCCTTACCGGTGATGGAGACAAGGGTGCCATCGGCGCCCTCGAGGGCGTCAATGTCGGGGACAGCCGCAGCCAGCAGATGCAGCCGGTCCTCAAGCAGACGGACATCCTCTCCCTCCGGAACGGCAGCGACGCTCACGGTGCCATTGCCGACGGCATCTGGATTCACGGCGGTGAGATCCTGCCCAACGGCAAGCCGTGGATGAAGTTCACGATCAACCGTGGCGACGACTTCTAACCAATCAGTTTCGGAAAACAACAACCCATACACAAAAGGAAAATCAGCACTATGACTGCAAACGCTCCCATCATGACGGCGACGATCCGAGGGGGTCGCCCGTTCCAGATCGACAAACGCTTCTGGGGCTACGCCGCCCTCAGCGCCTCCATCATCCCCATTACCCTCGCGCTCGCGTGGCTCGTCTTCCCCGGACTGGGGTTGATGCTCCCGAGCGTGGAGGGGACGTTCCGGGACTCGCCCCAGCTCTCCGCCGACGAGCTGGCGGGCTTCCGCAGCCAGCAGGACGGGAACCAGCTCAACCACATCTGGTATGCCGTCGTCAGCTACGACGGCATTCGGCAGTACACCCCGTTTAACGACGATACCCTGACGACAATGGGGGTATCGGAGGGCATGACGAATCGTCAGGTCGGTCAGGCGGCCGTGACCTACATCAATCGCCGATACGCGGCGGGCTCCCTCACCCGGGCCGAACTGCGGGAGGCGAAGATCATGACCGATTACGCCGCCGGGGTGGCAGGGGTGATCGAAACCACGAAGTCCTTCAAGCACTACGCCGCCAAACACGCGGCGGAAGGGAAGGATGCCTACCGGGCCGCCGTTCTCCTTTGGCGTTGGAGCCAGTCGGCCGATAACCCCGCGCCGACCCGAATGGCCTACCAGCCGCCCGTCGTTCGCGAACAGGCGTCCGCCGCTCCCATTGCCTCAAACAGTCAGGCTGCCGCCGCCCAGATGCCGCAAGACGTCTCCGTTGAGGCGCAGGCTCCCGACGCGAAGGCCCGTCTCGCTTCGATCATACCCCGAACGGCGATCCAGTTGCGTCGGCAGTTCGTGCCGTTTGTCCAGTGGCGGCAGGTCAACGCCCAGTCGGATACCCACAAACTCCTCGATGGCCTGCGGCGCCGGGACCGCGTCACCAACGCCGAGGTCGACCAATTGATTCAGCTGACCCGGATCATGGAGGCCGCCAAGTAAACAATCCCCAACCAACCCAAGAAAAAAATATATGTCTCAAGACCAAAACGACAACGGCTTCGGCAACGCCGCAATGCAGAACGCATCCCAGAAGATCACCAAGGAGGAGAAGCTTCTCACTCTGCTGATCGTCTGCTCGCTGGCCTTCTGCCGCAATGCGGCCGTCATGGCGGTGGGCCTCGGCTTGATCGGCCTCGCCTCGGGATTCGTCATCAGCCAGCTCACGAAGCCCGTGGAGGATCTCTACTGGTCGATCAAGGGCCTGTTCGATCCGGCGATGACGCGGGAGGTGTATCTCCAGCACGTCCACGGCCAGTGGGGCGGCTACTGGGCCTTCCCGTTCCTCGTCGGCGCGTCCCTCATCGCTTGGGGCATCTGGGCGAACCGGGCCGGTATCCGGTCGCATCTGAAGCAAGCGAGGAAGTTTGCGATCATCTATGTGGTCGTTTCCCTCATCGGTGCCTGCCTTATGGTGATTGACTTGGTCATCTCCAACGGAAGTAGCGTCGGTGGCCTTGTCGGTATCATCGTAGGCGTTGCTGCAGCCAGCTTCACCTTCCTCGCCGTCCCCGCTGCGGTGTTCGGCCTTCAACTCGTTCGATGGGCTGATGCGAGTCACGCCGAGCACAAACACGTCCTTGGCGAGAAGGAAGCTGACGGGACCGAGAAAGCTTGGTTCTGGGGCGCTTTCACGATTCCTCAATGGGCGGTGCGGACCGGGAAGTGGATTGCGGTTGGCACGCCGGTCATCGCCGCATTCATCCCCCTCGCAGGGATGTTCCTCGGGTGGCGTCTGCCCTTCATCGAGTTCGGATCGACCGTCGTCATCACGATCCTGCTCTTCCTCTTCCTCGCCTCGGCCTCCGTTGGCTTCCGCCTCTGGCGCTACCTCCAGACCCGCTTCGAGGTTTGGGAGGCGACGGGCGAGAAGGAAGTCCTCGAAGGGCTGATCCCCATCGACGAGGCGAAGGAGACGAAGCACGCCCGGATCACCGCGACCCTCTAACCCCATACCGTTCCGGATGCGGGAGGAAGACACCTCCCGCATCACCTCCCGCATATGAATCCGTTCTTCAAATTCCGCTCCCCCGACGGCCAGGGCGTCGTCAAACGTCAGCTCACCTCCCTCCCGGTCACGACCAACGCCACCAAGGCGGCGGCCGGCACCGTGAAGGAACGGGCCAAGCTCGAAGGCCATGCGCCCGTGTCGCATCTCAAAGGCCCGAACGACGACGAACCCTCCACTCCGAAACACTAGACCACTATGAACTCCGCCCTCATCCTCCTCCCCCCGACCATTCGCTCGAAAGGGTCCGCCCTGCGGTTCGCTCGGTATCTGCGCGACTTCGATCTCGTCGGCGCGATCTACGACGCATCCGGATTCACTGCCGCCGCCCAGAGCGGTTTCAAGGATGCGAGCGCGCTCAGCTTCGAGCCGCAGATCCGTTCCCTCGGCGCGGAGGTCGCGCGGCGGACGGAGAACAGGTCGTTTCTGTCCCCGGCTCTGCATCGAAGGGTGCTCTGGCAGATGCTGGCTGGCCACCGCATCGTCCTTGTTCCCAACGCCACCGACTGGTCCTTGAGGATCGAGGAGGAGGGGATTGAGACCGAGACCATCCTCGACTGGGCCTCCTTCGTCGAGTTCGTCCAGGCCATCGCAGAAAGCCCTTCGATGGCGCCGACCGTAACCGAGGATGGAACCTTCAGCCCCAGGCTGGTGATTGCCATCGACAAACCCGACAACGTCTTCGGCATTCCTCCCATCGACCCCGTCGCCTTTTCGCAGCTCGACGAGAAGGGAAGGGAGCAGATCCTGGGGGCCGTGATGGAGGTCTGTGCTGCGGTCGCTCCTATCATCCGAACGGCCGTCCTGCAGCCCGAGCCGACGATTGTCTGGCCCGAGGACCAGGACTTCCTCTTCGAGGGGCGCACTCTCGGAGAAATCTACACGGACGCGATCTCGCTCCTGCCCTATCTCGACCTGTCGGCGAAGAGAATCTGGGAAATCGTTCAGCGCCTCGCCCCCCAAGGAGTGACCACCGTTCGCTCGTTGGGCGTAATTCTGCCCAAGGCCCACTCGATGGCGACCTACCATCCCGAAGGGAGTGGTGGCGTTGGCTTCGGGAAGGCGCTTCTCATGGACCGCCTTGGTATAGACGCCGACGAGATCGT
Source organism: Verrucomicrobium sp. GAS474 (assembly GCF_900105685.1). Taxonomy (NCBI): domain Bacteria; kingdom Pseudomonadati; phylum Verrucomicrobiota; class Verrucomicrobiia; order Verrucomicrobiales; family Verrucomicrobiaceae; genus Verrucomicrobium; species Verrucomicrobium sp. GAS474. The sequence goes on from NZ_LT629781.1 coordinate 2,573,663, forward strand.
CCGGAAGGTGAAGGACGATGCGGAGCTGACTGCCAATCTGACAACGGTTGGCGAGTCAGCACCGTCGGCGACCGAGGAGCGGCCCGCAGCGTCAGCCGCCGAAGGCGCAAAGAGTGTACCCTTTCCGATGTTCTCGATCGACAAAGCCGCACGGGCTTTCGAGGGACTCGCGCCGTCCTCCGCCGAGGGACTGACGACCTCCAATGTGGATGCTCTCCGGGCAGGCGCGGCGCGGCGCCTCGCCGCGAGGGAGAAGGGTGGCGACGGATTGGCTAAATAAAGTCCAGTCCGTTCCAACAAAACCCTTGACGTTCCAAAAGGACCCACTACGATCCACACTAGAAGATGAAGAAGTCTCCTAAAGCGGCCCTCGAACTCTTCGCTCGGCTCCCTCCAAAGAAGAAGGGACATAAGCTGGCCGGGTACGAGGACGCGGTGGAAATGGGGCGCGACAAGGGCCTATCCTACCGGGAGATCGCAGCGATGTTCGTCGAGGACATCCTTCCGTCGGGCAGCAAAGTAACCCATACCGAAGTCCGTCTTTTTCATCTTCGTATGATCGCCAATAAGAATAGAAAATAGTCGTCGACCTCAAAGGTGGTTGTCCGAAAGGAGCCGCCCCGAGGTCCACTACTGCCAATCGGTGGATGGTTAGAGGTATAAGGCCCGGCAACGGGAATAAGCCTCCTTCCGCCGTGATCCCCCCCAAGGGGGTCCGTGGCAGATAGCGCACAAGCGTTATCTGCCGCATGAAGCCCTCCTCTCTCCCGAATCTCCCCCAAGCCCCGTGCCGCACGTCTCGTGTGGTCCGGGGCTTTTTCGTGTCTTCGTCCTCTGCGGCCGCAGCCCTGCGGCTCTCCTCTCTTCCATCCATTGCCGAAACGGCTTCCTCGTGCCCCGAGGTGCCGTCCTGCCGGGCTGAGCTCCCAGCAGCTGATGAGGCAGCTCCCTCCAATGTCCAAAACAACAGGAATCAAAATATGTCCATTGAAACAGCGAACGCCGACCTCGACATCTACACCGTCAAAGCGAAATACCACGTCGAAGGTCTTGTCGGTCTCACTCACCGGGAGGCTGACTTCCTCCTGACCTATTACTCGTCGCGCGAGATCGAGCAGTTGAAGGCCGAAGAGGAATCGACCGCCGCTCCCGAAGAGGGCGACTTCAAGATCGAGAGCGGCGTTCCGATCTCCCCGATCTACCGCTCCGGGCGAGGACCGAGATACCCCTTTGCCGACCTGCAGATCGGCGACTCCTTCTTCGCGAAGGGGTGCAAGCCCGGGACCGTGGGTAACGCCGCTCGTTCGTTCGGAGAACCCCGCGGAATGGAGTTCGTCATCCGCCGAGTCATCGGGGGCACCCGTGTCTGGAGGATGAAATAACCGAGAGCCGGATCAAGGGGGCTCCTTGAGGAGCCCCCACTACCTCCTCCTCCGAGAATCCCATGAAGAAGCACCACCTCATCGACCAGAACATCTTCGCCTTCGGCTGCAACGTCCGTCGCTTCGTCGCAAAGCGCGACCCCGGATGCTACCAGCTGACCCGCAGCACGAAGGAGACCAAGGAAGGCCCGATCACGACCGACCTCTTCGCCTTCGTCGGCTGCGGCGAGATCGTCGAGCTGATCCAGATCGAGTGGGGCCAGGGAGAGATCATCGCCGGGAAAGCCTACCTGCCGCAGACCAGCACCCGACATGGGGTAGGCATCGCCGAGCTGCAGATCGAGGCTGACCACTACAACCACATCTTCCTGAACGCGGTCGACATCCGGTCGGACGTCCTCCGGCTGGTTTGCTCCGCCTTTCGGTCCCGCCGCCTCGAGGCGGTGACGATCGGGACCGTCATCCACCCCCAATCGTGGGTCAGGGCCGAAGAGCTCATCGGCTGGCTCCTCCTCGACGCCTACCGGTCCTAGCGCCCCCAACTCAATCACCTCATCATTATGATCTCCATCCTCACGTCTGTCCGGTCCGCCCTCGGTCGCTTCGATTGCATCGAATTCGCCGAGGAGCTCTGCACTGCGGTCCTCCTCTTGTTCCTCACCGCCTTCGCGTGGTGTCTGTTCGTCGCGACGGCAGCCGCGAACCCGACAGGCGCCGACGTCGTCTCGGGGACGGCATCCATCAGTAGCAATGGGAACACCCTCAACATCGTCAACAGCAACGGAGCGATCATCAACTGGGGGAGCTTCTCCATCGGGGCAGGGGAGACGACCAACTTCCTCCAGCCGTCCAGTGCCAGCTCTGTTCTGAACCGTGTCGTAGGCAGCAACCTATCCGAGATCTACGGAACGCTGAGCTCCAACGGGAAGGTGTTCCTCATCAATCCCAACGGCGTAATGATCGGCAGCACCGGCATCATCAACACAGCGGGCTTCCTCGCCAGCACGCTCGACGTCAGCAACGCGGACTTCCTCGCCAACAATGGCAGCGGGACGATGCACTTCACCGGCAACGGCGGCGCCGGGATCACCAACTACGGAACGATCAAAGCCCTCGGAGGCAACGTGGTCCTAATGGCTGAACGGGTGACGAATGCCGGGACGATCTCGGCGACTGCTACCGCCAGCGGCAAGGGCGGGAACGTCGTCCTCGGCGGCGGGACCGACGTCTACCTGACCACGACCCAGAATGACGGAGCATACATCCGCGCGACCGGGAAGGGCCAGATCATCAACTCCGGGACCATCGACGCCGTCTCCGCGCGCCTCCAGGCGGCGGGGGGCAACGAATACGCCCTCGCGATCAACAACACGGGCACGATCAAGGCCACTGGCGTCGTCCGCCGCGGCGGGCATGTCTATCTTCTCTCGCCCGATTCCACGATCTCCAACTCCGGCTCAATCATCGCCAAGAAGGTAGACGGCAGCGGCGGCAAGATCTTGGCGAGCGGAGGCACAGCACTCAACTCCGGCATCCTCGACGCTAGCGCCTCGTCCGGCAAGGGCGGCAAGGTGACGATGCAGGGCAACTACGTTGCCCTCTACGACGGCGGCTCGATCTACGTTTCCGGCCCCTCGGGCGGTGGAACCGTCATGATCGGCGGCGGCGCCCACGGTGCGGACCCTCACGTCCTGAACTCCCAAAGCACCTTCATCGGTTCCGGCTCCATCATCAATGCCGACGCCACGGTGAGAGGCAATGGTGGCACCGTCGCCGTCTGGAGCGACGGAACGACCCGCTTCTACGGTTCGATCTCGGCCAAGGGTGCGGGGGCTGGTCTCGGTGGCTGGGTCGAGACGAGCGGCCATACCCTCGTCGCCCAGGGCTCTGTTGCTACGGGAGGCGGAACGTGGCTCCTCGATCCGAGCGACGTCGTCATTGGCGACGCCTACTCGGACTCCGTCTCCTACGCGGATTCGACCAGCTACGACTTCTCGACGGCCTCCGACACCTCCTATATCTCCACCGGCTCACTCATGGCGGCGATGGCCGACAACGACGTAGACGTAACGGCATCCGGCTCGATTCTTGTCGACGGAGCAACAGCTTCACTCACTGGCGGCCATACACTTAACCTGACGGCCCAAACCGGTGGGATCACGATCCAGGGCTCGGATTTGGAAGGGGATTACAGCCTCGCAGCAATCGCAGGCGACGCGGTTACCATCACCGGTTCGACGATCAACTCCTCCGGGACCGTGAGGCTCAGCGGAACGTCGGTATTCAGCGATTCGGATCTCTACGTCTCCGCCCTAAACCTGTCTGGTGCCTCCGTTGAGGTCGATGGGCAGATCACCACTACTTCTGGTGCTCTATCGGTCACATCCACCGGGCCGGTGCTTTTTCAAGGCGTCAGCGCCACTGCGTCGTCCTCGGGAGGCACGGCCATTTCCATTGCGGCAGGCGGGCCGGTCGAGATCGATGGGGAGATCGACTACACCGGCAAGGCGAGCATCTCGACCACCAACGCCGACGTCACCCTCAACCACGACGTCATCGGTGACGGGGATCTTTCAGTGTCTGCCCTGGGCTCTATTCGAGTCTCAAACGTCACTACCTCGCCGGGCAGTGTTTACCTCAATGCCGGGACAAACGTGACCATCGCCGGAAACGTGACGTCCGTCGCCTCGAGTGCCGCCCATGACGTTCTTAACGTGGTCGCCGGGGGAGATGTGGTCATCAACCTGAACAAGATCGTTGACGTCACCGGCTCAGTGACGATTCAGGCTGGGGATCGTCTGACCATTGCGGGAAGCAGTCTTATAGTCGAGGACGGGGCTCCCTATGGTTGGATCTCGAATCTTTCGATCTCCAGCCCGAACGGACTGGACGTCGCGTCTTCCTCTCGGGCGACCCATATCGCGAATAACGACCCGCTGGGTCAGGTAATCGTCAACGTCGCCAACGGAACGCTTTCGATCACCAGTTCGGGCAGTTTGGTCTCAGGCATTTCAGCGGCCGGAGATCTGCTGCTGAACGCGCAGCAGCTCATGGTTCGAAGCGGCAATGTTGGCGCCGGTGGTAACGCCACGGTCAATATCGCGGGGGATGTTACGCTCACCGCCAATGGCAGCGCTTTTCCTGCAAGCATCTCGTCGGGCGGGCTCATGGACATCACCGCGGGCGGAACGATCAGCATGGGTGTCTGGACGGGCGTGTCAGGCGACAGTGGTGTTTCGATTTCCTCCGGCTCCGGCTTTGTCTGGAACTCCAATATCTCCCGGTGGACGTCAGTGACGTCGAGCAGCGGCGCCGTTAGTGTTTCGAGCGGGTCGGGCTTTTCGGGCACGAACCGGCTCGTCATCAATGCCGGGACAAACGTCCGTCTCTCTTCCGGGGGAGAGATCGACCTCGCCAACTCGTCGAACGGTGTTTCGGCGTTCACTGCGCCGACGATGGCTGTCGGGGGGGAATCCGCGATTTATCTCAACGCCACGGACTATGCGGCGATCCTTCCGAATGGGTCTCAGCTCCTAACCGTCCAGGTCGGCGACTCGAGCAGCACCTATGGTACGGTTCCCGACCTCTCCGGCGTTTCGATAACCAGTACCGGTCTGACTGCGGGTGACACCCTCGCGGCCCTCGGCATTGGCGGCCTGACTACGACGGCCACCGCTTCCTCGCCGATTGGAACGTATGGAATTACCAGCAACATCGCATCGGGGACGGTCATTGGGAACTACCTCGTCTACTCCTTGGACGGCACGCTGACGCTGAGCGCCCCGCTCCCGACGCCTCCGCCTGTCGCTCCGGCCATCCTCTCAACAGCTACCATTGAGGTGCCGCGCATCCCCTTCCAGCAAGAAGGCATTCCCCTTCGGCTAGACCGGACCGACGTGGGCTATGAGGTCATCTATGCCAATCGTCCGGGCTCCCAGGAGATCGCCTCGGTTAATGGCAACACCGTGAAGGTGATCTACAACGACTTCCGTCCAGCTAAGGGAACGCTGGTTGGGACCCACTGGACCCCTTCCGGCCGCGCCGTGGCAAAAGCTCAGACGCCGAGCGTCGTCGGTACTCCTGAACACCGCTTCGTCGTCAGGAACCCGGACGCCGATGAGATCGTGGTCGGGCAAGGCAATTACAAGATCTCCCACGGCGCCGTCAGTCCCGCCACTGAAGCCGAGATGCCGAAGATGCGGATGGCGGAAACGCCGACTGCCTCCGTCCCTATCGCCCTGCCTCCATTCCAGCCACACGGCGCGCGGGGCTTCGAGGATGACGCTCAGAACCCTGCGAAACTCGTCGGGGGATGGTGGTAGGCCTCGACACCTAAACCAATGAAAACGACTGACAACCCCCTCGACTGGGCCTCCCTTGGCATCTCGACCGCGCTCGCGGCGGGCCTGATTACCTACCTGCTCCTGACGTGAAAGGCTTCTCGGCAGCCGGCCTCCTCGGCAACAGCGCGTTGATGTCCCGTAATCCTGAGCTGGCGCGCCGTCTTGGGGCGGTTGCTCCCACACCCGCGCCAACCGCTCCCGCCTCCGCTACGCCCATCCAAAAGGTCCCGAGAGGCGGGGGAGGGGGTGCGGGCACCGACAGGAAAATGACGAAGGAGGAGCGCGCCTATGAGCGAATCCTTGAGGCGAGGAAGAACAAGGGCGAGATCCTCGCCTACGGATTCGAGAGCACCAAGCTGCGCCTCGCCTACAACACCACCTACACCCCGGACTTCGAGGTGACGATGCCGGACGGCCGCACCGAGTTTCACGAGGTGAAGGGCGGCTATATCTACGACGGCGCCCTCGACAAGTTCAAAATGGCGGCGGCACAGCGGCCGTGGAACCGCTTCCTCCTCATCCAGAAGGGGGTCATCAAGTACGACTTCAACGACCCCACCAAAACAGAAAGGAACAACCCATGATTCAGTTTGAGGACTCACCCACTCCGGAGCCGTTCGATTCGGCCAAGCCCGACTACTTCACCTTCCCGAGCCACCCGGGCGTCCGCTTCTGGAAGGAGAAGGCTGGCCGCGCCATGACCGAAGAGGACTATAGAACCATCCTCGCCTCGGAAAGACCGGTCGAGCTGGAAGGCTTCATCAGCCGCGCCGGTAAGCCGTTCTCCGCCCCTTGCCGCTTCAATCCCGAGACGAAGACCGTCGAGTTCGTCTTCGACGAACGGGGCTAGAGCGCCGGCTGCGTTTCACCCCTTCCTTTTGGCGTGGCCGCCGCAGGAAGGGGCGAAACACCTGAACCAAGATCTTTAAGCATTATGAAAACGAAACTGCCGGTCGGAACCAAAGCCATCGAAATTCAGCACATCTCCCTCGCGAAGGGCGGATGGGAGTGGGCGCGCACCCGCGGCGAGATCCGCGTCGCCGCCATCGACCCCGAACGCTACCACCGTAAAACGAACCACAAAGGCTATCTCGGAACCTTCTCCCGGTCGTCAGATGTCACCTTTGACTACCCGGCCGGCAAGTGGGGATACGGAAGGGCGGAGAAAAAGGCACTAGAGATCGCCAAGAGCCTTGCGATGAAGTTCGACCTCCCGCTGTTCAAGGACGGTAAGCCGCTCGATCTGGCGAACGCCTGAAATGAAAAGAGGGAGGGGGACGGCCCCCTCCCTCCAGTCCCCCCAAATTGTTGTCGGCTAGCGTAGCGAAGCCAGGGGCTGCCACCCGGCCATCCCCTTCGTCCAGACGAGCGCCGTCCTCGGGAGCTTCCCTGAGTTGGCGAGGGCCTCGATCTGCGAAAGGTCGACTGGGCCGACCTTCTTCCCGTCGGCCTCGTAAAACCAGTTGGCGCTTTGGGGAAGGGGAGGCGGCTCGTTTTCCGGGTCACGGCCTTCCGCGACCGCCATCGCGTGGCGAGCAGGGCGCAACTGCTCTTCTTTTTTCAGACGATCATAGGCTTCCAGGTAGCGGACACCCTTACACTCGCCGGGTACAGCGACCTTCGTCACCTTACGCAAGTGAAGGAAGAAGAGGATGCCGACGAAAACAGCACCGAAGGGCATCGTGCCCATCAAAAAATCAACCATAGTTCAGCTCGTTTTCTACGCGGTTAATCGACCTTTGGAGGTTGGAAATTTCATCCGACCGACGCTTCTTTTCTTCGTCCTGCTTCGCAGCGCGATAGAGAACGATCAGGACCGCCGCGACGGAAAGGACCCCCAACCAAAACATGAGAGGGAGGATGATGGCTCCGAGCTCAGGGCTGCATTCAGCGATAACGTCGCGGATCACCGCTTTGACCATCCGCCACGATAACCATGTGATAAGTGCCCCTCCGGGAACCACCAATAGGGCATAAAACCCGCAGGCAAAGCCAAAGAGAAAGATGGCGATTCCGACCGGCATAATGACGAACGAGAGGACGATCTTGGCGACGCGCCAGATCGTTGCAGGCCTATGCCCATAGGCCGCCTCGCAGACGAGGTTAATCTCTGCAAGGCGATCGTACTTGGATTTGGCCCACCAGCCGAGGCCCGCGGCGAGGGCGGCAAGGATTAAATAAAACATCCAACCCCCCGGTTTAATTGAGACATAGCTCTTTCTGGTACAGAAAAGAGCACGGCGACGCAAGTGAATTAGGTGGAGTATGCTCCCTGTTGTCGTGGGTGGATTTCTCCAAAATCTGCTTCGTGTCTAAATCCGAGCAAAAACGTCGTCCCGCCAAACGCAAGGTGGTCCGGCGTCCAAAAGCCCCCGACTACGGGGCTGAGTTCGGTCGTCGCCTGAAGAAGGTCCGGGCCGAAGCGGGTCTTACACAGGAGACGCTTGCGGAGCTGGCCGACATCTCCACCGATTATGTTAAACGTCTCGAGGGTGGCCACTACGTTCCGACCATTGCGGTCGTCGACAGCATCCGTTGCGCCCTGAATCTCTCGTGGGACCAGATGATGGGCTCATAGGCCCCCGAGCATCTATTCCTTCGGCACTTGCCGAATTAGGCTCATCGAGCCGAACGCGACGGCGATGGTGGCGAGGTTAATGATCGACCACAACCCTCGGTTCAGGTGCAGAGGCATGAAGGGGTTGTAGACGATAGCCGTGATCCCGCAGATCCACACCCAGTTCTGCTTTTCCAGCTTCGACGCTTTCAACGCCAGAAAAACGAAGACCCCAAACACCACCAGCCGTAGGAACATGTAGAAGCCGTAATGGAAGTGGCCGAACAGGGCCAACACCAGCAAAACGATGACGACGATCTGGGGCAGGACCTGCGTGGGAGTCGGGCGCATGGCCTAAGCCTTTGCTTTCTTGGCTGCCCAACGCGCTTTCTGCGCCGCAGCCATCTTCGCCTTCACTTCAGGAGAGAGCTTCTTGCGAGGTTTCCGCGCCTTGCCGGGGGAAGTGAGCCTGTCGCCGACGTCGGTGCCGAGGGCCTCGAGGCGGCGGTTGATCTTGGCGATCTGCGCGGAGATTCGCTCATGTTCCCGCTTCAACCGGATAGCGAGGCGAAGGTCGGCGACGGAGAGGCTGAGGAGAGAGCGCATGGTAATTTGGTTTTAGGTTTTCTTGTCGAACTTGGCTTGGAACCGCGCCCACCACTGGATCAGGCGCGCATGGTCGGGACTGGTATCGACGGTCGGCCATCCTTGATTGACGAAGGAATACGCCATCTTGCCCATGCTGAGAGCAGCGTCGTTTTGACCATTTGTGAGCTCCGTGGTTTTAACTGAAGGACCGAAGCTCTGGACAAGGCACGTCTTCAACTTGTCGACGTCGGCTTTTGTGAGTTGGATGGAGGAGAAGTCGTTCTTCGCCTTCGTCATCCGCTCGGTGTCGAGAAGCAGACTATAGATGCCGAGGTTGGTTTTGAGAATCGAGAGCCAAAGATCGTGCAGTTCTGTTTCGTTCGTCGAGATCTGTTTTGCGATGGTACCCCGCTGGCCGTCGGCCAAGCCCGGATTGTTGGCAAGGCTTTCCCAGAAAGAGATCGAGGCGTCATATTTCCCCATCAACGCGGCGTATTGGTATTCGAGGAGCAGGATATTCCTCTCCATGTGGACGTCGGGGCACTTTTCGCTGTCCACCAGATCCTTACCTGCTCGGGCGACGGCGGCTTTACAGCTCTCGAGGTATTGAACGGCCTCTGTCGCCTGAGTCTGGAGATCTTGGGGATTGCTGCTCTTGGCCGGAACCTCGGCGATGAGAGCCGCCCCACGATAAAGCCGTTCCAATCGAAGCTCGATGGCGGACGATCGGCTAACCTGTTCGCTCGTGGCAATCATGAAGAACGTCTTCCCGGCCCAGACGGCGGCGATCAAAAGCAGAACAATAATGAGGGCACCGGTTTTCTTCATTACGGCAAGAAGTAGCCCCACCAATTAAAACGACAAGGACTTTGAGCGTACTACGGAAAGGATTAACTAAACCGCGCTTCGCCGCAGTGAGAGGTGCAGCCGAAGTATTTAATCATCCGTTTGCCTTCGCGATTTTCGCCGTAGGCATAGCTCAATTGACCGGGCGTGCAGATAGGGCAAGGGAGGGGACTCTGGTGTCCTGCCTCATCATGGGCCTTGATTGCCGCGAAGAGGACGGACCACTTCTTCGTCGTCCGCTCCGATTCGGCTTTTTCCCTGTCCCGCTTTGCTTCTTGCAACTCGTCAGCTCTGGTCTTCTCGAACTGGAGCTGCCGCTTCAGCGTCTCGATCTGCTGAAGGTTCCGTTGTTCCACATACTCGGACGTCAGCTTCTCATCGTAATTTCGGTTCATATCGCTGAGAGCGGTTTTAGTGATTTGGAGGTGGCGCTCGGTTGAAATAATCCGAGGCTCGAAAAACTCCTTCTGGTAATCGGTCGCGGTCTCGATCTGGGCCTTCATCAAGGTCAGGCGGTCGGTTAGCTTCCTCTCGTAGCGCGTCAGGGCTCTCGCAGCTTTAGCTCGCGCGCGGCGATCGTACTCCCATTGATCTCCGGTGTAGACGATCCACCTAATGCCGGGATCGTTCCGCATCTTCCACCACCAGCTGAAGCTCGTTCGTGCGATAAAGGCGGCTTCGCCCGGGAAAAGGTACCGAAGCGCGTAGCAAATGAAGAAAAACAGTCCAACCGCACCGGCGATGCAGGAAATAATTACGCTGTCGGTATCCATAGAGTGCTCCTTTGTGGTCTTTAACTGACGAAGGCCATCGCCGTCCAGAGGATTGCGCCGTCCACCTGATCGCGGCGCGAAGAACCCCCGCCCCCCTAGCGTTCAGTCGCGGGCGTCAAGGTAGTGCCGCTGCGCGGCCTCCACCTTGACTCCCACTCCCTCCACGCTACAGCCCCGGTCGCCCCCGCGAATCGAGGGAAGCCCTCGCTTCGCCTTCTATCCAGACGGCTTGCGCCGTAAAGGGAGGGGTTGTTCGAGCACGCCCTCCTTCTGACGAAGGGCGTGCCCGCCAACTTCAATGCTCGCTGAAGAGCTGAGCCCCGGGAGGGGCCGAATTGAAGAAAAGAGCGGGCCGCACTTCGGAAAGAAAACATGACCGACACGCCGAACGCTGAATATTGCCAGATCGAAAAACAACGCCTTGCCCGGGACCTCGTCGCCTCCGACGTTCACGGGAACGTCTCCAGCCTCATTGCCGACCTTGCCAAGCTGCCCGAAGGGGAACACTACGACGAGGCCCTCTCGCTCTCCATGCCGCAACCGGATTATGTTGCGACGGTCGAGGAAGCGGGGGAGCTGGAAGACTGGGAAGACGCGCTGGAACTCCTCAACCGCGAGGCATCCGGCTTCTTCGTTGATACCGCGATCCTCGGTGCCGAACGCATTGCCGAGGCCCGCGACGAGGACAAGGGCCGGGACGCTGATGACATCCGCCGCCTCGAGGCGCGGCGCTACGTCGTCGACCATTGCCGAGAGAATCCGGACGACGCCGAAAAGGTGTGTGACGAGCTCCGCCTCGAACTCGTCGAAAACGAGGTCTACGAGCATTGGGTTGTCTCTCGTTGGTTGAAGCAGCGGCTGGCGGAGAAGGGCGAAGTCGTCGGCGAGCTTTACGGGCTCAGCGTCTGGGGCCGGTGCTGCACCGGTCAGTCTATCGCGCTGGACTGCGTCTTTCAGGACATTGCCGTCGAGCTTGAAAACGTCCGCGGCGGCCGGGACCAGAAGTAAGGAGCGCCCCATGTTCCAAACCCTCGTCTATCGCGGCTTCTTCATCCACCTCAGCCACCCTGCCCGAAAGGGCGGGGGAAGCGAGGTCATCGAGATCCAAAGTCCCCGTTTCAAGTTCCTGCCCTACGAGCCCAAGACCCTTGCCGGAGCAAAACGCCTCATAACCCGCCTTTCCAAAACCAACTCCTAGCCCCCATGAAAAATCTGATTCGCTTCGTTAATCGCCGCGGCGACGTTCGCCTAATGGAAGTTTCCATGCGCCTTGTCGTCGACGGCTTTAATCCGCTCGTTGTCGAGAACATCGGTTTCAATAGTTATTACCACCCTACGGAGCTTTTGCTGTCGGTGGCTCACTATGGGACGCAAAACGGTGACGCGATGCGGGACCCGGAGATCGTCTTCGCCGCCGAGTTCGACCGGGAGGGGAAGCTCTCCAAGCTCCATCCCTGCTATTTCAGGAACGATTATCTCGGGCTGGAGACGCAGGGGTATTTCGAGGAGGAGGGGCGGCAGATGATGCGTCCGCAGCTGATCGCGGAGTGGCGGCGCTTTGCTGTCCAGTGGGACCGGAACCTCGTCGCCCAGGGCTTTTTCAATGGGAGTGCCCGATGAGCGTGGCACCCAATCCCTACACGTTCGCCCGTTTGGGGAAGCGGTTGGACGTTGAAACGAAAATGGCCGAGGCCCGCGCCGCGGGCGTCCTGGTGACGGAGGACCGGGATGCCGGGACCGTCAAGGCGACCCACCAGGGGCAACTCGTCTTCAAGGCTCTCGACAAGGGCGGGGGAGGGTGGATCGTCATCTACTCCTCCGCCTTCTTCAGCGAGAAGTGAGACGTGTCGGATCGCGCCGCCCGTTCGGGCGGCGCGATGACCGCTTTACCCTGGCAGGGCCGCTCTACCAGCCGCTTAGACAGCGGGTGTTATGCTTCTTTGAGTGCGCCAGCCGAGAAGTGTTTCAACCAGCCGATATGTCGGCCCTTCTTCTTCTGGGCGGCATAGACGTCGCGGTAAACCTGCGTCGGCTGGAACAGATACATCACGTTATCAACTTCGACCGCTATCGAGAGCTGATTGAATTCGATAGCGAGACCGTTTGCCATTTCGTTGATTTCCTTGAGGCGATCCGTCGAGAGGTCTTGGCAGAAGGAATAGCAGAGCGTCACATCTTCTTTGTGAACGTGCATCGTTGCTTCATCGACGAAGTATCCAGTTCCCTGTACGTGAGTAGCGCCCTTGAGTTCGAGTAAGAGGTATCGCATGACCCCGTCGATGAGCGACTGACGTCGCTCCGGAGGCATCGTTTCGGCTCCGGCACCTTCCTTACTCGGTAGGTAGAAAGTTACCTTTTTTGGAGCTTTATTCTTTTGAGGGAGCCAGTCGATGAAACCTTGGGGATGACGCATTTTCATTAGCTTTGTAGCCCGCCGATTCTACTCAGGCAATTCGGATAGAACTTGACGAGTTCCTTGGTGTTATTATACAAGCGAATAATGATACCTGGGCTCCTTGAACTCCCGTTCCTCGTCGCCCAGATCCCTGCGGGGTTCCCGTCCCCGGCTGATGATTACAGGGAAGAGCCGCTTAATATTCAGCAGCTCGTCACGCGGAACCCGCTTGCCACCTTCTTCGTTCGCGCCCATACGCACGCTCTCCCCAGCCGCGGGATCGAACTGGGCGATCTCCTCGTCATCGACCGCTCCCGCACGCCGTCGCCGGGGCAGGTGATCCTCGCCGTCGAGGACGGAGAGATCCGTCTCCGCGAAATGCCGTCGAGCGGTGAGATCGAGGTGTGGGGCCTCGTCACCTACACGCTCAAGGAACTGACCAACGCGTATGTTCGCCCTCATCGACTGCAATAATTTCTACGCTTCCTGTGAGCGGGTCTTCTCCCCAAAGCTCAACGGGAAGGCTGTCGTTGTCCTCAGCAACAACGACGGATGCGTGATTGCCCGTTCCAACGAGGCGAAGGCCCTCGGCGTCGAGATGGGCGCCCCGTTCTTCAAGGAGAGGGAGCGCCTTGAGAAGAACGGCGTTGAGGTCTTTTCCAGCAACTACGAGCTCTACAGCGACATGTCGCGCCGGGTCATGGGCACCCTTGCCTTGTTCTCGGGGGAGATCGAGGTCTACTCCATCGACGAGGCGTTTCTTCGCCTCACCTTGGCCCCGGACCGCCTCCGCGATCACGCTACCGAGATCCGGGCGACCGTGAAGCAGTGGACTGGCATTCCCGTATGTGTGGGAATTGCCACAACAAAGGTCCTAGCCAAGCTCTCCAACCGCTTTGCCAAAAAGAACGCCGGGACCGGTGGGACCCACTTTCAGGCCGCACCCACCGAAGAGTTCCTCTCTCGCTTCGACGTGGAAGACGTCTGGGGCGTCGGCGGCCGTTGGGGGGAACGGCTGAATGCCGGAGGCATCAAGACGGCGTGGCAGCTTCACGAGGCGAACCAGAGCTGGATTCGCGCCGAGTTCGGCGTGGTCCTGCTGCGTATCGTCTACGAGCTCCGGGGCGTCTCCTGCCTTTCGCTTGAGGAAGTGGCCCAAGACAAGAAGGGCATCGTCTCTTCCCGTTCCTTCTCTCGCTCCGTTACCGACATCGACGAACTCCGGCAAGCGGTCCGCGACTACCTGTCGACCGCAGCCGAGAAGCTCAGGAGCCAGGCGTCCGTCGCCGGCCGGGTGCAGGTCCATATCCTGACGGCCCGCCACGGCGACAAGCCGAAGTATTCCAACGCCGCCGAAGGCGAGCTCGACGAGCCGACCGACGACACCGCCACTCTGATCCGCCGCGCCATGCCGCTCCTCGATGCGATCTACCGGGAAGGCTTCGAGTATCGAAAGGCCGGGGTTTACCTCACCTCGATCTCTCCCGCCTCCCTGATCCAGCGCGACCTCTTCGGCGTGCCCATCGAGAAGAGCGAAAAGCAAAAGACGCTCATGGCCGTGATGGACCAGCTCAACCGGAACGGGCGCCGGGTCCACTTCGGGGACGCCGGACGGAAAGGGTGGACGATGAAGCGTGGACGCCGGAGCCAGTCGTTTACAACGGACTGGAAAGACCTTTTGTCGGTTTAGCCAAAACCAAGTAAGGAGGACAGCATGATGAATATCGAAAAAGTGAAAGGAGCCTTGAATGGGATCTCCCTGAATAATTGGATCGGGATCGGGACGCTCGTTTTGAACACGGTCCTCCTCTCCGTCGTTATTGCGAAGCTCTCGAGCATTGAGCTTAATACCGGCTACTCTCCCGATGTTCAAAACGTCATGATCGTCAATAAGGACGCCGTGCCGGTGGAGCTGTCGAAGATCGCCGACCGGGATCTCGAATGGGACAACAACGTGTGGCGCCCCCCGTTCCTCGGCCTTCGTAAGCAGAATCCTATTCACTTGAAGGGAGAGCCTGAAGAGAATGTTTCCGATCGGTCGCCCATGAGTGTCGAGCCGTTTGTCTCCGGGGGCGTGTTTGTTGGAAAGGTTCCCCCTCAGTGGCCTTGAACTAATCCAGATGATGATTGGTTGGCGATTCCTGTTTCTCTTCGTCGCTATTCTCCTCCCGTTTCAGGGATTGAAGGCCGCCTCCATCAGCGTCTTCTTCTCGCCGAACGGCGGGGCGATGGAGGCCGTCGTTCGCGAGTTGGGGGCGGCGAAGGAGACCGTGACGATCCAAGCCTACGGCTTTTCGTCCGCTCCGATCGCCAAGGCGATCCTCGCGGCGAAACAGCGGGGAGTGGCAGTAAGGGCCATTCTGGACAAGAGCAACGAAACGGCGAAATACAGCTCGGCGAAGTTCCTCGCCAACGCCGGGATTCCGGTCTGGATCGACTACCTCCCCCACATCGCCCATAGCAAGGTCATGGTAATCGACTCGAAGACAATCATTACCGGCAGCTTCAATTTCACGAAATCGGCGGAGAGCAGTAACGTCGAGAACCTCCTCGTCATTCATCGACGACCTACGCTTGCCAAACAGTACAACGAAAACTTCGAGAAGAGATTGGCTCTTTCTCGGGCCTACCAACCTTGATCTTGAGGTTTAAACCGGGCACAAACGGGGCCGAATCACAAACTCAACAGAAGGCACAAAAATGAAAAGGCTGACGAAAGAGCAAGCCGCGGCGTTCATCTCCAAAGCAAATATGCTTACGAATCCAGTGAAGCCGCACGAAGCTAGGATTATTCAAAATATTCTCCAGGGAAGCGAAACGCTCCATGGGTGGAGGTTCAAAAATCACCTATTTTGTCAGGGTTGCCATAAAGAACTGAGCGTCCTCGATTTGTTTTTAAGTTCCTTGGAGAGGCACAGCCCTCAGTACCTTCATGATTATCTCTACGAAGGGAAGATTTCGAGCGGTGGTGAGACAATTTACGAAGCCGAGGGGCAACCGACGATACAGGTCTTTAAGCACGGACTTACCGTTATTTGCACTGGTTGCGGGGTTGCCAATCGCAGTGAAAACGCGCTGGGCTGTGACTACTATCTGTATTCTCGGCCTGTCCGACCAAACGGCGTGATTAGTCTATCGGAATATTGGTTTGAGAAAATTATGGCTCAGATTGAGCAGGACGACGCACGCCGAAAGGGCTAGCCGGTATCGGGAGCTATCCAGGGATTCCCTTTTGGCACTTGGTCGTCGTAGAGGGCGAAGACGAAGAGACGGGTTAAAATAATCTTGTGGGACGGGGCTTGCGCTCCGGGAGTCCGAGCATCCGCCGCAGTTCCTTGGCGGCCTTCGGGGCATAGTCCTTGTCGTTGTTGTTCGCCGCGACACGGACCTGCCTCGCATTCCCCTTCAGCTTCTCGACCCGTTGGACGATGCCCCGCAGCTCGTCCTCACCGTATTGCCAGCTGAACCGCTCGGCGACGGTCCTCCCCTGAACGAAGCCAGTGGCGTTCCGGCCGTGGAGACGGAGGTAGGCGAGATCGGGGTTCGTGACGTAGTCGAGAGCGGGCATGGCGATGGCGTCCTCAATGTCCGGGGTGTCGACCCCTACGAGCGTAGCTCGGTAATCGGAGAGGAAGTCGATGGTGTGCTGGGCGGTTTCGCCCTCTAGCCAGCCCTTGTTCCGCAGCTCCACCGCGAGCGGCAGAGGAGACAGGTCCTCGAGCAAACCCTCCAGCTCCGTCAGCCGATGCCGGTTGGGGACGAAGGAGGGGGCAAGCTGAAGGAGAAAGGCCCCGAACTTGCCTGCCTCGATGACAGGGGCGAACTGCTCTTTCGTCCAGAGGACGAGATCCCGCTCCAGCTCACGGTCGATACGGACCGGAGACTTCAATCCGTGGCCCTTGGGCCGGATCGAGGGGGGCAACGTCTCCACCAGGGCGTTATGCCGGGAGAGCGCCTTGTGGAGCTTGGCGTCGAAAAGGAAGTCGTCCGGGGTCTGCTCCACCCACTTCGCCACATTCCTTCGCTCAGGCACCGCATAGAAGCTGGAGTTCACTTCGACATAGTCGAAATTCTCTGAATACCACCGGAGGCGCTCCTCAGCGCGCACCTCCTTCGGATACCAATGCTTGATGAACTCAGGGTCGAGCCATGAGGAGCAGCCAACGCGGATCATCATTTTTCGTAATTACTCTTAGGTTTGGGCTGGGGAGAGGGACTGGTGGGGTACCCATAATCCTCAACCAAATCCTTTCCTTCCCTGCCATTGGCGTGTGTCGGTCCAGCACCACGCTGGCCGGGCGTGTGAGCTTCGTTCCAAGAGACAATAGCCACCAATTGATGAACGGTCTTACCCTCCAATGTCACTTCATAATAAAAGCAGACCGGAGAGCAGGTCGGAAGGGGTGCATCCTTGGGAGGAGCGTCAATAGTTCCTTTAGGGAGGAAGGACGTAGATGTTCCCCCTATCGCTCCATGCAATGCTCTGGCTTGCTTCACCAAGGAGACAAGGGCAGCAATCTGCTGTGTCGTGATAGAGACCTCCACTAGGGGAGGAGGCAGGGAGTGAGTGAAATCAAACTTTTCGGCTTTGAGCTTCTTGATCAGCTGGTCGATGGCCGGAGTGGGAATAGGGGGCGTCATGGGAGCCTTCTTAGGGGGGCACAAATCGCCAGTCAAAGGGGAGACGAGGGGGACGGCGTCAAGAAAGGGGAGATCCTGATCGAGCGACCACATGAATCGCTTTTCCCACCTCTGGAGTGCCGAGGTTGCGCCCCGGAAAACCCCGGCCGGGCTTTGGAGCGGGATCGACCACAACTGAAAGTAATCCGCAATCTCTGGAAAGACGGCGAGGGTGCTTCGGGGAATGAAGAACCCCCGTTCGGCGGGGTTAGGAAAATAGCCTTTAGGAGAGAAAGCTCTTTTAAGAAACGCCCGGATGTTGGGCAGATGGCCACGATAGCCGGTTTCGGCATAGTATCGGTTGCTCTCGGGATCCCAGACGAAGAAGTGGACGACAGCGGCCAGCTCCGCGAGATCGAGAGCCCCTAGGGCGATCTTCATGGGATGCTCGCGATGATCGAGGAGCCCATCAGCTTTTACGTGCCAGCGGCGAGAAACAGAGAGGAGGAGGTAGAGAGGCCCAGCCATCCCCAGCAGCATACCGTGCCCGTCCAGAGGTCTCATTTACCAAAGTAAACACTTTCCGCACGCCGGGAGATCTTGACCGGGGTGCTTGGTCACCGCAAAGAGCCGGGTGGACTATGAAAAATATCATCATCTCGACCCTGATTGCTTTCGGAACAATCGCCGTCCTTTCTATCGGAATCCCTATCGCACTTCGAGCGAAAAAGGACATGGAGAAAGGTGAGGAACCGGTGAAGGAGGCAGAGGAGAATTATTACCATCCGAAAGGCAAGGTGATAGTAGTCCCCTAGGCGCTTGATGCTCGATTGGACGGAGCCTAATTTAACCCATGCCTTTCTTCGCGATGATGTCCGTTGCCGAGTTCCTCGAACTCCGCAAACGGGCTCCCGCCAAACTCACGCCAACCGAGCAGCAAGCCATCACCGATGCCTGTAATTGGGGAATGACGACGGCACCCAAGCTCGATGCCGACTTCACTGAGGGCTGGAACGCCGTCCTCGCGGACTGGGAGAACCCGAACCCCAATGTCCAGGCCGTCGTCAGCAAGTACGGCGGATGGGGGATCGGATCTCTTGCCTCCTCACCGGGGATGGTTCAGAAAGCGATTGTCGAAGCAAAGAACAAGAAAACCTGACCTTATGCCCAAAGCAGCACAGAAGCAGAACAAGGAATCCGTCCTCCGAGCCCGCGTCACCCGGCAGATGAAGGACGCGTGGAACCACCTCGTCATCGAGAGCGGGGAGAGCGAAGCCTATCACCTCCGCGAAGCCGTGAGGGAGTACTTGGCGAAGGTCTCAAAGTAAGAAAATCGTCGGCAATGAACTTTCTTGAGCAGACGGGACTCCGTCCATTCGAACCCGAGAGCGACGCCCAAGAATTCGTCGACGTACTGTCGTTGGCAGCGGTCCGCTTGCGGATGGTTTTTGAAACGGAACGTGAATGCGTTATCCTAGCCATAGGCTCGGGCTGTTTCGTTAAGATCGGGGAAAAAGCCTACCTTTTAACCGCCCTCCACAATCTCACCGGAAAAGAACCGGACACCGGCAAATACAAGCACTCCAAGGGCGGTGGTCCTAACTTGGTTGTCATGGACGGCGCCTTCGGGACAGTGGTGGAAAAGCTCTACACGGGAGAGAACTGCCAGTACAACAACTCCCCTCGATTCTATCAGCATAGCGAAGGGCCGACTGTGGATGTGACGTTGCTTCCGGTCGAATTTCCGGAGCGAGCGACCTGCTACGACGAACTGCTGCTGAGCGATAATCTGCGAGTGAACGCGGTGCCGACTGCAATTTCAGGGCTCTGCTACATCATCGGCTTCCCGCAGGGTCTGGCCCACTATCATCGACAGAAGGTCCTTCCCATCTGGAAGATGGCGCACATCGCCTCCGAGCCAACCTTGAATTTCAACGAGGAGCCGCTCTTCCTCGTCGACGCCGTTACGCGCCCCGGCCTGTCAGGCGCTCCGGTCGTCGTGCACAAACAGGTGAAGGGGCAGGCCCGGGAGCATCGTCTGCTCGGGATCTACGTCGGGCGGTTCGTGTTCAAACCGGACGCGAACGTGAAGAAGAAGGGAAAAAAGAAAAAGGCTCGTCCCGAGATCGACCCTGCTGAGTACCTTGGGATAGGCCGGGTGATAAAAACCTACGTGATTCGGCAGATCGCCGATGAAAATAATCTCTAGTTCCTCGATCGCACGAGGCTAGGCAAGTGATCGAGCTGTGCCCCGGCCGGGACAATTGGGCCAAACCCTAGTCAGACGGGGAAAGCGTGATAGGCTGGGAAACCATGGAAGAAAGTCCCATGTCCCTATCGGACGAAGAGTGGAACAAGCGGTGCGCCGCTGATTCAAAGCCCGTTGATCTCGTCCTTCCGTTGGCAGAGGTGGAAGGAGGGATGCAGACCGGCTCCAGGACTATTGTCCTCGAGGGCTATGAGGTCGATAGGCTGCGGGACATTGAGGTTCTCGGCGAAGTGAAGCTTTCGCGCGATCGGGTTGCTACCTTTTACCGAGAACAAAATCTAGTCACCTTCCTCGACCGCAGTCAGGAGCCACAGGTCCTACTCGTTCGTCCTACTGCCCTGACCGTCGCGCTGGCGGGCGTTGCCTGACGTCGTGCCACAATGGAATCGACCATCGAGGCGATTTACCTATTCTAGCCTCATGTCGATCCCCGCTGTTCCTCTAGATACTCTAAAGTTGGCACTGCGGACGCTTTCCGGGGAAGACGGATTCATCTTCGAGGAGTTTGCCAATCAGCTACTCTCGGCGGAGTTTTCTAAGCTGGTGCCGATTGGTGGGATTGGAGACGGCGCACGGGATGGGGTGGTCTATTTTCCCGAGGGCCAGCCGTGCGTTTTCATTCAACACTCGGTTACGCCTGCTTTCGTCGGCAAAATCAACAGCACCGTCAAAGCCCTCGAAGAGGACGGTCGCACCGTAAAGATTCTGATTTACGGGAGTCCGCATGTCATCACGGCGAAGGCAGATACTCTTACGACGGAACTCCGAGAGAAGAAGGAGGTCGCCCTTTACATTCGGGACCTCGCTTGGTTTGTCCAATACGCCAATAGCAACGACATTACGCGTGGAGCCTGCCATGCGTTAATTGCCAAGATGGTGGGAACGGCCGCTGGCATCAGCACGCTCGTCCACGAAGGGTTACTTTCCGAAGTAGACAAGAGGACGGCGCTGGCTTACCTCGAAGTTACCGTCGGAAACAAGAGTCCAGGCAAGAACGTCAATCTCGTCTGCCTTGAGGCGATGGTGAAATACGCGATCCGGAATGGAACACCCGACGCCCCGATCCCGCGTGAGGAGATATATCGAACGGTCGGGTCGTTCATCACAACTGAAGAGTCCCAGCGTTTGCGGGCGCGAATCGATGGCTGTCTTGGGCGTTTTTCAAAATCCGAGGTCAAACATCACGAAAAGGTAAACGGCGTGCTGGTGGACGGCTTCGCTCCCGAGGTCGCGGGACGAATCGCGAACGAGGCTAGTTTTCGAGCCTTGGTGCTGATGCAAAGGCGGGTCGATGATTTCGCGCTGGATTGCGTTCGGCACGTTGTGCTGGAGAAGGAGATCGAGTACGACCTCGATGAAGAGGCATTTGCCCATGATGCCCGAATCGTGGCCGAAGCCATGCTGTATCGGAAAAGCGAGGCGGCAGCGCGGGCATTGATACCCGGTCCGACGTTGGCGAATCCCATTGTCTCGCTGGTGGAGCTGACCACGAAAATCTGCCTCAATGAGGGCCACCTTCTCAAGTCACTCCGAGCAGTAGAGCCCGAGAAGGTCTTGGACATTGTGCCTTTCGCCGCAGAGCGGCTGCTCAGAAGCGACGAAGGAGAGGTCACAAATTATTTTCGGCACGTTCGGGACAGCTACTTCCTCTACTTTGCGCTTCGGCAGGCGCCGGATGTCCAGGAGGCCCTCAATAGCGTCATCCGAGGGATGATGTTGATCGTCGATGCCAGTATCATTGTTCCTTGCATGTGCGAGAGGCTGCTCGAAGATGCAACGGTTGGCCGAATGACCCAACTCCTTAACGCGGCTAAACAGGTAGGAGTAAAGCTGTTCGCCAGCAAGGAAACCATAAACGAACTGATTTCCACGATTCATACCGCGAATGCGATCCATCAGTCCTACGCCCGGTTTAAAACACCTTACGATCATTCCGAGTTGGCGAAGGCGTACATTGAAGCTGGAGCGACGGAGGGCTTCGAGAAATTCCTAGAGCGCTTTTGCGACAAAGACACTCCTGTCGAAGACTTAAAGGAGTTCCTTAAAAGCGTTCTCGGGATTGAGTTCGACGACTTTGCCGACCAACGTCGGCAACTCGACCATTCCAAGGTAGAGGACCTTGGAAAAATCCTTTTTGATAAGCGGAAGGTGAAAGAAAGCATCGACGTAAGGCACATCGAGACGCTGGTAACGAACGATTCCCTCTCCATCCATTTAATCGACATACTTCGGAAGGATGCGATTGTTCGGCCGGGGAAGGGTGAGGCGTGGTGGTGGATGACCCGCGATTTCACCACGAACAACGTCGATAATCAGACCTTCACGGACGCGGGCCGTAAAGGGCCGGCGACCATGGCGCCTGACTTCCTCCTGCGGCACCTATCCTTAGCTCAACGGGACGGAAATAAAGCGACGACCTTCACACTACCCACGGCGATTGAGGTATCTGCCCTTGGCTTCATTCCCGCGGAAGTGATCAAGGCTGTTGACGAGTCTCTCAAGGAGACCGGACGCCTTCCTGTTTACCTTCGAGATCGGAAGATCCGGAAGATGCTGAATCAGGAGCGCTCCGGCCATACTCCAGCACCTAATCCCGCGGCCGCAGCCTAATCACCTCGGCCCTGACGGTCCGAGGCAGAACGGCGTTTTGGTCATCGTGAAGTGCCGCAAAGTGACGCAGCGATTTGCGGCACATCCGTCAGAGTAAATCCGACCGGTTGCGGCACTTTGCGGCGCATCGCTGCATGGTGTCGAATGTCTATATATACCTATAAAAGAAGAGGTTATAATATATATTCAATTCTAAGTGCCGCAGAATTGAGGATTTCCAGAGCCATCGCCAAAAAGGGAAGCAAGCAGAAGGCGAAGCCGTTCAGGGCCTCTTGGCCCAATGGCCTTTGGGGATGACGTAGCCATTTCTTGGAGCCGAGGGTGTTATAGGGCATTTGCGGCACTTCGCGCCTCATCGAGGCTTCGCCTCGCGTTGTAAGCGGCACGACGAAAGGTAGATCGCCCCAGAGGCGATGGGCGTTGGGACCATGCGTTAAAGCGCCGCAAAGTGCCGCAGCGCCCGATGTCTACTCTGAGCCAAGTGCCGCACCCTGTTTGCGGCACTTGCGGCGGCTGCTGGAATGAAAAAGCCCTCCCGTCGCCGGGAGGGCTTTCGTTTGCCAGGAACCGTTACCGGCCCACCGTGGCGTAGCGCAGGGCCTTTCCCTGCTTCCGGCTGACGATCCGTCTCCGTGCGACCAGCTCTGCCAGCGACGCCCGCAGGTCGTGGCCTTCGATATGGGTGTACTTCGACAGCTCCCGCACCGTCATGCTCCCCCGCTTCTGCAGTTCCTCCATGACCTTGTCCTCCCGCACCTTCGCCTCGCCCGCGAGGTAGGGGGCCAGGAGGAACAGTTCCTGCCGTGCCAGCCAGAGCGTCAGCTCGACAGCCGCCTTCGCCGTTTCCACCGACATCGTCTTCATGCTGGCCGGGATCGAGCACGAGATCCTCACGGTCGGGCCTGCCTCTTTTGCCGCCTTGGCAAAGGCCGCCATGATGCCCGAATCCTGATGCAGCAGGTGGAGCAGGAGAGCAATCCGCATCGCCTTCTCCGGCCAGCGGCGCGCGAAGTTGCTCGCCCCGGCGAG
Source organism: Verrucomicrobium sp. GAS474 (assembly GCF_900105685.1). NCBI lineage: Bacteria > Pseudomonadati > Verrucomicrobiota > Verrucomicrobiia > Verrucomicrobiales > Verrucomicrobiaceae > Verrucomicrobium > Verrucomicrobium sp. GAS474. The sequence goes on from NZ_LT629781.1 coordinate 2,597,075, forward strand.
GTTGGTCTCGCTCTCGATCTCCGCCTCGATCCGTGTGCTGAAGGTGCGGAAGACCTCCATAACCTCCTCGCTGCCGATGAGGTCAAGGTACTCGCCCCTCTCCGCCAACCGGTGGCAGAAACGCAGGAGATCCGTCGAGAAGCCGCTCCAGTTCGCCTGAATCATGGGATCGAGCTCGAGGCCCATCTGCTTGATCCCCTGATCCATGAGGCAGAACTGGAAGCGTGGCAAGAGGCCGCCCTTCACCGACTCCTCGTTTACGATCTTCCCAGTCTGGTCACTCTGGGTCAGCCAACAAACCGAGAGCCGCGGCTCGTTGACGTTCTCCTCGTCACGCCCCGCCCGAATCGAGTCGAGGTGGTCGCCACTCCAACCTTGAATGAGGAGCGAGTCGTCAGGGGTGGAGGTCTTCGAGAACAGACCTTTGAACGTGATGAGCACGATTTTTCGGCCGTCCGTGTGGAAGCCGAAGAGCGACTCGCCCACGGCACCCGACAGCTTCTTTTCGAGGCCGGCGCTGGTGAAGTCGGTGACGACGAAGTTCGGCTTCCACTTCTCGCGGTGCTTGATCTCCTGGATCTTTTCTTCGACATCCGCGAGAGCCTCATCGAGGCAGGGAGTTGGGGCGGCGACGGAACCGGCATCCATCTTCGCCTTCCGCCGCATGAGCTTCACGATCTCCTTGTCCTGCTCGAGGGCAGGCATCGCCTTCTTGTCCTTCTTCACCTGCTCAGCGTGCTTCGCGATGAGGGAGCTGTTGAACCGCCGAATCGGTTCGCCGATCTCCCCGCCTACGACGCTTTTGCCACCTGCCGAGGGTACAATAATGAGCGAGTAGATGTTCGAGTGAGTGTAACCCTTGCCGCGCTTCAGCCGAACCCGCGCGAACGTCGAGCCGCTGACGCAGCTCAATGCCACGAGGAGCGGCATGATCGGCGGGCAGACGTGGACGCGCTCGTAGTCCCGGACCATCCGCCGCAGGAGGAGCGGCAGGGCACCAGAGGGAAAGGTGGCGTCGTAGTCCGGGTCGATCAGCGGTGCGGTCCGAACCTGCTGTGCGTTCCGGAGTGCTTCCCCATGGTCGCCGCCGTTGACGAACCCGACGACCCAGATGTCGTTCTGGACCAGCCTTTTGATGATGGCATCCGCCCACTCGCCATGCTCTTCCGATTTCCAAACGACGGCTTTGTGCTGCGCCGGCTGGATCATGTCGAAGATGTCCACGCTCTCGGAGACTTCGTCTGGCATTGCGTCCTTCGATCGCCGGACACCGCCACGATCGACGATGACCGTTGCCGGGAACTCGACGGTGGCGGGAAACCCAAGGACTCCCTCAACCTTGGCCATGACCTGCAGGTAGTGGCGAGCCGACGAGAAGACGTGGATGACCTCAGTGATCGGGAGGTGCCCCACCACTAGGGGAGTCAGCTTCGTTTTCGGGTAGGTGTACGCCTTGCCCTCCTTGGTCAGGACGTGGAGCGCCACGACCTTACCTTCCTTCTCGATCGGCAGCGCGAGGTTGCCCTCGTGCGCGCCGAGATGAGGGAACTGCCAGAGCGTATCAGGCGCGACCCCGAGGATCGGTCCGAACGTCTCGCAGATCTCCTCTGTAAGGGAGAGCTTGGCCTCCTGCCACAGGTCGAGTGGGATGGACGTGGCAGCCCCGGCCGGGCCTGCCACTTTGGCGGGGAGATCGCTCACGCAGCCTCCTGCTGGGCGACATTTTCATCGGCGCGGCGACGGCGCCTTCTCGGTGCCGGTCGCTCGTATTCGACTTCGCAGCGGAGGGGTGGGGGGCGCAGACCTTGGTCATAGCGATCTAGAAGAGCTTCGACGTCCCGCGACCTGTAGAGCGCCTTCGCCCGGGGACCCTGTCCGGACGCTCTCGTGATCCATCCTGCCTCTTCGCAGCGGCGGAGGTCTTTTTCTTTCCCAATCTTACCGACAACTTCGGCGCGGGGAACCATCCGACGGGTGAGGTGTCGGACGACCTCGGCGCCGATACGATTAACTACCTCTTCGACGATCTTCTCGATGTCGACTTCTGAATTGCGCGAAGGCATGGGCCTTCCTTTCGTGGTTAGCGATTGGAAGGTCTCGGCGGTTCAAGCGCCGGCGCGGCCCGTCGCAGGGGCAAATTCCTGCGATTTAACACCTCGTCGCCGAGGGGGACTACTGCCTAAGACCTAGATCTACAACGGACGTTCCCAGTTTCGTAGGGCTCTCAGTCCTCGTGGATCGAGAGCAAGCAGAGGGACGTAGCCCCCGGCAAACACGGCAAGTACAAGCCAGTTGATGGGCGGACTCTACCCGAAACGAAATACCTTGTCAATAACGGTCTCGACAGGTCGCGACACAATCCCTATTTGGCCGCCGATCTCTCCTTTTTGCCAGGAAGGATAGCCCAGTACGCCTGCCAGACCGGCTCCTTAACGACTGTCCGATAGTGCTTCAAAATGACGTCGGGACTATTGCCCATCATCGCCGCCGTCCGCGCCTCATCGGACGTAGCTGCGAGAAAGTACGTGCCGAAGGAGTGCCGGATGGGATTGCGGGGCCAGACCTTGAGCACTGTGCCGTCCTTCTCCTTAGCTTCCTTCGCTTGTTCTGGGGTGAAGAAGCCCGCGGCCTCGCGTGCCTTCTCAAAGTGAGACCGCCAGGGCGTCGGCGCCACGAGCCCAACGCGCTCTTCTTCCGGGACGAGATCGAGCCAAGCCTTCAGGGTCGCGTGAATCGCGATCATCCGGTTCTTCCGGGTCTTCGCGATCCGCGCTGAGACCTGAATCTCCTTGTCGCCGACGGCCGCCCAGTCGAGCTGTTGGATCTCGCTGGAGCGGAGCCCGGCGAAGAGACCCAACGCGGTCGCCGTTCGGATGGGTCCGTCGCTCTTGGTGAGGAGGTCGGCTGCCTCTTCGGGGGTGAGGATCGCGCAATCGGCATCGTAGTCGATGCGGGGAATGTCGATGGCGGGGTCGACGCCGACATAACCGTCGCGCTTTGCCCAAGCGAAGAACGCTTTCAGGTTGCGAAGATGGTGAGCTTGGCTTCCCCGGGTCCAAGCGTCCTCGTCGATCCAGTCGGAAACATCGTCCTTCTGGATCTCGTGGACTTTGGCGCGCGGATGGTCGGTGAAGAAGTTCCGGATGGTCCCGGAGTAGTCCTTCCTCGAGTTGGGGAGGAGGGGGGCTGGGCGAGGGTCATCCAAGAATAGGGCGAGGGCGGCCTCCCAACCAATCACCCCCTTGGAGGGACGGCCCAGCTTGATGCCGTCCTCCACCGCCTGAGTGAGTGTAAGACCCGGGAACTGCTTGATCCTGCCGAAGGCGAGGGCGGCTTCGTTGAGCTGGGCCGGTTCGAGGCGCGTCGCGGTGATCTGGTCCCGCTTCGAATACTGCTCCCATGCCCAGCGACGAGCCTCCTCCTTGTGTTTGAAGTCCTTCAGGATCGCCCGGCTCTTCTTCTTGTTCTTGGGCAGGGCATTGGCGGGGTTGCCCCGGTTCGGCGAGGTCGTTGGTAAAAAGGGAATCTGAACGTCCGGCCGCGCAGCTACGAGGTAGTTCAGGATGCCGCCGGGGAGGGGGACGACTTCCGCCTCCATCGTAGGGACCGGCGCCTCATCCCGGCTACCGATGATTCCGAGGAAGCGTTCGCCCAAACGAACGCGCCACGTGACGCTGCCATTGCCTCCCTCGTTCTTGCCCAGCCCGACGCCCGGGGGAAGACCCTTGGGGATCTCGACGTTGGACGGATCACCGTCGAGAAACACCTCACGAAGGGTCTTCTTTTTGGTCAGGGCGCGCATTAGTGTAATTTTACGCTAATTCTACGTCCTACTGCAACACCAGAGTAAAAGGTATGACTCTTAATCAATTGGTTGTAGGTTCAAGTCCTACTCGCGGCACTTTTTAAGCTCCTCTCGTTCAGAGAGTTAGAGTGGGATTTCTTCGGGATGATCGCCGGAACGGCACCCCGCGTTCCGATTCTTTGACGGGCCTTGCGCGGACGCGAGGCCTGTCCCGTTTTACTTCGTCGCCTTGAGGTCCCGGGAGGCGGCGTGCTTCAGCTTCCAGAGTTGGCGGAGCGTGGTGACGTAGCTGATGGCGAAGGCGACGAGGTCGCGCTTGGTCTTGCCCGCGTTACGCTGCTCGAAGAAGAAGGGGATCTCCTTGATCCGATAGGCGGGATGGTAGATGGAGAGCTTGACCAGGATTTCCTCGACGATGTCGAAGTGGACGCACTCGAGCCGGAGGGCGCGGAGGTCGGCGCCGCGATAGAGGCGGAAGCTGTTGGAGACGTCGGCCACCCGGAGGCCGAGGACGATCCGGAAGACGATGTTCACGAAGAGGCTCATCCAGATGAGGATCTTCGGGTTGTCGGTATGGCCGCCGGGAACGTAGCGGGAGGCGATCAGGAGGTCGGCCCGGTCCCGGTCGGCCCAGAGGGTGGCGATGAAGGAGGGATTGTGGGAGCCGTCGGCGTCCATGATGACGACGCGCTCGCCCAGCGAGAGGCGGATGCCCTGCTGGATGGCCCCGCCGTAGGAGGACTTTCCTTCCCCGTAATAATGCCGCGCCCCGTTGGCGGTGCAGACTTCGGCGGTGTCGTCCCGCTTTTCGTGGGCGTCGATGATGACGATCTCGTAGGAGATCCCCAATCCTCCCAGGGTCTGGTGGAGGGCCGGGAGCATGCCGCGGAGGTTCTCGGCTTCCTCATAGGCCGGGATGACGACGGAGAGAGCGGGGGCGACGGCCTGAGACATGGAGGGCTGATTAAGTCGGTTTTTTTCGATTCTGGCAAGGGGCAACTGGGAGGCCGCTCTCTTTGGCTGGGGCGCGGAAAATGGGGCGCGACCGTTTTTCTCTCTCCCCTGGGGCAAGATGGTTACTTTTTGATCAGCCTTTGAATAAGGATTGGCCAATAGGTGGGGTCTTTGATGGAGTGGGGTTAATCTGGTTAACTTCGTAAGTTGCTTTATTGGATCAGGTTGTGGTTTCCTCCGCTACCTTGGCACGGCTTAAGCGACTCTCCTTGTGTGAAAGCGAACACCAAGCAGTCCGGTTTGATTCTGATCATCGATGCGGAAGCCTCCGTCCGGCAGGAACGCCGGGATGTTCTGGAATGGGCGGGCTTCCGCGTCGAGGAAGCGGCTGACTCCCGGGAAGGTCTCTCCCTGGCCCGTCTCCTTCGGCCCGAGGTGATTTTCTGCGCCGACCGGGTGGCCGGGGTGCGCGGCGAGGAACTGCTCCGCCTCCTCGATGAGGAATGGGAAAGCGGCGGCGCGTGGGCCTTCATCCTCCTCGGCGGCGGCGAGGAACTCCCCGACGCGCTCGACGGCCGCGACCCCGATGCGATTGTCGCCGACGATATCTCGGGCAGCGACCTGATCGCTCTGGCCCGGAAGTATCTCTCCCAGGTGGACGAATGGCGCGCCGCCGAGGAACGGGCCGAGGAAAAGGTCGCCGAGGTCCTGAACGACTGGGAAACGGCCGATCCGATGCCGAACGCCGCCTCCCTGAGCTGGGACGACGAGGGGGGCGAAGGGCTGGGCAAAGGCCGGGTCCATTCCAATCAGATTTACGAGCTCGCCCGGGAGATCGTCTTCCGGTTCGGCCGGAGCTCCGACCTCGAATGTTTCATCGATAACGGGTTCCTTCCCTTCAGCATGGAGGTCCTCCGGGCCGTGATCGAGGAGCTGGTCGGCAATGCCTGCCGCTTCACGACGAAGGGGACCCGGATCGATCTCTTTTTCATCCGCGGGGTGGAGCGTTCCGTTCTCTTCATCCGGGACTACGGCCAGGGAATGGAGGCGTCGATGGCGGTGCGGTTGACGGCCGGTTGGGATTCCCACGGCAAGGGCAAGGGCCTCCTCACGGTCCGGCGGCTGGTCCGCGAGGCGGGAGCCTCCTTCCGCGTCGACGGCGGCGTCGACGAGGGGGTGACGATCCGCATCGAGATCCCCGACGAAAGCCGGGCGACGCTCCCCCTGACCGTGCCCGAGGAGATGGGGATCATGCACCTGCGGATCGGCCTCCCCCGGAAGCAGGGGAAGAAGTAACCGCTCTCGCCTAGAACGTTCTAGGTAATAGTCGGGTTCTTTAGCAGTGGCAGGGAGGGAGGGGATGAATTACAATCTTCGTCATCGAAGAATAGGCGGCCCGGACCGAGATCATCGGACGGGGCGTCTCCCGGGGGGGAGGAAAGGATGTTCCAGCCACCATGTCAGGCCACGTTTTAGTCATCGAAGATGATCGCGCGATGGGGGCGCTCTACCGCTCCGCATTGAGCTCGTGCGGCCATCAGGTCAGCATCGCCGACCGAGGGGACACCGGCTACCAGATGGCGAAGGAGGGGAACTATGACGCGATCATCAGCGATTTCATGATGCCGGGCCTCGACGGCCTCGACCTCCTGGAGAAGCTCCGCGCCAGCAACCCCTTCGTCCCCGTCATCCTGATGACCGGCCACGGTTCGGCCGAGACGGCCATCGAGGCGATGAAGCGGGGGGCCTACGATTACCTCCTGAAACCGGTCCAGCTCGACGAGCTGATGGAGACGGTGGAGAAGGCCATCGTCAACTCCCGCATCCAGACCCAATCGGTCCGGGTCGGCACCCCCGCCGAGGCCGGAAAGGAAGGGGAGGGACTCCACATGGTCGGCTCCTGCCCGGCGATGCAGAAGATTTTCAAGGAGATCGGCCGGATCGCCGCGAAGCCGGTGACGGTCCTGATTCGCGGGGAGACGGGGACCGGCAAGGAACTCGTCGCCCAGGCCGTCTACCATTACAGCAACCGGAAGGGAAAACCCTTCGTCGTCGTCAATTGCGCGGCGATCCCGGAGACCCTCCTGGAGAGCGAGCTCTTCGGCAGCGAGAAGGGGGCCTTCACCGGGGCGCAGGCGCGGCGGATCGGCCGCTTCGAGCAGGCCCACACTGGCACCCTCTTCCTCGACGAGATCGGCGAACTCAGCCCCGGCACCCAGGCGAAGCTCCTCCGCGCCCTCCAGGAGCGCGTGATCCAGCGCCTCGGCAGCAACGAGGCGATCTCGGTCGACGTCCGCGTCATCGCGGCGACGAACCGGAACCTGGAGGAGGCGATCCAGGAAAAGCAGTTCCGCGAGGATCTCTATTACCGGCTGAACGACGCCACCATTTCCCTCCCGCCCCTGCGGGAGCGGCAGGGCGACGTGCCCGAACTGATCGGCTACTTCATCTCCCATCACGCGAAGGATCTCGGCGCCCAGCGTCCCGGGATCACCCCGGAGACGGTCGATTACCTCGCCTCGCTCCCCTGGCCCGGGAACGTCCGGCAGCTCCAGTCGTTCCTCCGCCAGGCGATCCTCGCCTCGCGCGGCTACGCGATCTCCCTGGAAACGGTGAAGGAGATGCTCTCCCGCGAGGGCAAGACCGGCGGGGGCAAGGGGGCGGCCGACCGTCCGTTCCGCGATTTCATCGCCGAGGTTCTGGAAGGGGCCTCGACGGCAAAGGAGCCCGACGCCTACGCCGTGGCGATCCGCGCGGCGGAGCGGGAGCTCCTCTCCCAGGCGATCCGGCTGACGAAGGGAAACCAATCCCTCGCCGCCCGCTGGCTCGGCATCTCCCGCCTCACGCTCCGGACGAAGCTCACCGAACTCGGCCTCCGCGAGGCTTCCGAGAAGGAAGAGTAGGGGAGTTTCTCCCGCCTCCAAAACCACTCTTTCGGCGCGGCGTTCAGGTTGCGTTTTAGATCTGGGTCTAAAAGAGAAGGGAGCCGCTTGTCGGGATCGAACCGACGACCGACTGTTTACAAAACAGTTGCTCTACCACTGAGCTAAAGCGGCGTGGGGAACGGAGTGCGGGAGTATGGCGCAGCGTGTCCCGGCTGAAAAGCCCGGAACGTCGTTCCCCCGTGCTTTTATCGGTTCCGGGCTCGGAAAGTGCTTCCCAAACGCGTTCCCGGAGGGAAATCTCTCCGGACCCAACCCACTATCTCCATGGATCTTTTAAGAAAGAAGTCGTTCGCCTCCTTGCAGAAACAGGCCGAACGCGTCGGGGGGCTGCGCCGGGTGTTGACCGCGCCCCAGCTGGTCGGCCTCAGCGTCGGCACGGCGATCGGGACCGGCGTCTTCGTCCTGACGGGGCACGTGGCGGCGGAGCACGCCGGCCCGGCGCTCGTCCTCTCCCTCATCGTCGCCGGGCTCGCCTCGCTCTTCGCCGGGCTCTGCTATGCCGAATACGCCTCGATGATCCCCGTGGCCGGGAGCGCCTACACCTACGCCTATGCGACGTGCGGGGAATTCTTCGCCTGGATCATCGGCTGGGACCTGATCCTCGAATACCTCTTCGGCGCGGCGACGGTCGCCGTCGGTTGGTCGGGCTACATGACCCGCTTCCTCCACTATTGCGGGATCGACCTTCCCACGAAGCTGGTTTCCTCCCCCTGGGTCTACAAGCACGGGGAATGGATCCACAGCGGGGCCTACTTCAACCTTCCGGCGGTCCTCATCACCGCCTTCGCCACCTGGGTCATCTACTCCGGCATCCGCGAATCGGCCCGGCTCAACCTCGTCATCGTCATCATCAAGGTCTCGGTGATCCTCCTCTTCATCGGCTTCGGCCTCCCCCACGTGAAGCCGGAAAATTGGCATCCCTTCATCCCGCCGAGCGACGGCATCTCGGGCGAGTTCGGCTTCAGCGGCATCTTCGCCGGTGCGGGGGTCATCTTCTTCGCCTACCTCGGCTTCGAGGCTGTCTCGACGGCGGCCCAGGAGGCGAAGAACCCGCAGCGGGACATGCCGATCGGCATCCTCGGCGGCCTCCTGATCTGCACCGTCCTCTACATCTCCGTCGCCGTCGTGCTGACGGGGCTCATGTCCTACAAGGACCCCGGGATGGCGGGCCCCGCGCCGGTCGCCTACGCCATCGAGCACGTCGGGACATCCCTGAAGTGGCTCGCCCCCTTGATCCAGCTCGGGGCGATCGCCGGGCTCACCTCGGTCATCTTCGGCCTCCTCCTCGGCCAGAGCCGCCTCTTCTACTCGATGTCCGAGGACGGCCTCCTGCCGAAATCGTTCTCGAAGATCCACGCCGTGCGCGGCACCCCCTGGGTCACCACCCTCCTCGTCGGCGGCGTCACGGCGGTGATCGCGGCCCTCTTCCCCATCGGCATCCTCGGGGAGCTGACCTCGATCGGGACGCTCCTCGCCTTCCTCATCGTCTGCGTCAGCGTGATGGTCCTCCGCCGCACCCAGCCCGGGTTGCCCCGGTCGTTCCGGACCCCGTGGGTTCCGCTGGTCCCCCTCCTCGGCGTCTTCTTCTGCGGCCTCTCGATGTATTACCTGCCGAACGACACCTGGGTCCGGCTCTTCGTCTGGATGGCCGTCGGCCTCGTGGTCTACTTCCTTTTCTCGCGGAAAAACAGCAGGCTGGAAAAAGGAAGCGAAGACGCTATCTAGGGAGGATGGAATCCTCCCCCGCGGCCCCGCTCGAGCCCAAGGCCGAGCCGCCCGTCCTCACGGTCCGCTTCTACCGGCCCGAGGACCGGCCCGTGATCCGGCGGATCTGCGCCGAGACCGGTTTCCTCGGGAAGCCGATCGACCCGCTCTTCGAGGACCGCGAGCTCTTCGCCGATTACCTCACCCGCTATTACACCGACATCGAGCCCGAATCGACCCTCGTCATCGAGAGCGGCGGCGTGGTCCAGGGATACCTGAACGGTTCCCGCCGGGTGGGGCAATACAAGCGGTTCCGGTTCCGGGACAACGCCCGCCTCTTCCTCGTCGGGGCCTGGCGCTACTTCACCCGCCCCTACGGGGCCGAGACGCGCCAGTACGTCCGGTGGCTCATGACGCGGGCCGGGAAAGAGAACCCGGTGACCCCGCAGGATCTCCCCCATTTCCACATCAACCTCCTCCCCCCGGTCCGCAGCGTCGCCGGGACGCGGGCGATCATCGACGCCTTCCTGAAGTACCTCGTCGAGCAGGGGGAAAAGGGCGTCTACGCCCAGGTCATCTCCTACGAGGCGCGGCGGGCCGTGCGGACCTTCGAGCGGTACGGCTTCGAGGTCATCGACCAGAAGGAAGTGACGAAATACCGGCACCTCCACGACGGCGGCATCTTCCTCTTCACGATCATCAAGGACCTGAAGGCGAACGGGAGTCTCTACGGAAGCGATCTGGGTAAGGGCAAGGGCAAGCACCAGAGCCAGCCAACATCGAAGGCATGAGTGCCACTGCGGGAAAGCACCTCGTCGTCTCCCTCCACGACCTCCACCCCGGCAGCCGGAAGGCGATCGCCGCCCAGCGGGAGGCGCTGGCCGCGTGGGGCGTCTCCCGCCGGAGCCTCCTCGTCGTCCCCCAATTCCATCACGGCCCGAAGGCCGACGAGCCCGACTTCGCCGCGACCGTCCGCGCCTGGGCGGGGGAGGGGGACGAAGTTGTCCTCCACGGCTTTTTCCACGACCGCCAAGGCCGGAAGGACGCCCTCGGCTCTCTCTTCTGGACCCGCCTCTACACGAACCGGGAGGCCGAGTTCCTCGACCTCACCGGCCCGGAGACGGTGGCGCGGCTTGCCGCCGGGAGCGCCCTCTTTGCCGAGGCCGGTTTCCCCGTCCCGGTCGGCTTCATCGCCCCGGCCTGGCTCATGGGCCCCGAGGTCGTCCCCGTCCTCCGGGCCGCCGGGTTCCGCCACACGACGACGCTCCGGGAGTTCCTCTCCCTCCAGCGGGGCGAAAGCGTCCCTTCCCAGTCCCTCTGCTGGAGCACCCGGGCCGCGTGGCGGCGGACGGTCTCGGTCCTCTGGAACCGGCACCTTTTCTCCCGCTCCCAGGGGAATTCCCTCCTGCGGATCAGCCTCCATCCCGACGATCTCCTCCACGTCACAATCCGGAAACAAATCGAGCGGGTCGTGAAAACGGCATTGGATCGCGGCTTCGAGCCGGTAACCTATGCGGATTATGCCTCTCTGCCGGGTTGACCTCCATCTCCACTCCCGCTTTTCCGACCGCCCCTCGGAGTGGATCCTGCGGCAGCTCGGGATGCCCCAGAGCTACAGCCAGCCGGAGGCCCTCTACGCCCGCCTCCACCAGGCCGGGATGCGGTGGAAGACGATCACCGACCACAACCGGATCGACGGCGCCCTGGAGCTCGCCGCCCGCCATGACGACGTCTTCCTCAGCGAGGAGGTCACGACCTACTTCCCCGACGGCTGCAAGATCCACCTCCTCGTCTGGAACCTGACCGAGGCCCAGCACCGGGAGATCGCCACCCTGCGGGAGAACATCTACGACCTCGCCGGATGGCTCCGCGTCCAGAAGCTCCCCCACGGCGTCGCCCATCCGCTCTCCGACATCAACGGGAAGCTGACCCCCGCCCACGTCGAGAAGCTCCTCCTCCTCTTCCGCGTCTTCGAGGGGCGGAACGGCAACCGCGAGCCGCTGGCCCAGCAGGTCCTCGGCCAGATCGTCGCCTCCCTCACCCCGGAGAAGCTGGCCCAGCTGGCCGACCGCCATCACCTCGCCCCGGTCGATGCCGATTTCCACCGGAAGATCCTCACCGGCGGCTCCGACGACCACGGCGGCCTCTACGCCGGGCGGACGTGGACCGAGGCGGCGGTTGATTCCAACACAGCCGACACCGTCGACGGCTTCTTCGCCGCCCTCCACTCCGGCCTCGCCACGCCGCAGGGGGAGGCCGGGACGCCGCTCCATCTTTCCAGCAGCTTCTACAACACCGTCTTCTCCTACGCGCAGGACCGGATGAAGAAGACCGCCCCGCTCGCCGCCAATCTCCTCAGCACCGTGGCGCAACGGTTCGTCACCGGCAAGAACCCGACCGACTTTTCCTTCGGCGAGCAGATGGGCTTCGTCGTCGAGGCGGTCCGGACCGGCCAGGTCTTCGACTTCTTCAAGCCGGGCGAGACGACCCTCTCGCGGGAGTTCGCCGCCTTCTTCACCGATCCGAAGGTGAAGACCGATCTCGACACCATCATCCGCACCGAGGCCGGGCCGGAGCGCCGCTCCTTCGCGATGGCCTCCTACCTCACGAACCAGCTCTCCTACCGCCTCTTCCTCGAATTCATGCGGCGGGTCGAGCGGGGAAGCCTCCTCGACGCCTTCCAGTCCCTCACCGGGATCGTCCCCGTCGCCGGGGCCGTCCTTCCCTACGTCGTCGCCTACCGGCAGCAGGCCCCCGCGCGGCCCTTCCTCCGCGAGACCGCCCGGGAATTCCTCCCCGAGGTCCCCTCCTTCCTCCGCAACGAGAAGCGGGCCTGGTTCACCGACACCCTCGAGGACGTCAACGGCGTCGCCCGGACGATCTGTTCCATGACGGCGGCGGGCCTCCGCGCCGGGGCCGACCTCACCGTCGTCACCTCCCGGTCCGAGGTCTTCGTCACCGACATCCCCGTGAAGAACTTCGCCCCCGTCGGCGAGTTCGAGATCCCCGAGTACAAGCTCCAGAAGATGAGCTTCCCCCCCTTCCTCGAGATCCTCGACTACATCGAGCGGGAAGGCTTCACCGAGCTCGTCATCAGCACCCCCGGCCCCGTCGGCCTCTGCGCCCTCGCGGCGGGGAAGCTCCTCGGCCTCCGCCTCACCTCGATCTACCACACCGACTTCCCCCAGTACGCCCGCTTCCTGAGCGACGACGCCTTTATGGAGACCGTCACGTGGCGCTACATGCAGTGGTTCTACGGCCAGTTCCACCGCATCTACGCGAACTCCGAGTTCTACCGTCAGTGCTGGATCGACCGCGGCATCCCCGCCTCCCGGCTCGAGATCTTCCCGCGCGGTCTCGACACCTCCCTCTTCGCCACGAAGTTCCGCCGTCCCGATTTCTGGACCGCCCGGGGCGCGAAGCCGGGCGCGCCCGTCCTCCTCTACGTCGGCCGCGTCTCGAAGGAAAAGGAACTCGGCTTCCTCGTCGACGTCGCCCGCGAGCTGGAGAAGCGGGGTGCCTCCTTCACCGTCGCCCTCGTCGGGGACGGCCCCTTCCGGGACGAGATGGCGGCGGCCCTTCCCGGCGCGATCTTCACCGGAGTCCTGACCGGGGAGGAACTCGCCGCCGCCTACGCCTCCGCCGACCTCTTCCTTTTCCCCAGCACCACCGACACCTTCGGCAACGTCGTCATCGAGGCGATGGCCTGCGGCCTCCCCGTCGTCGTCTCCGACGTCGGCGGACCGAGGGAATTGATCACCGCCCCTGCGCGCGGCGCCGTCGTCCCCGCGCGGAACCTGAAGCAATGGGCCGACACCGTCTCCGGCTTCCTCGCCGCCCTCCCCACCGAGGCCTCCCGCCAGGCCCTCTCCAGCGAGATCCACGAGGAACGGAGCTGGGACCGGGCGTTCCAGAAATTCTGGAACGAATAATTCAGGCCCTTTTCCTCAGCCCATTTTTACGAATCGAGGCTTGGGCGGGGGCCTCGAAATAGCGGTACGCCAGGAATGCGGCGACGCAAGTGATTCCCATATAAAGCAGGAAGAAGGCGTTGTGGTAGAGTGGAACGCCTTGCCCCGATCGGGTGAAAATCAGGACAAGCCCCAGTTGAATCGGGAAATGGAGGAGATAACTCGAATAGGTCATGTTTCCGGCGCTCTCCACGTATTTCCGCAGGGAGTCGGGAATGGAAATATCCCTTGCGAAGAAGAGCACCAGCGCGGGGATGTAAAGATAGGAAAGCAGGGGTTCGATGGGAGTGCCCGGGTGAGGGTTCCAGTGCAGCAGCTTTTCCATGATGGGTGTCGCGATCAGGAAACCCGCCAGCAAAACTTTCAGTAGCAGATCCTTCGATTTTGAATCGGGCGAGGCAAGCCTGCCAAGCAGAGTCATCGTCCCTCCGAGATAGAAATAAAGGACGCAATCGAATAGCGGGGTCCGTCCGTGCATCGCCGTCAGCACCCCGAATATCCCGAGCACGATCAGGCTCACCCGGAACGAGGCGCCGAAACGGAAAGTCACGCAGAAGAACACCATATAAATCAACACTTCCAACGAGATGGACCAAACCGGGCCATTGAAGCTGAGGTGGCTCTGATTGATCCAATCGCTGGCCATGAAGAGCTGGAGGAGGAAATGGAGAGTGTCGGTGTCCCGGTAGACGAAGAAGAGGTGGTGTCGTGTGAGGTAGCACCACTGAAGCAGGCAGACCAGGAGGAGGGTTGCCAGATGAAGCGGATAAAGACGTGAAAAGCGAAGGATGAAAAATCGCCCTGCGGAAATGTTTTTTTCCCGAATCGCATGGCCATATTTCCAGAAGAAAATATAACCGCTGATGCACCAGAAAATCGGGACTCCATAATTCCCGAAGTCGTAGAGGGACTTCAGTAGGGGATAAAAGGGCTGGTTCTCCCGCACCCAACCGATCGGATCGTTCCCGATATAGGCGAAATGCCGGTAATGGAAGACGACGACAGCCATTGCCGAAAGAAAGCGAATCAACTCGAGTCCCAGCAGTTTATTCCCGGACGGAGAGCCCTGAGGTCTTTCTCCAGACGATGAAGGAGGCTGGCTCATGGCATCAGGGAGAGCGCCTCGATCGGGATGAGCCATGTCTTGCCTGTCTAATCTCGTCCCGGAGCCATGACAAGTTATATTGCGCTCTCTCCAAAGACCGGCTCCCTTCTTGCCCCCGCCGGGCAATCGGCTTTAATGGACCGATGCAGTTCTCCACCGCTCCCTATTCCCCCCGCACCTATCTCCCGGCCGGGATCGACCTGACCGATCTCAAGACCCTCGAAGGCCTTTACGGTCGCCTTCAGGCCGACCTCGAGGCGGCGGCGACGGCGGCGGAGCTCGAGACGTGGCTTGCCTCCTACGGCGAGGTCGACAGCGCCATCGACCAGGCCCGCTCCGAGCGGTACATCGCGATGACCTGCCAGACCGACGATCCCGAGCGGGAGAAGGCCTACCTCCATTTCGTCGAGGAACTCGACCCCGCGCTGAAGCCCCGCCAGTTCGCCCTCTGGCAAACCCTCGTCGCGAAGCCCGCCTTCGAGATGTTGCCCGACTACTACGCCGTCTTCCGCCGGAGCGTCGCGACCGCCGTCCGTCTTTACCGGGAACAGAACATCCCCCGCGAGACCGCGACCGCGAAGCTCTGCCAGAGCTACCAGAAAATCTCCGGCGCGATGACCGTCACCTTCGACGGGGCCGAGCAGACCCTTCCCCGCATGGGCCGCATCCAGGAGGAGACCGACCGCGCCCGCCGCCAGGCCGCCTGGGAGGCCGTCGCCGCCCGCCGCCTCGCCGACAGCGAGAAGCTGGAGGAGATCTTCGACCAGCTCCTCGTCCTCCGGGAGGAGATCGCGAAGGAGGCCGGGTTCGCCGACGCGCGGGCCTACTTCTTCGCCTCGCGGGAGCGGTTCGACTACACCCCCGACGATTGCCTCCGCTTCCACGACGCCATCGAGAAGCAGATCGTCCCCCTCGTCCGCGAGATGCAGGCGGAACGGAAGGCGAAACTCGGCGTCGACACCCTCCGCCCGTGGGACCTCGCCGTCGATCCCGAGGCGCGCCCCCCGCTGAAGCCCTTCGCCACCGGCGACGAGCTCTTCGAGAAGACCGACGCGATCTTCGGCGAACTCGATCCCCGGCTGAAGGGCTTCTTCGACGTCCTCCGCCAGGGCGGCCTCGTCGACCTCGAGAATCGGAAGGGGAAGGCCCCCGGCGGCTACCAGGCGAACCTCCCCGAAGCCCGCGTCCCCTTCATCTTCATGAACGCCGTCGGCATGCAGCGCGACGTCGAGACCCTCCTCCACGAGGCGGGCCACGCCTTCCACACCCTCGCGGCGCGGGAGCAGCCGATGAACTGGTACCGGAATGGCATCCCCATCGAGTTCTGTGAGGTCGCCTCGATGAGCATGGAGCTCCTCGGCGCCCCCTACATGGGCAAATTCTATAACGAGGAAGAATCGAAGCGGGCCCGCCGGGACCACCTCGAGGGGATCGTGAAGTTCTTCCCCTGGATGGCCATCGTCGACGGCTTCCAGCACTGGCTGTACACCCATCCCGGCCACAGCCGCCCCGAGAGGAAGGCCGCATGGATCGCGCTGATGGACCGCTTCGGCGGGATCGAGGACTGGACCGGCCTCGGCGACCTGAGCGAGGCCCGCGCCTACCTCTGGCACCGGCAGCTCCACATCTTCGAGCTTCCCTTCTACTACGTCGAATACGGCATCGCCCAGCTCGGCGCGCTCCAGGTCTGGAGCGCCGCCCACAAGGACCGGAAGGCCGCCATCGACGCCTACCTCAGCGGCCTCTCCCTCGGCGGCTCGAAGCCCCTGCCGCAGCTCTTCGAGGGCGCGGGCATCGCCTTCGACTTCACCGACAAGACCATCGCGCCCCTCATCGCGCTGGTGCGGGAAGAGATGGCGAAGCTGGGGTGAGGTTCGGTCTGGAGCGATGAAAGCTCTTTGGATGGGCTTCTTGGTGGTAGGGATTTACGCATGGCTGCTAGGCGGGTGTGCCGCCCAGCCTCGGAGTAGCGCATCTTATTTGAAGGATGCTCAGGGCCGCGTTGTTTATGACAGCTATGGGAATCCCGTTCCGGATCCTGCTTATAAGTCCCAATTCAGAGGCGAGCCAGGCAGGACTGATGCGACTCCGAGTGCTGGTCTTCTTGGGAGTGCCGCCAACGGGTTAAACGGCTTGAAAGGGAAATAGGGGGACTAATCGACGTCGCTGTCGGCGAACTTCGCGCGATGGGCCTTCGCCACCTCGACGTATTTCTTCGCGAAGGCGCTCGTGTTCGCCCGCTCTTCCGGGGTGAGGGGACGGACGACCTTCGCCGGGACGCCGAGGACCATCGAGCCCTCGGGGACCCGCATTCCCTGGGGGACGAGGGCGTTTGCGCCGACGATCGATTCCTTTCCGATCACCGCGCCGTCGAGGATCGTGCTGTGCATCCCGATGAGGCACGAATCGCCGACAGTGCAGGCGTGGACGACGGCGGCATGGCCGACGGTGACGTCCTTCCCGATCACCACGCCGAAGTCGTCAGAGAGATGGACGATCGCTCCGTCCTGGATGTTGGATCCTTCGCCGATGACGATCGAGTTGATGTCGCCGCGCAGGACCGCGCCGGGCCAGACGCTGGTCCGGGGGCCGAGGAGGACGTCGCCGATCACCGTGGCCCCCGGGGCGACGTAGGCCGTGGGATCGATCTGCGGATCGCGTCCCAGGAAGGCGGCGAGCCGTTCGGGGAGCGTCACGAGGCCTCCTGCTTGAAGAGGTCGAACTGGGACCATTCCTTCACGATCTTCTTCGACGGATTCTTCCCGTTCTTCGGCGGCTGGCTGAGGCGGGGCTTGCCGCTCTCGTCGAGCTGCTCCTCCTCCAGGATGCGGAGGACTTCCTTCGCCCGCTCGACGACGGAGGGGGGGAGCCCGGCGAGGCGGGCGACCTGGATGCCGTAGCTCTTGTCGGCCCCGCCGGGGATGATCTTGCGGAGGAAGATCACCTCGTCGTTCCACTCCCGGACGGCGACGCAGGCGTTCTGGATCGAGGGACGGCTGAGGGCGAGCTCGGTCAGCTCGTGGTAATGGGTGGCGAAGAGGGTGAGGGCCCTCGCCTGGTCGTGGAGGTGCTCCGCGACGGCCCAGGCGATGCTCAGGCCGTCGAAGGTGCTCGTCCCCCGGCCGATCTCGTCGAGGATGACGAGGCTCCGGTCGGTGGCGTGGTGGAGGATGTTCGCCGTCTCGTTCATCTCGACCATGAAGGTGCTCTGTCCTCGGGAGAGGTCGTCGTTCGCGCCGACGCGGGTGAAGATCCGGTCGAGCGCGCCGATCCGGGCCCGCGCCGCCGGGACGTAGGTGCCGAGGTGGGCCATGAGGGCGATGAGGGCGACCTGCCGGATGTAGGTGCTCTTGCCCGCCATGTTCGGCCCGGTGAGGATCGTGAGGCGCTGGGCGGCGGTGTTCAGCGTGGCGTCGTTCGGGATGAATCGTTCGCCGAGCATCCGCTGCTCGAGGACCGGATGGCGGCCCTCTTCGATCTCGATCTCGACCTCGTCGGTCAGCTCGGGACGGACGTAGTCCCGTTCCTGGGCCAGGGCCCCCCAACCGGCGAGGATGTCGAGCTCGCTCAGGGCGCGGGCCGTCTGCTGGATGGCGTCGAGGCGGGCGACCGCCTCCTGCCGGAGGGAGAGGAAGATCTCGTATTCGAGCTGCCGGGACCGTTCCTCGGCGCCGAGGATCTTCCCCTCCATCTCCTTCAGCTCGGGCGTGATGAAACGCTCCGCGTTGGCCGTCGTCTGCTTCCGGTGATAGTCGGCGGGGACGTTGGCGGCCTGGGAGTGGCTGACCTCGAGGTAGTAGCCGAAGACCTGGTTGAAGCGGATCTTGAGGGTCTTGATCCCGGTCCGCTCGATTTCCCGCTGCTGGAGCCGGGCGAGCCATTCCTTCCCCTCGGTCCCGGCGGCGAGGAGTTCGTCGAGGTCGGCGCGGTACCCGGGACGGATCATCCCGCCTTCCTTGATCGGGATCGGCGGTTCCTCGACGAGGGCGTCGCCGAGGAGGGCGACGAGGTCGTCCTGCGGGACGATTTCGTCGCGCAGGGCGGCGACGCGGGGGAGGTCGATCCCGGCCAGCGCGGCGCGGACGGCGGGGAGCTTCGAGAGGGAAAGCTTCAGCGCGGCGAGGTCGCGGGCGTTGCCGCCGCCCTGGCTGAGGCGGCCGATCAGGCGCTCCAGGTCGCGGATGTCGCGGAGGTGGCCGCGCAGCTGTTCCCGGGCCGGTTCGCCTTCCTTCCACCAGCCGACGGCCCCCAGGCGTTGCCGGAGGGCGTCCCGGTCCCGGAGGGGATGGAGGAGCCAGCGCCGCAGGAGCCGCCCGCCGCCCGAGGTGACGGTGCGGTCGATCGCGCCGAGCAGGGTGGCGTCGCCCGAGGCCTCGCGCGAGGTTTCGACGAGGTCGAGGTTCCGCTGGGTGACGGGATCGAGGCCGAGGTATTCGGCCCGCTGAAAGGCGGTGATGCGGCGGACGTGGCCGAGGTTCCGCCGCAGTTCGACGGCGAGGTAATGGATCAGCCCGCCCGCCGCCGCCGCGCCGAGGGGGGCGCAACCGAGGCCGAAGCCGTCGAGGGAATGGGTCTTCAGGTGTTCCAGGAGGGCCGCCTTCGCCGTCTCCCCCTCGAAGGCCCAGCCCTCGTGAGAGACGAAGAGGCGGTTCGATTCCTTCCTCAGCTCGGCCCAATCGTCGTCCTGGCCCTGGCCTGAAGGAATGACGATCTCCGAGGGATCGAGGCGGAGGAGCCAGTCGAGGACGTCGTCGACGCCGCCCGCCTCCCCGGCCTGGAATTCCCCCGTGCTGAGATCGAGGCAGGCGAGGCCGTGCTTCTTCCCGCCGAGGCCCCGGACGAGGGCGGCGCAGTAATTGTTCCGCTTCGCCGCGAGGACGTTCCCGTCGAGGACGCTGCCGGGGCTGATGATCTGCGTCACCTCGCGGCGGACGAGCTGGCCCGGCTTCGGGGCCTCCACCTGGTCGCAGATGGCGATGCGGCGGCCCGCCTTGATGATCCGGGCGATATAGGCCTCGGCGGCGTGGAAGGGGAGGCCGCACATCGGCATCCCGTTCCGCTGGGTGAGGGTGAGGTCGAGGATCTCCGAACCGATCTTCGCGTCGTCGAAGAAGAGCTCGTAGAAATCGCCGAGACGGAAGAAAAGAAGGGCGTCCTTCGGGATCTGGCTCTTCAGCGCCCGGTACTGCTGCATCATCGGTGTCTCGGCGGAGGACATCCCGGGATGTTGTGTTCCGTGGGGGTAAAGATCAAACCAAGATCGTGCGGGAAAGGGGAGAGTTGCCCCGGGGAATGGAGAGGGGTAACTTATTCACAGGTTCTTGGCGGGTTGCTCGGATGTTATTGAGTGCTTTTGCTCGCAAGACATTGATGTGGAGTGATTTGAATTGATATTGATGGGGTCCGCCCTACCTTCTGACGTTGTGAAAAAGAAAGCGGTGAACGATCTCGATCTCGACCTCGGCCCCATTCCCGGGCTCGACTACGATCCGCTCACGGAACTCGACCTCGGGCCGATCTCGAAACCGGGGGACAAGCATGTCCTGGCCCCGCGCACCCGCGTGGCGACGCACCGCGCGCAGGTTTCCGACAAGGACAAAAGCGGAGCCGGCCAGCTCGATTTCTTCTTCCCCGCCACGGGTGGCCCGAACGACGCGATGGCGTCCTACCACGACCACCTCTACCAGCTCCTCCGCCAGGGCATCTACCGGGATCCCCGGAACTACCGCCAGGACCGGACGGGGACCGGAGCCTACACGCTCTTCGGCGGCCAGATGCGCTTCGACCTCTCCGAGGGCTTCCCCCTTGTCACGACAAAGAAGGTCCACACGAAGTCGGTCATCCACGAGCTCCTCTGGTTCCTCAAGGGGGAGACGAACATCCGTTACCTGAAGGAGAACGGCGTCCGCATCTGGGACGAGTGGGCCGACGCCGACGGCAATCTCGGCCGCGTCTACGGTGCCCAGTGGCGGAGCTGGCAGACCGCCGACGGCCGGACCGTCGATCAGATCCGGAACGTCGTCGACCAGATCCGCCGGAACCCGAACAGCCGCCGCCTCATCGTCAGCGCGTGGAACCCGGGCGAGGTCGACGGGATGGCCCTTCCTCCCTGCCACGCCTTCTTCCAGTTCTCCGTCCTCGGCGGGAAGCTCCACTGCCAGCTCTACCAGCGGAGCGCCGACTTCTTCCTCGGCGTCCCCTTCAACATCGCCTCCTACGCGCTCCTGAACATGATGGTGGCGCAGGTCTGCGGGCTGGAGGCCGGGGAGTTCATCCACACGCTCGGTGACTACCACCTCTACTCGAACCACATCGACCAGGCGAAGGAACAGCTCCTCCGCGAGCCGCGCCCGCTGCCGAGAATGCGCCTCAATCCCGACGTGAGGGAGATCGAGGACTTCCGCTTCGAGGACTTCACCCTCGAAGGCTACGATCCCCATCCGACGATCAAGGCGCCCGTCGCGGTCTGAGTCGCGCTCAGCGGATCACGCCGTTCGACTTCAGCAGCCCCCACGTGATGAAGAGGGCGACGCTGCCCGCCCGGATCACCGAGGCCTGGACCCGGATCGCCTGATAGCTCTTCGGGATGCCGACCGATTCCATGTCCCGCGCCGCGCCGCGCGCGCGGATGACCGTCCAGATCACGAACCACGCCGCGAAGGTCAGGACGCCCCAGAGCTTCTCCGTCGGGAAGAGCTTCTCGTAGACGATCAGCGCGAAGAAAAGGATCAGGAAGGGGGCGAAATCGCCGAAGCTCCGCCGCTTGATGTTCGAGACGATCTTGCCCTGTTCCTCCGGGGTGAGGGAGAGGAGGAGCTTCCGTTCCCGGAAGGTCAGCGAGACGCTGAGGATGACGAGGGCGACGAGGCCGAACAGGAGGGGATTCATGCGGCGGGATTAATTCGAGGAACCGTCCGCTTCCCCCGTCAGGACCGAGAGCGACTGCCGGATCTCGGCCTCCGGCCCCTCGTGGCGCTGGGAGATCGCGAGGGGGAGGGCGTATTCGTAATATTGGCGGGCGAGGGCCATGTCGTCCCGGCGGATGGCGCACTGGGCCAGGAGCATGGCGGCGACCATCCAGTCGGGCTTCTTTTCGAGCGCCAGCCGGAGATGGACCTCGGCCTCGGCGAAACGCTCCGCGTCGAAGAGCGCCTTCCCCAGGCTGAATTGGAGGAGCTCATTGTCGGGCTGGGCCTCGATCAGAGCTTGGTATTTGGAAATCGACACGATGCCATCCTGTTTATCCCCGGCAGGCCTCCTTTTCCAGTCCCGTTTTCCAACGCCCGTTTGTTTAGAGACCAAAATGATCGATCTGTGAGTATTAATACGCTTTCGGGTTTTCGCGAAAACGAATAGAACTAATTCACGATCCCGGGGGGGAAATCGCAACCACTCACGCCAAGAAAACGCCAGCCCGTCTGGCGACCCAAGACGCATGAAGCATCATCCCCTCAAATCCCTCGTCACGGCCACCGTCCTCTCCTGCCTCGCCCTCGGCGGGCTCCACGCCCAGACGGCCCCGGTGAAGCTCGCCGGTTCGGTCACCCTCTGCGCCAAGGTCACGGCGAAGAAGGCCGAACTCGAGGCCGCCTCCGGCACGACCTTCGATGTGATTCCGAACACCACCGGCAAGGGAGTCGTCGACCTCGTCGAAGGCCGCGCCGATGTCGCCCTGATCGGCGGCGCGTGGGAAGCGGTCGTCGCCGACGTCAACGGGAAGGCCCCGGGCAAGGTCGATACCGCTACCCTCAATGTCGCCCCCCTGAAGCCGACGAGCCTCGTCTTCATCACCGACGCCGCGAATCCGGCCAAGGCGATCACGACGCAGCAGGCGGCCGACCTCCTCACCGGCAAGATCGCGAACTGGAAGGATGTCGGCGGTGCCGATCAGGCCGTCTCGGTCATTCTCCCGCCCCCCTCCAATGGCTTCCGCATCTTCTTCCAGAGCACCCTGATCAAGGGCTCCACCTATGCCGCCTCGGCCAAGGAAATCCCCGACCTGCGGAACATCCCCCTCGTCGTCGCCCAGGTTCCGGGAGCGATCTCCTTCCAGTCGACCGACCTCCCCATGGCGGCCGGGACGCGCATCATCCCGATCGACAAGCCCCTGGCGTTCCCCCTCCTCGTGGTGACAAAAAAGACCGCCTCCCCCGAGGTCGGCAAGGCGGTTGCTGCCATCGTGGCCGCCTTCAAATAAGCGTTCGGACCGAGGTTCCCGCTCCCCTCCGCCATTTCAACTTCACCCTCTCCCTATGAGCACTGCATCCCAACGTGAGTCAAAGTGGCCCATCGGAAAATGGATTTTCCTGGTCGTCGGCGTCGGCATCGCCGGTCTGCTGCTGGTTTCGGCGCTGACCGTCTTGCAGCTGATACCGCTGAGCCAGGAAGCCCGAAAGATGCAGGCCATCAGCCTGACGACGCTGAAAGAGTTCTACGCGCTCAACGATGTCCTGGTGAAGCAGGTCGGCATCGTCGGCTTGGCGACGGGAGAGGTGAACCTCAAGACGATCGGCGAGGAGCGGACGAACTTCATGGCCCTCTCCGACGAGGCCGACAAGCACCTCCAGGCGCTGGCCGGTCTCGGCGTCCCTCCCGACAGCCTCCGCGTCCTCGGCGAGGCCAACAAGGGCTTCCGCGACGGGGCCGAGGAGGCCTTCAAGGCGGGGCTCAATTTCATGCAGCAGGCCGCCGGGGCTGCCTACCACGACAAGGTCGTTCCCGCCGGGGAGACGATCGGCTCCGAGTTGCGGCGGCTCGTCGCGGCCTCCCTCGAATCGACCTCCCGCCAACCCGGCGTGATCCTCGACCGCGCATCGACCCTCACCGATTCGGTCCTCGTCACGGCGACGGTCCTGATCGTCGTCGTCTTCACGCTTTCCCTGTGGATCGTCCGGACCCGCGTCCTCGCTCCGCTGCGCGGCATCACGCAGCAGATCGTCGGGGCGGTCTCCGAGACCGAGGAAGGGGCCGAGGAGCTCCTCAACGCCAGCCGCCGCATGTCCGACATCGCCTCGAGCCAGGCCGCCGCGATCGAGGAGACGAGCGCCTCGATGGAGGAGATCGACAGCATGATCCGCCGGAATTCCGACGATGCCGGGCAGGCGAAGACCCTCGCCGCCGAGACCCGGCGCAAGGCCGACACCGGTATGGAGCTGATGCGGGACATGGAGCACAAGATGGGAGAGGTCCAGCTCGCCTCGAAGTCGCTCAGCACGGCGATGGACGAGATCGAGCAGTCGAGCAACGGCATCTCCAAGATCCTTTCGACCATCGACCAGATCGCCTTCCAGACGAACATCCTCGCGCTGAACGCCGCCGTCGAGGCCGCCCGGGCGGGCGACGCCGGAGCGGGCTTCGCCGTCGTCGCCGACGAGGTCCGCCGTCTGGCGCAGAGCTGCGCCGATGCGGCGAAAGAGGTGACCGTCCAGATCGAGGGCTCCCTCGACAAGACCCGCAAGGGCACCCAGGCCTGCGACTCGACGAACCGGATCCTGGTCGAGATCGTCGAGCAGGCGACGAAGGTGGAGCGGCAGCTCTCCGACGTCGTCCAGGACATCCGCAAGGTCGACGAGGTCCTCGGCGGCATCGCCTCCGCCTCGTCGGAGCAGAGCCAGGGCATCCACCAGGTGAACGAGGCCGTCACCCAGCTCGACCAGCAGATCCAGAGCAGCGCCACCGAGGCGCAGCGGGTTTCCGAGGCCGGCGAGGGGATGAAGAACCAGGCCCTCGCCCTCTCCCGGGTGACCGAGGAACTGGCGCGGCTCCTCGCCCAATCGGCTTCCTCCTCCGCTTCGGCTTCCCATCCCGCAGCCCATTCCTCCTCCCTGGCCCAGGCCATGAGCCGGGCCGAGGAACGCCCTGCTTCGCTCACTGTCGCTCGCGCGGTCGCCCGGACGACGGCGAAGCCGGTCTCGGCCCTTCCCGCCGGGAAGTGGAGCGGCGAGGGGACCGATTGAGCGTGCGGAGCATGGCTTGAGATTTTTCCCCGCGTCGGATTAAGTAGGGGATGCCCGCCTCCCCCGCTTACGACATTGCCGTCATCGGCGGAGGGCATAACGGCCTGACCTGCGCCTGCTATCTGGCGAAGGCGGGCCTGAAGGTCGCCGTCCTCGAGCGGAGCCGGACCGTCGGTGGCGGCGTCCGCACCGAGGACGATCTCCTGCCCGGTTACAAGGTCGATACCGGTTCCTCGGTCCACATCATGATCCACCTCACCCCGGTGGTGAAGGACCTCGACCTGGAGCGCCACGGCCTCGAATACCTCGAGATGGACCCGTGGGCCTACTACCCGACGGGCGACGGGCGCGGCATCTCCTTCCATCGGGACATCGAGGCGACCTGCCGGAGCATGGCCGTCTTTTCGGAAAAGGACGCGGAGAGCTACCGCCGGTTCTGCGAGGTCTGGGGCGAGCTCAACGAGGGCATCTTCGAGACCTTCCTGAAGCCGCCGACGCCCGGCAAGATCTTCGGGACGATCTTCAAACGGAACCTCTTCCGCCCCCGCTCGCGCAAGCTCTGGTCGTCCCTCGATCTTTCCCGGCAGCTGATGGCCCCCTACGGGCAGGTGTTGGAGGAGTGGTTCGAGGACCCCCGCGTCCGGACCGCCCTCGGCTGGCTCTCGGCCCAGTCGGGGCCGCCCCCCTCGGAGCTCGCCAGCGGCGACATGCTCGGCTGGAACGCGATGATCCACCGCAGCGGGGCGAAGCGGGCGAAGGGCGGAAGCGGGATGCTCACCCAGGCCCTCGCCTCCCGGCTTCGGTCGGACGGCGGGACGATCCTCACCGAGGCCCCGGTCACCGCCCTGCGGCGGGAGGGGACGGGCTGGCGCGTCACCTATGGGAAGGGGAAGGGGGAGGGGGAGTCCCTCGTCGCGAAGGCCGTCGTCGGGGCCTGCCACGTCCAGACCCTCTTCCTCGACCTGCTGAAGGAGGAATGCCCTGCGGAACTCCGCCGCCGCGTCGGCCATATCCGGGTCGGGAACGGCTTCGGGATGATCGTCCGCCATGCCGTCGAGGAGTTGCCCCAATACGAGGGGGAGGGGAGCGGCGGCGTCCGTCCCTATCACTCGGCGATGCAGCTCCTTTGCCCCTCGCTCGAAAATCTCGCCGCCTCCCACCGCGATTTCCTCGCCGGGGAGCCGCCGCGCGATCCCTCCGTCGTCGCGATGACCTTCTCGGCCCTCGATCCGACCCTCGCCCCGGCCGGGAAACATCTCCTCTACACCTGGGCCCAATACCATCCCTACGAGTTGCGGAACGGCGAAAAGTGGGAAGCCATCGCCGAGCGCGAGGCCGACAAGATCTACGCGACCCTCTGCCGCCACGCCCCGAACATGCGGGGGAAGTGGACCGACCGCCTCATCCAGACCCCGCCCGAGATCGAGCGCCTCCACGGCATGCTCCGGGCCAACGTCATGCACGTCGAGATGAGCCTCGACCAGATGTTCTTCTTCCGCCCCCTGCCGGAGCTCTCTGCCTACCGCACCCCGCTTCCCGGCCTCTATCTGACCGGGGCCAGCACCCATCCCGGCGGCGGCGTCTTCGCCGCCAGCGGCTACAACACGGCGGGCGTCGTGCTGGGCGATTGGGCCAAGATTGCCAAAGGGAAGAGCGTGCTGTAATGGGTATGCTTCCATGAATTTCGATTCGCGCATCTTTATCGCCGGCCATCGGGGCCTCGTCGGGGCCGCCTGCGCCCGGGTTTTCGCCAAGGCCGGGTACCGGAACCTGCTCCTCCGTTCCCGCGCCGAGCTCGACCTCCGCGATACCGACGCCGTCAACGCCTTCTACCGCGATGCGCGGCCCGAATACGTCGTCGTCGCCGCCGCGAAGGTCGGCGGGATCGGAGCCAACTCGACCTACCCCGTCGACTTCCTCCTCCATAACCTCGAAATCCAGAACAACCTGATCCGGGGGGCCTTCGAGCACGGCGTGACGAAGCTCCTCTTCCTCGGCAGCACCTGCATCTACCCGAAGCTCGCCCCGCAGCCCCTCACCGAGGACGCCCTCCTCACCGGCCCGCTCGAACCGTCGAACGAGGCCTACGCCGTCGCGAAGATCGCCGGGATCAAGCTCTGCCAGGCCTACGCGAAGCAGTACGGCGCCCGCTTCATCTCCGCGATGCCGACGAACCTCTACGGCATCGGCGACAACTTCGACCTCGCCAACTCCCACGTCCTCCCCGCGATGATCCGCCGCTTCTCCGAAGCGCGGGAATCGGGAGCCCCCTCGGTCACCCTCTGGGGGGACGGGACGCCCCGGCGCGAATTCCTTTTCTCCGACGACCTCGCCGAGGCCTGCCTCTTCCTTCTTCAGAATTACGAAGACCCCGAGATCGTCAACATCGGTTGCGGCGAGGATCTCTCCATCCGCGAGCTGGCGGCGATGATCGCCGGGATCGTCGGCTACGAGGGGGAAACCCTCTGGGACACCTCGAAGCTGAACGGGACGCCCCGGAAGCTCGTCAACGTCGCCAAGATCCGCGCCCTCGGCTGGAACGCCAAGACCTCCCTGCCCGACGGCCTCAAGGCCGTCGTCGCCTGGTGGAAGGAACACCGGCACGAACGGGAAGGGGCCGTGGCCGCGGCCGCGGCCTCGGTCTAGCCGTTTCCGGCGGCGGTCGATGGGTCGGTCGATCGATTTCCGCCGCCCGAAACAAAAAGAAAAAAGAACGCGATGCTACATCGGCGCGAGCAGTTCACCTACCAGGTTTTGCAGATCGTCGATGCCTTCCTCCTGGGAGGCGCGCTCTGCCTCGCCTATCTGCTCCGCATCGAGGTCATCCCGCTCTTTCCTCTCCCCCTGGTGGCGGAGGAGATCGGCTCCCTCGGCGATTACATCTGGCTCTTCGGCATCATCCTGCCGATGGGGCCGCTCCTCCTCGAATTCCAGGGATTCTACCGGCTCGATTCCTCCTACCGGCGCTGGACCGTCCTCGGCCGCATCTGCCGCGGCGTCTTCTATCTCTGGCTCCTGATCCTCGCCGTCATCGTCTTCCTCCGCATCCCGAACGCCGAGGTCAGCCGCGGCGTCCTGCTCTGCTTCATCCCGACGGGGATCGCCGTCATCGCGCTGCGGGAAAAGCTGTTCCGCCGCTGGCTCCACCGCCGGGGCGAGGTCGCGCAGAACGTCCAGCACGTCATGCTCTGCGGCTCCCTCGAGCAGCGGAAGCGGTGGCGCTGGAGCATGGACGCCGTGGTCGACCGCCGGATGGTGGTCCGGGCCGAGGTCGATCTCCGCGTCGATTCGGCGGAGCGGTTCCTCACCCTCCTCCACGACGAGAGCATCGCCATCGTCGTTTTCGAGATCGATCCCGACCTCCACGAGAAAACGAGCCAGGCGATCCGCGCCTGCGAGAACGAGGGGATCGAGGCCTGGGTCGCCGCCGACTTCATCGCCACCACCCTCGCCCTGCCGAAGTTCGACCAGTTCCTCGGCCGCCCCCTCCTCGTCTTCCGCACCGCCCCGGAGGCCTTCTGGCCGCTGCTCTGCAAGGCGGCCATCGACCGCGTCGGCGCGTTCCTCCTCCTGGTGCTCTCCTCGCCCCTCCTTCTGGCCATCGGGTTGGCGATCCGCTGCGGGGAGGGGGCGCCCGTCTTCTTCTCCCAGATGCGGAGCGGACGCCACGGGAAGCCCTTCCGCATGTACAAGTTCCGCACGATGGTGACGACGGCGGAGCAGAAGAAGGACGAGCTGCGCGCCTTCAACGAGATGTCGGGCCCCGTCTTCAAGATGGAGAACGATCCCCGCGTCACCCCCCTGGGCCGCTGGCTCCGCCGGACGAGCCTCGACGAGCTGCCCCAGCTCTGGAACGTCGTCAGCGGGGAGATGAGCCTCGTCGGCCCCCGCCCGCTGCCGGTCACCGAGACGGAACGCTTCGTCGACTTCGCCCAGCGCCGCCGCCTCAGCATGAAGCCCGGCCTCACCTGCCTCTGGCAGATCTCGGGCCGCAACAGCATCTCCGATTTTTCCGACTGGGTCCGCCTCGACCTGGAGTATATCGACACGTGGTCCCTCTGGAACGATTTCCGCATCCTGGCGCGGACCGTTCCCGTCGTCTTCTTCGGAAAAGGCGCGCGCTGATTCCCCCTTTTTTTGGCTCTCCCCGGGCCTGCGGTCGGATCGAAAGTTTGCGAGTATGATCTTTAGCGCAATTATCTTGCCACCCGCTGATGCTTGTCCGACAATGAAGGGGAGGGGGTGAAAGAGGCATCAAAGAGGCCGTCCTCAGCCTGAATTGAACGATCGGATTTTCAATGAAACCCATGAGTCATCCCGCTGCCGTCGATCAGCCCCAGCGCCTTTCCGAGCTCTTTCGGATTCTTTTGAACTGCGGCTTTTTCGGGTCGGTCCTCCCCTCGGTCCAGAAGATGGTCGCCCAGATGCGCCTGCCGAAGCGGCTGATCGAGGATGCCCTCGTCGTCCTGGTCAAGGAGGAGGCCATCGCCCTCGATGCCGACGGCCATTACCGGCGGATCTATCCCGCCAACGTCGCCGAGGGCGTGCGGACCCGGATCGGCGTCCTCACGGAACGGAACATCTTCATGCGCTATTTCGAGGTCTACCAGGACTACCTCATCGGCCTCGGGCAGATCTTCGGCGGGGCGGGCCTCGACCTCGTCTTCGCCCATGAGCTGGTCAGCGCGGAATCGAAGATCATCGCCTTGGAGGAGCTGATCCGCGCGGGCGTGACGGGTTTCGTCATCATCGGCCGCTCGGACGAGCAGTTCCGGGCCGCCCTCAAGGCGACGGGAATCCCCGCCATCCTCTGCGGCAACACGACGATCGAGCAGCGCGATTTCGCTTGTGTCTGCAGCGACAATCTCTTCGGCATGAAAAACCTGGTCGCCCGCCTCCAGGCGATGGGTCATCGGCGGATCGCCTATTACACGACGGCCTCCCGCAGCCACGAGGGCTACCGCCACCGGATCATCGGCTACCGCAATGCCATGGAGGACGCGCAGCTCGAGACCTACGAGGAACTGATCCAGGAAAACCGCCACTCGCCCGACTCGGCCCGCCTCGCGGCCGAGGCCTACCTCGGGCTCCAGCGGCGGTCGAACGCGCCCACCGCCGTCGTCTGCGCGTGTGACCGGGAGGCCTTCGAGCTCATCTCCGAGCTCGAAAAGCTCGGCATCCAGGTCCCCGGCGACGTCAGCGTGGCCGGTTTTGAAAACAGCCTGATCAACGCCCTCTCCCCGATCCCGCTCACGACGGTCGATATCTTCGCCCTCGAGATGGGGCGGATGGCCGGGGAACTCCTCCTCCTGGAGCTGAAGGCCCCGCAACAGCCCGTCCGCGTCGTCATGCCCTCCCTCCTATTGGAGCGGGCCTCGGTCGTCCCCCCCGGTATCGCGGTCGGGTGAGGGAGAAAGGGTGTTTTTCGGCCCCTCTTTTCCCCCGTGCGAAGGGCGACGAAAAAAACTTGCCAGGGTGGGATGATTCTCCTAGTTTGACCCCTCACCTAATAAAGAAAAAGTATGGAAGAGATCGCCAAGACCGCTGTGGTCAAAGAGTTTAAGCTGAATGACGCCGACACCGGGTCCGCCGACGTTCAGGTTGCATTGCTCACTCACCGCATCAATGAATTGTCCGTTCACCTGCAGTCCTTCAAGAAGGACCACCACTCCCGCCGTGGTCTTCTCCGCATGGTCAACCGCCGCCGCAAGCTTCTCGATTACCTGAGCCGCACCGCGAACGACCGCTACAAGAACATCATCGCCAAGCTCAACCTGCGTAAGTAACGCAGGAGGAAACCCGACGGGTCGAGCATCACAGCCGGAACAACCGAATCAAAGCGGTTTTCCGGCCTGATGTTTTTTGGGGCCTGGCGTCCCTCCCGTCGATTGCGGGAAGGGCTCCTTGAATTTTTAAAGGTTCCAGGAGCGCCGGGGCTCCGTCCCGGCCTTTCCCCTCCGGTTTTCCCCGCCGAGCCCGGCCTTCCGTTCGCCCGGAGCCGCCGTCGATCGAGTTCCCGCAGTCCGTCCGTCCGCCTCCATTTTAAAAAAAGAAAAAAGGAAACATCATGTCCGAATCCATCACGCGTCTCTCGACGCAGTACGGGGCTCTGCCCATCACCATCGAAACCGGCAAAATCGCCAACCTCGCCGACGGCGCGGTCACCGTCACCTACGGCGAAACCATCGTCCTCGTCACCGCCGTCTCCTCGACGAACATCAAGCCCGGCCAGGACTTCTTCCCCCTGACCGTCGAATACCGCGAGAAGGCCGCCGCCGTCGGCCGCTTCCCCGGCGGCTACTTCCGCCGCGAAGGCCGCCCCTCCGAGAAGGAAATCCTCACCTGCCGGATGACCGATCGTCCCCTCCGCCCCCTCTTCCCCAAGGGCTACCTCTACGACACCCAGATCATCACCACCCTTCTCTCCGCCGACGGCGAGAACGATCCCGACATCCTGAGCATCAACGGCGCCTCCGCCGCCCTCCTCGTCTCCGACATCCCCTTCGCCGGTCCCATCGGGGCCGTCCGTGTCGGCCGCGTCGACGGGAAGCTTCTCATCAACCCGACCCACGCCCAGCGTGAGCGGAGCGACCTCGACCTCGTCTACGTCGGCACCCAGACCCAGGCCCTCATGATCGAAGGCAGCGCCCTCGAACTCCCCGAGGCCGAGTTCAACGACGCCCTCGAATACGCCCAGAAGGAAATCCAGGCCGTCATTACCCTCCAGAAGGAACTCGCCGCGAAGGCGACCGCGGGCCGCGCCAAGCGCGTCATGCCCCTCTTCAGCGTTCCCGAGGCGATCCAGGAAGTCGCCTACAACGTCGCCGGCGACCGCATCGAGGCCGCCATCTACACCCCAAAAAAGGTCGACCGCCAGAAGGCCGTCGAGGCCATCCGCAGCGAGGTGAAGGCGAAGATCCTCGAGCAGTTCCCCGCCGCCACCGACTTCGAGATCAACCAGGCGTTCGACTACCTCCAGAAGAAGGCGTTCCGCAAGAGCGTCCTCGTCAACGGCAAGCGCGCCGACGGCCGCACCGCCACCGAGATCCGCGCCCTCTCCGGCGAGACCGGCGTCCTCCCCCGCTCCCACGGCACGGCCCTCTTCGCCCGCGGCGAGACCCAGGCCCTCTGCCTCGCCACGCTGGCCTCGGTCAGCGAGGCGCAGGAACTCGACGGATACACCGGCGGCGAGACCAGCAAGCGGTTCATCCTCCACTACAACTTCCCGCCCTTCAGTGTCGGCGAGACGGGCCGTTTCGGCGGCCAGAACCGGCGCGAGATCGGCCACGGCGCCCTCGCGGAGCGTTCCATCCTCCCCGTCATCCCGTCGGAGTCGGAGTTCCCCTACGCCATCCGCGTCAGCTCCGAGGTCATGTCGTCCAACGGCTCGACCTCGATGGCCTCCGTCTGCGGCGGTGTCCTCTCCCTCCTCGACGCGGGCGTCCCCCTGAAGGCCCCCGTCGCCGGCATCTCCGTCGGCCTCGTCACCGAGTTCGAGGGTGACCGCCTCGCGAAGTACCTCCTCCTCGACGACATCATCGGCAGCGAGGATCACTTCGGCGACATGGACTTCAAGCTCTGCGGCACCCACGCGGGCGTCACTGGCTTCCAGCTCGACCTCAAGCTCCCCGGCGTCGACCTTTCGATCCTGAAGGAAGCCGTCGCGCGCGCCAAGGGCACCCGGACGATCATCCTGAACTTCATGGACACCGTCCTCGCCCAGCCGAAGACCCTCTCCAAGTACGCCCCCCGCATCGAGACGATCAAGATCAACCCCGACAAGATCGGCCTCATCATCGGGCCCGGCGGCAAGAACATCAAGGGCATCCAGGCCGAGAGCGGCGCCGAGATCAACATCGAGGACGACGGCACCATCATGATCTACTGCAACAACGGCGAAGGGATGGAAGTCGCCCGCCAGATGATCAACGACCTCACCGGCGAGATCGAGGCCGGGAAGCTCTACCGCGGCCGCGTCACCGGCGTGAAGGAGTTCGGCTGCTTCGTCGAGGTCATGCCGGGCCGCGAAGGCCTCGTCCACATCTCCGAACTCTCCGACACCCCGGTGCGCCGCACCGAGGACGTCGTGAAGATGGGCGAAGAGGTCTGGGTGAAGTGCCTCGGCACCGACGACCGCGGCCGCGTCAAGCTGAGCCGCAAGGCCGCGATGCGCGAGCGCGGCGAAGTCGCCGCGAAGAACTAACCGCCGCCAACCCAAGGAACCAACGACATGCCCCTGGCCATTGGAACGAAAGCCCCCGACTTCGCCCTCAAGACGAAGACGGCGGAAGGATTGAAGGAAGTCCGCCTCAGCGAGAACTTCGGGAAGAAGAACACCGTGCTCCTCTTCGTGCCGCTCGCCTTCACCGGCGTCTGCACCGACGAGCTCTGCTCCGTCTCCGGCGGCCTCGGCGAGTACGCCAGCCTCGGGGCCGAGGTCTACGGGATTAGCGT
The DNA here is from genome assembly GCF_900105685.1 of Verrucomicrobium sp. GAS474. Taxonomy (NCBI): domain Bacteria; kingdom Pseudomonadati; phylum Verrucomicrobiota; class Verrucomicrobiia; order Verrucomicrobiales; family Verrucomicrobiaceae; genus Verrucomicrobium; species Verrucomicrobium sp. GAS474. The sequence continues at coordinate 2,629,969 of NZ_LT629781.1, forward strand.
CGACAGCCCCTTCGCCCTCGAAGCCTGGGCGCAGAAGGCCGGGATCACGATCCCGCTCCTGAGCGACCTCAACAAGGGGACTGCGAAGGCCTACGACGTCTACCTCGAAAACCTCGGCGGCCTCGGCATCGGCGATACGGCGGCCCGTGCCGCCTTCGTCATCGGCAAGGACGGCGTCGTCGCCTACTCCGAGCAGACGCCGACCCCCAAGGATCTCCCGAACTTCGCGGCCGTGAAGGCGGCGCTCGCGAAGCTTCAGTAGGCTCCTCGGCTCCGGTAAAACTCCGGTCCCTCCCAAAGAAAGGCGTCCTCCGCAAGGAGGACGCCTTTTTGTTGTTATTGTAAAACGTTGGTAATAAATGTCGTTGACAGAAGTATCTTATGTAATTATATATATCTAAGCGTATTTCGGGGTGTCGAAATACAGCATTAAACTTAGCCAATTGAGGATTGCTGCTATGCCTGAGAAAGTCGTCGCCTTCACGAAGGAAATCTCCCGTCTCACCGGGACGGGATTGAAGAGCATCCACGACGTCACCCGCCGGACACGCATCATCGCCATCAACGCGATGATCGAGGCGGCCCGGATCGGGGAAAAGGGAAGGGGATTCGCCGTCGTCGCCGAGGAGGTCGGCAAGATTTCCGAGCAGGTCACCGAGATCGCGACGACGTTGGAAACGGAGCTGAGCGCCCGCGTCGGCGAGCTCGACGCCCATGGCCAGACGCTGATCCGGGCGATCCGGGGAACGCGCCTCGTCGACCTCGCCTCGAACACCATCGACATCGTCGACCGCAATCTTTACGAACGCTCCTGCGACGTCCGCTGGTGGGCGACCGACGCCGCCGTCGTCGATGCCCTCTCCTCCGGCGGGGCGGGACACGGGCAAAACCACGGCCTCGCCGAGCACGCCTCGCAGCGGCTCGCCGTCATTCTCGGCGCCTACACCGTCTACCTCGACATCTGGGTCGTCGATCTCTCCGGGAAGGTTGTCGCCACCGGCCGGGGCAGCCGTTATCCCGGCTCCCTGGGCCGCGACGTCTCGGAGACGTCCTGGTTCCGCGATGCCCTGAAGACGAAAAACGGCGACGAATACGCCGTCTCCGACATCGAGATGAATCCGGTCTTCCATTCCTCCGTCGCCACCTACGCGGCGGCGATCCGCGAGGGCGGTACCAGCCACGGGAAGGTGATCGGCGTCCTCGGCGTCTTCTTCGATTGGGCGAAGCAATCGCAGACCGTCATCGACAACGTCCGGATCGCCGACGAGGAGAAGGACCGGACCCGCTGCCTCATCCTCGACGCGAAAGGCCGGGTGATCGCCTCGACCGGGGGCCGGGGCGTCCTGACCGAGCAATTCTCCCTGAGTGCCGAGGGGAAGACCTCCGGCTCCTACACCGATGCGCAGGGCCGCGTCGTCGGCTTCTTCAAGACCGTCGGTTACGAGACCTATGCCGGTCTCGGTTGGTACGGGGTCATTGTCCAGGAACTGCCGAGCGGGGCGGGTAATGGGGGGGCTCATCCCTTGGCCGGGCTGGCCGAGCCCTTTCAACATACCGCCGCCCGGCTGAAACTGGAGCTGACGGCTGAGATCCCCGCTTCCGCTTCGACGGAGAGGGAACGGCTTCCCGAGATAGATCAGTCATCCCTCCAGGCCGAAATGGAACGTCCGTCCGATTATTCGGCCGAAGAGGCCGTTCTCCTCGGCCTGGTCGAAAGGCCGAGAATCGATCTGGGCAAATTCTGACCGGTCCTTGCGAAATCGGGTCCGGCGCGCCATGAGGAATTTTTCGGATACAAAAGGGGACGTTTCGCGTTCTGCATAAGTAGTTTAACTATTTGCATTTCCTCCTTCGGGATGCTCGTTTATTCCCGATGGGAAAACGGGCGGGACGACTCTCTTTTTGGCTCCTTTTGCTGGCGTGGCTGACGGCCATCGTCCTCGGCTTCCGTTTTCTTTCAGGCTATGAAGGAAAGGCCGGTTCCGGGGCGGCGGTCGCCTCCTTCCCCCAGGGTCTTTCCCCGGCGCTGTCCCTCGATCCTTCCCGGAAAAACCTGATCCTCGTCGCCCACCCCCGCTGCCCCTGCACCGGAGCCACCCTCGACGAATTGATCGAGATCATGACTGCCTGCCGGAACGAACTCCACGTCTCGGTCCTCTTCACCGTCCCTGCCGGGGAATCCCAAGCCGGATGGGTCGATTCCCATCTGGAACGGGAGGCCCGCCGGATTCCGGGAGTCACCGTCGTCGACGATCCCGATGGGAAGATGGCCGCCCGGCTTGGCGCGGCGGTCTCGGGCGTGGCGCTCCTTTTCGACGGCCGGGGAAAGCTCCTCTTCTCCGGGGGGATCACCGAGGCGCGGGGACATCGGGGTCCGAACGATGGCCGCGAATCGGTGATCGCGCTCGTCCAGGGCCGCCCGGCGGCGGCTCTCCGCACGCCGGTCTTTGGCTGCGCCCTGGTCGGGAGCGGATTGCAGGCGGGCATGGGAAATGATTCCGGGAAGACGGAGAAAAAGTTATGACGGCGGGCCTTTCTGAAAAAGTTATGACGCTGGGAGGCGGGCCGGTCGACGAGCGGGCCGTCGAGGCCGTCTTCGGCTCGTTCATGGATCGTGTCCAGGAGCGGACCAACCGCTTCTTCGCCTTCCTCCTCCTCGGGCAATGGGTGGCTGCCATCGCGATCGCCCTGATCATCTCGCCCCTCGCCTGGGAAGGGCGCGGCTATCAGGTCCATCCCCACGTCTGGGCGGCGGTCTTCATCGGCGGATTGATCACGCTCTATCCGGCCTGGCTCGGATTGCGGAGCGCGACGAAGGGGGAAGGGACGGCCATCGATCGCCGCCTGGTCCCCCACATCATGGCGGTCGCCCAGATGTTGACCTCCTCCCTCTTCATCCACCTCACCGGCGGACGGATTGAGACCCATTTCCATATCTTCGGCTCCCTCGCCCTCCTCGCCTTCTATCGGAAAACTCCGGTCCTCCTCACCGCCACGGCGGTGACCTGCCTCGATCACCTGTTGCGCGGCCTGTTCTGGCCGGAATCGGTCTACGGCGTCTTCACCGCCTCGCCCTGGCGGACGCTCGAGCACGGCTTCTGGGTCCTCTTCGAGGTCGCCTTCCTGGCCATCTCGATCCGGGGCGGACGGCAGGACCTGTGGGACGGCGCCCGCCGCCGGGTCGTGCTGGAGAACGTCAACGGGGAGATGGAACGGATCATCACCGAGCGGACCACCGACCTCCAGAAGAGCGAGGAACGCTTCCGCACCCTCTTCAAGGACGCCCCCATCGGCCTCTATCACGCCGACCCGCAGGGAACCCTCCTGCTGGCGAACCGCCTCATGGTCCAGATCCTCGGCTACGCCTCGCGGGAGGAGCTGAAGGCCCATGCCGTCAACTTCCGGAAGACCGGGGAGAGCGACGACCGGCAGGCCTTCTTCGACGAGGTCGTCGCCCGTGGGGAAATCCGGAGCCGGGACACGGCGTGGCGGCGGGCCGACGGTTCCCTGGTCCACGTCCGGGAGAGCGTCCGCGCCTACCGGAACGAGGAGGGGAAGCTTCTCCACTTCGAGGGCTCGGTCGAGGACATCACCGAACGCCGCCACCTCGAGGAGCGTTATTTCCAATCCCAGAAGGTCCAGGCCATCGGTCAGCTCGCGGGCGGCGTCGCCCACGACTTCAACAATATCCTGACCGCGATCCTCGGCTACACCGAGATGATCGTCGACGAGCCGGGATCGCACGAGACCCCCTCCCATGCCGCCGAGATCCGCAAGGCCGCGGAACGGGCCGCCGACCTCACCCGGCAGCTCCTCGCCTTCAGCCGGAAGCAGACCCTGCAGCCCCGCGTCTTCGCGCTGAACGAGGTCGTCTCCGACCTCGACAAGATGCTCCGCCGCCTCGTCGGCGAGAACATCGAGATCCGGACGAAGCTCGACCCCCGCCTCGGCCTGACGAAGGCCGATCCCGGCCAGATCCAGCAGGTGATCATGAATCTCACGGTGAACGCGCGGGACGCGATGCCGTCGGGAGGACGCCTCACGATCGAGACCTCGAACGTGCAGCTCGACAAGGCCTACCTCGGGCCCCAGTCGGAACTGGTCCCCGGCGAGTACGTCATGATCTCGATCAGCGACAGCGGCATCGGGATGACGCCCGAGGTGAAGGCGCGGATCTTCGAGCCCTTCTTCACCACGAAGGGGGAGGGGCAGGGGACCGGCCTCGGCCTGGCCACCTGCCACGGCATCGTCCGGCAGAGCGGCGGCCAGATCTCGGTCTACAGCGAGGTCGGTATCGGGACGACTTTCCGGGTCTACCTGCCCCGGACCCGCGAATTGCTCAGTCCCGTCGAGGCCCCGGTGAAGACCGTCTCCCAGGGCGGGGGCGAGGTGTTGCTCTTCGTCGAGGACGAGCCGATGGTCCGGCAGCTCGGCAGCCGCGCGCTGACCTCCCTCGGCTACCGCGTCATCGAGGCGGAGAACGGCGTCGAGGCGCTCCAGATCATCGAGAAGACCCAGGAACGTCCCGCCCTGCTGGTCACCGACGTCGTGATGCCGAAGATGGGCGGCGGGGTCCTTTCGGAAATGATGCGGGAACGGATTCCGGGACTCCCGGTCCTCTTCACCTCCGGGTACACCCAGGAGGCGCTCGACGACCTCGATCTCGCCAAGCCCGGCATCTCCTTCCTGCCGAAGCCCTATTCGATGTCCGATCTCGGCGAGACGGTCGGGAAGCTTCTGGGTCGCTAGAGTTTGCTTCTAGACGACCAATTCCCCGGGCGCGATGCCGGCGGGGAGCGGCGCGGGCCGGGAGCACGATGTCCCGACGGCGAGGCGAATCCCTTCCTCCGAAGAACGGGCGAGAGTCAGGAGCGCGTCGAGGAGATGGAGTGCGAGCGGTGCCGAGGCCCGGTGGGGCTTGTCCATGAGGAGGGCCGCCGCCATGTCGCCGAGGCCGATTCCCTTGCCGATGCCGCCCGGGCTCTGGGCCGGTTCGGCATAGGCCGGAGGAATCTCGCGCCAGAGGGGATCGTCCTTGCTGCGGAGGGAGACGGGTCCCTGCTCAAACGTGGCGAGGGAGAGGCTTCCCTCGGTGCCGTGGATTTCCAACGCCGGTTGGCGATGGTGGAGGACATCGTACGAGGCCGTGAGGGTGCCGCCCGCGCCGGTGGCGAAGTCGAGGAGGGCGGTGACATGGGTCGGGACCTCGACCGGGATGCGGACGCCCTGCTTTTTCTCGCTCGTCACGGTCCGTTCGGTCAGCGGCGTCCGGGTCGAGCCAATGACGGCGGCGACGGGGCCGAGGAGCGTCACGAGGGCCGAGAGGAGCGGGGGGACGGCGTCGAAGAGCGGCCCGCCGCCGTTCCCGGCGAGGTAGAACGACTCGGGATCGGGATGCCACGTCTCCGGCGCCGGGAGGGAGAGATGGGCGTGGGCGGAGAGGGGGATGCCGAGACTCCCCTCGTTGATGAGGGCCAGCGCCGTCTGGAGGGGGGCACCGAGGAAGAGATCGGGCGCGGAGCCGATCCGGAGGTTCCGGCGCTCGGCCTCCTCGAGGAGGTGGGCGGCCTCGGCGAGGTCGAGGGAGAGGGGGGAGTCGGAGAAGAGATGCTTCTTGGCCTCGAGGATGCGGAGGCTGATCCCGGCGCGGGAGCGGGCGGGGGCGAGGTTCACGACGAGGGAGATCCCCTTGTCTGCCAGCAGCTCGTCGATCGAGCAGGCCTTCATCGTCGCCTGGCCCTGGCTGTACTGCTGGGCGCGATTCTCCGCCCGGAAAAAATCGGAGTCGGCGCAGGCGACGGCCTGAATCGTGGGAAAGCGGCGGAGGCTGCTGAAGAAAGCTCCGGTGCCGTGGCCGCAGCCGATGATGCCGATGGGAATCCGACGGGGGGTGCTGCTCATGCTATTTCAAACTTAGCCATAGAATGTTCTCGGATGCGACGAGAACTATGCGTCTCTTAGTTGAATAGCGAGGAGGGAGGATTTTTTTGGGGAGTATCAGGCAAGCAGGTCACGTAATAAAAACCGCGTTTTCCCACTTTGAGATAGAATCCTTCGCAATCGACGACGTGATTGGGATCAATTATTTTTTGACCATCGATAGCTACGCCCCCTTGTTGAATCAAAGTGCGGGCTTGAGAGCCGCTAGGTGCTGCTTCAATTGCGACAAGTAGTTTAATGAGAGCGAGCGAGGTCTCGTTGACAATTGTCATAGCTACTTTCGGAAACTCCTTCTTGGAGAAGACCTGCTCGAAGCCTTCGCGGGCTTCCTTCGCGGCGGCCTCGCCGTGAAAGCGGGTGACGATCCGGGCGGCGAGCTGTTTCTTCGCCTCCATCGGATGGAGCGCGGTATCGAGGCGCTCGGCGAAGAGGGTGGGGTACCAGCGGGCCATGAGCTCGTCGCTGATCCGCATCGCCTTGCCGAACATCTCCGAGGGGGGATCGTTGACGGCGATGGTGTTGCCGAGTGACTTGCTCATCTTGTTCGTCCCGTCGAGGCCCTCGAGGAGGGGCAGGGTGAGGACGACCTGGGGGGGCTGGCCCATCTGTTCCTGGAGATGGCGGCCGACGAGGAGGTTGAAGAGCTGCTCGCTGCCGCCGAGCTCGATGTCGGCCTTGAGGACGACCGAGTCCCAGCCCTGGAGGAGGGGGTAGGTCAACTCATGCATGGCGATCGGCTTGCCCGCCTCGCGCCGTTCCTGGAAGTCCCGCCGCTGGAGCATCTGGGTGGCGTTGCCGCGCCGTTGGAGCTGGATAAGGTCGACGGCGCTCATCTTGCCGAACCAATCGCCGTTGAAGACGACCTCGGTCTTTTGGGGATCGAGGATCTTGAACGCCTGGTCCTGGTAGGTCTTCGCGTTGGCGGCGATGTCGGCGGGGGAGAGTTCGGGCCGGGTGGTGTCGCGGCCGGTGGGGTCGCCGATGCCGGCGGTGAAGTCGCCGATGATGAGGACGGCGATGTGGCCCTCGTCCTGGAAGGCGCGGAGGGTGAGGAGGGGGACGGTGTGGCCGAGGTGGATGTCGGGGGAGGTCGGATCGACGCCGAACTTCACGCGGAGGGGCCGCCCGAGGGAAAGCTTCTTCTCCAGTTCGGCGCGGGAGTGGATTTCTTCGACGCCCCGGAGGAGGCGGGCGAGGGTTTCGGCGGGGCTGCTCATGGAAGGGGGGAGGATAAAGAAAGAAGGGGGAGCGACGCAAAAGAAAAGGGCGACCGGTTTCCCGGTCGCCCTTTCTTTGAGGACGATGCTTTGGAGAGAAGAATTACTTCTTGTCGCCGGGGCGGTAGTCTTCCTGGGCCGCGGTGTCGAAGGCGTCGGCCAACGAGCCGAGGTCTTCGCCGGGGCGGATCGTGTCGAGGCGCTCGCGCTCCTTCTCGAACTGCTCCTCGTTGTAGTCCATCGCCTTGAGGGAGAGGCCGATACGGCGCTCCGCCTTGTCGATGCGGATGATGCGGGCGGTGACGTCCTGCCCGATCTTGAGGACGTCCTTGACCTTCGCGACGCGCTCGTTGCTGATCTGCGAGATGTGGACGAGGCCGTCGATGTCGTCGGCGAGCTGGACGAAGGCGCCGAAGCTGGCGACCTTGGTGACCTTGCCGCTGACGGTCTCACCGACCTTGTAACGCTCCTCGATGGCCTTCCACGGATCGTCGGCGAGCTGCTTGAGCCCGAGCGAGATGCGCTGGTTGGTCTTGTCGATCTCGATGACGCGGGCCTCGATCTCCTCGCCCTTCTTGAGAAGTTCGGAGGGATGATTGATCTTCCGGGTCCAGCAGAGGTCGTTGACGTGGATGAAGCCGTCGATGCCCTCGTCGAGCTCGATGAAGGCGCCGTAAGCGGTGAAGCTCCGGACCTTGCCCTTGACGGTCATGTTGACGGGATACTTGAGGGAGACCTCGTCCCACGGATTCGCGTCGAGGGCGCGGACGGAGAGGGAGATCTTCTGTTCGTCCTTGTTGACGTCGAGGATGATTGCCTCGATTTCCTGGCCCAAGGCGAGGACGTCGGCGGGACGCGCGACGCGCTTCGTCCAGGAGAGCTCGGAAACGTGGACGAGGCCTTCGATGCCGGGTTCCAGTTCGACGAACGCGCCGTAGGGCGCGAGGTTCGTGACCTTGCCCTTGACCTTGGTCTGGACGGGATACTTGTCGGCGATCTTGTCCCAGGGGTTGTCGCTCTTCTGCTTGAGGCCGAGGGAGACACGCTCCTTCTCGCGGTCGACGTCGATGACGACGACTTCGATTTCCTGGCCGATGCGGAGGAGTTCCGAGGGATGGTTCAGGCGGCTCCAGCTCATGTCGGTGATGTGGAGGAGGCCGTCGATGCCGTCGAGGTCGATGAAGGCACCGAATTCGGTGATGTTCTTCACGGTGCCCTTGACGAGGCTGCCCTTCTCGACGCTCGAGAGGAACTTGGAACGCTTCTCGGCGCGTTCGGCCTCGACGATCTCACGGCGGGAAAGAACGACGTTCTTCCGCTCTTCGTTGATCTTGACGATCTTGCAGGTGAGGGTCTTGCCTTCGTATTCGCGGAGATTCTTCGGGGGGGCCACGTCGATCTGCGAGGAGGGGAGGAACGCCTCGACGCCGACGGTGAGCATGAGACCTCCCTTGACGACGGCCTTGACCTTGCCGTCGATGACGCCGCCTTCATTGAAGGTCTTGACGATCTTGTCCCAGTTCTGCTTCTGGGCGGCCTTTTCCTTCGAGAGGACGATGACGCCGTCCTCGTTCTCGAGGTCTTCGAGGAAGACTTCGACTTCGTCGCCGACGGCGAGCGTGTCTCCGTCCTCGAACTCGTTCAGGGCGATGACGCCTTCGGACTTGTAGCCGATGTCGACGAGGATTTCCTTGCTGCGCTTCTCGATGATGCGCCCTTTGACGATGCTGCCCTCAGTGTAGATGGGCAACGCTTTGACCAATTGTTCCAACATAATGTGAAACCTCCCTATGTAGCTATTTGTTTGTCCCGGTCTTTCGGGAGAAGAGCCTGACGAGGTGATCGGGGAGGATAAAAAACGATCGCCCAAGCGCCGGGCCTTCTCGACCGGGAGGATCAGCCTATGCGGAAAGGGCTGTGCGGCAAGAATTTATTTGGGGGATTCCAAATAAAGTCGGTCCTGTTCAGGGCTTCCGCCGCAGCTCGATCACCACTTTCGTGGCGAGGCCGCTTTCATTGCTCGCCTCGAAGGGGACATAGGCCGGGGCGGGCGGCAGGAGGGCGTTCTGCCAGGCGGAGGAATCGATGGTGGAGCCGTCGTTCTTCTTGAAGAGGGCCCGGATCTGGATGGCGAGGGGCTGGAGGGTGAGGTTCCCGAGGCGGCAGGTGACCTTGATGGCCTTCTGCCCGCCGGCGGTCTTGTTGAAGCCGGTCGGGTTGACGATGTCGATGAGCTTCGCCATCGAGTCGTCGGTGATGAGGAAGAGGACGGTCTCGTCCTGGTCGTTCCGGACCCAGCCGGGACCGGGATTCTCGTAGGAAGGGGCGGGGGGCGGAGCGCCGGCGCACCCGGCGAGGAGGGTGACGAGGAGGGCGAGGGAAAGGAGGGGGAAGGCTTTCACTCGGGGTAGGGGGTCAGGAGAGTTCGGCGATCTTGCCCATCATTTCCCGGGAGAGATCCTCGTAGCCGGTCTTGCCCTTTTCGGCGGCGGCGGCGAAGTCGGGAAGGTAGGGCTTCCCGATGACGACGCGGAGGGGATGGCGGCGGAACTTCGAGGGGCGCTCGGCGGTGCCGCGGGGGAGGGCCTCGTAGGAGCCGAAGAGGCGGACGGGGAGGATGGGGACGCCCGCCTTGGCGGCGACGAGGCCCGCGCCGGGCGCGCCGGGCTGGAGCCGCCCGTCGAGGGCGCGGGCGCCCTCGGGGAAGAGGATGACGGCGCAGCCTTCCTTCAGCCGCTTGATGATGATGCGGAGGCCGTTCATGTCGGGCTTGTCCTGGTCGACGGGGATCGAGTTCAGGCTCGAGATGAGCCAGCCGAAGCCGTTTTTCTTGAAGAGGGTCTTCCGGGCGAGGAAGTGGATTTCCCGCGTCATGCCGCAGGCGACCATCGGCGGATCGAGGAAGCTGAGGTGGTTCGAGACGATGAGGAGGCCTCCCTTCTCGTACCCCTTCAGGTTCTCCCGCCCTTCGTAGGTGATGCCGCAGGTCGCGCCCATGAGGAGATGGGCGAGACCGCGGGCGAAGGCGTACCAGAGGCGCATGGGAGGGGCGGGGCGGACGGGAGTGGGCCGGTTATTTCGCTTCCTTCACCGCGTGCGCGTCGGCGTTCTCGAAGAGGCCCTTCCCCTCGAGGAAGCCGAGGACAGTCTCGACGACTTCGTCGATGCTGAGGGTGCTGGTGTCGATGCGGATGGCGTCCTTCGCCTTCATCATCGGGGCGGCCTTGCGGGCGGCGTCCTGGGCGTCGCGGGAGGCGACGCTGTCCTTCTCCCCGTCCTTCGCCCGGCGGGCGGCGCGGACCTCGGGGTCGGCGTCGATGAAGAACTTGAAGGGGGTGTGGGGGAAGACGACGGTGCCGATGTCCCGCCCCTCGACGACGAGGGGGCCGTGGTTGAGGAGTTCCCGCTGCTTTTCGAGGAGGGACTGGCGGACCGCCGGGATGGCGGCGACGGCGGAGACGTACTCGTTGATTTCCCCGTCCCGGACGTGGGGGAGGGGGTCGATGTGATCGAGGCGCATGACGAGGGTGTCGGCCTCGATGCCGCACTCGATCTTCATCGTCTTCAGCCGTTCCGCGACGAGGGCGGGCTTGGAGAAGTCGACCTTCTCGTCGAGGAGCTTCCAGGTCAGGGCGCGGTAGAGGGTGCCGGTGCCGACGTGGGCGAAGCCGAGGCGCTTCGCCAGCTCGCGGGAGACGGTGCTCTTGCCGGAGGCGGCAGGCCCGTCGATGGCGATGACGTGGTTGAGGATCGTCCCTTCCTCGGGCCGGGCGGGGGGCTTCGGCGGGTTGATCTTCTTCTTCAGGGCGTGCCAGGTCCGTTCCGGGAGGCTCTGGGCGTACTTCTGGGTGAGGAACTCCAGGTGGCGCTCGAAGCCGGGGTAGGAGGTGGCGATGCAGTCGGTGTCGTCGATCCGGCTGGGATGGTCGGCGGAGAGGGCGAGGACGGCGCAGGCCATGGCGATGCGGTGATCGCCGAAGCTCTCAACCCGGGCGTGCTTGATGGGGTGGCTGCCGTCGATGATCATGCCGTCGGGCTGCTCGACGACGGGGACGCCGAAGAGGCGGAGGTTCGTCGCCATCGCCTTGATCCGGTCGCTTTCCTTGACGCGGAGCTCATGGGCGTCCCGGATCACGGTCTGGCCCTCGGCGAGGGCGGCCGCGACGGAGATGATCGGGATCTCGTCGATGATGTTGGGGATCTCGTCGCCGCCGATCTCGACGCCGTGGAGCTTCGTCCCGATGACTTCGAGCGTGCCGAAGGGCTCGGCGCTGGGGGCCTCGACGTGCTCGCGGATCTGGGCGCCCATCCGCATGAGGACGTTGAGGAGGCCGGTGCGGGTGGGATTGAGGCCGACGTTGCGGATCGTGAGGCGGGAGCCGGGGGTGGCCGCCGCGGCGACGAGCCAGAAGGCGGCGGAGGAGAAGTCGCCCGGGACCTGGAGGTCGTTCCCGTGGAGCTTCGTCCCGCCGCGGACGGTGACGGTGAGGCCGTCGATCTGGGCGGGGGCGTAGAAGTGGGCGAGGAGGCGCTCCGTGTGGTCGCGGCTCTGGATCGGATCGGTGACGCGGGTGACGCCCTGGGCGAGGAGGCCCGCGATGAGGATGCACGACTTCACCTGGGCGCTGGCGACGGGGGACTTGTAGTCGATCCCCTTCAGCGCGGCTCCCTCGATGGCGAGGGGGGGCGTGCCCTTCTCGCCGGTGGCGGAGAGCTTCGCACCCATGAGGGTGAGGGGGTCGATGATCCGCTTCATCGGGCGGCGGGAGAGGGAGGCGTCGCCGAAGAGGCGGGTGGGGAAGGGCTGCCCGGCGAGGAGGCCGGCGAGGAGGCGCATGCCGGTGCCGGAGTTGCCGCAGTCGAGGGGTTCCCACGGGGCCTTGAACTTCCCCTGGACGCCCTCGATGAGGAGGGTGGTGCCGTCCTCGAGGATCTCGATCTGGGCCCCCATGGCCTGGAGGGCGCGGAGGGTGCACATGCAATCCTCGCCGGGGAGGAAGCCGGTGACGCGGGTCGGGCCGGAGGCGAGGGAGGCGAAGATGACGGAGCGGTGGGAGATGCTCTTGTCGCCGGGGACGGTGATTTCCCCGTCGATTTTCGGGGAGGGGATGATGCGGAGGTGGTTCATGGCGGCTGGGAAAGGGGGCTAGGAAAAGGGAGGGAGGCTACTCGAGTTTGCGGCGGGTGTCGTTGGCTTTTTCTAAAAGGGCTTGGAGGGTGTCGGCGTCGCCGTTCTGGAGGGCTTGGCGCGCCTTCTGGAGTTCGACAATCAGGGTGTCGAGGATACCGCCGACCTCGGTGCGGTTGGCAAGGAGGATTTCCCGCCACATGGCGGCGGGACCGGCGGCGATCCGGGTGGTGTCGCGGAAGCCGGGGCCGGCGGCGTGGAGGCTCTCGTCATCGACGATGGCGGCGAGGGCGGCGGCGGCTAGATGGGGAAGATGGCTGATCTGGGCGGTTCGGCGGTCGTGCTCTTCGGCGTTGAGATTCTCTACAATGCCTCCTACGGATTTCCAAAAGGAGGTAACGCGAGAGATGGTCTCTGGGGTGGTTTCTGTCGTGGGAGTCAGAAGGATAGTCTTGCCTTCAAAAAGAGTAGGGGAGGCGACGGGATCGAAACCGCCTTTTTCCCGGCCAGCCATGGGATGGCCTCCGATCCATCGTTCTTTGAGGAGAGGGGTAAGGGCGGAAACCACAGGACCTTTGACGCTGCCCACATCGGTAACAACGGCCTCTGCCTTAAGGCTGCCCGAGATTGTAGTGGCTACATTGAGCATCTGATCGATGGGGACGCAAAGGAATACCAGATCGGCATTCATCACGGCATGATCGAGATCTACTTGATAATTTAAGGTGGGAGACGTTTTTCCCTCGAATGCCTTTTTAAGGATGGGCCATGCGTCCTCGTTCACGTCACAAATAGTGAGGTAGTCACAAAGCTTCTTATGAACGCATGCCCAAGCGATCGCACCTCCAATCAGTCCGGGGCCGATGATGGCGATGGTGCCTACGTGAAACGGAGATGTCCCCGTTTCGCTCATGCCGTGGGGAGGGCTCCGGGGAGTTCGGCGAGGAAGAGGTCGAGCTGGGCGGGGGTGCCGATGCTGACGCGGATCCAGGCGGGGAGGCGGTAGCTGACCATCGAGCGGACGATGATCCCCTTGGCCTGGAGCTTCTTGAAGACGCTGGCGGCGTCGCCGACCTCGACGAGGACGAAGTTGGCCTCGGAGGGGACGAACTTCCGGCCCATCCGGGTGAAGGCTTCCTGGAGGCGGAGGCGGCCCGCGTCGGTCATCTCCTTCGTCTTCTTCTGGTGCTCGGTGTCCTGGAGGGCGGCGAGGGCGGCGGCCTGGGCGAGCATGTTCGTGTTGAAGGGCTGGCGGCTCCGCTCGAGGAGGCCGGAGATCTCGGTCGTCGTCAGGGCGTAGCCGATGCGGAGGCCGGCGAGGCCCTGGATCTTCGAGAAGGTCCGCATGAGGATGACCTTCTTCCCCTCGCGGACGGCGCGGAGGGTGTCGGGCGGGTTATCCAAAAATTCGTAGTAGGCCTCGTCGATGACGGCGACGACGTGGTCGGGGAGGGCGTCGAGGAAGCGGTCGAGGGCGTCGTTCGGGATGCGGGTGCCGGTCGGGTTGTTCGGCGAGGCGACGAAGACGAGGCGGGTCTTCGGGGTGATCGCCGCGAGGATCGCGTCGAGGTCCTGGTGGAAGCCGTCCTTCTCCTTCACCTTCGTGCAGCCGACGCCGAAGAGCTGCGCCATCAGCTCGTAGACGGCGAAGGCGTTCTCCGAGGTGACGATCTCGTGCTGGCCGGGGCGGGTGAAGGAGTGGTAGGCGAGCTCGATGATCTCGTTGGAGCCGTTGCCGAGGACGACGTTCTTCAGCTCGAGGCCGAAGACGCCCGCGATGCCGTTGCGGAGGTGGTAGCCCGCGCCGTCGGGGTAGAAGTGGAGGGAGGGGAGGGTGTTGCGGATCGCCTCCAGCGCCTTGGGCGAGGGCCCGATGGGGTTCTCGTTCGAGGCGAGCTTGATGATGGAGCCCGGCTCGAGGCCGAGTTCCCGGGCGACGTCGTCGATCGGCTTGCCCGGTTCGTAGGGGACGAGGTTGGCGACTTCGGGGTTGGCGAGATCGGTGGCGGAAAGCATAGGAGGGGGAAGGGGGAATGTGGGGCGGGAGGGCCGAATTGTCGATGCGGAATTGAGGCGGCTGGGCCGGGTTCAGGACTCGGACGGGGCCAGTTTCCCGGCGGCGGCCTCGTCGATGAGGGCGAAGATTTTCCGCTCGATGAGGGGGAGGGCCTCCTCGGGGGTGGCGAAGTCGAGGTCGTGGATGTCCCAGTAGGTGATCTTGTCGGCCCAGTCGGGGAATTGCTCCGTCATCATGGCGAGGTGCTCGTCCCGTTTCAGGGCGATGACGAGGGCGGCCCGCTCCAGGTCGGCGCGGGTGAGGGCCTGGCGGTCGGGGGCGGTGAAGAGGGGGCTGATGCCCCGGACGGTGAGGGCTTTCACGGTGTGGGAGGAGAGGGGGCCGCTGACGAGGTGGATCATGAGGCCTCGGGAAAAGGCCCGCCAGGGGAGGTTCTTCCGGGAGGCGAGGAAGTTGAAGACGGCTTCGGAGAAGCGGCTGCGGTAGTAGTTGCCGGTGCAGATGAAGAGGATGTGCTTTTCCATGGAGGACTGGGATCTTTGCACTTTTCCTCCCGGTATGAAAGAATGGAAGGAATGAAAAAAACGGTCCTCCTCCCCCTTTTCGGTTTCGCGTTGGTCGTGGCGCTCTCCCTGACCGCCTGCTCGTCGAAGCTGACGAATGAGAACCTGACGAAGGTAAAGACGGGAATGAGCGCCTCCGAGGTGGAGGCCCTCCTGGGGAAGCCCGCGAGCATCGAGACGAGCGAGACGCTCGGCATCCGGGCGACGACTTATTATTACAAGGCGGGCGGGGCCGAGGTGAAGATCTCGTTCCTGAACGACGGGGTGATGGTGAAGGAAGGGTCGTTCAAATAACGGTTCTCCCGACGCGAAAAAAGGGGAGGGCCGAAGCCCTCCCCTTTTTCGTCGGGACGCGGACGATCAATGATGATGGTGGCCGCCGCCGCCGAACCGGAAGTCGAGGCCGACGCTGGGGCCGTAGTAGTAGCCGGGCCGCCCGTAATAGTAATAAGGCGGGGGATAATAGGGGTTATACCCGTTGTAGTAGTAAACCGGCGGGGAGTAGCTGTCCTGGACGATGACGGTCGTCGGCGGGGCGGGCTGCGGCGCCGGCTGGGGCTCGGCGACGGCGACGGTCGCCGAGGAGTAGTCGGCGGCCTGGTTCGTATGGGCGCCGGAGGCGGTCGCGGCGGCCTGGCTCGCCTGGGCGTCGGCGAGGGCCTGGGCGTGGGTGGCGCTGCGGCGCTCGGCCTTGGCCAGCTCGTCCTTGTGGGTCGAGGCCATCTTGATCATCGCCTCCATGCTGCCGAGGCGGGAGAGATCGGACTGGCGTCGGCCCTGGAGGAGTCCGACTTTCTCCCGCTGGGCCTGGGTGAGGAGATCGGTCTTTTCGTCGAGCTTGTGGCTGCCCTGGAGGTAGGACTGCTTCTTGTCGATGGCGGCGAGGTCGGCGGAGACGTCGTCGAGGCGCTTCTGGAGCCCGGTTTGGGCCGAGGTGTAGGAGGCGATGTCGACGTCGGCCGAGCTTTGGGCGGCGACGCCCTGGCGGAGGTTCTTCTCGGCGGCGGTGATGTCGGCCTCGATCTGGTCGAGGTTCGCCGAGGCCCGGGTGAGGGTCGAATCGGCGACGGGGGCCATCTCTTCCTTGGCCTTTGCGGTCTCGTCGGTGAAGAGCCCGGCGTGGGCCTTCGACAAGGGCGCGAAGAGAAGGATGCCGCCGCCGACGAGGGCGACGAGGGTGAGGAGAGGGATGCGGCGCGAGTCAACTAACGCCGCGGAGGGCGCAGGGTGTTTCATATCTTACATAATATAGACTCTAAATGACCTCGAACGTTTCATGGTGTTTTATAAGTCGTTCTCCATCAATTAAAAATTCTTGTTCTTGATCCCCTCTTCGGGCTCCTCCATCGTCGTTTCCTTGAAAGCCGGAATTGCCATTGGATCGAACCTGGGGGATCGCGCCGCCGCCGTCGCCCGGGCGTTCGCCTTTCTGGCCCGCCTCTCGCCGGGGCATTGCCTCTGCTCCCCCGTCTACGAGACGGCCCCGGTCGATTGCCCTCCCGGCTCCGGGGGGTTCCTCAATGCGGCGGCGGAGATCGACTTCGCCGGGTCGCCGGGGGAACTTCTGGCCCGCCTCCATGAGCACGAACGGAGCGAGGGGCGAGGGAGGGAGGGAGGGGAGAAGGAACGGAACGCCCCCCGCGCGATCGACCTCGATATCCTCTATTTCGGCGACCGGACGATCGACGAGGCGGGGCTGGTCATCCCCCATCCCCGCATGAAGGGACGCCGTTTCGTGATGGAACCGCTTGCGGCGATCGTTCCCGGCCTTATCTTTCCCGGAGAGACCCGGACGGTGGGGGAGATCCTGGGCGACCTGAAAGATTAAAGACTGGTTTTTTCCTATTCTTCTTTATGAGCGACAAGAGCGTGAACAAGACGGCGTGGCTCCTCGAGGCGAAGCAGAAGGGCGAGAAGATCGCCTCGCTGACCTGCTACGATTATCCGACGGCGCGGCTCCTCGACGAGGGTGGCGTGCGGCTCCTCCTCGTCGGCGATTCCCTCGGCATGGTCGTCCTCGGCTACGAGGACACGACGCGGGTGACCCTGGCCGACATGGTCCACCATACGCGGGCCGTGGCGCGCGGCGCGGCGGTGCGGGGCCGCGCGACGGTGGTCGCCGACCTGCCCTACAAGAGCTACGAGACGGCCGAGCATGCGGTGACGGCGGCGAAGGCCCTCCAGGCGGCGGGAGCCCACGCGGTGAAGCTGGAGGGCGGGCGGGCCTTCCTTCCCCAGATCGAGGCGATCCTCAAGGCGGGGATTCCCTTCGTCGGCCACCTCGGGATGCTCCCCCAGTCGGTGAAGGAGGAGGGGGGCTATCACGTGAAGGGGAAGACCGACGACGAGGCGGCCCGGATCGAGGACGACGCGAAGGCGTTGGCGGTGGCCGGGGCCTCGGCGATTGTGCTGGAACTGGTCGTCCCTGCGGTGGCGGAACGGATCACGCGGGCGATCCCGGTGCCGACGATCGGCATCGGTTCCGGCGATCAGTGCGACGGGCAGATCCTCGTCGTCCACGATTACCTCGGCCTCTTCCCGTGGTTCCGCCCGAAGTTCGTCCGGCCCGATCCCGAGGCCGAGCTCGGCCCGGTGCTGCGGGAATCGGCGCGGCGCTTCGTCCGCCGGACGGGGGCTCCCGATTGGTCGGAGCCGACCGGATGATTGTTTTCCTGCTGGGGCCGACCGGCGTCGGCAAGAGCGAGGTGGCCCTGCGGCTGGCCGCCGAGGACAAGGGGGCGATCCTCTCCCTCGATTCGATGCAGGTCTACCGGGGCCTCGACATCGGGACCGGGAAGCCGACCGCCGCCGAGCAGGCCCGGATCCCCCACGGCGGCCTCGACCTCTTTTCCTGGCGGGATCAGGCCGACGTCGCCCGGTATGTCGAGGCGGCGGCGGCGTTCATCGAGAAGAGCAGGGGCCGCCCCCTCTACGTCGTCGGCGGGACGGGGCTCTATTTCCGCGCGTTGACGCAGGGGTTGAGCGAGGCTCCTCCGGCGCCCCTGGCCCTGCGGGCCGAACTGGCGGCCCTTCGCCTGGCCGAGCTGACGGCGCGGCTCCGTTCCCTCGATCCGGGGCAGGAGAAGGAGGCGTCCTTCGATTGGCAGAATCCCCGCCGCGTCCAGCGGGCGCTCGAGGTGCTGGTGGCGACGGGGGTGCCCCTGCGCGAATGGCAGAAAAAGAAGCCGACTTCCCCCCTCCTGCCTCCCGGGACGTTCCGCGCCTTCCTGCTCCGGCGGGAGCGGGACGAATTGCGGGAGCGGATCGCCCTGCGCGTGGAGAAGATGGTCGCAGAGGGATGGATCGACGAGGTGCGGCGGCTCCTGGACGAGGGCGGGCCCGGCTCGCTGGCCGATTGCGCCGCCATCGGGTACTCCCTCCTCGCCGGCTGGCTGGAGCGGGGCGGATCGCCCGTGGCGCTTCCCGCCGTCCGGCAGGAGATCGTCGACGCGACGCGGCAATACGCGAAGCGCCAATTGACATGGTTCCGCCGGGAATCCAATGTGGAGACGTTGATGATCCCCCCTTTCAAGAGTAGTGACGAGACGGCCTGGCGCGTGCGCGCCGCCCTGCAGGTTCCCTCATGCTAGTCCCGAAGGTCAAGAAGGCCCAGGAAGCGGGCAAGGAGCGGAGCATGCTCGTCGCCCTCGAGCGGGACGGGGACAGCCACGCCGACCAGGTCGATTCCCTCGACGAGCTCGCCTCCCTCGTGGGGACGGCGGGCGGCGACGTGGTCCGCTCCGTCATCCAGCGTCTCCCCCGCCCGACGGCCCCCTATTACATCGGCAAGGGGAAGGCCGAGGAGGTCGCCGCGACGTGCGAGGAGGAGGAGATCCACTCGGTGATCTTCGACGACGAGCTCTCCCCCGCGCAGAGCCGCAATCTCTCCAACGTCGTCAAACGGAAGATCATCGACCGGACCCAGATCATCCTCGATATCTTCGCCTTCCGCGCGAAGACGAAGGAGGGCAAGCTCCAGATCGAGCTGGCCCAGCTCAACTACCTCCTCCCGCGCCTCACCCGCATGTGGACCCACCTTTCCCGCCAGACGGGCGGGATCGGGACCCGGGGGCCGGGCGAGACGCAGCTCGAGGTCGACCGCCGCCGCGTGCAGGAGAAGATCGCCAAGATCTCCCGCGACCTCGAGGCCGTCCGCCAGCACCGGGCGACGCAGCGGCAGGGGCGCTCCCGGCACAACTGGCCGGTCGTCTCCCTCGTCGGCTACACGAACGCGGGGAAGTCGACCCTCTTCAACCACCTGACCCGGGCCGAGGTCCTGGCCGAGGACAAGCTCTTCGCGACGCTCGACCCGACGACCCGCGTCGTCGACCTTCCCGAGAAGCAGCGGGCGCTCTTCACCGACACCGTCGGCTTCATCAAGAAGCTCCCCCACGACCTCGTCGAGGCCTTCAAGGCGACCCTGGAGGAGGTCTGCGAGGCCGACCTCCTCCTCCACATCGTCGACCTCAGCCACCCGCAGTACGACAACCAGATCGTCGCCGTCCAGGAGGTCCTCAGCCAGATCGGGGCGCACGAGAAACCGGCCCTGGTCGTCTTCAACAAGACCGACAGGGTCGCCCCGGAGACGGTCGCCCGCGTCCTCGACTTCCACGCCTCGAGCGTCGCGATCTCGGCCGAAACCGGGGAGGGGATCGACGGCCTCCTCCGGGCGATCTCCGACCGCCTCGCCGCGCGGCGGCAGCGGGTCCATCTTCTCGTCCCGCACAACGAGACGAGCCTCGTCGCCGAACTCCACCGCGAGGGGAGCGTCGAGGAGATCTCCTACGAGGGGGACGAGATCGCCGTCACGGCGCGGATTCCTCCGGGCCTCCAGCGGCGGATCGAGCCTTACCTGACGAAAGGTTGAACCCCACCGCGAGCCTATGAGCGGCACGATTCACGACATGCCGGGGGAGGATCGCCCCCGGGAGCGGCTTCAGGCGCACGGGCCGTCGGCGCTGAAGAGCGCGGAGCTGATCGCGATCCTGCTGCGGACGGGGCGGGAAGGGGCCTCGGCCTTGCGGGTGGCCGAGGAATTGATCGAGCGGTTCGGGAGCCTGGAGGCCCTGGCTCGCGCCGGGGTCGCCGAGTTGGCGAAGGTGAAGGGGGTCGGCCCCGCGAAGGCGCTCCAGCTCGTCGCCGCCTTCGGTCTCGGGGCTCGGTTCAGCCGGTCCCAGGTGGAGGCCCGCCCGGTGGCGACTTCCTCCGACATCGTCGCCCTGCTGGGGGACGAGATGCGGCTCCTCGGCCACGAGAGCATCCGCGTCGTCCTCCTCGACAAGAAGCACCGCATCCTCGCCGTCGAGGAGGTCTCCAAGGGACTCCTCGACGAGTCGCTGCTGCATCCCCGCGAGGGGTTCCGCGCCGCCATCGCCCGGAATGCGGCGGCGGTGATCCTGGTGCACAACCATCCCTCGGGCGATCCGAAGCCTTCGGTGGCCGACCGACAGGTTACCAGGCAGTTCTTCGAGGCGGCCCAGGTGATCGGCATCCCCCTGCTCGACCATGTCATCCTCGGCGGGGCCGGTCCGGGGGGCGAAACGCTCTATTTCAGTTTTCAGGAACAGGGGCTTTTATAATTCCCTAATTTCCTTCGGGGCTGTATGGATTGAGTGAAGCTTTTCCGACCGCCATGCCTTCCCCCCTCATCCATCCCACCGCCAGCATCTCCCCCCATGCCCAGCTGGGGAACAACGTCCGGGTCGGCCCCGGCGCCCAGATCGACGACAGCTGCGTCGTCGGCGACGATTGCGAGATCCGCGCCCATGCCGTCATCACGGGCGGGGCGGTCCTCGGGAAGGGGAACCAGATCGGCTACGGCGCGATCATCGGCGCGGAGCCGCAGGACACGGCCTTCAAGAACGAGCCGAGCCGCGTCGTCATCGGGGACAAGAACATCATCCGGGAATACGTCACGATCCATCGCGGCACGAAGGATGGGACCGAGACCCGCCTCGGCGACGGGAATTTCCTCATGGTCGGCGCCCACGTCGCCCATAATTGCCACATCGGCAGCCAGGTCATCATCGTGAACAACGTCCTCCTCGGCGGCTACGTCGAGGTCGAGGACAAGGCGTTCCTCGGCGGCGGCGCCGTCGTCCACCAGTTCGTCCGCATCGGGGAACTGGCGATCATCCGGGGCCGGAGCGCCCTCGGGAAGGATCTGCCCCCCTACTTCATGGGGTGCGAGGTGAACGAGGTCTCCGGCCTGAACCGGATCGGGATGCGCCGGGCGGGCCTCGGGCAGGACGTGCGGCTGAACCTGACCCGCGCGTACAAGTTCCTTTACCGGAGCGGGATGAACATCAGCCAGGCGCTAGAGGCGATCCAGAAGGAACTCCACGGCGGCGAGATCGAGAAGCTCGTCACCTTCATCCAGAATTCGCAGCGGGGTATCTGCCGGGCGCGCAAGGCCAGCGGGACCAATGGCGGCGGCGGGGCCGGCGGGCATGGCGACGGGGATGGGGATTAGGTTCCCCCTGTTCATCGAAGCAGGGACGCGGAGAGACGAATGACTCGGATCAAAATTTGCGGGATCACCCGTGTGGAGGATGCGTTCTCGGCGATTCGCTGGGGGGCCGACTCGATCGGCTTCCTCGTCGGGCAGCGCCATGCGAGTCCCGATTTCCTGACGGCCGAGGCGGCGGGGTCGATCATCGCGAAGCTCCCGCCGCTGGTGAACACGGTCCTCGTCACCCACCTCCTGACGGCCGACGAGGTCCTCGACACGCTGGAGATGACCGGGGCCGACACCGTCCAGCTCCACGGGGAGATCACCCCGGCCGAGATCATCCGCCTCCGCGAGTGGCGGCCCCGGCTGAAGATCATCAAGTCGTTCCACGTCGTCGACGAGGCCTGTGTCGAATACGGCCTGCCGTACGTTGCCTTCGTCGATGCCTTCGTCCTCGACAGCCTCAATGCGGAGACGAACCAGATCGGCGGTACCGGCCTCGTCCACGATTGGGAGATCAGCAGCCGGATCAAGGCCCGCTATCCGATTCCGATCATCCTCGCCGGGGGATTGACCCCGGAGAACGTCGCCGACGGGATCGCCGCCGTCCGGCCCTACGGGGTCGACGTGAACACGGGGTTGAAGAACGCAAGCGGGTTCAAGGATCACGCGAAGATCCATTCCTTCGTCGAGGCCGTGCGAGGCGTCCACGCGATGGTCTAAGAGCCCGGAAGCATCCAGGCACAAAAAAAGAGGCGGAGTAATCCGCCTCTTTTTTTGTACGTCCGATTGCCCGGACGTGCCCCCGCGCTTGGGGGGAGTCGGAGGGGGGCAGTCCCCCTCTGAAGTTCTCTAGGGAACGATGAAGATCTTGCCGGTGTAGGGGCACTTGACCTGCGTGCCCGAGGGGAAGCCCTGGACGTCGACGAGGCCGGCGTGCTCGGCGTAGGGGCTGCGGACGTAGCCCTTCTTGTTCGGGACGGGGATGCCGGCGGGATACTTGGCGGCCGAGGCGCTCGCCGCCGCGGTGGGGGCGGGGGCGGAGCTGTTCGGGGTCCACGGCTTGTAATTGGCGGAGGAGCTGTCGGCGGGGGCGCTGGCGTCGGCCGCGGCGTTGCCGGGCTGGGGCTGGCCGGAGGTCGTCGGCGTCGTGCCTTGATCCTGGTATTGGACGTTGGTCTTGTCGCCGCAGGCGGCGAGGAAGAGGGAGGGTGCCGCGAGGGCGAGGGCGATCAGCGTGGTTTTCTTCATGAAAAAAAGTTGGGGTTCCGGATTAGAGCAATATTCACCAAGGTCATCAACCCCGTAATTTACGCCCTTTTCCCCGTTTGACTAGGGGACCGGAAGGAATTCGCAGACGATGCGGAAGGAGGCTTCCTCTTTCTGCTTCAGCCGGAGGGGCCAGACGATCTGGAAGGCGGAACCCTGGTAATCCCACTCGGTCCGGGGGAGTCCTTCGCCCGGGGCGTGGGGGAGGGGGGAGCGGGCGGTGTGGATGGGGTGATGCCAGAGATCGGCCCCGGGGGTGACGGTCCACTTCCAGAGGAGCTTCCGGCTGGTATCGGAGATGGTCCAGCCCTCGGGTTTCGGGATGGCGAAGTCGGCCCCGCAGATGAAGGGCTGGTTCCCGACCTGGATGAGGCGCTCCGGGGAGTCGCCGGAGAGGCAGGTGTAGTTGACCTCGCTGACGAAGAAGAGATCGGTCGGCAGGTCGCCCTTGTTCGTCAGGGTGTAATCGACGGTGAGTCGGCCCGGGTTCTCCATCTTGAAGACCTTCCGGCAAGTAAGGGCCCGCCGTTCCCGGCCGAAGTAGAGGCCGCCCTGCCGCTCGAGGACGACCATGCTGGCGTTGCGGTCGTTCTCGGTCTGGACGATCTCGTAGGGCTGGTTCACGAAGTCGCCGTGCTCGACGAAGGTGTTGTTCTTGAACGCGGAGGGGGCAGTGTTCGTCGGGACGAAGTGGTCCTGGAAGAGGCGGCGCTCGTACCAGTCCTCGATCTGGGTCTCGATGCGGGTGGTGTCGTGGTAGACCTCGACCCGGCGCCGGAAGGTGTTGGCGAGGTTGTAGGCCGTCGGGAGGAAGGCGTACTCGCAGAGGCTCCCGCCGTATTGGGGGATGACGAGGGCCGAGGCGTCCCGGCTCCGCAGGAGGACCTCGTCGTGGCCGTCGCCGTCGTAGTCGACCTGGTTTTCCTTCGGTGTCTCCTTGCGGTCCTGGCTGTGGAGGGCCTTCTCGGCCTCCAGGAGGCGTTGGTAGACGGCGTCCCGGAGGTAGTTCGCGTAGACGCCGCCGGTGCGGGCGTGCCAGAAGGTGGTGTGTTCCTCGGCGCAGAGGAGGGCTTCCAGGGCGGTGGCGCGGGCCTTGACCTGGCCGGGGGGGAGCTTGTCGACCTCGCCCCGGAGCCAGAGGAGGCGGTGGAGCATGAGGCGGGCCTCGGCGTACTTGCCGAGGAAGCCCGCCCAGTTCCCGCCGCGGAAGTAATTGACGAAGCGGTCCCCGTCGAAGCGTTTCTGGAGCTCGGCGCGGGCGGCGTCGTACTCCCGCCGGGCGACGGTGTTCAGGACGCAGGCCTCGAGGCCCTCGGCGGCCCCGCTGGCGGGGGCGGCGACGGGCCAGCGGCGGCGGGCGACCTCGCCGAAGTGGGCCATCTCGATCCAGTGGCGCTCGCTTTCGAGGTAGAGGAGCCATTCCTCGAACGCGCCGATCGTCCCCTCGCTGCCGTAGACGGGGAGGTGGCGCGGGGCGGCGTGGCCGTGGCCGCCGCTGTGGATGCTCTCGGCGGCGTAGAGGTCGCCCGATTGGGCGAGGGTGACGATCTGCTCGTCGGGGCGGTTGCTGAGCTGGTTGAAGGCGGCCTTGATCTCGCGGACGCCCTCGGTCGGGATCTGGCGGGACCAGATGCGGTGGTAGGGGAAGAGGACGGTGCGGTTGTTCAGGTGGGGGACGGAGAAGCCCCGGAAGAGCTGGGCCCGCTTCCAGCCGACGGCCTCGAAGAGGGTGTCCTCGAGGAGGGCGTATTCATATCCGGCCTGATGGAGGATCTCGACGAAGCGCGGTTCCCAGACCGACTCGGGGAGCCAGGCCCCCTTGGGGATGCAGGCGAATTCGTCCTGGACCCAGTCGCTCATCTTGCGGAGCTGGGCGACGGCGTCGGCGGGGGGGATGAGGCTCCAGATCGGCTCGTAGAAGCCGCCGCCGAGGAGTTCCACCTGGTTCCGGCGGACGAGCTCGCCGAGGGTGGCGATGAGGTCGGGCCGGTGTTCCTTCAGGTATTTCAGGAGGACGCCGGAGAAGTGGAGGGAGAGCCGGATCTGCGGGTGCCGCGCCAGCATGGCGAGGAAGGGGGTGCAGGTGCGGGAGGCGTAGGTTTCGAGCACCTCGCGGAAGTTCCCTGGAGGCTGGTGGAAATGGACGGCCCAGGCGAGGGTCACTTTTTTCACGGCGGTAGGCATGGAAGGGGGAAAGGGTAGCCGGGAGTGCGTCGATCAGACGAACCACTGGCTGGCGGCGAAGTCGGGGCCGGGGGCGGGGAACTCGATCAGGCCCCGTTCGGGATAGCGTTCGCGGATCATCTCCCCTTCGAGGATGTGGACGAAGAAGGAGACGGTGGTGCCGGGCTTCCAGTCGAGGATCGAAGTCGGGATCGAGGCGACGAAGAAGTCGTCCCACGCGGCGGCGATCGTCTTCCCCGTGGGAAGGGAGAGGGGATTGAAGGTGATGTGGTCGTCGCTGCGGGAGGAGGTGGAGACCCACTCGTTGCTGAGGCGGGAGAGGGTGATGCGGATGTCGGTCGGCTGGAGGAAGTGGATCTCGATGCCGTGGGGCGGGGCGAGGAGATCGAGGCGGAGGGTGAAGGTCTTCTCGTCGAAGCCGTAGTAGAGGGCCTGGCCGATGCGGTCGGCCTGGAACATGGCGGTCTGCTGGCGGCTGAGGTCGAGGTGGCCGGAGCCGATCCAGTCGAAGAAGGTCTCCAGGCGGCCCGTCACCGCCGGACGGATCGCGAGGCGGGGGCGGGTGTAGGTGATCTCGGCCGTCGGGAGGCAGATCGGCACCTCGAGGTAGGCCGGGGGCTCGAAGCCGAGGATGCGGTAGACGTTCTGGAGGTGGGTGCGGAAGAGGTCGTCGAAGAGGAAGTCGCAATCGGTGGTGAAGTCGGGGCCGTACCACCAGAACCAGTCGCTCCCCTCGGCGGCATAGATGGCCCACCACGCGGCCTCGACCTGTTCCTTCGTGAAGGAGGCGCCCGATTTCGCGAGGGTCTGGACGAGGAAGGCGCGGGTCTTGCCGATCCATTCCCAGCCCTTGTTCTCCTCGGGGTCGCCGATCCAGATGTCGAAGTCGCTCCCGATCCACGAGCCGGTGTGGAGGCGGCTGATCTCGACCTGGGGCTTGTGGGCGTCGAAGTACTCGCCGAGGCGGACGGTCCGGAGCGCGGGGCTTTTCTCGAGCTTCTGGTAGAAGAGGCTCAGGAAGGCCTCGCCGCCGTCGCGGAACGATTCCCAGGCGTTCTCCCCGTCGAGGGCGATGAGGACGGCGTGGTGGGGGGCGGTGCGGACGGTGGCAAGATGCTCCAGGTGATGGAGGAGGTAGTTGGACGACTGGTCGGCGCTTCCCTTCGCCGCGTTGAAGCCGACGAAGTCGGAGAGGGGCCGCTCGCGGAAGAGGGCGTTGCAGCGGGCCCCGTCGTGGACGACCGACCAGCCCTGGAAAAGCTCCAGGTGGTCGACCCGGTGGCCGCGCCAATGGGGGTCCTGCTCCAGGCTGCGGAAGAGGTTCCCCTCGTCGGTGCAGAAGTATTCGATCCCGGCCTGCTGGAAGAGGGGGATCAGCTCGGGCGCGATCGAGCCCTCGGAGGGCCAGAGACCGCGGGCGGGCGCGCCGAAGGCCCGGGTGTGCTGCTCCTGCGCGAGGCGGAGGTGGGCGGCGACGTCCTCCGGCGCGGAGAACTGGTTGGGAAGGGGGGAGTGGGGCATGCAGCGCCGGGCCAGGTTCGTGTCGTAGACCAGCGGCATGATGGGGTGGAAGAACGGCGTCGTCGTGATCTCGGCGCGGCCCTTCGCGGCGGCATCGCGGTAGAGGGGGAGGATGAGGGCGAGGATCTCCCGGTGGATGTCGAGGACGGCGTTCTTCTGCTCCTCGGTGAAGTGGCGGCCCTGCTTCTTCAATGCGGCGAGGAGGGGGAACCGCTTCTCGGCGGAGAAGCCGCACCAGGCGAGGTTGTACCAGGTCTGGAGGTCGCGGTAATCGGCGGTCGAGTAGGCGCGGAGGGCGGTGTCGAGGGTGTGGCTGTTCCAGTTCGCCCCGCGGAGGGCGAGGAGCTCCGCGTAGCGGGGGAAGGGATGGATGAGGTTTTCCCAATTGATCTTGAAGAAGTTCTCCAGGATGCGGCGCTTTTCCTCGTCGTTGAGCTCGGCGGCCGGTTTCCGGCTCCAGTCTTCCCAGAGGTCGGTGACGCTTCCCTCGACGAACTCCTCGATCTGCTTCACGAGGACCGGGGTGAAGTTGAAGTTCACCTTCACGCCGGGGGCGCTGTCGAGGAGGTCGACCATGTCGAGGTACCCCTTCACCGAATGGAGGCGGACCCACGGCATCATCGCCGTCTTCGTCACCGGATTCACGTAATACGGCTGGTGCATGTGCCAGAGGATGACGACGTTCATGGTCTTGGGGCTCCTGTTGAAAGGGGGGGACTAGATCTTCACCGCGCGGAGGAACTGGGCGGCCTCCTCGGGCAGCGTGCTGTTGATGAAGAAGCCGGTGCCGAACTCGAACCCGGCGATGCCGGTGAGGCGGGGGAGGACCTCGATGTGCCAGCGGAAGTCGAGCTCCAGCCGGGCTTCCTCGGAGGCCTCCCGGACGAAGGGGGCGGTGTGGAGGATGAGGTTGTAATCAGGCTTCCCGACGCCCTTGGCGAGGCGCTGGAGGATCTGCTTCAGCGATTCGGCGGCGAGGTCGAGCTCGCTGTCGGTGCTGTGGTGGAAGTGGGGGTTCTGGCGGCGGGGGAGGAGGCAGAGCTCGAAGGGGAACCGGCTGGCGTAGGGGCAGAACGCGACGAAGCCGTTGTTCTCGTGGACGACCCGCTTCCCTTCCTTCCGCTCGGCGCGGATGAGGTCGTCGAAGAGGTTCCGCTCCTTCGAGGCGTAGTGGGCGCGCGCCGCGGTGAGGCGGTCCTGCAGCATGCGGGGGACGACGGGGAGGGCGATCAGCTGCGAGTGGGCGTGCCGGAGCGAGGCCCCCGCCATCGGGCCGACGTTCTTGAAGATGAGGATCGAGCGGAAGCGGCTGTCCCGGCTGAGATCGACGATGCGGCTCCGGTAGGCCTTGAGGATCCCCGAGATCGCCTCGACCGGCTGGTCCTCCAGGGCGAGGGCGGCATCGGCGGTCTCGATGATCACCTCGTGGGCCCCGATGCCGTTCATCCGGTCGTAGATGCCGTCGCCTTCGGGCATCAGGTCCCCCTCGATGCGGAGGGCGGGGAAGCGGTTCGGGACGACGCGGACCTGCCAGCCGGGGCCGTTGGGGCCGTGGGCGGCGCCTTCGGGACGGGTGGCGTAGACTTCGGGCGGGGTGAGGTGCTCGTTGCCCCAGGTGAAGGCCCCGAGTTCGGGCAGCGCGCCGTTCTGGAGGTGGAAGTCCTGAGGACGCTGTTTCCGTTCAGGCGAAAAAACTACCCAGCGCCCGACCAGTGGATCCCGTCTTAATTCCGGCATGTCGTCTGTTTTCCAAAAGGGATATTTGAGGTTGCTTCCCAGGTTCCCGCGTTCCTGCATCGGGTTGCCGTTCCCATCGGAAATCGACGCCCGCCGGGCTTCAGGTTTGTCCAAAAAAGAACGCCCGGCTATCCCAAAATGCGGCGGAGCGTGAAAAGTTTTGCGGCGTGCCGATGTGCGCCCTAGAAAGGAAGCGTGGCTTCTTCTTTTTGTCAGCGCGGCGCGATCGTCCTTCTCCTCTTTTCGATCGTCGGTCTCGCCGATCGGGCGGCGGGGCAGGAATCCCCGGCCGCCCCGCAATCCGATTCGCCCCCGCCGAAGCGCGACGTGCAGGCGCGGAGCATCAACATCGAGACGATCCCCCCCTTCACCGAGGCGCTGCCGTGGGCCGATACCGAGGAGGGGGTGAAGACGCTCTACTCCTTCGCCCTCTCGTCGACGCGGACGGTTCCCGCGGGCTCGATCGTTCGCATCTTCTATGTGAAGCCGGTGCCGACCGAGGCCCCGGTCCGCATCATGGGGAGCGACGAGCAGCGGGAGCAGGCCTACACCCGCAGCTCCGGCCTCCCCAAGGATGCCAAGGCGATCTACGGATCGCCCGAGGTCGAGGCGGCGCTGAAATCGGCCCATACGATCGTCTGGCCGAATATCGCCTCCTTCCGCGCCTCGCTCGACCTGATCAACCTCATCGATCTCCGCGTCGTCTACATGGCCCCGGGGGCGAAGGACTATTCCGACGAGCGCCTCGCGATGCCAGAGGGATTGCTGCTGGCGGAGAAGGAGGGCTTCGTGACGATCCTCGCGGTGGTGAAGGGATCGAGTTCGCAACTCGCCGGACTGCGGGCCGGGGACCGGATCGTCGCCTTCAACGGCAAGGCGTTGAGCGGGGAGACGGCGACTCTCGCGACGTTCTTCACCGAATACCAGAGAAGCTCCGAGTTGAAGATCGGAGAGCAGAAACCCTATCGTTTTCGTATTCAACGGGGTGACGCTCCCGCTCCGGTCGAGTTCTCTCTCCGTCCGCCTCCTTCCCTGACAGGAAGTCTGATCGACCAGTGATTGTTTTTTGTAAGTATCGTATGGAGAGAGGGTTGATCGGCTTTCTATAGGATGTAAATGAACACAGGAATTTGTTGATTATCTGTCAGGACAATGCTATTATGCTAATTGTTCATGACCAGTAATCAACCTCCCTCCGCTTCCTACTCCGCGACCGTGGTCGACTTGGCGAAAGAACTCGCCGAATGCATCACGCAGTTGCAGCGCATTTCCCTCGTCGACCTTTCGACGCAGGTGAGCCAGGGAAACATCTCGATCCCGCAGTACACGCTTCTCAGCTTCCTCAGCCAGAGCTCGGGCATCACGATGTCCCGCCTGGCCGAGTTGATGGAACACACTTCCCCCGCCACCACCGGCCTCGTCGACCGCCTCGTCGCCGCCGGATTGGTCGAGCGTTTCGGCAACCCGACCGACCGCCGCCAGGTTCTCGTGAAGATCACCGACAAGGGCCGCGAGCTCGTCGAGAAGATCAAGTCGAACATCGTCACGAAGGTCCTCGGCCTCTCCGAGGACTTCACCGAGGACGACATGAAGACCTGGGTGCGGATCTACCGCACCATCCTCGCCCACTGTTCGCGCGTCAACCAGAAGTAGGTGCTTTGCCGGAGGCGCTATGCTGTCTTGGCAAACCTACCCTGAGTTGACGGCCCTCTCCCGGCTCGGGTTGAAGCACGCCTTCTCCCTCCGTTCCCCCGGCCACGCCGACGGGGAGCTTCCCTCCCTTCTCCGTCCCTCCATCGCGACCCTCGGCTGGAAGGAGAGGGGCGTCGTCGAGGCGGAACAGCCCCACGGCAACCTCGTCGCCCGCGTCGGGGCGGGGGAGATCGGGAAGGTCGTCCCCGCCGTCGACGCTCTGATGACCTCGGAGCCGGGCGTCGTCCTCGCCGTCCGTGCCGCCGATTGCGGGCCGGTCTGGTTTTACGACACGCGGCTGAGGGCGGTCGCCGTCGCCCATTCCGGCAAGAAGGGGACCGAGAAGAACATCGTCGGCGAGACCCTGCGGGCGATGGCCGAGGCCTTCGGCTCCGATCCCTCCGATCTCTTCGTCTTCCTCGGGCCGTGCATCCGGCCTCCCCACTACGAGGTCGATTTCGCCTCGGAGATCGCCCGGCAGGCCGCGCGGGGCGGCGTCGGCTCCTACCACGACTCGGCGCGGAACACCGCCGCCGAGCTGGGGATCTATTACTCCTACCGGGCGGAGAAGGGGCAGACGGGACGGATGTGGGCCGCGGCCATGATCACCCCCTCCCGGGAGACGCCATGAGCCTCCGCGCCATCCTTCGCATCGGCTTCGGGATCGTCGCCTTCTTCGTCATCGGCCTCTCGGTCCTCTACCTGCGGCAGGGGGGGATCAGCTCCGGCGGGAACGACACGCCCTCGATCCTCGCCCGGCAGGTCGGCAACCTCGATCGCGCCGGGGAGGGGCGGCGGGACCCGGCCCTCACCCTCGTCGCCCCGCCGACGAACGTCGACGAGGCGAGGCTCACCAAGGCGGCCCTCGACACCTATCTCTCCTTCGACGGGGCCGACGCGATCGGGTGGGAGCGGTTCCACGCGTGGGTCGCGGTCCAGGGGCGGCCCGGGACGATCGCCTCCTTCGACCAGCTTTGGGAGACGCGGAGCAATGCGGTCGCGGCCTTCCGCCGTTTCGTCGAGGGCCTCGCCTCGGCGAAGTCCGACGGTGCCGGTGCCGGTCCCTGGGCCGACGCCCGGAGGACCGAGCAGTACGTCGCGCTCTACAACGCCTTCGAGCAGAGCGAGGACGCGCTCTACAACGGCGTCGTCCGCCTCACGCCCGGCGATTTTAAAAATTGACGGCGCGGGGCGGTGAGTCACCTTAGACGGATGGGCATCCGGATCAAAATCTGCGGCATCACGCGGGAGGAGGACGCCGCCGCGGCGGTCGCCTCGGGGGCCCATGCGCTCGGCTTCATCCTCTATCCGAAGAGCCCCCGCTACGTCTCGCCGGAGCGGGCGGCGGAGATCCTGGCGACGGTGCCGCCCTACGTGGAGCGGGTCGCCGTCGTCGTCAATCCCTCGGCGGAGGAGGTGCGCCGGATCGCCGGGATCGCCCCCTTCAGCCAATGGCAGCTCCACGGCGCGGAGAGCCCCGCGCTGATGGCCGAGATCCGGGAGGCGGGTTCCCATCCCTATCGGTTCGTGAAGGCCCTCCATCTTCCCTTCGAGGGCGGGGCGAGGGGGCTGGCCGCCTATGCCACGGCGGGGGCCGGGGCCTTCCTCCTCGATACGCCGTGCGTCGAACACGGCGGCTCGGGAAAGACCTTCGACTGGAATCTCGTCGAGGGGTTCCGGATGGAAAACGTCTCGAACGTCCCGATCATCCTCTCCGGCGGACTGACGGCAGATAATGTTGGCGAGGCCGTTACCCGTGTGCGACCCTATGCCGTCGATGTTTCGAGCGGGGTCGAATCCGCGCCCGGAATCAAGGACCCGATCAAGATTGAACGCTTTATTTCCCGATGTCTGACAGCCTCTCTCCCAGCCTGACCTCCGTTCCCAATGCCTCCGGCCACTTCGGCGCGTACGGCGGGATGTTCGTCCCCGAAACCCTGATGACCCCGCTGCAGGACCTCGCGCGGGCCTATGAGGAGATCAAGCGGGACCCCTCTTTCCAGCGCGAGCTCGACGGCCTCCTGAAGGATTATGTCGGGCGGCCCTCGCCGCTCTACTTCGCCGAGCGGTTCACCGAGGAAGTCGCCCGGGAGAACGGCGGCAAGGGGCCGCGCATCTACCTCAAGCGGGAGGACCTCCTCCACACCGGGGCGCACAAGATCAACAACGCCCTCGGCCAGGTCCTCCTTGCGATCCGCATGGGGAAGAAGCGGATCATTGCCGAGACCGGCGCGGGCCAGCACGGCGTCGCCACGGCGACGGTCTGCGCCCGCTTCGGCCTCGAGTGCGTCGTCTACATGGGGGAGGTCGACATGGAGCGGCAGGCCCTCAACGTCATCCGCATGCGGGCCCTCGGCGCGACGGTCGTCCCCGTCACGGCGGGCCAGAAGACGCTGAAGGAGGCGGTCAGCGAGGCGATGCGGGACTGGGTGACGAACGTCAACACCACCTTCTACATCCTCGGCTCGGCCCTCGGCTCCCATCCCTATCCGATGATCGTCCGCGACTTCCAGCGGGTGATCGGCGAGGAGGCCCGCCGCCAGATCCTCGACAAGGAAGGCCGCCTGCCCGACGTGATCGTCGCCTGCGTCGGCGGCGGGAGCAACGCGATCGGGATCTTCCATCCCTTCCTCGAAGACCGGGAAGTCCGCCTCGTCGGCGTCGAGGCGGGGGGCGACGGGATCTTGCCCGGACGGCACGCGGCCCGTTTCCAGGGCGGCGTCCTCGGCGTCCTCCAGGGAACCCGGACCTACGTCCTCCAGAACGAGGACGGCCAGATCGATCTCACCCACTCGGTCTCCGCCGGTCTCGACTACGCCGCCGTCGGGCCGGAGCACGCCTTCCTCCGGGACGCGGGCCGGGTCGACTACGGCTTCGCGACCGATGCGGAGGCCCTCGAGGCCTTCAAGTTCCTCGCCGAGACCGAGGGGATCATCCCCGCCCTCGAATCGAGCCACGCCGTCGCCCACGCGCGGAAGATCGCCGGAGCCCTCGGCGACGGGAAGATCCTCATCGTCAACCTCTCCGGGCGCGGCGACAAGGACGTGCAGCAGGCGGCGAAGCACCTCGGCATCAGCGGCGAAGCCAAAAGCGTCAAGACGGCCCGGTCATGAAGAGCATGACGGGACACGGCCGCGCCGTCGGCGGCCCCGCCCCGGACGGCCGCCGGATCGTCGTCGAACTCCAGTCGGTCAACCGGAAGCAGATCGAGGTCGTCTGCTCGCTCCCCCGCTTCCTCGCCTTCGCCGAGGCCCCGCTGCGGGAGGCGGTCTCCGGGGCCATCGCCCGGGGCCGCGTCACCCTCTCGGTCAGCTTCGCCTCGGCCGACGGGAAGAAGAAGGGAGCGGCCCCGGTCCTCGACAAGGCGGCGGCCCTCCTCTGGCACAAGGAACTCGACGCCCTGCGGAAGAAGATGGGGCTGAAGGCCGAGGTGCCGCTCGATCTCGTGATGCGCGGCCCCGGCATCTTCCTCGACGCCGAGACCGAGGCGCTGCCCGACGAGACGGCGCAGAAGGCGTGGCTCGCCGTCCTTGAAAAGACGACGAAGGGGGCCCTCGCGGCGTTCGACCGGATGCGCCTCGCCGAGGGGGACCACCTCGCCGCCGATCTCCTGAAGCGGATCCGGGAGATGGAGGCGATCGTGAAAAAGATCGCGAAACGGGCTCCCCACGTCGTCACCGCCTACGCCGCCGCCCTCCGCGTCCGGATCGCCGCCCTCGGGCTGACCCTCGCCGACAACGACGAGCGCCTGGCGAAGGAAGTCGTCCTCCATGCCGACCGGTGCGACATCACCGAGGAGCTGACCCGCCTTTCGAGCCATTTCGCCCAGTTCCGGGCCTTCCTTGAAGGTGCCGAGGCGGCGGGACGGTCCCTCGACTTCCTCGCCCAGGAACTGAATCGGGAGATCAACACGATCGGATCGAAGGCGAACGACGTCGAAATCGCCCATCAGGTCGTCGCCCTGAAGAGCGCTCTTGAAAAAGTGAGGGAACAAATCCAGAATTTCGAATGAGCGGAACAAGCCCCAACGAATCGCCCCGGGAAGTCGAAAAGACCTTCCGCCGCCACGGCATCCTCTTCGTCGTCTCGGCGGCCTCGGGGACCGGCAAGAGCACGCTCTGCAACAGCCTCCGCCAGTCGAAGGACTTCATCTACTCGGTCTCCTGCACCACCCGCGCCCCCCGCCCGGGCGAGATCGACGGGGAGGACTACCACTTCCTGAGCCGCGAGCACTTCGAGGAGAAGGTCGCCGCCGGGGGGTTCATCGAGCACGCCCACGTCCACGGGAACTACTACGGGACGCTGAAGCAGACCGTCCTCGACGCCATCGCCTCCGGCACCGACGTCCTCCTCGACATCGACGCCCAGGGGGCCGAGAGCATCCGCAAGAATCCCGATCCCCAGATCGCCGCCTCCCTCGTCGATGTCTTCATCATGCCGCCGACCTTCGAGGAACTCGAACGCCGCCTCCGCAAGCGCGGCACCGAGACCGAGGAGAGCATCATCCGCCGCCTCGCCAACGGGCGGGAGGAAATGCAGCGGTGGTCGGAGTTCAAGTACACGATCCTCAGCGGCTCGATGGAGGAGGACCTCACGAAGTTCCGCGCCATCATGCGGGCCGAGCGTTACCTCAGCCGCCGGTTGACCCTCGACGAGAGCTGAAGATGAAGGGCAAGGCCAAGCGCATCCTCCTCGGCGTGACGGGCTCGATCTCGGCCTACCGCGCCGTCGACCTCGCCAGCCTCCTGACGAAGGAGGGGGTCGAGGTCGACGTCATCCTGACGAAGGAAGGCTCCCGCTTCATCACGCCGCTCGCCTTTTCCTGCCTCACGAAGCGCCCCGCCTACGTCGAGGACGGCCTGGAGGAGGGCGGCTTCCGTCCCACCCACATCGGCTTGGCCGACGATGCCGACCTCGCCCTCGTCGCGCCCGCCACGGCCCATCACATCGGCCTGCTGGCCCAGGGCCTCTCCCCGGACCTCCTTTCCTCGGCCCTCCTCGCGCTGCCGGAGAAGACCCCCATCCTCTTCGCCCCGGCAATGAACGGCAAGATGTGGCGGCATCCCGCCGTCGCGGCGAACGTGAAGACCCTGACGCAGCGCGGCGTCCGCTGGATCGGGCCCGACAAGGGGCTCCTCGCCTGCGGCTACGAGGGGATCGGGCGGCTCTGGCCGGTGAACGAGATCTTCAAGGCGGCGATGGCGCTCCTCTAACTTCCTTTATTTTATGGCAAAGAAAACCCTCTCCAAGGCAAAGGCGGCTCCCAAGAAAAAGGGCTCCCCCAAGAATCAAATTCCCGTCGTCGGCATCATCATGGGGAGCACCTCCGATTGGACGACCATGAGCGAGACGGCGAAGATCCTCGAGGAGTTCGGCGTTCCTTTCGAGACCGAGATCGTCTCGGCCCATCGCACCCCCGACAAGCTCATGCAGTACGCCGGGTCGGCGACGGCCCGCGGCCTCCACCTCATCATCGCGGGCGCGGGCGGCGCGGCCCACCTGCCCGGCATGGCGGCGGCCTTCACCAGCCTTCCCGTCCTCGGCGTCCCCGTCGAGAGCAAGGCGCTGAAGGGCCTCGACTCCCTCCTCTCCATCGCCCAGATGCCCTACGGCGTCCCCGTCGGCTCCCTCGCCGTCGGCGTTCCCGGCGCGAAGAACGCCGCGCTCCTCGCCGTCTCGATCCTCGCCCTCCACGACGAGGACCTCGCCCGGAAGTGGCAGGCCTTCCGCGTGAAGCAGACCGACCTCGTCCTGAATCAGACGCTCTAGCTCCCTCGGCGATGACTGCGGCCCCCATCCTCCCCGGCAAGACCATCGGCATCCTCGGCGGCGGCCAGCTGGGCCGGATGCTCGCGCTCAGCGCCCGGAAGCTCGGCTACGGCGTCCACATCTACGAGCCGACGCCCTCGGCCCCCGCCGGGCAGGTCGCCGACCTCGAGGTGAACCGTCCCTACGAGGACGCCGCCGCGCTGGCCGAGTTCGCGAGGGGAGTCGACGTCCTCACCTACGAATTCGAGAACATCCCCGTCTCGGTCCTCGAACCGCTCGAGCAGATCGTCCCCCTGCGGCCCGGCCGCCACATCCTCCACACCGCCCAGAGCCGACGCCGGGAGAAGGAATTCCTCGTCCAGCACGGTTTCCCCGTCGTCCCCCACGCCATCGTCGAGAGCGAGGCCGCCTTCGTCGCCGCGGTCGGGAAGATCGGGCGTCCGTCGGTGCTGAAGACGGTCGATTTCGGCTACGACGGCAAGGGCCAGCAGGCGATCCGGGAGGGGAGCGACCTGGCCGCCCTCTGGAAGGCCCACGGGACCGGCGCGGGCATCGTCGAGGGGTGGATCACCTGTGAGGCCGAGCTCTCCGTCCTCGTCGCCCGGGGCCTCGACGGCAAGGCGAAGACCTTCCCCGTCTCCCGCAACGATCACCGCCACCACATCCTCGACCTCTGCGTCGTCCCCGCGCCGCTCCCCGTCGCCGCCGTGATCGAGGCCCAGCGCGTCGCCCTTGCCATCGCGCAGCAGCTCGACCTCGTCGGCCTCCTCGCCGTCGAGTTCTTCCTGACGCGGGAAGGGGAGGTGCTGGTCA
Source organism: Verrucomicrobium sp. GAS474 (assembly GCF_900105685.1). Taxonomy (NCBI): domain Bacteria; kingdom Pseudomonadati; phylum Verrucomicrobiota; class Verrucomicrobiia; order Verrucomicrobiales; family Verrucomicrobiaceae; genus Verrucomicrobium; species Verrucomicrobium sp. GAS474. The sequence continues at coordinate 2,666,270 of NZ_LT629781.1, forward strand.
ACGAGATGGCCCCGCGCCCCCACAACTCGGGCCACTACTCCTTCGACGCCTGCCTCACCGGGCAGTTCGAGCAGCAGCTCCGCGCCGTCTGCGGCCTCCCCCTCGGCGAGACCGATCTCCTTTCCCCCGTCATCATGCGGAACCTCCTCGGCGATGTCTGGAAGGACGGCAAGGAACCGGCGTGGGACCGCCTCCTGGCGCTCCCCGGCCTCCGCCTCCATCTCTACGGCAAGGCCGAAGCCCGTCCGGGCCGGAAAATGGGCCATTACTGCGTCCTCGCGCCGACCATCGAGAAAGCCCTCGAGATCGACGCCGCCGCGCAAAAGATACTCGGTCGTTAGTTTAGGGTCTATTTAGACATTCCGTTGGGGCTCGTTCCTTATGTGTGCTCCTACATTTGCTCACTTGCGCCTAGGGGAAGAGGCGAAGCCCTTCCGGCAAGCCCCAACGGAATGTATAAATAGACCCTAGTCTTCCCATTGACACCCCAACCCGTTGTGGATACCCTCTTCGCGAAGGTATGAAGTGTCCCAAATGTAGCTCCCAACAAGACCGGGTGGTCGATTCGCGCCCCCTAAAGGACGGGGCGGCCGTGCGCCGTCGCCGGGAGTGCATCGATTGCAGCTACCGTTTTACGACTTATGAAGAGGTCGAGGGCGAGGATCTCCGCGTCCAGAAGCGCGATGGCCGCTACGAGCCCTTTGACCGGCGCAAGCTGATGAGCGGCCTCGAAAAGGCGTGCGAGAAGCGGCCCGTGAACCGCGAGACCATCGAGAAGGCCGTCGACACGATCGTCGAGGACCTCCGCCGCAAGTACAACGACGAGATTCCCACCACCGCCATCGGGGAGGGGATCATGCACCAGCTTCGGGAAATCGACGAAGTGGCCTACGTCCGCTTCGCCTCCGTCTACCGGAAATTCCGGGACATCAAGGAATTCGTCAGCACGGTCGAATCGCTCGACCTCTAACGAAGGACCGACTCTCTCATGATCGCCCTTCCCCAGCGTCTCCCTTACGTTCTGTGGAAGGGGGATCGTCTCCTCCCGCTCTCCGAGGATTGGCTCGCCGAGTCCCTCAGCAGCGGTTCCCGCGCCGCCGGGCACGATCGCTGGGATCTCTCCGCCCACATCGCCCGGGCCATCGTCTCCTACCTGGAGGAGGAGTATTGCGCCGCCACGATCACCCCGTCCCAGGTGAACCTGATGCTGGCCCAGTCGGTCGAGAAGGTCGGCTTCGGCGACATCGCCGGGAAGACGGCCCTCATCGCCCCCCGCCTCGCGATCTCCCTCGCCGAGATCGCCGACTCGGCCCCCTACGAGCTCCTCTTCTATCTCCGCCTGCGGGAGAAGCTCGACGACGTCGTCGACATGGAGGTCCGCGGCCTCATCTGCGGCGACCTTCGGCCCTGCGTGAAGATCCTCGACCAGGCCCCCCGATGGCGGACGACGTGCGACGCGTTGAGCGAGCAGATCGTCACCTACATCCGCACGTACATGACCTCCGATCCCCGGCGGTCGTTCGACTTCGCCATCGTTTGACCCGCCGCGCCGAGGCGGGGTAAGGTGGAACGATCATGAAGACCTATTCCGTCGCCCCCGTGATGCAGGTGAACGACCTCGATGCCGCCCTGAGGTATTACGTCGACGTCCTCGGCTTCACCGAGGATTTCCGCTTCGGCGAGTACGCCGGGGTGCGGCACGGGGAGGCGGCGCTCCATCTCTGCGCCCACCACGTCGGGAACCGCCCCGTCGGCGGCGGCTCGGCCTTCATCTTCTGCGACGAGGTCGACGACTATTGCGCGGAGATCCGCAAGAAGGGCGCCCGGATCGACATGGAGCCCGGCGACCGTCCGTACAAGATGCGCGACTTCGGCGTCCTCGACCCCGACGGGAACCGGCTCTGCTTCGGCCGCGTCGATCCGGATGCCTGCGCCTGAGAACGATCCTTCACCCCTTTTCCTTATGCCGACCCTGTTTGAAAAAATCATCGCCCGGGAGATTCCCGCGAACATCATCTATGAGGACGACCGCGTCCTCGCCTTCCGGGACATCAGCCCCCAGGCGCCCCACCACATCCTCGTGATCCCGAAAAAGGCGATCGCCCGGATCGCCGAGGCGGGGGAGGAGGACGAGGCCTTGATCGGTCACCTTCTCCTCACGGCCGCCAAGGTGGCCAAGGAAAATGGTTTCGCCGAGACCGGCTTCCGGCTGGTGATGAACAATGGGGGCGATGGCGGGGAAACGGTCCCCCACATGCATCTCCATCTGCTGGGGGGGCGTCCTCTCGCGTGGCCTCCCGGTTAGCCTCGGCTCTAAATCGGCTACAGTACTTTGCTTAGATTTTAAATTAAGAAACAAAAACAATCCTGTTGCTTTTTTCCATTCATTAGCATACCGTTGTTAACGACAGCGGTTGATAATGAAAACAAAGACTTTCTTGATCCTCTGGGTAATCGGCTTCCTTTTCGTCGCCCCCAAATGGATGCCTGCCACGGCGACGACGCCCAAGGCGAAGGACCTCCTGCCCAGCCGTTCGACCGGGATTGAAGCGGGCAAGTCGCTCAGCTTCTTCTCGATCCGCTAGCCTTCCTTTTCCGACAACAAAAAACCCCGCCAACTCGGCGGGGTTTTTTGTTGGGCGCTGGGTTGCCGCTTACATCCGCTGCGCGCCGATCTCGGCGAGGGCGCTCCGCTCGCCCTTGTTCAGCGCGACGTGGGCCGTGATCGGTTCCCCCTTCAGCCGGGTGCGGGTGTAGACGAGGCCGTTGGAGCGGCTGTCGACGTAGGGGTTGTCGATCTGGGCGGGGTCGCCGACCATGACGAGCTTCGAGCCCTTCGACATGCGGGTGACGATCGTCTTCGCCTCGAGCGGCGTGAGCTGCTGCGCTTCGTCGAGGACGAAGAAGCGGCGAGGGATCGAGCGGCCGCGGATGTAGCAGAGGGCCTCGATTTCGAGGAGGCCCTGCTCGACGAGGCGCTCGTAGGGCTTCAGCGCCGGCCCGGCCATGCCGTTTCCGTTGGCCTTCGCGATGGCGGCCTTCCGCTGCTCGGCTTCCTGCGCGGCGCTCTTGCTCTTCTTCGCCTGCTTCTTCCCGGCGAAGGGGGCCGACTTCGGCGCGTTGGCGGGGAGGAGGACTTCGAGGGCGTCGTAGATGCACTGGAGCCAGGGGCGCATCTTTTCCTCGAGGGAGCCGGGGAGGAAGCCGACGGACTCGCCCATCGGGACGACGGGGCGGCTGATGGTGATGCCGTCGTAGGCTTCCTCGTAGACCTTGCTGAGGCCTGCGGCGATCGACATCAAGGTCTTGCCGGTGCCGGCCTGGCCGTAGCAGGTGACGAGGGAGATGTTCGGGTCGAGGAGGGCGTCGACGAGGCACTGCTGGCCGAGGTTCATCGGCCGGATGTCGATGCCGCGCGGGATGTGGATCCGCTCCGGGACGTTGAGACGCTGGAAGGTGCCGTCCCCGTAGTAGCGGGCGGGCATCGTCTTGTTCTCGTTCACGGCGAGGAGGACGTACTCGTTCAGGCAGAGGGAGGAGGTGCGGGGATTGCCGAGGGAGAGGGTCCAGTTCGTCGCGAAACGCTGGAGCTCGTTCGCGCCGACCTCGATGCGGGGCAGGTCGTAGCTCTCGACGTCCTTCGCCTCGACCTTGTCGGTGAGGTAGTCCTCCGCCGGGATGCCGAGGACGAGGGCCTTCAGCTGCATGTTCAGGTCCTTCGTCACGAGGACCGTCGGGCGGGGGGCCTTGTCGTAGGCGTAGAGGCAGGAGGCGAGGATGCGGTGGTCGATCTTGTCGAGGTCGGGGAAGATCTTCAGGAAGCGCTGCATCGCCGGATGGGGCTTCGAGGTGCGGACGAGGAGGTCGTTCACGGCCAGGCGGATCGTGCCGCCGCCGGGAAGGGGGGTGCCGTGGATGGCGGCCTCGGAATCGCAGGCGAAGATCTTCGTGAGGTGGCGGTGGACGGCGCGGGCGTTGGCGCCGCGCTCGGTCTGCTCGTTCTTGAACTTGTCGAGTTCGGCGAGGACTTCGACGGGGATCCAGACTTCGTTGTCGGCGAAGTGGTAGAGGGAGTTCGGGTCGTGAAGGAGGACGTTGGTGTCGAGGATGTAGTTCTTCACTCTCAGGCTGGTCATGTCGACCTGGATGCGGTCGGCTCCTCCATTGCTGGCGGGAGCGTTTTTGGCGTTGGCGGCGGCTTCAGTTTCCTTCTTGGACAAGAACTCGGATTGGATTTGCATAGTTAGGAAGAGTTTTTTTGCTGCTGCAAAGGGAAGTGCCGCCGTAATCGCAGGGCCGCTACATCGGTAGCGGTGGTGAACCGGGGGGTGGCGTCGCCTGGGATTCGAGGCTTAGGCCGCTCCTGATGGAGCGCTCTCTAAGCCGAACCTGAACCCGAACCTCAGAGAGGAGAACGTGGCGGACGGTCTTGATGAAACCAAGTTATTAACAACTTATTCACATCGCGCAAGGGAATACTTAAGAACCTACTTCACGACTGGGCAGGGCCGCGTTGCTCCGCTTTTGGCTGAATGGCGCGACGCCGATCCGAAGGCATACCTGTATGGTCTGTCGAGGATCGGCAACAAAGCCAGGCGGCCAAAAGCGGAGCAACCCTTCGGGCTGGAGGGATTTTTCTCTCCCCCGTTGTTGCTCGCGGCTTATGTGTGATCCACACACCGCACCGCTCGCGCCTAGGCGGAGAGAAAAATGCCTCTCAGCGCGGCCCCGCCCAGTCGTGAAGCAGGTTCTAAAAAAACCCGCCCCTGTGAACGGGGCGGGTTTGAAAAGGGAAAACCTTTTGGAATCTTTGGGCTACTTAGACAGAGGAGCGGGGAACGAGGGTGATCGATTCGACGCCGACGCGGGTGGTCGGCTTGCTCTTCTCGCCGCCGTTGCCGGTCTTCGTGGGGGTGTCGCCGATGGCGCCGAGGACGTCGTCGCCCTTGATGACCTTGCCGAAGGCCGTGTACTGGCGGTCGAGGAACTTCGCGTCGGCGAGGCAGATGAAGAACTGGCTGCCGGCGGAGTCGGGGTGCTGGGAGCGGGCCATCGAGAGGACGCCGCGGACGTGGGGACGCTCGTTGAACTCGGCCTTGATCTTGTAGCCGGGGCCGCCGGTGCCGACGGCGGGATCGTCCTTCTTGCTGAGGGGGTCGCCGCCCTGGATCATGAAGCCCTTCACGATGCGGTGGAAGGCGGTGCCGTCGTAGAAGCCTTCCCCGGCGAGTTTCTGGAAGTTCTCGACGGTCTTCGGGGCGACGTCGGACCAGAATTCGACGACCATTTCCCCGGCGGTGGTTTTGATGACGGCGGCCTGCGCTTCGGACGGAGTAGGGGTGCTCATGATGGGTGGTTTTTGAAAATTTCGGGTGGTCCGAAAAGGTGCCTTTCCGGGGCCGAATTGGCAAGCGGGATGAAACAGAAATTTATTTTGGCGAAAGATTAATCCTGCTTGATGTGGTTGCACTTTTTTAGCACGGTAGGAAAGAAGTCCGGTTGGTGATTCCTGCGATGGGGGGAGGCGACGGGGAGGGGAGAGGAAGATCCGGGGCCTCTCAAGAAATATCGACGTTTTCCTTCACTTCCCATCCCGCGCGCGCATGAATCATTCCTCCTCCCCCGCTTCCGAAATCGATCCGAAACCGGCCCGCCCGATTCTCGTCGTCGAAGACAATCCGGGGGTGGGTCAATTGCTGGTCCGGCACCTCACGAAGGCGGGTTTCACGCCCTACCTGGCTCCCGACGGGCAGACGGCGATCGGCTGGCTGGCGACGCTGAAGCCGGTGCTGGTGCTGCTCGACATCACCCTTCCCGACCTCGACGGCAGCGAGGTGTTCTCCCGCATCCGGGCGAACCGCTCGACGGAACGGACGCCGGTCATCTTCATCACCGGCCTCGTCGGTCCCGACGAGGAAGAGGCGCTGAACAGGAATACCGACGAGAACAAGTGTTACATGGGTAAACCGTTTACCCGGGACAAGCTGCTCTCCTGCATCTCGAGGATGCTCGGCGAAGAATTGCCGGCGGTGTAGAGGGGGCCGCGCGAGCGGCGCAAGGAGCCGTAAACGCCTTTGTCGATCCCTACAGCTCTTCCTTCCACTCCTGGATGCATTGGAGGCAGTTCTCCATGACGAAGGCGAGGAGATGGATCTCCCACACGGCCTGCTGCAATTCCTGGGGCTGGATCGCCTCGATGTCGGCTTCCATCAGGTCCTCGGTGACCAGGTAGAGGGCGGCGAGGGAGAGGCGGCGGTCGTTGATGATCGAAAAGAAAAGGTCGATCTCGTCGGGGGGGAGCGTCAGGACGCCGTTGCCGCCTTCGCCGAAGGGAGCGCCGGGGGCGAGCCATTTCTCCAGCATCACGAGCCGCTCGGAACGCCAGCCGAGGCGGGCCTCGGCGAGGTCGTCGGAGGCGGCGTCGGCTCCGGGGATCGAGGCGGGACGGCCCGAGAAGAGCCGCCCGCGCCAGTGCCGCTGCAGCACCTCGGGGAGTTCCTCGATGTCGACGGCGTAGAGGTCCTTTGAGGCGGAGAAGACCGCCTCCATCACCTGCCGCTCGGCCTTCTCGAAGGTCAGCGTCAGGGTTCCCTTTGCGGTCCCGTCGCGATTCAGGGCGATCTTCACCCGACGCGCTCCATCGTGGCGTTCAGGCCGAAGGACTGGAGCTGGTGGACGAAGAGCTCCGCGTGCTCCCGCGTCTCGGTGGCGACGAGGCTCTTCCCCTTCGTGTGGACTTCCATCATGTGCTTCTCCGCCACGTCGCGGACCATCTTCAGCACCTTCTCGAAGACGTAGGTGACGTAGCTCATCGTGTTGATCGGATCGTTCCAGACGACGACGCCCCAGCACTTCTCGAAGGCCGAGTCGATCAGCGTCTCCACCTCCTGCCCGGTGTCCGGGGAGGGGGCGGCCATGTCAATACACGGGGACGGAAGGATCGATTTCATGGCTCCAGGCATCGATGCCCCCGGCCACGTTCTTCAGCTTGCGGAAGCCGGAATCGTGGAGGAGCTTCGCCGCCTTCATGCTCCGGGCGCCGACCTTGCAATGGAGGACGATCTCGCGAGAGCTGTCGAGCTCGTGGAGCCGCCTCGGAAGCTCGCCGAGGGGGATCAGCTTCGCCCCGGGGATCTTCGCGATCTCCCATTCCTGGGGCTCGCGGACGTCGATGAGGTCGAAGTCCCGCTTCATTTCCTGGTAGCTCTTCAGCTCCTTCACGGTGATCTCGGAGATGCCGTTCGGGTTGATCGCCGCGCCGCCCTCGACGGCGGCGGTGCCGCAGAAGACCTCGTAGTCGATCAGTTCGTGGATCGTCCGGTTCGGCCCGCAGACGGGGCACGCCGGATCCTTGCGCGGCTTCATCTCGCGGAACTTCATCTTCAGCGCGTCGAAGAGGAGGAGGCGGCCGATGAGGGGTTCGCCGATGCCGGTGATGAGCTTCACGGCCTCGATGGCCTGGATGACGCCGATGATGCCGGGCAGGACGCCGAGGACGCCGCCCTCGGCGCAGCTCGGGACGCTGCCCGGTTCGGGCGGCTCGGGGAAGAGGCAGCGGTAGCACGGCCCCTTCTCGCCCCAGAAGACCGTCGCCTGGCCCTCGAAGCGGAAGATGCTGCCGTAGACGTTCGGCTTCCCGGTGAGGACGCAGAGGTCGTTCACGAGGTAGCGGGTCGGGAAGTTGTCGGTCCCGTCGATGACGATGTCGTAATCCTTCGCGATCTCCATCGCGTTGTCGGAGCGGAAGGAGGTCTCGAAGGCCTCGACCTGGACGAAGGGGTTGATCTCCTTCATCGTCTCGATCGCCGAGGCGATCTTCGGCTTCCCGACGTTGCGGGTCTTGTGGATGATCTGGCGGTGGAGGTTGGAGTAATCGACCGTGTCGTAGTCGACGAGGCCGATCTTGCCAACACCCGCCGCCGTGAGGTAGGCGAGGAGGGGGGAGCCGAGGCCGCCGGTCCCGATCGTCAGGATCCGGGCCGCCTTCAGCTTCTGCTGCCCGGCGAGCGTGAATTCGGGCATGATGAGGTGGCGTCCGTACCGCTTGATCTCCTCATTCGAGAAAGAAATATTCCCGAAACGCTCATTAATCGCTGACAAGAAACTCATACCGGGATTACATTAACGCCACTCCGTGTTGCGACAACCGGAATAACGAAAAATTTCATGTCCTCTCTTTGGGTCGACTCCCTGCCCTCCCTCGAAGCCTATACCGCCACCCTCCGCCACGGGCCGTGGCTGGCGATCGACACCGAGGCCGACAGCCTCCACCACTACAAGGAAAGCGTCTGCCTCGTCTCCGTCCGCCAGGGCGGCCATACGGAGCCGAACCCGACGGCGCTGATCGATCCCTTCTCCCTCGCCACCGCCGAGGAGCTGGCGCCCTTCTGGGCCGTCGCCGCCTCGTCCCCGTGGATCCTCCAGGGGGCCGACTTCGACCTCCGTCTCATGCGCCGCATCGGCGCGCCCGAGCCGCCCGAGGTCTTCGACACGATGCTCGGCGCCCAGCTCTGCGGCCTCCCCGGCATCGGCTATGCCGCCCTCGTCGAGAAGTACTTCGGCGTGAAGCTGAACAAGGCGAGCCAGAAGGAAGACTGGTCGGCCCGCCCGCTCACCCCGGCGATGCTCGATTATGCCGCCCAGGACGTCACCTACCTCGACGGCATCCGGGAGCACCTCACGGCGGAGCTGATCCGCCTGGGCCGCCTCGATTGGCACAAGGAAGCCTCGGCCCGCGTCCTCCGGGCGAGCCGTGTGATGAAGGAGATCGATCCCGACGAGATCTGGCGGATCAACGGTTCCAACAAGCTCCCTCTCTCCGCCCTTCCGATCCTGCGCGAAATCTGGCATTGGCGCGACGCCGAGGCCCGCGAGCGCGACCTCCCGACGTTCAAGGTCCTCTCCAACGACCGGATGCTCGAGATCACCGTCTGGGTCGATACCCATCGGGACCAGGACCACGTCCCGAATCACTTCCTTCCCTCGAACTGCCGGGGTGCGCGCCTCATCCGGCTCTACGATGCCCTCGACAAGGGCCGCGAATATCCTCCCTTCCCCATGCCGCCCCGGGAGCCGCGCCTCCGCCGCAATCCCGACTTCGAGCGGCGCGTCGACGCGATCAAGAAGGGCCGCGACGAAGTGGCGGCGAAGATCGGCCTCGATCCCTCGCTGATTGCCTCGAAGACGATCCTCTTCCAGATCGCCGAGGAAGGTCCCGAGGGGATCGACCGGCTCCTGGCCGAGAACCGCTGGTGCCAATGGCAGGCGGAGATTGTGCGACCGTTGCTGGGGTAAAAGCGGTCGCGGAGGATTCGGAGTCGCTTCGCGCCCTCCCTCAATGGGGCCAGTGGAACGGTTCGCCGCTGAGGACGTTGCGGATGTTGTCGGCGATGAGGAGCCATCCGACCCCGCCCCAGAGCGCGCCCAGGAGCAGGGGAATGCCGAGCGCGGTTCCCGGCCCGACGCGTTTCGTTACTCCCAGATAAAGGGCGCCAAGGCTGACTGCCACGCCGGGATAGACCCCCGCGCCGAGGAGCGGGAAATACCAGGAGATGATGAAGTCGAAAAGCGGCTTCGGATAGAGATCGAGCCGGGTCGCCTCCTTCAGGTAGGTCAGCCCGGCGAGCCATCCCGCCATGGTCGCCGAATAGACCGTCACGCCCGTAATCCACCCCGCCAGCCTCGCCGCAAGAGGGGGGCGAGGCGGCGGGGCGAGCGTGGGATCGTCCATCGACGAGCGGCTCTAGACGGAGACGGGGGTCACCTTCCAGATTTCCTTCGCGTATTCGGCGATGGTCCGGTCGCTGGAGAACTTGTCGACGCGGGCGGTGTTCAGGATCGCCATCTTCGCCCACCGCTTCTTGTCGGCATAGGCGGCGTCGACCTTCTTCTGGCACTCGGAGTAGGCGGCGAAGTCGGCGAGGCAGAGGTAGGGATCGCCCCCTTCGAGGAGGCTGTAGCGGATCGAGCTGAGGATGCCGTGGGGATCGTTCGGGGTGAAGTAGTTCGAGCCGAGCCAATCGACGATGGACTTCAGTTCCTCGTCGTTGTTGTAGTAGTCCCACGGATTGTAGCCTTTCCGGAGGAGGGCCTTCACCTCGTCGACGGTGAGGCCGAAGATGAAGATGTTGTCGGCCCCGACCTCTTCGCCGATCTCGACGTTGGCCCCGTCGAGGGTGCCGATGGTGAGGGCGCCGTTGAGGGCGAGCTTCATGTTGCCGGTGCCGGAGGCCTCCTTGCCCGCGGTCGAGATCTGCTCCGAGAGGTCGGCGGCGGGGACGATGCGCTGGGCGAGGGAGACGCGGTAGTTCGGGAGGAAGGCGACCTTCAGCTTGCCCTTGATGCGGGCGTCGTTGTTGATCGTCTGGCCGACGGCGTTGATCGCCTTGATGATGGTCTTGGCGAGGTCGTAGCCGGGGGCGGCCTTCGCGCCGAAGATGAAGACCCTCGGCTGCATGGGGTAGTCGGGGTTCTTCAGGAGGCGACGGTAGAGGGCGAGGATGTGGAGGAGGTTCAGGTGCTGGCGCTTGTACTCGTGGAGGCGCTTGATCTGGACGTCGAAGAGGGCGTTGGGATCGACGTCGATGCCGCAATCCCGCTTGATGATGCCGGCGAGGTGGACCTTGTTCGCCTTCTTGATCTCCATGAACCGCTTCTGGAAGTCGGGATCGTCGGCCCATTTCTCGAGGCCGCGGAGCTGCTCGAGGTGCTTCGCCCAGCCATGGCCGATCTTCTCGTTGATCAGCTCGGCGAGGCCGGGGTTGCAGGCGAGGAGCCAGCGGCGGGGGGTGATGCCGTTGGTCTTGTTGTTGAAGCGGCCGGGGAAGAGCTCGTCGAACTCGGGGAAGAGGTCCTTCTTCAGCAGCTCGGTGTGGAGGGCGGCGACGCCGTTCACGGAATGGCTGCCGACGACGGCGAGGTGGGCCATGCGGACCATCTTGTGGGAGCCTTCCTCGATGATGGAGAGGTCGCGTTTCTTGGCGTCGTCGCCGGGCCACTTCTTCTCGACGTCGTCGAGGTGGCGCTTGTTGATCTCGAAGATGATCTCGGTGTGGCGGGGGAGGACCTTCGAGAAGAGGCCGAGGCTCCACTTTTCGAGCGCCTCGGGGAGGAGGGTGTGGTTCGTGTAGCCGAAGGTCTTCGTGACGATCGCCCAGGCGGCGTCCCAGCTCATGCCCATTTCGTCGTGGAGGATGCGCTGGAGCTCGGGGATGGCGACGGTGGGATGGGTGTCGTTGAGCTGGACGGCGACCTTGTCGGCGAAGATCGACCAGTCGTTCCCCTGGCCGAGGAAGCGGCGGATGATGTCGCGCAGGGAGGCGGAGACGAAGAAGTATTGCTGGACGAGGCGCAGCTCCTTGCCGCTCTCGGTCTTGTCGTTCGGGTAGAGGACCTTCGAGATGGTCTCGCCGAGGTTCTTCTGCCGGACGGCCTCGACGTAGCCGCCGTCGTTGAAGGCGTTGAGGTCGAAGTCCTCGGTCGACTTCGATTCCCAGAGGCGGAGGAAGTTGACGGTGTTCGTGCCGTAGCCGCTGATCGGGATGTCGTAGGGGATGGCGAGGATTTCACGGCCCTTCACCCAGCGGGAGGCGTAGTTGCCGAGGTCGTCGAAGACCCGCTCGACCTCGCCGTAGAGGCGGATGGTCTGGGTGTGGTCGGGACGGACGATTTCCCACGGGGCGCCGAACTTGATCCAGTTGTCGGGATGCTCGACCTGGTAGCCGTTGACGAATTCCTGGCGGAAGAGGCCGAACTCGTAATGGATGCCGTAGCCGATGGCGGGGAGGTCGAGGGTCGCCATCGAGTCGAGGAAGCAGGCGGCGAGGCGGCCGAGGCCGCCGTTGCCGAGGCCCATGTCGTATTCCTCGCTGCGGACGAGGGCGGGGTCCTGGCCGAGCTCGGTCAGGGCTTGGGCGACTTCCTTCTCGACGCCGGTATTGTACATGTTGTTGCTGTACAGGCGGCCCATGAGGAATTCGAGGGAGAGATAGTGGATGCGGCGGGCGTTGGCCTTGTGGTGGGCGGCCATGGTGGCGATCATCCGCTCGACGACCCGGTCCTGGAGCGCCTTCGAGGTCGCCATCCACCAATCGCGACGGGTGGCGGTCTGGGTATCGCGCGCCTGGGTGAACTTCAGGTGGTGAAGGATCTGTTGTTTGACGGCCTCGACGGAGGTGTCGATGCCGGAGACGAAGATCGGGGAAGGGGTGTCGCTCATGGTCAGGTTTGGTAGCAGGATACGAGCCGCAAGGCTTTCAAAAATGATCTTTCTAGGTGAAAATTTTTAACGTCAAACAACTGACGGACCCGAGGCGGCGGAAGGAAGAAAAAACCGCTTGCATCAGAAGGGGATGGGCGGCAATCTGACTCTTCCCCAAAATTTATGAGCAACGCCGCCTTTGTCCAGGAAGCCCTTAACATCGTTGGAACCCCCGAGGTCCTCGTTAACGTCATTTCCCGGCGCGTCCGCCAGCTCGGGCAGGGTGCCCGCCCGCTCGTCGAGGTCCATCCCCGCTGGACGTTGATGGAAGTCGCCCTCCGCGAGATCGCCGACCACAAGCTGACTTTCGAGCTGATCGACCCGAAGGTCGCCCAGGCCGAATCGGACGAGGCCGCCGCCGCTGCCGCCGCCGCCTAATCCGATTTTGCTTTTTAAAAAGGGCGACTCCTAAAGGGTCGCCCTTTTTTAGTCTTCCCGCTATTCCTTATCCCCATGGGTGACGACGTCATCACAAACCGCAAGGCCCACCACCATTACCGCGTCCTCGACACGTACGAGGCGGGGATGGTGCTCCATGGGACCGAGGTGAAGTCGATCCGCCTCGGCCACGGCAATCTCGACGCGGCCTTTGCCCGGATCGAGAAGGGGGAGGCGTTCCTTTACCAGTTCGACATCCAGCCCTACGCGAAGGCCTCCGTGACGAATCACGAGGCGAAGGCGGTGCGGAAGCTCCTGCTCCACAAGACCGAACTGCGGAAGCTGAACGAGGCGACGACGATCAAGGGCCATTCCCTCGTTCCGCTGAAGCTCTACTGGAAGAACGGCAAGCTGAAGCTCCTGCTCGGCGTCGGCACGGGCAAGGACGCGCGCGACAAGCGGCAGGACATCAAGAAGGCCGAATCGAAGCGCGAGGTCGACCGCGCGATGAAGCAGTATCGGAAGTAGGGGCGGCAGCCCTTCGGGACGGGGTACATCTCCCTGTACAGGTGGAGGCGATCCGCGCGTTTGAACGAACGGAGGGGCACGCCCCTCCGGACCCTCCTGTCTGATGGGCCGTGGTGTAGATGGGGCGTAACCCAAGAGGCCTATCTTCCATAAGCCCACTCTACTCCGCTGGATCTAACCTCGATGAGGGCCGAGGCCTGGGAAGGAGCATCCAAGGAGCAGTCCCATCTCCTCGGCTTCACCTCCTGAAGACACCTCTTCCATGGAGGTGGTCCCCCGGTTCTCCTAGCCTTTGGAAGCGTAGTTCCTCTCAAGCGGATAAGGGATCTAGCGGACCCTTTCTACCCGCAGCGGATAGCCTAATGCGGTGCCGCTCCGAACAGTTCAGGCCTATCTGACGGGGAGGTCCAGGAGGGGCGAAGCCCCTCTTGCGTCTCAAAACCCGTGCGGATCGCCTCCAGCTGTACAGGGTCATCTGCCCGGTCCCGAAGGAGCACCCACCGCCCCTTCGCGAACCCTTGCCTTCATTCCCTAGCGTTCCGGGGCTTTCCACTCCCGCACTTCGGCGGGGCGTCCTCTTCCCGGAAGCGTAACGATCACGGTCCCGCTGCCGGTGTTGGCATCGGTCCGGTTCCATGAGCGAAGCGGCGGGGCGACTTCGAGGGCGGTGGCTTCTCTTCCCGTCGCCGAAATGAGGATCACGTCGTTTGGCGCGATCGCCGCGAGCCATTCGGGGTCGAGGGTGAAGTCTTTTTCTTTCCGGCTCTGGACGAGGACGGACGCTTTGAATGAGTCCTGATGCTCGCCCGCTTTGGCCAGCAGGTCGCGCTCCATCCCGATGCCGATGCCTCCGGCGTAGAGGAGACGACTGCCGTCGTGATCGAAGAGGAGGACGAGGCCGAGATCGGAGGCGGTTCGTCCCGGAGAATCTTCCATGGGAGACAAGGCGGTGACTTTCAGTCCGCCGCCGAGGTCGAGAGTGTCTCCGTACGTCAGGAGGGAAGAGGGCCGGTAATCCCGGAGCACAGCGATCCATTCGGGGGCTTTCCGCCGTGTGGGGGGAAGCGGCGGCGCGTAGACGGCCGGGGCGTTGGCGAAGAGCTCAGGAAGGCGGGGGAGGACCGCGCCCTGCGGGGCCGTCCATTGGGTGAGGAAGAGGCCGTCGAGGCGGTTGATGCCGTAATATTTCCGGACGGGATCGAGGCCGGAGAAGTACCCTTTTTCGTTCCCGGGGTTGAGGAGGTAGGTCTTGCCGCCGCTTTGGATCAGGGCGGCGGTGCCGTAGCCGGAGCGGGTGAGGATGATCCGGGTTTGAGGTTCCGATCCCAACGGGGCGACGTAGTGGGAGGCGTGGGGGAGGTGGGCCATGAAGCTGACCCAGGCGAGGAGGGCTTTGACGAAGAGCCAATTGGCGTTGTTCAGCAGGATGCCGAGCCACGAGGAGATCGGGGCGAGGAGGAGGGTGAGGAAGCCGACGGTGAAGATGAGGCCGCCGAGGGGGACGGCGATGAAATTGGCGGGGACGGAGACGAGGCAGAGTTGGTGGAAGTCGAAGAGCTCGAGTCCGGCGACGCCGAGCCAGGCGACGAGGGAGGCGGCGAGGAGGGCGCAGACGGTTCGGTTGACGTGTTCGCGCCCCTGCTGCCAGGGGGTGGCGTAGCGGAGGGGGATGAAGGGATCGAGGGCGAAGGGCCGCCGCAGGAGGCGGTCGAGCGGGGCGGCGAAGAGGATGAGGGCGAGGACGATGGCGAAGGAGAGCTGGAACCCGAGGTCGAGGGCGGCGGCAGGGCGGAGGGCGAGGAGGCCGAGGAGGGTGAGGGACCAGAAGTTGAGCGGCGAGACGGGCCGCCCGATCCGCCACGCGACGAAGAGGGCGACGGCGGCGAGGAAGGCGCGGATGATGCTGGCCTGGTTCCCGGTGGTGACGACGTAGAGGTAGAGGAGGGGTATCGCCATCCAGCCCCAACGCCACGAGATGAGGCCCCCGAAGCGGAGGACGCCGATGAGGAGCCCGGCGAGGAGGACGAGGTTCCCGCCGCTGACGGCGAAGAGGTGGTAGGTGCCGGTGGTGCGGAATTCCGAGAGGACCCAGGGGGAGACGGTCTCCTTCTGGCCGAGCATCATGCCGGAGAGGATCGCGCCGACGGCGGGGTCGTCCTCGATCCCCTTTTGCAATTGGGCGACGCTCCAGGCCCGCGTTTTCTCTCCCAACGCGGCGCTTTCGAGCCCCTTTGATTCGCGGACAAAGAGGGCGCTCGAATCGGGGAGTCGCAGGCGGAAGTGGATCTCCTGTGCGGCGAGGTAGGAGCGGCTGTCGAACACGCCGGGGCCGGAGGGCGGGGCGGGTGGTTCGAGGGGGCCGGAGAGGCGGACGGTCTCGCCGGAGTTCCAGCGGTTCGGCGTCCCCTCCAGGGTGACGTCGACGAGGCCGGAGGCCGGTCGCCACGCGGCGTAGGGCGACTCCCGCCAGCGGGTGACGGCGAAGGGGAAGTGGGAGCGGCCCAAGGAGAGGGCGGCATCCGATTTGCGCGGGGAGGGGGTGAAGTCGGGCGCGGCGGCGATCCGGCCCTCCCATTGGGGGTTGAGGAACTTCCCTTTCGGGAGGACGCGAAGATCGTCCGGGGGAGGACAAGCGAGGGGGAGGCGGGCGTGGAACATTGCCCCGGCGAGGCAGAGGAGGAGGAAGAGGGCGGTGGAGAACCGCCGGAGCCACGAGGCGGGCCAGCCGATGCGGCCCGTTCCCAGGAGGAGCCATCCCGCCGACCCGCAGCCGAGGATGAGGCCGAGCGCGGGGAGGGAGAGGGGAAAGGCCCCGCCGACGACGGAGCCGACGGCGAAGGCGAGGGCGGGGAGGAAGAGCGGGGAGCGGGGGACGGAGGCGTGGGGATCGTGATCCTGGGTATGGGCGCCGTCCCCCATAGCCGTGCTCTTAGCTCAACCGGTTTTTGAAGACCGTCTGGGAGGCGGGGAGGCGGCCGCTGAACTTCGGGACCTCGGCGGGATAGCCGACGGGGAGGACGAGGGCGATGGCGATGTCGGGGTTGCCCTCCGCGCCGATCACTTTCTTCACGCCATCCTCGGTCCAGCCGTTCATGAAGCAGGAGCCGAGGCCGAGGCTCTCCGCCGCGAGGGCGGTGTGGGTGGCGGCGATGAGGGCGTCCTTGATGGTGTATTCCCGGATGAGGCCGTTGGCCTCCAGGCCGTGCTGGAAGCCGGGGATCGCGCCGCCGAAGAACTCGATGACCTTCTCGGGCCACGCGCCGAGGCGGCGGGCCTCGTCGAAGGTGGCGGGAAGGGTCTTCTCCCAGCCCTTGAGATCGACGGCGAAGACGAAGACGGCGGGGGCCTGGGTGATCTGCTTCTGCTTCCAGCAGACCTCGGCGAGGGCTTCCTTCTGGGCCGGATCGTCGACGACGACGATGCGCCAGGGCTGGAGGTTGAAGCTGCTCGGCGCGGCGAGGGTGAGGGTAATGACCTGCTCGAGGATCTCGGCGGGGATCGCGTCGGGCTTGAAGCTCTTCACGGAACGGCGCTGGTGGATGGCGTCGGAGAGCGGTAGCGGGAGGGGAAGGCTCATGGCGGGGAGGGTTGGGTTTGGAGGTTCGTTTTAAGGCTGTTCCTTTAGAGCTGTTCCTTGAAGCGGCCTTCCTCGAGGTCGATCAGGTCGAAGTGGGTTTCGACGCGGCGGCGCGTGGCGGGGAGGCTGGCGCGGGTCTGGTCGAACTTCGCCTGCTTGTCGGCCGTGTCGGGCTTGCGGCGGGAGAGGCGCTCGTTGAACTCGGCGACGGCGTGGCTGCCGGGCCACGCGGGGCCGACGTGCTGGCGGAGGCGGCTGAGGACTTCCTCGTCGCTCCCGGCGTCCTGGGCGATCTTCTCGAAGGCTTTCCCTTCGAGGCAGAGGAAGTCGAGGAGGAACTTGTCGAAGCCGGTGGTGAGGTAGTTGTAGCCGGGGAGCTTCCCGGCGGGATAGTAGCGGGCCTTGTCGATGAGGCGGGGGAGGTGGACGATGCCTCCGAGCTTCTCGTAGGGGCTGCGGGGCAGGACCTCGGGCTGGCGCGTGGTGGGAAGATTGGCCTCCGTCCAGGCCCGCCAGCCGCCCGCAACGGAGCGGACGTTCTTGTACCCCATCCGCATCAGGCTTTCCCCGGCGAGGGCGGAACGGTAGCCGCCGCCGCAGTAGAGGAGGATGGCGGTGTCGGTGTCGGGGAGGCGCTTCTCGATGTCGCGCTCGATCGTCCCCTTGCTCAGGTGGATCGCGCCGGAGGCGTGGAGGGCGTTCCATTCGCTCTCCTCGCGGACGTCGACGAGGTGGGCGTCGCCTTTTTTGGAGAGAAAGGCGGCTTCCTCGACCCCGATCTCGGGGACGCGGGCAAGGGCGGTTTCGACAAGCTGGAGAAAACGGGGGCTGTGGTTCGTGGACATGGGTGAACGGGAAATTATGCCTTCCAGGCCCGGAAAGGTCAACGGGCTAGACGGGGAGAGGGAGAAGGGGTAGACAGGTTCTTTCCCGATGAAAAACATCGTTTACTTCGACCTCGAAACCCAGAGAAGCGCCGCCGAAGTCGGAGGCTGGCAGAACAAGCGCGAGATGAAGATGTCGGTCGGCGTGACCTACAGCACCGCCGCCGAGGCCTACCGCATCTATCCCGAGGAGGAGGCCGAGGAGCTGATCAAGGAACTCCGCCGGGCCGACTGCGTCGTCGGGTTCAACATCCTCAATTTCGACTTCCAGGTACTGGAGGCCTACACCCTCTTCGACCTCGGTACCGTCGCCGCCCTCGACCTCATGGTCGACGTGGAGAAATCGCTCGGCCGCCGCCTCGGCCTCGACGCCATCGCCTCGGAGACCCTCGGGGTCGGCAAGACCGGCCACGGCACCGACGCCCTGAAGTGGTGGAAGGAAGGCCGGATGATGGAGATCGCCGAATACTGCTGCTACGACGTGAAGGCGACGAAGCTGGTCCACGAATTCGGCGCAAGCCGCGGCCAAGTCTATTACATGAACGACCGGACGAAGCGGCGCGAGGCGATTGCGGTCGGCGGGTGGAAGATCGAGTAGGGGGTTGCGAAGCGGGCGGTGGATGCTCCTTCGGGACCGGGTAGATGACCCTGTACAGCTGGATGTAACCCACACGTGTTTTAAGACGCAAAAGGGGCTTGCCTCCCGGCCATCCAAGTCTTTCGGTAGAGCGCGTCCGCTAGATCCCTTGTCCGATTGGGAGGAACTACGCGTCCCAGTGCTGGCGGAGCCGAAGCGGCTAAAACCCCGACTGCCGGGTGATCTTCCACTCGTTGACCAGCTCGCGGGGGAGTTCGAGGAGGAAGCGCGAGGGGCTCTGCCAGGCGTCCCGGTATCCGGCGCTGGCGCGGACGACGGGGTAGCTGAGATACAATTCATCCTTCGCCCGCGTGACGGCGACGTAGAAGAGGCGGCGTTCTTCTTCCTCGCCCTCGGGGCTCTCGCAGGCGCGGGAGGAGGGGAAGAGGCCGTCGCAGAGCATCATGACGAAGACGGCCTTCCATTCGAGGCCCTTGGCCTGGTGGACGGTGCTGAGTCGGATGGCGTCGCCGTT
The DNA here is from genome assembly GCF_900105685.1 of Verrucomicrobium sp. GAS474. Taxonomy (NCBI): domain Bacteria; kingdom Pseudomonadati; phylum Verrucomicrobiota; class Verrucomicrobiia; order Verrucomicrobiales; family Verrucomicrobiaceae; genus Verrucomicrobium; species Verrucomicrobium sp. GAS474. The sequence goes on from NZ_LT629781.1 coordinate 2,685,008, forward strand.
GAAGTCGTCCCGGCGGCGGTTCTTGCTCGCCTCGTCGTCGACGTTGGTGAGGAGGGTGAGCTGGGCGAGGAATTCGCTCGTGCTCTCGAACTGCTCGGAGAAGGCGCGGAGCTGGCTGAGGTCCTCGAGGCGGGCCTCGAAGTTCGGGAACTGGACCTTCATGTAGTCCTCGTAGACCGCCTCGATGACGAGCTTGATCATGTCGGAGGTCCGATTCTCCAGCTCGGGGGCGAGGAGCTGCTCGTGGGTGGCGGCCCATTGCTTCCAGGCTTCGACGGCCTTGGCGGGAGGGGCGATGGCGGCGAGGGGGGTGCCGGAGGCGAACTTGTACCAGAGCTTCTCGGCGGTCTTGTCGCCGAGGCCGGGGAGCATCCGGGCGATCCGCTTGAAGGAGATCTCGTCCTTCGGGTTGAGCGCCAGCTTGATGTAGGCGCAGACGTCCTTCACGTGGGCCTGCTCGAAGAAGCGGATGCCGCTGGTGATCTGGAAGGGGATGTTCCGGCGGGTGAGCTCCATCTGGAGTTCCATCGCGTGGAAGTGGGCGCGGTAGAGGACGGCGATCTCCCGCAGCTCGATCCCCTCCTCGTGGAGCTCGACGATCCGCTGGCAGATGAACTGGGACTGCTGGTTGGCGTCGCCGAGGCAGACGAGGGCGGGCTTCACTCCTTCCTCGGGGCGGGAGGAACGGAGGTTTTTCTTGAACTGGTTGACGTTCCCGGCGATGGCGGCGTTGGCGAGGTTGAGGATCGCCGGGGTGCTCCGGTAGTTGGTCTCGATGCAGATGGTCCGGGTCCCGGGATAACGCTCGGGGAAGGAGAAGATGTTCTGGAAGTTGGCCCCGCGCCAGGCGTAGATACTCTGGGCGTCGTCGCCGACGGCCATGACCTGCTTGTGCCCGTCGGCGAGGAGGTCGATGAGGTCGGCCTGGAGCTTGTTCGTGTCCTGATACTCGTCGACGAGGAGGTGGTGGAAGTGCTGCTGGTAGCGTTCCCGCAGCTCGGGGCGGAGCTGGAAGAGGTGGAGGCAGAGGACGAGGAGGTCGTCGTAGTCCATGACGTTCGCCGCTTCCTTTCGCTCCTTGAAGAGGCGCTGGAGGGAGGCGAGGGCGTCGTAACGCTCGACGAGCCAGGGCTGGTGGGCCTCCAGCGAGGCGGCGAGGCTTTTCCGGGTGTTGGCGGCCATCCCGAAGGCCTCGAGGACGACGTCGCCCTTGGGGAATTCCTTGTCCTTCGGGTCGATCCCGGCGTCGCCGTAGCAGGCGTTGAGGAGTTCCTTCGAGTCGTCCCGATCCATGATCGTGAAGTCGAGGCCGAAGCCGAGGAGGTTCGCGTGGCGGCGGAGGAGGCGGTTCGCGATGTGGTGGAAGGTGCCGCCCCACATCCGGCTGATGTCGTGCGGGAGGAGGTCGCCGACGCGGTGGAGCATTTCCTTCGCTGCCTTGTTCGTGAAGGTGGCGAGGAGGATGTTCTCCGGCTCGACGCCGTTCTCGATGAGGTAGGCGACGCGGTAGGTGAGGGTCCGGGTCTTGCCGGAGCCCGCGCCCGCGATGATGAGGAGGGGGCCGGGGGTGGCGGTGACGGCGGCGTACTGCTCCGCGTTCAGCTCCTTCGCGTAGTCGATCTGGTGGGAGGCGGGGCGGTGGGAGGGCGGGGTGTGGAGCGTGTATTCGTGCGCCATGGGGTTCCCCTTATTTCGCCTTCGCCCGGGTCCAGCGGAGCATGTTCCACTTCCCCTTCGCCTTCTTTTGATCGAGGCGGAACCCGGCCTTGGCGAAGGCCTTCTCCACGTCGGCGACCTGGTCCTTGAGGATGCCGCTCAGGAGGAGGAGCCCCTGCGGCTTCAGGGCCCGGGCGAAGACGGGGGCCTGGGTGATGAGGAGGTCGCTGAAGAGGTTGGCGCAGATGACGTCGTAGCGGACGGGGGGTTTCCACCGCTGGACGTCGACCTCGGCCCAGGCGATGGCGGCCTTGGCGAAGTTGCGGCGCTCGTTGGCCTTGGCGGTCTTGATCGCCTGGGGATCGTAATCGAAGGCGTCGACCTGGACGGCGCCGAGGACGCGCATGGCGAGGGCGAGGATGCCGCTGCCGGTCCCGGCGTCGAGGACGCGGAGGCCCTGCCACGAGTCGCGGGGGCGGGCGGCGAGTTCCCGGAGGATCATCCCCGTGGTGGCGTGCTGGCCGGTGCCGAAGGCGAGCCCGGCGGGGATGCGGAGGAGGGCGGGGCCCGACGGGTCTTGGGGTGCCTTGGGCGGCTTCGCGTCGGTTTCCTCGGGGAGGATGACGAGGTTCTTGCCGAATTTCATCGGCTTCGTCTCGGTCGCCTTGGCGAGCCAGGCGGCGACGGGAAGCTTCCGCAGGCGGCCGCCGAAGTGGCGGACGAGTTTCTTCCCCTCGGCCTCGGTCTTCGGCCACGCCTCGAGGCGGGCGAGGCGGCCGCCGGGCTTCTCGACGACGGTGAGGCGGTCGGCCCCGACGAAGGCGAGGCGCTCGAGCCAGGCGTCGATCCATTTCGGCGAGACGGGCCGGGTCCAGACCCAGTGGGCCGACGGCAGGGGGGGAGGGGGGGTGCTGCTCATGCCTGGCGCCTCCCTTACATGCTGAAGCGCGGCCCGAGGTAGAGGTCGCGCGTCACGGGGTCGTTGATGAGGAAGTCGCTGGTGCCGTGGCTCTCGACCTTGCCCTCGTAGATGAGGTAGGCGCGGTCGACGACGGAGAGGGTTTCCCGGACGTTGTGGTCGGTGATCAGGATGCCGATGCCGCGCTCGCGGAGGGAGAGGATGATCTGCTGGAGGTCGAAGACGGCGAGGGGATCGACGCCGCTGAAGGGTTCGTCGAGGAGGAGGATCGAGGGCTCGGTGACGAGGGCCCGGGCGATGGCGAGGCGGCGTTTCTCGCCGCCGGAGAGGGTGAGGGCGAGGTTGTTGCGGAGCCCTTCGAGGCCGAAGTCGAGGAGGAGTTCCTGGCACCGTTCCTCGCGCTCGCTCTCGTCGAGGGGGAGGAATTCGAGGATCGCCATGAGGTTCTCCTCGACGGTCATCTTGCGGAAGATCGATTCCTCCTGCGGGAGGTAGCCGAGGCCCCGGCGGGCGCGGCGGTACATCGGCATCTTCGTGACGTCCTCGCCGTTGAGGAAGACGCGCCCCTCGGTCGGCGGGACGATGCCGACGATCATGTAGAAGGTGGTGGTCTTCCCCGCGCCGTTCTTGCCGAGGAGGCCGACGACTTCGCCCTTCCTCACCGAGATCGTGACGCCGTTGACGACGGTCCGCCCGTCGTAGGCCTTCACGAGCGATTCGCCCCGGATCAGTTCCTCGGCGTCGTGGACGGTCTCGACACCGGTTCTGGCAGCCGCGACGGGCGTCGGCTCATTCACCGCTTCAATCGCCGGGGCGGGCGTTTCGAGCGGAGTCTCGGCCGGAACCTGGGCCTCGGGTTCCGCCTGGGGCGCGACGGCGCCGGGAGGCGGTGTTTTGGGAACGGGAGGGGTCTGTTCGGGTTCCGAGGACATGGGCTTCTAAGTTGGGGCGGGGCCGGAAAAAGGCAAGCCCGGCCCGGTTACGCCGCGTGGCCGGTCAGTTCGGCCATCTCGGCGGTGACCTTGTCCCACTCGCTGATCTTCTGGTTGAGCGTCGCGCCGGTCTCGGAGAGCTTCCGGCTGATCTCGGCCCCGCCGCCGTTGGCGTCGTAGTTGGCGGTGTCGGCCATGAGGGCGGTGAGCTCGGCCTGCTGGGCTTCGAGGTAGGCGATCTCCTTCTCCACGGCGACGAGGCGGGCTTCGACCTCCTTCTTGACCTTGGAGCGGGCCTGCCGGGCCTCGGCCTCGGCGCGCTTCTGTTCCTTGGTCTTGAAGACGGAGGGGCCGTCCTGCTTCTTCGCCTCGGCGGGGGCCTCGGGACGGGCGTTCTCGCCGATGCCGCCGGCGACGAGGGCGGCCTTCTCGGAGACGGCGCCGCTCTTGTCGAGGTAGTATTGGTAGTCGCCCGCGTAGCGGACCGGCTTGCCGCCGTGGATGTGGACGACGCTCTTGGCGAGGGCGCGGATGAAGTAGACGTCGTGGCTGATGAAGATGAGGGTGCCGGAGAACTGCTTCAGCGCCTCGATCATCGCGTCGATGCTCCCCATGTCGAGGTGGGTCGTCGGCTCGTCCATGAGGAGGAGGTTCGGCGGGTCGAGGAGGAGCTTCACCAGGGCGAGGCGGCTCTTCTCGCCGCCGCTGAGGACGCTGATCCGCTTGAAGGCGTCGTCCCCCCGGAAGAGGAAGGAGCCGAGGACGGTCCGGGCGACCTGCTCGGAGACCGGCTTCTCGCAGGTGAGGATCTCCTCCATCACGGTCCGCTTCGAGTTCAGCATCTCGACGCGGTTCTGGGAGAAGTAGCCGACCTTCGTGTTGTGGCCCAGCTCGCGGAGGCCCGCCTGGACGGGGAGGGCGCCGGAGAGGAGCTTCAGCATCGTCGACTTGCCCGCGCCGTTCGGCCCGACGAGGACGATCCGCTCCTCCTTCTCGACCTCGAAGTTGAGGTCCTTGTAGACGACGTGGTCGCCGTAGGCGTGGTCGACGTTCTTCAGGGTGATGACGCGCTGGCCGCTCGGCTTCGGCTGGGGGAAGCGGAAGCCGATGGTCTTCTCGGTGCCGAGGGGGGCCTCGATTTTCTCCATCCGCTCGATCTGCTTCAGCTTCGACTGGGCCTGGGAGGCCTTGCTGGCCTTGGCGCGGAAGCGGTCGGCGAAGTCCTGGAGGCGCTCGATTTCCTTCTGCTGGTTCTTGTAGGCCGCGAGCTGGCGTTCCTCGTCGGCGGCCTTCTGGACGACGTAGTCGTCATAGTTGCCGCGGTACCGCTTCAGCCGCCCGTGGGCGACGGCGACGACGGCCTCGGTGAGCTGGTTGAGGAAGTCTCGGTCGTGGGAGATCATCAGGATCGCCCCGGGATAGCCCATGAGGTAGTTGCGGAACCAGCCGACCGACTCGAGGTCGAGGTGGTTGGTCGGTTCGTCGAGCATCAGGAGGTCGGGCTCCATGACGAGGAGGCGGGCCAGGTGGGCGCGCATGACCCAGCCTCCGCTCATCGTCCGGGCGGGCTTGTCGAAGTCGGCATCGCGGAAGGCGAGGCCGGAGAGGATCCGCTTCGCCTTCGGCTCGAGGGCGTGGCCGCCGAGTTCGGAGAAGAGGCCGAGGGCGTCGTGGTAGGCGTCCTCGCTTCCCTTGCCTTCGGTCTCCCATTCGAGGATCACCTTCTGGAGGCGGCCGATCTCGGGGGTGATCGCGGTGGCGAGCTGGAGGATCGTCTCCTCGCCGACGGGGGCGGTCTCCTGCGGGAGGAAGCCGAGGGTGGTCCCCTTCTCGCGGACGATCGTCCCGTCGTCGGGCTCGTTCAGGCCGAGGATCAGGGAGAAGAGGGTCGACTTGCCCGCGCCGTTCGGGCCGACGATGGCGATCCGCTCGCCGACGTTGATCTGGAGGGAGACGTCCTCGAAGAGGGTGCGGGAGCCGTAGGACTTCGAGACGCCGGAAAGGGTGAGCATGGGACTACTTTCCTTCGATCCAGCCGGTCATGAAATCCTGGCGGAGGACGGGGTTGAATTCGACGAAACGCTGGGTCGAGATGCCCTCGACGGCGAAGGGGTCCCCGGCGCAGAAGGCCTGGAGCTCCTCCAGGGTCTCGGCGCGGGCGAGGAGGATGCCCCCGGCGGCGGCGACCTGGGGGCCGGAATAGAGGAGGATTCCCTTGTCGAAGCCGGTCTGGAGGTAGGCGCGATGGGCGGGCCGGTGGGCGGCGATGGTTTCTGGGGTGGCGGAGTAGCTGAGTTCGACAAGGAAATGCTTCATGGGGACGGGGTCAAATTTGAGTGCGCCGTCGGGAAACGGAACACAGTGAAGGGTTACCTTAGGTTAACCCCTCCAGGTGTGGCAAGCCGCAAGCGGCTCTCTCTTTCCGGCGGCAAAAAGAAGCCCGGACGGCCCTGATCGCGTGAGGCGAATCAAGGCCGTCCGGGCGGAATGACGCCGAGGTGGGGGCTTTAGGGGTTCGCCGTGCCGGAGGAGGCGCTGGTGTCAGGGGCGGCGGGGGTCGAGGCGTCGGAGGGGCGGGGCGGCGTGGGGACCGGGGGCGGGTTGGTCTCAGAGTTCACGGCGGGGGAGGGAGGAGGGGGCGGCGTGACGCTGCTGTCGTTGTTCCGGTTGCACCCGCCGAGGGAGACGGAAACGGTGAGGAGGGCGAGGCCCAAGAGTTTCATCTTCATGATTTCGGAGGTGCAACTCGCATGCCCGGGGGAAGGCCTCCCGACGTGGGCCTTTCCCATTCAAGCGGATAGCGTTCCGGGGGGGAGAAAAGAGATCGCAGCCGTTCCTTGAATGCCATGCATTACTCGGTTTCGGCAGGCATAATGCAATGCCGCTCTTAAAGAGGTTTCGGGCGTGGATGCTGAATGGGAGGCACTTAACCCCCGTGAAAACCTTTGGCATGCCCCATGCACCTCGTGTGTATGAAAAAGGCAACTCCGACAAAACGTACGTCCTCCTCCTCTGCCGCCAAGCCCGCGCCCCGTGCGAGCCGCGCCACCTCGGTCCTCTCCAGCGGTCCCGCCAAAAAGGTCCTCACGAAGGTCATCGCGGGCGCCGCAGCGAAGCGGGTCGGGAAGAAGGTCCTTAACAAGGCGGTCACCTTCGCCAAGGAAAAGCCGCTGGTCACCGCCGCCGCCGCCGCCGGGGCCGGGTTCCTGGTCGGCATGATCGCGCGCGGTTCCTCCAAGCCGTCCGACGAATCATGACTCCGATCCCGCGCCGTCAGTTCCTGTTCACGGGCGCGGTAGGCTTGGCCGGGCTGGCCTTCTCGGGCAGGCTGGGGGCGGCGACGCCCCCGGGCCCGAGCGACATCGGCCCGGTTCCCCTCACTCCGGTCGGTCCGCCGCCGGTTCCCGTGGCGGCGAAGGCGTCGGCCGATGTGGCCGACGTCCCGTCCCCGGCGGCGTGGCCGGCCGAGAAGCGGATCGGCTTCGCGATCGTCGGCCTCGGTGGCCTGGCCCACGACCAGCTCCTTCCCGCTTTCTCCCTCTCGAAGCGGGCGCGGATCGCCGGTCTGGTCAGCGGCTCGCCCGAGAAGGCCTCGGCCGTCGCCGGTCAATACGGAGTGAAACAGGATAGCGTCTATGGATACGACGAGTGGGAGCGGATCGCCCAGAACCCCGACATCGACGCAGTCTATCTTGCGGTTCCGAACTCCCTCCACGCCCAATACACCTTCCTCGCGGCGAAGGCGGGAAAGCACGTCCTTTGCGAGAAGCCGATGGCGACGAGCGCCATCGAGGCCCAGCAGATGATCGACGCCTGCGCCCAGGCGAGCCGGAAGCTCATGGTCGCCTACCGCTGCCAATACGAGGTTTTCAATCGCGCCCTGATCGACCTCGTCCGCCAGAACCTCCTCGGGCAGGTCGGCCTGATCGAGGCCTGCAACGTCCAGTCGATCGGCAATCCGCTCCAGTGGCGGCTGAAGAAGGCGCTCTCCGGCGGCGGCTCCCTGCCCGATCTGGGGCTCTATTGCGTCAACTCGGCCCGGGCCGTCCTGGGCGAGGAACCGTTCGAGGTCTCGGCCCGCGTCTGGAACCCGCCGAACGATCCCCGCTTCAGCGAGGTCGAGGACACGATGGCCTTCACCCTCCGCTTCCCCGGCGGGGCCTTGGTCAACTGCTCGTCGAGCTACAGCCTCCACCGGTCCCAATCGCTCCGCGTCTACGGGACGCAGGGCTGGGCCGAGCTTGAGAACGCCTTCGCCTACCGGGGCCCCCGGCTGATCGTCCACGGGAAGGACGGGACGAAGGAAATCACGACCGAGCCGACCCTCGAATTCCAGAATCCCTTCGCCCTCGAGCTCGATCACTTCGCGAGCTGCATCGTCCGCGACGTGAAGCCCTATACGCCCGGCGAGGAAGGTCTCCAGGATCACCGCATCATGGAGGCGCTCTACCAGTCGGCCCGCATGGGACGGACCGCCGCCCTGGCCTTCCCTCCCGCGACGCGGGGGCCCGCCCCGATTTGAGGGGTTCCTCGCGGAAGGGGATCGAATAGCGGGACCCTCGTAGGACGACACGGTCCGAAGCAGGAAAGGGAGAGCCCCGTAACGGGGAGAGGGAAAAGCCGGGTAGCCCCAACGGGATTCGAACCCGTGCACCCGCCTTGAGAGGGCGGTATCCTAACCAATTAGATGATGGGGCCATCCGAATCGGGGAGGGTGGAATATGACCAAAGGGCCCTTTTCGCGCAAGTTCTAACTTTGGAGGCCGCCACTTTGATGTTCCGGCCGATGGAAAAGAAATCGGCTTCCCGCTCAGAGCCGCCTTGCCAAGGACGGGACAACATTACTAATGTCCCCTTCCCATTGCCTGATGGTGTAAAGGTAGCACAGGAGATTTTGGATCTCTTAGTCATGGTTCGAATCCATGTCAGGCAACTTCCCTCCCTCCGGTCTTCTACCTAAGGAACTCTCTCCGTTGGCAACCGGCCGATACGGGTGTATGCTTGGGGTGCGTGACTGAGAATGGCTATCTCTCGTGGCGAGTGGAGAAGATCAAGCTCCCGGCGATCCAGGATGGCTCCTCCGCGCCGGTTTCCCTTTCCCGGAACGACGTCCTCGCCGTCGAGGAACCCCTCGAAATCCAGGTCGAGGCGGGCGGGGTCTGGCGGACGATCACGATCACCATGCGGACGCCGGGGGACGATGCCGAGCTGGCCGCCGGATTCCTGGCCGGGGAGGGGATTCTCCGCTCTCCGGGGGAGATCGCCGAAATCGACGGGCGGACGCCCCATCCCGGACGCCAGATCCGCCTTCGCCTCTCCGTGGCGGAGGGCGCACCTGCTCCTGCTCCAGCTCTTATTGACCGCCTCGATCGCGCGGGGCGTCTCTCCTATGCGACCTCGGCCTGCGGCGTCTGCGGCAAGGCCTCGCTGCGGGGCGTCGACGAAAGCCTCGTCGAGGTCGATTCCCCCGATGCCGGAGTTTCCTCTGGTGAGGGAACGGTGTGCGTTCCCCTCCTGGCTCCCTTTTCGGCGCCGATACCGGCGGCCCTCGTCGCCGACCTGCCCCGGAGGCTCCGGGCGGCCCAGGCGGTCTTCGAGCGGACGGGGGGGCTCCATGCGGCGGGGCTCTTCGACTCGATCGGGGAACTCCCGCTTCTCGTGGTCCGGGAGGACGTGGGGCGGCACAACGCGGTCGACAAGGTTGTCGGCAACCGCCTCCTGACCCCGGGCGGCTGGCCCGCGGGCCGGGCGATCCTCGTCGTCAGCGGGCGGGCGAGCTTCGAGCTGGTGCAGAAGGCGGTCGCGGCCCGGATTCCGATGCTCGTCTCGGTCGGTGCTCCCTCCAGCCTCGCGGCGGAGACGGCCCGCCACTTCGGCCTCACCCTCGTCGGCTTCACCCGCGCCGAGGGCTTCAATATTTACTCCGGAGGGGAACGGATCGCCGTCGTTCCCGAGGCCGGGGGTCTTTCCCGTTTCACCGAACCCGCTACCCTTTCCGTGCCATGACCTCGAAACCTTCCGATCTTTCCCGCTCCCATCCCTCGGCCCTGACCGCCGACGACGCCGAGAAGGTGCGCCAGGACGACCGCTGCGAGGTCGCGGCGGGGATCCCCGGCGTCTGGCAGACGATGCGTTTCGCGGTCGGGGAGATGGGGCCGATCCGGGGGATCGGGCAGCTCCTGAAGCTGAACCAGAAGGACGGCTTCGATTGCCAAAGCTGCGCCTGGCCGACGCCCGACGGGGAACGCTCCTTCGCCGAGTTCTGCGAGAACGGGGCGAAGGCCGTCGCCGACGAGGGGACGAAGAAGCGGATCACGGCGGAATTTTTCGCGACCCACTCGGTCGCCGACCTGGCAGCGCAGACCGACCATTGGCTCAACGCGCAGGGACGGTTGACGGAGCCGATGGTCCTCCGCAAGGGGGCGACCCATTACGCGCCGGTCTCCTGGGACGACGCCTTCGGCCTGATCGGGGAGGAGCTCCGCTCCCTCGCCTCGCCCGACGAGGCGACGTTCTACACCTCGGGCCGGGCGAGCAACGAGGCGGCGTTCCTCTACCAGCTCTTCGTCCGCAGCTACGGGACGAACAACCTCCCCGACTGCTCGAACATGTGCCACGAGTCGAGCGGCTTCGGCCTCCGGGAATCGATCGGGGTCGGGAAGGGGACGGTGACGCTCGACGACTTCAACCACACCGACGCCATCTTCCTCGTCGGCCAGAATCCCGGGACGAACCATCCCCGGATGCTGACCTCGCTGGCGACGGCCCATGAAAAGGGGACGAAGATCGTCTCGGTCAACCCGCTTCCCGAGGTCGGCAATTTCCGCTTCAAGAATCCCCAGCATTTCAAGGACATGGGCCATCCGATCCTGGCGGCGACGACGCTCCTCGGGAAGGGGGCGCAGATCTCCGACCTCTGGCTTCCCGTCCGGCTCAGCGGCGACCTCGCCGTCTTCCGGGGCATCGCGAAGTTCCTCCTCGACGAGGAGGGCCGAAAACCGGGCTCGGTCCTCGCCGCCGATTTCATCGCGCAGAAGACCGACGGTTTCGAGGCTTACCGGAAGGCGGTCGAGGCGACGCCGTGGGACGAGATCTGCCGCGTCAGCGGGTTGACCCGCCTCCAGATCGAGGAGGCGGGCCGGATCGCCCTCAACGCGAAACGGATGATCATCTGCTGGGCGATGGGGATCACCCAGCAGCCCGAGGGGGTCGCGGCGATCCAGGAAATGGTCAACGTCCTCCTCATGGGCGGCCACATCGGACGGCCCGGCGCCGGCGTCTGTCCCGTGCGCGGCCACAGCAACGTCCAGGGGGACCGCACCGTCGGCATCTGGGAGCAGATGCCCGAATCGTTCCTGGCGCGGCTCGACAAGGAATTCGGCCCGGCCGGTTTTCACGCGCCCCGGCATCACGGCTTCGACGCCGTCGAGACGATCAAGGCGATGCACGACGGGCGGCTCAAGGTCTTCTTCGGCCTCGGCGGCAACTTCCTCTCGGCGACGCCCGACACCGAGTTCACGGCCCGGGCCCTCCGCAACTGCCGCCTCACGGCCCATGTCTCGACGAAGCTGAACCGCGCCCACCTCGTCACCGGCGAGGTCGCCCTGATCCTGCCGTGCCTCGGGCGGACCGAGGTCGATCTCCAACCCTCGCCCGGTTCGGACGATCCCGAGGGGAAGCCGCAGTTCGTGACCGTCGAGGATTCGATGGGGGTGATCAGTTCCTCGCGCGGGACGCTCGCCCCGGCCTCGGCGAATCTCAAGAGCGAGGTGGCGATCGTCTGCGGCCTCGCCAAGGCGACGCTGAAGGGCTCGCTCCGTGGACGGGAAAACCGGATCGACTGGGACGCGTTCCAGGCCGATTACGGGACGATCCGCTCGGCGATCGAGCGGGCGGTCCCCGGCTTCGAGCCCTACAACGCGCAGATCGCCGCCGGGCCCTTCTACCTGCCGAACGCGGCGCGGGGAGGGAAGTTCGAGACCCCCTCGGGGAAGGCGGTCTTTTGCACCCACGGCCTCCCGGACAACAGCCTTCCCGAAGGCCAGTTCGCCCTCATGACGATGCGGAGCCACGACCAGTTCAACACGACGATCTACGGCCTCGACGACCGTTACCGGGGGATCTACGCCGGGCGGCGCGTCGTCTTCCTCAACCCCGACGACGTCCGGGAGATGGGCCTCCAGGCGGGCCAGATGGTCGACCTCACCAGCCACTTCAAGGGGGTCGAGCGGACGGCGACGCACTGGATGGTCGCCCCCTACTCGATCCCGCGCCGTTCCGCCGCCGCCTACTTCCCGGAGGCGAACGTCCTCGTCCCGATCGAGAGCGTCGTGAAGACGAGCAACACGCCCACGTCCAAATTTGTTCCCGTCACCATCCGGCCTTCTTCCGATGCGGAAGCGGCCTCCTCCGCCTTCGTCGCCTCCGTGGCGGGCGAAGTCGGAGGCAGATAGCCGAAGAAGCATTCCGCATCGGGAGGTGTCCCGCACGTTCGTGCGGGGCGGGGGGGATCGGGTGGCGACGGGGCAGAGCAACATCAGAAAGGAAAATCCACTATGTCATTCCTCGATCGATCCCATTCCGTCGCCGGTCCCGGCTACAACCGATGGTTGGTGCCGCCCGCCGCCCTCGCCATCCACCTCTGCATCGGGGAGGTCTACGGATTCAGCGTCTTCAAGCTCCCGCTGGCCTCCCTCCTCGGCACCGGCGGGAAGCCGGGCGCGGGCGACTGGACGCAGACCCAGATCGCCTGGGTCTTCTCCATCGCCATCGTCTTCCTCGGCCTCTCGGCGGCGGTCTTCGGGAAGTGGATGGAGAAGAACGGCCCGCGCAAGGCGATGTTCGCCGCCGCGTGCTGCTTCGGCGGCGGCTTCCTCGTCGCCTCGGTCGGGGTGCGGATCCATTCGCTGAGCCTGATCTATCTCGGCTACGGCGTCCTCGGCGGGATCGGCCTCGGCCTCGGCTACATCTCGCCGGTCTCGACGCTGGTGAAGTGGTTCCCCGACCGGCCCGGCATGGCGACGGGGATGGCGATCATGGGCTTCGGCGGCGGGGCGATGATCGGCGGTCCGCTTGCGGTCCTGTTGATGAAGCACTTCTCCGCCTCGCCCACCCACGGCGTCGCCCCCGCGATGGTCGTGATGGGGATCGTCTATTTCCTCTTCATGCTCTTCGGCGTCTTCACGGTCCGCGTCCCGGCCCCGGGCTGGGCGCCCGCCGGATATGTGCCGCCTGCCGAGTCGAAGGGGCTGATCACGAAGCACAACGTCTCGGTCGACCGGGCGTGGAGGACTCCCCAGTTCTGGTGCCTCTGGGTCGTCCTCTGCTTCAACGTCACGGCGGGCATCGGCATCCTGGAACAGGCCTCCCCGATGATCCAGGAGATGCTCCTGGTCCCGAGGGCGACGGCGGGGATCGATCCGGCCGACACCGCGTCGATCGCCGCCGCCAAGGCCCCGCTCGCCGCCGTCGCCGCCGGGTTCGTCGGCCTGCTGAGCCTCTTCAACATGGGCGGGCGGTTCTTCTGGTCGTCGATCTCCGATTACATCGGGCGGAAGCCGGTCTACTTCATCTACCTCCTCCTCGGGCCGGTGCTCTACTGCCTGATCCCCGTCGCGGGCCGGGCGGGAAGCGTCGGGTTCTTCGTCCTCCTCTGCGTCCTGATCCTGACGATGTACGGCGGCGGCTTCGCGACGGTGCCGGCCTATCTTAAGGATCTCTTCGGATCGGTCCAGGTCGGGGCGATCCATGGGCGGCTCCTCACGGCGTGGTCGGTCGCCGGGGTCCTCGGGCCGCTCCTCGTGAACAAGATCCGCGAATCCCAGATCGCCGCCGGGGCGACGGGGGTCGAGCGTTACGCTCCGACGATGTACCTGATGGCCGGTCTCCTGGTCGTCGGGGCGATCTGCAACGGGCTGGTCCGCCCGGTCGATTCCAAAAACTACCTCTCCGAAGAGGGGTCGAAAAAATAAAGCAAGAAAGGCAAAGCATGAACGATACCCCTCATTCCGTCCCCGCCGCCGCCATCGCCCTCTCCTGGCTCTTCGTCGGCATCCCGCTGGCGTGGGGCGTCTACCAGACGATCCAGAAATCGCTGGCGCTGTTCCATTGAGCCGAAGATTGAAGGCAATCTCGGGAATGGCTTGAAAAGGGCCGCCGGGCTGCTTGGTTGTGGGGGTGGCCCTGGCCTCCCCCGCATCCCGCCGCCTGTGCGGCCTCCTTCTTTGCTCGCTAGCCATGGGAATGGCTGTCCCGGGCTTCGGGGAGATCCTTTCCAATCCCGGCTTCGAGACCGGGCTGCAGGGTTGGAGCGCCCTCTGGACCCGGGAAGCCGACGCCGGGACGGTGGCCCTCGACGGCCGGGAGTTTCACGGCGGGGCGACCTCGCTCCGGATCGAGCATCGGGGAGCGAAGGACTGGAGCCTCGAGGCGAAAGACCGCCTCGCCGTCGCGCCCGGCGACCTGGTCGAGATCTCGGCCTGGGCAAAAAGCTCCGAGGCCGACTCCGACGCCAGCCACCTGACGCTTTGCGTGGCGAGCCGGAACGACTTCGGCACGGTCGAGCAATGGAACCTCGGCGCCTTCCCGTTCGATCGGGCCGAGGGCAAGGCGGGCGAGTGGCGGCGGCTCCGTTCCCGCTTCCTCGTCCCGCCCGGCGTCGTCGAGGTCCAGCTCCGGCTCATCGGTTCCGGCGTGGGACGGCTGTGGGTCGATGATCTCTCCCTCGTGAAGCTCCCCGGCCTCGGCGAACTGAGAAACAAGGACATGCCCCCGAAGATCACTCTCTCGAACCCGGCCCTCGACGTGACCCTCGATACGGGGGCGGGAGCCTTCACCGTCGTCGACCGCCGGACCGGGGAGACCTTCCGCCAGAATCCGGTCTCCCCCGACGTCGTCCTGCTGAACGCGGAGGCAGGAAAGGCTCCCGACGATCTCGCGCTCCGCTTCACCCTCCTCAACGCCGCCACGGGGATGAAGATCGAGGCGACCCTCCGTCTCGACCCGGCCCGGCCCGAGTTCACCCTCGACCTCGCCGCCCAGGGGGAGTTGCCCGGCACCCTCCATTATCCCGGTCCCTTCCTCACGAAGCCGGGGCAATACCTCGTCGTCCCGATGAATGAGGGGATTTCCTACCCGGTCGAGGACCCCGACATCCAGCCGATGGACCTCGTCGCCTACGGCGGCCACGGGATCTGCATGGCCTTCTGGGGCGTCACCGACGGGGAACACGGCCAGATGGCGATCCTCGAAACGCCCGACGACGCCGCGATCCGGATCGACCGCCATGACGGAAAACTCGACATCGCCCCCCAATGGGAGCCGCAGAAGCGGCAGTTCGGCTACCCCCGCCGTCTCCGTTACATCTTCTTCGACCAGGGCGGCCATGTGGCGATGGCGAAGCGTTATCGGGCCTACGCGAAGGAGACCGGCCTGTTCAGGACCCTCGAGCAAAAGCGGAAGGAAAATCCCGAGGTCGACCGGCTGATCGGGGCAGTCAACGTCTGGTGCTGGGACAAGAACGCCGTCCCCTTCGTCCGGGAGCTGAAGGCGGCGGGCATCGACCGCATCCTCTGGAGCAGCGCCCAGTCGCCCGAAACCCTCAAGGCCCTCAACGACCTCGGCGTCCTCACCAGCCGCTACGATATCTACCAGGACGTGATGGACCCGGCCCAGTTTCCCCGCCTCCGCTACGTCCATTCCGATTGGCCGACGGCGGCATGGCCCGACGACCTGGTCCGCAACGCGGGCGGCGATTGGGTCCACGGCTGGGACGTCGAGACGAAGGACGGGGGGCTTTATCCCTGCGGCGTCCTCAGCGATGGCCAGGCGCTGAAATATGCCCGGGAACGGGTCCTCGCCGACCTCGCCACCCATCCCTACCGCTGCCGCTTCATCGACACCACCACCGCCTCCCCGTGGCGCGAGGACTACAATCCCCTCCATCCGATGACCCGCTCCCAATGCCGCGAGGCCCGGATGGCCCTCCTGAAGTTCATCTCGGCCGATTGCCACCTCGTCACCGGGAGCGAGACGGGGCACGACGCCGCGGTTCCCTTCGTCGATTACTTCGAGGGGATGCTCAGCCTCGGGCCCTATCGCGTCCCCGACGCGGGCCGGGAGATGCAGCGCGTCTGGGACGAGGTGCCGGAGAACCTCTCGAAGTTCCAGGTCGGCCACGCCTACCGCCTCCCGCTCTGGGAGCTGGTCTACCACGAGTGCGTCGTCGCCCAATGGTATTGGGGCGATTACAGCAACAAGCTCCCGGCCCTCTGGGACAAGCGCGACCTCTTCAACGTCCTCTACGGCACCCCTCCCATGTTCATGTTCGACCGCGCTGGCTGGGACAAGAACAAGGAACGCTTTGCCCAGAGCTATCGGAACGTCGCCCCGGCGGTCCGCGCCGTCGGCTACAGCGAGATGACGAACCACCGCTTCCTCACCCTCGACCGCAACGTCCAGCAGACAACCTTCGCCAACGGCACCGTCGTCACCGTGAACTTCGGTTCCCAGCCCTACCGGACGCCGGGTGGGACCCTCCTGGCTCCCCTCGGCTTCCGGGTCGATCAGGCGAATTAGCCCTAACCTTTCCGGCACCTTTGCGGGATTCGTTTTTTCCTGTATCCTAGCCCAAGTGAAAATCCTCGTAATCGACGTCGGCGGAACGCATGTGAAGGTGAAGGCGACGGGGCTCCCGAGCCACCGGGAGGAGATCAAGATCGATTCGGGCCCCGGGATGACGGCCCGCCGGATGGTCGCGGCGGTTCGCAAGGCGGTCGCGGGGTGGAAGATTGACGCTGTCACCATCGGTTATCCCGGCGCGGTCCTCCACGGGCGGATCGTCAGCGAGCCCCACAACCTTGGCTCCGGCTGGGTCCGCTTCGATTTCAAGAAGGCCTTCGGAACCGCGAAGGTGAAAATCGTCAACGATGCCGCGATGCAGGCCCTCGGCAGCTACGAGGGGAAGGGGAAGCGGATGCTTTTCCTCGGCCTCGGCACCGGCCTCGGCTCGGCGATGATCGGCGACGGCGTCCTCGAGCCGATGGAGCTGGCTCATCTCCCCTTCAAGAAGGGAAAGACCTACGAGGAATACGTCGGCCTCGCGGGCCTGGAACGGCTGGGGAAGAAGAAGTGGCGCAAGGCGGTGGCCGAGGTCGTCACCCAGCTCAAGGCGGCGCTGGCCGCCGATTACGTCGTCCTCGGCGGCGGCAACGCCCGGCTGCTGAAGACCCTCCCTCCCGGCGCGTGGCTGGGCGACAACGAGAATGCCTTCCAGGGCGGCTTCCGGCTCTGGGAGAAAAAGGGGATCTCGCTCTCGGGAACCCGTCGATGAATAGGCCCGCGGAAGTTAAATAATCGATCCCCCTCCGTCTTTATGAACTTCGATCCCGCCGACCCCTCGACGCCCCATCTCGCCTACAACATGTTGATCGGCCTGGTCGCGCCCCGGCCCATCGCTTGGATCACCAGCTTCGACCTGGAGGGGAAGATCAACGCGGCTCCGTTCAGCGCCTACAACTACGTGGGGACCGAGCCCCCCATCGTCGCCATCGGCGTCGGGAACCGGCCCGGCCCGGGCGTGATCGGGAAGGACACGGCGCAGAACATCCGCGCGACGCGGGAGTTCGTGATCAACGTCGTCGACGAGACCCTCGCCGAGGCGATGAACCTCTGCGGCGTCGAGTTCCCTCGCGGCGTGAACGAGCTCGAGGTCGCCGGCCTCACGACGGCTCCCTCGGCGGTGGTGAGGGTCCCCCGCATCGCCGAGGCCCCGGCCGCCCTCGAATGCCGCGAGATCACGACGATGGAGATGGGACGCTCCCGGATCATCCTCGGGGAAGTCGTCTCCTTCTACGTCCGGGACGAGTTCGTCGATCCCGCCGGTCCCTACGTCCTCTCCGAGAAGCTCCACGCCATCGGCCGGATGAACGGGCGCGGCGCCTACGTGAAGACCCGCGACGCCTTCTTCACCATCCCCCGCCTGAGCTACGACGACTGGAAGAAAAAGAACGGCCAGTAACGCTCAATAGGCGAGGGTCATGCCGAGCGACCAGCGGCTGGAATGGGGATCGCCCGTGTCCCGCAGCTGGATGCCGTAATCGGCGTGGAAGGAGAGGTAGTTCCCGAGGTTGTAGCGGATGCCGGGGCCGACGCTCGCCATCGGGATGGCGTTCTTGGCCCGCCCCGCGTTGTCGGTGAGCGTGTCGCGGTGGGAGCGGGCCTCGCCGATGTCGAAGAAGCCGAGGATCTGGAGCTGGTCCCGAGCCTGCTTGGGGACGACGTTCGCGCCGAGGAGGTCGGTGAGGGAGACGGGGGGGAGACGCAGCTCGTTCCGCAACGTCCAGCCCTCGTCGGTGCCGGAGAGATCGTATTCGCTGTAGCCCCGGATCGATTGCGCCCCGCCGAACTGGAGTTGCTCGCTCGGCAGGAGGGGGCCGTCACTCACCTGCCATTGGAGGTCGTGGGCGAGGGAGAAATTCCAGGGGAGGTTCGTCTGCCGCGAGAGAGCGAGGCGGAGGTAGGTGTAATCGGGCGAGGCCCCGGAACGGACCGCGTTGTAGGCCTCGTGGTTCTGGTGGCCCCAGACGCTGTTGCCGCTCCAGTAGAGCTGGGGATTCACCGTCGTCGTCCCCAGCGGATCGGTGATCGTCCCGCTGTAGGAGAGGACTTCCTGGCCGACGTCGACCGTCGAGTTCGACGCCGGGATCGAGCTGAATTCGAGCGAGTTCTGGGACTGCTTCCAATCGTAGCCGAGCGTGACGCTGTGGCGGTAGACCCCGGCCACCTCGGGAAGGGGGATTTCGTAGCGGGCGCCGACCTGGTCGCCCGCGCCCCGGATGTCGAGGGGGCCACTGACGGCGTGGCTGGTGGAGAGGGCACCGAAGAAGGTGAGGGTGTGGTGCCACGGCAGCGGGATGACCCAGGAGCCCGAGTGGCCGACGAAGGCGGTCCCGTCGCCGCTCATCGTGTATTGGTAGGAGAGGAGCTGGTTCTGGAGGAAGGCGTTGCCCCAGTTGAAGCCCGCCTCGTAGCGGTCCTCGCCCGTGATGGCGTTGCCGGTGTTCTCGTAGCCGGTGTAGAAGCGGAAGGGGAAGCGGTCCTCGGTCCGGAGGGTGATGTCGGTGGTGCCGACGTCGCTGCCGGGGCTGAAGACGGCGGTGCTTTGGTGGAAGGGATTCTGGTTCACCCAGTTCACGTCGGAGGCGAGGCGGTTCGTGCTGATCGGCTCGCCGGGGCGGAGGCGGACGCCGGAGACGAGGAGGTCCTTGGAGAACCAGCGGGTCCCCTCGGCCTCGACCTTGCCGACCCGGCCCTCGATGAAGACGAGCTGGAGGACGCCGTTCGTGATGTCCTGCTGGGGGACGACGACGTCGACGACGGGCCGGTCCTGCGCCCGGCACCAGACGACGACGTCCCGCACGAGGGCGCTGAGACTGGCGAGCGAGAGCCGCTTCCCGAGGTAGGGGGCGACGACGGCGTCGAAATCGTCCCGCTGGAGCAGCGGGATGCCGTTCGTGACGACGCCGCCCCGGGCCTCGGGCTGGGCGGCGACCTTTCCCGCCGCGTCGACGAAGACGACGGCCTGGAGCTTTTCGACGAGGAGCTTCGTGTTGTCGTTCTCCTCGGGGAGCGGCTTCTCCATCATGAAGGCGGGGAGCGTCGCCATCGGGGGGAGCTTCGGCTGGATGCTCGAATAATCCTGCGCGCGGAGAGGGGAAAGGCCGCCGAGGAAGGCGAGGGCCAAGATCCAAAGACCCGTCTGGGCCCCTTTCGGGCTTTTTTTTAAGATAAGCGTCATGATTTTCTGGGAAGTAAAATGGAAGAGGAAGGGAGTCCCCGATCAATGGCCCGCCCGGGCGGCGACCTCGCTGCTGGAGGTGCCGTAGATCAGGTTCGGGAGATACGAATACCAGTTGCCGGAGGTCTGCCCGGCGGGCGGCTGGGCGTAGGAGATCGTCGAGGGGAGGCCCGGGGCGTGGATCACGGCGGCGGTCTTGCTCCCTTTTTTGGCGGTGGCGGCCGAATCGTCCTGTTTGCCGACGGTCACGGTGTCGCCGTCGGAGGAGAAGGGCGAGGTATCGCCGAAGTCGGCCGCGTCGTCCTTCTTGGCGAGGGCCTTTGCCGTCTTGGCCGCGGTGGCGGTTCCGTTGGCGGCGGTGGCGGGGTTCTGGACCGTGGCCGCGGTCGAACTGGCGGTCGCCCCCGTCGTGGCGGCGGTGGTCCGGACCTGGACGGTCTGGCCGTTGGAGAGGGGGGCTCCGGTGATCGTCAGCGCGGAGGCGTTGCCCGAGGCCTGGGTGAAGGTGTAGTTCCCGTTGTTCGCCGTAAGGCCGCCGCCCTTGATCGCGGCGGTGAGGCTGTCGGTCGTCTTCGTCGCCGTCGAGGTGAAGGCCAGCGTCCCGGTCGTCGCCGTGGCCTGGGTCTGCCCGAGGACGAAGCCGGTGACGGTGCCGCCGAAGGCGGGGTTGGCGGTGCCGTAGGCGCGGGTGCTCCGGTTCGCGGTGTAGGTCAGGATGGCGGGGTTGATCAGGTCGATGCCCGCCAGGTAGGTGATCGTGTAGTTGGTCAGGCCCGATCCGACCGCCCCGGAGGCGGTGATGGCGTAGCTGCCGACATTCGCCGCCGCCGCCGTGCCGGAGCTCGACAGCGTCACCGAGTTCACGGCGTCGCTGTTCTTCAGGCCGGTGACGGCGTATTGCGTCAGAGTCTGGGCGGTGCCGTAGGTCTTGGTGAGGTCGGAGGCCTTGATCGTGAGGGAGGCCGTGTTCACGGTGTCGGTTCCCGCCACGTAGGTGATGGTGTAGTTGGAGAGGCCGACGCCGGTCGCCCCCGAGGCGGAGAGGGTGTAGGCGGCGACGTTGGCCGTCTTGGCTGTGCCGAGGCTGCCGAGGGTCACCGAGTTCACGGCGTCGCTGTACTTCAATCCGGTGACGCTGAAGGCGGAGAGGGTCTGCTCGCTCCCGTAGGTCTTCGAGGCATTGCTGGCGGTGATCGTCAGGGGGGCCGTCGTGATGGTCTCCAAGGCGCTCTGGAACTCGACGGTGGAACCGGCCTTGACCGTCGCGGTGGGGACGATGAAGTTCGTCGTCCCGGCGTTGACGTTGCTCCCGCTCAGGGCGAGGGCGACGCTGCCGGTGATGTAGGTCGTCAGCGTGCCGCCCGCCGAGGTGTAGCTGGTGGAGAGGTTGGGGGCCGACCCGTAGGTCACGCTTTGGGCGCTGGCGATGACGGCGGCCTGGGTGAGGGGGGACTGCCATTGGAGGTAGGGGAGGCCGCCGTTCACCTGGCCCGCGCTGGTATAGCCGTTGAGGCCCCAGGTGCCGGTGAGGGGGGTGAAGGTCCAGCCGGTGCCGAAGCTGGAGGAGAGCTCCATCTGCGCGAGGGTGAGGCCGGAGGAGGTGGAGGCGGCGCTGGCGTTGACGATCGTGCCGGTGGTGGTGCCGGAGACCGACTCGTAGGCGTAGCTGTTGGCGAGGGTGCCGGTGTTGGTTCCGGCGATCGGGCCGATGGTGGTCGTGACGCCCCCGGCTTCGCTGCCGACGGCGTAGGAGTTCGAGATCGCGGCGCTGTTCGTCCCGGCGAGGCCGCCGACGGTGGCGGCCGAGGTTCCGGAGACGGAGGCCGAGGCGAAGGAGAGGCTGATGGTTCCCCCGGCATTCGATCCGACGAGGCCGCCGACGTTCGTCGCGGTGTTCCCGATGACCGTGCCGGTGATGTAGCTGGCGGTGATCGTCCCGGTGTTCTTCCCGACGAGGCCGCCGACGAGGCTGGCGCTCTTCGTCGAGGTCACCGTTTCCGAGGTGAGGCCGAAGTTCGAGAGGGTGCCGCTGTTCGCGCCGATGAAGCCGATGTTCGTGTCGGTCGCGTCGGTGAGGGTCAGGCCGCTGATCGTGTGGCCGAGGCCGTCGAGGTAGCCGGTGAGGGAGGCGATCGGATCGGCGGTGTAGGCGGCGGTGGGGGCCGAGACGCTCGCGCCCAGGGCGTAATTGCCGCCGGGGGTGGTGTTCACCGCGCTGATGAGGTTCGCGGCGGTGGTCACGACGGTGTAGGTGCGGAGGCTCCCCGACTTGCCGATCTTCAGCGCCGTGGTGCTGGCGGGGAGGGTGATGGAGGATGCCCCGCCGAGGGTATACCCGGCGGTCGTCAGGCCGTTGCTGCCGTAGCTGAGGGTCAGGCCCGCCGAGGCGCTGGAGGCGGTGATGTTCGCGTTGACGTAGATGCTGTTGTAGGCGTCGAGGATCAGGCTGCCGGTGCCGGTCCAGGTGATCGCCGAGGCCACGGTGATGTCGCCGGAGCCGCTGGCGGTGGTCCCCGACCCGGAGGTGGTGGTGGCCGTGGTCTGCTCGGTGACGTTGGTCCCGGTGTTGAGGGCGGTGACGATGGTCGCCGCCGCGGTGGCGTCGATCGTGAGGTTGGTCGGGTCGATCAGCCATTCGCCGCCCGGGGCGGTCTGGATGGTGCCGAGGAGTTCGACGCTCTCGCCGCTGGTCTCGATGTGGCCGCCCTTGCCGTCCTGGTTCTGGGCGGTGATCGTCCCGGTGTTCTTCGTCGTCCCGCCCTCGGCGAAGAGGAGGACCCGGCCGTCGACCGTGGCGGAGCCGGTGGCGCGGATGATGCCGCCGTTGTTGATGGCGAGGGCATATTCGTTCCCGCCGACGGCCTTCAGGGTGGCGACGGCCGCCTCGATCGTCCCCGTGTTGGTGACGGTGCCCTGGCCCGAGGCGGGCTGGATGAGGACCTTGTCGTTGCCGCTCGCCGCCAGGAGGACGTCGGTCGCTCCCGCGAGGCCGATGGTGCCGCCGGGGGCGGCGAGGGTCCCCTTGTTCTCGACTTCCTTCGCGATGAGGTAGATGTCCCCGCCGTTGACGCTGATGTTGCCGAGGTTGGTGATTTTGCCGGTGCTGTTGCCGGAGAAGCGGAGATTCCCGCCCGCCAGGAAGTCGCTGTCGGAGACGTTCAGCGTGCTGGCGAGGAAGCCCGCCGTGTTGACCGTGCTGCCGGCGTTGAAGACGATGCCGTTCGGGTTCAGGAGGAAGACCTGGCCGTTGGCCTGGATCGAGCCGGAGATCTGCGAGAGGCTCCCGCCCGTCACCCGGTTCAGGATGGCGCTGGTGGAGGAAGGCTGGATGAACTTCGTGACCTCGCCCGCGCCGACCGAGAAGCTGTTCCAATTGACGACCGCCCGGTCGGTCGATTGGGTCACGGTGACGGTGTTCCCGGAGGAGGCGATCGAGGCGGCTCCCTGGGCGACGGTCCCTCCCGAGGGATTGGCCCAGGTGCTGCCGGTGAAAAGAGTGAGGAGGAATCCGACCTGGAAACTCCTAGTCCGCGAAGAGTGAATCTTCATGCAATAACGATGAATAGGACGTTTAGCGGAAAGAGACAACGGAAATGGGGGAACAGGCTAACCAAATATTACTCAGTAATTTATCGATGATTTACCTAATGCAATAAATAAAATCTAAGGGTATAAGCCTATTGCCAATAAGAGCTAAGGTCCTTCCCGGGACGATCGTCGTTTGACAGGAAAAAGGGGTGTCGGATGATCGTCGCCATCGGCGTCGGGAACCGTCCCGGCCCGGGCGTGATCGGGAAGGACATGGCGCAGAACATCCGCGAGACGCGGGAGTTCGTGATCAATGTCGTCGACGAGACCCTTGCCGAGGCGATGAACCTCTGCGCGTCGAGTTCCCTCGCGGCGTGAACGAGCTCGAGGTCGCCGGCCTCACGACGGCTCCCTCGGCGGTGGTGAGGGTCCCGCATCGCCGAGGCCCCGGCCGCCCTCGAATGCCGCGAGATTACGACGATGGAGATGGGCCGCTCCCGGATCATCCTCGGGGAAGTCGTCTCCTTCTACGTCCGGGACGAGTTCGTCGATTCCGCCGGTCCCTACGTTCTCTCCGAGAAGCTCCACGCCATCGGCCGGATGAACGGGCGCGGCGCCTACGTGAAGACCCGCGACGTCTTCTTGACCATCCCCCGTATCAGCTATGAGGAATGGAAGAAAAAGTAAGCTTCAAATTTAATATTTTGTTTTGCTCTAACTAAAATGAAAATGCTCCTATTCTGTTGTGTTTCAATTTGGAGCACGTTAGAACGATTGGAATGGGATCAATCACGACCAATGGCGCGGGCGAACTTCTTCAATTTAATGATGCGAGCCAACTGCCTGTCGATTTAGATATCGATGGGCATGTCTTCACAGGCGATGGGTCTGGGCTGATCAATCTTCCCGGGAGTAATATCACTCCTGGTTCCGTGAGTATTGTGGCTTTGGATGCGAGCGGTTCGCCTTCTTCGACAACTTTCTTAAGGGGAGATGACACATGGGCCACCGCTGTGACGAGTGTGGGTCTTTCCGTTGCACCCGTTCTTGGTACGGTTTCGGGTTCGCCAGTCACCGGCAACGGAACGCTGGCTATTGCAGCGCCAATCATGAGCGCTGGCACTTTCATTGCGGCGCCCTCAAGCGGAAGCGGTTCGGCAATCGCCCGATCTATTTTGGGTTCGGATATCGAAGGGGTTCTCTCCGATGCTATGGATCTGGCCTTTGGGTCCTCGCAAGGTAGCATTCTGCAGCGGGATACTACTGGTTGGGGTATTCTCACTCCGGGATCTGCGGGGCAGGTGTTGCAGACGAATGGTGTCAGCGCCAATGCTTCTTGGGCGGGCCGGGCTGGAGGAGCATTGGTTCAGGTTCCTGTGAGGCAAACAGTGCTTTCGGGCGTCGCAAATGCCTCCGGTCAGGCGAACTTTATCACCACCGGGTCTGGATTGCAGCCGGGGGTTAATACCACTGCGGGGTCCACTCCCTTAACGTTAGCTTTTGCCGCCGGGTTCGGTTCTTTCGGAAGTGTTGATTATGTGGAGCAGATTGTCTCCGATCAATCGACCTACTGGGGGTCTCTTACGGCCAATGTCTTTTCCTATTTGGCGATCACCCGCACTGGTGTTGGTGCGATTTCCCCCTATGTGACCCTTGCGCCTCCTCAGTATGATTATGCTTACAATCAGTCTGCGCAGGCGTCTCTTTCTTTAAATAATATCAGCACAGATGATTTTGGTAATTCCTGGACAAATACGAGTGTTACTTTTTCCAATGTTTCACCTGCTATTTCGGGAACCTATTTCGGATCTTTCAATGGCTCTTCTTCTAGAATGGCTGGAACGGGGTTCATATCACTTGGAAATGGAGGGTGGTCATTACGCGGATGGATCAAATCGACTTCCTTTGCTGCAGATAATGGCCTTTTTGGTCTAAACAATGTTTCGGGTTATGGTGCCAATATTTTCATCAATACTTCAGGAAAACTTGTCGTTGGACTTAGTTCCAATGGTTCTTCATGGGATATTGCCAATATTACCGGCACAACGGCTCTTTCGGTTAGTACGTGGTATTTCGTCGAACTGACCTATGATCCCATCGCAGGAAAGTATTTCACCTATATCAATGGGGTTGCCGATGCCGGATTGACCATTGTTTCGACGAGCAAAATCGGTGCTGTTATGGTAGCTAATTTTGGAGCCGTTAATTTTGGGGGAACCAATAAGTTTCTCTCTGGAAATGGGCAAGGGTTTGAGTTCCTGCCTTATTGCCAACATCCGAATGGAATAACTTATTCAGTGCCGACCTCGTTATCGCTTATTACCGCCAGTGGCTATGCGTCGGATTGGTTCGATTTGACGACTATGACGATGAAAAGCATTTTGGGGGCGTCCATCAGCCCGGGAACCAACCCAACGTTCACCCAGGTCAATCGTCTTTATGTCGGAGAGGCCACGACAGGGACGAGTGCCGTTTCTGCCGTGGTCAGCTATGCCTTCCAAGGACAATATGACAGTGGTTACATCACCCCTCTCCCTGGGCCGGGAACAGCCATGTCTAAAACGCATCATATCGGTGTTTCTCAGCTCATTCCTATTTTCAAGGTAAAATGCCTTACTTCGATTCAGGGATATAGCGTGGGAGATGTGGTTTGTGATTTCTTCACAGAAACGGCGACGCAATACAACACCCAGTCCAAATGGTACAATGCCGTAGCGCTGGGACTTACCGTAGGCTCGGGGCCAAGTGTTTGGGATGTCATTAATAAATCGAACGGTGCATTGAATTCCCTGCCTGCAGACAGTTTTGCCTATGCCTTTTCTGCCAAAAGAAGCTGGTAACTAAGAATCGGTTGACAGCGTCCCGGGCTGAAGGATGGTACCTCATGGTACCTATTTTCGCGGCGCGGTGGCGTTTACCGGCATTGGGTTTCGGTCTCGGATTGGCCTTCGCCCTGGCAGCGGGGAGCGCCTCCCTCTCGGGTGCTCCCGCGCTCCCGCCTCAGCCGGTCGACGGGCGGTTGATCCCGGCTTATCAATCGGACCGGATTTGGAACGGCGTGACGTTGACGGGCGGCGGGCGCGTCTTCGTCGCCTTTCCCGGCGATGGGCCGGGGATCCAGCTGGGCGAGATCAATGCCGACGGCAAGGCGGTCCCTTATCCCGATGCGGCCTGGAACGGCTGGATCGCTGGGCAGGACCAAGCCCAAGCTCCCAAAGCGGCCTTCGTCCACGTCAACGCCCTCCGCATCGGGCCCGACGGGAAACTCTGGGTCGTCGACGCCGGGGCTCCCGGCATCGGCAAGGCGGCGGTACCGGGCGGGGCGCGGTTGATCCGCTTCGATCTTGTGAAGAACGCCGTCGAGCAGATCTACCCTCTCCAGGCCGGGGTGAAGCCGAAGAGCTTCATCGACGATTTCCGCTTCAACGGAGAGAACGTCTACCTCACCGATGCCGGGGAACCGGCGCTCCTCGTCCTCAACATGCGGACGGGCGTCGTCCGGCGGTTGCTCGACGGCGATGTCTCGACGACCGACCATCGGCCCGTGATGGCCGACGGCAAGGTCCTGCGGGACGAGAAGGGGAAGCCGGTCTGGATCCATGCCGACCAGATCGAGGTCGCCCCCGACGGCCACGAGGTCTATTACCAGCCCGCCTCCGGCCCGATGTCCCGCATCGCGGCCGGATGGCTCGACGACTCGACCCTCGATCCGGCGACGATCGGCACCTACGTCGAGCCCTGGCTCGATACGCCGACCGCGGGCGGGACGGCCATCGACGCCGAGGGGAGCATCTACCTCACCGACCCGAACCACCGCCGCATCCTGAAGATCGCGCGGGACAAGACCGTCACCACGCTGGTCGCCGATCCCCGGCTGATCTGGGCCGACGCGCTCTGGATCGACCACGACGGCTTCCTCTGGATTCCCGCGACCCAGATGAACCTGGGCAAGGGGCTGAACAACGGGAAGAGCGAGATCCGGTACCCGGTCTGGATCTACAAGATGAAGATCGGCGTCGGCCCTGCGCCGAACGATCATTCGTGAGGAGGGAGAGCACTCCCGGTCTTGCAATTTTGGCCTCTTCCTTGCGCTTTGCAGGGGGAGGGGAGACCGGGCGATTTTTCTGCGGTGTCAGTATTTCATTGAGAGCAAGGGGATTACGAAAAGAGGCCGGGATGGGGCACGGGTTCTGCACCTCCAAGGGTATGAAAAAGCAATATCTGGGGGTCCTCCCCGTCGTCGGTCTCCTCGCTCTTTCCCTCGCCACGGGAGGGTGCCAGCGGAACGATAATCCTCCTCCTCCCAAGCCGATGTCGGTCAGCCCCGCGCCGGTCTCCGACACCTACAACACCTCGACCAACACGACCAATTCCCCCTCGGGCGCAAGTTCGGTGAAGGGGAGCGTCGCTCCCGGCGAGACCAACCCGCTGACCTCGCCGACGTCGAGCTCGGCGGCGAACTCGCAGTCGGCCTCCTCCTCGGCCAAGGGTTCCGTCGCCCCCGGCGCGCACTAGCCGCTTAGAAACACCGCCTTCCCAACCGCAGGCGCATGGCTTCCCAAGCGGGGCCATGCGCCTGCCTGGTTTGCCGCTTTTCGCGTCGGTGGAAAGAGGGGCGATCTTGACCCTTGCTGTCTCCTGGGACAGTTTTCTTCGCAATGCATTCCCTTGCCCGCGTATGGCTTCCCGGCCTTCTTCTCCTCGGCTTCGGAGCAGAGCTGGCGGCGGCGGCAGAGGCGGCGTTGCCCATCGCCGACGCAGGCCTGGGGAAGACGCTCTTTCAGCAGAGTTGCGCGATTTGCCACGCGGACACTCTCAGTGTCGGGGATGCGCAGGTCGTGCGGCTGGGCCCCGGGCTCGTCGGCGTGATCGGGAGGCGCGCCGGCTCCCTTTCCGGCTTCGCGTACTCGAAGGCCCTCACGGCGTCCGACATCAGTTGGGACCTCTCCACCCTCGATCGCTTCCTCGCCGCCCCGGCCACGGTGGTTCCCGGCACCACCATGCCGGTTTCCGTTCCGAACGCGGACGACCGCCGCAATCTCATCGCCTACCTCGCCACGTTGAAGGCCCCGCCGGCTCCTTCCTCTCCGCCCAAACCCGTCCCGGCCGCCTCTGCGCCTCCTGTCAGCGATCCCAACGACTGGCACCATGCCGCCCCCGGCGTCGCCCACCACCTCACTGTCGCCGATCTCCCCGCGCCCTACAGCACGGTCTCCTCCGGGAACGGTCCGAAGGTGGTGACGCCGCCTCCCGGCACCGTCCCCGCCGTGCCGCCGGGCTTCACGGTCCGGCAGTTCGCCTCGGGCTTCTCCAATCCCCGCATCGTGCGCGTCGCTCCGAACGGGGACATCTTCATCGCGGAGACAGGCGCCGGGCGTCTCCGCGTGTTGCGGGCTGCCGACGGCGCCGATGCCCCCTCGGAAAACCAGATCTTCGCGACCGGCCTCGACCGGCCCTTCGGCATCGCCTTCTATCCGCCCGGTCCCGACCCGCAGTGGCTCTACGTGGCGAACAACAACGAGGTCGTCCGCTATGCCTACCATAACGGGGACCTCCAGGCGGGCGGCCCTCCCCAGATCATCGTGCCGCTGCTGACGCAGAGCAATGGCGGCCATACCACGCGGGATCTCGCCTTTTCCCGGGACGGGAAGCGGCTGTTCATCTCGATCGGTTCCGGGTCGAACGTCGCCGAATCGATGACCCTGAAGGATGCCGACGCGATCCGCGCCTGGGAGGCCGATCACGGCCTCGGCGCGTCCTGGGACGGCGAGACGAATCGCGCCGACATCGTGGTGACCGATCCCGAGGGACGCGCCCCCCTGCGCGCCTTCGCCACCGGCATCCGCAACGCCGTCGGTATCGCCGTGAACCCGGAGACGGGCGACCTGTGGGCCTCCGTCAACGAGCGCGATTCCCTGGGCGACGACCTGGTTCCCGATTACATCACCCGGGTGAAGGAAGGCGGCTTCTATGGCTGGCCCTGGTATTACCTCGGCAATCACGAGGACCCCCGCCACGCAGGCCGGCGACCCGACCTCGCGGGCCGGGTCCTCGTTCCCGACGTGCTGGTGCAGGCCCACTCGGCTTCCTTGCAGATGACCTTCTATCCGGCGGCGGGCAGGGAGACGGAGGGGAGCGCCGCCTTCCCCGCCGCATATCGCGGAGACGCCTTCGCGGCCCTCCACGGCTCGTGGAACCGGAGTTCGCGCACCGGTTACAAGGTCGTCCGCGTCCGCCTGAACCACGGGGTTCCCACGGGGGAGTACGATGACTTCCTCACCGGCTTCGTCGTCGACGAGAAAAGCGTCTGGGGGCGTCCGGTGGGGGTGGCCGTCGCCCGGGACGGAGCACTCCTCGTGACCGAGGACGGAAACGGCACGCTGTGGCGCGTTTCCTACGGCGCTCATTGATCGACGCTGCAAAATGGGCCCGATTTAGAACGCGGCCACGACAGTGCCGTGCGATGCTTTCGAATGAGGAAAAGAAAAAAGCTCCGATCTTCTCTGGCGAGAAAGACCGGAGCCAACGGGGCTCGAACCCGCAACCTCCGCCGTGACAGGGCGGCGCTCTAACCAATTGAGCTATGGCTCCTTAGCCGCGCGCTGCTCGGGGGTTGATTCCAGAGCCTCGCGGGAGGTTCAGACGATATGGAAATGGCGTGCGGAGGCAAGAAGATTTCTGCCGTCGCCGCGTTTTTTTTGCACCGCTCCTGAGGGAGCGGGCGCGATCAATAAATGATGGCGCTGTGGATGGTGTGGCCCTTGAGTTTCTCGCGTCCGTGGAGGGCGGAGAGCTCGACGAGGAAGGCCAGCTCGATGAGGTTGCCGCCGGCTTCGGTGACGAGCTTCGCGGCGGCGGCGGCGGTCCCGCCGGTGGCGAGGACGTCGTCGAAGATGACGACGCGTTCGCCGGGCTGGACGGCACCGTCGAGAAGGGTGAGGGTGGCGGAGCCGTATTCGAGGTCGTAGGAGGCTTCGAGGTAGGGCGGGGGGAGCTTGCCTTTCTTGCGGATGGGGATCATGCCGATGCCGAGGACGTTGGCGATGGCGCCGCCGAGGATGAAGCCGCGGGCGTCGACGGCGACGATCTTGTCGATGCTTTTCCGCTGGTAGCGGTCGGTGAAGAGGGTGATGGCGAGGCGGAGGAGCTGGCCGTCGGCGAGGATGGGGCTGATGTCGCGGAAGGTGACGCCGGGAGTGGGGAAGTCGGGAACGGTGCGGATGTTTTCCTTGAGCCGACCGATGCCGCTGCGGAACGAGAGGTTCATTCTATTTTCCTTCCCTTGTCCTTGGTTTCGATGGCCTTCAATATTTTCCGCAGGCCGCCGTTCTGGAGCTGCCGGATCCGCTCGCGGGTGACTTTGAATTTCTTCCCGATTTCCTCGAGGGTCAGTTCCTTTTTGCCGTCGAGGCCGAAGCGGAGGGAGAGGATTTTCCGCTCGCGCTCGTCGAGGAGGGGGAGCTGCTCGCGGACGACTTCGCGGAGGTTGCTGCCCTGGAGGAGGTCGTAGGGGCTGAGGGCAGCCTCGTCCTTGACGATTTCGCCGAGGGTGGCGCTGTCCTCGTCCTGGCTGACGGTGGCGTCGAGGGAGGCGGGGCGGATGGAGGCGGTGCGGAGGTGGGTGATCTTCGCGACGGGCAGCTCCATTTCCTCGGCCAGTTCCTCGTCGGTGGGATCGCGGCCGAATTCTTCCGAGAGGCGCATGGCGACGCGGCGGAGGCGGGCGATCTTGTCGACGAGGTGGACGGGAAGGCGGATGGTCTTGCTCTGGTTGGCGAGGGCGCGCTTGATCGATTGCTTGATCCACCAGGCGGCGTAGGTGCTGAGCTTGCCGCCCTTGGCGGGGTCGAAGCGGTCGACGGCCTTCATGAGGCCGATGTTGCCCTCGGAGACGAGGTCGAGGAGGGGGAGGCCGTAGTTGGCGTAGTCGTGGGCGATCTTGACGACGAGGCGGAGGTTGGCCTGGATCATCTGCTGCCGCGCGGCCTGGTTGCCTTTTTTGATCTTGGCGGCCAGGCGGACTTCGTCTTCTCGGGTGAGGAGGGGGATCTGGCTGATTTGGCGGAGGTAAATCCGCATTCCAGATTCGCTATCGTCCTTAAACATGGCGCGTCAAAAATCGAAGCCGGGGTGTCAGATAAGAGAAAGGCTCGATTTTTTCCGCATTTTTCGGATGAACTCGAGTTCACCCCGGAGTTTGCAGAAAACTTCGTGGGAGACAATAGAAAAGGGTGCTTAATGTAGAGGCAATATTTTCATTTTAAGGGGATTTCAGGGGATTAGGCGATTGAGCCTCTTTTATTCGGCGTGATGGCAGCTGTGGAATGATTTTCGAGGCGTGGGCCACTTCATGAGAAGCTCTCCAGGGGAGGCTTTGCGGTATTCCTCGACGAGGGCGACGAGGCGGTAGGGATCGATGGGATCGGAGTCGGACGGGGCGGTCTTTTTCTTGCTGTTCCGGGAGGTCATCGGGGGGAAGTTTCCCCAAGGATGAATGGGAAAGATTATATTACAATAAATGTAATATAAGGATATTTACTCGGAGGCGGAGGGGGTGCCGGGGGTCAGGAAGCAGATGCCGGTCTCGCCGTAGCGGCGCTGGAGGAGGATGCGGAGGCCAGGCGGCAGGTGGTCGAGCGATTGGCCGCTGAAGTATTCCCAGACGAGGATGCCGTCGGTGCCGAGCCAGGGGGTGATGGCGGCGAAGAGGGGATGGAGGCCGGTGTCGCTCTTGGTCTTGTCGTAGGGGGGATCGGCGAAGACGAGGTCGTAGGGGGTGGGCGGGGTGCGGCGGAGGAAGTCGAGGGCGTCCTGGGAGAGGACGCGGCCCTGGTCTTCGGCACCGACGCCGACGGTGAAGCCGCAGAGGGCGATGTTTTCGGTGATGCACTGGCAGGCGGTGCGGTTCTGCTCGACGAAGAGGGCGCGGGTGGCGCCGCGGCTGAGGGCTTCGAGGCCGAGGGCGCCGGTCCCGGCGAAGAGGTCGAGGACGCGGGCCTCGGGGACGCGGTTGCCGAGGGCGGAGAAGATGGCCTGCTTGATCCGGTCCTGGGTGGGGCGGATCTCGACGCCCCGGCCTTTCGGTACTTTGAGGCGGCGGCCCCCGGCGCTGCCGGCGACGATGCGGAGGTTCATGGCGTCGGGGTGGGGATCGGGCTGCCCGCCGTGGCAGGTGCGGCTGCGGCAGGTTTGGCCTTGGGAAGGCCGAGGCGGGTGAGGAGGTCGCTCTCGGGATTGTCGAGGCGGCCCCGGAGGGTGAAGGGAACGAAGGCGTCGCCGTTCTCTTCCTTGGTGAGCTTCGCGGCGACGGCGGCGGGGAGCCGGGCGACGGTTTCGGGGTGGAAGTGGAGGCGGCAGTCGAGGGCGAGGGTGCCGTCGAGGCCGGCGGCCCCGGCCCCGGTGAGGGTCCAGGCGGCGGCGGCGAGGGAGAAGTCGGAGAGGAGGAGGCGGCCCTCGGAAAGGGTGAGGGTGCCGTGGCAGTCGGTGAAGTCGGGCTGGGAGAGGTCTTTGAGGTTGAGGGCGGTGGCGAGGTCCTCGACGAAGCCGACGCGGATGAGCTGGCCGTCCCGGATGGTGAAGCCGGCGGAGGCGGCGACCTGGGAGAGTTCCCGCGAGGGCCCGCGCCCGGAGAGGGTGAGGGAGAGGGAGCCGGAGAGGAGGTCGGGGCGGCCTGCCGATTTCAGGATTTCGCTGAGTTCGATGC
Source organism: Verrucomicrobium sp. GAS474 (assembly GCF_900105685.1). Classification (NCBI taxonomy): domain Bacteria; kingdom Pseudomonadati; phylum Verrucomicrobiota; class Verrucomicrobiia; order Verrucomicrobiales; family Verrucomicrobiaceae; genus Verrucomicrobium; species Verrucomicrobium sp. GAS474. The sequence goes on from NZ_LT629781.1 coordinate 2,717,542, forward strand.
CGGTGCTTTGGAACTCGAAATCGCAGGGGAGGCCGGGGGCGTCGGTCTTCAGCACCAGCTTGCCGGTCCATTGGCCGTGGTAGGCTGTGCCGAGAAGCTTCGTGAGGCTGATGGTGGCCTGGGAGAAGGTGTAGCCGCCCTGGAGGTTGGCCGAGGTGAATTTCCCGAAGCGGAGGGCGGTGGCGGAGAACTGGCCGAAGGCGTTCAGGGAGTCCTGGCGGGGCTCCTGGTCGCCGTTGCCGCCGCGGGAGATCCGGCCTCCGTGCTCGATGCCGTCGAGGAGGACGGCGTCCCGGCCCTCGCGGTCGAGGATGCGGAGGCGGCCTCCGGTGATGGAGAGGGAGGAGAGGGTGAGGGGCCACGGCTGGGGGGCGGCGGCCGGTTCCGGGGTGTTTTCCTTTTCGGTCCCGGAAGAGGCGGGGGCGGGGGTGGCCTGGCGCGGGGTGTGGAGGGGGAGGATGAGGCGGCCTTCGGCGTCTTCGGGGAGGGCGAGGACGGGGTGGTCGAAGGAGAGCTTCGGCAGGACGACGCGGCCGTCGAGGAGGTCGAGGGGGGAGTAGGCGACCTCGACACGGGGGGCCTCCAGCAGGGGGGGGTGGATCGGGGGCTGGCTGGGAGTGGGGCCCGGGTCCCGGACCTCGGGGGCGAGGCCGCCCTCGCCGGGGATGCGGAAATCGAGGATGGTGGTGCCGCGCAGGATGTTGATGTGTTCCATCCCCTTCCACAGGACGGGGGTGCCGAGGGCCCCGGTGGCCAGGGTGCGGAGGCGGGCCTGGGTGCCGGAAAGGCCAAGATAAAAATTGAGGGAAAGCGTCAGGATTGCTACGACTGCGAGGATGCCTAAGGCAATTCGCAGGGCGTATTTGAATAATCCGGCAACCATTTCCGAGTAAGGCATAAGACGCCCCCTGTCCGCAATCCAAATGGAACTCCCCATGTCGATCCCATCGCAACGCTTTTTCCGTCCGGGCGGCATCACGGGGCAATCCCCCCTCCTTTCATGAATCGGACCTGCATCATCCTCAATCCGGCGGCCCGGAGCGAGCGGGCGAAGCGCCTGAAGAGCCAGATCGAGGCCCTGGCCGAAGGGGTGACGATCAAGTACACCGAAGGTCCCGGCGATGCCGAGGCGAAGGCCGAGCGGGCCGTCGAGCAGGGCTATACGACGATCGTCGCCGCCGGGGGAGATGGGACGATCAATGAGGTGGTGAACGGGCTGACCGGCTTCGCCGAGAACGAGGGGAAGGGGAAGCCCGCCGACGTGACCCTCGGTATCCTGCCGATCGGGACGGTGAACGTCTTTTCGATGGAGCTCGGCATCCCTTCCCAGCTGGAGAAGGCGTGGGAGGTCATCACGAACGGGAAGACCCGGCTGATCGACCTGGCCCGGGCCAACGACCACCGGTTCGTCCAGTTGGCCGGGGTCGGTTTCGACGCGCAGATCGTGGCGCGGACGGAGTGGAAGTCGAAGAAGCGCCTCGGCCCGCTCAGCTACGTCCTGACGGGGGCGCAGATCGTCACCGAGAAGCCGCCGAAGATCGTCGTCCGCACTGAGGAAGGGAAGACCTACAAGGGCTCCTTCGTCCTGATCGGCAACGGGCGCTTCTACGGCGGTCCCTTCTCGATCTTCAAGGAGGCGAAGCTCGACGACGGCCTCCTCGACATCTGCATCTTCGAGCAGATGAATCCGCTGGCCCTCGTCTGGTACCTCCAGGGCATCCTCACGGGGAAGCACACCACCTTCCGCGATGTCCGGTATTTCAAGAGCCGCTCTATCCGCGTCGAGTCGGAGGAGCGGGTCCCCGTCGAGGTCGACGGGGAGCTCCTCGGCTTCCTCCCGTGCGAGTTCACCGTCTCGCCCCGCGCCCTGCGGGTGCTGGCCCCCTGAAGGGACGAAAGGCTGAATCCCTCTCGATGAAGACAAAGCCCCGGCCTTCGGTCCCGTCCCCCTCGATCATTCCCGTTCTCTCTCCGGCCTCCGGGCTGAACCTCGGCCTCTTCCTCGATCCGAAGCGGGCGATCAGCCACTTCCTCGGGATCGCGATCGAGAAGAGCGGGGCGACGTGCGGCTCCTTCATCCTCATCAACCCGAACACCGGCCTCCTCGACATCGAGGCGAGCCGGGGCATGCCGCTCCGCATCCGCAAGACGAAGCTCCACCTCGGCGAGGGCGTCACCGGATGGGTCGCCACGACGGGGAAGGCGATGCGGATCCCCGACGTCCGTCAGGAACGGAAATATGTCGCCGTCCTGCCGAAGGTGATGTCGGAACTCGCCGTGCCGGTCGAATACCAGGGGCAGGTCCTGGGGGTGCTCAACCTCGACAGCGTCCACCTCGGCCACTTCACCGAGGAGCATGAGCGCGCGATGCTCGCCCTCGCCGCCGAGGCCGCCGAGTGGCTGAAATACGGCTGGGAATTGACCGCCCTCCGGGTGAAGGATCAGCAGCTGAACGCCCTCGTCCAGATGGGGCGCTCCATCGTCTCGATGACGGGGCTCGAGGAGACCCTCTCCGGCATCGTCGCGAACGGGGCCGGGCTGATGAAGACCCGGGTCTGCTCCCTCATGCTCCTGAGCCAGGACAAGAAGGAGCTGGGGCTGAAGGCGACCTTCGGCGCGGGCGTCCGTTACCAGAACCGGCCCCCGCTGCGGGTCGACGAATCGCTCGTCGGGGCCGTGGTGAAGCGGAAGAAGCCGTGCGTGGTCTTCAACGTCGAGACTGATCCCCGCTATCACGAGGTGGCGATGGCGCGGGAGGAAGGGCTGGTCTCGATGCTCTCCGTGCCGCTGATCTTCGCCGCCGAGGTGATCGGCGTCCTCAATGTCTACACCGACGAGCTCCACCGGTTTTCCAACCAGGAAATCAAGCTCCTCCAGACCCTGGCCGACCTCTCCGCCGTGGCGATCGGGCGGACGCGCCTCCTGACCCGCGTCGTCGACACCGAGGAAAGCCTCCGGCAGAGCGAGCGGCTTTCGGCCCTCGGCCTCCTGGCCGCCGAGGTCGCGCACGAGATCCGCAATCCGCTGACGGTGATGCAGATGCTCTTCCACAGCCTCGTCACCTCGACGCCGATGAACGGGGCGGCGGCGGAGGACGCCCGGATCATCGAGGAGAAGATGAGGCACATGAACCGGATCGTCGACCAGATCCTCTCCCTGGTCCGCTCCGCCGAGCCGATCAAGGAGCCCGTCGACCTCGCCCAGATGATCGACGACATCATCCTCCTCGTCCGCCACAAGCTCCACCGGCAGGGGATCGAGATCCGGCGGGACGCCGACGAGGCGCTCCCCCCGGCGAAGGTCGACCGGGCGCAGATCGAGCAGGCCATCCTGAACCTGGTCCTCAACGCCGTCGGCGCGATGCCGGAGGGCGGGGCGCTCTCGATCGGGACCTCGATCGACGAGGTCGAGGGAGCTTCCTATTTCGTCCTGACCGTGCGGGACAACGGCGTCGGCATGACGGCGACGCAGATCGACAACCTCTTCGCGCCGTTCCTCACGACGAAGCAGCACGGCACCGGCATCGGCCTCGCCATCGTCGCCCGCATCATGGAGAACCACAGCGGTCGGATCGAGGTCGAGTCGAAGCCGAAGCGCGGGACGCGGTTCCGGCTGCTGTTGCCGGTGGGGTAGGGCTGGGGGGAAGGAAGGCGGCGGTTACTTCGCCGCCGGGGCCGTATCGCCCGGGACCGCCGTGTCGGAGAAGAACTTCTCCAGCTGCGGATCCTTCGGGATGCCGAGATCGAGCGCCTTCTGGTAGTGCTTCCGCGCGAGTTCCCGCGAGGGGGGCTTCTGCGTGGCGTAGATGACGGCGAGGTTGAAGTGGGCGTCGCCGAGGGTCGGGTCGATCTCGACGGCCTTGCGGAGCTGTTTCTCGGCCGCTTCCTGCCAGCCCTTCTGAGAGCAGGCAATGCCGAGGTAGTTCCGGGTGCGGGCGTCGTTGGGATCGAGGGTGGTCGCCTTCGTGAGCATGTCGATCGCCTCGTCGAAGCGGTTCTGCTGGTAGAAGACGATGCCGAGGATCGAGTGGGAGAAGGCGTCGTTCGGGTTGAGGCGGATCGCCTCCTTGAGGGCGCGCTCGGCCTCGGGATACCGCTGCTGCTGGAAGCGGACGACGCCGAGGTTCGACCAGGCGTAGAGGCTGTCGGGATACTTCTGGACGATCTTCGAGTAGGCCTCGGCGGCGGCGTCGAACTGGCCGCGGGAGAAGGCGTCCGAGGCCTGCTGGGCGATGGGCCGCATGTCGTCGGGGACGCGGGCCTTCGCGGCGACGTCGGCGGCGGCGGCCGCCGCCGTGCCGGAATCGGCGGGCGCGGAGGAGGCCGCCGGGGCGGCAGGGGCGGCCGAGGTGTTCGGGAGGTCCTTGCGGGCCTCGAAGTTCTGCCCCATCGCGGGGGTCGCCGGATCGGCATCGGCAGCGGGGGCCGCGGTCTGGGAGGGGACGACGGCGGCGGTGTTGATGCGGAGGAGGGCCCGTTCCTCGGGGTTGAGGGCGATGATGGGGGAGGCGAGGATGTCGAGCTGCTGGCGGAGGATCTCCGACTTGATCTTGAGGTTGCCGATCTCCTAGTCGGCGAGGCGCTTCGCGGCGTCGCGGCGGGCCTGTTCCTGGAGTTGGCGGGTGACGATGCCGCGCAGGATCTCGTTTTCCTTGCGGCTGGAGTCGTTGTTGGCGAGCTGCCCGGCCTGCTGGTCGGCGAGGGTGAGCTTCTGCTGGGCGGTCTCGAGCTGGGCCTTGAGGTCGTTCGTCGTGGTGCGGAAGGCCTGGTTCTCCGCCTGGAGGTAGGAGAGCTGGTCCTGGACCTTCTTCAGCTGGTCCTTGAGGAGGGGGACGGAGTTGCTGCTGTCGCCGCCGCTCTGGAGGGTTTTGACCCGTTCCTCGGCGTCGGCGAGCTTCGTCTTGAGCGACTTGTTTTCCTCGAGGATCGTCGCCATCCGCTCTTCGAGGTTGGACGACTTCACGTTGGAGAGTTCGCGCTCGGCGGCGTCGAGGCGCTGGCGGAGCTGGGTCGCCTGGGTGAGGGCGTCGTTGAGCTGCTTCTTCGTGTCGGCCAGCTCCCCTTCGAGGGAGCTGATCCGCTGCTTGAGGGCCGTGGTCTCCGAGGAGATGGCTCCTCCCGAAGTGACCGGAGCGGGGGCGACGGGAGCGGGCGGCACATCCGCCGTGACCGTGACCGGGGGATTGGCCGCCGGTTTCGGCGTCGGGGTGAGGGTGGGGGAGGGATTGCTATCGGCCTTGTCGGCGAGCTGGGCGATCTTGTCCCGGGCGAATTTGATGCGGAAGTTGACGATGCTCGGCTCCCAGTCGGGATAATTCTTCTTCAGGTCGGAAAGCTGGTCGGCAACCTCGGTGTAGCGGCTCCGGGAGCTCGCGTATTGGCCCTTCTGCTCCATCCGGTCGGCGTCCTGGAGGAGGAAGTAGATTTTCAGGAATTGATCCTGGGGCGTCAGCGTCGCCGCATGGCCAACCTCAAAGCTGCCGAAGAAGGTGAAGAGAGCCAGCAGGACGATGAGGATGCGTTTGGCCATAAGAGACGGATAGGTCTGGTCGGGTTTATAACTTATAACTAAGTAAAAAGTCAAACTCCCTGGGAATATTTTCACCAATGAAAAATTGCCTTCCTCCCGGCGAGGTGGGGGAAGGCTTTTTCATCGGTGGATGGAGGGAAGCTCGATTAATGCCGGAAGTGGCGGCGGCCGGTGAAAATCATCGCCAGGCCCCGCTCATCGGCGGCGGCGATGACCTCGGCGTCCCGGACGCTGCCGCCGGGCTGGATGGCGGCGGTGGCCCCGGCTTCGGCGGCGGCGATGAGGCCGTCGGGGAAGGGGAAGAAGGCGTCGGAGGCGACGATGCTTCCCTTCAGGGAGAGCCCGGCCTCGCCCGCCTTCCAGACGGCGATCTTCGACGAATCGACCCGGGACATCTGCCCGGCCCCGATGCCGAGGGTCCGGCCCGCGCCGGAGTAGACGATGGCGTTCGACTTCACGTGGCGGACGACGTGCCAGCCGAATCGGAGGGCGTCGAGTTCCTCGGCGGTCGGCTGCCGCTTCGTGACGACCTTGAAGTCGGCCTCGGGCTGGGGCCGGTCGTCGGCTTCCTGGAGGAGGAAGGAGCCGCCGACGATGGAGCGGATGTCGGTCCCGGCGAGGGCGGGATGGGGGAGCCAGCGGTTGACGATGAGGCGGAGGTTCTTCTTCTTCTTGAGGAGATCGAGCGCGGCGGGCTCGAAGGAGGGGGCGACGATGACCTCGCTGAAGATTTCGGAGATCGCCTCGGCGACGGGGAGGTCGAGCGGGCGGTTGACGACGATGATGCCGCCGAAGGGGGCCTGCTTGTCGGTGGCGTAGGCGCGGTCCCAGGCCTCGGCGAGGGAGGCGGCGCTGCCGACGCCGCACGGGTTCGTGTGCTTCAGGATGGCGACGGTGGGGGCGGAACCGTTGAACTCGGCGATCAGCTTCGCCGAGGCGTCGATGTCGAGGAGGTTGTTATAGGAAAGTTCCTTGCCGTGGAGCTGCTCGAAGGAATCGAAGAAGCGGCCGTAGAGGGCAGCCTTCTGGTGGGGGTTCTCGCCGTAGCGGAGGGACTGGGCCTTGCGCAGGGGGATGGTGAAGCGTTCGTCGGTCGGCTCGACGCCGACGGGGAGGTGGCTGCCGAGGTAGGAGGCGATGAGGCCGTCGTAATGGCTGGTGTGGGTGAAGACCTTCGCGGCGAGCTCGGCCCGGAGGAGGGGGGTGGTCTTCCCTTCGGCGGTGACCTGGGCAGCGACGCGGGAGTAATCGGACGGATCGACGACGACGGTGACGCTGGCGTAGTTCTTCGCCGCGCTGCGGAGCATGGAGGGGCCGCCGATGTCGATGTTCTCGATCGCCTCGTGGAGCTCGACGCCGGGGCGGCGGATGGTCGCCTCGAAGGGGTAGAGGTTGACGATGACGTAGTCGATCGCCCCGATCCCGGCGTCGGCGGCCTGCTTCTCGTGCTCCGCATTGCCGCGCACGTAGAGGAGCCCGCCGTGGACCTTCGGGTGGAGGGTCTTCACGCGGCCGTCCATCATCTCCGGGAAGCCGGTGATCTCGGAGATGTCCTTCACGTCGAGCCCGGCCTCGCGCAGGGCCTTGGCGGTGCCGCCGGTCGAGATGAGTTCGACACCGGCCTGGCTGAGGACTTTGGCGAGATCGACGAGGCCGACTTTGTCGGAAACGGAAATGAGGGCGCGAGGCATCGGATGACTTTGAGGAAAACGGAGGAGATTTCAACCCCTAACCCGACGCGGGCGGCTCAAAAAACCCAGGGCGGCCATTCTTGGGATGCCGCTTAACCTACTCTGGACATTCTCCCTCGGGTTCCTCTACCGTCGGAGCTTCATGGAGATCGGCGAACATCGTTTTTTCAAGGGATTCCCGCAGGAGGCCATCGACCTTCTCCGTAAAGAAGCGGACATCATCGACCTCGCTCCGAGCCAGCTCCTTTTCAGCGAGGGTGACGCGCCCGACGGCGTCTACCTCGTCCTCGACGGCGAAATCAACATCGTGAAGGCCGGTGCCGACGGCTCCATGCGGACCCTGGCCACGATGTCGCCCGATGCGGCCTTCGGTGAGATGGGCGTCTTCGACCAGGCCCCGCGCAGCGCCGGGGCGCAGGCGAGCGGCGCGGGTGGCGTCCGTCTGGCCCGCATCCCCGGCGAGCTCCTGATGAACACCCTCGCCGTCGCCTCCGGGCAGACGGTCGTCAACTTCATCCAGCCGATCTTCGACCGCCTCCGCCAGTCGAACTCAAAGTACATGAACGACATCGTCCGCAAGGAAAAGATGTCCCTCATCGGCGAGATGGCGAACACGATCATCCACGACATCCGCGGCCCCTTCCAGTCGGTCCAGCTCGGCTCGGAGCTCCTGCTCGAGATGCACGGCGACGACGCGACGAAGGACATCTGCCGGATGATCGGCCTCCAGATCAACCGCGTCGCGGTGATGGCCGAGGAACTCCTCGAGTTCTCCCGCGGCACCTCGAAGCTGACGATGGACGTCGTCGACCTCCACGAGCTGATCGAGGAATTCCAGTTCCTCAACAAGGACCTCTTCCGCGACAAACAGATCCCGATCACCTTCCACTCCGCCTCGGTCTTCATCGAGGCCGACCGCCACAAGCTGATGCGGACGGTCCAGAACATCGTGAACAACGCCCTCGACGCTCTCAAGGGGAAGCCCGGGGTGGTGATCCAGGTGGTGACGGGCGAATTCGACGGCATGGCCCAGATCCGGATCGCCGACAACGGCCCCGGCATCCCGGAGCAGATCCGCGCCCGTCTCTTCGAGCCGTTCGTGACCCATGGCAAGAAGAACGGCACCGGCCTCGGCATGGCGATCGTGAAGAACGTGGTCGAAGCCCACAAGGGGAAGATCTTCTTCGAGACCGAGACGAACGTCGGGACGACCTTCTACATCCAGGTTCCCGTCCAGCCGATCCCGGAAGGGAAGGCCCTCGCCGTTCCGTCCGAGACGCCGTTGGTGAAGACCTACGGCGAGCCGGTCGCCGCCCCGGTGGCCCCGATCGCGGCGGTCTCAGCGGTCGCCCCGCTTGCGCCGCTCTCTCCCGTTTCGCCGATTTCCCCGTTGAGCCCCGTCTCTCCGATCTCGCCCCTGCAGCCGCCGACGGCTTAATTCCCCTCCCGGGATTAGCTCCCTTTCAAGGCACGACCATGCCTGGAGGGCGGACTGGGACGAAAAGAGGGAAGGGGAGGAGAATCCTCCCTTGATTTTTGCTTGGTGGAGATAAGGGGGTTCGAACCCCTGACCTTCTCATTGCGAACGAGACGCTCTACCAACTGAGCTATATCCCCAAAGCAAAATAAGGTGGAGCCACTTGTCGGATTTGAACCGACGACCCACGCTTTACGAAAGCGTTGCTCTACCCCTGAGCTAAAGCGGCATCGTTGATTACCAACGTTCTTGCACCTTCTTGTTTGAACTTGTTTTAGGTTTTTCTTGGCAACAACTTGGCAACAAACCAACTCGTCGTTTCGATCACCTTCACAAGTCTAACCCCCACTTTTTTAAGGTGGGACGAAGAGCGTATTCAAGGGGCAGGGGGCATGCAATTCAAAAATGCGGTTTGAGATGAACTCCGCGAGGCAAACCTAACGGAAATAGGAATGCCACTGGTATTGTGGTCGGGATAGGCTACAAAAGGGCAATGAGTGATAATTTTCCCAAAACGGAGTTCATTGAGTTAATTCGTGACGAGGGCAATGGTCCCTTGATGATTCGTGTGGACGCAATCAATAGCATTACCTTCATCCCCGCCGATTCATCGATTGGACGGAAGGACATGATATGGATCAAGATCGCATCATGGGAAAAACCATACATTTATGAAAGCGATCAGGCTAAAGCTGTTTATGATGGCTTAAATCAATTTTTGAAGCCTTCTTATACCGCCCATCTACGGTAGTCAGGGTTGACCGTCCCTCACGCCACTCTCCTTCCCTAACGGGGAGTGGCTTACCGGGGCCTTCGCCGCCGCTGGTGGCGGCGATCATTCCAAATGGCAAAGCGGCTGGTCTTCGCACGCGAAGCGGGCTACAAAAAGGCGTGTCTACCTCTCCTAACCAGCCTTTCCCCCCTAGCCCAATGCGGGTGGAGTCTTTCAAGCACACCCTGCAAGCCGGGGTGGAAACCTTAAAGCTGATGTTCCTCCTCAGCGGAGGTGGGGCTGTCGCGCTTCTGGCCTTTTGTGGCAGCAAGTCTCTCGATGGCGTTCCCCTTCCTGATCTTGGAACGGCCCTTACCCTGTACGTATCTGCTGCATTCTTAGCTGTTGTTGGCCTAGGGGGAACGTATTGGGCACAGGGCAAGTACACTTACGCCATGGCTCATGCCGACTGGGCAAAGGAGGAGATGGCCAAAGGCGAAAATGCGATCAAGGAGGCGAAGGCCAAGGGGGAGAACTACGAAGAGTCATTGGAGGGCCGGACCAGAAAAATCTATATTTCTCAACGCATGGACGATGAGGTCCGCCTTAATAGAGATGGGAGAAATCGGACCATCGCAGTTGTCACCCTAACGCTTGTCGCTTGGGCGCTCTTCGCTTTGGGAACAGGTTCGGCATACAGAGCATTTACCTCGATGTCCCCTCATGCCGCTGCCGTAGACAAAAAGGTCGATTGTCAATGCAAGGAGGTCGCATTGCCGTCCTCTGTCACGGTGAATGTTAATGAGTCGACGCCGGTGCCGCCCATCGTTCCTCCCCCTGCGGCAACACCTCACGCCCCTGCCAAGTAGCTATCGCGTTTCCTAAAGGATTGGCTGACTTAGGGTGCCGCCGGGAGCTTGGCCGACCAGGGCGTCCAACTAGAACGACATCAAGTCGTCCCAACTCACGCCCAGCCCCTTCCGCAAAGCCTTGGCGATGGCGACCGAGGGCAACCGCATCCCGAGTTCCACTTGCCGGACGTAGACAGCGGACATGTCCGCTCGTTCGGCTAGGCCCTCCTGCGTCAGGCCCGCACCGGCCCGGAGCCTTTTCAGGTTCCTTCCAAATTTGGTTGCTTGCTGGCGTCGCTCGGCGGGCGTGGACACCTGTTCAGGTTGAGCATTTCCTTATTTCAGAACAGATGCAGGTGCTTCTGTTTTGACTCGACGTGGTACCTGCCGGGAGGTAGTCCAAGTGCCGCATGGAACTTTTAAACGGCTTGTTCATTGGCGGCTTCATTTTCCTTACCTACGTCGAATGGGTCTTGGTGAAGGATCTTCGGGAGGTGGGACGGGAGAAGTACGGGTGGGTGCCAATCACCCTCGTGAAGGCTGTGCTATTGCATCTGGTGACTGTCGTCACTTTCTTCGGTTTAGCCTTCCTTTCTGGCCTTGCTCGTCTTCCCGACTCAGCTTGGACTATACCCGTCATATCAATTATCGCTGTGGCGGCGATGCCGTTGACGATGCTGTGGTGGGCGTTAAAAAAAACGAATGACTGGATGTTTTCTGCCAAATCCGCGCTCGCCATTTTGCTTATCCTGCCCGCTATCCTTGGCCTGATCATCGGTGTGTGTGTCAGCTTCGGCTTCTTGTTGAAATTCCTCGGCCTTGGCCGTGCGGCTGCTCCACCGAGCGGCGGAAACGGCGGCAATGCCGGACTCCCTATTGTGCAACCCCCTCCCAACTACTACGATGCGAACGGTAATCCCGTTCACTAGGTGTGACCGCCCCTAACGCCACCCTCTTTCCCCTACCGGGGGGTGGCTTACCGGGGCTTCGCGGGCTCTGGCTCCCGCGATCACCCAAACAAAAACCCCCGGCCACTCGGCCGGGGGCGTGTGTCAGCGGATTTAGTTCCGCCCGACCTCAAGCGAGGTCGGCCAGAGCGAAACTCGCTTCCCGCAGATGGTCTTCCGCTTCGGCTTCGATGCCGAGGCATGGTCGGCTAGGATCGCCGCCCGCACCTCCATCGCCGCCCCGTGCGACGGGGCCGGTGACGGGGCCGTCGGCGGGGTGCCTCCGTCGCCTCCATTGTCCCCGCCGGTCGCCTCGGGAGGCGTCAGGAGCCGCTGCCAAAGAGGCTGTTGGATCACGATGAAGACCGCCGCGAACCAAGGCCCAAAGGCCATGACCGCCCAATGGTGGGAGAGGGTGCCCCATGCGACCATCCCTATGGCTGCGAGGGATAGGTATACGATCTCACGTTTACAATTTTTCCGAATCTGACTATCGGTTAGTTTCATAGTTGTTCCTTTCTTTTTTTCTCACGCAGCCCCTCCGCGCCACAGCGCCAGACGGCACCGTGTGGGATGGGAAATTGGGTTAGTCGGTCTGGCGGCGGGCCGGATTCCGAGGGGGCGGATTGAACCCCGCCGAGGGCGTCGTCTGCCCCGTGGTGGAGCCGTCGGAATGGCGACGGCCATGCTCTCCGGCCCCGCTCGACGGCGTGGAGCCGCCGCCGCCGGAGTGACCTCCAGTCAGCCAGCTTCCCGCCGTGGACGGCCCCGAGGTGCCGCCCGCCCCGGAGGCTTTTCCCGCATACCAATCGCCGAGGGCGAGGCCGCCAGTGACGAGGACGGCGGCGACCGTCGGAATCGAGGTCAACGCCAAAATCCAGATGTAAAGCGATTGATCGACCCCCGCAATCCACGACGTGAGGGAGAAGACCGAGGTGCTTCCGGTGGATGCCGTTGCCGTCAGACTATTCAACGCGGCGGTCGCTAAATAGACCGCCAGCACAGCGGCCACCGTCTGACTCAGGACGACGACGACGATGCCCTTGATGATCGTGACGGGCGACCCGAAGAGGCCAGCCGACGCCAACCAGATTGCTCCGGAGGCACAGCTAAGTGGGATCATCCAGACCCCCACAACGATATATCCAAGGGTCCCGTTTAGAGCGATTTGCAGGAGATTATTCTCTTTGCCCATCGACGGCTGAGGCAGCCAGCGCATTGCCTGTGAGACCTCGAGGACCATGTTTTGGCCGGGGCCGTCGGGAGCTAAGTACCCGCTGGTGTAGATCATCGGTGCAAGGCTCCCCGTCGCCGATTTCATATCGATGTCGCTCCGAACCTGCTCTCTGACAGAGCTGAAACCGTAGTCATACAGCCGACCGTAGATCGTTGCAGCGGCTTGCTGCATCGCACTCGGATCGGACGCCGCAGCCCGCGCCGCCGTGGCGACGGCTTTTGCTGTTTCCTGCGGCGTCGAAGTCGATTCCGAGGGGGAGAACGAGGACGATGAAGAGGAGGACGCCGCCACGGAGACTTGCGAAAACGCCCGATCAAAGACGCCCTGATAACGAGCCAAGAGAGCGGCGGAGTCAACGTCTGTGCCCTCCATCTTGAGCAGCGCCCCGACGACGGCGGCGCTCGTCCGAACGCCTCCCTCGGCGGTCGCCTCCAAGGTGGCCGACCTCGTCTGGCAATAGAAATCGAGCGTGTCGCTTTGCGTCGTCGAACCCGACGACCCCGCCCCAGAGGGGGCCGACGTGTACCCCGTCAGGCTGTCCACGGAGGAGAGGAAGACCCTCGGCCAGAGGCCGCTACTAAAGAGGAGGATCACGGCACCCGCAACCATCGCGGTCCAAGAGATCCACTCCTGCGGCGGAGCCTTATGGGACGCGATCCTCGAGCCGGTGACGCCGCCCGACGCCAAGGCGACGGCGGCGAGCAAGACCCAAACCGAGGTGCGGCACCGTCCGCCGATGGTCCCGGTTGCGCCGGTCGAAAAGTCATGGAGGGCGCTGGCGATCAACACGAAGACCGAGGATGAAACCTGCGTCGAGGTGATGTCGCCGGGGGTCGCCCACGACTGGATCGCGCTGAACGACGGCGTGAGGGACGAGAAGGCTTGGGGGAAGATCTGCGAGTCCGGTGCCACGCCCTCGTCGGTGCCATCGGAGGCGGAGATGACGCCGGAGCCGTCACCGTTCCATGACGCCGAGGCGGTCCCGGCGCTGAAGCCGAAGACGAGGAGGCCGATGAGCCAGAGCGACTGGGTGGCGCGTTTGCCGGATCTCAAAAATCGAAGGTAGACCGCATTCGGACTGTTGTACTCTTGCGCAGCCTTCAACTCTTTGGCCTTCCGCTCGTCCTCCCGTTTCAACCAAGCCTCACGAGCCTGAATCTTGTCCTCTTCCTGTTGGCGTTTGTATTCTTTGTACTTTAAAAAATACGCGGCTTCGCCTGCCTCCCGATTAAAATCGGATATGTAAAATTCAGCGGCGTCTTCCTCGTCCCTGTACGTCCCCAGCCTCTTCATGCGAGCGCAGTAATCGTCAAAATTTAGCATCATAATTTTCTTTCTTTAGTTTTTGGCCGGAGGTCTGCAATAGCGCCTCCGGCCCTGTGTTTATCGAACTTCGATCTGTGCAGAGGGGGTCTGCACAGGGTGTGCACAGCTGTGCATTTCCGGCTCGGCGATGGCGACCGCCACCGCATCGATGTGCCCCGGGATCTCGTCGTCTGCTTCTCCGTCGTCTGCCCAACCCACGGCCTGATGGCTCGATTCCCGTCCTTGCCGCCGGAGCCGGACGCCCGTCCAGCCGACCAACTGCTCCCCATTCCAGCGTGTGCGGACCTTGCGAACGTCTCTTACCCCGGAGAACGCCGATTCCATCGCGGTCGAGATGAGGGGTTCCAAAGCCTTCTCCGGGCGGAGGTCGTTGGGGTGATCCTCGCGCCAGAGGTTGACCAAGGCTTTTGACGGGACAAAGGCACCCACAGGAGAATGAGTCCATCTTGCGACCTCCAACTCCCGCCAATGCCCTAGTCGAGCTGGGAGCCATGCCGCCCCCTCTACATCGTTCTTTTTCTTCGGCCAGGACTTCGCGGCCATGACTTTCATGAACTCAGCTGCGAGCTTGTGCGGCTGGATCGGCACCGGGGCGTCCGTGCATTGAGCGCTCCAGAAGGAAGCTGCCTCTTCGCAAATCCGGTAGACCTCCTCGTCGGTGATGGAGACGAGATCGTCGCTTTCCTCGATGTAGATCGACCATCCCCTAGATGGAGGATCATACGACAAGAGCGCAGCCCGGAGGATGACCTCGGCAGCCCGGGCGACGTTGACAGCCCGGACTGTTGGCTTAGTGCTTGTCTCTATCACTCCCTTTATCTTCTTCTCTTTCGTTTTGACCGTTATGAGGAAGATGTTTCCTCGAGAGGGAGGCAGCGTCGGGGCATGTGGAATGTAACCCTCCGGCACATAAGGCAGGCTGTCGAAGGCGCAGACACGATTCCACTGAATGGTATGGATCTCCTCCTTCCGCCGGAGTGTCAGTTCCCGCGTTGCAGCGATGATCGGGATTAAGCTCATAGTGTCCCTTTCTTTGCTCTTCGGGCTTGAATCCCGCGTCCTAGCCCCTGAGCGAACCGACGAAGCCGAATGGCGTCCTCGGCCTCCGCCCTCGTCATGACGAGGCCAAAGCAAACCACCATCTCCTCCTCGAGGTGGGGGTAGGCTTGGGCGGCCTGATCGGGCGTGAGGGCGTCCCATTCTTGATCCTTATTCATAGATCCTTCTCCTTGTTGCCGAGATCGATCTTCGGCGTCTTTTTCACCTTCGGTTTGCCATCGTCGCCAACCTCCGTCGCGGCTCCCGCGTCGAAGTCCGAACCCTTCAACCATGACGCAAGGTCGAACGCCGTCTTGGCCCACCCGAGGCCGGGGATGAAGCGGCACCCGATGGACAACGCGGCGCTCATCGCAATCTGCTTTGAAACGGTTTTAGCAACCGTTTCAATGGCGCTGTTCGCGGAGTTGCCATCTAGGAGCATCTTCGCCAGCTGGTACTTCGCTTTGAGTTTTTGCGCCTTCTTGAACGCAGCCTTGGCCTTGCGGGCGGCGGCATCTTCTTCGGCGACCTTGCGAGCGCGTGCTTTCGCGGCGGCCTCTCCATGAGGCAGCGTTGGCATCGGCATCGGCCCCTTCGAGGTGGACGTCGCCTTGTCGGTCTTCGCCTTCTCCGCCTTGGCCTTTTCGGCCAGGGCGTCGGCATCCTTACGCGCTTTTTCTGCGAGCCGGTGCGCCTCGGGATCGTGTCGGCGGGGCAGGTCTCCCTGCACGCCGAAGACATGGATTTTGGGCTTGGCGTCGTCAATGAGGGGATCAGCGCCGCCGCGTAATTCGGATGCGCCGCCGTCGCCGCCGCTCCCACTCCGGCGCTTCCCGGCGGTCGGCGTCATGAAGACCTCCGGCGTCGAGAGCGAGGGGATTCCGCTCGCCCGGAGCCGGTCGAAACGGAATCGCTCGCCGTCAACAGTGAGGGTCGGGTTGAGACGAAAGCCTCCGGCTTTCGTCGTCGCCTTGATCGTCAGGCGACCCGACGCCTTGAGGGCATCGATGCCCTCGGCGTCGATCTTCTCGGCGAGCCGGACGAGGGCGTCGTCGTGGCGAGAGAGTGCCGCCGACCGAACGGCGGCGACCTTCTCCGCATGGGTGCCGCTGTTCGGGCTGATTGGTCCCGGCATTGGCGTCTGCGTGACAGTGGCTCCATCGTCGTTGATGTCAGCCCCCTTCGATTTCGGGGCTTTCTCTTTTCCGATTGTTAGGTCGTTTCGGTCAGGATCACCCTTCCCCGGTTCGACCCCCACGGCCCACTTCATACGCTGAAGGCCCTTCAGTTTCTCGGGGCGGATGTCGAGGCACTTGCCCGTTTCCGGGTCGTAATTCGACGTGGCGTGGTGGCTGTGATGGGCCTCCGTATTAAGGTGCGTTCCGGCAACCCACGGAGAGTTTGGCGCAAGCTGATCCGCTAACAGCGGATCGTTTTCCGCGAGGATGTCGGCGGCCAAAGCCTTGTACTCTTCCTGTGTCGTCATCCCCTCCACCCGTTCGACGACCGAGCGGGTGAAGGGGTCGAGGTCGGACAGGTCGAGGTCGGGGCCAACGGCGGTTGCCTCGGCTTCTCGCCAAGCATCGAGACGGCGGGAATAAGCGTCCCAGCGTTCGAGGGACAACCCATCATGCCGAACTTCCCGGCCCTTGATGTCGGGCCGAAAAGCGGCGAACGCACGGACATTCTCGTCCGGCGTCGGGGTCACCTGACCATATCCCTTGAGGTCGCCGCGTGCCTCGCATTTGGTCCCTTTTTTTCCAAGGATGTAGGCGATGTTCCGGGCGGCATCGCCGCCCTTCCAGCATCGCACGATCATTTTCGGGAGCGGGGGGAGGGTCGTCATTATTTATTCCCCCTCGTCGCGTTGATCGAGTCGACAAGTGCCTCGACGCGCTCGACCAACTCCGGGGCTACAGCCCCGGAGTGCAGCGCGGCAAGGCTTTGATTCAGGAGGTTCCCAACGCGGCGAATTTCCCCAACCGCCGCGACCAGCGCGACAGCGTCGAGGCCGACGATGTCGCAGAAATACCACGCTGCAACGACTGCCGCCCGCTGGCGCGGCGGCAGCTTCATGATGTCTTTGGCGAGAGCCCGAGGAACACGGAATGTCACCGCGACAGTCGAGCGTTCTGCCTCCGGCGCGTGCCGCTGGCGGCCCTTATCACGGGCCTTACGGGCGGCGGCAAGCACGCCAGCCCGCGCTGCTTTCGCCTCCGCCGTAAGCGGAGGACGACCCCGCTTCCGCTTTTCCGGCGCGGGGGAGTCCGGCGCATTGTTATTTGCGGGGGCCTGATCCTTATTTTCCGACGCGGGGGGGATGTCCGCGTATTTGATATGGGCGGGGGTGATGTCCGGAATTATCGGCGCAGGGGTTAAGTCCGCGTTATTATTTGAGCCAGCTACGCGCTCAGCCCCCCGCACCTCTGGTGCTGTGGTCTGGCGCTCGTCGGCTTCGCCTCCGCTGGCAGGGGACGGCTTCGCCTCTCCCCTTGACCCCTCAGAGGGGGACGATGTCCCCCCATCCCCCTCTGCCTCCGCCTTGTGGGCGTCGGCATGGCCTAGCTCGGCCTCCCCGGCGGCAGGAGCGCCATGTGGGTGCAAGGCCGCGTCCGGGACGACGACCGCGCCGACCGGAGGGTTCCCCGCGAGACGATCAAGGAGGCGACGGCGAGCCTCATCCCCGGTGATTTTCTCGCCATCGCGGAGAGCCGCGAGACGCACTTTTTCGATGTCCGCGCCGGATGGTTCGACGACCCCGTCGTCGAGCCGGACGCCGGGGTCTTGGTTCCGAAAGAAGGCCATTACTTTGCCCTCCGAGGCAGCACCTCTTCGATATTCAAAAAGACCTCCCGTAGCCGTGAGTCTCGTGAACCACGAATGGGGATAACGACCGAAATAAGCCACCCCCAAGCGCACGACCGTACGCCGAGGTGGTAGCTGTTCCGACCGTGTCGAGCGACAGCTAGTGCGGCGAAGGTTGAGGCCGCATCCGAATAGTCCTCCGCGTCGATGTGGGCGCGGAAGCCCTCGCATTTGAACTTTCTCATCGGCTGGCTCCAAGACCGAGCCACCCGCTCTTCTTAGGTTGTTCCGTGACGACCGGGGCGACGACCTCGGCGACCTCGGCCAAAAGGACCGGCGCGGCCTCGACGACGGGCGCGGCAACGACCTCCGGCTCTTGGGCGACGGCGACCTCGGCGATGAGGGGGGAATTAGTCGCCGCCGTCGATGGTGACGCCACACGCGGTTTGCGCGTCCGTTTCGCGTCGGCGACGTGTTCGGCGGCTCGTAGGATTGTCCTCACTCCCTGCGGTTCCTCGAGGCGGGCGATGAAGCGTTCCGC
Organism: Verrucomicrobium sp. GAS474; assembly: GCF_900105685.1. NCBI lineage: Bacteria > Pseudomonadati > Verrucomicrobiota > Verrucomicrobiia > Verrucomicrobiales > Verrucomicrobiaceae > Verrucomicrobium > Verrucomicrobium sp. GAS474. Next base: position 2,735,696 of record NZ_LT629781.1, read on the forward strand.
CGCTTTCTTAGCCGCCTTGGCTTCGTCTTTGCGGTACTCCTCCACGGCTGCTTCGAGGGCTGCCTCGAGGTCGGCGGCGAGGTCCGCGACGACGGCCTCAGCGAGCCGGGAATCCGCGAAGACGCGGGACACCGGCGCGACGATTCCCGGACGATACTGATCTAGAAGAGCAGCGATCATGAAGCCCTTTCGCTCTGGCGCAGGGCGCGGGCTTTGGACTTGAAACGTTCGTCCGCCGGAAGACCCGGAAGCAGATGACCCTCTCGCTCGAGCCTGTCGATAAAGCGGTTGACGGCCTCTTCGCTGTAGAGGGCTGTGCTTCCTTTTCCGCCGCCGACGGCGGCGACCAACCATTTGTGGTGCGTGCCTTCGTCGAACCGTTTCGATTTGTGGTCGAAGCAGTAGTTAACAATCGTCTCGCGGCAGTAGAGGCGACGGAGCCCGGAGTGCGCGACGTTTAGGCGGTTGTATTCCGTCCCTGAAGGGGGAGGGGGCGCAAGATGCGCTTTTGAGAGGCGGGAGCAATCCGTCTCGTGAATCGGTGGGGCCATAGCAGCGAGTCGACTAGCCCTGTGTTGACAGGGTCTAGGGCTCGCCGCTCTCGCTCCCTTTACAGGGCGACCGCAGCCACATTGCCGAGGGTTTCACCCTCGGTCACCTCCACCGCTTTCGCGGCAACCCACAAATCCGTTGGACGGGGGGAGACTGTGCCCCACCGGTTGGACTCCTGCCCTTATGGGCTGCCGGAGCGCCGGTGATGTGCGTAATCTGATTGATTTTGGCAAAAAAGGCAATGCCTTTTTGCTTGTTTCTTGTTGTGCTAGGGCCTAAAAGCTCGCAAGTCCTTGTCCGCTTAACGAGTTGCGGAGGGTAAAAAATTATGCGGTAAGGGCCAAAATGGGAGCCATCTTGGGCGGCAGGATGGCCCAATATTCTTTCGCGGCGGCTTCGGTTATCCCCCGGTTGCAATAGAATTTCTCAAACGTTGCTACGTCCTCATGGCGCATCTCCTGCGCCACTTGCTCCTTGTTTTTGACGCTGGCGTACCGGTAGCTCCCGAAAGAATGGCGGAGCCCGTTGTCTACCCACTCGACCCCAGCCGCGAGGCGCAGTGCGTCGAGCTTCTTCCGTCCATTGGTCGGCCAAAGCCTCTGGCCGGGGAGAAGGGGAAAGGCGAGCAGCCACGCCTTGAGGGTGTCATTGATTGGGATGTCCCGGCCCTCGCCCATCTTCGCAATCTCAACAGGAACATGGATGAGTTCCGGCATCCGCACTTGGTCGGCGGTGAGTTGTTCCAACTCCTCCCGCCGCACCCCGGAGAAGGCACCGATGCACAGCCATGGGACGAGTTCCGGCCAGCTTTTCACCTCGCCCGTCCCCTCGTTCTCGACCCCGTAAGCTGCCGTTTCGATTAGCTTGCGGAGGGCTTCCGGCTTGAAGACTCCCACCGACTTTTTGGGAACCTCGGCTCTTTCCAGAACGGCAAAGACGTTCTCCGTCTCTTTCGACACGTACCCCTCCTTCTGCCACCAGCGGAAGGCAGTCCTCAACTGGTCCTTGACGAGATTGCGGGTTAGGGGGTGCTTGTAGTTCTTCTCCAGCCACGTCTTAACGGCGTCCCGTTTCAAGACAGCCTCGGCAAGAGGGAATGTGCCGAACTCCTCGGCGAAAGGAACGGGGAGGGGAGGTATCGGAGCGGGCTTCTCGCCCTTGGCCTTCTTTGCCTTATAGGAGGCAAGGGCGCGGACGTGTTCGATCTTCGTCTGATCCGACAGACGCAGGAGCCGCGCCCGAATTGTCATATAGTACGTCGTTTTCCTCTGAACCTCGGGGAAGCGGTCTAGGTAGATCTCGACCGCTTGAAGAACGGTAGTGCCGGGGTGCTTGACCCTTGCGTTCGCCAGTAAGAAGGTGGCGGCTTCGGTTAGAGTCCTCCCATAAGGGCCAAGGAGTCGCCATGCGGCGAGGGCATCTTTAACAACAGACTGAGGGAGTTCCTTCGACGCCTCCGCGTCTTTTTGGGCGAGTTCCTTGCGGGAATCCCGTTCGGCCTCGGCAAGGGGCCTCGTTGGGAAAAATAACCGCTGACGGCGAAACACGCCGTCCGGGTCTTGAATCTTGCCGAGATCGAGGCACCACCGAAGTTCTCCGCGAACCGTCACCCTCGCCACTTTGCCTTTTGCCATCCCTAAATCATGGCAACAACTTGGCAACAGTACAAGTTAGTAAAACCTAACCTGTTGATTATAAGAGTGATATTCTCTTGGAGCCCCGGCTTACGAAAGCGTTGCTCTACCCCTGAGCTAAAGTGGCGTTACCTTGCCCTTCTCCGAAACGGGGAAGGGGTGGACAGTGTACGCGGGATGCCGCGCGAGGCAAGCAGAAATCCCGGAAAATGTGGGAAAAAGCCCCCCTGAAAGAGGGCTATTTTTTCGTGACCTTTTCCAGGTACTCCCGGACGGCCTCGCGGAGGTGGAAGGCTTCACTCTCACCGCTCTCAATGACGAGATGGTTCCAAGCGTCTTTCATTTGCCGGGTGACGCGGGCCCGGAGGACGAAGTCCTTTTTCTGTTTACGTGTCTGCAAAGCGTACAAATTGTGAAACAAATTCTGGCGTAAGACAATATTAAACTTAAACCTCGTTTGTGGCTCAGAGTAGGCCTCCGGCAAGAGCCTGAGGCGAGGCGAGGACTGGGGATGTGTGGAAACGCGCCCGCCGCTTACTTGACGCTCTCCTTGATCCCGAAGGCGAACCAAGCGGCGGCGATGAGGCAGAGGAAGCTGGCGAGGTGGTTCCAGCGGGGGGTCTCGCCGAGGACGACTTTGGCGAAGCCGATGAAGACGGTGAGGGTGATGACTTCCTGGAGGATCTTCAGCTGGAAGCCGGAGTAGGCGGCGGAGCCGTAGCGGTTCGCGGGGACGGCGAGGCTGTATTCGAGGAGGGCGATGCCCCAGGAGATGAGGATGACGGGGAGGAGCCGCCAGCCGTGGAGGTACTTCAGGTGGCCGTACCACGCGAAGCACATGACGATGTTCGAGAGGGTCAGCAGGAGGGTGACCTTGAGGAAGAGGGGGCTGGGCATGACTGGCGTGTGACCCGGTCGGAGGGGGTGGGAATCAAGGCTGGGCGGGAGCGGGCGCCGGGGCCGGAGGCGCGTCCTTGTGGGGACGGAGCGGGCTGATGGTCAGGATGATGCCGTCGCCGGTGCTGTTCTGCTCGATGAGGAGGAGGACGGTGTAGTTGCCGGGGACGCCTTTCGGCTTGGCGCGGAAGCCGTAGGGGAGGACGCGCTCCCCGACGGGGTTGTTGAAGGAACGGCTCGGGTCTTTCGACCAGCCGATCGGCTCGTAATCGAGGGTCCGCTTGACGTAGTCGAGGAGGGCGGGGTCGTTCTTGAAGAAGGGCTCGGCGTCCTCGAGGAAGGCGACGCTGGTCCCGGCGGCGTGGACGGTGAGGGGGAGGGCGACGCCCAGGAGTCCCAGCAGAGTCAGGGGAAGAATCCGAAGGAGGGGAACGTTCATGGGGATAGGATCGACTGGCGCGGAGGGTTTGTCCACTCCGCGCCAGGGCGATGGCAGCGAATTACCGCTTGATGATCTGGCGGAGGACGTAGGGGAGGATGCCGCCGTGCTGGAAGTAATCGACCTCGATGGCGGTGTCGATCCGGCAGATGACGGGGACGACGTCGACCTTGCCGCTGGCGCGGGTGATCTCGAGGGTGAGCTTCTGGCGGGGCTTCACGTCGTTGCTGAGGCCCTTGATGGAGTAGACCTCGGTGCCGTCGAGGCCGAGGGTCTTCGCGTTGGTCCCTTCCTCGAAGTTGAGGGGAAGGACGCCCATGCCGACGAGGTTCGAGCGGTGGATGCGCTCGAAGCTCTCGGTGATGACGGCCTTGACGCCGAGGAGGCGGGTTCCCTTCGCCGCCCAGTCGCGGGAGCTGCCGGTGCCGTATTCCTGCCCCGCGATGATGACGAGGGGGGTGCCGGCGGCCTGGTATTTGATCGAGGCGTCGTAGATGGCGAGGGTCTCGCCGTCGGGCTGGTGCTTCGTGACGCCGCCTTCGGTGCCGGGGACCATGAGGTTCTTGATCCGGACGTTGGCGAAGGTGCCGCGGGTCATGACGCGGTCGTTGCCGCGGCGGGCGCCGTAGCTGTTGAAGTCTTCCTGGGCGACGCCGTTGTCGAGGAGGTATTTCCCGGCGGGGGAGCTCTTCTTGATGTTGCCGGCGGGGGAGATGTGGTCGGTGGTCACCGAGTCGCCGAAGATGCCGAGAGGGCGGGCGCCGATGATGTCGGTGATCGTCCCGGCTTCGAGGCCGAAGTCGGTGAAGAAGGGGGGCTCCTGGATGTAGGTGCTCTTCTCGTTCCAGGCGTAGGTCTCGCCGATGCTGCCGGGGATCTCGTTCCAGGCGGGGTTCTGCGAGGCGAAGTCCTTGTAGAGGGAGCGGAACGACTCGGGATGGATCGAGCTCTGCATGAGGTCCCGGATCTCGCCGAGGGTCGGCCAGAGGTCCTTCAGGAAGACGGGCTGGCCGTCCTTGCCGGTCCCGATCGGATCGGTGTCCATGTTGATGTCGACGCGGCCCGCCAGCGCGAAGGCGACGACGAGGGGGGGCGACATGAGGAAGTTCGCGCGGATGTTCTGGTGGACGCGGGCCTCGAAGTTCCGGTTCCCGGAGAGGACCGAGGCGGCGACGAGGTCGTTCTTCACGATCGAATCCTCGATGGCGGGGTCGAGCGGGCCGGAGTTGCCGATGCAGGTGGTGCAGCCGTAACCGACGGTCTGGAAGCCGAGCTGGTCGAGGTAGGGGGTGAGGCCCGCCTTGTTGAAGTAGTCGGTGACGATGCGGGAGCCGGGGGCGAGGGAGGTCTTCACCGCGGGATTGACGGTGAGGCCCTTCTCGACGGCTTTCTTCGCCAGGAGGCCCGCCGCGATCATGACGGAGGGGTTGCTGGTGTTCGTGCAGCTGGTGATGGCGGCGATGAGGACGCTGCCGTTGCCGACCTTCGCGTCCTTGCCGTTGAAGTTGACGTCGGCGCGGAAGGCGAGGTCCTCGGCCTTCTTGCCGAAGCCGTTTTCGGGGACGGGCTTCGAGAAGGAGGTGGTGAAGGTCTCCTTCAGCTTCGGGAGGGAGATGCGGTCCTGCGGGCGCTTCGGCCCGGCGACGCTCGGGGAGACGTCGGCGAGGTTCAGCTCCAGGTCGGAGGTGTAGACGATGCCGTCGGCCTTCGTCGGGATGCCGAAGAGGCCCTGGGCCTTGTAGTAGTCCTCGAAGAGCTTCACCTGCTCGTCGGTGCGGCCGGTGGCGCGGAGGTAGTTGACCGACTCGGCGTCGATGGGGAAGTAGCCCATCGTCGCGCCGTATTCGGGGGCCATGTTGGCGATGGTGGCGCGGTCGGTGAGGGGGAGGGAGACGGCACCGGGGCCGTAGAACTCGACGAACTTCCCGACGACCTTGAACTTGCGGAGCATCTCGGTGACGTGGAGGGCGAGGTCGGTCGCGGTGACGCCTTCGCGGAGCGCGCCGGTCATGTGGACGCCGACGACCTCGGGGGTGAGGAAGTAGACGGGCTGGCCGAGCATGCCCGCCTCGGCCTCGATGCCGCCGACGCCCCAGCCGACGATGCCGATGCCGTTGATCATCGTGGTGTGGGAATCGGTGCCGACGAGGGTGTCGGGATAGAGGAGGGTCTCGTTGCCCGGGCCCTTGCCGGTGAAGACGCCCTTGGCGAGGTATTCAAGGTTCACCTGGTGGACGATGCCGATGCCGGGGGGGACGACCTTGAAGGTCTCGAAGGCCTGCTGGCCCCACTTCAGGAACTCGTAGCGTTCGCGGTTGCGGATGAACTCGATCTGGAGGTTCTGGGTGAAGGAGGTGGCAGTCCCGGCGTAGTCGACCTGGACGGAGTGGTCGACGACGAGGTCGACGGGGACGAGGGGCTCGATGAGCTTCGGCTCGCGCTTCAGCTTCGCGACGGCGGTGCGCATCGCGGCGAGGTCGACGAGGAGGGGGACGCCGGTGAAGTCCTGGAGGACGACGCGGGCGACGACGAAGGGGATTTCCTCCAGCACGGGGGACTTCGCGTTCCAGTTCGAGAGGACGCGGACGTCATTCTCGCTGACGCGCTTCCCGTCGAAGTTGCGGAGGACCGATTCGAGGACGATGCGGATGCTGACGGGGAGCTTGCTGACAGGAGCGACGCCGGCCTTTTCGAGCGCCGGGAGGGAGTAGTAATGGCCCGTGCCGCCGGAGGGAAGGGGAAGGGTCTTGAGGGTCTCGAACAGGTTGTGGAGGGAGCTCATGTCGTATTGTTTTTAAGCGGTTGGGCGGTGAAAATGCGGTAAGGTTGCAGTTTACTGAGAGAACGGTTTTTTTGGCAATCCCCGATTGCTTTCGATTGCCTTTTGTTACGATTCGGCGTACGGTGCGCATTCGGTTATGAGCCGTGTTCCACACGACGGTTCCAAAGGCGGCCGACAGGCCGCTGCCGCTCACCTCGTCCTTTTTTCCAGTCCCGAATCGGGGTTGAAATCTCGGGCGATTTTTTTTGGTTCCGTTGGCACGGTTCAGGCTTCTATCGAAATTGAAAGGAGATCGTTCCAAGCATGAAAACATCAGTCCTGCTCAGTGAGTCGAGTCCCAAGTCGAAGAACCCCCTCCGCGGTGTGGAGGGACGCAGTGAAAAGCCCCAGCAGCACCGCTACGAGCGGCGCAAAGTCCGCCAGTTCCTCCGCGAAACCGATTGGTTGAGCGAGGCCGGGGCCTAGCCCCCTCTTCCCAAAAACTCTCCAAGATCCCGCCGCCCGCCGGGCGGAGACGATCTGGCCGCCGGGGTTCCACCTGAATCCCCGGCAGCCATGTCTCCCCTGCGGCGCCGCCCGCCCTGCCTCCGAGGAGCTCTCCCGGTTGAGAGTCTCCCCGGCGGAGGACTGAGCCCCACGCGACGGAGCGTATCGATTGCGCCCGACGGGAGGTGAGGATCGAGAGGGTTCGCGAAGTGGTTGGGAGTGCCCTTCGGGACGGGGTACATGTCCCTGTCCAGGTGGATGTAATCCGCGCGTGAAGGAGCTTCACCGCTCTCTTCCCGCTTCCCTCAAGGCCCGCTGCTATAAATCCCCGCGATCTGCGTCGTCTCGCCATCGCGGGTAATCGTCATCTGGATGACGCGGTTCGGCGCATCGGCCTGGGTCGCGCTGATCGTGCTCCCGGCGGGGGTCCCCCCGTCGGAAGGAAGGTCTCTCCGTTCGACGGCGTAGCTCCCGACCGCCTTCAATTTATCCTCATAGAACTTCGCCACGTCGTTCGTCGCCTGGGACGTGGTGAGGAGGAAGGAGCCTCCCGTCGTGCCGCCTTCGCCCGTGGGGACGTGCATGGCGAGCTTGCTCCCCTCCGGCTTCGGGAACCAATCGGGGAGGAGGGGAATCGGCGTGGCGGCGGGAGCGGCGGAGTCGGCGGGCGCTTCAGCCGGAGGCGCGGTGGGGACGGCAGGGACCGTTGCCGGATCGGCGGCGGGTGTCGCGGGCGTCGGCGTCGATGCGGTCGTTGAATCGGTCGTCCCCTGCGGTTGGAGGAGCTTGGCAAGGGAGGCCGAATCGCCGCCGCCTTGGGCGAGCTGGCGGAGGGCGGCGAGGTCGAGGACGGTGCTTTGGCCGCTCGCCTTGTCGGTCAGCTTGAAGGTGCCGGGCTTGCCGGGAATGGGCTCCAGGACGAGGTTGGGGTCCATCTTGGAGAGGGCATTGGCGAGCGGCTGGTAGGCGATGGAGGAGAGCCGGTCCGAGAGGGAGGCGGCGGGGGTGCCGCCCTGTCTATCGAGGAACGGAAGGAAGAAGTCCCGGGGACGCCCGCCGAGGCCGAAGAACAGGGCGACCACGACCCCGATGACGAGGAGCCAGATGACGCAGGCGGCCGCGAAGAATTTGAAGAAGGGATTGCTCTTCGTGGCGGTCATGAGAGGGGGGCTCCGGTCCGGGGTGAGACTTGGCGATAGGCGGTCCCGAGGAGGACCATGCCGAGGGCGCTCGCCGGGATGACGCCGACGAGGAGGCAGAGAATGCCGAGGAAGCAGAGCCCGCAGACGATGAGGACGAGGAGGAACCAGGTGAGGAGCCGGGGCTTCACGAGGGCATACGATTCCCCGAGGGCGGCGAAGGGAGGCAGGCCGCGGTCGACGACGAGGGGGAACCAGAGGCCGAAGAGGGCGACGATCAGGAGGCCGGGGATGAAGAGAAGGAGGCTGAACGCCCCGGCGGTGAAGATGAAGGCGAGGTTGGCGAGGCCGCCCTTGAACCAGAACCGGCTTTGGCTGAGCAGCTGGCCGACGGAGACGGCCTCCCCGTCGATGGCGGCCAGGACGACCTTCCAGAGGCCGAGGAGGAGGAAGGCCTGGATGAACTGGAAGAGGAAGAAGCCGAGGACGGGAATGAGGTTCAGCAGCGAGGCGACGAGGCCGGCGATCATGAAGACGATGACGGCGAGGCAGAGGGGGACGAGGTTCTGCTGGAACCGCTCCAGGGCCTTCGGGAAGACGGTGCCGATGGAGAGGGGGCTTTCGGAACTCGGGAAGGCCGCTCTCGGCTCTGGGGTATCGTCGGGTGACCGTTGTTCCATGACGGGGGCCGATTCTTCCCGCGAGGCGCGTCGAACGCCAGACTTTAATTTGGTTTTCGGGGCTGAACGCCGAACTTGTCTAATTCGACGCCAGCCTCTACGGTTTTCCCTCCCATGACGTCCGCCCAGCTTCGCGATAGTTTCCTCGAATTCTTCCGGGAAAAGGAACACTCCATCGTTGCCTCCTCCAGCCTCCTTCCCGATTCGCCGAACCTGCTGTTCACGAACGCGGGGATGAACCAGTTCGTCCCGATCTTCCTCGGGAAGGCGAACTGTCCCTACACGCCGCCCCGGGCCGCCGACACGCAGAAGTGCATCCGCGCGGGCGGGAAGCACAACGATCTCGAGGACGTCGGCCTCGACACGTACCATCACACGTTCTTCGAGATGCTCGGGAACTGGTCGTTCGGCGAATACTTCAAGGCCGAGGCGATCGCCTGGGCGTGGGAGCTCCTCGTCGGCCGCTGGCACCTCCCGGCGAACCGGATCTACGCCACGGTCTACAAGCCGCAGGACGGCGATCCGGCCGAGTTCGACAAGCTCTCCTACGACCTCTGGAGCGCGATCTTCTCCCAGCACGGCCTCGATCCCCTGGTCCACATCGTCTACGGGAACAAGAAGGACAATTTCTGGATGATGGGCGAGACCGGCCCCTGCGGTCCCTGCTCCGAGATCCACGTCGACCTCACCCCGGCGGGGAACACCGCCGGCTCCCTCGTGAACAAGGGCGACTCCCGCTGCATCGAGATCTGGAACCTCGTCTTCATCCAATACAACGCGAATCCCGACGGCACCTTCATCCCGCTCCCGGCGAAGCACGTCGACACCGGCATGGGCTTCGAGCGGATCGCCTCGGTGATCCAGTGCACGAACGGCTTCAAGACGTTCGACCCGAAGAAGATCTCGAACTACGAGACCGACGTCTTCCGCCCCTACTTCTCCGAGATCGAGAAGCGGTCGGGCAAGCGTTACGGCTCGACCCTGCCCGCCGCCGGGTCGACGGGCGACACCGAGGCGGAGAAGATCGACGTCGCCTTCCGCGTCATCGCCGACCACCTCCGCACGCTGACCTTCGCCATCGGCGACGGCATCGCGCCGAGCAACGAGGGGCGCGGCTACGTCCTCCGCCGCATCCTCCGCCGGGCCGTCCGCTACGGGCGGGTCCTCGGCTTCCACAAGCCGTTCCTCCATGAGCTCGTCCCCGTCGTGGCGCAGACGATGGGCGGCGTCTTCTCCTCCGTCGATCGGGAGCAGGAGGCGATCGCCCGGACGATCCGCGCCGAGGAGGAGAGCTTCTCCAAGACCCTCGACCGCGGCCTCCTCCTCTTCGACGAGATCGTCTCGACGGCGGCGAACTCGCCCGAAAAGGCGATCTCCGGCGCCGACGCCTTCAAGCTCTACGACACCTACGGCTTCCCCCTCGACCTTACCCAGCTCATGGCCCGGGAACGGGGCCTCGGTCTCGACGAGGCGGGCTTCGAGGCGCTGATGGCGGAGCAGCGGTCCCGCTCCCAGGCGGCGCAGAAGCGGGAAATCATCTCGGTCGAGGCGGCGGGCCTCGACCTCCCCCCGACCGCCTTCCTCGGCTACGACACGCTCGAGACGGTGGCGAAGGTCCTCCACGTCGACGGTGCCGCCGTCGTCGTCGACCAGTCCCCGTTCTACGCCGAGATGGGCGGCCAGGTCGGCGACGCGGGCGAGCTCTATCTCGGGGACCGTCCCGTCGCCGTCGAGGGGACGACGAAGATCGGGGAGGGGATCTTCCTCCACAAACTCGCCCTCGGCGATGCGGCGCAGCCTGTCGAGGGCCTTGAGGTGGGGACGTCGGTCGGCCTTCGGGTCGATCCCGTCCGCCGCTACCGGATCAGCGCCCACCACTCGGCGACCCACCTCCTCCACTGGGCCCTCCGCGAGGTCCTGGGCGACGGCGTTGCGCAGAAGGGCTCCCTCGTCACGCCCGACCGCTTCCGCTTCGACTTCTCCCATCCGCAGCCCGTCACCGACGAGCAGCTCATGGAGATCCAGCGCAAGATCGTCGAGAAGGTCGAGGCCGACGCCGCGATCCTCACCGAGGAGCGTCCCTACGCCGAGGTGAAGGGCGACCCCTCGATCCTCCAGTTCTTCAGCGACAAGTACGGCGAGACGGTCCGCGTCGTCTCGATCGGCGATTACTCGAAGGAGTTGTGCGGCGGGACCCACGTCCAATCGACCTCCCAGATCGGCTTCGTGAAGGTGATCATGGAGAGCGGCATCGCCGCCGGGGTCCGTCGGATCGAGGCCGTCGCGGGCTGGGCGCTGACCGACCACGTCCGCCACGAGCTCCCGAAGCAGGACGAGCGGTGGCAGGCCCTCCGCCTGAAGAAGGCCGACATCGAGCCCCTCGCCGAATACGTCGAGGAGGAGGTCCCCCGCGCCAACTGGCACCAGCTCCTCAACCGCCAGCAGCAGCTCGCGATCCTCGACCGCGAGGTCCGGCAGTGGGAGAAGGAAGCGGCGGCGAACTTCACCGCCCGCCTCCAGTCCGAGGCCGCCGAGACGGCCCAGGCCCTGCTCCAGAAGGTGACGGAACGGAACGCGGTCCAGACGATCATCGAGGATTGCGGCGAGCGCCATCCCGATTTCCTCGTCCACCTCGTCGACGCGCTGAAGAAGGATTGGCAGGGCGTCGCCGTCCTCGCCTCGCAGAGCCAGGGCCGGGTGACGCTGGCCGTCTCCGTGGCCGATGCGCTGAAGGGAGCTCTCAACGCCTCCTCCATTCTCCAGGAAATCGCCCCGATCGTGAACGGCAAGGGGGGCGGCAAGCCCGGCTTCGCCCGCGGCTCCGGCGAAAATCCGGAGAAGATCCCCCAGGCCCTCCAGCGGGCCGCCCAGCTGTTCTAGGCCGGACTCCCTGCGCACCGCCAACGCCCCTCATTCCCATGCCCGTTTCCCGGAAAAAGACCGCAGCGAAGACGATCAGGAAGCCTGTCCCTTCCAAGCCGAAGAAAGCCAAGGCGATGGCGAAGGCCGGGGAGGGCTGCTGCGACTCGATCCCCGCGATCCTCGCCGATCTCCGCAAGGGGAAGATGGTGATCGTGACCGACGACGCCTCCCGGGAGAATGAGGGGGACCTCGTCCTCGCCGCCTCGAAGGCGACGACGGCCTCGGTCAACTTCATGATCCGCCACGCGCGGGGCCTCGTCTGCGCGCCGATCACCCCGGAGCGCGCCACCCAGCTCGGCCTCCCCCGGATGGTCCTCGACAACCGGGAGAGCCTGCGGACCGACTTCACCGTCTCCGTCGACGCCGCCAAGGGGGTGACCACCGGGATCAGCGCCGCCGACCGGGCCCGGGCGATCCGGATCCTTTCCGACGCGAAGGCGAACCCACTCGATCTCGTCCAGCCGGGCCACGTCTTCCCGCTCCAGGCGAAGCCGGGCGGCGTCCTCCAGCGGGCGGGCCATACCGAGGCCTCGGTCGACCTCGTCCGGATGGCCGGCCTCGATCCCTCCGCCGTGATCTGCGAGATCATGAACGAGGACGGGACGATGGCCCGCCTCCCCCAGCTCCTGAAGTTCAAGAAGAAGCACGGGCTGAAGATCTGCTCGATCCGCTCCCTCATCGAGTACCGCCGCCGGAGCGAGCGCCTCATCGAATTCGTCGAGAAGATCAAGCTGCCGACCGAATACGGCGACTTCGACCTCTACCTCTACCGCTCCGTCGTCGACGGGCAGAACCACATGGCCCTCGTCCGGGGCGAGATCACGGGCCGCGAGCCGGTCCTCGTCCGCGTCCATAGCGAGTGCCTGACCGGCGACGTCCTGGGGTCCTGCCGCTGCGATTGCGGCCCGCAGCTCCACGACGCGCTGCGGCGGATCGACAAGGAAGGGCGTGGCGTCCTCCTCTACATGCGCCAGGAAGGGCGCGGTATCGGCCTCGCGGCGAAGATCCACGCCTACAAGCTGCAGGAGCAGGGTCTCGACACCGTCCAGGCGAACCTGAAGCTCGGCTACGGCAGCGACCTCCGGGAGTACGGCCTCGGCGCGCAGATCCTCTTCGAGCTCGGCATCCGGCAGCTCCGCCTCATGACGAACAATCCGAAGAAGATCGTCGGCCTCGCCGGGTACGGCCTCGAGGTTGTCGAGCAGGTCCCGATCCGCGTTGTCCCGAATCCGCACAACAAGCGGTACCTCGAGACGAAGCGGGTGAAGATGGGCCATATCCTCTAGCGGCGCTCCTTTCGTCCCTTGGACGAAGCGGGTAGGTATTATTCACCAACCTCTTCCGGGGAGAGAGCTTTACCTTTGGATGTAAAACCCTTAGCAAATAAGCACCTTTCCATTATGGGCGAATCCTCCTCTCCTGCCGGTCCCTATCGCTACGCGGCGGTCGTCAGCACCTATCATCAGGAGTATTGCGACGCGATGCTCGTCTCGGCCCAGCGCGAGTTGCGCGAGCACGAGATCGACGTCGTCCGCGTTCCCGGCGCGTTCGAGATTCCGATCGCCGTGCAGCGGTTGGCCCGGACGGGGGCCTACGACGGCATCCTCGCCTTCGGCGTCGTCTGGACGGGGAAGACCTTCCATGCCACCGAGATCCTCCGCGCCTGCACCGATGCGCTGATGCGGATCGTCCTCGATTACAATATCCCGGTCTTCCACGAGATCCTCTCCGTCGACAACGAGAAGGATGTCCGCGCCCGGACCTCGGGACGGCTGAACCGGGGCCTGGAGGCGGCGCGGGCCGCCATCGCCCTTTCGACCTCCCTGAGCGAGGCCGGCCTCCACGTGCCGCGCCGCTCCCGGACCCAGGCGGAAGATTAGGCGGACGTAAATCGCAGGGATGCTTATGGGACGGTTCTTGTCGTCGATGCTTGTGCTACTAACGATCTCGTCTCTTGCGTGGGCGATGGACGATGCGGCTTTGGGCATCCCCTTTCCCCCGGAAATCCTGAAGCTTCTCGAAAGCCATCCTGTTCTGACGGGGCGGCAGGCGACCGAGCGCGCGCCGGTTCCCTTGACCGAAGAGCAGCGAAGCGCGTTGCTTGCCCTTTTCCTCGATCGTGGAAATTGGTATCACGGGCTGTTCAGCGTGGTATGCACCGCGCCGCCTTTTTACTTCGTTGTCCGGGTGGGAAACGATTTTGCGCGAATCCATGTGAACGACTGCGGCGTGGTATCGGTCTTCCTCAACGGAGAATCGCCGCCCCGTTCTGCGATGTTGAATGAGACGGGGAAGGCGAAATACGATCAGTGGCTGAAGGGAACCGGCTTGAGGGATACGAGGCGGTGAGTGTTTGGACGGAAGGGGAGGTCCAAACGCCATCTTGTCTAATCGGGGAACAGGCCCTAGCCTGATCCCCTATGTCTCTTCGCCGTCTTGGCCGCGAGTGCGCGGTTCAGTTTCTCTACCAGCATCATGTCGACGCGGGGACGTCCCTGAACAAGGCCCTGGAGCTTTTCTGGCCCCTGCGCGAGATCGAGGGGCCGACCCGTGAATTCGCCGACGCCCTCATCCGGGGCGTCTTCGAGCACCTCGCGGCGATCGACGAGAAGATCAAGGCCTATGCCGACAACTGGGACTTCGAGCGCATCGCCACCGTCGACCTCGCCATCCTCCGCCTCGCCGTCTACGAATTGCTCTACCGCGACGACATCCCCCCCGTCGTCTCGATCAACGAAGGGATCGAGATCGCGAAACGCTTCAGCTCCGAGGAATCGGGCCGCTTCGTGAACGGGATCCTCGACCGGGTTCGGAAGGATCTCCTCCGTCCCGCCCGGCACGCCGCAGGGGGTTCCTGATGGCCGGTTTCTGGCGTCGTCTGGCGGAGAAGATCAATCCCGCCGCGTCGGCTCCGGTCGCGGCCCTCGGCGATTTCTTCGCCCGTTTCACCGGCGAGAAGATCGACTGGGAGGAGACCTTCATCGAGGCCGACCTCGGCTACGCCCTGGCCGACCAATGGCAGCGCGGCCTTGAAAAGGAGGGGATCGCCCGGGACCTGCCCGCGGCGCGGGAATGGCTCGCCCTCCGCATGCGGGAACTCGTCGTCCCGCCGCCTTCCTTTCCCGCCGTCGCCCACAAGCCGGAGACGATCCTCCTCGTCGGCGTCAACGGCGGCGGCAAGACCACCACGGCGGCGAAGCTGGCCCATCGCGCCCTCGGGGAGGGGAGGACGGTCCTCTTCGGCGCGGCCGACACCTTCCGCGCGGCGGCGGTCGATCAGCTCCAGGTCTGGGGGGAGCGCCTCGGCGTCCCCGTCATCTCGGCCCCGCCGGGGACCGATCCGGCCAGCGTCGCCTACCGGGCGCACGAGTCGGCGATCCTCCACGGGAGCGATCTCCTGATCGTCGACACCGCCGGACGCCTTCCGAACAAGAGCAACCTGATGCTCGAGATCGGGAAAGTGAAGCGGATCCTCCAGAAGCGCGATGCGGCGGCCCCCCATCATGCGTGGCTGGTCGCCGACGGCACCTCGGGGAACAGCGTCCTGACCCAGGCCCGGGAATTCCACGAGGCCGTCGGCCTCACCGGGATGATCCTGACGAAGTACGATTCCTCCGCGAAGGGCGGGATGATTGCGGCGGTCCGCGCCGAACTCGGCATTCCCACCCTCTTCATCGGCAAGGGGGAAAGCCCGGACGATCTCGTCCCCTTCGATCCCGAAGCCTATGTCCGCGACTTTTTCGGAGAATGACCGCCGCTGCATGAGCCGGGCGCTGGCGCTGGCCCGGACGCGGCTGGGGCGGACGAGCCCCAATCCCGCCGTCGGGGCCGTGCTCTGGAAGAAGGGGAAGGTGATCGGCGAGGGCCGCCACCTCCGGG
The DNA here is from genome assembly GCF_900105685.1 of Verrucomicrobium sp. GAS474. Classification (NCBI taxonomy): domain Bacteria; kingdom Pseudomonadati; phylum Verrucomicrobiota; class Verrucomicrobiia; order Verrucomicrobiales; family Verrucomicrobiaceae; genus Verrucomicrobium; species Verrucomicrobium sp. GAS474. Next base: position 2,751,106 of record NZ_LT629781.1, read on the forward strand.
CCGGAAGGCCCCATGCCGAGGTCGAGGCCGTCCGCGACGCCCGCCGCCGGGGCCATTCCTCGAAGGGGGCGACCCTCTACGTGACGCTGGAGCCGTGCTCCACCTGCGGCCGGACCCCGGCCTGCACCGATCTCATCCGGCGGGAGGAGATCGCCCGCGTCGTCGTCGCCGCGAAGGACCCGAATCCCCATCACGCCGGGGCCGGGTTCCGCATCCTGAAGAAGGCTGGGATCGAGGTCGCCCACGGCCTGTTCGCGAAGGAAAGCGCGGCGCTGAACCGCGCCTTCAACAAATGGATCGTGACCGGCCTCCCCTGGGTGACGGCGAAGATCGCCCTCTCCCTCGACGGCGGCATCGCCCCGAGGGAAGGGGACGACCGGTGGCTGACCTCGGCGGCGGCGCGGCGGCAGGCCCACCGGCTCCGGCTGGAGGCCGATGCCGTCGTCGTCGGCGGCACGACCGCCCGGCGGGACAATCCCCGGCTCACCGTCCGGCTGGGCCGCGAGGGGGCGGGGAAGACGCAGCCGTGGCGGATCGTCTGGAGCAAGGGAGGCCGCCCGTTCGATCGCTCTCTCCATCTCTTCTCCGACGTCCATCGGGACCGGACCCGCGTGGTGCGGGGCGGGACGCTGGCGGCGTTGCTCGCCGGGCTGGGGGGCGAGGGGGTGACCCATGTCCTGATCGAGGGAGGGGGCGGGGTGCTCGGCGAGGCGTTCCGCGAAGGGGTCGTCGACGAGGCGGCTTTTTTCCTCGCCCCCGTGATGCTCGGGCGGGGGACCGAGGTCCCGGCCTTGGCCCCGGCTCTCTTGCTTCCGACGGGGAGGCTCGACGTGGCGCTGGAAGACGCTATTTTTACGAAACTTGGACCCGACCTGCTGTGTCAGGCTAGGGTAATCACCAGATAAGGGCATGTTCACCGGAATCATTGAAACGCGGGGAAGCGTCGTCTCCCGCACCGAGAGCGCCGAGGGGGTCCGCTTCGTCATCGTCTCCGATCTTCCGTTCGAGAACGTCGCCCTCGGGGAGAGCATCGCCGTGAACGGATGCTGCCTCACCGTCGTCGCCTTCGACGGCCTCTCCCTTTCCTTCGACCTTCTCCAGGAAACCGTGGCGCGGACCAACCTGAAGTCCCTCGCCCCCGGCGCCTCCGTCAACCTCGAGCGGGCGATGCGGGCCGACGCCCGCCTCGGCGGCCACTTCGTCACCGGCCACATCGACGGCACCGCCCCGATCCTCCGTTGGGAGGACTCCGGGAAGGGCGATTACCTCCTCGAAATCGGCCTCCGCCCCGGCGACGACGCCTACCTCATCCCGAAGGGGTCGATCTGCATCGACGGCATCAGCCTCACCGTCGGCGAGGTCACGAAGACCCGTTTCACCGTCTGGATCATCCCCCACACCCGGCAGGTCACGAACCTGATGTCGCGCCGTCCGGGCGAGGAGGTGAACCTCGAATTCGACATGCTGGCGAAGTATGTCGTGAAGCTGATCGAGGCGAAGACCGCTCAGATCGCCGCTGCCCCCGCCTCCTAGTTTGAACTCGCCATGAACCCCGCCTTTTGTCGAAATAACATGATTATGAATTCCCGCAAAGTCCTGACCGGGGCCGCTGCCCTCGCCCTCGGCACCCTCTTCCTCTCCGGCTGCGGCTCCGACCAGAACGTCCGTTATGTCGATCCCAACGCGCAGGGCGCGGTGGCCTCGACCGGGATCGAATCCCAGGATATCAACGCGGCGGCGCTCCAGGCCGCCCAGTCGATCATCAACGTCCCGGAGATCGCCCACGCGCTGACCCCGCCCGTCATCATCATCACCCCCGTCCTCAACAAATCGAGCAGCCCGATCGACACCTCGCTCTACACCAGCATCCTCCGGGACACGCTGCTGAACAACACGGGGGGCAAGGTGAAGTTCCTCGACCGGACGAACGCGGCCTTCAACGAGAAGGAGCAGCAGATGGCCGACGCCGGATCGGTTCAGCAGAACGGCGACCGCAACGCCCTCTCCTACGACTACATCCTGACGGCCGAACTCCAGGGCATCGGCATGGCCTCGACCCAGGGGCAGAGCGACTACTTCCGCATCTCCTTCAAGCTGATCTCACGCAAGACCGACCTCCTGATCTGGTCGAATCCCTACCAGATCAAGAAGGAAGGCAAAGAAAGTGCCGTCTATCGCTAAAGCCCCGTCCCCGGTCGGGCCCGCGTTTGCGTTTGCGGCGGCCCTCGGGTTGCTCCTGCTCCTCTCCCTCGGCGGGTGCGCCGGGGGCGGCTCCGCCGCCGAGGGGCAGGTCCTCGCCGCGGCCACCGCGCGGGCCGATGCCGACGGGGTGCCCCAGCCGCTGCGCGCCCGCTACATCGACCTCCTCTCCTCGGGGGAAAAGGATTACGTCGTCAACGCGATGCGCCTCGGCCTCGACGCCGTCCGCATCGGGGAGCACGCCTTCGCGGCGCGGGTCTTCGACTCGGCGATCCGCCGGGAGCAGTCGCTCCAGGCCGGGAGCGAGCAGGCGGAGCGGGCGCAGAGCAAGTTCGTCGGCGACGAGGAAAAGTGGTTCAAGGGCGAGCCTTACGAGCGCGCCTCCCTCTATCTCTATCGCGGCCTCCTCTATCTGGAGACGGGCGACGTGGGGAACGCCGCCGCCTGCGCGAAGCGGGTCCAAATCGAGGACCTTTCCAGCAAGGAAGAGAGCCAGGGCGATTGGTACAGCGGCGAGTGGCTCCTCGCCCTGGCCTCCCTCCTCCAGGCCGATCCCGGGACGGCGAAGGACGCCCTGGCCCGGGCTGCCAATTTCTTCAGCAAACAGGGGCCGGTCCCCCCGCCCGACCCCCAGTGGAACGTCATCGTCATCGCCGAGGCCGGGGACGCCCCGATCAAGATGCGCCAGGGCGAGTACGGGGACGAGCTCGCGATCCGCGAGGGGAGCTGCCGGACGATCCGCGTCACGGTCTCGACCGGGGAGGGGAATCCCCCGCCGCTGTCGATCGGCACCTTCGCCGCCGAGAGCCTCTACCACCAGGCCTCGACGCGCGGGGACCGGAAGGTCGACCACATCCTCGCCGGGAAGGCCGTCTTCAAGAACGCGACGAACACCGCCGGGGACGCCGCCATCGTCGCGGGCGCGGCGACGGCGATGACGAGCCGCAGCGACACGCAGAGCCTTGCCGGTCTCGGCCTCGTCGTCGGCGGCATCATCACGAAGGTCGTCTCCTCCGCGACCCATCCGGAGGCCGATATCCGGGCCTGGGACAACCTGCCCCACTCCCTCTTCCTGACCGGGTTGAAGGTGCCGGTGGGGGAGATCTCCAAGATCAAGATCGAGGGCCGCGACGGCACCGACGCCGTCATCTCGACGGCGCTGAAGGAGGTCAATCTTGGCGACGGCACCCAAAAGCGTTATATTTGGGTCAAGCTGCCTTGATTTCCCTTTTCGTCCCTGTTCAATCCCGACCTTCCACTCCCATGAAAAAAATCGCTCTCCTTCTCTCCGGCATGACGGCTCTTTTCCTTTCCGGCTGCGTGGAGGGGCCGATTGTCCCGGCGGGCGATCCGAAGAGCCTGGAGGCGGTCCACGCCCCGGTCTCCCTCCTCGATGCCGACCTGGAGGACGTGATCGCCGTCGACGTGATCAACGTCGGGAAGAATCCCAACGGCTTCCTCTCCGTCCAGGCCAACGTCCGGAACCGGACCGACAAGGATGTGGTCGTCCAGGTCCAGACCCTCTTCTACGACGAGAACGGCCTCGTCCTCGATTCCGAGCCGGGCAACGAGACGCCCTGGACGACGGTGACCCTGACGACGAACGGCACGATGCCCTATCGCTCCCAAGCCTTGAGCCATGTCGCCAGGCGCTTCACCATCCACGTCCGCCGCCCCCTCCGCTAGCGCCGGCGTCCCGGGCCTCCGCCTCCTGCCGCAGGCGGAGTGGCGGGAGCGGGAGCGGAAGCACCGCCTCCGGCTGGAGAGGTGGACGGCCCCCCATCTGGCCCGCCGCCGCGCGGGACGGCGGCATCCGGTCTACGATTTCCTTTTCGAGTATTACAATCATCCCGTGGCGAAGCTCCTCCGCTGGAGCCCCGGCCCCGGCGTGCTGTTGGAGGAGGGGGGCCTCTTCCAGCCCGGCGCCTTTCCGGCTTCGCGGATCGAGGCGCTCCGCTGGACGCTCTCCCTCCTGAGGGCGACGGAAGGGCGTCCCGCCCACCACGGCTGCTTCGGCCTCCACGAGTGGGCGATGGTCTACCGGATGGAGGAGGCCGGGGTCCGGCACGGCGCGGTGCCGCTCCGCTTCCCGCCTGCGGAGCTGGCCCGGATCGTCGAGTCGCAGCCGATCGCGTGCAGCCATTACGACGCCTTCCGGTTCTTCACTTCGGACGCCCGGCCGTTGAACCGCCTGCAGCCGACGCGGGAGAATCGCCACGATCTCGAGCAGCCCGGCTGCCTTCACGCGAACATGGATCTCTACAAGTGGGCCTACAAGTTCGCCCCCTGGACGAGCGGCGAGCTGCTGGCCGACGGCTTCGAGCTGGCCGTCGCGATCCGGGAAATCGACATGCGGGCGAGTCCCTACGACTTCGTCGCCCACGGCATGCCCGAGTTTCCGTCGGTCCCGATCGAGACGCCGGAGGGACGGGCCGAGTACGAGGCGCTGCAGCGCGGATTGGCGGAGCGGGCGCGTCCGTTGCGGCGGCGGCTGATCGCCGAGCTGGAGGCGATTCAATCGGCCGTGGCGGCGGTGACAAACAGCACCCCGGCCTGACGCCGCAGGTGGCGGCCCCGGCTGAGGTTGATCTTCGCCGGACGGATCCGGCTGACCAGGCCCCGGGCGGCCTCGACGTCGTCGAAGGAAAGGTCGGCGACGCCCTGTTTTTTCAACCAGAGATGGAGGAGGCGTCGTTGGAGGGGAAGGGGCTGGGCGGCGACGACGGCGACGGCGAGCCGCTCCGCATCGGCCAGGGGGGCGACGAGGGTGTCGATCCACGTCTGGGTATCGCGCTGGAGGGTGGCGGTGCGGAGGAAGCGCGGGCCGAGGGCCTTGCCGAGGCCGGTCTCGGTTTCAAGAAGCGGGAGGAGGTGATGGCGGATGGCATTGCGGAAATGGGCCGGATCGTGATTCGTCGTGTCCTCCCGCCAGGCGAGGTGCCGTGCCGCCGCCCGCGCGACGATCTCCTTCCGCCAGAGCCCGAGCCACGGGCGATGAATCCGAAGGGGGCCGCGCACGGTCCCGCACTCCATCCCGCTCCAGCCGGAGCCGCTGCCGCGGAAGAGCTGGAGGAGGAAGGTCTCGACCTGGTCGTCGGCATGATGGGCGAGGACGAGGTCGGGGAGGGCGAGCCGCTTGGCGGCCCTCGCGAAGAAGGCGTAGCGGGCGGCGCGGGCGGCGGTCTCGTTGCGCGGGGTCACCGCCGGGGCCTTGGCGACGATGACCCGGAGGCCGCGTTCCTTGCCGAGGGCGCGGACGAAGTGGGCGTCGTCCCCGCTTTCGTTCCGCCAGCCGTGGTCGAAGTGGAGGAGGACGGGGCGTTTCCCCGCCTCCAGGAGGGCGTCGAGCAGGGTGACCGAGTCGATCCCCCCGGAGAGCCCGAGAAGGGGCTGCTCCGGAAGAGGGAGGAGGGGATCGAGGAAGGGGTTCATCCGGGGATGTTCCCAGACTAGAACCCTTCGGAGGAAGCGGGCAATGCCGCTTCTTCTTACTTGGCCGCGACCTTGGCGGCGTAGCGCGCCTCGGTGAACTCGACCTTGGCCTTGGCGAGGTCGGTCTGGAACTCGGGGTTGGCAAGGAAGCGCTTCATCAGCTCGTGGGCCAGCTTCTTGCCCGCCTTGATGTCGGAGGGATAGTGGACGCCGGCGATTTCCCGGTCTTTCCCGATCTCGTTGCCCCGGGCGAGGAGCTTCGTGCGGAGATCGGGGGCGAGTTCGGCGAGGACGAGGCTCCAGGCGACGCTGGTGGTGGTGTGGCCGCTCGGATAGGCGGGGCTTTTAATCAGCTCAATGCAGGGGGTGATGCGGGAATCGACGAGGGGAGGACGCGGACGGGCGTAGGCGTCCTTGGCGGTGTTGTAGGCGAGCTTCAGGTCGTTCGTCATCTTCTTGAAAAGGGCGGCGGTGAGGGGGAGGTTCTTCGTGTCGAACCAGGTGCCGAGGACGTTGGCGAAGACTTCGGGCTTGAGCTCGACCTCGGAGGTGACGCGGGCGATCTCCTCGGGGGTGCGGGTGGTCTGGAGCTTCAGGAGGGTGGTGATTTCGGCTTTTCCTTCGAGGGAGTCGGCGGCGGGGTAGGTGCCGAGGAGGGTCTTGAGCGCTTCGACTTCAAAGAAGGACGCCTCGACGTAGACCGGCTTCGCCTTTTCGGCGGGAGCGGCCGCAGCCGAAGCCGCCGGAGGGGCCATCGTCGTGGCCGGGACTTGGGCTTCGGCGAGGAGGGGGGCGAACGCGAGGAGAACGAACGGGAGAAGGCGCTTCATGGAATGGAGTTACGGCCTTCCCCCGAGCCGGGCAATGCCCGAATCGGCTGTCGCGAAAACGTTACCTCGCTGTTACCGGATTGGCTGGGGACGGGCGGCCTCGATCTCGGTCTTCACCTTGGCGAGGTCGGCCTGGAAGGCGGGGAGGGCGAGGAAGCGGTCGGCGAGGACGAGGCCGAGTTTTTGCCCCGCCGCGACGTCGGAGGGGAAGTGGACGCCGAGGAGGTTCCGGTCCTTTCCGGCGAGGGTGCCCCGTTCCAGCAGGGTGTTTTTCAGGTCGGGAAGGGCCTCGGAAAGAATCCGCGCCCAGGTGATCCCGAGGGCGGCATGGCTGCTGGGATAGGAGGCGCTGTCGGGGAGGGGGCAGGCCGGATGGAGGCGGCTGTCCTGCAGGGGCGGCCGGGGGCGCTTCCACAGGCTCTTGCCCTGGGCTGTGACGTTCTTCGAGTCGGCCTTCACCGCCTCCAGGAGGGCGAAGGTGAGGGGGAGGGTCTTCGCATTGAACCAGGCGGGATCGAGGACGCCGCTGAAGAAGGCGGCGGGATCGTAGTCGATCTCGGCGGTGGCGCGGGCCACTTCGGCGGGGGTGCGGCTCTGCTGGAACGCGAGGAGGGTCTCGATCTCGGCGCGGGTCTCGGCGGAGCCGTCGGCGGGGGGATTGCCGAGAATGGCGATGTCGACCGTGGCGGGGTCGAGGTAGACCGGTTTCGATTCCTTCGCGGGCAGGGGGGCGAGGGGGAGTAGGAAGAGGAGGGAAAGAAGGAGGAGTCTCATGGGATCAGGCTTTCTCGGGCCGGGGGTGGATATGCCGCAGGGAAGGGGCGCCGAGGAGGATGAAGCCGGAAATGAAGAAGACGAGGGTGCCGAGGAGGGCGATGCGCTGGCTTCCGCTGATGGCGGAGACGGTCCCGTAGACGAAAGGGCCGACGGCGGCGGAGAGCTTCGAGAAGAGGCCCCAGAAACCGAAGTACTCCGCCCGGCGATCGGGCGGGGCGAGGTAGGCGACGACGGCCCGGCCCGCCGACTGGAGGGAGCCGATGCCGAGCCCGGCGAGGTTTCCGATGAGGTAGAAGCCGTTGACGCTATGGCAATAGTAGGCGGCGACGATGACGCCGATCCAGAGGACGAGGGTGAGGCGGAGGGTGAGGAGGGAGCCCCACTTGTCCTGCACGAAGCCGAAGGCGAAGGCCCCGACCGATCCGCTGATCTGGAGGACGAGGAAGAGCATGATGAGGTTCTGCCCGGTGAAGCCGATCTCCCGTTCCGCATAGATGGCGGCCCAGGAGATGACGGTGGTGACGCCGCAGGTGTAGAGGAAAAAGGCGGAGAAGAAGGTGCGGAGGAGCGGGCGGCGGGCGATCTCCTTCGTCGTTTCCCAGACGCTGGCAAAGGAGGCGCGGAAGATGTCCCGGGCAGGGAGGATGCGGGGGATGCTCCGGTCCCGCAGGATGAGGAGCGCGGGGAGCGCGCAGAGGGCGAAGAAGAGGGCGGTGAAGAGGATGGAGAGGCGGAGGTCGGGGACGTTCTCGACGGTGAAGCCGCCCTTCAGGAGCGGAAGGCAGACGAAGAGGCTGGCGAGGCCGCCGACATAGCCGAACGCCCAGCCGTAGCCCGAGATGCGCCCCGTTTCCTCGGGCTTCGCCAGTTCGGGGAGGAAACCGGCGTTGAAGTTTTCCCCGAGGGAGAAGGCGATGTTCGCGACGATGAAGAGGAAGAAGGCGGTGAGGATATCCCCGTGGCCGACGACGGCTAGGCCGAGGGTCCCGGCGCAGCAGATGGCGGTGGAAATCGCGAGGAGCCGTTTCTTCGAGGCGCGGAAATCGGCCCACGCGCCGAGGAACGGCGAGAGGACGAGGGCGACGCTTTGCGAGAGCGTCCCGGCGAGGCCCCAGAGAAAGTCGGCCCGGCCCGGCCCGGCGTCGGCGCAGATGATCTTCGTGAAGTAAACGCTGAAGACCACCGTGACGATGATCGTGGAGAAGGAGGAGTTGGCGAAGTCGTAGCCGCACCACGCCATGATTTCCTTCCGCGTGGGGGGCGGGATTTGCCGCGAGATTTCGGGGGGATGGGAATCAGTTGGCGAGGGCATCGTTCAGCTTTCTCAAAAAGGCGTAGGTGTAGAGGCCGGTGTTGTGGCCGTCGTTCCAGACGAGCTGGAGGGAGTAGCCGCCGATGACGCGCCATTCCCGCAGGGCGAAGCTTCCCTCGCGGTAGGTGACGAGGGGGCGGACGTGGCCGAGGAGATCGGGCTCCCCGCCGCACGAGGCGCAGGGGCAGTGGCGGCGGAGCGGCTCGAGCTTCAGGTAGCTTTCCCCGCCGTCGTTCCAGGCGACGGCGAGCTCGTCCCCGATGACCTCGATGCGGGTCGGCGTCAGGGGGGAGGAAAGGGGAGTGTTTCCAACGGACATGGGGTGTGAGATTATATCCCTTTTCGGGAAATGACAGACGCAATCCGCCATCTTTACCTCCATGTGCCGTTTTGCTCGCGCATCTGTCCCTACTGCGCCTTTTACGTCCACCGGGGCGGAGTGGGGGAGCAGCGGGCCTTTGTCCGGGCGCTGATTGCCGAGGCGGCGCTGGCGCGGCGGTCGTTCGCCTTCGACCTGGAGACGGTCTTTCTCGGCGGGGGGACGCCCTCGCTCCTGCCCGCGGACGAATGGGGAACGCTGATGGCGGCGCTTCCCCCGCGCCGGGTCGGGGCCGAGGTGACGCTGGAGACGAATCCCATCACGGTGACGGCGGAGAAGGCCGCCGCGTGGCGCGAAGCGGGGATCAACCGGATCAGCCTCGGCGTCCAGTCGTTCGATCCCGGGTTCCTGAAGGTGCTGGGCCGGGACCACACGCCGGAGATTGTCGAGCGGAGCGTGGCGCTCCTGCGCGGGGCCGGGTTTGAAAACCTGAATATCGACCTGATGTTCGCCCTGCCGGGGGAGGCGACGGGGGGCTTTGCCGCGACGCTCCGCCACGCCCTCGCGCTGCGGCCCGACCATATCAGCGCCTATGCGCTGACCTACGAGGAGGACACGCCGTTCTTCGAGCGGCTAAACCGGGGGGAGTGGCTCCGGGACGAGGCGGCGGAGATCGAGATGTTCGAGGGGACGGCCCGGGAGCTGGACGCGGCGGGGCTCCCGTTCTACGAGGTTTCCAACTACGCGCGGCCCGGCTTCGAGTCCCGCCACAACCGGGCCTATTGGCGCGGGGCCGATTACCTGGGGTTGGGGCCGAGCGCCTGCTCGACGGTCGGCACGGAGCGGTGGACCAATGTGAAGGATACGGCCCGTCATGCCGCCGAGGTCGAGGCGGGGCGGCTCCCCATCGGGGAGCGGGAAGCGCTCTCGCCCGAGACGCGGCGGAAGGAACGGATCATGTTCGGCCTGCGGACGCGAGAGGGGATCGAGAAGGAACTCCTCCTCAGCCACGACGCCGCCGTGGCGGAGGCGACGCGGGACGGGTTGGCCGAATGGCGGGAGGATCATCTCGTCCTGACGCGGCAGGGGCGGCTGCTGGCCGATAGCGTGGCGGCGCTTTTCGTATGATGGCCGATCCGCAGCGGGAGCGGGAGCGGACGGGGAGAATGCTGGCGCTCCTCTCGGCGTCGGGGTTCTCGCTGAAGGCGATCTTCGTGAAGCTGGCCTATGCGGTGGAACCGGGGCCGGTCGATACGGTGACGCTCCTCATGCTGCGGATGCTCCTCTCGTTCCCGGCCTTCGTCTGCCTGGCGTGGTGGGCGACGGCGGGACGGAATCGCGAGCGGCTGACGGCAAGGGATTGGGCCTACCTGCTCGGCCTGGCGTTCCTCGGCTATTACCTTTCGAGCCTCTTCGATTTCCTCGGCCTCCTCTCGATCTCGGCGGGATTGGAGCGGCTGATTCTCTTCGTCTACCCCTCGATGGTCTTGCTGATGGAGGCGGTGTGGAAACGGAAGCCGGTGCCGAAACGGATCTGGGGGGCGATCGCGATCAGTTACCTCGGGCTGGTGATCGCGTTCTGGCACGATCTGAGGCAGGTGCCGAACGAGGCGGCGGTCTGGATCGGCGGGGGATGGGTGCTGCTGGCGACGCTGACCTATTCGGGCTATTTCCTCGGGATGATGCACGGGGTGGCGCGGATCGGGTCGGCACGGTTGGCGGGATGGTCGGGGGCGTTGGCGTGCGGATTGGTGGCGGCTCATTTTCTGGCGATCAAGCCGGAACCCTGGAGGGTGCTGGCTTCGGTCCCCGGCGCGGTCTGGGGCTGGGCCGGGGCGATGGCGCTGGTCTCGACGGTGGTGCCGATCTGGCTGGCGGCGCTGGCGGTGGAGCGGCTCGGCGCGGGCCGGGCGGCGGCGGTGGGGATGATCGGCCCGGCGCTGACGATCGGGCTCGGCTGGGTGATCCTGGGGGAGCCGTGGTCGGTGCTGCAGGTCGTCGGTTTGGTGCTGGTGATCTTCGGGGTCAGCCGGATGAAATAGAGTTGGAAAAGAATTATATCCGGGTGATATTTGACAGCTTAATTTATCCGGGTATAATTAAAAGATGAGCTATTCATCCCATCCCACTTTTACGGCATTCCTCGGTCACCGGCGGATCGGCACCGGCTCCCTGCGGGCCGTGGCCACGGCGATCAAGGAGACGCACCTCGAGGAGGAGGGGATCCCGGTCCTGATCTTCGACGACGAGGAGTGCCAGCCGGTCGAGCTCGATCTGCGGGGGACCCTGGCCGAGGTCCTGGAGCGGTTGCCGCAGGAGGAGGCCGCCTTGGCGGAGCCGCTGCCCGTGGCGGCCCCCGGGCCGGGAAGGCCGAAGCTCGGCGTGGTGGCGCGGGAGGTGACGCTGCTGCCCCGGCATTGGGAATGGCTGGCGCGCCAGCCGGGCGGGACTTCGGTGGCGTTGCGGAAGCTGGTGGAGCAGGCGCGGCATGCGAGCGAGGAGCCCGACCGGCTCTGGCGGGCGCAGGAGGCGACGTACCGGTTCCTTTCCGCCGTCGCGGGGAATCTGCCCGGCTTCGAGGAGGCCTCCCGCGCGTTCTTCGCGAAGGACAAGACGGCGCTGGAGCGCCATTGCGCGGCGTGGCCGAAGGATGTGAGCGACCACACGCTCCACCTCGCGAAGCGTACGTGCGTGTGAGTCGCGATCCGGGACGCGAGACGAAAAAGGCGGGCCCCCTTTCGGGAGCCCGCCTTTTTTGATCGGCTTTGGCCTTAAGCCTAGGAGGCCGACTGCTTCGCGGTCCGGCGGCGCTGATCCTCGTTGAGGATCTTCTTGCGGATGCGGAGCTTCGTCGGGGTCGCCTCGACGTATTCGTCGGCGGCGATGTATTCGAGCGAGCGTTCGAGGGTGAGGACGCGGGGGGCCTGGAGCTGGATGCCCTTGCCGTCGCCCTGGGAGCGCATGTTCGTGAGGGCCTTCGCCTTGCACGGATTGACGGCCATGTCGTCGGGGCGGGAATTCTCGCCGACGATCATCCCTTCGTAGCATTCCTCGCCGGGGGCGACGAAGAGGATGCCGCGCTCCTGGATGTTGTTGATCGCGAAGCCGGTGGCCTCGCCGCCTTCCATCGAGACGAGGACGCCGTTCTGGCGGGTGACGATTTCACCGCGCTTCGGGCCGTATTCCTTGAAGATGTGGCTCATGATGCCGGTGCCGCGCGTCAAATTGACGAGGTCGGTCTCGAAGCCGATGAGGCCCCGGGTCGGGATGACGGCCTCGACGAGGACGGTCTTCGTGGCGTGCTTCATGTCGGTCACCTCGCCCTTGCGGGCGGCGATGGCCTGGAGGACGTCGCCCAGGTTTTCCTGGGGGATGTCGACGTAGAGGTTTTCGATCGGCTCGAGGGTGTCGCCCTTCTCGTCCTTGCGGTAGATGACTTCCGGGCGGGAGACCATGAGCTCGAAGCCTTCGCGACGCATCTGCTCCACGAGGACGGCGATCTGCATTTCGCCGCGGGCGCTGACCTGGTAGGCGGCGGCGGAGTCGGTGTCCTTCACGATGAGGGAGACGTTTGTCCGGGTTTCCTTGATCAGGCGGTCGCGGATGTGGCGGGCGGTGAGGAACTTGCCTTCCTTGCCGGCCAGGGGCGAGTCGTTGACCAGGATCTGCATGTTGATCGTGGGGGGATCGATGTCGACGAACTCGAGGGCGGTGCGGTCTTCCTTGTCGGTGATGGTCTCACCGATGTAGACCTCGTCGATGCCGGCGATGCCGACGATGTTCCCGGCGAAGGCCTCGGGGATTTCGATCTTGGCGAGACCGGCGTGGGACATGATCTGGGTGACCTTGCCCTTGGTCTTGCGGCCGTCCTTGTGGAGGCAGACCATCGGGTCGCCGACCTTGACGCTGCCGCCGTAGATCTTGCCGATGGCGATCCGGCCGACGTATTCGCTGTAGTCGAGGTTTGCGACGAGGAGCTCGAAGTGCTTGTCGGGGTTGGCGACGGGGGGGGCGATCTTCTCGACGATGGTGTCGTAGAGGGCGGTCATGCCGCCGTTGCGGATCTCCTCGGTGAGGTGGCCGGGCCAGGTCTTCGAGGCGAAGCCGACCTTGCCGGAGGCGTAGACGATGGGGAAGTCGAGCTGCTCGTCGGTGGCGTTGAGCTCGAGGAAGAGCTCGAAGACCATGTCGAGGACGACGTTGGGGCGGGAGTTCTCGCGGTCGACCTTGTTCAGGACGACGATCGGGCGGGCGCCGATGGCGAGGGCCTTCTTCAGCACGAACTTCGTCTGGGCCTGGGGACCGTCGGTCGAATCGACGACGAGGAGGACGCCGTCGACCATCTTCAGGGAGCGTTCGACCTCGCCGCCAAAGTCGGCGTGACCGGGGGTGTCGACGATGTTGATGTGGTAATCCTTGTACTGGAAGGCGGCGTTCTTCGCCTTGATCGTGATGCCCTTTTCCCGTTCGAGGTCCATCGAGTCCATGACCCGCTCGGTGCTGGCCTGGGCCTGATTGGCGCGGAAGGTTCCGGACTGGCGCAGGAGCTGGTCGACCATGGTGGTCTTACCGTGGTCGACGTGCGCGATGATGGCGATGTTGCGAATCTTTTCCATAAAGTGAGGGGTGAGGTCTTAGCGGGTACGCCGGGGTTTGACAAAGAATATTTGTCGGCGGCCCGCCGGGGAGGGGGCTATCGGTGCTTTTTTCGAGGGGGAAGCGGCTTGGAAAGGGGCTTGGAAACCCGCTTCGGGGGCGACTTTTTACGCTTGCCGTGCAGTCACTCGGGACCCGGCTTCAGGGAGGGCGGGGGGGCGAGGGGGACGAGGTTGGCGAAGCCGTAGTTGAAGATGGCGATGGCGTCGGGCCACTTGTCCTTGCTGTTCAGGATGATGAGCTGGAGTTCCCGGCCGTCCCGGGAGGCGGAGGCGGCGTAGGTGTGGCGGGAGGAGAGGGTCCAGCCGGTCTTGGCCGGTCCCATGCCGGGGTAGAGACCGAGGAGGCGGTTGTGGTTCTTCATCACGTGGGTGCCGCTCTCGGTCTCGATGGTGTAGGTCTTCAGCCGCATGATCTGGCGCAGCTCGGGGATGGTGAGGACTTTCTGGAAGATCTTGAGGAGATCGTGGGCGGTGACGTACTCGTTCGGCGCGGGGAGGCCGTTCGGGTTGGCGAAGTGGGTGCGGGTGCAGCCGAGGTCGATGGCGCGCTGGTTCATCAGGTCGACGAAGGCGGTGGAGGAGCCGGCGACGTAGCGGGCGAGGGCCATGGCGGCATCGTTGTCGGAGGAGATCAGGAGGGCATGGACGAGGTCGCTGATGGAGACGGTCTCCCCGGCGATGAGGGGGACGTGGCTCGGCTCGACGCCGGTGTCGGCGGCGGTGATCTTCATCGAACCGGCGAGGCCCTTCTTCTCGTAGAGGAGGAGGGCGGTCATCAGCTTCGTGGTGCTGGCCGGGGGGAAGGGGGTGTCGGGATTGCGGGCGAAGATCTCCTTCCCCGTCGAGGCGTCGAAGAGGAGGGCCGACTTCGCCAGGACCCGGTCCTTCAGCTCGGAGAGGGTGGGGGAGGCCGAAGTCTGGGAGCGGGCCTCGGAGACCGGGGCGGCGAGCAGGATGGCGAGCAGGAGGAAAAGGGGGAGAAGCAGCGGCATGAGGAAGGCGTGATGGCGGTCGTGATTCCGTTCTTGGTAGATCGCGGAACGGGATCGCTCAAGAACTCTTTTCCCGCGGGAGGAGGGCCGGGGTCGGAACGGGGGGAGGAGTTAGTTCCCCAGTTTCTTGCGGGCCTCGGCGTTGTCGGGCTCCTTCGAGAGGATTTTCTGGAGGACTTTCCTCGCGTCGTCGGCCTTGCCGAGCTTGGCGAGGGTGTCGGCCAGATGGTTCAGCACGGTGGCGTCGTTCCCCGTGATCTCGGCGGCCTTCTGGAGGTTGGCAGCGGCTTCGGCGTATTGGCCCAGGCGGTATTCGATCCAGCCGAGGGTATCCATGTATTCGCCCTGGCCCGGTTTCAGCTCGATCGAGCGGCGGCTGTATTTGAGGGCGTCGTTGAGGTTCCGGTTCTGCTCGGCCCAGAGGTAGGCGAGGGCGTTGAGGAGGTTGGGGTTCTCCGGCTCGACGACGAGGCCCTGGCGGAGCGTCTCCTCGCTCTGGGCGATCTGCCCCGCCTGTTCCTGGGCGATGGAGAGCTCGCAGTAGAATTCCCCGTTCAGGAGGTCGGCTTCCTGGTCCTTGGCCATGATGCGGGCCTTGGCGAAGAAATCGATGGCCTCCTTCGGCTGTTTCAGGTTCCGGGCGATGATCCCCTCGAGGAAGGGGATGCGGGCCGACTGGGGGAAGCGTTGCTCGGCCTCGCGCAGGAGGGCGGCGGTTTCCTCCATCCGGTTTTCCCGCATCAGGAGGAGGGCGAGTTTCAGGTGGAAGAGGGGGGAGGCGGTTTTCGGCGAGGCGAGGGAGAGGATGAGGGCCTGGCGGAGGTTGAGCTCGGCTTTTTCGAGCTGGTTCGTCTCGATGTCGAGGTCGCCGAGGGCGACGGCGGCTTCGAGCTCGGTGGGGTTCCGGCGGAGGACATCCTCGAGGAGGTCGATCGCCTTGTCGGTCATCTTGAGGTTCGGGGCCTCGGGCGTGACGTAGAGGTGGGCGAGGACTTTCCAGAGCTCGGGGAAATCGGGCTGGAGGGCGTAGGCCTTCTCGTAGTTGTCGATCGCCTCGCCGTTCTTCCCGAGGTCGGAGCAGAGCCCGGCGAGGGTGATGTAGATCTCGACGCTGCTGTCGTCGATCTGGGAGGCCCGCTTCAGGTAGCCGTAGGCCTCCTCCTTGCGGTCGAGGTAGATGGCGAATTCCCCGCGCTGGCGGAGCAGGTCCCGCGTCGGCGGCCCGGCGGCGAAGGCCTTTTCGTAGAAGGGGAGGATGAGGTCGGCGAGCTGTTCCCGGATCGGCGAGGTCTTGTTCTTCGAGGCGATCGAGTTGACGAGGAGCGGGGGGGGCGAGTTGAGCGAGGCCTCGAGCTCGGTGTAGAGCCGGGCGAGGGCGGCCCAGTCCTGGGCGCGGGGGATTTTCTCGACCGGGACGGCCGAGGCGGCGCGGATGAGGCGGAGGGCCTCGGCATCCTTCTTCTGGTTGCGGAGGGTCTCGAAGGCGACGCGGTGGGCCAGGAGGTGGGCGGGGGCGAGGTCTTTCGCCTTCGCGGCGAGGCGGAGGGCCTCGGCGGGCTGCCCTTCGTATTCCCGGGTGAGGGCGAGGGAGGCGAGGAGGGAGGGGGAATCGGGGTTGGCAGCGAGGCCCTGGGTGAGGAGGGTGTCGGCCTCGGCGAAGCGCCGGTCGGTGAGGAGGGCGAGGGTGACCTTGAGGTAGAGGGGGACGTAGGAGGGGTCCTGCTTCAGGGCGGCGCGGTAGAGGGGGATCGCGGCCGGGAGGCCCGCGTCGGCCTCGCGGCTGACGGCCTCGGAATAGAGGGCGTAGGCGGTCGCCTGCTTCTCGGCGGGGGCGGAGAGGCGGATCGGATAGAGGGTCTCCTCGACGCCCTCGTCGGGATTGAGGAGGGAGGAGGGGCGGGCGGAAACCGGAGGAGGGGCCGGACTCGGGACGGGGGCAGGAGGGAGTGCGGACGAAGGCGCCGGGGAGGAGGCGTCGTCGGGAGGGAGGACGGTCACTTCCCCTTGTTTAGGGACGGCAGGGGGTGCCGCGGGAGGGGGAAGGGCAGGCGTCGATTCGACGGCCCGCAGGGGAGAGGCGATGAAACCGAGGCAAAGGCCCAGAGCGAGGGCGAAGCCGAAGCGGGGGACCGAGCCCGGAACCGAATGCCAAGGGAGGAGAGGAAGGGCCCGCGAAAAACCGACCCGGACTTTCCCGATCCCCGAAGGGGCAAAGAAAGGCCGGGCCGTTTTCACCGAAGCAACCTAGTCGCCTAGGCCTTGTAGCGCAACCGCTTCTTGTGGCGATTCTCACGCCGCCGCTTGCGGCGCTTGTGGTTATTGATCTTGCTCTTACGGCGCTTCTTTAACGAACCCATGGTTTTCTCTGCTTTCTAGTGATTTAAAGGGAGGGAAAGGATACCGATCCGACAGGGGACGTCAATGAAGACCGCTGTAAAATCGGTTTTTTTGGTAACTCTCTCTTAATAAACAACCTTATTAAGGGGATATTCGATGATTCCCTCGGCTCCGAGCTCCCGGAGAGGGGGGATGATGTCGCGGACGACCCGTTCGTCGAGGATGGTTTCGACGGCGACCCACCCCTTGTCGGAGAGGGGGGAAATGGTGGGGCGGCGGAGGGCGGGGAGGGCTTTCAGGAGCTTCGCCAGTTTCCGCGTCGGGACGTTCATCTTGATGCCGACCTTGTCCCGCGCCGCGAGGGCGGCGTTGAGCATGAGGGCGACCGATTCGATCTTCTTCCGCTTCACCTTGTTCTTCCACGCCTCGCGGCTGCAGATGAACTGGGGGTAGCTTTCCATCACCGTGTCGATGATGCGGAGGTTGTTCGCCCGGATCGAGGAGCCGGTCTCGGTGATGTCGACGATGGCGTCGACGAGCTCGGGGACCTTGACCTCGGTGGCGCCCCAGGAGAACTCGACCTCGGCAGTGACGCCGTGGCGCTTCAGGTAGGCCTTCACGAGGTTGATCGGCTCGGTCGCGATCCGCTTCCCCTCGAGGTCCTTCACGGTCTTGAAGGGGGAGTTCTCCGGCACGGCGAGGACCCAGCGGGCGGGGAGGCGGGTCGCCTTGTTGTAGTTGAGGTCGCAGACGACCTGGACGTCGCTCTCGTTCTCGGCGATCCAGTCCTTGCCGGTGATGCCGGCGTCGAGGAAGCCCTGGTGGACGTAGCGGCTGATCTCCTGGGGGCGGATGAGGCGGACCTCGAAGGGCTTCCCTTCGACGTAGGGGCGGTAGCCGCGGGCCGAGCCGGAGATGCTGTAACCGGCCTTGGCGAAGAGGTTGAAGGTGCTCTCCTCGAGGCTCCCCTTCGGGAGGCCGAGGCGGAGGGTGTCATCGGCCGGGGCGGGGACGCTCTTGGTCGTTTTCGTTTTGGGGGTCGATTTCGGAGTCTTCAAGGCCTTGCTCATGACGTAAATAACAGGGTGAAAGGGGGGTGCGGAGCGTGTCCCCGGGGGGACGGGTTGTAAAGCCTCTTTTTCAGAGGGGAAGGGCGGGAGGGCTACTTCCCGAGCTCCGTCTTCAGGAGCTTCCAGACCGCGGCGAGGTCGTTTGGATGGACGCGGGTGTCGCCGACGGAGGTCATGAAATTGGAGTCGCCGCCCCAGCGCGGGACGATGTGCCAATGGAGGTGCGCCTCGATCCCGGCCCCGGCGGCGGCACCGAGGTTCACCCCGATGTTGAAGCCCTGGGGATGGAAGGCGGCGGTGATCGCGGCCTTCAGCCGGAGGAGGAGGCGGAGGCCCTCCATCTGCTCGTCCTCGGAGAGTTCCTCCAGCGTCGAGACGACGCGGTAGGGGACGACGAGGGTGTGGGCCGTGTTGTAGGGGAAGCGGTTCAGGACGGCGTAGAAGCCCTTGCCGCGAAGGACGATGCCGTTCGCCTCGTCGTCGGCTTCCGGGGCCTGGCCGAGGCGGAGGAAGATTTCCCCCCGGGGCGTGGCGGCGTCCTGCACATAGGCCTTGCGCCAGGGAGCCCAAAGATGTTCCATGGCGGACATCAGACCATGAACCGGCCGGGAGTCCAAGGCCAAGGATTGGTTTTTTCGTTTTCATGAAACCTGTCACCCTTTACGCCGGATCGGACCATTACGAGGTCCAGCGCGCCGCGATCGCCCTCGCCGAGAGCATGGCCCCCGAGGACCCGCTCAATTACGAGGTGTTGAACGCCCAGGCCGATACGGTGAACGACGCCCTCGCCCAGATCGCCGCCCTCCGCGAGGCGGTGCTGACGCTCCCCTTCATGGGGGGCGGCAAGGTCGTCTGGTGGAAGAACGTCACCTTCCTCGCCGACACGCCGCAGGGGCGGAGCGAGGCGGTCCTGGAGGCGTTGGAGAAGCTCGTCCCCGTCCTCCAGGGGGCCGACGAGACGGTGAAGGTGATCATCAGCGCCCTCGGCATCGACCGGCGGCGGGCGTTCTTCAAGGCCCTCGGCAAGTTCGCCGAGGTTCGCGCCTTCGACCTGCCCGATGCCCGGAAGATCGACCCCGAGGACGCCATCGCGATCATCGAGTCGCGCCTCTTCGAGCGCCGCCTGAAGGCCGAGCCGGGCGTCGCCGAGCGGATCTTCGCCGCCTTCGGGGCCGACAAGCGGAGCATCGAGGAGGCGGTCGAGAAGCTCGACCTCCACGCGGGGGAGGGGCGGACGGTGACGGCGGCCGAGGCCCGCGTCCTCGTCGGCGGCAATCGCGAAGTCGCGATCTGGGATTTCTGCGACGCCGTCCTCGCGGGCCGTTCCCGCGACGCGCTGGAGGAGCTGGAGCAGCTCTTCCGGCAGGGCGAATCGGAGATCGGCATCCTGATCCTCCTCTCCCAGCAGATCCGCCTCGCCGCCCTCGGGGGCGTCCTGGCGGAGAACAAGCTCCTCCGCCTCGTCCCGAAGGGGAACTTCATGAACGTCCAGCTCTCCCCCGAGGCCGAGGCCTATCTCCCGCGCAAGAAATCGGGCGAGACGGTGAACACCTGGCAGCTGGGCCAGGTCTGCCAGAAGTCGAGGAAACGCCCCGCCTCCTTCTGGGTGAAGGCCATCGACCTCCTCCACCGCGTCCACCGCCAGATTGTGACGGGCCAGGCCGACAAGCAGCGGGCGATCGAGCTGGCGGTACTGGAATTGACGGCGTGATGAGCAAAGGCCTTCCACTCCTTGCCTTCCTGTTCTTTTGTCATGCGGGATTCGCCGGGGATATTCCCCTGAACGGCGGCACCTCGCCGAGTGGCCGTTATGAGATCAGGCTAAGCTCAGGCAAGGAGCTTGTGTACCTCCTGCTTCGGGAGGGAAAGCGGGTTTCGTCGGTGGCCTCGTCCTACCATTCTAGCCCCGATGACGGAGGTTTTGCCCTAAAACGCGCCGAAGACGCCGCCATTTATTGGAATAAGGCTGAGACATTCGTGGCGATCGACGAGGATAACTATCGTTTCATCGGCGATGTGTTGGTAGTCGATACGGGTTTTATCGGCTCCGGGACTGTTTTGAAGGCATCCTCGCTGATCAGTGCCCGAAAACTCGCCAAAAACGTGGAAAGGATGCGAGTCCGGGTGGGTCAAGGATGGACAGGGCCGAAGACGTTAGAGCTTTCCGTGGGAGGCATTGAAAAAACCGATTTGGGGAGCTTGAGGCGCTTTGAGAAAAAGGTGACGCTGACCTTTTCCTCTGCAAAAGGCGTCGAGGTGACACCGTAATTGACGGCCAAGCGCCTCTCTTGCATTGTTGTCCTTTCCCATGGCCCTCGTTCCCGAATCCCCCGTTTTCTCCGTCGTCGTTCCCTTCTTCAACGAGGCCGACAATCTTCCCCTCCTGATCGCCGAGATCGACAAGGCCCTTTCGGCCATCGGCCTGCCGGGGGAGATCATCCTGGTGAACGACGGGAGCACCGACAGCTACGCGAAGCCGGAACGGAGCCCGAATTATCCGGTCCGGTGGCTCGACATCACGGCCCGCTCCGGCCAGAGCGCGGCGATGTATTTCGGGACGCAGGCGGCCTTGGGCGAGTTCGTCGGCTACCTCGACGCCGATCTTCAGAACGATCCGGCCGATCTCGGGAAGCTCCTCGCCCTCGTCCAGGCGGGCTCGGCCGACCTCGTGACCGGCATCCGCACCCGGCGGAACGACGACTGGGTCCGGCGCTTCACCTCCCGCTTCGCCAACGCCGTCCGCTCCCGCGTCCTGGGCGACCATACGAGCGATACGGGCTGCTCCCTCAAGGTCCTCCGGGCCGAGGCGGCGAAGCGGCTTCCGGCCTGGAACGGGATGCACCGCTTCATCCCGGCGCTGATTCACAGCATGGGTTACAGGACGGGGGAGACCCCGGTGAATCACCGCGCCCGGCATGCCGGGGTCAGCAAGGTGCTGCAGGGGAAGCGGGCGCTCCGCGCGACCATCGACCTCCTCGGGATGGTCTGGCTGGGGCAGCGCCAGTTCAAAGGCCGGTTGGCCAAGTAAGCAAGTCCCGATCCATGGCCTCTCCCGATTTCAACCTCGACCTCCCGGCGCTCAAGAGCCGTTTCGCCCAGGTACGCCGTTTCATCGATCCCGAGACGCTCGGCGCCCGCCTCGCCGAGATCGAGGCGAAAATGGCCGAGCCCGATTTCTGGAACGACTCGCGCAAGGCGCAGGAGTTCATCGGCGAGAGCAACCGGATCAAGGCGAAGATCGTCCCGCTGAAGGAGATCGACGGGCGGATCGCCGACCTCGCCGTCCTCGCCGAGCTCGTCGCCGACGAGCCGACCGAGGCCGCGCAGAAGGATCTGGAGATCGAGGCCCTGGCGACGATCGCCGCCCTCGACGCCTATGAATTGAAGGTCCTCCTCTCCGGCGAGCTCGACCCGAACAACGCGATCATCAGCATCCACGCCGGGGCGGGCGGGACCGAGGCGTGCGACTGGGCGAACATGATGCTCCGCATGTACCAGCGGTATGCGGAGCGGAACGGCTTCAAGACCGAGATGCTCGACATGCTTCCCGGCGAAGAGGCCGGGGTGAAGGCCTGTACCCTCCTGGTGAAGGGCGAGTACGCCTACGGCTACCTCAAGGCGGAGCGGGGCGTCCACCGCCTCGTCCGGATCTCGCCGTTCAATTCCCAGGGGAAGCGGCAGACCTCCTTCTCCTCCCTCGACGTCATCGCCGAGGTCGACGACACGATCAACATCGAGATCCCGGAATCGGACATCCGGGTCGACGTCTACCGCGCGGGCGGCCACGGCGGGCAGGGGGTCAACACGACTGACTCCGCCGTCCGGATCACCCACATGCCCTCCGGGCTGGTGGTGACCTGCCAGAACGAGCGTTCCCAGATCAAGAACCGGGCCTCGGCGATGAACGTCCTCAAGTCCCGCCTCTACGAGCTGGAGCAGGACAAGCAGCGGGCCGACATGGAGAAGTATTACGGCGAGAAGGGCGAGATCGGCTGGGGCCGCCAGATCCGGTCCTACGTCCTCCAGCCCTATCAGATGGTGAAGGACCTCCGCACGGGGGAGCAGACCGGCGACGTCCAGGCCGTCCTCGACGGCGAGATCACCCCCTTCATCGAAGCCTATCTCCGCGGCAAGAAACGGACCGACATCGATCCCGACGACGAGTAGAACTTCCCCTTATCCCCATGAATCCCCACGCTGAACTCGTCGTCCCCGCCGGTCCCTTCGACGGCTACATCTTCGACTGCGACGGCACCCTCGCCGAGACGATGCCGCTCCATTACAAGGCCTGGACCCGGGCCTTCGAGGAATTGAAGACGCCCTTCGTCTTCGACGAGGATTACTTCTACAGCCTCGGCGGGACGCCGACGGTCCGGATCGTCCAGATCTTCAACGAGAAGTACGGGACGAGCTACGATCCCCAGACGGTCTCCGACCACAAGGAGCATATCTTCACCGAGATCATGCACGACCTGACGCCGATCGACGAGGTGATCGCCCTCGCCCGGCAGTACAAGGCGGAAGGGAAACCGGTCTCGGTCGCCTCGGGCGGGACCCGGCCGGTGGTCCTGAAGACGCTGGAGGCGATCGGCCTGAAGGATTTCTTCCCCATCGTCGTGACCGCCGAGGACGTGGTCCACGGGAAGCCGTTCCCCGACATGTTCCTCCTCGCCGCCGAGAGGATGGGGACGACGCCCGACAAGACCCTGGTTTTCGAGGATGCCCTCACCGGGATCAATGCGGCGAAGGCGGCGAAGATGCAGTACGCCGTCGTCCCCCACCCCTCGGTGCGCGGCAATGCCCGGCCGCCGAAGCCGATTTCCTAAGGCCGACTGTCCCATGCGCTTCGCCCTGATCCTCTTCGCCAAGAGCGATTCCTACCTGAATCGGCTCTCCGACCGGGAGCTGGCGGGGCAGCGTCGGCTTTTCTCCCGGGTGAAGGGATTGGGGCCGTTGTTCCTGGCGCTCTCGCTCCTGGGGGTCTTGCTCGGCCTCGCCCCGTTCCTCTGGCCGGGGTTCGATGCGGTCCCCTCGCGCTACAGCCCGTTCGGGAGTGCCCTGGCCTTCGCGATCGAGCTGAGCTGCAGCGCGATCCTGGCGGTCTTCTTCCTCATCTCCCTTTTCACGAAGACGTGGAAGCGGATCTGCCATCACCAGATCGGGGAGATCACCCGCGTCCTCGAAAAGCGGGGACGGAAGAAAGAGTTCTAGATCTCGTTCTAGAACTGGAGCCGCTGCATCAGGGCGAGGGCGGCCTGGTCGATGATCTCGGCGGAGACGATTTTCTTCGCCTTCCGCTCCCGCGCTTCGCCGTCCCGGCCATTGAAGCCGAAGAGGGTGTCGGTTGAGATCCGGGCGAGGATCAGGCCGGGCTGGCGGAGGTCGATCGCCGTCACGGTCAGGGCGATCCGGTCTTCCCGCCGCTCCTCGCCGCCGGGGAGGGGGATGACGACGACCCGCTTCCGCGCCATCACCTCGATCACGATGTCGGCGCTTTTTTTCAGCGCCTCGATGTCGGCCTTTTCCTTGTCGGTCTCGGGGGCGGTGAGGAAGCGGGTGCCGGCCTCGGCGAAGGGCTTCAGGAGGAGGGCCGAGATTTTCTGGTCGAGGAACCGGGCTCCCGCGTCGAAGAAGGGCTGGGTGAAGAGTTCCTCGACCTGCCGGGCGTCGTAATCGTTGATCGGGAGGACCCCCTTGTCGGCGCCGTCCTTCACGCGGACGGCGACGGAGGAGCTCTCCTGCCGCTCCCCGCCCGCCCCGGTCGCGGTCGGATTCAGGGAGGTGGCAGAGCTTGATCCGGGGGCGCTCTGGTTGGAGCCGATCTGGATGTTCGTCGCCCCCGCGCCGGGGGTGGGGACGGCGTCGCCCTTCACCTGGGTCCCGTTTTGAACCTGGGTCACGGTCGTCATCTCGCCCCGGTCGCGGACGAGGTCCCGGTTGATGTAGATCAGGAGGCGGGGCTGCTTCGCCTTCGCGTACCGGTCCTGGAAGAGGGCGAGGACGTTCTCCCGGTCCTGGATCGGGAGGGTGCCGGGAGGAGGAAGGGGAGCGGCGGCACCCGAGCCCGAGGCGGGGGAGAGACCGTCGGCCAGCAGGCGGGAGGAAACGAGGAGGAGGGCGAAGAGGGCAAAGAGGACAAACAGGCCGGGCCGTTTCATGGGTGGGCCTATTGAAGCTCCGTCGCCCTTTCTTGTCCATTCCGATGCAGGCGGGGAGGGAGATGCGGTAATTTGTCGCGTGGGAAAGCGTCGCCATCGGGGGCGAAATGGGGCATCCTGAAGGGGTCATGGTTTCCGGCACGCCGATCGAATCGCAGAAATTCGCCCTCGACGGGTTGTTGCGGCTCCGCTGGGTCGCGGTGATCGGCCAGATCGCGGCCTGCCTGGTGGCCCGCCTCGTCTTCAAGATCGAGCTCCCCGTCGTGACCCTCGCCGCCGGGATCGTCCTGACGGTGGTGACGAATGCCGGGGTCATCGCGATGAGCCTCCGGCGGTCGCCCCTGGAGGAGTCGACCTCGCGGCTCGTCTGCGGCGCCCTCCTCCTCCTCGATACGGCGACCCTCACGGCGATGCTCTACGTCACGGGCGGCATCCACAATCCCTTCGCCACGTTCTTCCTCCTCCACCTCACCATCGCGGCGATCCTCCTGCCGCCCCTCTGGACGTGGATCGGGGTGAGCCTGAGCGGCGTCGGCTCGGTCCTTCTTTATTACTCGCCCTCGCTCTTGCGGACGACCTCGGGACAGATCCTGATCTCCGATCCCGATTTCTTCCTCTACGGGAATATCTCCGGCCTCGTCCTCACCGGGGCCTGCATCACCTACTTCGTCACCCGCCTCAGCGCCGACCTCCGGCGGCACGAGGCCGAGCTGGCCCGCGCCCGGGCGATCTCGGAGCGGGGGGAGCGGTTCGCCGCCCTGGCGACCCTCGCCGCGGGGGTGGCGCACGAGCTGGCGACCCCGCTCGGGACGATCGCGGTGGCGAGTTCCGAACTCGAATACCTGGCGAAGGAAAACAAGCCGGGCGAGGAGATCCTCCCCGACGCTCGCCTGATCCGCAACGAGGTCGAGCGGTGCCGCCATATCCTCGAAAAGCTCAACGACAAGACGATGAGCAGCCTCGGCGAGTCGCCCGCGCCGGTGGCGTTGGGGAAGATCCCGGAGCTCCTCCCCTCCTACCTGAAGGCCTCCTCCCGGGGGCAGGTCGCCTACGAGATTTCGGTCGAGGCCCGGAACCTCCGGCTCGTGATCTCGGAGGAGGCGCTCCTCCAGTCCCTTGCCGTCCTGGTGAACAACGGGGCCGAGGCGGTGGCCGTCGCCGGGAACCGCTCGCCGGAGCCGGGGGTGGTGGTCCGCATCGAGCGTGAGGGGGGCCACGTTTCCTTCATCGTCCGCGACGAGGGATGCGGGATGGATGTCGAGACGGTCCGTCGCGTCGGGGAGCCGTTCTTCACGACGAAGGCCCCGGGCCTCGGCATGGGGCTGGGGCTCTTCCTCGTCCGCGCCTTCGCCGAGAAGGCGCGGGGGACCTTCCGCGTCGAGTCGGTGCGGGGGC
The DNA here is from genome assembly GCF_900105685.1 of Verrucomicrobium sp. GAS474. Classification (NCBI taxonomy): domain Bacteria; kingdom Pseudomonadati; phylum Verrucomicrobiota; class Verrucomicrobiia; order Verrucomicrobiales; family Verrucomicrobiaceae; genus Verrucomicrobium; species Verrucomicrobium sp. GAS474. The sequence goes on from NZ_LT629781.1 coordinate 2,776,585, forward strand.
AGGGGACCGCGGTTTTCCTTTCGATTCCTTTGGATTTATGAAGACACCCGACCCCGTGCAGGCTCCCGCGCTGAAGAAGCTCCTCCTCGTGGATGACGACGAGGCGTTCCGCGAGCGGCTCGCCGTGGCGATGAAGCGACGCGGCTACGAGACCCTCACCGCCCCCTCCGCCGCCGAGGCGCTCCGCCTCGCCCCGGCCTTCGGGCCGACCGCCGCCGTCGTCGACCTGAAGATGCCGGAGGAAAACGGCCTCGTCCTGGTGAAGGCCCTCCGGGAGCGGTTCCCGAACATCGTCGTGATCGTCCTCACCGGCTACGGGAGCATCGCCACGGCGCTCGACGCCGTCCGGCTGGGGGCGGCCGATTACCTGACGAAGCCCGCCGATGCCGACCGCATCCACGAGGCCCTGCAGGGGAAGACCCCCTCGGTCGAGGCTCCGCTTCCCGAGGTCGAGACGCCGACGCTCGACCGGGTCGAGTGGGAGCACATGCAGCGGATCCTATCGGACTGCGGCCACAACATCAGCCAGACGGCCCGCGTCCTCGGCATCGACCGGCGCTCCCTCCAGCGGAAACTCTCGAAGTACCCGCCGAACAAGTAGGCGATGGATCAACCTGCCAGGAGGTCTTCCCACTCTTCCTGCGTGAGGCGGGAGAGGAGGGCCTCCTCCCCGAGGAGGGTCTTCTCGACCAGGTCGCGCTTCTTTTCCTGGAGCTGGAGGATCTTCTCCTCGACGGTCCCGCGCGCGATGAGCTTGTAGGAGGTGACGACCTTCTCCTGCCCGATGCGGTGGGCGCGGGCCGTCGCCTGGTCCTCGGCGGCGGGGTTCCACCACGGATCGCAATGGACGACGGTGTCGGCGGCGGTGAGGTTGATGCCCGCGCCGCCCGCCTTGAGGCTGATGAGGAAAACCGGGACCGCGGCGTCGCCCTGGAAGCGGTCGATCTCGGCCTGCCGCGCCAGCGGGGAGGTCGAGCCGTCGAGGCGGCAGAAGGCGATCCCCTCCGCCTTCAGGCGCGCCTCGATGAGGTCGAGGAAACGGGTGAACTGGCTGAAGACGAGGAGGCGGTGGCCGCCGTCGACGGCTTCCTCGAGGAGGTCGAAGAGGGTGTCGAGTTTCGCCGACGGTTCCTCCCATTTCTTCTCCTTCGGGAGCGGAAGCAGATCGAGGTGGCAGGCGGCCTGCCGGAGGCGGGTGAGGGCGGAGAGCATCGCCATCGTCCGCTTCGCCGCGTTGCCCTGCTTCCCCGAATGCTCGAAGACCTCCCGGCGGCCCGCCTCGAGGAGCGCCTGGTAGGTCTCGCGCTGCTCGGCGGAGAGCTCGCACCAGGCGACGCTCTCGATCCGGTCGGGGATTTCCTTCGCCACGTCGGCCTTCGTGCGGCGGAGGAGGAAGGGGTGAATGCGGCGGCGGAGGCGCTTCAACGCGGGGCCGTCGTCGGTCTTCGTGATCGGGGTCTCGTAGCGGTCGCGGAACGCCTTCGCCGGGCCGAGGTAGCCGGGCATGAGGAAGTCGAACATCGACCAGAGGTCGAGGAGGCTGTTCTCGAGCGGCGTCCCGGTAAGGATGAGGCGCTGGGCGGCGCGGAGCCGCTTCACCGCCTGGGCGTTCTGGCTGAAGCGGTTCTTGATGTGCTGCGCCTCGTCGAGGATCACGGTGTCGAGGGCGAGCGGGGCGTAGGCGTCGCCGTCCCGGCGGAGCAGGGCGTAGGAGGTGAGGAGGAGGTCGTACCCGGCCGCCTGCGCCAGCATCGCGTGGCGGTCGGGGCCGTGGAGGAGGGCGGTCTTCAGGCCGGGGGCGAAGCGGGCCGCCTCGCGCTGCCAATTGTAGAGGAGGCCGGTGGGGGCGACGACGAGGGAGGGGCCCTTGGCGCTTCCCGATTCCTTCCGCGAGAGGAGGAAGGCGAGGGTCTGGAGCGTTTTGCCGAGGCCCATCTCGTCGGCGAGGATGCCGCCGAAGCCGCCCGCCGTGAGGCGGTGGAGCCAGGCGGTCCCTTCCTTCTGGTAGGGGCGGAGGACCGCGTCGAGCGAGGCGGGGAGGGCCGGGGCGGCGGCCTTCGCGTTCAGCACCGACGGGGCGGTCCACGTTACGCCGGAGCGGTCTTTCAGGGTCTCGGCGAGGTAGGGGGCGTACCGGCTTTCGACGCGGGCCGAGCCGAGGCTCGCCTCCGATTCGGGATCGCAATCGGCGAGGGTCGCCTGCCATTCGGCGAGGGCCTTCCCGGGGAGGAGGGCGATGGCGCCGGAGGCGAGCCGCTTGTGGGTCCGCCCGGTGTCGAGGAGCTGGCGGACCTCGCCGGGGGAGAGGGTGACGGCCCCGTCCCGGCTGGCGAAGGAGGTCTCGACCTGGAGCCAGTCGTTGCCTCCTGCAGCGGAGGAAACCCGGATCGTCGGCTCGATGGTCCGGCATTGGGCCAGGAGGGAGGCGAGGCGGGGGGAGGTCTCGACCTCCCATTCCCGCCGCCACTCGGGGAGGTGATCGGCGAGGAAGGCGATGATCTCCCGCTCTCCGGCGAGCTTCGCCATGTCGGAGTTTCCCGGCGCGGCCTGGAATCCGGCAGCGGCGAGGTCGTGGAGTGCGGCGGTCTCGGTCCCGATCTGGCGACCGTGGAAGAGCCCCGGCGTGACGGCGTCGGCGATCCAGCGGGCGGGATCGGAGGGCTTCGGGAGGGGTCGTCCAAGGAGGGGGAAGCCCCGCTCGCCGTAATGGGCCTCGAGGCGGCAGACCAGGGCGTTCAGGGTGCCGTCGAGGAAGACGGAGAACTTCGGGCGGCTCTCCCGCCATTCGATGGCGGCGACGGCGGCGTCGAGTTGGACCTCGATCTTCCCGGCGATCGAGGGGAGCTGGAGGAGGTGGGGCAACTCGGCGATGCCGATCTCGGTCGGCGCCTTGGAAAGGCTTTGGAGGGCGGGCCCCGCCCCGGGGTGGAAGGTGAGCCGTCCGTTGCCGAGGAGCCACCGGCCCGTGGCGGACGGGAGCCATTCCCCGACCTCGGCGGTGGGGGAAAGGAGTTCGACCCGGAGGCGGTTCTGCTTTTGCGCCGTGTCGGGCAGGCGGGTGACGTGGAGGATCGGGACGACGTCGGAGCGTCCCACCCGCACGGCCTCTTTCTTGCCGAGCGAGGCGGAGGGGCTCCCGGTTCCGGTCTGGGCGAGGGCGAGGAAGAAGGGGTCGAAGTCGGCGGACTCCAGGACGACGATGCCGGGGAGGGGATGGTTCTTTTTTTCGAGGATGCGGAGGGCCGTGCAGAGCGGCTCGGGAACGGCGAAGGGAGGCTTCTTCCCCCGCACGACGGCATCCCAAGGCTGGGAGGGCTTCCCCTCTTCGGCGGCCGCCTCGAGGATGATCCGCATCCGGTTCCCCCGCCACGCCTCGGCGAACTGGAGGGGAAGGAGGAAGGAGGGGAAGAGCGGCTCGGCTCCGGGCGGGGCTTCGTCGAGGGGGACGAAGAGGGAGGGGGGCGGGGGTTGCTGTTGCGGCGCGGACGGGGCGGCGGAAGGTGACGCCTTTTCTCCCGCCGTGCCGTGTTTGAGCCGGGCCAGGCCGAGGGCGATGGCGTGGGCGCAGACGATCCCGCCCTCGCGGGAGGGGCGGCAGCTGCAGACGGCCTCGACTTCCGAAAGGCGGAAGGCGGGACGGAGCCGGGGGGTGAGAAAGGCGGTGCCGGAGGGAAGGCGGACTTTCCCGGTGAGGAAGCCGGTGGCGGGATCGAGCTCGACCCCCTCGACGCGGCCGCCGTTGACGAGGGCCTCGGCCTCCTTCAGGACGGGCCAGCCGCCGATCCTCGCGAGGTGGTCCCGGGTGAGGGAAAGGGTGGGGGGAGCCATTCGGCTGGGGGGCTGGGCGATGCGGGCGCTATTTCCCGGGGCCGGCGTGGAGCTGGCGGGTCATGAGGGAGGGCTCGATGACCCAGAAGTTCCGCGTCGCCTCGACCATCGGGACGATCTTCCGCAGGCGCTCCTCGGTGAGGACGACGCCCCGGTTGACGAGGGCGATGCGGCTCTGGCCGGGGGCGGAGATGTTCTCGTTCATCACGTCGCCCGGGCTGATCCCCCCGGCGGGCTTGATCTTCGGCGTACCGCGCGTCTGGTAGAAATCGCAGACCATCATCAGCTTCGGCAGGCGGAAGAGATGGGAGTAGGAGGGGGTCCCCATCTCGCCGATCCAGGGGAAGCGGGGCGAGGTGAGGGGCTGGGTGAAGACGGCGCTGGAGGGGCCGCGTCCGGTCTCGCTGTTTTCCCGGTAGAGGGTCTGTACCCGGCCGACGAAGTCGACGATCGCCAGCTGGAGGGCGGTGTCGTCGGTCCCCCGCCCGTAGAGCTCGCCGGAGATGTATTCGGCCCCGGGGCGGGTGAAGTTCAGGACGACGTCGTACCACTCGGAGGAGGCGGGGAGGAAGACGCCGGTCCAGCCGATGAAGTCGCCCCGGAGGAGGACGCCCTCGGCCTTCTTGCTGTAGATGTCCTTCCCGGCGACCTTCATCTCGGAGAAGAAGGCGAGGACCGCCTTTTCGAGATGCTGGATGAGGGGCGGGCGGTTCTCGTCGGAGAGAATGAGGGGCTTGTTCTCCTTCGGCCCGGAGAGGGCGACGGAGGCCTTCCGGGCGGTCTCTTCCTCCTCCAAGGCCTGCTTCTCCTCGTCCTCGGCCTTTTCCTCGAGCGCATCGAGGCGCTTCTCGACCTCGGCGACGCGGCGGATCGTCCCGGCGGAACGGATTGCCTCGCGGCAGACGGTCATGAAGGCGGGGATGTCGAGCTGGCGGGCGAGGACGGCGTCGGCCTTCAGGTTGTAGGCGAAGATCGCCGTCCCGGGGGTGACCTCGGGAAGGAGCATCAGGAGGAAGGTCTGCGCCAGGCCGGGATGCTTCTGCATCGTCCGGTAGACGGTCTCCATCGAGATCTCGGCGCAGGCGGCGTCGAAGACGACCATGTCGAAGCCGTCGGCGGCGGAGAGGAAGGTGACGAGCTTTTCCTCGGTGTCGGCGTAGAAGATCGAGGCCCGGAAGGCGCCGAGGAGGCCGTCGAGCGCGAAGTTCAGATTGGCGTCGTTCGAGGCGACGAGAATGCGGGAAGAGACGCTCATGCGGAGATAGGGGAACAATAAACGCGAATTCCGGATTGAAAAGGGCGCACTTCACTACCAAGCTACAATCGATTCCCCGCCCCCCGGAAAACCCCCGATGTCCGTTCCCGCCGCCACCGAACCGCTGAAGCATCTCCTGATCGTCCATGACGACCGGGTCGTCCTCGACAGCCTCGCCTCCTATTTTCGGAACATCTATTCGGTCGCCTTCTGCGAGTCGGCGACCGACGCGGGCGTCATGATCCGCCAGGGGTTCCAGCCGAACGTGATCCTGACCTCGCACCGTTACATGAACCTGAAGGGGGACAGCTTCATCGAGGACGCCCGGCGCATGATGCCCGGGGTGGCGGTGGTCTACACCGTCACGGGTCAACAGATGAACGTGCTGGGCCTGAGTACCGTCCTCAACGGCCAGGACTACATGTTCCTGAACCTCGAATGGCAGATCCCGGAAATCATCCAGGCCGTCCGCCTGGCCTTCCAGTATTACCGCCTGAACACGCAGGCCATGGGCCTGCGCGCGAAGAAGTCGCGGGAGTCGACCGTCCTCGACAAGGTCCGGGAGGAGAACCGGATCTCCCAGCGCCGGATGGCGACGGAGACCTCCGAGCTGGCCCGGAACCACTTCCAGATGATCTCGATCCTCGGGGAACTCCTCGGTGCCCTGACCCTGGGCGACATCCATCAGACGAACCACGCGCTCCATACGGCCTACGTCGCGCGGGAGATCGGCCGGGCGATGAATCTGCCGAAGGCGGAGATGATGCCCCTCGTCGTCGCGGCCCTCTTCCACGACGTCGGCAAAAGCGCGCCTTCCCTGTCCGAGAAGGTCTCCTCCTCGGTCCTCTGGCCGGAGCCGGGAAGGCTGACCCCGGTGGAGCAGACCGTCTACGAGCGCCATGTCGCCGAAGGGGTCGCCATCCTGGCGAAGGCCGGCCTGCCCGAGAAGGTGCGGAATCTGGTCGAAGCCCATCACGAGCGCCTCGACGGGAGCGGCTTCCCGAAGAAGCTTTCCGGGGAGCAGATCCCCGTCGGGGCCCGGATCATCGCCGTCGCCGATTTTTTCCACAATACCGCCTACCGGAACACGACGGAGACGGCGGGCCTGACCGAGGCCCAGCGGCTCGACCGGGCCCTGGCGCAGATCCGTTCGCGGGAAGTCTTTTTCGGAGCCGACATCGTCGCGGCGTTCTTTGCCGTCGCCGATCATCTCGGCACGGCCAGCACGCTCTCGTTCGAGAAGGAGCTCCTCGAAGGGGATTGGACCGAGCTCTTCCCCGAGATCGCCGAGATCCATGCCCGCTACGAGGCGGCGGCGCTCGCCGAGCAGGCCTAAGTTGGGGCGGGTTGCTTCCGATTTTTTTCGTCCTTGCCTCCTCCGTAGCCCGCGGAGTCGATTTCTCTCTTCCTCAGTGGTGATGGAAGTATTTCATTCGTTTCGTTTACAATATATAATCATATTAGCGCACCACGGTTAGCAGGATTCCATTTGACGATGGTGTTGAAATAAAGGAAGTTTTGGGTGACATCTTCATTATCAATGCGATGTCATCTTCAATCAATACCGTTTCAAATTCGATAATCATTTCGTAGGCGAAAAGGTGTTTATTAATAATAAACAAAGGAATTCGACATGCCACATCACGCCACGCATCGTTTCCTCTCCGGCCTGTGCGCCGCAGGGTTGGTGATAGCCGGGACCATTGTCTCGGGTTATGCACAGGGATACACGAGCACCGCAGCCAGTTCCGCCCAAATCACGGTGGGGACCTCGGTCATCCGCGACACGACGAATCCCCTCCAGCTGGGATTCAACGTCGAGTGGGCCGATTTCCAGGGAGGGAGCAGCGGCGACGGCATCCTGTGGGACAGCACCTCGCAGGCCCCGACGAGCGATCTGACCGGATTCCTCCAGGACGGTTTCCCCGGGTCGATGTATCGCTATCCCGGCGGGACCCTCTCGAATCTCTTCGAGTGGAAGCACTCGATCGGCGCGGTCGGTTCCCGCGCGGGCATGAACGCGAACTACGGCAGCTCCTACGTCGCGACCTTCGGCCTCGACGAGTTCATGGCCTTCGTCAACCAGGTCGGCGGGACGCCGCTCATCCAGCTGAACATCGCCTCGGTCGACGGGGTCGGCCTCATCGGCGGGACGACCGATCCGAACTGGGCCGAGTGCAAGAAGCGGGCCCTCGGCCTCATGGAGTACCTGAACGCCCCGGCCACGGCCGACTGGAACGGTGACGGTACCTACGACGGCCAGACCCGGCAGACCAACGGCCACAGTGCCTACAACGTCCAGATCGTCGAGCTGGGGAATGAGCTCGACCTCGGTGCCTCGGGCCTCTCGGCGACCGACTATTCGGCCCGCTGCGCCGACATCATCACGACGCTCCGAGCGAAGATGCCGAACCTCAAGTTCATCGCCCATGCCCGGACCAATCCCTGGGATACCTCGGGCTGGGCCGCCTTCCACCAGACCGTCCTGGCGCAGGTGGGAAGCAACCTCACCGGGATCGCCTGGCATCCCTATTACGACGGCTACGACATCCCCGACATGCTGAAGTGCGACGGGCAGATCTACAACGACATCAACTCGGCGGTGACGGCGAACTCCTGGACGACGACGCCCGGCATCTACGTCACCGAGCATGGCCGCTGGCCCTGGGGCACCACGGTCGGCGCGAATACGACCTGGTCGATGACCACCGACATCGCCGGCTCCATCGGCGCGGGAGACTTCCTCATCACCCAGGCCTTCCGTCCCGAGGTGAAGGCCGACCTCGACCACGCCCTCGGCTCGGTCAGCCCGTGGGCGCTCTTCGACGTGGTGAACGCCGACGGCAGCTACAACATCTCGACCTTCCAGCCCCGGCCGCTCGCCTACACGCTGCGGCTCCTGAACCGGACGCTCTATCAGGCGCAGGTGATCGGGACGACGCTGGTCACCCCGCGCGCGTCGAATTACGGCACCTCGCAGTCGAATCCCTATGACCTCCGCGTCGCGGCCTACCGCTACGGAGCGTCGGGCTCCAACGGCCTCCTCGTGGCCAACCGCGCGACGGCCCGGTATCCGCTGAAGTGGATCCTGCCGTCGTGGGTCTCGGGCGAATGGGTGGTCCGGCAGGAGAGCGTCGGCGGCGACGACACGACCGGCGGTTCCATCGTCCGGCGCTACCTTCCGGTGACGGTCGCCTCGAACCAGGGAACGGTGCCGGTCCAGGCGAGGGGGGTCTTCAACTACACCGTCGTCGGCCAGAACCTCCTCGTCAACGGCGGCTTCGAGTCGAGCAGCACCTCGTCGACCGGGTGGGAGGTCCGCACCAACGGCGGCAGCGGATCGTTCACCCTCTCGGCGGGATCGTCGACGGCGAACACGGTCGAGGGGGCGAACCTCGTCCACATGGCCCGGACCTCGACGGCCGGCGGCGGCTATGAGCTGGCCCAGACCTACTGGAACGGGAACGGCAATCTCTCCTCGACCGGCGTGATGGCCCTCAATCCGTGGGACAGCTACGTGTTGCGCGGCCATGTCCGGACGACGGGGCTGAACGCGAGCAGCGCGTCGATCCGTCTCCAGCTCTTCGACATCAACGGCAACGTCAGTTCGGCGGCGAGCTCGGCGGCGGCCACGAACAGCGGCTCGACATGGCAGACGCTGAGCGCCGAGGTCGTCCCCGGCTCGCTGTTGAACGGGATCGCGCTGGGCCGCGTGGAGGCGATCCTCGGAATCGGCTCGTCGGTCGGCTCGCTCGACGCCGACGGCTTCACCCTGATCCGGCGGCAGAATTGGCTCCAGAACCCCGGCTTCACGACGGGAGGGAGCTGGAGCCCGCGCGGCGAGGGGAGCGGCACCGGCACGATCACGATCGCGGCCGACGCGGCGACGGGCCTCCATTACGCCCGCCTCGTGAAGACCTCGACGGCGGGCGACATCGCCTACGTCCAGAGCGGCGGAACGAACCTGGCGGGGCTGAGCTCGATCTTCTCCCTCCGACAGAGCGAGAAATGGCGGCTCCGCGCCCACGTCCGGGCGACGGGCCTCAATTCGAGCGGGGCGAAGATCCGGCTCCAGGTCTTCGATACGATCAACGGCTTCCGTTCGTCGAGTCCCAGTTCCGCGACGGTGACGGGAGGGACCGGGACGTGGCAGGATCTGACGATCGACTTCTGCCCCCGGCAGATCCTCAATGGAAATCCGCTGAACTACGCCGAGGTGCTCCTCACCAACAGCTCGACGGCGGGAACGTTCGACGTCGGCTGGGTGAGCCTCGAGGCGCTCGACGTGGGGACGACGCCCTAGGCGGGCGAGCCCCGGCGTCCTGTCGGACGCGCTATCGCGCAGGGGGGAGGAATCCGGAAGGGTTCCTCCCCTTTTCGTTTCAGATGAGGGGGACCATCGTCCGCCGATGCTTCTCGAAGATCGGGACTTCCTTGATTCCGAGAGCGGCGACGATGGGGGCGAGCTTGGCGTAATCCTCGCCGAGCTGGAAGTGGGAGTGGGCGTCGGAGGAGAAGGTGATCGGGATGCCGAACTCGACGGCGCGCCGCAGGAGGGTCTCGCTCGGGTACTGCTCGTTCACCGTCTTGCGCCAGCCTGCGGTGTTGATCTCCATCGCCAGGTCGGCCTTCTTGATCCGCTGGAGGAGGGGCTCGAAGAAGGGCAGGGGTTCCCCCGCCGGGCGGAAGCCGTGGATCTTCACGAGGTCGAGGTGGGAGAGGCAATCGATGTGGCCCCGGTCGATCATCCGGAAGACCTGGTCGATGTAATCCTCGTAGATGGCCTCGACGGGCCGCTCGGCGAACTGGGCGGTCTGGTCGGCCGAGTCGAACATCTTCTCCTTGCCCGCGAGGTAGTGGACCGAGCCGAGGACGAAGTCGAGGCGGTCCCAGTTCCTCTCGACCCACGCCCGTCCGGCGGCGGAGGTCTCGGGATCGTTGTCGAGCTCGATCCCGGCGCGGATGGCGAGGTCGGGATTGGCGGCGCGGAAACGGTCGAGGGCGTCGAGGTCGACCCCGGCGCAATAACGGTCGTGATCGGTGAATGCGATGTCCCGCAGCCCCTTTTCCCGGGCCGTCACCGCCCAGGGGCCGAGGAGCTCGGCGGTGTAGGGCTGGAGTTTGTGGGCTTGGGGATGGCTGTGGTAGTCGGTGAAGAGCTTCATGAGGGAAGCCTCACTATGGCGCAAGCGGGGCCTTGCCGAAAGTCCCTTCTGCGGGTTTTACGGCGACGGGGGGCGTGATCCGGTTGAGCTCGAACCAGCCCTGGTTCATCTCCAGGGCGTAGGCGATCTTGTCGCTCTGGCTCGGGACGGGGCTGCGGTCGAGGGGGCGCATGTCGTGGACTTCGAGGATGCGGCCGTTCTTGTCCATGTAGGCGACGGAGAGGGGGAGGAGGGTGTTGGCCATCCAGAAGGTCGCCCGCCGCTCGGGGCCGAGGACGAAGAGCATCCCGGCGTTGTCGGCCATCGCGGTGCGGAACATGAGGCCGCGCTCGAGCTGCTCCGGGGTGCGGGCGATCTCGGCGGTCACGCGGGCATTGCCGATCCGGAGCTCGACGGCGGGAAGGGTCGGCTGGGGGGCGGTCGGCTCGGCGGGCTGGGTCTGGCTCTGGGCCAGGGCCGCCGCCTGCGGGGCGAAGGGCAGGACGAGGCCGGCGCAGATCGACGCCGCCGCGGCAAGAAGGGAAAGGAGGCGGGCGGCTTTCACTGCTCGATCTTCTGCTCGATCGTGTTGATCTATTCGATTTTTTGGGCGACGCCGGGCGAGGTGAGGGGATCGATCTGCTTCATCCGGCGGGAGAGGGTGATGAGGAGGGAGGTCAGGATCTGGACGCCGGTGACGGGATTGTCGGTGACGAAGGCCATGAACTGCTCGTAGGCGATCCGCCAGACGTGGGTGAACTGGGTCGCCTGGACGGTGGCGCTGGCGGGGGAGAGGTCGAAGATCGCCATCTCGCCGATCGACTCGCCGGGGAAGAGGGTGGCGATGACGAAGGCGTCGCTCTCGTTGAAGCGGACGACGCGGAGCTGGCCGCTGAGGATGCAGTAAAGGTAGGGCTGCAGCTGGCCTTCCTCGATCAGGACGGCTCCTTCGGCGACGGGCTGGAATTCCCCATAGGAAGCCAGAAGGTCCCGATCATCTTCCTTGAGAGTGGAGAAGATACCGATGGCGGAAAGTTCGTGCATGGGGGGTGATTGTAGAGAGCGCGACGAAAGGCGTCTAGCCGAATGCGCGGCGGAAAGGACGTTGCCTCAAAAAAGGCGGCCGATTGTTTTTACAATCGGCCGGAACCGCGCGTCAGGGCTACAGCTCGCAGGTCTGGCGCTCGGTCATGACTTCGACCTTGCCCTTGTAGCCCGATTTTTTCGCGAGCTTGCGGAGGGCGGCCTCGGCCTTCACGAAGTGGTCGGGATAATGGGTGACGCAGAGGGTCTCGACCGATTTCCCGGCCAGCTCCTCGAAGAGGGCGGCCTCGGGGAAGTGGGTCAATTCGCAGAAGAGGGCCTTCACCGGCTTCTTCAGCGCGGGGCGGAGTTCCTCGGGAAGGGCGATGTCGGCGGAGTAGACGTAGCGGCCCTTCGGCGTGTCGAGGACGAGGCCGTAGCAGTCGAAGCAGGTCTGCGGATACTTCTTCTGGAAGAAGCTGGCGAGGTTGTCGAGGTGGGCGGTGGCGAAGCCCTTCAACGTGAAGCCGCCGTGCTTCGTCGCCTTGGCCGTCGGGGTGAGGGGATGCCAGACGATGGGGAAGCCGATGAGTTCCGGGAAGAGGATGCACTTCACCAGGTAGTCCTGCAGCACCGGGACGATCGCGTCGGGCGCGTAGATGTGGAGGGGGGCGCGGCGGGTGCGGAGCCAGAGGGACTGGATCAGCATGGGGAATTGGCCGATGTGGTCGCTGTGGGCGTGGCTGAGCCAGATCGCCTCGGGGACGTTCGGGTCGATCTTGTGCATCGACAGGTATTGGGCGACGTTGGCGCCGCAATCGAGGAGGAGGCTGAAGTCGGAAGCCTGGATCAGGATGCCCGAATGGCTGCGTCCGAGAGGGCTGGTATGTCCGTCGGCGGTACCCAAGAATGTGACCTGCATGGCAGCCACGCTTATATTGTCTTAACCCTCAGGGAGGCAACAAGAAAGCTCCAGGGAAAGCACCTGAGTAAACCCCCTCACCTGATTCATCCACTTTGCGACCTTGTTTGCGGCCTTGTTTCCCCGAAAAAGCGCGGGCAGGATTTCCCTTTCACGTTATGGCGAAGTCTCTCTCCCCCAAGTCCCGTTCCAAGTCTGTTTCCAAATCGAAAAAGTCGCAGGGCAAATCCCTCCAGCGTTGGGTGGTGAAGCTCGGCACCGGCATCCTGACGACGCCCGAGGGGCGCCTCGACCTGGAGCAGATCCGGAAGCTCGTCTCGCAGGTCGCGCGGCTCCGGGCGCGGGGCATCCAGATCATCCTCGTGAGCTCCGGCGCGATCGGCGGCGGCATGGGCATCCTCGGCCTCGCGAAGCGGCCCAAGGCGATCGAGGAACTCCAGACCTGCGCCGCCATCGGCCAGCCCTACCTGATGAGCCTCTACGCGGAGCTCTTCGGCAAGCACCGGATGCACGTCGCGCAGATCCTCCTGACCTACTTCGACCTCGACAGCCGCTCCCTCTACGCGAACGCGCAGAAGACCCTCTCCCACATCCTCCGCCTCGACAAGGGGAGCTACGTCCCGATCATCAACGAGAACGACGTGATCTCCCACGAGGAGATCAAGTTCGGCGACAACGACCAGCTCTCCGCCCACGTCGCCGTCATGGCGAAGGCCGACCGCCTCATCATCCTCTCGAACGTCCCCGGCCTCACGGAAAATTCCGACGGCAGCGGCAAGGCGATCGCCCACGTCCCGAAGATCGACGAGCGGATCCTCTCCCTCGCCGGGAAGACGGCGAGCGAGCGTTCCGTCGGCGGCATGATCACGAAGCTGACGGCGGCCCGCATCGCCAACGGGGAGGGGATCCTCATGCAGATCGCCCACGGACGGACGACCGACGTCCTGGTGAAGATCGCGAAGGGCGACAAGATCGGGACGCTGTTCGGCGAATTGGGCGAGCTGAAGGGCAAGATTTAGGCTATACTATTCCTCCCATGAGTGCCGCCGCGCCCAGCGTCAGTGAAGTCGTCAACGAAGTCGAAAAGCACGTCGCCGAACTGTGCGTTACGGTGAAGGCGGCGGCGCGTGTCCTCGCGAACACGCCGAAGGACCAGATCGACCGCGCCCTCGGCTTCGTCGCCGAGGAACTGGACCAGGCCCGGGAGGCGATCTTTGCCGCGAACCGGAAGGACCTGGAGGCGGGCAAGGCCAAGGGCCTTTCCTCCGCGATGCTCGACCGCCTGGCGATCAAGGAGAAGACCCTCGCCGACATGATCGACGGCGTCCGGCAGGTGATCTCCCTTCCCAACCCCGTCGGGGAGACGCTGAAGGAATGGACGCAGCCCAACGGCATCGCGATCCGCAAGGTCCGGACGCCCCTCGGCGTCATCGGCATCATCTACGAGTCCCGTCCCAACGTGACGATCGACGCCGCCGTCCTCTGCCTGAAGACCGGCAATGGCGTCGTCCTGCGCGGGGGGAGCGAGGCGTTCCACTCGAACCACGCCTTGGCCACGGCTCTCCGCAAGGGCCTCGAACGGGGCGGCATTCCCGCCGACGCCGTCCGCGTCATCGGGACGGTCGACCGCCACGCCATCGCGGCTCTCTGCCGCCAGGACAAGACGGTCGACGTGTTGATCCCCCGGGGCGGCCACGGCCTCATCGAGGCGGTGGTGAAGGAGGCGCGGATGCCGGTCATCAAGCATTTCCACGGCGTCTGCTACGCCTACGTCCACCGGGACGCCGACCTCGGCATGGCCGAGGAGATCATCGTCAACGCCAAGGTGCAGCGCCCCAGCGCCTGCAACTCGATCGAGAACCTCCTCGTCGACCGCGCCGTCGCCGCGACCTTCATCCCCCGCATCGTCGCCCGCCTGCACAAGGAAAAGGTCGAGGTCCGGGGCGACGGGGAGACCCGCCAGCTCGGCGGCTCCGAGGTGAAGGAAGTGACCGAGGCCGACTGGACGACCGAATACCTCGACCTCATCCTCTCCGCCGCCGTAGTGGGCGACGAGAGCGAGGCGATCGCCCATATCGAACGGTACGGTTCGCACCATTCCGACGTGATCATCACGGAGGACGCAAAGGCTGCCGAGCGCTTCTTCCAGGAAATCGATTCGGCGACGGTCTATTGGAACGCCTCGACGCGGTTCACCGACGGCGCGCAGTTCGGCTTCGGCGCGGAGATCGGGATCAGCACGGACAAGCTCCACGCGCGCGGGCCGATGGCCCTGGAGGAGCTGACCTCTTACAAGTATCTGATCACCGGCAACGGGCAGGTGCGGAAGTAGGGCGCTGGCCCCTTCGGGGCAGAGAGCTTCTACGCCGCCGCCAGCTTCGCCGCGCGGAGCCGTTCGGCTCCTTCGAGGAGGATTTTTTCCGTCATCGCCCAGCCGATGCAGGCATCGGTGATCGAGACGCCCGGCTTCAGCCCGGCGGGATTCGGGAAGGGCTGGTTGCCCTCGTTGATGTTGCTCTCGACCATGGCGCCGATGAGGTCGGGGCTGCCCTTCAGCTCGGCGCTCAGCTTCTGGTCGATGAGGGAGTTCCAGACGGTTTCCTGACGCTCGAATTTCTTTTCCGAATTGGCGTGGCTGCAGTCGACCATGAGGCCGGGGGGGAGCTTCGCGGCGCGGAGCCGGGTGGCGGCGTCGGCGATGCTCTCGGGATCGAAGTTCGTCCGCTTATGGCCGCCGCGCAGGATGATGTGGCCCCAGGGATTGCCCTTCGCGGAGACGACGGCGGTGCAGCCGTCCTGGTCGATTCCCAGGAAACTGTGCGGGTGCCGGGCCGACTGCATCGCGTCCATCGCGACCTGGAGGCTGCCGTCGGTGCCGTTCTTGAAGCCGATCGGCATGGAAAGGCCGCTCGCCATCTCGCGATGGGTCTGGGACTCGGTCGTCCGGGCGCCGATGGCGGCCCAGCTGACGATGTCCGAGGTGTATTGGGGGACGATGGGGTCGAGGAATTCGCTCGCCGTCGGTATCCCCATTTCGGTGATCTTCAGGAGGATTTCCCGGCCGAGGACGAGGCCCGCCTCCATGTCGTAGGTGCCGTTGAGATGGGGGTCGTTGATCAGGCCCTTCCAGCCGATGGTCGTCCGGGGCTTCTCGAAGTAGACCCGCATCAGGATGACGAAGACATCCTTCGTCGCTTCCTGGACCGCGCGGAGGCGGCGGGCGTAGTCGAAGGCGCTCTCGGGATCGTGGATCGAGCACGGCCCGATAACGACGAGGAAGCGGGAATCGCGGCCCTCGAGGACGGCCTTGACGGCCTCGCGCCCTTCGATGACGGTTTTTTCCGCCGCCGCGGTGAGGGGACGCCGCGCCTTGATCTCCTTCGGCGAAGGGATCCGGACAATGGAGGCGACGTTGAGGTCTTGAATCGGCAGTACCATGGGAGGGTCTATCATGGCGTAAATCTCCTCCCAAGCGCAAGCCGCAAACGGCGCGTGGAAGGAGGCCGGAAGAGCGGGCGCGCCATTTTACGCGTTTTCTTCTAGGTAATTTTAACTGGTTAAAGGGCAGAATGTTGCGATGGGGATTTGTTGTGGTATAACGGAAGAATGCTCCTGATTGTCGCTCCTCAGAATGGATTCCTGGAAAAGTGCAATAGCGGGGTCCTGAAAAGCATTGTCGAAGCGGCCGACTTGATGGAGGACGTCTACATCCTCAAGTGGCAGAATCCCCCCGATTGGGCCTTTGAAAAGGCCTTCGAGGAAGTCCGCCTCGATTACGACCGGGCGATCTATCCCGAGCTCGAACAGATGGGGCTGCCGACGATCCCGATGCATGCCGCCGACGATCTCCCCCAGGTCATCCGGGACAAGGTGAAGACGGCCAAGGAAGTCTTCGTCATCGGGGCGAACGTCCATGATTGGCTCCAGGGTGTCGCCGCCGAGGTCTGGTCCCAGCGGGTGAAACCCCAATTTTTCTACGACGCGTGGTTCACTCCCGGCAAGGGAACCCACGCCACGGCGATCGCGAACCTGACGCGCCAGTTCGGCGCGAAGGTCTTCCACAGCTGGGAACTCTACGGAGCCCCCCTCCGCGCGAAGAAGGAAGCGGCGGCCAAGGCGGCGGCCGAGGCCGCGACGTTCAATCCGGAATCGGATCCGGAAGTCCACCACGCCTAGGGCACTGGCGAGGCGGGGGCCTTATTTTGGGCTTTCCCGCCCTCTCTCTCGGGGTGTAGAAAAGGCGTTCCCTTCACGCCTTTTTCCTCTTCCATCCCGATGACTGCCCCTCTCTCGAACAAGCTTCTCGAAATCCTCGCCTCGAAGGAGGCCGAATGGCAGCGCCTCGTCCCGATCGCCGACCTGGTGCGGCGCAAGGCCCTCGCCCGAAACGATTTCCGCCCTTTCCGCCCCGGCCTCTACCGGGAGCCCGGCCTCTCCCTGATCGCCGAGGTGAAGCGCTCCTCGCCCTCCGCCGGGATCATCGCGGAGAACTTCGATCCGATCACCCAGGCCCGCGAGTACGAGAAGGCCGGTGCCCACGCGCTGAGCATCCTGACCGACGAGAAATACTTCGGCGGCCATCTCAGCTACCTCGACGACGTGCGGGGCCAGGTCGGCCTCCCGCTGCTGCGGAAGGATTTCATCGTCCATGAATTGCAGGTCTACGAGAGCGTCGTGGCCGGGGCCGACGCGATTCTCCTGATCGTCGCCGCGCTGCCGCAGGAGAGCCTCGTCCGGCTCTACGAGCTGGCGAGGACCCTCCAGCTCGACGTCCTCGTCGAGGTCCACGACCTGCGCGAGATGGACCGCGCCCTCGACCTGGGAGCCGACCTCATCGGAATCAACAACCGGAACCTGGCGACGTTTCAGGTCTCCCTCCAGACGACGGCCGACCTCGCCGAGGAGATCCCGAACGACGCCATCGCGGTGAGCGAGAGCGGGATCAAGACCGCCGACGATGTGAAGTTCCTCCGGGCGAACGGCATCAACTCGATTCTCGTCGGCGAGACCCTCATGCGGGCGAAAAACGTCGGCGACAAGGTCCGCGAGCTTCTCCTCGAAGAGGAGGAGTAGGGCCGCGCGAGGGCGGCCTTTCTTTCGCCCTAGCGGCGGTCGAAGGTCTCGCTCAGATGGTCGAGCTCGTCCTTGAGCTCCTTGCGGTAGGCGACTTCCTCCTTCGCCCGCTGCAGCGTGTAGCCGTAGAAGCGTTTCCTCTCGATGGAGCGGTCGATCTCCTCGCATTGCATGTCGGCGAGGTTCCGCAGGGTGACGATGAGCTGGTTCACGGCCCGGCCCCGCGCGGTGCTCCCGTCGATGCTGTGATCGATCTGGCTGCGGAATTCGAGGTGGGCCAGGCGGATCGGATCGTCCTGCATGTAGAGGGTGGCGCTGATGCCGTTGGGCTTCTTTTCGTCGCCGTTGAGGTAGGAATCGAGTGCCTCGCTCCGGGAATGGAAGTCGTCGACGAACTTGCTCTCGCCCAGGAACTGGCCCCAATCGTAGGTCTCCCACTTCGAGACGCTGTCGACCCGGTAGCCGAAGTAGCGCATCGATCCGGTGATCGCCGAGTTCTTGCTGTTGAAGGAGGCCTTATCGAGCTCGTTGCCGGTGTTGACCTTCACTGCCTGGGTGACGACGCCGATGACCTTGCCGATCTTCACGTCGAAGACCGGGCCGCCGCTGTTCCCGTGATAGATGGGATTGTCGAACTCGACTTTCTGGTTGCCCGACGCCAGGAGCTTCCCCCGCGTGGGGAGGATCACCTCGCCGCCCTTGCTGTTGCCGGGGGTGATGAGGTCGTCGCCGATCTGGGCCTCCTTGGAAACGTCGGAGGCGAGCTCGAGGTATTTGTATCCCTTGTCCTCGATGCTGATCTGGGCGAGGTCGCGGTCGGCGGCCCCCTTCAGCGTGGTGACGACGACTTCGTCGCCCCCCGGGGTCGTGATCTTCAGGTTCGGGTTGTTGAAGAGGACATGAAGGTTCGTGATGACGCAGGGGCCGTCGGCGGTCTTCACGAGGAAGCCGGTCCCCTGGCCCTGATCGCCCTTGATGATGACGACCGACTGGAGCGCGGCCGACTCCGATTCGGAAGGAGCGGTCACGGCCTTGGCATCGGCCTTGACGACCGGGGTGCTGTCGGAGCCGGGACTATCGACCCCGCTCCACGCGAGGACGGCCAAATCGATTTCCTGGAGGGCGACGTCGATCGCGTCCGAGATCTTCGCGGGATCGGTCGGCTTCGAGGTCATGACGGCACCGGGAGGGAGGCCGATGGGCATATTGACTCCCATGATGGAGGAGAGCGCCTCGACTGCCTCGCCGCGGTGGCCCTTGTATTTGGTCGAGGGCGGGAGGCTGCGGAGTTGGCGCAGGGCCATGCTGAGGAAGGAAAGCTGGGCTCCGGAATTCGACGTTTCCTTGGCCTTGGCGATCAGCGCCCTCGCCTGGATGAAGACGACGGCGGGATCGGGCGGCGCGGCGTCTTCGGCAACGGAAACGGAAAGGAGGCTGAGCGTGAGCAAAAGGGCCGTGATGTACCTCATCAGGCTACAGGCTGGCAAAGCGGCCCCGCTTTTGAAAAGCAAAATCGCGATTGCTTAGATTTTCTTCAGGGCGGAGACGAGGGCGGGGCGGGGGGAGAGGGGGAGGAGGAGGAGCATGATGCCGCCGGAGATGAAGAAGGGGAGGGCGCGGCCGTGGTCGAAGAGCCAGCCGCCGAGGAGGGGACCGGCGATGCGGCCGATGCTGCCGGAGGCGAGGATGACGCCGAGAACGAGGCCCTGCTTTTCCGGCGAGGTGGCGAGCGAGGCGGTGCCGGAGAGGACGGGGCGGACGGCCCCCAGCGCGAGGCCGAAGAGGGTGAGGCCGCAGAGCAGGAGGCCGAGGCCGGGGGCGAGGGGCATGAGGAGGGTGCCGAGGGCGGTCCCGACGAGGCCGGCGCGGAGGAGCGCCCCCTCGCCGAAACGCTTCACGAGCCGCCCGAGGAGGCCGCCCTGCATCATGGCGCTGAGGAGGCCGACGAAGGCGAAGAGTTTTCCGACGGTGCCGATGTCGTAGCCGAAGGCGGGTTGTTCCTTGAGGTAGAGGGCGAAGGTCGTCTCCCATTGGGCCATGGCGACGTTGCTGAAGCAGGCGATGGCGGCGAGGGGGGCGATGAAGGGAAGGGAGAGGGCCTCGTTCCAGCCGGTGAAGGGGTTCCGCCAGAGGGTGAGGCGGTCGGCCTTCCGGAGCTCGACCGGAAGCGATTCGGGGAGGTGGACGAGGGTGAGGACGAAGCTGGTGGCCGAGATGCCGGAGGCGATGAGGGAGGGGACGAGGTGGCCGTGCCGTCCGAAGAGGGCGGCGAGGATGGGGCCGAAGACGAAGCCGATTCCGAAGGCGGCTCCGATGACGCCCATGCCCTTCGAGCGGTTTTCCTTCGTCGTGATGTCGGAGACGTAGGCGTTCGCCACCGCGATGTTCGCCGCGCAGATCCCGGCCAGCATGCGGGCGAGGAAGAGGAGGAGGTAGCTCTGCGCGAAGGCCATGAGGAGGTAGGAGAAGGTCGACCCGGCGAGGCTGACGAGGAGGACGGGCCGCCGCCCGACGCGGTCCGAGAGCTGGCCCCAGACCGGGGCGAAGAAGAACTGCATCAGCGAGAAGATGCCGAGGAGCCAGCCGACCTTGGCCCCGGAAGCGCCGAAGTCCCGGGCGAAGTAGGGAAGGAGCGGCATCATGAGGCCGAAGCCGATGAGGTCGATGAAGACGATCAGGAAGAGGGAGAGGAGGGTCGGCTTGCGGAGGGACATGGGCGTGGGGATTTGTCTCAAAACATCAGGGCCGACTCAAGACCAGAGAGGCGTTGATGCCGCCGAAGCCGAAGGCGTTGTTCAGGACGTGGCGGACGGGGCGGGGCTGGCCCTGCAGGCGGATGAGGTCGATGCCGTCGAGGCAGGCGGGCTCGGGCTCGGTGCAGTGGAGGGTGGGGGGGAGGTACTGGTCCCGGAGCGCGAGGGCGCAGAGGACGGTCTCGATCGCGCCTGCCGCGCCGAGGGGGTGGCCGTAGAAGGGCTTCGTCCCGCTGACGGCGGGGCGGCTGCCGGAGGGGGCGAAGAGGCGTCGGATCGCGGCGACCTCGTTGGCGTCGTTCATCGGGGTGCCGCTGGCGTGGGCGTTGATGTAGTCGATCTGGCCGGGGGCGAGGGCCGCCTCGGCGAGGGCCTTCTTCATCGCCACGGCGGCGGCAGCACCGTCGGCGAGGGAGGAGGTCATGTGGTAGGCGTCGTTGTTGAGGGCGTAACCGGTAACCTCGGCATAGATCGGGGCCTGGCGCTTCAGGGCCGATTCCCGCTCTTCGAGGATCAGGGCGGCGGCACCCTCGCCCATGACGAAGCCGGTGCGGCGGAGATCGAAGGGGAGGCAGGCCAGCGCGGCGTCGGAGGGCTCCCGGCTCATCGCTTTCACGGCGGCGAAGGAACCGTAGGTGAGGGGGGCGAGGGGAGCCTCGGCGGCCCCGGCGATCATCCGCACGGCGTAGCCGTCCCGGATCGCGCGGAAGGCCTCGCCGATGGCGACGACCCCGGCGGCGCAACTGTTCGTGTTCGTCGTGGCATAGCCGCGCAGCTGGTGGCGGATGGCGATGTTGGCGTGGGCCGAGGCGCCGAAGACCTGGAAGGCGAGGGCGGGAGGGATGGAGGCCGCTCCTTTCTCGAGGAAGCGGCTGTGCTGGGACTCGGCGATGGCGATGCCGCCGAGGGCGGTGCCGAAGCTGACGCCGGTCTCGTTGTCGGGTTCCGATTCCTCGGTGCGCGGCGGGAGCCCGGCATCGGCCCAGGCCTGGGCGGCGACGACGAGGGCGAACTGGGCGTAGCGGTCGAGCCGCTTCAGCTGGTGGGGTGGAAAGTGGGCGGCGGGATCGTAGTCCGAGGGCGGCACTTCGGCGGCCCACTTGGCGTTGAAGGGGGTGGCGTCGAAGCGGGTGAGGGGGGCGATGCCGCTCCGCCCGTCGTGGACGGCCTGCCAGAGGGAGGCCGCGTCGGGGCCGGAGCTGGTCAGGCAGCCCAGACCGGTGATGACGACGCGCCGTTTCATGAAGAGGGAGAGGGTAAAGCCAATCGCCGGTGAGGACAAGGCCGGGGAAGCGACTCTCTCCTCGGCTTCCCCATCTCGCCAAGGGTCATGGCACCCCATCGAGTTAGATTCAGCGGAGTAGAGCGGGCTTAGGGAAGATAGGCCTCTTGGGTTGCGCCCCATCTACACCACGGCCTATCAGACAGGACTGCCTGCGCGATAGCGCAACATCTTGTAAAGGGGAACTAACTTGCAGGGTAGGGATACAAGGTCCGGAGGGGTGTGCCCCTCCGTTCGTTCAAACGCGCGGATCGCCTCCAGCTGTACGGGGAAGCGAAGTGATTCTACCCTGCCCGAAGGGCCTCCTCAACCCGCGCCCCCCCCTTTTAATCCCTAATGCGCTTCCGCCGCCGCTTCCGCCGCGATCTTCGGATCGCTCTTCTTGAAGAAGAGGAGGAGCGGAAGGGTGAGACCGAACAGGATGACCATCAGCCAGAAGATATCGACATACGCGAGGAGCGCCGACTGCCCGTTCACCGCCGCGTCGATCATCGCGATGGCCTGCTTCTGCGCGGTCTCGGGATCGGAGCCGGAGGCGGTGAAGGAGGCGATGCCCGATTGGAGGCGCTCCGCGTAGGCGGCCTGGTAGGGATCGATGTGGGTGACGATCTCGGCGCGGTGGGTCGCCGTCGCTTTCTGGACCATCGTCGTGATGATCGCGATGCCCACGCTGGAGCCGAGCTGCCGGGTGAGGCTGAAGAATCCCGCGCCCGCCGCGACGTCGATCTTCGGCAGGGAGCCGAGGGTGGCGATCGAGAGCGGCATGAAGATCATCGCCGAGCCGAACCCGCGCAGGACGAGGGGCCAGAAGAGCGCCCCGGCCCCGGTCCCCGGATTGATGTCGACGAGCTGGAGCATCGAGACGACGGTGACGATGGCCCCGAAGGCGATCAGCATGCGGGGGTCGAACCGCTTCATCCCGATGTTCACCGCGATCATCGCGACGGCGGAGGCGAGCGCGCCGGGGATGAGGATGAGGCCGGTCTTCGCCGCGGTGAAGTTGAGGGAGTGCTGGGTGAAAAGGGGGACGGCGAACATCGCCCCGTAGAGGCCGATCCCGAGGACAATCGAATAGAGGCTGCCGACGGCGAGGGTCCGGTGCCGGAGGACGCGGAGGTCGACGGCGGGGTGGGGTGTTTTCAACTCGTGCCGGACGAAGAAGAAGAGCGCCACGGCGCTGATGACGAGGGAATTCCGGATGAAGCTCGAGTCGAACCAATCTTCCTGCTCGCCCTGTTCGAGGACGATCTGGAGGGTGCCGAGGCCGATGGAGAGGAGGGCGATGCCGAGCCAATCGACGTCCTCGTCCTTCTTCAGGTCGGCCGGATTGTCCTTCAGGAAGAAGAGGTAGGCGATCCAGACGCCGAGGATGCCGAAGGGGATGTTGATGAAGAAAATCCAGCGCCAGTTGAACGCGTCGGTCAGGTAGCCGCCCAGCGCCGGGCCGATGGCGGGGCCGACGATGACGCAGAGGCCGAAGATCGCCGTCGCCTTGCCTTGATCCTTTTTCGGGAAGGTCTCGTAGAGGATGCCCTGGGCCTTGGCCAGGAGGCCGCCCCCCGCGAGGCCCTGGAGGGCGCGGGCGATGAGGAGCATCGTGAGGTTCACCGACATGCCGCAGAGGACCGAGGCGAAGGTGAAGCCGGTGAGGGAGAAGATGAAGTAACGCTTCTTCCCGAAGCGATGGCCGAGCCAGGCGGAGAGGGGGATGACGATGATGTTCGCCATCGTGTAGGCCGTGGAGACCCAGCCGATTTCGGAAAGGGTCGCGCCGAGGTTCCCCTGCATGTCGGGGACGGCGACGTTCACGATGCTGACGTCGATGACCTCGAGGATCGCGCCGAAGGAGGCGGCGAGGAGGATCGCCCATTTCAGCCAACCATGCTCGGCAGCCCGCCGCGCGATCTTGCTCGCGTAAGGATCGAAGGCGGGGGAGGAAACAGGGGCGAGGGCGGCGGGTTCCATGAACGGCCCTCTAGATTAACGGCTTTTGGAAAGGAGGCAATCTTATGAGGGTGAAAAGTTCATGAGATGAACTACATGAGTGTTAAGGGAATGCGCTATCCAGGCTGAACATTGGGAAGCTTGGATCATGATGCGATGCAATGATCATTCCATGCATTGGATTGCTATCCTGCTCTTTGTGGGGCTTCTTATCTGGGTCTCGCCAGAGCATCGTCTCTAGCTCGAAGCAATGAATCCCTGAAACTCGGGGGGATTGCGATCAGGGCGGAGTCTATGCGAAGAAAGGGGGGGACACCCGGCGAACCAAACGAAGATCCCGATTCGTTGCGGCCTTTGCATCACCGGACTACACGTTTTGCGTCCAATAATGAGAGCGGGTGCGATTCCCATCTTATTCTAAACAAGACTGAAGTGCAATGCATGAGCCTGTGGGATGGCCGCCCGTTTTGACTTCACCACCCCGGGAAGTCGCTTGGAATGGAGACTCTCGAAATCTCGGCCTCGTGCAAAAAAGAACCCAAGGCTCCGGGGGGGAGGCCTTGGGTTCGGTCGAGCCGGGACGGGCTAGAGGCTCTGGGGGAACTTCTCGAGGGTGTAGCACTCGATGATGTCGCCCTCCTCGTATTCGGTGAAGTCGCCGAGGCGGATGCCGCACTCCATGCCGGAGCGGACTTCGGAGACGTCGTCCTGGAACCGCTTGAGGGTCTGGACGCCGCCGTCGTAGATCGGCTGCTTGCGCCGGATGATGCGGGCGCGGGCGTTGCGGGTGACGCGTCCGGTCTGGACGGAGCAACCGGCGACGGGGTACTTCGAGAGGTCGAAGACCTTCTTGACGATGGCGGTGCCGATCTGGTTTTCACGCAGTTCGGGGTCGAGGAGGCCGGCCATGGCGTCCTTGATCTGGTCGACGAGCTCGTAAATGATGCTGAAGAGCTTGATCTGGATTCCTTCGCGCTTGGCGGCGTTCGCGGCGGCGTTGTCGGTCTTCGTGCCGAAGCCGATGACGATGGCCTGGGAGGCTTTGGCGAGGAGGATGTCCGACTCGCTGATCGGGCCGACGGCGGTGTGGACGACCTCGAGGTCGACCTTCTTGCTCTCGATCTTCCGCAGCTGGCCGACGACGGCCTCGAGGGAGCCCTGGACGTCACCCTTGATGATGAGATTGAGGACTTTCTTCTGGCCGTCGGCGATGGTGGCGAAGAGGTTTTCGAGGGTGACCTTGGGGGCCGACTCGATCTTCTTCGTGCGGAGGGCGGCGGCCCGCTCTTCGGCGGTCGTCCGGGCCTGGCGCTCGTTCTCCAGCGTGACGAGTTCCTCGCCGGGGGAGGGGACGCCGTCGAGGCCGATGACTTTGACGGGGGTCGAGGGGGTCGCCTCCTTGACGTTCTTGCCCATGTCGTCGATGAGGGCCTTGACGCGGCCGTAGAAGGGGCCGCAGAGGGCGATCTCGCCGACCTTCAGGCAGCCTTCGAGGACGAGGACGGTGGCGGTGGGGCCGCGGCCGACCTCGGTCTGGGACTCGATGACGCGGCACTTCGCGTCGCCGGTGTAGCGGGCCTTGAGCTCGAGGACTTCGGCCTGGAGCAGGATCATGTCGAGGAGGGCGTCGATGCCGGTCCCCTTGGTCGCCGAGACTTCGACGACGATGGTGTCGCCGCCGTATTCCTCGGGGGCGAGGCCCTGCTCCTGGAGCTGGCCCTTGACCTTCATGGGGTTCGCGGCGGGAAGGTCGCACTTGTTGATGGCGACCATGATCGGGGCCTTGGCGGCCTTGGCGTGGGCGATGGCCTCGAGGGTCTGGGGCATGAGGCCGTCGTCGGAGGCGACGACGATGACGACGATGTCGGTGACCTTGGCCCCGCGGGAACGCATCTCGGTGAAGGCGGCGTGGCCGGGGGTGTCGATGAAGGTGATGTGCTGCTCGCCGCGCTTCACGCTGTAGGCGCCGATGTGCTGGGTGATGCCGCCGGCTTCGCCGGAGGCGACGCGGGTCTTGCGGATGGCGTCGAGGAGGGAGGTCTTGCCGTGGTCGACGTGGCCCATGAAGGTGACGACGGGGGCGCGGAGCTTGAGGGTGGTGTCGACGGAGACTTCCTCCTTCTTCGGCTTGTCCTTCTTCGGCGTGGGGGGCGTGGGCGGATGGGCGGCGCGGTCCCGCTTCTCCGTATGGAAGGAGTAGCCGAGCTTCGTGCAGACCTTCTTGGCCGATTCCTCGTCGAGGACCTGGGTGAGGGTGGCGAAGATGTTCAGCTCCATCAGGTGATGGATGAGCTGGAACGGCTTCAGGCCGAGGTTCCCGGCGAGGTCCTTGACGACGACGGGGCCCTTGATGGTGATCAGCTTTTCCTCGGAAGCGGCTTCCGCACCAGGATTGCCGCCGCCGACGGGAGTTTCGACGGCCGGGGCCGCTGCCGTGGCAGGAGCGGGAGCGGCGGGAGCCGAGGGTTTCGTGGCGGGGGCGGTGGTCTTGGCGGGAGGCATGCGGTGGGGTGGGGCTGGATCGGGCGGCGGTTGAGAGGGCGGGATCGGAGGGTTGTCTGGCTGCGGGGATTAAGCGGTGGCGTTGACCTTGTCGAGGGCGGCCTTGCGGACGCCCTTGGCGACTTCGGGGTCGATGTCGGGGAGGGCGTCGAGGAAGTCGGCCTCCTCGACCTCGGCGATCGCCTCGGCGCTGACGAGGCCGGCGTGGACGATCTTGTCGGCGAGGGCGGCGTCGATGGAGAGGGAGAGGGCCAGTTCGCCGGCGGCCTTCGCGATCTGCTCGGCGAAGTTTTCCTCGGCGGTGTGTTCCTTCGTGATGTCGATCTCCCAGCCGACGCCGAGGATCTTCGTGGCGAGGCGGGTGTTCTGCCCCTTGCGTCCGAGGACGAGGGAGTAGTTCTCGCCGTCGACGAGGACCTTGACGCGCTTGGCGGCCTCGTCGACCTCGATGCTCTTCAGCTTCGCGGGCTTGAGGGCCTCGACGGCGAGTTCGCGGGGGTTCGACGACCACTTGAAGAGGTCGATCTTCTCGTTGTTGAGCTCGCGGACGATGTTCTTCACCCGGGCGCCCCGGATGCCGACGCAGGCGCCGACGGGGTCGATCTTGTCGTTGGCGGAGAAGACGGCGATCTTCGTGCGGTAGCCGGCCTCGCGGGCCATCGCCTTGATCTCGACGGTCTTGTCGTTGATCTCGTTGACCTCGAGCTCCAGGAGGCGGCGGACGAAGTTCGGGTGGCTGCGGCTGACGATGATCTCGGGGCCGCGGAGGCCGTCGTCGACGGTGACGACGTAGGCGCGGATCCGCTCGCCGGGGTTGTATTCCTCGGTGGGGACGCGCTCGCGGGAGGGCATGATGGCCTCGAACTTGCCGAGGTCGACGATGATGTCGGAACGCTCGAAGCGGCGGATGGTGCCGCTGACGATGGAGCCGGCACGGTCCTTGAACTCGGAGAAGATCATCTTCCGCTCGATGCCGCGGAGGGTCTGGTTGATCGTCTGCTTGAAGACCTGGGCGGCGATGCGGCCGAATTCCTTCGGGGTCACCTCGATGTCGACGGACTCGCCGAGCTGGACGTCGGGCTTGATGTCCCGGGCGCGGAAGAGGGAGATCTGGTCGTGGGCGACGGTGACTTTCTCAACGACCTCGAGACGGGCGAAGGCGCGGATCTTGCCGTTCTTCGGGTCGATTTCGACGCGAAGGTCCTTCGCAGGGCCGAAGCTCTTGCGCGAGGAGGCCAGCAGGGCGTTCTGCATCGCTTCGATGAGAATCTCCCGCTTGATCCCTTTTTCCTTCTCCATGTACTCCATGATCGCAACGATTTCTTGACTCATGGTTGTCTCCTTCTGTTTGATCGCCGGAGACAAAAAAGTGGAAACTAGCGAAAGTTTCCACCTCCTCCGACGAACTGCTTAGTGTACCAAAAGACAAGTAACCTAGCAATTCGAGGTAGACGGTCAAGGACCGTTTTGTTTCGCCATCTATTCTTTACGTAAAAATGCCTCCCTCTCTTATCCACCTCGGTCTCATTGCGGGCAAGGGGAGCTATCCGGTCCTCCTGGCCAAGGCGGCCCGCGCCGCCGGGGTGCAGCGTCTTTCCCTGGTCGCCTTCGATGCCGAAACGGACCCCTCGCTCCATGCCCTCGCCGACGAGGCGACGACGCTCCGGGTGGGACAACTCGGCGCGCTTCTTTCCTTTTTCAAGGAGCACGGCGTCAAAAAAGCGGTGATGGCGGGGCAGATCACCCCGGGCCGCCTCTTCGACCTGAAGCCCGACCTGAAGGCTTTCCTCCTCCTGGCGAAGCTGAAGCAGCGGAACGCGGAGACGATCTTCGGCGCGGTGGCCGACGAGCTGGCGAAGGGCGGGACGGAACTCCTTCCGGCGACGACGTTTATGGAGGATTCCCTCGCGCCGACGGGCCACTTCGGCGGTCCCAAGCCGAAGCGGCAGATCACGGAGGATACGGCCTTCGGCTTCCAGATCGCGAAGGAGATGGCCCGGCTCGACGTCGGCCAATCGGTCGTGGTGAAGCGGGGGACGGTGCTGGCGGTCGAGGCCTTCGAGGGTACCGATGCGGCGCTGAAGCGGGGAGGGGAGTTGGGGCGGAGCGGATCGACGCTTGTCAAAGTGAGCAAAGCGAATCAGGATTTCCGCTTCGACGTTCCGGTGATCGGTCCCCGGACGCTGGAGGGGGCGATCGCCTCGGGCATCGCCGCCATCGGTTGCGAGGCGGGGCGGACGCTCCTGCTCGACCGGGAGCGGGTGCTGGCCCTGGCCGCCGAGGGCAAGGTGGCGCTGATCGGTTTATAGGCTAGGCTTGGTTCACGTTCGTCGTTCGCTGCGGTATTTCTGTATTTATAAAAGATGAGTAAAGTGCGTGTCGGGGTCGTGGGGGTCGGTCACATGGGCAAGGAGCATGCCCGTATCTATTCCAAGAGCGATCGGGCCGAGTTCGTCGGCCTCTATGACGCCGATGCCGGGACGGCGAAGAAGATCGCCTCCCAGCACAAGGGGACGGCCTTCGCCTCCGTCGAGGAACTCTTCGCCCAGGTCGACGCGCTGACCATCGCCTCGCCGACCTTCACCCATCACCAGATCGGGATGGCGGCGATCGCCGCCGGGAAGCACCTCCTCATCGAGAAGCCGATCAGCGACAACCTCCCCCAGGCCCGGGAGATGGTCGAGGCGGCGGCCCGCCGGGGGACGATCCTCCAGGTCGGCCACATCGAGCGTTTCAACCCCGCCTTCCGCGCCCTCGAGGGGATGCTGACCCGGCCGAAGTTCATCGAGGCCCACCGCCTTTCCCCCTATCCGGGCCGGAGCATCGACATCGGCGTCGTCCTCGACCTGATGATCCACGACATCGAGATCATCCTCCACCTCGTCCGCTCCCCGCTGGAGAGCATCGACGCGGTCGGCGTGGCGGTGCTGAGCAAGAGCGAGGACATCGCCAACGTCCGGCTCCGCTTCCGCAACGGCTGCGTGGCGAACATCACGACGAGCCGGATCAGCCCGGAGAAGATGCGGAAGATCCGCGTCTTCCAGGACGACGCCTACCTCTCCCTCGATTACCAGAACCAGAGCGGCGAGATCTACCGGAAGGCCGGGGACAAGATCACGCGGGACAAGATCCCGGTCGAGAAGGACGAGCCGCTGAAGCTCGAGCTCGAGTCGTTCCTCGAGTGCGTCGCCGCCGGGGGGACGCCCCTCGTCGACGGGGAGCGGGCCGCCGCCGCCCTCGACGTGGCGATGCGGATCACGGCGATGATCTGGGACCCGAAGCTGGCCGGTTCGGGGATGGCCCCCTTCGTGCCGCAGCCTTTGCCGCTGGGGGCGACGTCGTGAGCGTCCCCGTTCCCGAATCCCTCGCGAAATCGGTATCGGCCCGCGCCGACGGACGGCCCCCCGTCGTCTTCCTCATTGCCGGGGAACCGAGCGGCGACGGCCACGGGGCCGAGCTGGTCAACGCCCTGCGCCGCTTCCGGCCCGACCTCCGCTGCATTGGCACCGGCGGCCCCCGGATGCGGGCGGCGGGCCAGGAGCAGCTCTTCGACCTGACCGACCACGCCGTCGTCGGCTTCGTCGAGGTCCTCAAGCATTACCCGACGCTCCGCGACCTCTTCGGCCGCCTCCTGGCCCTGGCGAAGGAGGAGCAGCCCGACGCCGTCGTCTTCATCGATTATCCCGGCTTCAACCTCCGCTTCGCCAAGGCTCTCCGCAAGATCAAGGCGCTGAAGGCGACGAAGCTCGTCTATTACATCAGCCCGCAGGTCTGGGCGTGGAAGAGCGGGCGGGCGAAGACGATGGCGAAGATCCTCGACCTCCTCCTCGTCATCTTCCCCTTCGAGAAGGATTGGTTCGCCGAGCGGGTGCCGAAGCTCAGGACCGAGTGGGTCGGCCATCCGATCTGGGACCGCATCCAGCCGAAGGGCGAGGAGACGGGGAACCGGATCGAGCGGCGCGTCGCACTCCTCCCCGGCAGCCGGGAAGGGGAGATCCGCAAGCACCTGCCGATCCTCATCGAGACGGCGCGGGACCTGATGGGCCGCCATCCGAATCTCCGCTTCGTCTGGATGAGCCCCGACCTGGAGCGGCAACGCCTCGGCCAGCGGATCCTCCTCGAATGCGGCGGCGGCGACATCCCGATCGAATCGTACGTCGGCTACCAGCTCTCCCACCTCAGCCGGTGCGATCTGGCCCTCCTCGCCTCGGGAACGGTCTCCCTCGAGTGCGCCTGCATGGACGTCCCGCAGATCGTCTTCTACAAGGTCAATCCGCTCACCTATTTCATCGGCCGGATGGTCGTGAAGGTTCCCTACGTCAGCATGGTCAACGTCCTGGCCGACCGCGAGGTGGTCCCCGAGTTCATCCAGAGCGACCTCAGCCCCGCCCTCCTCTCCGCCCGGGCCTCCGAGCTGCTGAAGGACGCCGTCCAGCAGGAGGAGATGCGGAAGGGGATGCGCCGCGTCGTCGAGCGCCTCGGCAAGGCCGGGGCGAGCGTCCGGGCTGCCGAGGCGGTGCTGCGGGAGATCGGGGTCGCCCCGCTTCCCGTTGCCGCCGAGGCCGTAGCCGCGAAATCGTCCCCTCCTCCCGCAGGCAAGGCTTCCCTTTCGGCGCCGCTCGCCTAGCGTCACTTCCTTTTTAGCGTTACTTTTTCCAATGATCCATCGTCTTCTCCAAGGGGCACTCCGCCGCGCGGCCGGCATCGTCTTCCGCCGCGCCGGGACCATCGTCCTCCTGTCCCTGATCGTGACCGCCGTCGCCGCGTGGCTGACGGCGACGAAACTCCGGGTCATCAACGACACCAGCAACCTGATCCGCGCCGACTCCGACGCGAACAAGGACTACCTCGCCTACGCGAAGGAATTCGACGCCGACGACGAGTACGTCGTCATCATCCGCTCCGACGACGTCGAGAAGAACCGCGAGGCGATCCGCTGGATCGGGCCGCGGATGGAGGCGATGCAGCCCGGCATCCGCCGGGTGATGTACCATTTCGATTTCTCCCACATCTCGGAACACTTCCTCCTCTTCCTCAACCCGGACGAGCTGAAGAAGGTCGAGGAGGAGGTCGGCGGGTATGCGACGCAGATGCGGCAGGCGAACGTCCGCCTCGATCTCAACTCGATGCTCGATGAGACCGACCGGATGTTCAACGACAAGTACCTTCGGAAGAAGGACAACTGGAAGGAATTCAAGCCCTTCGTCGACCGCTTCGTCGACATGCTGAACCAGCTGGCCGACTCGATCGAGGGAACGGCCGACAAGGCGCCCGGCAAGACCGGCGGCAAGGGAGGGAAGCGCCCTCCGTCGCTGAATGCCTCCCCCGTCTCGAACCAGGCGAGCAGCCACGTCCAGGACCAGCTCCAGGACATCGACCGCGTCCTCGCCGAGCACGAATACCCCGGCCTCCAGGGCGGCAAGGTCCTCCTCGTCAGCGCCGTCCCCGGCCCCGTCGTCGATTCCGAGCGGCCCTACGGCAAGACGACCGAAGATCTCCGGAAGCTCCTCGTCGAGGCGCGGGCCGCCTTCCCCGGCGTCGAGTTCGGCCTCACCGGCCTTCCCGTCCTGAGCGATGACGAGCTCCAGACCAGCTCCGCCGACAGCCTCCACGCGGGGCTCCTCGCCCTCGTCCTCGTCGTCATCCTCATGGCGGTCGGCTACCGGGCGCGGACCCGGCCCTTCGTCGCCATCGGGGTCCTCCTGATGGGGGTCTGCTGGTCGCTCGGCTTCACCGTCATCACGGTCGGCCACCTGAACATCATCTCCCAGGCCTTCGTCGCGATGGTGATCGGCCTCGGGATCGACTTCGGCATCCAGATCATGGGGCGGTACGAGGAGGAACTCGGCAAGGGCGCGAACCTCGAGCAGGCCCTCGTCGCCTCGATCGGCCACACCGGCGTCGCCGTCGTCACCGGCGGCAGCACGACGGCCATCGCCTTCTACACGATGTGCTTCAACGACTTCGTCGGCCTCTCCGAGTTCGGCATCGTGGCGGGTTCCGGCGTCCTCCTCTGCCTGCTGGCGAATCTCTTCCTCCTCCCCGCCTGCTACGTCCTCCTCGACCGGCGGAAGTCGCCCCAGGTTCTCCGGGAAACCGGCTCGACCGTCTCCTCCGAGCAGGCGGCGAAGATCAACGCGGTCCTCTTCTCCCGGCCCGGCCTCGTCCTCTCCGTCGCGGCGGCGGTCACCGTCGGCGCGGCCTTCCTCGCCCCGAAGGTCGGCTTCGATTACAACACGCTCCACCTCCAGAACCCGAAGATCGATTCGGTCCGGGAACTCCACCGCCTCAACGACGACTCGCAGGCCGACAAGGAGAGCGGCAACTCGGAATCGCTCCTCTACGCCGTCTCGGTCGCCGACTCGATCGACGACGCCAAGCGGAAGATCGCGGCGTTCAAGGCCCTGCCGACCGTCGCCGACGTCCGCTGCCCTCCCGTCGACCTCATCCCGACCGACGCGGCGAGCAAGGCCGCCATCATCAAGCGGATCGTCGATTCCCTCCAGGGCCTCTCCCTGAGCACCGACGTGAAGAACCAGGTCGACGTCGAGCGGGCGCGGACGAAGATCTCCTCCCTGCTGGCCGATTGCACCGAAGGGGTGGCGCAGGCGAAGAAATTCGCCCCCGTCATCCCGCAGGCGCGGGAGGCCGTCGAGGTGCTCGGGAAGCTCATCCCCCCGCTCACCCGCGCCCAGGCGGCGATGGCGGGCCTCTCCCAGGACGAACTCGGGAAGCGGCTGAATCGCTACCAGATCAGCGTCTTCGGGACGATGCAGCGGAACCTCGCCTTCCTCGCGAAGCAGAAGACGACGGGAACGATCACCTCCGCCGACATCCCGGCACCGCTGCGCGACCGCTACCTCTCGCCGAACGGAAAGCTCCTCATCGAGGTGGTGCCGAAGGAAAACATCTGGGATCGGGAGCCCGACGCCCGTTTCGTGAAGGAACTGCGGACCGTCGATCCTCATGTGACCGGGATGGCGGTACAGAACTACGAGTACATCGACCTCCTCCGCGCCAGCTACGTGAAGGCGGCGCAGTGGGCCTTCGTCGCCATCGTCGTCCTGATCTCGCTGCACTTCCGCAAGCCGGGGCTGATCGCGCTGGCGATCTTCCCGCTCGTGATCGCGATTCTGTGGACGGTCGGGATGATGCGGCTCTTCGGGTTCGACTTCAACCCGGCCAACATCGTGACGCTGCCGCTCGTGATCGGGATCGGCGTCGCCTACGGCGTCTACACCGTCGACCGCTGCCGCGAAGACGGCGGAGTCCATCTCTTCGAGGGAAGCACCGGCAAGGCGATCTTCCTCTCGGCGCTGACCGCGATGATCGGCTTCGGCTCGATGATGGTCAGCAAGTATACCGGCCTCTTCAGCCTCGGCTTCCTGATGTTCGCCGGGGTCGGAATGTGCCTCATCACCAGCCTCCTGGTCGCGCCGCAGATCCTGGTGAAGTGGGGGAAGAAGGAGTAAGCCTTTCTTGACCCTGAAAGGGTCGAAGAAATTAGCCGGGGGTATCGCTTCGCTCAACCCCCGGCTACCTTCTTTGATCCCTTCGGGATCAGGAAGGAAAAACGTTCTAGGCTTTCTTCCTCTGCCGCAAAACCACCGCGACAAAAGCAATCTCGATCACCGCGTAAATCACCGCCCACGTCGTCCCCCCCGTCCCGAAGCCGTAGCTGTGGAGCCCCTTGCCCAGGACGAAGTTTACCCCATACCACGCCATGACGACGGAGAGGAATCCGACGATGGCGCCGACCGCGAGGCCGAAGTCGCCCCACCATTTCGCGATCCGCCCGTGGAGGACGGCGAGGTAGCCCAGGAGGGTGATGAGCGCCCAAGTTTCCTTCGGGTCCCAATCCCAGAACCGGCCCCATGAATAATTGGCCCAGACGCCGCCGAGGATCGTCCCGGCGGCGAGGAGGAGGACGCCGATCTGGAGGGCGCGGTAGACGTAGAGGGTGATGGCGTCGTTCTTCAGGGCCAGCTTGCCCCGCAGGGAGCGGAAGAGGGTGACGTGGCCGAGGGCCATGGCGAGGGCGAAGGCCCCGTAGGAGAGGGTGATCGTCATGACGTGGATCGCGAGCCAGAAGTTGTTCCGCAGGACGGGGGTCAGCGGCTGGATCGAGGCGTCGAAGGCGAGGGGCTGGAAGTCGACGGCCATGAGGGCGAGGACGGCGAGGGGCGTCCCGGCGGCGAGGAAGACGCGGGAACGGTGGACGGCCTCGAGGATGAGGGCGAAGAGGACGACGGCGAACGAGACCCAGATGATCGACTCGTACATGTTCGTGACCGGGGGGCGTCCCGCGATGAGGATCCGGCAGACGAAGCCGAAGAGCTGGCAGGCGAACCCGGCCAGCGCCAGCGCCCATCCCGCCCGGTAACCGCCCTGCGGGAACCAGCGGGCGGTGAGGAGGAAGGCGAGGACGGCCGCGCCGTAGCAGATCCATGCCCAGCGCCACGGATGGAGGCGGAGGTAGGCGGCCTCGAGGGAGAGCTTCGCCGAGGTCGGATAGGCGGCGGGGTTGAGGGAGCGGAGGGAACGGGCGAGGCGGACCGAGGCGTCGTCGAGTTCCTTCTGTTTTCCACCCTTCCATGCATCGACGAAATCGCGGAAGGGGAGGAGGACGTCGAGGCAGGTCTCCTTCGGGTAGAGGGAGACGATGTCGGTGAGGACGTGCCAGGCCCCGTTCTCGGCGTGCGGCGGGGAGGGGAGGAGGGTGAAGGCGCGGCCGGTGGCGATCGCCTCGAAGAGATGGAGCCGGGCGGCGACATCCTCGGCGGCCTTCTGGAGGCGCGGGGCGCCGTCGTTCCCGCCCGCGGGATTGAGCGTCGGCTTCATCCGTCCGCCGTCGGCGAGGAGGGTCTGGAGGGCGGCGTTCCCGGCGAGTTCGCGATAGGTGAACCGCTTCTTCTCGGCGGGGAGGCCGAGGGCCTTGCGGAGGGGGAGGTAATCGACGAGGAGGAGCGGTTTCTCGTCCCACCCCTCGGAATTGAGCCAGAGGGTGAGAATGAAGGCGTCGGCCGAAAGGGTGCGGTGTTCGTCCTCGAGGAGAACGCTCGTCCGCCCGGTGAGCTGGAGGGTCGCCTCGCGGGTGAAGGTGGTCAGCGGCTTCTTGCGGCTCTGGTCCTGGATGGCGACCTGGGAGAGGGAATCGAATTTCAATTCCGGAGCGGCCCCGGCCGCATCGGCATCGTGAAGTCCGACGATGAGCGCAAGCGCAAGGAGCAGAAGAAGGAGGAGGCGTTTCATGGGGAAGGGGTGCGGGAGTAGAAGAGAGAGGCGATGCCGAAGACGATCAGCAGGGAGCCGACCCATTTCAGCGGCCAGCCCGGATCGTGGAGGACCTGGAGCGTGGTGTGGTCGAGGTTGTCGGGATCCCAGTTGGCCTGGGAGAACTTGTAGTTGAGGCCGAGCGCGGAGAGCCAGAAACCGGCGGGGTAGGTGGCCGGGTAGTTCATGTGGGCGGTCGCCTTCGAGGTCGTCCCCCGGAGGTCGTAGAAGCGGAGGGTGCTGATGAAATCGGAGGGGGTGGTTCCGCCCTCGTCGCGGGGAACGTCGAAGGAGACGAGCTCGACGGCGAAGGGGAGGGGCTTCGTCTGGAGTCCGAAGCCGACCCGGACGGGATGTTCGGCGTTGAGCGGATTGGGGAGGTCCTGGGAGGTGCCGGACGGAATCCACAGGGACGGGGAAACCGGTTTCTCCCCGTCGAGGAGCGCGACCCGGATGCCCGAGTTGGCTTCGGCCGTGGCGGCGATCGTCGGGGCGATGGTTTTCTCGACGCGGGCGTTCGGCAGGGCGCTTTCGAGGGTCACCTGCCATTCGGCCCAGCCGAGGGGAAGGGGAGTGCCGGAGAGGAGGGTCCCTTCCTTTTCGACCCGCTCGCCGCGCAGCAGGCGGTAACGGAGGGGGGCCTCGGTTCCGCCGAGGAGTTGGAGCGTCGGTGTCGGCTTCTCCTCGTGGGCGGGGGCGTCGAAAGAGGCGACCCAATCGACGCTGGCCAGCCCGAAGAAACTCCGTTTCCGTCCCGCCTCGCTCTCCCGGAGGAGGACGAGGGGCATCTCCTGCCCGGTCGCGCCGTTGCGGAAGCGGAGGAGGAGGCCGGGGCCGCCTTGAGCGTCGGGTGCCAGCGATTCGACCCAGCCGAGCGAGGTCGCGTAGCCGTCGATCTTCAGCGTCAGGGGGTGATTGGCGGGGGCTTCCGGAACCGAGATCAGGTGGGGACGGGAGGCGTCGGGGAGGTCGACGAGCGTCGAGAAGGGATGCTCGTAGGTGCCGCCGGTGCGGAGCCCCTGGATCACGACGATGTTCTGGTTGAGGGCGACGCGGCCCTCGGGAACGCCTCCCTTCTCGAGGCTCATGAAGGCCTCGTAGCCGAAGCGGGAGCCGACCGCCGCGCCGAGGAGGAGGGTGATGATCCCGTAGTGGGTGATGACGAAGGGAAGGTGCCGCTTCTGCCAGGGCCAGCGGTCGAGGGTGACGCAGAAGAGGTTCAGGAAGAGGATGGCGAGCCAGCCGAGGAAGAGCGGATTGCGGTAGATGTAATACCGGGCGACGTCGGTGTTGAAGCGGGACTCGGTGATCGTCGCCGCGGCGCAGGCGAGGCCGAGGGTCAGGAGGAGGGTCATCGCCACGTTGAGGGAGGCCCCGCGGTGGACCCAGCGCCAGAAAAGGGACCGCTGCCGCCGCGCCGCGATCCGGGCGGAACGCTCCTCGCTGGTCAGGGAGGTGACGAAGGGGAGGCGCATGAAGAGGGAAAGGCTACCGTCTCCCCAAGTCCCGCCGCAATACATTCTGGCCCAGCGGCAAAACGCCGCAGGAAAGGGGAACCGGCCCATGGTTTTAAGCTGGCAAGGCGCGGCGTCGGGGTGATTCAATTTGCACTTCCCTTTCGGGACTCCCCTTGAAGCGCCTCCTGTCCATCGCCGCCCTCCTTTTTTTCGCCCTCCCCCTCCCGCTCCGGGCCGAGGTGCGGCAGAGCGGCCTCTGGTTCCTCCCTCCCTGCGTCACCGTCGGCGGGCATGAGATCGACGGGTTGCTCCTCCTCATCTTCTGGATCGTCTTGGCGGTCTTCGTCGGGGTCCAGGGGACGTTGCTCTGGTTCCTCTACCGGTACCGGCGGCAGGAGGGGAGGACGGCGAGTCCCGTCGCGGGCAGCTGGAAGGCCGAGGTGATCTGGACGGTGATCCCGACGGCGGTCTTTCTCCTCCTTTTCTGCCTCGGGGAGGGGCTCTGGAAGCGGATGATCGTCCCGCCGCCGCCCGGCACGGCCATCGACATCGAGGTCTGCGGGGAGCAGTACGACTGGGTGATCCGCTATCCCGGCCCCGACGGCCTCCTGGGCCGGGCTGACGATGCGAAGCGGAGCCCCGACAACAAGGTCGGCCTCGATCCCGCCGACCCGGCCGGGGCCGACGACGTGACGGCGTTCAACGAGCTCGTCGTCCCCGTCGGGAAATTGATCCATCTCCATCTCCGCTCCCTCGACGTGATCCACGGCTTCTACGCGCCCGAGTTCCGCATCCATCAGGACCTCCTGCCGGGCCGGACGATCAACTGGATCTCCTTCACGGCGGAGCGGACGGGCGAGTTCTCGATCGCCTGCAGCCAGCTTTGCGGCTCGGGCCACGGCCTGATGCAGGGCCGCTTCCGCGTCGTGACGGAGGCCGAATGGGAAGCCTGGGTGAAGGGGGCGAGGAAACCATGAACGACCTGACCCGCCCTCCCGCCTTCCGCTCCCTCTTCGCCTCCGACGACCACAAGGCCGTCGGCCTCCGCTACGTCGTCTCGGCCCTCGGCTTCCTCTTCGTTGGCGGGGCGCTGGCCTTGCTGATCCGCTGCCAGATGGCCTTCCCGAAGCTCGGCCTCCTCGGGGCCGAGGGGTACAATGTCTCCTTCACGATGCACGCGACGGTGATGATCTTCCTCGTCGTCATGCCGCTGCTGCTGGGCGGGCTGGGGAACTACATCGTGCCGCTCCAGATCGGCGCGCGGGGGACGGCGTTCCCCAGGCTCGGCGCGATCGCGTGGTGGCTCTACCTCCTCTCGGGCGCGGTCTGGATCGCGAGCTTCCTCGCCCCGGGCGGGGCGGCGGCGACGGGATGGACGGCCTACGCGCCGCTCTCGACCTTCGCCCGCTACAACCAGAGCCTCGCCGGGCAATCGCTCTGGTGCGTCGCCCTCGGGATCAACAGCCTCGGCTCCCTCCTCACGGCGGCGAACCTCGCCGTGACGGTCGCGACGCAGCGGGCCCCGGGGATGACTCTCTTCCGGATGCCGGTCTTCACCTGGTCGCTCTTCATCACCGGGTTCCTCGTCCTGATCGCCGTCCCGGTCCTCCTCGTCGCCGACGTCATGCTGATCCTCGACCTCGATTTCGGGACCGCCTTCTTCGACGTCACGCGGGGAGGGCAGCCGCTCCTCTGGCAGCACCTGTTCTGGTTCTTCGGCCATCCCGAGGTCTACATCCTGATCCTCCCCGCGATGGGGGTGGTCTCGGAGATCCTCCCCGTCTTCGCCCGCCGCCCCCTCTTCGGCTACCGGGCGATGGTCTGGGCGATGATCGCCATCGGCGGCCTCGGCTTCGTCGTCTGGGGACATCACATGTTCGTGAGCGGGATGAGCCTCCTCCTCTCGGCCGCCTTCTCCTTCTCGACCTTCCTGATCGCCGTCCCCTCCTCGGTGAAGACCTTCAACTGGCTCGGGACGCTCTGGCGGGGCTCGATCCGGTTCGACCTCCCGATGTGCCACGCGCTCGCCTTCATCTCGATGTTCGTCATCGGGGGGCTGAGCGGGATCTTCATGGCGGCGACCCCGGTCGACCTCTTCATCCACAACACCTACTTCATCGTCGCCCACATCCATTACGTCCTCTTCGGGGGGAGCCTCTTCGGCGTCTTCGGGGCGATCGCCTACTGGTTCCCCAAGGTCTGTGGGCGGAAGATGGGGGAGGGGCTGGGGAAGCTCCACTTCTGGCTTACCCTGGTCTTTTTCAACCTGACCTTCTTCCCGATGCACACCCTCGGCCTCGGCGGGATGATGCGGCGGATTCCCGACGCGACCCAGTACGAGCACCTCCGCTCCCTCCAGCCGCTCAACCAGTTCGTCACCCTCGCCGCTGTCGGCCTCGGGCTGGCGCAGCTCGTTTTCCTCGTGAACCTCTGCCTCAGCCTCCGCCGCGGGGAACCGGCCGGGGAGAACCCGTGGCGGGCCGCGACCCTCGAATGGGCCTGCCCGTCGCCCCCTCCGCCGGGAAACTTCGGAAAAATACCTGTCGTCCACCGGGGCCCGTATGAATACAGTGCCTCTTCCGCTTCCGACGAAAACTCGGACTTTTCATCGCAGGACAAGCCGCTCTAACCTTCCTCCCTTGCCAACCCCGTAATGAGCCAGCCCCAGCCCCCCTCTCCGCCTGCCTTCCCCACGTTCCCTGCTTTCCCAAAGGGCCTTCCCCTCTACAGCGCCTTCGTCGCCGCCTCGGTTGTCTTCCTGATCTGCATCGGGGCGCTGGTCACGAGCTTCAATGCCGGGATGTCGGTCCCCGACTGGCCGACGAGCTACGGGTACAACATGTTCACCTTCCCCATCCAGAAATGGATCGGGCCGATCTTCTACGAGCACACCCACCGCCTCGTCGCCTCGGTCGTCGGCCTCTTCACCGTCATCCTCGCCGGGTGGGTCTGGCTGAAGGAACCGCGCCCCTGGGTGCGGAAGCTGGCGGTCTTCGCCGTCGCCCTCGTCATACTCCAGGGCGTCGTCGGCGGCATCCGGGTGATCAAGGCCCAGCAGGATTACGGCATCGTCCACGGCACCCTCGCCCAGCTCTTCCTCGTCACCACCGGCCTCCTCGCCCTCGTCTACAGCCGGAACTGGCGGGTCCTCCCCTCGAACGGCGCGCGCCTGCCGAAGGGGTGGGAGCAGGGCATCGCCTTCGTCTCGGCGCTGATCTTCTGCCAGCTCATCCTCGGCGCGGTCATGCGGCACCAGCACGCCGGGCTCTCGATCCCCGACTTCCCCACCGTCTACGGCCACGTCGTCCCCCACGTGACCGAGGCCGACCTCGTCCGCATCAACGCGCACCGGCAGCAGGCGGGCCAGGTGCCGACCTCGCTCGTCCAGATCTACCTCCAGGTGGCCCACCGGGCGATGGCCCTCGTCATCCTCTCGGGGATCATCGCCGCGACGCTCGCCATCTTCCGCTGCCGCCAGAGCCCGCCCCATCTCCGCTTCCTGAGCGGGATCTGGACCGGCCTCGTCTGCCTCCAGGTCGCCCTCGGGATGACGGTGATCTGGAGCCAGAAGAATCCGTTCATCACCTCGCTCCACGTGGTGACGGGGGCGCTCCTCCTCCTGGTCGGCTCCCACCTGACCTTCCTGATCATCCATTGGCGGCGCATGGAGAAACTCCGATGAAGGGCGACGAGACCGCCGCCGCCGTCGAGATCGAGGCCCCCGCTGAGAGGCACACCCTCCTCTCCGACCTCTTCGAGCTGGTGAAATTCCGGCTGACGTTCTTCAACCTGATGACGACGCTGGCCGGGTTCTACCTCGGCAATCCGAGCGTCGTCAGCGGGCGGCTCCTCCTCCACACGATCCTCGCGACCGGCCTCGTCGCCGCCTCGGCCTCGGCCCTGAACCAGGTCATCGAGCGGAAGCACGACGCCCGGATGGCCCGGACGGCCTCCCGGCCGCTCCCCTCGGGACGGCGGCGCGTCGGCGAGGTCTTCGTCGGGGCGCTCCTCGCCGGGATCGGCGGGACGGTCTGGCTCGCCCTGGCGGTGAACGTCCTCTCGGCCGTCATCGCGGCGGCGACCCTCCTTTCCTACGTCCTCGTCTACACCCCGATGAAGCGGCACACGACGCTGAACACCCTCGTCGGCGCGATCCCCGGGGCGCTGCCGCCGGTCATCGGCTTCACCGCCGCCCGGGACGAGGTCGGCCCCCAGGCCTACATCCTCTTCGCCATCCTCTTCCTCTGGCAGATCCCCCACTTCCTTGCCATCGCCTGGCTTTACCGGGACGAATACCGCGACGCCGGGTTCCGCATGATCACGGGGGACGACCCCCAGGGGGAGAAGACCTCCCGGCATTCCCTCTACACGGCCGCGGCCCTCCTTCCCATCGGCCTCCTTCCGACCTTCTTCCACATCGCCGGGAAGCCCTACTTCTGGGGCGCGGTGGTGATCGGCGGGGGATACGTCTGGGCGGGCTGGCGCTTCTTCCAGCGCCGGGACCGTGCCTCGGCCCGCGTCCTCTTCCTCGCCTCGATCCTCTATCTCCCGCTCCTGCTCGGCCTCATGGCCTATGATGCCGTCAAGTGAGGCTCCCTCTCCGGCGGTCCGCCTCGGCTTTTTCTTCCTGCTGGCCGTCGACTTCATGCTCTTCGCCGCCCTCGTCGGCGGGGCGATCGTCCTGAGGGAAGGGGCCGCCTTCTGGGTCGCTCCCGGAACGGCCCTGGCCCTGCGCGGGCTCTGGCCCGCCGCCGTCGCTTCGGTGGTCCTCCTGCTCTCTCTCGGCTGGGGGAAGACGCCCTCCCTCATCGCGATGGCCGCGGGACTCCTTCCCTGGTCGCTCGGCCTGGAGGCATGGTTCGGGTTGCGGCATCAGCCCCTCTCTTCCTTCGCCGCCTTCTTCCTGCTCGCGCAGGCCTACGTCGGCCTCAACGCCCTCGCGCTCTTCGTCTGGCTGACGGGGAGGGGAACGGCCCCCGAGGCTCTCCTCCTTCCGGGGCGGCGCTTCGTCGCGGGCTCGGGCCTCGGCCTCCTTCTCTTCCTGCACTGGTCGCTTTACTCTTGAGAGAGAGGCCGTATTCTTCCCCTCTTATGTCACGTGTCGGAATCGGTTATGACGTCCATCCCCTTGTCCCGGGGCGCAAGCTCTTCCTCGGAGGAGTCGAGATCCCCTATGACCGGGGCCTCGACGGCCATTCCGACGCCGACGTCCTGATCCACGCGATCGCCGACGCCATCCTCGGTGCCATCGGTTCCCTCGACATCGGCCACCACTTCCCCAACAGCGACGAGCGTTGGCGGGGCGTCCGCAGCACCGTCTTCCTCACCGAGATTGCCCGGATCGCCAAGGAAAAGGGCTTCGTCATCGAGAACATCGATTCCTCCCTCATCTCCGAAGCGCCGAAGATCGGGCCGTTCCTCGCCCAGATGCGCGAGGCGATGGGGACCGCCCTCGGCATCGAGGCCGAGCGGATCGGCATCAAGGCGACGACCAACGAGCGCCTCGGCTTCGTCGGACGCGGCGAGGGGATCGCGGCGATGGCTGTGGCCTCGCTGACGAAGGTTTCCTGAACCAATCCTCAAGCGGACTCTTACCCGACCCGATGAGCGCCGACCTCCGGCTCTACAACTCCCTGACCCGGACGGTCGAGGCCTTCCAGCCCCGCGAGGCGAAGCGCGTCGGCATGTACTCCTGCGGGCCGACGGTCTACAACCACGCCCACATCGGGAACTTCCGCTCCTTCCTCTACGGCGACCTCCTCCGGCGGACCCTCCGCCACTTCGGCTTCTCCGTGACCAGCGTGATGAACTTCACCGACGTCGACGACAAGACGATCCGGGGTTCCCGCGCCGCGGGCGAAGGCCTCCGCGCCTTCACCGACCGCCATATCACCGAGTTCCGCCGGGACATGGAGATCCTCAACATCACCCCCCACGACGAGCAGCCCCGGGCCACCGACCACATCCCGGAGATGGTCGCCCTCATCGGGAAGCTGATCGGGAAGGGCCTCGCCTACGTCTCCGGGAACGGCGCGGACAGCGGCTCCGTCTACTTCCGCGTCGCCGCCCTGCCCGATTACGGGAAGCTCTCCCACCTCGATAAGGAGGGGCTGAAGCCCGGTGCCCGCGTCGCCCAGGACGAGTACGAGAAGGAGACCCTCGGCGACTTCGCCCTCTGGAAGGCGTGGACCGAGGACGACGGCGACGTCGCCTGGGAATCCCCCTGGGGGAAGGGCCGCCCCGGCTGGCACATCGAGTGCTCCGCCATGGCGATGCGCTACCTCGGCGAGGAACTCGACCTCCATTGCGGCGGGATCGACCTCCTCTTCCCCCATCACGAGAACGAGATCGCCCAGAGCGAGGGCGCGACGGGCCGCCCCTTCGCCCGGTGCTGGGGCCACAGCGCCCACCTCCTCGTCGATTCCCAGAAGATGTCGAAGTCGCTCGGGAACCTCTTCACCGTCCGCGACGTCGAGGCGAAGGGCTTCACCGGCCGCCAGCTCCGCTACGTCCTGGTGAAGACCCACTACCGCCAGTCGCTCAACTTCACCTGGGCCGAGCTCGAGGCCGCCAGCACCGCGCTCACGAGGGTCGACAACTGGATCGTCCGCTGGAAGGCCGAGTCGCCGGAACGCTTCATGGTCACCCATCCCGACGGGAAGGCCTTCCTCGACGCCTTCTCCGCCGCCCTGGCCGACGACCTGAACATCTCCGGCGCCCTCGGCCACCTCTTCGATTTCATTCGCGAGACCAACAACCTCATGGACCAGAAGAAGCCGCTCCCCGATCTTCCCGCCATCTGGGAAAAGATCGACGCCGTCCTCGGCCTCGGCATCCTCAAGACCGAGATCCCCCCGGAAATCGCGGCCCTCGGGGAGGAGCGCCTCGCCGCCCGCGCCGCGAAGGACTGGAAGAAAAGCGACGCCGTCCGCGACGAGCTCGCCCGCCTCGGCTGGTCGGTCCGCGATTCGGCCAAGGGGCAGGAATTGGTCAAAAAATAAGGAAGACGCATGAACCGGCTCATCACGTTCGAGGGCTCCGAGGGTTGCGGCAAGACGACCCAGATCAGCCTCCTCAAGGAAAAGCTCGAAACGCGCGGCGAGACCGTCCTCGTCACCCGCGAGCCGGGCGGCACCCCGCTCGGCGAAAAGATCCGCCACCTCCTGAAGGACGCCCCCGAAGGGAAGGGGATGACCGACGCCACTGAGCTCCTCCTCTTCTCCGCGAGCCGGGCCGAGCTCGTCACGAAGGTCATCGCCCCCGCGCTGAAGGAAGGGGCCTGGGTCCTCTGCGACCGCTTCACCGACTCGACCTTCGTCTACCAGGGGATCGCCCGCGAGCTCCCCATCGAGTTCATCAGCACGCTGAACCTCTTCGCCACCGGCGATCTCGTCCCCGGCCTCACCCTCCTCCTCGAGGTCTCTCCCGCGAAGGCGGCGGAACGGATGGCCCACCGCGCCACCCGGGACCGGATCGAGGACGAGGAGCCCGAGTTCTTCGACATCGTCCGCGAGGGCTTCGTCACGCTGGCCGAGTCGGAACCCGACCGGATCAAGCGGATCAACGCCGACGCCGATCCCGGCACCGTCGCCGAGATCATCTGGACCCATTTCCTCCATGCCTTTCCCGCCTGACGAAGTCCTCGCCCGGCTCAACCGGGCCCGCGCCGATGGCCGCCTCGCCCACGCCTACCTCCTGACCGGCGACGACCGGAACGGCCTGAAGGAACTCGGCCTCCGCGTCGCCGCCGCCGTCCTCGGCCTCCCCGCCGGGGAGACGCCCGATCTTCATCCCGACTTCCATCTCCTCCAGCCGGAGTCGAAGTCCCGCCGCATCCGCATCGAGCAGATCCGCGACCTCGAAAAGGCGCTCCATCTCAAGGCCTA
Source organism: Verrucomicrobium sp. GAS474 (assembly GCF_900105685.1). Lineage (NCBI taxonomy): Bacteria > Pseudomonadati > Verrucomicrobiota > Verrucomicrobiia > Verrucomicrobiales > Verrucomicrobiaceae > Verrucomicrobium > Verrucomicrobium sp. GAS474. Next base: position 2,820,927 of record NZ_LT629781.1, read on the forward strand.
CCGCGGGGGATACAAGGTCGCCCTCCTCTGCGAGGTCGAGCGGATGTGCCTCGGCAGCGCCGACGCGGCCAACGCCTTCCTCAAGACGCTGGAGGAGCCCCAGCCCGGCACGCTCCTCCTCCTCACCACGGCGGAGGCGCAGGCCGTCCTCCCGACGATCCTTTCGCGCTGCATCCGCCTGCCCGTCACCGACCGCGCGCAGGACGATCCGCGCTTCCCCGCCTTCGCCGGCGAGTGGTTCCATGCGGGGGGGCAGGCTCCCGGATCGCTCCGCGCGTATTTCCGCGCCGCGCTTTTTTCGACGCGCTGCCAGGAACTCCGCGACGAAATCGAGAGCGCGGCGAAGGCCGCCGCGCGCGAGGCCGACGACGATTCCGACGAGGCGGAGGAAATGATGAAGGCGGCGATCGAGGGCGAGTATCTCCTCGCCCGCCGCCGCCTCATCGCCGCGCTCGAGCACGAGGCCTGGCGCGGGGCCGTCGTCGAGGGGGAGGCTTCGACCCTTGATTCCACGGCCTTCCGATCGGTCCGCGCCCTCGAGGAGCTCAACGCCAGCCTCCTGCAGAATGTCGACCAGAACCTCGCCGTGGAGCGCGCGACGCTCGCGATCGAGGGGACCTTCGGCTCGTAAAAGCCGGCGCGAATCGACGCGGAGCGACGGGCCCCGATCCCCGCGGAGGCCTGATTTTACAGGGTTCCGCGGAATTTCTTTTTTTCAAAAAATCACTTTTGAAGTTGACGGTTTTCCCCCGCACTGTAACTACCGAATAGCGGCTCGACGCCCACTGCATAAGGGGCGGAGGGCCAAGCAAAACCAAAAAGGAGTAAAAACAAACCATGAGTTTGAATCGCGCAGAATTGGTCGCCCAGGTCCAGAAGGCCCTCGGCAAGGAAACCACGAAGGCCGCCGCTGAGCGCGCCGTCGAGGCCGTCATCGAAAGCATCAAGGTCGGGGTCAAGAAGTCGGGCGGCGTCCAGCTGATCGGTTTCGGCACCTTCAAGGTTGCCAATCGCAAGGCTCGCACGGGCATCAACCCGAAGACGGGCGAGAAGATCAAGATCAAGGCCTCCAAGACGGTGAAGTTCTCCGTCGGCAGCGGCTTCAAGAAGAGCCTCTAGTTCTTCTCTTCGATCTTGGATTCTTTCCAAGTTTGACGAAAACCCGGACAGCTTGCTGTCCGGGTTTTTTCGTGCCCGGGCCGAAGCTTCTTTCGAGTTCGCCTGAATTGATCCGGTTTCGCGGACGAAGAGGCCTGCGCGTTTTACGTCGCGCGCAGTTTTTCAGCGGCCTTGGAGACGATGGCGCAGGCGGCGGCGATCTCCTCCCCGGTCGTTCCCGCCCCGAGGGTGAAGAGGACATTGGAGCGGCTCCGCTCCGGCGGCAGCCCGAGGGCGGCGAGGACGTGGGAACTCCGCTCCTCGCGGCTCACGCAGAGCGCCCCGCTGGAGAGCGCGAGGCCCCGCATGTCGCAAAGGAGGACGAGGGCCTCGCCGTCGAGGCCGGGGATGCCGACGTTGAGATTGGCGGCGTTCCGCAGCGGCCCGGGCTCGGGACCGTTGAGGAGAAGGCCGGGGATTGTGGCGCGGAGGGTGTCGAGCAGGAGGCGTTGGCAGCGGCCCAGCGTTTCCTGCCGGGAGGGAAGGGCTGCGGTGACCTCGGCCGCGGCGGCCCCCATGCCGACGATGGCGGGGAGATTCTCGGTCCCCGCGCGGAGGCCTCCCTCCTGTTCCCCGCCGTGGAGGAGCGGTTCCAGGGCGATTCCCCGACGGCGATAGAGCGCCCCCGCGCCCTGCGGCCCGCCGAAGCGATGGGCGCTTAAGGAGAGGAGGGAGACCGGCGCGGCGGCCACGTCGATCGGGATCGAGCCCGCCGCCGCCCCGGCGTCGGTGAAGAAGGCAATGCTCCGCTCGGCGCAGCGGGAGGCGAGCTCGGCGATCGGCTCGATCGTTCCGATCTCGTGGTTCGCCCAATGGACGGCGGCGAGGATCGTCCCGGCCCGGGCGGCGGCAAGGAAGGTGTCGGCGGAGAGAAGGCCTGCGGCATCGACGGGGACGAGGGTGACGGTGAAGCCTTCCCGCTCGAGGGCGGCCGCCGTGCGGAGGACGGCGCGATGTTCGGTCGCTCCGAGGAGGAGATGGGTTCCCTTGTCTCGATTGGCCCGGGCATAGCCGAGGAGGGCCAGGTTCACGCTCTCGGTGCCGGAGGCGGTGAAGACGATCTCCTCGGGCGAGGCGGCTCCGATCAGCGTTGCCACCTCGCGCCGCGCCAGGTCGAGGGCCTCGCGGGCCCGGACGCCTCCGCGATGGTGGCTCGCCGGGTTGGCCGGTTCGTTCAAAAAGGGAAGCATCGCCGCCCGGACCCCCTCGGAAAGGGGGGCTCCCGCCTGATGGTCGAGGAAGATATAGGGGGGCATGAGGTTCGGGATGGTTTTCGCGACGGTACCTAAATAAGATCGTCGGACCGAAATCGCAATGGAATTGACCGATCATCAGCTCATGGAGGCCGTCGCGAAGGGCGACGAGGGGGCCTTCCGGCTGCTGATGGAGCGGCACCAGCGCCTCGTCCACGGCACGGTGCTGCGGATGCTGGGCGATCCCTTCGAGGCGGAGGACGTGGCGCAGCGGGTCTTCGTCCGTGTCTGGCAGGCGGCCCCCCGCTACCGGCCCGAGGCGAAGTTCAACACCTGGCTCCTCACCATCGTCCGCCATCTGGTTTTCAACGAGAGCCGCCGCCTCTCCCGCCTCCGGACAGTCGAGACGAAGCTCTTCCAGCCGAGGGAAGGTGAGGAGGAGCCGTCGGAGCCCGATCTCTTCGACCCGAGGCAGCGCGATCCGGCGAGCCTCCTGGCGGGGAAGGAATTCCGTGGGAAGCTCGACCGCGCCATCGCCGCCCTTCCGGAGAACCAGCGGATGGCGATCCTGCTGAAGGCCCACGAGGATCTCCCCTACGAGGAGATTGCCGCCATCCTCGAAACCTCCCTCGGCGCGACCAAGTCGCTCCTCTTCCGCGCCCGCGAAGCCCTGAAGGCTTCCCTGGGGGAGGCGGCGGGCGACCTCTTCGATGGGGCTTTTTGATCGAAACTTTTTGAGAAACAAGGTGTTTAATCGAAATAGACCGACGGCTTCAGCGCGATGAAACGGCATTTCCTCTCTTTCCTGACCTCCTTCCTCTCCTCCCACCCCGGAGCGGTGGAACGGGATCCCGTGCCCCCGGCGCTCCTCGCCGCCATCCGCATTCGCGGAGGCGCGGCCACGCCCGAGCCCTCGGCCTGGTTCGCCACCTCGGTGCTCGCCCGCATCCGCCGGGAGGAGTCGGAGCAGGCCGAACGCCGGATGCGCCGCCAGCATTGGGCTCGCGTCCTGATCCCCTCCGGGTTGGTCGCGCTCTTCATTCTCCTCCTCGGCATCGGGGAGCATGCGAAGACGGTCTCGGAAGAGGATCAGGTCACCTTCGCCGCCCTCGACGCCATCGCGCAGGGAGGGAAGGGGACGGCCCAGGCCAATGTTGATGGGGCTTCCGTTCCGCTCGTCGTCGAAGGGGTTTCATGGTCCGCGCCCTGATCGTCCTCCTTTCCCTCCTCTCGATCTACCCCCTCCTCGCGCAGGAACGGGTACAGGTCCAGGGCGGCGAGCTTCAGGAAGGAGGCCAGCCGCAGCAGCCTCCCGAAGTCCGGGAACGGATGGCCGAACTCCTCCTCCTGCCGAAGGACAAGCTCTGGAAGGAGCTCTCCAAGTGGCCGTCCTTCAAGAAGATGACCCTGGAAGAGCAGTCGGCCTTCCTGGGCCGGATGGCGGCGATGCGGAAGCAGACTGAGAAACGGGCCCTGGAGCATGCCGTGAAGATCGGCCTCGCCGTCCCCCCGGAGAAGCACGACGCCTTCACCGACGACTACCTCCGGGAACGGCTCCGGCTCCACAAACGGTTCATCGCCGAGAAGAAAAAGGGGAAGAGCCCCGCGCCCGAGGCTTACGACCGGGAACTCGACCGCCATCTCACGAAGAAATACGGTCCCGTCGTCGTCCCGAAAACCGACGCTAGCGGGCCTGCTCCGGAGCCGTCGGCACCGGTCCCGTCGGCTGCCCCGTCGAGTACCGCGCCAAAAACGCCGTGATCCGTTCGCGGAATGCGGGGGCGAAGCGCCGCGTCTCGTGGGTCTCCCCCGGGATCAGGTAAAATTCCTTCGGTTCGGCCGCCGCCTCGTAGATCGCGTGGACTTCGGGCCGGGGCATCCGTTGATCGAGTTCGGCCGCCAGGATCAGGACCGGCGCGTGGAGATGCCGTACGGCGGCCAGGGAATCGACCTCGGAGGTTGCGAAGCCGAATTTCCGGTGAATCTGCCATTCGGTCAGGGGGACCAGGGGGAAATAGGGGAGGTGAAAGAAGATCCGGCCGTGATTCGCGATCGAATGGGGGAGGGTATCGAAGGGGGCGTCGGCGATCACCCCGGCGACGGAGAGACCCTGCAGGCCGGAGACGGGATCGGATGCGGCCTTCTCGACCGCCGCCGCACCGCGAAGGGAGGTGACCGCCCCAAGGGAGGTCCCCCAGAAGATCACGCGGGTCGTTCCCGCCGCCCGCAGCGTCCGTGCCCAGGCGACGATATCGAGCGGCTCCCGGTAGCCGAGCGTCGTCAGGCCGGGGGCGCTCGCCCCATGGCCCCGGAGGTCGATCGCCAGGACGGGATACCCCTGCTGATGGGCGAGCAGGATATAATTCACCATGAATTCCTTGCCCGCGCCGAGCCCGTGGACGATCACCACCGTCGGCAGGTTGCGTCCCTGCGCCCGTTCGTCCGGGGCGATGAACCAACCGGCCAGCCGGACCCCGTCGGAGGCCGTCGCCTCCCGTTCCTCGTACCCGAGACCGGCCATCGCCGGGGTCCATCCCGAATGGGAGACCGGCGGAATCGTCATTGCGATATCGGCGAGAATCGCGGAAAGGCAGAAGAGGATGAAGCCGATCCCGGCGAGGGTCGCGAGGAGGAGGGCGGGGAGCAGGCGGCCCCGGCGGGAACGCTTTTCCTGGAAAATCGGGAAGAGGGAGGACATCGTTCTTCCTTATATCTCAAAAAGAGGGGGAAAGCGCGATTTTCCCGTTTTCACCCCGTTTTTTTATGATTTACCCCGGTTTTCAGCCCTTTTTAGGCGGTTTTTTTAGCTACAGGAAAGGGTTGACCTTTGCCCCCGCCCCCCCCTAACGTGAACCCGAACAGCCCGCAGCAGCCTCAAACAAGGATACGTTTAATGGACTTGAAGGAAATCAAAGCCGTCATCGATTTGATGACGAAAAACAGCCTCCTCGAATTTGAACTCGAAAAGCAGGATTTCAAAATTCGGATCAAAAAGGGGGAAATTCACGAGATTTCGACCTATAACGCCCCCGTCGGCGCCGTTTTTGCCCAACCTCAGGCCGCTCCCGCCATTGCGGCTCCCGTAGCCGCCCCGGCCCCGGCGGCTCCCGCCGCCCCCGCGGCCGATGCCAAGGAGATCGTCTCCCCGATGGTCGGCACCTTCTACCACTCTCCCTCGCCCGATTCGGCTCCCTACGTCACCGTCGGACAGGAAGTCACCGAAGATACCGTGGTTTGCATCATCGAAGCCATGAAAGTCATGAATGAGATCAAGGCGGAGATCCGTGGCACGATCACCGAAGTCCTCGCCGAAAACGGCAAGCCGGTCGACTTCAACAAGCCTCTCTTCGCGGTCCGGGCGAAGTAAGCGTTCCCCACGCTTCCTCGCCGCCTTTTGCGCCATCGGTCTTGGGTTTTGATCCGCCTTCCCAAATGTTTAACAAGATTCTCATTGCGAACCGGGGGGAAATCGCCCTCCGGATCATCCGTGCCTGCCGCGACCTCGGGGTCAAGACCCTCGCGGTCTATTCCGAGGCCGACAAGAACTCCCCCCACGTCCGCCTGGCCGACGAGGCCATCTGCATCGGCAAGGCCGCCAGCAACGAGAGCTACCTGAAGATCGAGCGGATCATCGGGGCCGCCGAGATCGGCGACGTCGACGCTATCCATCCCGGCTACGGCTTCCTCGCCGAGAACGCCCACTTCGCCGAGGTCTGCGAGAGCTGCAACATCAAGTTCATCGGGCCGAAGCCCTCCGCCATCCGTTCGATGGGGGACAAGGCCGTCGCCCGCGAGACGGCCCGCAAGGCCGGCGTCCCGATCACCCCCGGCAGCGACGGCCTCGTCGACACCGAGCAGGAGGCCCTCAAGGTCGCCAAGAAGATCGGCTACCCGGTCATGATCAAGGCCGTCGCCGGCGGCGGCGGACGCGGCATGCGCCGGGCCCACAACGACGTCAGCCTCATCCAGGGCTTCCACGCCGCGAAGATGGAGGCCGAGAAGGCCTTCGGCAACGGCGGCCTCTACGTCGAGAAGCTGATCGAGCAGCCCCACCACATCGAATTCCAGGTCCTGGCCGACCGCTTCGGCAAGGTCATCCACCTCGGCGAGCGCGATTGCTCCATCCAGCGCCGCAACCAGAAGCTGATCGAGGAGGCCCCCTCCGCCATCGTCAACGCCGACCTCCGCAAGAAGATGGGCAAGGCGAGCGTGAAGCTGGCCGAGGCCGTCCAGTACGAGAACGCCGGGACGATCGAATACCTCGTCGACCACGCCGGGAACTTCTACTTCATGGAGATGAACACCCGGATCCAGGTCGAGCATCCGGTGACCGAGGAGGTCTACGGCATCGACCTCGTCCGGAAGCAGATCGAGATCGCCGCCGGTCTCCCCCTCGGCAAGGAATACGACGACGTGAAGCCCCTCCGCCACGCCATCGAGATCCGGATCAACGCCGAGGACCCCTACGACAACTTCCGCCCCTCTCCGGGCAAGATCGAGTCGATGTTCGCCCCCGGCGGCATCGGCGTCCGCCTCGATACCCACGCCTACGCCGGGTATGTGATCCCGCCCTATTACGACTCGATGATCGGCAAGCTGATCGTCACCGGCCCCGACCGGAAGACGGCGATCGACCGCGCCCTCCGCGCCCTCGGCGAGTTCTCGATCCGCGGGGTGAAGACGACGATCCCCCTGGCTTCCGAAATCCTCCGGCACGGCGACTTCCAGAAGGGCGATTACTCGACCCACTTCATCGAGAGCCATTTCTCCGCCGGCGTTGGCGGCGCGGCGAAGAAGGAGTAGGGTTTCAGACAGCCATGTCTGACCTCCTCCTGCAGCGGCGCATCCGCCTCCAGAAAGCCCGCCTTTACGGCATTCTCGACCTCGGCTACCTCTCCCCGGATCGACTGGTCCCGGTCGGGGAGGCGATGATCCGGGGCGGCGTCGATCTCATCCAGCTCCGCGCCAAGGGCCGGAGCCACGAGGAAATCACCGCCTGGGCCCGGCTCCTCCGCCCGATTTTCCAGGGGACCGACACCCTCTTCATCGTCAACGACGACCCCGAGGCGGCCCGCGACGCCGAGGTCGACGGCGTCCACATCGGCCAGGACGACGGCCTTGTCCCCGAGATCCGCGCCCGGATCCTGCCCGATCAGATCGTCGGCAAATCGAGCCATAGCGTCGAGCAGGCCGTCGCCGCCGCAGGGGAGGGGGCCGATTACATCGGCGTCGGCCCGCTCTTCGCGACGCCGACGAAGCCCGATTACGTTCCCGTCGGCCTCGGCCTGATCGGCGAGGTCGCGGCCCGGGTGGCGATCCCCCGCTTTTGCATCGGCGGGATCAAGCGGGAGAACCTCGACGAGGTCCTCGCCGCCGGGGCCGACCGGGTCGTCGTCGTCTCGGGCATCCTGCAGGCCGGGGCGGACGCCGACATCGAGGCCTATTGCCGCGACCTCAAGTCCCGCGTCGGGATGAAGGGCCTCCTCGCCTGAGCTGAGCATGGAAACGAACGACTCCCCCGCCGCCGATCCGATCTTCGCCCTTTCGGGAACGATCCTGAAGGCGACCGAAACGAAGGATTACGCGCTATGGTGCTCGGTGGTGAACGAGCACGTGAAAGCGGCGATCCCGCAGGCCCACTTCGAGACCGTCTCGGAAAGCCTGGGCTCCTATCTCCGCTCCTCCGAAGCGGGATGCACCTACATGGGACCGCTGCGCCACGAGGGCCACGACGTCCACTTCTGGAAGATCAGTGCCCCCGGCACCCGCTCCGATCTCCTCTTCCGGATGGCCGTGAAGGATGGATTGGTCTCGGGCGTCCTCTTTTCCTCCCCGTTCTCAGGAGCGGCGGAGAAGAAGAAGTAGCGAAGCGCTCCTCTCCCGATAGGAATCAGGGCGCATGGGTGCCGTCTACCCCTTCAATACGTACCCTCGGGCGTACCGTAAGCATCCGATTTTAATCCAGTGAGAAGACGAGGCGCAGGGGGAAACGCGCCCGCCTAGTTCAGGCCCTCAGAACAGGAGGTCACGGAGGGGCAAGCCCCTCTGTGGCTATAAAACGGATTACATCCAGCTGTACAAGGTGGAATGCGCCAGCCCCGAAGGGCATTCCGAGAAGACGACGCTAAGGCCGCGCTTTTCCCGGCCCAAGCCCTCCAAACCAAAGCGGCCGTCCCCTTTAAGCCAACCCCGCCGCTTCCTTGAACTCCACCGCGCGAGCCTCAATCTCCGCCTTGGTCAACTTTTCCAGGCGGCGAAGGCTGAACGCCTCGACATTGAACGAGGCGACAAGGGTTGCGTGGACGAGGGCTTCCTTCAGCGTGGCGAAGGAGGCATCCCCCTTGCTGGCGCAATAGCCGACGAGGGCGCCGACGAAGCAATCCCCGGCCCCGGTCGGGTCGAAGACGGTGTCGAGGGGGAAGGCGGGGAGGACGAAGAGCTTTTCCTTGGAGAAGAGGATCGCGCCGTGCTCGCCCTTCTTCACGATGACGAACTTGGGACCCCAGGTGAGGAGCTTCTTGCCCGCCTGGATCGCGGTCCCTTCCTCGGTGAGGGCCTTCGCCTCGCTGTCGTTCAGGACGAGGAGGTCGATCCGCTTCAGGAGGGCGAGGAGGTCGGGGCGGGCGATCTCGATCCAGAGGTCCATCGTATCGGCGACGACGAATTTCGGCTTCTCGATCTGGTCGAGGACCTGGGATTGGAGGGCGGGGGCGATGTTCGCCAGGAGGACGAAGTCGGTGCTCTTGTAGGAGGCGGGGATCTTCGGGGAGAAGTGCTCGAAGACGTTCAGGGCGAGGGAGAGGGTCTTCCGGTTGTTCATGTCGGCCTCGTATTGGCCGGTCCAGCGGAAGGTCTCGCCGTCGGCGACTTCGAGCCCCTCGAGGTCGATCTTCTTCGCCTCGTAGAGGGCGCGGTGCTGGGGGGGGAAGTCGTTCCCGACGACGCCGACGAGGCGGACGGGGGCGTAGAAGCTAGCCGAGACGGCCGCATAGCTGGCCGAGCCGCCGAGGAGCTCGGGATGGTCTTCGGTCTGGGTTTTGATGTGGTCGATACCGACGGAACCAACGACGAGTACGGGCATGGCTAGGGGGAGTGGGGGGATTCGGACAGGGGGTGGGACGCTTTTCTCCGGCCGATTACTCGGTGGGGAAAAGGGAGAAGGTGCACTTGTAGAGGCCGGAAATCCGCTCTTCGTTGCGGATCACGCGGGTCTCCAAGACGGCCTCGAAGAGGCGTTCTTCCATCTCCTTGATGATCGGATGATGATCGAGGAGGGGGAGGAGAGGGGAGTGGAACTCGATCACCTGATGGCGGCGGGCCTCGGTGTCGAAGTAATATTCGGCCATGTAGCCTTCGGCCTCGCGGAGGGCTGCGAAGGCGCGGGTCTTTTCCTCGAGGGAGGTGCCGACCATCTTCGCCCGCATGCTTTCCGTCTGCGTCTGATAGATCTGGTAGAGGATCTTCTCGGGGGCGGCGGGACCGTAGACCTCACCGATGCTCTCGAGGAGGCGGCAGGTGAGATTGGTGAACTCGTTCGGGAAGAAGTCCTGGGCGCGGGGGGTGAGGCGGTAGGCCTTCTCGGGCCGTCCCATACCCTTCGGACGGCGCCACGTGTCGAGGTAGCCGTCCTTTTCGAGGGAGATGCAGTGCTGCTTCACCCCCATGTAGGAGAGGTTCACCCGTTTGCAGAGCTCGGCGACCGAGAGGCCTTGGCTGCGCTTGATCTCGGCCAGAATCTGGTATTTCTGGCTTTTCACGACCTTTTGCAGCAAATCACTGTTCATACTCTTTTTGGACGGAAACGGATGAGTGTAATTAAGAAAAAAAATTGTAAAAACCGCCCCCGCATTCCGTGGTGAAACGGAAGCGCCGAGGTTTTTACTTTTTTAGGTTGATGCTTTCAAATTGCAACGAAAAAGAGATCGGTCTTTTTGCAGGAAACTTTACACGTATTTAAATATAAAAATCAGAAGCGGGGCGAATCGTGATTCGGTTGTTGCCGAGACGGGGACGAATATCTACTTTCGACCCCCTCTATGAGTGATCTGTTCCGCGTTCTCGTCGCCGATTCGATTTCGACCAAGGGTATCGAGCTCCTTTCCAGCAATTCCCTCTTCAAGGTCGACGTGAAAACGGGGCTGAAGGAGGACGAACTCCTCCAGATCGTCGCCGAATACGACGCGATCCTGGTCCGCAGCCAGACGAAGATCTCCAAGAAGGTCATCGCCGCCGCGACGAAGCTGAAGATCGTCGGCCGCGCCGGGGTCGGTGTCGACAACGTCGACGTCGCCGCCGCGACCGAACGGGGCGTCATCGTCATGAACACCCCGGGCGGGAACACGATCTCGACGGCGGAACACTCGTTCTCCCTGATGCTCTCGCTGGCTCGCCAGATTCCGCAGGCCCACGCCTCGATGGTTGCGGGACGGTGGGACCGGAAGACGTTCGAGGGGACTGAGGTTTGCGGTAAGACCCTCGGCATCATCGGGATGGGGCGGATCGGGGGCGAGTTCGCCCGCCGCGCGATCGCTTTCGGGATGCGGGTGGTCTGCTTTGATCCCTATCTCTCCGCCGCCCGGGCGAAGAGCCTCCAGGTCGAGCTCGTCGACCAGCTCGACCCGCTCTTCGACGTCGCCGACTTCATCACGATCCACACCCCGCTGACCCCCGAGACGCAGGGACTGATCAACAAGGAGCGCCTGGCGAAGTGCAAGAAGGGCGTCCGCATCATCAATTGCGCCCGCGGCGGCCTCATCAACGAGGCCGACCTCTACGAGGCGCTGAAGTCGGGCCACGTCGCCGGGGCCGCCCTCGACGTCTACGAGCAGGAACCCCCGCCCGCCGACTTCCCCCTCCGCAGCCTCCCGAACGTCGTCCTCACGCCCCACCTCGCCGCCTCGACGACCGAGGCGCAGGAGAACGTCGGCATCGAGGTCGCCGAGATCCTCCGCGACGCCCTCGTCGACGGCGCGATCCGCAACGCGGTGAACATGCCGAACGTCGACGGACGGACGGCGGCCCTCCTGAAGCCCTACCTCGACCTCGGGACGAAGCTCGGCCTCCTCGTCAGCCAGCTCGCCCCGAGCCGCCTCGACAGCCTCCGCATCAATTACAGCGGCAAGGTCCGCGAGTTCGACACCACGCCGGTGACCCGCGCCGTCCTGAAGGGGATCCTCCGCAAGTCGTCGGGGAGCGACGTCAACGAGGTCAACGCGCCGATGCTGGCGAAGAACCTCGGCATCGAGATCGTCGAGACGAAGCTCTCCCAGCCGGGCGACTTCACCGACCTGATCACCGTCGAGGCCCTCTCGGGCGAGACGAAGCTCGAGATCGCGGCGACCTTCTACGGGAACAAGGCCCGGATCGTCTCCCTCGGCGGCTACTCGCTCGAATTCATCCCCTCCGGCCTCCTCTTCCTCATGGAGAACATCGACCGCCCCGGCATCGTCGGCTGGATCGGGACGATCCTCGGCAAGCACAAGGTCAACATCGGCAACATGGCCCTGGCCCGCGCCGACAAGGGCGACCGGGCGCTGAGCATCCTCAGCCTCGACAGCTTCCCCTCGGCCGAGGCGTTGAAGGAAATCGAGGCGGATAAGGACATCGTCCGCGTCCAGCTGGTGGATCTAGGCTAAGCCCCGGCCTGGGCTTAGGCTTAAGACCGTCCCTGGGGGATGACTTGGGAACGCCCTTGTCATCCCCTTTTTTTGGGTCAATGATCGAAATTCGATGAAACGCGTCCTCCTTTCACTCCTCTTTTCCCTCGGTTTCGGCACCGCTTCCCAGGCCGCCTTCCTGATCCAGCCGAACGATGTGGTGGCCATCTGCGGCGATTCGATCACCGAGCAGCAGATCTATTCGGTCTTCGTCGAGGACTACCTCCTCCTCTGCCAGCCGACGCCGGGGCAGCGGATCGTCCAGCTGGGCTGGGGCGGGGAACGGGTCGGCGGCTTCCTCTCCCGGCTCCAGAGCGATCTCTATCCCTTCAAGCCGACCGTCGTCACGACCTGCTACGGGATGAACGACGGCGGATACGTCCCGGTGAAGCCCGATATCGTCGAAACCTACCGGAAGGGGCTGACCGATACGGTTGCCGACCTCAAGAAGAACGGCGTCCGATCGATCGTTCTGGGGACGCCCGGCGTCGTCGATTCGACGACGTTCAAGCGCTCGGTCTCGGCGGCCGATTACAATGAGAACCTCCGCCAATTGAGCGATGCCGCCCTCGATGTCTCCCAGAAGGAGGGGGTCAACTTCGCCGATGTCCATGGACCGATGATGGAGGCGATGGGGAAGGCGAAGGCGGCCCTCGGCGACGCCTATGTCTTTGCGGGCGGCGACGGCGTCCATCCCGGCCCGAACGGCCACCTCCTCATGGCGGGGGCGATCCTGAAGGGCCTCGGCTGCGACGGGGCGATCGGAACGATCACCGTCGACCTCGCCTCGGGCAAGGGGGAGGGGACCCCTGGGCAGAAGATTGTCTCGGTGAAGGACGGCACGGTCGAGGTCGAGAGCACCCGCCTCCCCTTCTTCTTCGAGGGCGATCCGAAGGCCGTCGAGAGCACCCCCGCCGCGATCGTCGCCTTCACGACGTTCAACGAAGACCTGAACCGCTACCTCCTCGTCGTGAAGGGATTCAAGGGAGACAAGGCGAAGGTGACCTGGAGTAGCCCGGACGGCTCGGTCTCGGTCTCCCAGGTCTTCCCTGCCGCCGACCTCGAAAAGGGAGTGAACCTTGCGGCCGCCTTCATCGGGCAGACGCCGCTGAGCGCGGCCTTTCAGAAGGTCCACAACGCGGTGAAGATCCAGCAGTCCAACGAAGTCCCCCTCGTAAAGGGATTCTTTCACGGCCTGACCTCTTTCAAGAAGGTCGCCCCCCGGCACGACTCGACGTTCGATGATCTCAAGGCGGCGGCCCTGGAACAGGATGAGACGCTCTTCAAGGACGCCGTCGGGTGCATCGCTCCGGTCCGGCATCTCATCAAGATCGAGTCGGCCCCTTAAAAAGGCCTGAAATAAGTAAAAGTTGGGGTTGCCCGGGGCGTCTTCGGAGCAAATAATGAAGCGGAGCGGCTGACCGAGGTCCCCGGATCCGGTTCCGCTTCTTTTTTACCTCCCACCCCTCTTCATGAGCACCCCCATCCCGACGCACCCCGCCGTTCCTCCGACCTCCCATCGGAGACTTCTCCGCTGGATCGAAACCGTCGCCGAGCATCTGACGCCCGACCGCATCGTCTGGTGCGACGGGAGCAAGGAGGAGTACGACCGCCTCTGCCAGGAGATGGTCGACGCGGGGACGTTCAAGCGGCTCAACGCGGAAAAGCGGCCCAACAGCTACCTCGCCCTCTCCGATCCCGACGACGTCGCCCGGGTCGAGGACCGGACCTTCATCTGCAGCCGCGTCCGCGACGACGCCGGCCCGACGAACAACTGGATGAATCCACAGGAAATGCGGGCGAAGATGGAGGAGCTCTACGCCGGTTGCATGAAGGGACGGACGATGTACGTCGTCCCGTTCTGCATGGGGCCGCTCGGCTCCCCGCTTTCGATCATCGGCGTCGAGCTGACCGACTCCCCCTACGTCGTCGTCAGCATGAAGATCATGGCCCGGATGGGGACGGCGGTCCTCGCCGAGCTCGGCGACCGGGGCCGTTACGTCCCGTGCGTCCACTCGGTCGGGAAGCCGCTCGCCGCCGGGGAGAAGGACGTGCCCTGGCCGTGCAACAAGGAGAAGTACATCGTCCACTTCCCGGAGAAACGGACGATCTGGTCCTTCGGCAGCGGCTACGGCGGCAACGCGCTGCTGGGGAAGAAATGCCTCGCGCTCCGCATCGCCTCCGTGATGGCGCGCGACGAGGGATGGATGGCCGAGCACATGCTGATCCTCGGCGTCGAATCGCCCGCGGGGGAGAAGACCTACATCGCGGCGGCCTTCCCGAGCGCCTGCGGCAAGACGAACTTCGCGATGATCATCCCGCCCCCGGCCTTCAAGGGGTGGAAGGTGACGACGGTCGGCGACGACATCGCCTGGATCAAGCCCGACGCCGAGGGGCAGCTCCGCGCGATCAATCCCGAGGCGGGCTTCTTCGGCGTCGCCCCCGGCACCTCGGAACAATCGAATGCGAACGCGATGGCCTCGATGAAGGCCAATGCGATCTTCACGAACGTCGCCCTGACGCCCGACGGCGACGTCTGGTGGGAGGGGATGACCGACACGCCCCCGCCGAAGCTGACCGACTGGCAGGGCAAGGAATGGACCCCCGATTGCGGGCGCAAGGCGGCCCATCCCAATTCCCGCTTCACCGCCCCGGCCTCGCAGTGCCCCTGCATCGATTCGGCCTGGGAAGATCCGGCCGGCGTCCCGATCTCGGCCTTCGTCTTCGGCGGACGGCGGAGCAAGGACCTGCCCCTCGTCTTCCAGGCCTTCAACTGGAGCTACGGCGTCTACCTCGGGGCGACGATGGGCTCAGAGACGACGGCGGCCGCCGTCGGCGCCACCGGCCAGATGCGGCATGACCCGATGGCGATGCTTCCGTTCTGCGGCTATCACATGGGCGATTACTTCCGCCATTGGCTGAAGATGGGCAAGCGGGTGCCGCAGCCGCCCCGGATATTCCACGTGAACTGGTTCCGCAAGGGCGACGACGGGAAATTCCTCTGGCCCGGCTTCGGCGAGAACATGCGCGTCCTCAAGTGGATCGTCGGCCGCTGCCGCGGTCAGGCCTGGGGCGCCGAATCGCCGATCGGCTGGATGCCGCGCTACGGCGACATCGACTTCACCGGCCTCGATTTCCCCCAGAAGAAGTTCGAGGAGGCGATGGAGATCGACCACGATTCCTGGCGCCAGCAGACCCTCGGCCACGGCGAGCTCTTCCTGAAGCTCCAGGACCATCTGCCGAAGGAGATGATCTTCGAGCGGGAACTCCTGATCTGTCGCTTGTAAGGGGGCTGTGGTAGGTTGACGCCACCTTGAAGATCCTCACGAACGAAGAAGTCCGAGCAATCGAGAACCGGATCATCGCCTCCGGAACCTCCGCCGACACCCTGATGGAACGGGCGGCGGAGGGCATCGTCGCGGCGCTCGCTCGGGAATTTCCCGCCGCCCGGGACGTCCTTTGCCTGATCGGGAAGGGGAACAACGGCGGGGACGGCCTCGCCGTCGCCCGCCGCCTGGCCGAAGCGGGCTGGCGCGTCGCCGTCGGCCTGGCCTTCGAGCCCGCCGCCGCCACCCCCCTCTGTGCCGCGAAGTTGACATGGTTGCGGACGGCTTTTCCCGCCGTTCCCGTTTTTTCCCTGACCGAGCCTTCTCGACAACCGATCCCGTGGCCCGGAGCGCAGGGCCTCGTGATCGACGCCCTCCTCGGCATCGGGGCGAGGGGAGGCCTCTCGCCGGTCCTCGGGGAGATCGTCTCTCTCGTGAACCGGGAACGGAACGGACGTTTCTTCCGGGTCGCGGCCATCGACGGGCCGACCGGGGCGCATCGCCTGGCGGAGAAGGAGGAGGCCCTGATCGCCGACGTGACGCTGACGCTCGGCTTCGGCAAGGAGCCGCTCTTCGCCGAGGCCGCCGCCAATGCGGTGGGACGGATCATCGCCGTTCCGATCTTTGAAGGGCAGGAAGAGGAAGAGAGGGCGGCATCGGATCGGGCCGAGGCCTTGACGCCCCCGCTCCTCCTCCCGCTGGTGCCGCGCCGCGCCGCCCGGTCCCATAAGGGGACCTATGGCCGCATCCTGATCGTCGGCGGATCGCGCGGAATGACCGGCGCGCCTGTTCTCTCCTCCCTGGGTGCGCTCCGCTCCGGCGCGGGGCTCCTTCATATCGCGACGCGGAAGGAGGCCCTTGCGACGGTCTCCCTTCGGGCACCGCTCGAAGCGATGGTCGTGGCGGCGGGCGACGGGGCCGATTTCACGGGGCTGCTGGGAAGGATGTCGGTCCTCGTCGTGGGGCCGGGCCTCGGAACCGATTATGACGCCTCGGAACTGCTCCGCCGTATTTTGGCCGAGACGACGGTGCCGCTGGTCCTCGATGCCGATGCCCTGACGCTCGCGGCGCAGGACCGGACCCTCCTCGACGCCTGCCGGGGCCGGGCGATCCTGACCCCCCACCCGGGCGAGATGGAGCGGCTCCTCGGTCGCCCCTGCGCCGAGGCGGAGCGGGAAGCGGTGGCGGTCGGTTTTGCCGAGGAGCACGGCGTCGTCCTCGTCCTGAAGGGAGTCCGCACCGTGGTGGCGGCCCCCGGTGCTCCGGCGCGGCTCAACACGACGGGCAATCCCGGGCTGGCGGCGGGGGGGAGCGGCGATCTCCTCGCCGGGATGATCGCGGCGCAGGCGGGCCGGGGGCTGGCGTTGCGGGAGGCGGCCTCGCTGGCCGTCTGGCTCCATGGCCGGGCCGCCGATCTGGCCGTACGGTCGCGCGGGGCCGAGGAAGGACTCGGCGCGGTCGAAGTGGCGGAGTGGATCGCCCCC
Organism: Verrucomicrobium sp. GAS474; assembly: GCF_900105685.1. Taxonomy (NCBI): domain Bacteria; kingdom Pseudomonadati; phylum Verrucomicrobiota; class Verrucomicrobiia; order Verrucomicrobiales; family Verrucomicrobiaceae; genus Verrucomicrobium; species Verrucomicrobium sp. GAS474. Next base: position 2,837,744 of record NZ_LT629781.1, read on the forward strand.
GCGCTGGCCGACCTGCGCGGCGCGTAGTTTGCCCAGGGCTTGAGCTTTTGCTTTAGGGCTCGAGCGTGAACGTATCGCCGAGGTGGGCCTTGAGCAGGCGCGCCGCCGATCCCTTGTTCACGATGATGAGGAGCTTGCCTTCGGGGGAGTAAATCGCGGCGTAACGGCCGATGGGGACTTCGTTCGGCGTGGCGACGAGGGGGGCATGGATCCGTTCCTTCCCGTAGAGGATCCGGAGCAGGGTTCCCTCCTTCAGCCATGTGGCGACGCCCTTCGGGATGTTCGTCACGATATTGCCCTCGGAATCGATGAAGAGGATTTCCCCGCTCACGGTCTGGCCGGCGGTGTGGGGGGTGTTGAAGGGGAGGAGATCGGGGGTCTTGACGGGGGTGCCGTAATCGTTGGTCTGCTTCTTCGGCGGCAGGGCGAGGGCGGGGGAGAGGGCGGCGAGGAGCGCGGCGAGGGCGTCGGGATCGTTCATGATGACGCGGGCCGGGGGGACCTCCCCTTCCTTGGTTTTCAGCGAACCGGCGGGGTAGTACTCCGGCTTGTCGAGGATCCAGACCTTGTCGATGTTTTCCCGGAGGAGGAGGAGGCTGACGATGGAGCCGCTCTCGGCCAGGTAGTATTTCTTCGCCTTGCTGCGGACGAGGAGGAGGGGGTGGTCCTTGCCGCCCTGGGTGGCGACGGCGATGACGAGGAGGTTCCCTTCGGCGATCCGGGCGGTGGCCTGGTCGACGAGGTAGGCCGAAAGGCGGTCGTCGGGAAGGGAGGGAAGGTCGAGGTCGTCGATCAGGTCGCTGGCGGGGAGGTTGGGGGAGGCGGTGGCCAGGGCGTCCTGGAGGGCCTTGGCATAGGCGCCGTGCTTGTCGGTCACGATGCCGACGGGGGCATACTTCGATTTCTTCGAGCAGCCCGTCCCGAGCAGGAGGGGGAGGGCCAGGAGGAGGGCGCAAGCCAGCCGGAGCAGCGAAACGCCCCGCGCCGCCTGATCCGATACCGATACCCTTGCCAATGGATGCACCTTTTCTAGTTAGCCCAAGAGATCGATTTGGCAACCCCCCTTTCCGCAGGGGGCTCCGGGGCGAAGCTCAGGAGAGGTCGACCTCGTCGAGGAATTCCTCCATGAAGCGGCGGAGCCGGTCCTGCCGGGTCGCGGCCATCCGGGCTCCGGCGGAGGTCTGGAAGCCGGAGGCGAGCTTCAGGAGCTTTTCCTCGAAGTGGTCGAGGGCGAAGCGGCGGTCGTCCCGGGGGCGATGCCGGGCGCGGGGATCGGCGGGATCGTAGAGGGCGCTGGCCATCCGCCCGGCGGTGTAAAAGCAGCGGGCGACGCCGATCATCCCGATGGCGTCGAGGCGGTCGGCATCCTGGAGGATCTTCGCCTCGAGCGTCCGGGGCGCGAGGGCCGCCGTGAAGCTGTGCGCCTCGACGGCGTGCCGTACGGCCTCGACCCGCTCGGCAGGCCAACCGAGGGAGCCCAGGACCGCGGCGGCCCGCTCCGCCGCGAGGCGCGAGGCTTGGGAGCGGAGGGGGGAGCTTTTCTCGACCGTCACGCAATCGTGGAGGAGCGTCGCCGCCGCCAGCACCTCGGCCTCGCCTCCTTCCTCGGCGTGGATGAGGAAGGCGTTTTTCCAGACCCGGACGAGATGGGCGAGGTCGTGCGCCCCGTCGCCCGCCCCGTCGATATGGGGGAGGAGGGCGGCCGCCAGGGCTTCGTGGGGCGCGAAGGAGGAAGTGGCGAGACTCATTTCGGTAGGGAGAAGGAGAAGACGCTGCCCTCGTCTTCCTTCCCCTCGGCCCACGTCTTCCCGCCGTGGTTCTCGACGATGGCGCGGACGGTGGCCAGGCCGACGCCGTTGCCCTCGAACTGGTCGTCGGAGTGGAGCCGCTGGAAGACGCCGAAGAGCTGGTTGACGTACTTCATGTCGAAGCCCGCCCCGTTGTCCCTGACGAAGAAGATCCGGTCGTTGCCGTTCTGGCTCTCGTTCCAGCCGACCTCGATCTTCGCGACGGGCCGGAGGCCGGTGTATTTCACGGCGTTCGAGAGGAGGTTGCTGAAGACCTGGCGGAGGAGGGTGGGATCGCCCTTCACCTCGGGGAGCTTCGCGATGGTCCACTCGATCCGCCGGTCCTCGGTGCGGAGGTCTTCCCGGACGATGTCGGCGATGAGGACATCGAGGTCGATCGGCTCCTCGCTCATCGCGACGTGGCCGGAGCGGGCGTAGTTCAGCATCGAGTGGATCAGCTCCCGCATCCGGATCGCCGATTTCTTCACTTTCTCGAGGTAATCCTGGAGCTCCTCGCTGAGCTGGGGTTTATACCGCTCGACGAGGCCGATGTAGCCGGTGATGTGGGAGAGGGGCGCGCGGAGGTCGTGGGAGACGGAGTAGCTGAACGACTCGAGGCTCGAGTTGGCGACCCGGAGCTCCCGGTTCTTCTTCTCCAGCTCGAGGTTCAGCTTGCTGACCTTCGCGGCGACGCGGATCTTGTCGTCGACCTCGGCCTCCAGCTGGTGACGGATGCGGGCGAGTTCGATGAAGACCTCGACCTTGGCGCGGAGGATGCCGGTGATGACCGGCTTGATGATGTAGTCGACGGCGCCGCTCGAATAGCCCTTGAACATCATCTCCTCGGAGACGAAGGAACCGGTGACGAAGATGATCGGCGTGTGGCGGGAACGGGGGCGCTGGCGGATCAGCTCCGCCGTCTCGAAGCCGTCGATGCCCGGCATGTGGCCGTCGAGGAGGACGACGGCGTAGTCGTCCCGCAGGAGGCGGGAGAGGGCCTCCTCGCCCGAGTTCGCCTTGACGAGTTCCTGACCCAGGCACTCCAGCGCGGCTTCCATGGAGAGGAGGTTGGAGGGCTCGTCGTCGACCAGGAGAATCTTGACCTTCGATGTAGTGCTGGTGCTGGTACTCATGGGAATGGGTTGGGTCTTAGTCGGCATGGATTTTGCGGTAGATGCGTTTCTTCTCGGCCACTTCCTCGTAGCGGTCCTGGTAGGAGGAGAGGTAGAGGCTCTCCCCGCTGCCGAGGGCGAAGAAGCCCCGGGGGATGAGGCTCTTCCAGATCAGGTCCCGGACGCGGGACTGAAGGTCGCGGTTGAAATAGATGAGGACGTTGCGGCAGAAGACGACGTGGAACTCGTTGAAGGAGCCGTCGCAGGCGAGGTTGTGGTGGGCGAAGACGATCCGCTCCGCAAGATGGGAGCGCATCATCGCGTTCTCGCCGTCGTGGACGTAGTAGTCGGAGAACTCGCGGGTGCCTCCGGCCGCCTTGTAGTTCTTGGAATACTCGGCGACGAGGGGGAAGGGGAAGACGCCCGACTGGGCCCGGGCGAGATTGCCCTCGTTGAAGTCGGTGGCGTAGATCCGGCAGCGGGAATAGAGGTCCTCCTCGTGGAGGAGGATCGCCAGGGAATAGGCCTCCTCGCCGGTCGAGCATCCGGCGACCCAGATGCGGATGAAGGGATAGGTCTGGAGCCAGGGAATGATCTCGGAGCGGACGGCCCGGTAGAAGGCGGCGTCTCGGAAGAGGGAAGTGGTGCGGATGGTCAGGATCTCGACGAGCTGCATCATGCCGTCGGCATCGCCGAGGACGCGCGCCTCCAGCTGGGCCACGTTCTCCAGCTTGAAATCGGCCAGGGCCCGCGCGACACGGCGTTCGAGGTAGCCTTCCGAGTAATGGCGGAAATCAAAGCCATACTGGTCGAAGACCTTCTCGAAGAGCCGGGGAACCGCCGCGACGAAGGAGGGATCGGCGGAGAGGAGGGAGATCCCGTCCTCGTCCTCTCCGGCGAAGGCTGCGGCGCGGGCGGAATCGTCGGTCATCATTTATAGAGCCAGACGCGGAGGAGCGAGCGGAGCTGCTCCATGTCGACGGGTTTGGTGACGTAATCGGACGCTCCCGCGTCGAGGCACTTCTCGCGGTCCCCCTTCATCGCCTTCGCCGTGATGGCGAGGATCGGCAGGTCGTGGTACTTCGGGTTCGCCCGGATCCGGCGCATCGCCTCGAATCCGTCCATCTCGGGCATCATGATGTCCATCAGGACGGCCCGGATCTCGGGATGCTTCTCGACCATCTCGATCCCCTCGCGGCCGTTGTTCGCGTAGAGCACCTGCATCCGGTATTGTTCCAAACCCGCGGTGATGGAGAAGATGTTCCGGGGGTCGTCGTCGACGATGAGGACAGCCTGCTCCGCGAGGATCGAGTCTTCCTGCCGTGCCAGCTCGATCGCCTGCCGCTTCCGCTCGGGGAGCTTGCTCTGGACGCGGTGGAGGAAGAGCGCCGTCTCGTCGAGCAGCCGCTCGGGGGACTTCACGTTCTTGATGATGATCGCCTCGCTGAACTGCTTCAGGTCCCGCTCCTCGGCCTCGGTCAGGCTCCGGCCGGTGTAGATGATGATCGGCAGGTTCTCGCCGCCCGGATGGTCCTTGATCCGCCGGATGAGGTCGAGGCCCCCGATGTCGGGCAGGCCGAGGTCGAGGATGATGCAGTCGTAATGCTTTTCCTCGATGGCGGCGAGGGCGGCGAGGCCGGTTCCCACCGCCGTCGTGACGACGTCGCCGTTGCCGATCAGCTCGATGAGGCTCTTCCGCTGGCGCTCGTCGTCCTCGACGATGAGGAGGTTCTTCACGGAGCGGGCGGCGAATTCCTTCACCTGGCCCAGCATCCCGTCGATCTGTTCCTTCGTGACCGGCTTCTTCAGGTAGGAGACGGCGCCGAGCTTCAGGCCGCGCTCCCGTTCCTCCCGGACGCTCATGATGTGGACGGGGATGTGACGGGTGGCGGCGGAATGCTTCAGCTGGTCGAGGACGACCCAGCCCTCGCGGTCGGGCAGGCCGAGGTCGAGGGTGATCGCGGCGGGCTTGAACCGCTCGGCGAGGAGCGGAACCGAACCGGCCTGGCGGGTGATGACGACCTTGAAGCCCTTCCCGTGGGCGAAATCGGCCATCAGCCCGGCGAAGTTGGCGTCGTCCTCGACGACGAGGAGGACGAGGTCCTCGGGAGAGATGTTCGCCCGGTCGTCCTCGACGCCGCCGCTCTCGCTGGCGAGTTCCTGGGGCTGGGCCGAAGCCGCCGGGGCATGGCCGTGGCCGATCCTCGGCTTCGGCTCCCAGGCCGAGGCGGGACGCTGGGGGGAGGGGGCCGCCGCGTCGGAGGCGGCGGCGAGGGTCGCGGGGAGAGTGAGGATGAAGGTGCTCCCCTGACCGAGGGTGCTGGAGACCCGGAGGGAGCCACCGAGGAGGCGGGCGATCTCCCGGCTGATCGAGAGGCCGAGGCCGGTGCCGCCGTAGCGGCGGGCGGTCCCCGATTCGGCCTGCTGGAAGGCCTCGAAGATGATCTGCTGCTTTTCCTCGGAGATGCCGATGCCGCTGTCCTTCACGGAGAAGGCGATCTCGCCGTTCGGGGCGATCCCCACCTTCAGGTGGACCACGCCCTGCTCGGTGAACTTGAAGGCGTTCGAGAGGAGGTTCTTCACGACCTGATGGACGCGCCGGACGTCGGTGCGGAGGGAATCGGGGAGGTTCGGGTCGAGATCGATCGTGAAGTCGAGCTTCTTCGCCTCGGCCATCGGGCGGAAGGCCCGCTCGATCGAATGGGCGAGGTCGACGTAGACGAGGTCGCCGATCTCGATGCCGACGGTCCCCGACTCGATCTTGGCGAGGTCGAGGATGTCGTTGATGAGCTGGAGGAGGTCGTTCCCGGCCCCGCGGATCGTCTCGGCGTATTGGATCTGCTTCTCGCTGAGGTTCCGCTCGCTGTTCTCGACAAGGATGTTCGAGAGGATGAGGAGGCTGTTCAGCGGCGTGCGGAGCTCGTGCGACATGTTCGCGAGGAACTCCGACTTGTACTTCGAGGTCTGGGCGAGCTGGCCCGCCTTTTCCTCGAGCGCCTGCTGGGCCTCCTCGATCTCGCGGTTCTTCCGCTCCATCTCGACCCGCTGCTCGTCGAGGCGGCGGGTCCGCTCCTCGAGCTCGGTGTTCGCCTGCCCCAGTTCCTCGTTCGTCTGCTGGAGCTCCTCGTTGGTCTGGCGGAGTTCCTCCTGCTGGGTCTGGAGGTTGGAAGAGAGGATCTCGGCCTGGGTGAGGAGCTCCTCGGTGCGCAGATTCGCCTCGATGGCGCTGAGGACGAGGCCGAAGCCGTTGAGGAGCTGGACGAGGAAGTTTTTCTGGAGTTCGGTCAGCTCCCGGAAGAAGGCGAGCTCGAGAACCCCCTTGGCCTTATCCTCGAAGAGGATGGGAAGGAGGACGAGGGAGCGGGGCAAGGCCTCCCCGAGGGTCGAGCCGATCGTGAAGTAATCGCGCGGGACGTCGTCGATGAAGAAGGGCTTTTTCTCGAGGAAACATTGCCCCAGGAGGCCTTCGCCCGGGCGGATCGCCCGGCGCTCCTCGGGAACCGCGAAGCCGGCCTGCCAGCGGAGGGCGAACTGCGGCTTGCCGCCCGACGTTCCGGGAACCGATTGCGCCAGGTAGAGGGAGGCGCGGCGGGTGTCGAGGATCGCGGCGAGCTGGGAGACGAGGGTCTGGCAGACTTCCTGGAGGCTCCTCTTCCCCTGGAAGAGGGAATTGAAATGGGCGAGGTTGCCCTTCAGCCATTCCTGTTTCGCCAATTGATCCTGGCGCTGCTCGACCTGGTCGGCCATCTGGTTGAAGACGGTCGCCAATTGGCCGATCTCGTCCCGGGCGATGACGTCGGCCCGTTTGCTGTAATCGCCCGCGCCGATCTTCGTCGCCGCGTTGGTGAGGGTCCGCAGGGAGCTGCTGATCCCGCGCACGATGATCCAGCTGGCCAGCGCCACGATGAGGAAGGCGGCGAGGGTGCCCCAGGTGATCGTGAGCCCGGTCAGGCTCTGGGCCGACGTGGCCCGTTCCTTGCGGTCGGCGAGCAGCCGCGATTCCTGGGCCTCCATCTTCTGGATGGTGAGGCGGCAGAACTCCATGTCCTGCTGGCCCTTCGCGAAGAGGGCGACCTCGTCGAGGCCGATCTTTCCCTTGGCCTGGAAAATATGGAGGACCCGCTGGAGGAGCTCCATCCGCTCGGCAAGGACCGGTTCCAGGTCATCGAGGTTGGCCTGCTGGGAGGCGTTATCCTTCGTGAGGGTGCGGATCTGCTGGAGGTCGTCGAGGACGAAGGGAGAGAGTTCGTCGAACCGGTTGAGGAGGCCCGGAAGCCGGGTGAGAAGGAAGCCGCGCTGGCTGCTCTCCGCCTCGGTGAGGTGCGCGGAGAGGCTCTCCATCTTCTGGAGGACGAGGGCGGTATGCTCGACCCACTCCGAATCGGAGTTCAGCTGCTTGAGATTATGAAAGGAGACGACGCCGATGAGGAGCAGGGAAACCAGCACCAAACCGTAGCCGATACTGATTTTGACGCCGATAGAGAGTTTCATCACTGCCATGCATAAGCGAAGACGGCGTGAATTCCAAATATGGAATCGACGCGCGGCTCACTTCTTTCTCCCTCCCCTTATTGCCTTGGAAGTCGGCAATAGGACAAAGATAGCCCAAAAAAGCCCAGCAAGAAAAGGTCAAATCGCGCCATGGGAAACTATTTGCCAATCCCGTCGGGGGCGAAGAGCTCGGTCCAGCCGAGCTTGAGGAGCGTCCCGGGAGAGTGGAACAGGGCGGCGCGGAGGCGGGGGGTGAAGTCTTCTTTCGGCTTTTCGATCGTCCCGGAGAGGGCGATCTCGGTCCAGCGGAAGCCATCGCGTTCTTCGGGGAAAAGGGTGACGCCGTGCTTCGGCAGCCACTTCAAGTCGTCGGGTCGGAGGCCGAAACGGATGGTGCCGGAGAGGACGCCGCCCTCGACGTGGACGTTGCCGTTCAGGGAGGCGAGGCCGGGGACCTCGACGGCAATGTCGGTGATGTCGGCGGCCGGATCCCGCCAGCGCCAGGCGAGCGAGACGCGGGAGAAGTGGAGGTCGCGGAAAGCGGGATTCCCGCTGAAAAGGGCGAGCTGGTCGAGGAGGGGCAGATGGGAGGCCGTCCCGTCGTTCACCCGGAGCGCGCCGTCGCCGTGCGATTTTTCGAGGCGGGTGCCATCCCCATCCCAGGCGGCCTCGCCGTCGACCGTACCCGCGATCCGGTGCGACCAGTCCTCGGGAAGCCAGGCCGAGAGAGGCATGCGGTCGAACTTGGTTTGCAATACCAGCGATTTGTCCTGCTGGAGCCCGGCCTTGCCCGAGAGGTAGAAGCGGCCCGGATCGGCGGGATCGGCGGGGGCGAGGACGACGTGCTCCAGCGTCAGCCACGGCTTGCTCAACGTCGCGGACACTTCGGCGAGGCGGAGCGGGGGGAGGGGAGGGAAGTCGAGCGCCCCGCTGCCGTCGTAGCTCTCGAAGCGCCAATCCTTCTTTCCGTAGGGGGTGATGAGGACCCGGATATGATGGATGCCGCCGGTCTGGCCCCGGAAGTTCCAGAGGACCTCGCCGCTCTCGCAGCGGACCTCCTTGAGGTAGATCCGCTTCGGCATGAGGAAGGCGTACCACGGCTTCTTCTTCACGGGCAGGGGGATCTTCGCGGCTTGGTCGGCCTTGCGGAGGGTGATCGACGCGTGGTCGAGGGAGACCCAGTCGAGGGTCCAGCGGCGGAGGAGGACGCCCCACGGGTTGAAGCGGCCCGCGATGCCGTCGGCGTCGAGGGCGGCGATGCTCTCCCCCGGGCGGCCGACGCTCCGCCAGCCCGCCGTCGTCACCTCGAGGCCGTCGGGATGGAAGAGATCGTATTTCCCCTCGACCTTCAATCCGTGGGAGGTCGACTCGGAGACCCTGTCGCGGAAGAGGTCGCTGGCAACGTAGGCGGTGAGCCGTTCCCCGACCAGGAATCCCCCCGCGATGCCGACCGCGAGGAGGAGCAGCAAGACGGCCGCGCTCCAGGCGAGGCCCCGGCGATGCTGGTTGAGGAAGGAAACGAAGAAGGCCACTTACCCACGTTAACGCAGTTTCAACGCATTGCGAATCGCAAGGAAGCGGGGGCCTTACGATTCCCAGACGTCGCGCCACTTGGCCATCCCCTCGTACGGGAGCGGGCGGCGGCGGGTGGTCCGGTTTTCTCGGCGGGGCTGATCGATGCCCTCGTCGGCGAAGAGGACGAATTTGTAGGCGATGGTGATCCCCGCGCTCGCCTCGAAGACGAGCTGGCCGAACCACGTCGTCCCGTTCACGTAATCGAGCGGCACCGCGCGGCTCAGATCCCATTCCCCCAGCTCCGGGCAGTTCCCGATGACGGCGATCCGTTCCCCCGGCTGGGTGTGGATGCCGTTGAGTTGAAGGTGGATCACGGTCTTTCCGGTCACCACCTGGCCGATCCAGCTCAGGACGATCGCCTCCTGGGCCGCGAGGGAGACGTTCTCGATCGCCCCGTCCCGGACGGTGAGTTCCCGTCCGGTGAGGAGGCATCGGTGGAGGCCGTCGGAGAGGGAGGTCTCGATCCGGGGGACGGTGACCTCGCCGCCCTTGTTGAGAAGGGTGAAGCACCGGGAGTCGCGGTAGACGCGGGTGAAGGCGAACAGGTCCTTGGTGACGTAACGCTCCCGCTGGGCGCCCCATTGGATGGCGGGATTGTGTTTCCGCTCGTCGGAGAGGATCTTCAGGACACGGGTCATCTCGGTCGGTGCCCATCCGCTCATCATGGGGCGGTTGTAGGGATCCTCGCCGCCGTCGGTGTCGTTGTGGAGGTATTGTTCGGCCCCGTAATAGATGCAGGGGATGCCGCGGCAGGTCATGAGGAGGATGTGGGCCAGCCGATGGGTCGCATCGGAAGCGCCGAGGGACTGGAAGCGGGGCATGTCGTGATTCTCGCAGAAGGTGACGAGCTCATTCGCACCCCGGTAGCGGATGCCCTTCTCGAAGACCTGCTGGACCGCGCCGAAGCCGTCCGGATGGTTCTGGGCCAGCGCCGCCCGCACGGCGTAGCAGAGGCCGAAGTCGAGGGTCGTCATCCCCGATTTGTTCGCAAACTCGACCGACTCCGGGACCTCGGGATCGCTCGCGTACCATTCGCCGAAGATGAAGAGGTCGGGCTTGTGGAACTGCCACTCGGAGGTCACCTCCTGCCAGAACCAGAGCGGCATGTGCTTCACCGTGTCGATCCGGAGGGAATCGACCCCGCGGTCCAGCCACGCCTTGATCGTCTCGACGATGTAGCGGCGGTAGAGAATGTTGTTCTCGTTGAAGGTCGCCAACCCGGCCAGCTCGCAGTTCTTCACCTGCCAGTCGTCCTGCCAGTTCGTGACCTCGCCGTAATGGTGGTACCAATGGTCCTTGTCGTCATTGAAGTCGGCGACCAGCTTGCCGTCATCGTAGAGCTTGCCCTTGCCGTTCGGGGTTTCGGGGTTGCTGTGGTTGCAGACGATATCGAGGATGAACTTCATCCCGCGCCGGTGGAGCTGGTCGAGGAGTTCGTCGAAGACGGTGTGGGGATGGCTGAAGAGATGGACCTCGTCGGGCTGGTTCACCCAGCGGGAGTTGAGCTTCTTGAAATCCTGGGCCCAGTAGCCGTGCATCGGGGCGTTGCCGCCGAACATCCCTTCGACCTGCTCGAAGAGGGGCGTGCACCAGATCGCGGTCACCCCCATCGCCTGGAGGTAATCGAGCTTGTCGATCACGCCCTGAAGGTCGCCGCCCCAGTATTTGCGCCAGTCCTTGTGCTCCAGGTCGTCGAGCGTCGGATCGAGGAGACCCTGCTTCGGTCCCGCGCCGTTGAGGAAGCGGTCGACGACGATGAAGTAGATGGTTTCGCTGCGGAACTCGGCGTCGGAGACCCGCAGGAGGACATCCGTTTCCGCGGGGTAGGGGGTGGAAGGCACCCTCCACTTTACACGCCCTCTCGCGGAACGCAAAAAAGAAGGGCTCGCCCTTTCCGGCGGCGGCTCGCTCCGATTGCGCATCGGCGCGGAGGCGCTTAAATTAAGGGATGAAAGCCATCGCTGAAAACCTTTGGATCGAGCACTTCGACCTCAACGTCCTCGGCGGACACCTTGGCCGGGTGGTCACGGTGATCCGGCTGAAGACGGGGGAACTGATCATCCACTCGACCGCTCCGTTTTCCCGCGCCCACGTCGCGGAGATCGAGGCGCTGGGCCGTCCCTCGTGGCTCGTCGACTCGATGCTGCGGCACGACACCTTTGCGAAAGAGGGCCGCGCCGCCTTCCCCTACCTGCCCTACCTCGCGCCCGAGGGGTTTGCCGAGGCGGCCCATGTCAACGCCCGGCCCCTTCTGCCGCCTCCCGCCGCGTGGAGGGGCGAGGTCGAGGTGCTGCTGATCGAGGGGATGCCGAAGGCGAAAGAGCACGTCTTCCTTCACATCCCCTCCCGGACGCTGATCGTCGCCGACTTGGTCTTCAATTTCGGTCCTTCCTCGGGATGGACCCATTTCCTCCGGGAAAAGGTCGTCGGCATCCACGACCATCCCGACGTGGCGCGGAACCTGCCCGGCCAGATCGAGGACCGGGCCGCCTTCGACCGCTCGGTGCGGAGGATGCTCGAATGGGATTTCGACCGGATCATCGCCGGGCACAACGAAGTCGTGGAGACCGGCGGCAAGGAAGGCCTGCGCCGGGCCCTCGCCAATCACGACGTCCTCCCCGCCGGATAAGCCGCCGCTCCGCCACCCTCTTTCGTGCGAAAGAAGGGTGCCAACGATGCAGGCTGCAACCCGGAGGGCAGGGGAGGGAAAGGGGGTTGATCGGAAAGTCGCTGGAATCAAGCGGCTTACGCCTGAATCCCGGACGCTGGCACGTGATCTGATCCTCCCCTTTTATTATGACTACATACCGCTTGGATGGAAAAAAGATCGCCGTGGTCGTCGCCGACGGCTTCGAGCAAAGCGAATTTCAAAAGCCGGTCAACGCCTTGCGCGACGCGGGAGCCGAGGTCACCGTGATTTCGACCAATGAGCAGGAAGTCAAAGGCTGGAGCGACCATAACTGGGGAGCCTCGATCCTGGTTGATCTCCCTATCGGAAACGCCACCTGCGACGACTACGACGGCCTCCTGCTTCCCGGAGGTGTGATGAATCCCGACACGCTCCGCCAGGATCAGGACGTGGTCGATTTCGTCCGCGACTTCTTCGACCAGGGCAAGCCCGTCGCCGCGATCTGCCACGGTCCCCAATTGCTGATTGAGGCCGATGTCGTCGAGGACCGCAAGCTGACCTCTTACCCCTCGATCCGCACCGACCTCGAAAACGCCGGCGCCGAATGGGTCGACGAGGAAGTCGTCGTCGACCAGGGCCTCGTCACCAGCCGTAGCCCCGCCGACATCCCGGCCTTCAACGCCAAGATGGTCGAGGAATTCGCCGAGGGCATCCACTCCGGCCAGCACGCCTAGAAAGGCCCCGCCCCCCGATCCTTTCCCGCAACAACCCTAGAAACAAATACCGAATCACCCTCCATGAAGACCTCCTTGAAGATCGTCGCCCTCGCGGGCGCCGCCGCCACCCTCTCCCTGGGCAACATGTCCCTCGTCGCGCAAACTCAGTCGAGCCCGAGCAGCAAGAGTGCCTCCTCCGATACCTCCAGCAGCGCCGCCACCGCGGCCACCGAAGGAGCCCAGACCTCGAAGGACAACGTCGCCACGACGACCGCGAAGCAGACCCAGGACCGCAACGAATCGACCGTCCCCGTCATCCAGTCGACCGCCTCCGACGATCTGAAGGTCACCCAAGACATCAAGCAGGCCCTGAAGAACGACCCGAACCTCTCCCTGAAAGCCAAGCACGCCCGCGTCGTCACCACCGCCAACGGCGAGGTCTACCTCTGGGGCAAAGTGAAGAGCCAGGAAGAAGAGCAGCGCGTCATCGCGATCGCCAGCCCCCTCGTCGGCAACCGCGTCCTCAAGAGCAAGCTCCAGCAGCCCCTCGGCGACAAGCCGACGCAGAACAAGTAATACGCCGCATCCAACACGTCGTCACATCGCCGCGTCCCGATCATCGCGATCGGGGCGCAGTCTTTTTTGATGCGGTATCAGGAGAGGCGAACTGACCGGGGGCCATCTTTTAAAGACGTTATCGAAAGATTCCTCTAAAGGATCGTGGCGGGCTTTTGCTGGTCGATACTCGTGGTCGTGTTCGTCGTCGAGATATCGGTCGCCCCGATTTCCTCGAACATGGCGCGCACTTCCTTTGCCTGGACCGAGTCGATGCAATGAACCGCCATGAGCGTCTTTCCCTTGCGCACCTTTTCGTCATAGGTCCCTGCCTCGTATTCGGTCAAGCCGAAGCCGATGAGGCCGCCGCCGATACCTCCCACGGCTGCGCCCACTGCCGCGCCGCTGAGAGCGGTCATGACGGGGCCGGCTGCCAGGAATGGCCCGACGCCGGGGATGACCAGCAGGCCGAGGCCCAACAGAAAACCGCCGACACCGCCGAGAACACCCAAGGCGGTGCCGCCGACAACGGCACCTTCGGGGGCTTTCGTTGAGTTCACCGAGGAAAGCTTATTCGTTCCGGGGGCATTGAGATAAAGGAGGGAGATCGAATCGGGGAGGATGGCGGCATCGCGAAAGCGATAGACTGCGAATTCGACCTGCTCGGCATCGGAAACAAGAGCAAAGACGGTGGGTGTTTTGACGGTGATCATAAGGGATGGGTCAATATTAAGGAAGAAGCGGGTGGATATCTATGGGTCTACTCCCCGTGTCGATTGCATGATCGGGCAGAGGATCGAAAACGTGGAGACCCGATCAGGCGGCTGCGGCGGAGCTTCTTCTCCCTAGGTTTTCGGCGAATGTCTTCGCCCGCAGGAACCATTCCTTGATCGGCTCCAGGTCGGGGCAGCGCTGGAGGACGACGCCGTAGATTTCCATCCTGGCGGTGGCGGCCCGGGCGGCGAGGCGCAGGAGGTCCGACGTGGTCGCGCCCAGATAGGCTGAAACCACGATGACCTGGGTCCTGGGCGGAGCCACGAGGAGGAGGTGCCACTGCTCCAGGAGCGGAGGGCCGTCGATGAGGATGAAATCCCATTTTTCCGTCAGCCGGGTCAATTCGGGTGCAAGGGATCGGCGGGAGATCAGGCTGTCGATATCGCCCTCGAAATCTCCGGCATCGATCATCGCCAGTTCCTGCACGGCAGAATAGGCGATGTGCTTTTCGATCCCGTCATCGGCGAATAGCCAGTCGGCGAGGCCGCTGGCCGGGGTGACGCCGAGACGGCGGGCGAGGCGTTTGTCGGAGAAGTTGAGGCTGACGACAAGGGTCTTCTTTTCCGACTTCGCCAGAAGAATGGCGAGCTGGGCCAGAACCTCGGTCGAATCGCCCCCCACGCCGACGGTGGTGAGGGCGAAGATCTGATTTTCCCGGCTGGTGAACGAATCCCGCAAGAGCTGCCCGCGAATGAAACCGAGGTCCGAGGGGGAGTCGGTGAAGTGGGTGGGGGGACGTCCCGAGGCGGCCTGAAGGGGAAGCGTTGCGAGGCAGGGGAAACCGGTGGCGAGTTCGATCTGGATCGGAGCCCGAAGGCGGGAGTCGAGCAGATGGATGAGGAAGGCGATGGCCGCGCCTCCGGAGAGGCCGAAAAAACCGCCGAGGACGAGGTTGAGGAAGAGGCTGGGCCGGGCGGGCTTCTTGTCCGCGAGTCCGGGATCGACGACGGCGAAGACGCTGGCCTGGTTTTCCACGCCGCCCTCCGGCTTGTCTTCGGCAAGGAGGCGCTGGCGGAGGTTGAACTCGCTGAAGGCACGGTCGAGATCGCCCTTTTTCATCTGAAGCTGTTTGATGCTTTTCTCGTTTTCCGCCACTTGCCCGGAGAGGACTCCTTCCTCGGTGCGGCTGATTTTGAGGGAGACGCGGAGGGACTGGGCAAGGTGGAAGCCCTGCCGGGAAACCTGGCTTCGGAGGTCGCGCACCTCGCCCCGCTTCCCGTCGAGGCGGGCTCCTTGCGTCAGGTGGGAGGCGAGGGAGGCGTATTCGGATTCGACGAGGATGAGCTGGGTCTTGAGGTTGTTGATCGTCGCGTCATTGCTGAAGGTGGGGAACTCCTCGAGGGGGAATTTATCGGAGGCATATGCGTCGAGCTCCCTCACTTGTTCTTCCAGCTTGAGGCGTTCCCCGCTCACGATTGCGAGATTGTCGAGAAGCTTCCCCGCCGTGCCTCTGGCAAGGAGAAGCTGGGACTGGACGTCGCCCAACCGTCCGGCGAGTGAGTTCATCGTCATGAGCTGGTCGAAGAGGGCATTGACCACCCGGGTGGCGAACTCGGGGCTCCGAGACTCGACGACGATCGTCCCGAGACGGCTGTTCCGCGTGGAGGTGATCCGGATGTTCGCGCGGTCGGAGTCGAAACGGCGGAGGGAAATCTTCGGTTCCTTGTCGGTGAAGGCGAGGGCACCGGGCAGGACATCGAGCTGCCGGGCGATGGCCTGCTTGATCTCCCGCCCCGGGATGCTGAGGATGAGGCTCTGCACCATTTCCCGCGCGGTCTCGGCGTCGTTCGCATTTTCGGCCGTGGTCTGGAAAGGGATCTGGTCGACAAGGAAGACGCCTTTGGCCTGATAGGTGCGCGGGGTGAACAGATACATGACGATCCCCATCAGAAGCCCGAAGGCGAGGCCGATGAGCCAGATATGCATCTGCTCCCTCGCGATGACGAAGAAGTTCTGGAAAGTGGGATCGCGGCTTTCGTCGGCGACGTAATCGACCGGAATCGGCGCGGCGGGGTGGGGCAGGAGGAGGGCGTGTCTGGCCGCAGCCTCTCCCATGCCGTAGCCCTTTCTGGTGGCGATTGCGTGGGCGTTGACCGCGGACGGGGGCAATGCGCCGGGAAAGGGAGGCGGAAGGGGAGTGGGCATGTTTCGTGGGTGGGAAAAGAGCGAAAGTCAGGGAAGGCTCACGGGTAACCTAACACACGGAAGGATCGCAACGGCGGTCCCGAAAAAATCGAAGGGAATTTTCAGCGCGGCAATGGATGCCCGTGGGGGAGTAGGCGGCCTCCGCTTTTGGAGGCGTGGAGTGGGTGATGGGACAAGGCTGCCGTATGACATCAGAGGCATGCGTCAGAGAACGCTGCGCGGAACACCTTACGGGTTTCCCCTAAGAGGAGTGCGCGGGAGAGGAAAGATGGAAAGGCCGACTCCGAGATCGAAAAAGAAGGTTTCGGTTTTCGGAATTAATAAATAAGGGGAGGGTGGCTATTTTGAGTTTTCCCGAATGTGCGTCACCGTTTGATCTTGTTTACGCCGCATCCTCCCATCTCTCGTTCGCCTCATTCCGGGTTTGCCCTTCGCTTCCGCCACGTCTTTGCGATGGAGGTCATCCTTCTCGGGCTCGGCCTGGCGATCTCTCTTTGGACGGGGACCTACGATCCGGCCCTGTTCCAGAACTTCACCACCCCGTGGCCTGATCCGGGGCTGGCGACGTTGTGTGCGGTGGCAGGTTCGGCGCTGTTGCTCTGCCCCCTCGTGTGGGTCTGGCGGCATCGGACCATTGATTTCCTCTCGCTCCTTCTCCCTCTCGAGGCGATCAATCTCTTCGCTTACTTCGCCATCAGCACCACGGCCAACAAGATCCCGAAGGAAGCCATCGGCATCCTGCAGATGGTGGGGCTACTCCTGTTGATCAACGCGATCGGCTTCTTCGTCCTTCTCTTTGCGATGCTTTTCTTCTACCGCGCCGCCGCAGCCTTTCACGCCCGCCTGCCCGATCTGCCCCGCCCCCAGGAAGTTCTTGATCGCAGGATGGAAACGGTTTTCCGGGTGGGAGGTTGTTTCTGCGCCCTCCTCATCGCCCTTCCGATGATCTACTCCGGGACGATCCCGCTCCTCTCGGGACGGGGGGATCGCCTGGCACTCGGCATCATTGATCCCCTGCGGGCGACGTACAACTTTGCCGAGACGTTCTTCCCCATCATGGTCGGAGGTCTTTCGGTGATGCTCTACCGGAAGCCGCGCCGGTTTCTGGGACCGGATGGATTGATCTTGGGAGCGCTCCTCCTGCTCCAGATCTTGACGTCGGAACGCTCTTCCCTCCTCTTCGCAATCATGGCGACGGCGGCGCTGCTCTCGATGGAGCGGAAGTGGCCGCGCTGGCTCCTCGCGGCGTTCTTTGTCGGTTATCTGGGCTGCTTCACGGTCCTGGCCGGATTCAGCGCCCTGCTGCGCAACAACGTCGCCAAGCTCCAGTCGGGCGACGTGCTCGAGTCGAGCATCGAGGAGACCTTCTACGGGGACAATATCATCGACCTCCACGACGGCGCATGGGTCTTCAGTCATTGGGATTTCCAACCCCTCATGGGAAAGACCTATCTCGGCGGCATGGTTTCCATGGTGCCGAGCGGACTCTTTCCGCAGAAGAAGGAGTGGCACCTCGGCCTCAACGCCCTCCGGATGGTCGGCTTGGACACCGAAAACCACTTCGGCCTCCGTATTTCGTTCTTCGGCGAATCCTTTTTGAACTTCGGCATCGCGGGGGTCGTCATGCTGGCCGTAGTCCTGGGCATGTTCTTCGGGATTCTCCTTCGCCTTACCCACCTCGCCGGAGCGGGGGGCTGCCTCTCCGGCACGGGAACGTCGCCGCCCTTCCAACCCTGCCTCTGGCGGAACGCGACCTATGTCCTGCTGGTTCAGATTTTCAAGCCGCTCTCCAATTCCAGCGATGCTTTTTACTCGTGGAGCCTCATCGGTTTCCTGATCGTGGTCTGGTTCGCGGTAGTCTGGCCTCGCCCTCCCCGGCACTACGTCATGCGTGCAAACTCCGGAATGGCGCTGGAGATGCGGGCAAATGACGGCTCCCTTAAAAGCACCCAAGAAGACTGAAAGAACCGCTGAGTTTTACGGCGTCGGACAATGACTGTCCGAGGTCGTGAAATAGGCGGGCTGCAAGCTTCATCGAGCAGAATGGCAGGAAGGGCAACGTGGGTCATCGATGCCCTGCGGAAGGTCGGGCACGCTTCTCGACGGTCTTGCCCTTCTGCCAGGAGCCGTCGAGGAGGATACGGCGGGGGACGGCGGGGATGCCGTATTCCCCCCGGTTGAGCTTGCCGACGAGGAAGTCCCCGGCGGTGCGGCCGATCTCCATCGACGGCTCGAGGATCCCCGCGTGATCGACGTTCGATTCCTGGAGGCCGGGGGAGACGTAGGCGACCTCGGCGGGGACCCGGCAGCCGCGCTCGCGCAGCCAATGGAGGATATGCTCGTCGACGACGATGACGGCGTCGGGGCGATGGGCGTCAAACCACTTGAAGAAGATCTCCTTGTTGTGGGCTGAAAAGAGGCCGTTCCTGACCTTCAGGTCGAGGATGGGGAGGGCCTTCCCCTTTGCGATCGAGGGGGGCGGCGTGTGATAGGCTGCGCTCCATTGCTGGTGGAGCCGTCGGCTCATCTCCTCCCAGGTGACGAAGCCGATGCGGCGGTGCCCGAGGTGGTGGAGGTTCCGAATGCAGATCTGCATGTTCTGGTAGTGGGAGGTCGTGACCAGGTCGAGCTCGGGGCGGAGGAGGGTGTAGCCGAAGGTGACGGCGGCGAAGCGTTCCCACTTCAGGCTGAGGTGGCCGGAGGTGCCGGGGAGGGGACAGATGAGGAGGCCGCGGATGCCCCGGCTTTGCAGGATCTGGACGGCCCGCTTGGCGGTCAATCCCGGCTCCTGTAGCCAGAAATCCTCCAGCCGGTAGCCGTGGCGGGTGAGGGCCTCGGCGGCGCCCTGGCGGTAATAGCGGAAGGACTCGTGCTGCCAGCCGTTTCGCGTCGGGTAATTGGTGATCCACCCGATGGTGCCATGATAGAGGGAAGGGCGGCTCTGCGTACGATAGGTACTGAGGGCGGAGAGCATCGGATCGGGGGCATAGCCCATTTCCTGGGCGATCCGTTGGACCTTGGCCAGGGTCTCGGGCCGGACCCGGGGATCGTTCTTCATCGCCCGTCCGGCCGTCGTGAGATGGACTCCCGCCTTCAACGCCACGTCACGCAGGATGACCCGCTTTTCCATGATGCTACTGATGGCATTGAAATGGGCTTCCGGCAAGATGAACCTCACATTATTGTGTTAACGACGCTATTTAACGAAAACTCATTCCCCTATGAAAATCCCTTCGCTGCTGGCCCTCTCCCTGGTCGTCTTCATGCCGCTGGGTGGTTGGTCGCAAACCACTTACACATGGGCCGGGGCTTCCGGGTCCAGCTGGGCGGCCGCCGCGAACTGGAGCCCGACCACCGGAACCGGGACGACTTTCCCTGGCGCTGGCGACACCGCCATCCTGGGGAATGTGGCCTCGGGGACC
Organism: Verrucomicrobium sp. GAS474; assembly: GCF_900105685.1. Taxonomy (NCBI): domain Bacteria; kingdom Pseudomonadati; phylum Verrucomicrobiota; class Verrucomicrobiia; order Verrucomicrobiales; family Verrucomicrobiaceae; genus Verrucomicrobium; species Verrucomicrobium sp. GAS474. The sequence goes on from NZ_LT629781.1 coordinate 2,856,950, forward strand.
ATGGTTTCCGTCTACGGCTCGGGATCGGGCGGCTCTCTCGGAACGCTTTCCCTCGTGCAGAGTACCAGCGGGGCAACGAACGAGCTGAGCGTGCAGAGCAGCCTCTCCGTGGCGAACAGCTTCACCCTCGGCGCGAGCGCGGGGACCAGCCTCCTCTACCTCGACAGCTATACGGCGAACTCCGCGCTGACCCTCGCCGTCGGCTCCGGGACGGGAACCCTGACCGTGGCGAGCGGCGGCGTCCTCGAGTTCGGCACCAGCCTTTCGGGCACCACGGCGGCGGCCGGATCGACCTTCAGCGGCAATCTGTCAATCGCCGGCGGCACGGTCAACGTCGAGCGAGGCCGGGTCAACTTCGTCGCCTATCCGATCACCATCTCCGGCGCGGTCTCGATGTCGGCGGGGATGCTGGTGATCGGAAGTACGCCCCTGAGCGGCCCGGCGGGGACAGCCCAGGACACCCGCTTCTCGGTCACCGGCAACTTCATCGCGACGGGAGGCTCGATCACCACCTCGCTTGCCAAGGGCTACACCTCGCTCTACCTGAACGGTGGGACGAACGACCTCTCCGGCCTGACCAGCTTCAGCACGAACATCGGCATCAGCCTCTCGAACTCGCCCACGACCACGGGGACCACCTCCACCCAATCGCTGAGCATCGGATCGAATTCGATCGGCACCGTCCTCCTCCGCAACAGCACCTCGAACAGCACGGCGGTGAAGACCATCAGCTCGACGACCGGAACGATCGGGGCGATCACCTTCGACGGCCATTCCGGGGGCGCGAGCATCACCCTCCTCCTCGGGAGCAACCTGACGCTGACGACGAATGCCGCGATGCCGACGAACAGCGCCTACGGCGCGGGCAGCTACACCCAGAACTACATCATCGATACGGCCAGCTACGTCTTCGATCTCAGCGCGGGAACCAACAACGGGGCCCTCGCCCCCGCCAACCAGAGCGGCACCACCACCCTGGTGAACTGGGTCATGCAGGGGAGCGGGACGGTCAAGGCGGGATCGTTCGACATTTCAAACATCCGCTCCTCCTCGATCCTGGGGAGCGTCACGATCCAGGCGGCGGGCGGGAACGGGACGGCGAACAATCTCGGGAATCTGAGCGTCGGCGGCTCGACCGCCGTGGCGGGAACTGCGACCGGCACGATCAGCGCCACCTCGACCTTCCTTTATTCCGGCTCCGCCACTGCGTCGAGCGCAGCGACACTGGTCTCCAACCGGACGATCGGCGCCCTGGCCGTCCAGAACGGCTTCCTGAACATCGCCCAGGCGGCGTTGAGCACCGGGGGCGGGGTGACGCTCTCCAGCGGCGGCCTCCAGCTGAACGGCGTCGGCACGGCGGGAACGATCACGCTCGCCTCCGGGCAGAACTTCACCATGACGGGCGGCACTCTTGCCTTCGACATCGGCACCGCGCAGGACCAGGTCCTCAGCCTCGGCTCGGGGACGTTCACGATCTCCGGGGGGACGCTCTCCCTGACCCTGGGGACCGGTTACGATTACGCCTCGGCCTACACCCTGTTCAGCGGGTTCACCAGCGGCAGTGTTTCCGGCCTCGCAATCACGGGGTACGATACGGCCGATTACCTGGCCACGCTCAGCTCGAGCGGCGTCCTGACGTTCTCCGCCATCGCAGTGCCGGAACCGGGCCCGCTCTGGCTCCTCCTCCTCGGAGCATCGGTGCTTTCCGTCGCGGCCCGCCGCAGGCAGACTTGCCAGGCATAGAGACGGCGGACGATCCCTCCTTTTTTGAACGAACCTGATTTCATGCAAAAGCCCTCTCCCTCCCTGCTCCTCACCACCCTCTCTTTCCTTCTCCTGGCCATCGTCGCGCAGGGGGAACCGCTGCAGCCTGTCGAGATGCCGACCAAGACGCTGATTCCGGGCGGGGAGGGGTGGCGGCAACTGGGCCAGACGGGAGCCGTAACCGCGAAGGGGGCGACGGTTTCCTATCCCGACGGCAACCTGCTGATCCAGGTTCCGAAGGGGACTTCGGGCTCGGTCGAGATCCGGCCTCCGCAGGGCCTTTACGACGCCGACGAATTCACCCGGCTCGTTTTCGAGCTGAAGAATCAGGGGCTCTCCGACGTCCAGTATGAGTTGCGCATCGACAACCCCCGCGCCGCCGAGGCGCAGCGCGTCGCCCTCGCCGCGGGTCGCACCAGCCTCGACCTCGCCTGGGGCGGCATCGAGACCTTCGCGGGCCGGATCACCGCCGGGCAGGCGAAGAACGGGAACATCCTCTTCGTCCGCAAGAACGTGATTCGGGACCGTTATCCCGAGCTCCTCGTCTTTTCCCCGCCCAAGCCCGCTCCCGGCATGAAGAGCAGTCCCGGCGGCCTCCTCTTCGACAACGACCACGCCTTCGACCCCTCGAAGATCGAGGACATCCGGATCACGGTCCTTCCCTCCGACCAGGACGTGAAGCTCTCCGTCGGCGCCATCTACGCTTCCCACCCGCCCGTGGCCCCCCTCCTGAAGGCGAATCCCGAGGCGTTCTTCCCGTTCGTCGACGGCTACGGCCAATACATCCACGAGACGTGGCCCGGCAAGGTGACGAGGGACGAGGACTTGCGGGAATCGGCCCGGCAGGAGGAAAAGGACCTCGCCGACCATCCCGCTCCCGCCGACCGCTCCCGCTTCGGCGGCTGGACGAAGGGCCCCCACCTGGAGGCGACCGGCTTCTTCCGCACCGAGAAATATCAGGGGAAGTGGTGGCTCGTCGACCCCGAGGGCTGGCTCTTCTGGTCCCATGGCGTGACCTGCTGCGGCTTGGGCGGCGCCGATACGCGGATGGCGGGACGGGAGAAATTCTTCTCCGACCTCCCCGCCTCCGACTCGCCCCTGGCCCAGTTCATGGGGAAGGAAGGGAACTTCACCTACACCCAGGCGAATCTCTACCGGAAGTTCGGCAGCGATTGGAAGAACGCCTACCGGGACCTCTCCGTTCGCCGCCTCGCCAGCTGGGGAATGAACACGATGGGCGCGTGGTCGAACGGCGATTTCACCCGGGTGCGGAAGACCGCCTACGTCGTCGACATCGAGTACAAGCGGGACACCGTCCTCCCGAAGCACCTCCCCGACGTGTTCAGTCCCACCTTCCGCCCGAATGTCGAGAAGGCGCTCGCGACCCGCTCCGACGCCTTCAACGATCCCTGGTGCATCGGCATCTTCCTCGACAACGAGATCAACTTCCCCGGCGCGACGGCCTTCGTCTCCGACCTCGCCCTGGAAGCGAAGGAAAACCCCTCCAAGATCGAATGGGTCGAGGATCTCAAGCGCCGGTATTCCACCGTGGGCGAGTTCAACCGCCTGACCGGCGCCAAGTTCGCGGGCTGGGATGCCGTGCTGGCGAACAAGAATCCGCTCAAGGTCGACGGCATCGCCGACGAGGCCGCCTCCTTCTACAAGCGGGTGCTCGAAACCTACTTCGAGACCTGCCGGGACGAGCTGAAGAAGGTCGCCCCCAGCCAACTCTATCTCGGCTGCCGCTTCCTCCAGGTCGTGCGTCCCGAAGTTGTCTCCGTCGCCTCGCAATACTGCGACGTCGTCAGCTTCAACGTCTACGAGTACGGCGTCACCGGCCGCCGGGTCGCCGGGATCGACAAGCCCTTCATCGTGGGGGAATTCCACTTCGGCGCGCTCGATCGCGGCATGTTCGGCACCGGCAACCGGTGGGCCGGGGACCAGCAGGACCGCGGAGTCCGCTACGAGAACTACCTGGCCAGCGCCCTCTCCAATCCGGCCTGCGTCGGTGCCCATTGGTTCCAATACAACTCCCAGGCCCTCACGGGGCGGGTCTCCGACGGGGAGAACTTCCAGATCGGCTTGGCCGACGTGACGGGCGCGGCTTATCCCGAGCTCCGCGACTCGATCCGAAAAGTAGGTAATACCCTCTATGAGGCCCGGATGAATGCCCCTATCGAGCCGATGAAAAAAGACTTATTACCCGAGGAGGAGCACTAATTCCCTTCCTTCTTCGGGGGGTGGGAGCGCAATCTGGGAAAGGAAAAGGATGCCTGTCCCATTCTGTGTCCCCCTCGCTTGTCCGCAAGGCCGCGTCCCCGGAAAGAGCGTCCGGCATCTTGTCCTCGTCCCCATGAAATCCCTTCGGTTCCCCCGGCCTTTCGCCTTTCCTCCTTCGGGAAAATCTTCGGGCCGGGGTTTCACGCTGATCGAGGTCATGGTCGTCCTGGCGATCATGACGGTCCTCTTCGTCCTGGTGGCCCCGGTGATCACCAGCCTCAGCGGAAACGTCACCGCCGCCTCCGTCGCGATCCAGGGCGCGTTCGAGCAGGCCCGGACCTACGCGGTCGCCAACAACACCTACACCTGGGTCGGCATCTTCGAGGAAGACGGGACGAAGCCCTCCTCGCGCAACTCCGCCCAGCCGGGCGCGGGCCGGATCGTGATCTGCGTCGTCGCCTCGAAGGACGGCACCTCGATCTACAGCAAGGCGAACGCGGAAAACCAGGAAGCCCAAACGTTGCCCTCCGCCAGCCTGATCCAGATCGGCAAGCTCATCAAACTGGAGAACGTCCACGTCGTCGACGCCTCCGCGCAGGCCGTCGGCAAGCGGGCTGCCCGCATCATCCAGCAGGGGGACCTGATCGGCCTGGCATCGGGAGTCTCGCTCTTCTCCTTCGGCTATCCGCTCTCGGGAAGCACCCTCTACACCTTCGGAGGGAGTGCCGGGGCGGGGGCCAACGGGATCGTCCAGTTCAACCCCCAGGGCGAGGCGATCTCGAACGTCGGCTCGCTGGCGAATCCCTCCGTCAATCTCGAGATCGCCGTCCGCGCCGCACACGGCACCCATGCCGACAATGCCGCCAACCTCATCGCCCTCGACGTGAGCGGGCTCACCGGTCAGACGACCCTGTACCGGCCATGAAACCGTATCTCAGGAAGACGGCGGCCTTCTCGCTGGTCGAGGTCGTGATCGCCATCGGCATCGTCTCGCTCGCCCTGCTCCCGCTCCTCGGGCTGCTTCCCGTCGGCCTGAACAGCAATCGCAGCTCGACGACCCAGACCGGGGCGATGAGCCTCATCACGGCGATCTCCGCCGACATCCGCTCGACGACCGCGACGACGGGAGTCTCCCCCCGCTTCGGCATCCGCACGACGGCCTCGGGCGGGCAGACGCTCTACTTCGACGAATCGGAGACGGTGACCGGCCTCCAGCCGGGCAAGCCCGGATACAAGGCCGACATCGAGCCGGTCAAGATCTCGACGACGATGACGGCCCTCCGGGTCACCGTCAGCTGGCCGCCGCAGGCATCGGGGGGGAACGTCCTGGGCTCGGCCGATGTCATCGTCCCGGTCGACAACAATTAGCATGGCGATGGAGACGCTTTCCCACCCTATCGAGCGGGCCCGCCGCCCGGCCCCGAGGGGGAACAAGAGAGGCTTCACGCTGGTCGAGATCATGGTCTCGATCGGCGTCCTCCTCTGCATCATCCTGCTGGTCGCCCAGCTGGTGAGCAGCCTGAGCGCGACGACCTCGAACGCGAGCAAGCGGAGCGATTCCGACAACCAGGCGCGGCTGATCTTCTCGAAGATGGCCGCCGATTTCGCGGCGATCTCCAGCCGGGCCGACGTCAATTATGCGTTCCTCAGCCAGAACGGAAACGACTCCTTCTATTTCTACAGCGAGGCCTCGGGCCATATCTCCTCCGGCGATCCCGCCGGGACGGGGGAGTCGACGCTGAGCGGCGTCTCCCTGATCGGCTACCGCGTCAGCGACGGCATCTCCGGCGGCGCCCGGGTCGAGTTGGAGCGCCTCGGCCTCGGCCTCCATTGGGTCGACGTCTCCTCCCAGACCGGCACGAGCGGGCAGGGGAGGTCGGTCCTCTTCCTCCCGACGCTGATCAGGGACGCCTTCTCCAAGACCCTCGCCAATCCGAACAACAACTCGTCGAACCCGAACACCTCGAATCCCTCGCCCTGGGACGTCATCGGCGACCAGGTCTTCCGCATGGAATTCTGCTTCCTGCTGAAGGACGGCACTTTCGCGGTCACGCCGGTGATCCGCAATTCGGGGGCCAAGGGCAATTTCGCCGCCGCCGTCGCCCCGCAGGCGACCGACGATGCCTCCGCCGGCTATGCCCCGGGCTCCCGTTGGTACAATGCCCAATCGCAGGTCGCCTACCGGTGTGTCCGGGCCTCGACGAAGGCGGCGTTCTGGACGCCGCTCGGCCTGCAGGACGTGAAGGCCGTCGTCGTCTCCCTGGCCCTCCTCCATCCCAAGGCGCGGGCGACGATCCAGGTCGGCGCGCTCACCCGGTCGATTCCCTTGCTCCCCGATTTTGCCGGATCGCCCGTCATCGGCTCCTGGACGACGGCGGCGGGAAACGCCTCCGTTTTCAAGGCGGGGGGGATGAACCCGATGACGGCCTCGTCGGTCCGCGTCTACCAGCGGTTCTTCTACCTGAACTAACCCATCGCGATGCATGCCATGAATTCGTTCGCATCCCGTCGTCCCGCCCTGCGTGAGCGCGGGGCCGCGATCATCCTCGTCCTCTGCTTCGTTGTCCTCATCGCAGGGCTGACCGTCACCTTTCTCCTGCGGGCGGCGACGGAGCGGCAGATCTCGAACGCCAACGCCAACGGGACGAAGGTCGAGCTGCTGGGGGACACCGCCCTCGGCATCGTCGTCGACGATCTCAAGCAGGAGATCATCGCCCACTCGACCCCCTACGGCACGGGGACGAACACCGTCTACGTCCCGACTTCGGCGACCTACGCCGTTCCGTCCCGGTACGAGACCCTCCCCAATCTCCTTCGCCGCAGCAGTCATTCCGACACGCCCACCCGGGCTGCCGCCTCGATCTCGACCGCCGCCTCGAACAACGGCCGCTCCGTCACCCTCGCCCGCTGGAACGCCCATTACCTCCTCCCCCTTGCCGGGGCGAATGCTCCGGGCGACAGCACCCCGGCCTCCGGCTTCGTCGCGCCCGATTGGGTGGTCGTGACCCGGGGCGGCCCCGCCTCGGGAGCGGCGTGGACGAAGAGCCTCGCCGATTCCTCGCCGCAAAACACCGCCTACGCCATCGGCCGGTATGCTTATGCGATCTATGACGAGGGCAGCCTCCTCGACATGAATGCGGCCGGCTACCCCTCCAGCGCCACGGCCGACCAATACGGCTCCAAGGGCGGGCTCAGCTACGCCGACCTCCGGCAGCTTTCCCTGACGGCGCAGCAGATCAACCAGATCGTCGGATGGCGGAATTACGGCAGCATCCAGCCCGCGGGGAACTTTCCGAACTTCACCTTCGATACCGCCGCCGCCAGCCGGTACCAGACCCAGGTGGCGACGACGAACAACTTCCTGACGACCACGACGAACACCTTCAACGGCAACGGCGACCATGCCGTCATCAATCGCCAGCAGCTGATCAAGCTCTTCCAGAAGGGGATCTCGACGAGCTCGACCGAGCAGACGAAGCTCCAGGGCGCGCTCCAATATCTCGGCACCTTCAGCCGCGAGGTGAACGGGCCGACGTACGGCCCCACCGTCGATTACGCCGCGCCCTACAATTACAAGACGGCCCAATACCAGACCGGCTCGACGATCTACAATCCCTTCGTCCTGCGGGCCCAGGTCGCGAGCCCCTTCACCCGGGCCGACGGCAGCACGGCGGTCAAGGGGGAACCCCTCGTGAAGAGCCGCTTCCCGCTCGAAAAACTCGCCCTGCTGGAAAAGATGCAGGGCTACGCCTCCCTCAGCGACCAGGACAAGGACGACATCGCGCGGTATTTCGGCCTCGATGCCGTGAACGATTCGGTCGGCTACTACCGGCATTGGAGCTATCCGACGACGAACGCCAAATACGCCCACACCGCCGGGAGCATCCTTTCCCTGAACGACGTGGCGCAGAAGAACCGCGAGCCCGATTTCTTCGAGCTCCTCCAGGCGGGGATCCTCTACGGCTCCCTGGGGAAAGGTGGGGGGAGGGGAGATACCGCCCAATACACGACCTTCACCGATTACGACACGAAGACGATCCTCCAGGTCCTGAAAATCGGCGCAAACATCATCGACCAGTGGGATTCCGACAACTATCCCACGACGATCACCCTGACGCCGACGGCGACGGGGGACAGCGTCTACGGCATCGAGGATCTCCCCTACATCAACAAATTCCTCTACACGATCGCAGGGCCTGGAAACCTCGCCGCCGCCGGCGTCTACAAGACCACCGCCGCCTTCCAGCTCTGGAACCCGCACCAATCGCTGGCGTCGAATACCGGCGCCTATCCCGAAGGCATCCAGCTCTCGCCCGTCTACGTCAACGGGACGTCGAGCAGCATGTCGACCACCTCCGATTTCTATCAATTGGGAGCGGTGGTCACGACCAAGAAGGCCGACGGCACCACCACCAGTCCCACGTGGTATTGGAACGGCAAGACCGCCGCCTGGACCAGCGGGGCCTTTCCGGAATTCTTCGGCGAGCTTCCGAGCGGCGGCATCATCAGCGTCCCCCTCGCCAATCCCTCGACCGATTACCGCGAGCCGACGATGAGCGCCCAGCTCCCCCTCCGGGACATGGTCGGCATTCCCGACAACACCTACGTCGTCAATTCGCTGACCTTCTCCGCGGCGATGGCGGCGAAGACGGCGCTCTACCTCTACTGGAAGCCGTCGATCACCTACCGCATCCAGTTCCTGGACAAGCCGGGCGGCACCTACCACACCTACGGCACCTTCGTCGGCCCCGACACGCCCTCGGCCTACTCGGGTTTTCGGATGGCGCCCTGGCTTTCGCTCTCCAATACGCTGCAGGCCTCGAAATGGTACGCGGCGGCGAAGTCCGATCCCCGCACCGGACGCTTCGGCTCCGGCCAAAGCTCCGAGTACGACGTAGTCTCGGGAAGCTCCAGCATCACCCCCGCCTCCCCCTCCAGCTACACCGACGTCAATAGCCGCATCGACAGCAACCCTCCCTTCAAGGGCACCGTCAGCTCGGCCAATCCCTACCGCCTCGACCTGTGGGCCGCGAACAACCCGGGCGGCGGGACGGCGAATCCGCAGACCGCGGGCAACCCCGTCTATGCCGACCTCGACGCCCAGGCCCGCCCCGGCGACGCGCTGTACGCCTCGCCCTCTCCCCTCGTCCTCGGCGCCTCCACGGCCCGTCCCGTCATCCTGAACCGCCCCTTCCGCTCCGTCGGGGAACTCGGCTACGTCTTCCGCGACCTTCCCTGGAAGACGCTCGATTTCTTCACCGCCTCCAGCGCCGACGCGGCCCTCCTCGATCTCTTCTCCCTCAACGGAGGGCAGCCCGTCCTCGGCGGGCGGCTGAATCCGAACACGAGGCAGAAAAGTGTCCTCTCCGCCGTCATCGCGGGGGCGACCCAGGGGAGCGGCGGGAGCGGCACGACGATCTCCTCCGACAACGCGAACAGCATCGCCGACGCCGTCATCGCCCTGTCCAAGGCCGCCCCCTTCGCGAACCGCTCCGAGCTGGTGACGCGGCTCATGGCCGACGCCTCCCTGGCCAAGATCTCGACGATCAAGAGCGAGCGGGAGGGAGTCGTCCGGGCGCTCGCCGATTGCGCCAACACCCGGACCTGGAACCTCCTCATCGACCTCATCGCGCAAGTCGGCCGCTATCCCTCGACGGCCAATTCCCTCGACAAGTTCGTCGTCGAGGGGGAACGCCATTACTGGCTCCATGTGGCGATCGACCGCTACACCGGCCAGATCGTCGACAAGCAACTCGAAGTCGTCCGGGAATAGTCGCCCCTCTCTTTCCACCCCCTCTTCTCCCTTTATGACCTCACTCGATTGGATCGTTGCCCTCACCCCTGTTATCCTGGTTTTCCTCGTCGGCCTCTATTGCCGGAAATATGTCCGCAGCGTCGCCGACTTCATGTCGGGGGGGCGCGTCGCCGACCGCTATCTCCTCTCGATCGCGGGCGGGGAGCTGCAGGCCGGGGCCGTCGTCTTCGTCGCCGTGTTCGAGGTCTTCTCCCACTCGGGTTACGCCCTGGGCTGGTGGGGCTGGCTCTCCGGGCCGGTCGGCCTTATCGTCAGCATCTCCGGCTTCGTCATTTATCGCTACCGGGAAACGCGGGCGCTGACCCTCGCCCAGTTCTTCGAGCTGCGCTACAGCAAGGGATTCCGGCTCTTCACCGGCGGCCTCGCCTTCTTCGCGGGGATACTCAACTTCGGCATCATCCCCGCCGTCGGGGCGCGGTGTCTTGCCTACTTCTGGGGCATGCCGGAACATGTCACCCTCCTCGGCGTGACGGCGCCGACCTACGTCTTCCTGATGGCCCTCTTCCTCTCGATCTCGCTCTTCGTCGCCCTCTCCGGCGGGCTCGTCACCATCATCATCATCAATTGCCTGGAGGGGATCGTCGCCCAGCTCTTCTACATCGTCATCATCCTCGCCCTCCTGGCGCTCTTCAATTGGAACGAAATCGTCTCGGTCCTCAGCGCCCGGCCCGTCGGCCAGTCGTTCCTGAACCCGTTCGACACCCATGCGGTGAAGGACTTCAACATCGGGTACGTCCTCATGGGCCTCGTCGTCACGATCTACGGCACGATGGCCTGGCAGAACGCCGCCGGGTATCAGAGCGCCGCCCTCACCCCCCACGAGGCCCGGATGGGCAACGTCCTGAGTCGGTGGCGTGAAATGGGAAAGGGTGCCGTCATCACCCTCATGGCCGTCTGCGCGATGACCTTCCTCAACCACCCCCATTTCGCCGCCGGGGCCGCCTCGGTCAATGAGGCCGTCGGGCAGATCTCCGATCCGAAGGTGCAGGACCAGATGCGGATGCCGATCGCCGTCGGCCAGCTGTTGCCGATGGGGATCAAGGGCGTGCTTTGCGCGATCTTCCTGATGGGGGTCTTCGGAGGCGACGCCACCCATCTCCACTCCTGGGGGAGCATCTTCGTCCAGGATGTCCTCGTCCCGCTTCGGAAGAAGCCCTTCGGGCCGAGGCAGCATCTCTTCGTCCTGCGCTGCTCGATCATCGGGGTCGCCCTCTTCGCCTTCCTCTTCGGGGCGCTCTACCGGCAGGTCGATTACATCGTGATGTGGTGGTCGGTGACGACGGCGATCTATGTGGGAGGGGTCGGCGCGGCGATCATCGGCGGTCTCTACTGGAAGAAGGGCACGGCGGCGGGGGCCTGGGCGGCGCTCTTCGCGGGCTCGACCCTCTCGGTCGGCGGGATCATCGCACGCCAGATGAATCCCCACTTCCCGCTCAACGGAGTCCAGATCTCGTTCAGCGTCACCTTCATCTCCATCCTCCTCTATGTCGTCGTCTCCCTCCTGACGAACAAGGGGGACTTCAACATGGATCGCCTTCTCCATCGCGGAGCCTACGCCATCGCGGAAGATCCGAAGACGACGGGTGACGCCCCCTCGCAGGCGAAGCGCCATTGGCTCAGCCGCCTCATCGGGATCGACGAGAACTTCTCCAAGGGGGACAAGTGGACGGCGGGCCTTCTCTTCGCCTGGAGCCTCTGCTTCACCCTCCTGTTCATCGTCGGGACGACGTGGAACTACCTTTCGCCGTGGCCCAAGACGGTCTGGCCCTCGTTCTGGCACGTCGTCGGATTCGGGTTCCCGGTCTTCTTCGCGATCGTGACCGGGATCTGGTTCACCTGGGGCGGGGTGAGGGGAATCGGCCGCTTCTTCACCCACCTGGGCGGCGAGCGGGTCAACCACCTCGACGACGGCACGGTACGGGACCACCGGAATCTCGATGAAAGGGGCTGAGTCTCCCATGACCTCGATTCCGGCCCGCAAGGGAATCAACCTCCTGAACAGCCCCCTGACGCAGGCGTCCCTCCTCCGGATCGTGGCGGACGCCCCGCGCCGTCCGCTCCTTCCCCCGCTCGGCTCTCCCGAATGGGTGCGGGCGGCGGGGACACCCCTCGCGGCCCGGTGGCTGCCGATTCTCAAGGGCCGGGCGGAACGGGAAAAGACCCTTCCCTTGCCCCGCCTGAACGACCGCCTCTACGCCCTCTACCACCGCACCGGCAACCGGCTCCGCTTCGAGCAGGTCTACTTCGAGCGCCGCCGCCGCCTCGCCCGCGTGGTGATCGCCCTGCTCCTCAGTCCGAGGGAATCGGCGAGGGGAGCCGCCTCCCTGCGCCGCTCCGCTCTCCGCAAGCTGGAGGAAATCCTCGACGAGGCCTCCTGGGCCCTGCCCGCCCATGTGAACAATCCGACAGGCAAGGACTCCCGGACCATCGATCTCTTCTGCGCCGAGACCGCGAACCTGATGGCCGAGATGCTCGACCTCCTCGGGCCGATCATACCCGATCAGCTCGCCCAGCGTATCCGCACCCGGCTCGATCGCGATATCTTCGGAAACTACGCGATGAACCACCGGGACCTCTGGTGGACCCAAAGCCAGGGCAATTGGAACGCCGTCTGCCATCAGGGAGTCCTCGGTGCCGCCCTCTCCCAGATCGATCGTCCCGTCGACCTCGCCGAACTGCTCTGGACTGCCCGGAGCCATCTGCGGCACTTCCTCAAGGGATTCGGCAAAGACGGCGGCACCTCGGAGGGACCCGCCTATTGGCAATACGGCTTCGGCTGGTTCACGACCCTCAACGAACAGCTCGAAACCCGGACCGCGGGTGCCCTTTCGCTTTTCTCCGGCTGCCCGAAGGCGTACCACATCGCCCGCTTCGGCGCGGCGACCTCGCTCGCGGGAGGCCGCCTCGTCAATTTCGCCGACGGATCGGGACAGGCCGTCCTCCGGCCCGCGCTCCTCTCCTATTTGGGAGAACGCCTCAATCAGGAGGAAAACCGGGAGAAGGCGCGGGAGAACTACGGCCTGCTGTGGCGGGACGGGATGAATTTCGATTCGGAGCGTTGCGACCTCTTCCAGCTGGGCCGCCTTTTGTTGCGCGCGCCGCGGAAAGCGAAGGCGAAGGGGGGAAACCGCGTCCTTTCACGCAAGCCCGACATCTTCCTTCCCGTCCTCGGCGTCATGGTGGCCCGGGGCGTCGACCGGAAAAACCACGTCTGGGACGTCGCGGCGAAGGCGGGACACAACGCCGAATTCCACAACCACAACGATTGCGGCAGCTACCTCGTCAACGTTGACGGGATCGACCTGATTTCCGAGATCGGCTACCCGGAATACGAACGCGATTATTTCGGCCCCCGACGGTACGAGTTCCTCGCCGCCCGGACCGAGGGCCACTCCCTCCCGGTCATCGGCCTCTGGGAGCAGAAAGAGGGCAGGGAACACGCCGCGCGGGTCCTCCGCTGCCACCTCGGCGAGGAGAGGGCCGAGTTCGCCCTCGATGCGTCCAAGTGCTACCCGAAGGCGGCGGGATGCCGCCGTTTCCTGCGAACCCTCCGCTTCGATAAACGAAGCGGCAGCGTCTCCATCGAGGACGAATTTTCCCTCAGCCGCATCGAGGGAATCGAGGATGCCGTCATCACAACGGGCCGCGTGCGGATCGAACAGGGAAAGGCCTCGATCGAGCGGGAAGGATTGACCCTCCGCCTGACTCCCGAGGCGGGCACCGTCTTGCTCGGCGTGAAGGAGTGTTCCTACAAGAATCACGACGGCCAGCCCAGCACCGTCCGGCGTATTCTCTTCGGCCCGGTGAAGCCCGGTCGTGTTATCCGCCTCGGATACCGGATGGAATTGACCTAAATTGAAAAAAATCACCCTCTTCCTTCCTCCAAAAGGGCAGGGGAGTCCTACCCGAATCCGTGGCGTTTGGCGTGTGCCCCGCCCCGGATCACACGCAGCGTGACCGTTAAGGGGACATCCTCACGGCCTACCCCCACCCATCCGGCCAGCACACCCCGTTCCGAGGTCTAGGAGGACCGTAGCGAGGCGATTACCCCATCGCCCAGCCCTGCCCTCCCCGTGCGTGATTCGTCATAGCAGACCGAGTTGCCGCGCCGCGCGGCGCGAGGGATGCCCCGTGTTGCCGGGGGCCGTCCGCGTCCCGCGCTGGCATCCTTAGCCCGGACGCACGTTGGCGGCATCCGTGCCCGGAATCACTTCGCACGAACGCTTTGTTATGTAACGGACGAGCAGAAGGGGTGATGTCCGAAGTCGTGAAAGATGGGCGCTTCGCCCTGGGTCATTTCATCTCGACTCCAATTCTCAACTATGAGGGCGAGATCATTCGCACTCTTAACTCTGTCTACAAGATCACGGAGATATGCGCTGCGCCATCCCATATCGCGATGGAGGCGAATACGATCAAAGCAATACTGATAGCGAGGAGGCGGGATTTTTTCCAAGGGCGAGGATGCCCGCCAGCAGACCTGATGACGGTCGAATGCGGAGGATTCTTGCTCCTAACGAACTGCTTGTGATCCTGCCTCGTTGATAAAAATTTGATGGAATCGATCAACGTTCGAGAACCGTTGAGTTTTACCTGCGCTAATCCGATGAGTTTTACGTCGTCGGACAGGTGACGTTCCTACGGCGCTCCGTGTGCGGTTGCCGTCCTTTACATAACAAATAGAGTACCGTGCTCTTAGATTAAACCTTTTTAAATATGGGGTTTAATTCGATCAAAAAAGACCGAATAACTAGGAGTATGATTATGCCTCTCGCATCGCAGAAGTCCAAAGAAAAGCCCCTCACGGCTCGCCAGATTGCCGCTAATTGTGAGGGTTTGAAAGTTCACTTTCCTTACATCAAAGAGCGTGAAGCCAAGGAAACATGCTCTAAGGAGCTTGATACGCCTTTGAGTGAGGGACACAAGGCGGTTCTTGATGCGGCGTTCAGTGCCCGTAGCGCGGAGTCGAACGCGGTCATGTGTTATATGGCCTTGTGCATCGAAATTCGTCGTCATCAATTGGCCCCTAAAGAGGTCACTGTTTTGCTGTCGGCGGCGGGATATAATTACTCCCGAATTTCGGAGGTTAAACGAGTCGCTTTCGTCTCTGATGAGATTTTTCAAAAGTTTCTTAGCGAGGGCCTCGGCTTCCGTTCGGCCCTCCGTTTGGCTCGGGGAGGGGAGAGGGCTGCGAACGAGCACCCGGCAGATACGACGGCTTCGACTTCGGAACCTGCCGACGAGGAGGAAGGCGACGGCAACCCGGGCGAGGGTGTCAACGATGCCCCGCAGCCTGAGCTGGATGAGAGTCCGAACGCACTCGTGTCGAAACTCGTGTCCGTCCTTCGCCTCGATAAGTTGGACTTCGTTCCCGACTTCCTGCGTCGGGGTTTTGAGAACAAGTCGTTTCTTAAAACATTTAAACAAAAGGGAGGCGTTGCGCATGCGGTGATCGGAAATTACCGCGTTATCGTCATCCCGATGCAGGGACTTAACTAAAATTTTCTCCGTCAGAGAAAAAAACAAACCTCAACAAAACGTAACACAGAAATGAAACGCGAAAGCATCCTCAACGAAGTTCAAGCGGGCAATGCCGTCTTGATTGGCTCCTTCCTCAACGCCTCTGCCGAGCGGCGCAACTATAAGGACAAGGAGACGGGCCGTCTCAAGACCTACGCTACGACCCGCGCTTGGGTCACCACGTCCACGAAGCCCGTTCAGGTCTTCGAGTACAAGGACGACGATTTCGACGTGAACAAGTATATCCCGCCGTTCAAGTCGGGCACCCCCGTCGTCGTTCGCGTGCGCGGCATGCGCGAGGAATCGGGCGTCACCATCATTTCGGGAGACATCGAAGCTCTCGAAAACTAAGAAAATCCTAGCCCCTTCCGGGAGGGAGCGGTATTCTAGGCTAAGTCCCGGACAGAGCCGGAGAGGGGAGGGGTTTCCTCCCCTCTCTCTTTGCCCCTAAGATTATTCAAACTTTTAAACATTCCTTGGGATGAGCGTCATTCAGGAACATATCGGAGCGGTGATCCTCGAAGTTTCGGCAGCGATCATCCTCTTTACGCTGGCTTGGCTCCGTCGGAGCTAGTTCCCCGTTCGCCACTAGCGAACCATCTGCGCGATAGCCTCACGCTTCGCGTCCTAGGGCGTTAAACCCCCCTCAAAGAGGCCGGGGGGTTTAACCCTCGTTTCCCCATGCGGAACGCGCCGAGGAGTGCCAATCCTTTGGCGCGACGAACGCCCGCCTAACCGGGAGGGCTCGGGGCTTCTAGGCCGGGAGGCCGGTCTCTCTCCATTGCGTCGATTTGCTTGCTTATCGCGCCAGACTCGTTCTGGCATAAAATTTGTAACACGCTTATAATCATTGATTTACCTTAACATTTATTCACCCGTATTATAATATAAACGCATACTAAACGCTCCGCATGAACCCCTTACATATCGCAATTTTCTGGGTGTCCGTCCTGTTCATTGGGCGCTTCATCCTTCTCCGCCTGTGGCGTTTCTGGACGTCCGTTGGAGACAAATAATTTTCGGTCCCGTGTGGGATCGAGAAACCAACCAACAAAGAAAGGAAAAACAAACATGAAGAACCTCATCAACAAGGTCCGCTCGAAGATCGCCGCCGTTGGCGTCGTCGGCCTCAGCATCGCCGGTGCCACTGCCGCGCACGCCGATACCGGCTCCAGCTACGTCACCTCCTACACGACCGCCATCCAGGGCATCCAGGCCGACATGCTGACGATCCTCCCGATCGCGCTCGGCGTCGCCGCGACCCTCTGGGGCGTCCGCTTCCTGACGCGGATGTTCAAGAGCACCGCGAAGTA
The DNA here is from genome assembly GCF_900105685.1 of Verrucomicrobium sp. GAS474. NCBI lineage: Bacteria > Pseudomonadati > Verrucomicrobiota > Verrucomicrobiia > Verrucomicrobiales > Verrucomicrobiaceae > Verrucomicrobium > Verrucomicrobium sp. GAS474. The sequence continues at coordinate 2,873,582 of NZ_LT629781.1, forward strand.
ATCCGGCGATTACTACGGGGGAGGGTAACCTCCCCCGTTTCTTACACCCCTGTAAGTTTCACCCCTCTCTATATGGAAAACGTCGTCTTGGGGTTCTCGTCCGCTGCGGGACTCTTCCTCACCGTCTACGGCTTCTTCTCCGTGGGAAGCATTTTAACGAGGATCAGCGAATGAGCGCAGACCAAGCAACCCAAATCATCGATCTCCTATGTTCTCTACAAGCAAGTTTCGAGTTCTCAATCGGCGTCTTCTTGGCGCTTGTCTGCTGCTGTGCGTGGCATCTGTCTCGGCGTTGAGGGCCGATACCGTATTTTCAGCGCCGCTTAGCCCGTCGGATAACGGCGGGCCGTCGCCGACTGACAACTCGGGCGACATTTTCGTTTCGTCGGGCGACGGACAGGCGGAAGTCATGATCAATGAGCACAACTACGATGGGAAATTCGATAAAATCATTGAGCGTCTGACACAGCTTTATAACCAGCAACAGCAGGAGGTGAATTGGTATACCGGGCTCCTCAACGACAACCACGCCGAGACGATGACGGTCCTTAACGCAATCAAGGTCGGGACGGATCAGATTGCGGCGAACACGTCCGGGGCAGCGGGGTCTGGTGCTGGTTCCGGGTCGGGTGGTAGTTCGTCGGGGTCGGGTGGCAGTGGCGGTTTCGATGCTTCCGGGATCATTTCGGCGGTCAACACCGTTGATACCGACATCAAGACGTTTAAGGACAAGTTCAGCGATTTCATAAATGGGACGGGGTGGGGGAGTGGCTTGGATCAAGCCGGTTCTGCCGCCGATGCTCTTAGTAGTCAGTTGGACAGTGGGGGAAACGACGCGCCCAACATCTATAACTTTCTCGTCAATGACCAAGGCACTTACTCCGGGAGTTCCTTTAGCTCGTCAGGCACGTTCTCGATAGCCGGGGGCGCTCCTACGGTCGGCCCGTTTAACGTCAAGGTCGCTGGGCAGAATATAACCGTTTCACTGCCTCAAATAGCGGGAGGGTCTGCCATCAAGACAGTCTTGGGCCTCATGGTCACTTTCCTTGCCTGTATGCGTAGCTACTCCGTCGCTCGTGAAACCGTTGAAAGCATATGATCGATTTTCTTGAGAAGATTTCGGACTGGATCGGCGGTAAGGCCGCATTGATTTTTGCGGTTATCAGCTTCCTGTATTCGCTCGTCTATACGGCCATTACGATGGCGTATCAGTATTGGTCTAATCTGATCCCTACCGTTTCGACATTGGCTCAACCAAGTGTAGGGGCGGTTACGCATTTCGATTGGTCTAGTCTGCTTGCTGTGGCTGGGCCCGTAGGGTCATGGGCTATTCAGTATCTCCCTGTAGAGGCCATGTGTGCGGCCATCGTTCAAGTCCTTACCGTTAGCGGAACGTGCTTCGTCATCCGATGGGCTATCAGCGTCTATAAGCTGATACCGCTTAAGGCGACATGATCCACGTTTACGAGGGGCGGCCCGGCGGGGGCAAGAGCTACCGAGCGGTAGAGAACATCTGCAAGGATTTGGCGGCGGGCTCCATCGTTCATACGAACATTTTCCTCTACCCGGAGAAGGTGAGGGCATACGTCTTTGACCGGTGGGGCGTTGAGGTTCCGCCCGACTCGTTGGTCTACTACGAGGACGGCTCCAAGCTCGCGCACGATATGCCGTCCTTGATCCCTCGGGGCACGCGAGCATGCACCAATAAGATTTACCTCGATGAGGCGCATATCTGGTACAACTCGCGGGACTGGAAGACGACGCATGAGCTTCTAAAACGCAATCTGGTGTGGCTGACGCAACACCGGAAATTCTTCGTCGATGTCGTCTTTATCACACAGGACGCCGCGAACATAGACGCTCAATTCCGGCGACTCGCGCAAAGCTACTACCGGTTCCGTGACCTTCAAAAGATGAAGGCACCGGGCTTCGGGCAGGTCTACCCGCTACCGCATACGCTGGAAATCCTCGTCGATTACGACGGCAAAACCGTCATGGATCGGACGTTCGTCCCTCGGAAGAAGGAGATTTTCGACCTCTACGAGTCCGAACAGCTTCTCATGAACCACGATTTCTTAATCGAAAACAAAACGTCGAAGGTCGTTAAAAACAAAAAGAAAACAACGGCGATCCTCGTTAGGAAAACTTTGGAGGTTTCCCTAACGGTCGTCCTTTTCGGAATGCTCATCTATTTGGGCAAACAAAGTCTATGAAGGTGATCATCCTGTTCGCCCTGGTCGTCGTGACCGGGGTTCTTATCATGAAGCAGCATACGTTTTTCGATGCAGGGGGAGGGAAGGCAACGCAAGGGAAGGCATCGGACTCGAAGACAGGGAAGGGGGACGGCGACGGGAAGAAGGATGAGCCAAAGGTTGTCTTCACCTATTGTTTCGACAACAGGCCAGTCCCGGAAGCCTTAGGGGAGGGGGCTGTCATTGATAAAGGGTCCAATTCCGTCACGGTCATTTGCCCTGTCAGCGAAAGAGATTCGCGCATCGGATCGCTAAAGGCCCGGGACGTGCCCTTACACCGATGTAAGGTTCAGGTCGATATAGTGGAGCTGTCGAGCGATGACGATAGCGGTTACAGCATTTCGGCGGCCCTGTCTCAATGGAAGCTCAACCTGTCGTTGCCGTCTGCGGTCGCGGTCACAGCCTCACCGGCTATCGGTGCCATGGGTCTAGCATGGGATAAGCTATCCGGCATCTTGGCTCAGGGGTCGTTTAAGGTAAGGGCAAAGCTAAAGATGCACACGGAGGCCACGCTTACGCATGGGGTAGAGACAGCGTTCAACCAGTATTCGGAGCAGATAACCACGAATGCGACGACGACGACGACGGCCACCACTACCAACACGGAGAGGCGCAAGATTGGGCTCATCGTCAAGATGACACCATGCATTCTCACGGAAGGAATTTCGCTCAGTTACCTTCTGTCGAACTCTCAGGCAGATACGAACGAAACGGCCGTAGGTGCCGACGTGGTTGGGGAATGCGGTCTAACGCCGGTCCCTCAGGTGTTAGTTGATTCCATCAAAACGAGGGTTCAGGATCAGGAGAACCGATTCCTTTGGGTGCCGGTTGGCAAAGAGCATGTGAGGCAGACATTCCAAGATGTGGTGACGGTTACCCTAATGGAAGTCGATGGTGAGCCCGTGAGGAAAGGGGAGACGGTCCAGTGAGGGCCCCTCAACGCCTGTAATCTAATGAGAGGAAGGGGCGAGCGGCGCGCAGCGCCGCCGCCCTAACCTTGTTCTATATCTAAACCGTTAAGAAGCCCTGTGAACAAATCCCTCGTGGCCTTTCAACTCACCTGCGACAAGCTCTTTGCCCGTTACGAAGTCCTCTACTTTTGGACGTTCACCTTTAAGGAAGCCATGCCCGATTGGTATTACTCGCGGACGTGGAACCGGTTTTGGGTGGACTTCACCGGCCACTTTCCAGATCTCATCCGCGGTGTGAAGGTTGCCGAGCACCATAAGACACACGGCCTCCACTATCACGCCATCCTTAACCAGCGTCTCCCGGTCGGCCTCGTTCGCCGGATCGGGTCCAAGTATGGCATAGGGAGGGTCCACGTCATGAAGTGCGACAAGGGTGCCGTGGGGTATCTCGAAAAGTACTTGGGCAAGCAGCATTGGAAAGACTTCCATGCTGGGTGCCGTCGCTGGTCGCCGGTCGGGACATGGGACCATACCAAGGTGTCTGACATCGTTGTGGAGTCCGACTTTACCCGGCAGCTAGCCTTTGAGACTCGGGGCAAAAAGATTGACTACCGGACCTACCGGGGGTATCGGCAAAACTACATGGCGTTCGGGGACATTCAGGGGCCTTCGCGGGCCTACCTCGCCGAGGTCAGGAAATCTTACACCCCTGTAAGGTCGTTTTCGGATTTTGATAAAAACGAGCGATCTGCGGCAAAACTTGCAATGGTGGCGGATTCTGAAAATCCCTTTTAGTCAAAGAGTTGAAAAGAATTTCGATCTTCCCTTGACTTTACATAACAAATATTGTGCGAAGTAAATATGAAAGATCCAAACCGAGCGGGAGTAACTGTCCGTGGAGCTGAAACTCATTCCTTTAGTGCCGGTGAAAATGCTTTCTTTGCGTTTACGAGAGACCAGAAACCTTATCGCCCTCGCTTATCGAAGGCTTCGATGGTTACTGTGGGGCCGCATGGAGCCGTTAATCCACATTGAGACAATACCGCTCAGGTCCAGCGACCTTTTTTCAGGACAAGATTTTTGGGATTGGTGCCAGGAGAGTTTTCCCGGCAACGAAGATTGTCAGCAGACGATCTTCCGGAAGGTTGATCCCTTGACGGGCCTTCGCATAGGACTACTCCTGCTAGAGAAACTAGCAGATATTCCAGACAATGATCGGATGATCCGCGTTGTCCTATATCGCTATCCGCTTCACGAAGCGATTGACAACTTACTGTCTACTTATAGTGCTTCCGGCAATGTTCAGATCGATAAGAAGAAAGTCCTAGCCAGCCTTCTGAGTATCGAATGGTATGAGACCCGCAGATACCTACAGTCTCGATTAAAGTCTCAACCGGACGACGTGCAAAATGCCTTCCTGCCATTGATCCCGGAGGGGCTTATACCCCCGAAACTCCCTAATCGAGAGCTACCAAAAGTGAAAAGCACTAACCCAGCAGATAGTATTTCTAATGAAAATCGGACCGTTCAAAATAAGCCAAAACTATAGGCTACTATGGGATCGTCCGTTTAGGAGTAACGAGGAGGCTGAATCTCACTGAAACGATAGGCTGTCCGATGGCACCTTCAGGATGAAAGTAGTTCGGATCGGGCTCAGCACTGGCAGAGGCTAATGCACGACGGAATGATTCAAGGCAGACTCTTCCCATCAAGCGAAGACGATCACCATCGCCCAATCGGATGCTCCTGCCGTTCATGGATGCTGGATCTCGAAGCGTGCATGAGAAGTAGTCCCATCCATTGATCCGGCGCCCCAGGATGAGGTGAAGGCGTGCTCTAGGAGACTCCTGTCGCTCCCATTCAAAGCGTTGATCGAAAAGCCAACGAGGCTTTGTTTCCTCCCAGGTTGTTCTCCAACTCAAAAACGCGGCCATCAACGGCGTAATTTCCCCTCCCCACCAGTGAGCCTCTTGGCCTGCGATATTGTTATCGTATTCAGCTGCAACTTTCAGGCAGCCAACCCGCTCAGCCTTCGATAGCTCACGACGCCAAATTCGCCTGGCGATCGCCTTGTAGATGGACGTCGCTTTCTTCAATAGTTTCTTACTCGGCCTCCGAACTTCTTCTGTACCTTCCGCAATTTCTAAATCGAGTATATCGTTTCTTTCGTGAGGATCGATATCCACCCATGAAGGCACCGGCAGGCCTGTAGTCACGACCCAACTGCGAAGGAGCCTTCCGTCACCTCCCATGACCTCTAGAGTTCGGCTTGGCAGCTCCTCGTGAACGAAAAGCCCCCTCACCCACTCGAATGCTTCGGCCATGCGGCTCCACTCAGTAGAGGAGAGTTGGAGACGTTTCGGCAAAGGAACTTGGCTATTTCGAGGAGGGCGAGTTGCCCCGATCTCCCTTTCCCTCCGAAAATGCTGCGACGCCGGCTGGCCACTATTCTCTAGGGGCACCCCATGGATCGGACAGCGCGCGGTGAACGAGAGCTGGAATAGCACGGAGTGATAGCCGGACTCCCGGCAGACTGGGCATTGGCGGGGACGAACATGAACGAACGTTCGAGCAACCCGTGCTTCGTCGCCTAGAAGATGCTCAACGAACATTTCCTTCGATTCTTCGGGAACCAAGCCAAGGGCGCCTGAGAGCTCCTCGAGATCGAAGCTATCGACACGCCACCAGTCGCCGGTTCCTGAGAGGTGCCCGATCGATCTCCGTATCTTCTGAAAGCTACAGTGATTGAAGAAGGGAAGCCGGGCTGCCATCGACCAGACAGATTCGAATGGACGCCTCCAAGGAGTAGGGAGGCAGAGGGACGCCCGGAGGCGGCGACTCCCCTGCCCTTTGATCTCTAGAGCCTTCACTTAGAGTTGCCCTCCGATAGGGTCTTGGCGACCAATGCCTCGATGCAGTTCGAGCGCCGCACGATATCCTTGATGCGTGCGGCATTGATTTCCGGATCGGAGACCGCCTTTTCTCCGTACTTGGTGAGCAAAATGCCCACCATTCTGGTGAAATAGGCCATCGGGACCTCGTCGACCTTATCGATCTTCTTTCCTTCGGCCTCGAGACGGATCGCCTCCCAAAAGTCCTGGGCGTGGTCGGCCAAACGCCAACCCTGATTCCAGGCTCTCGGAAAGTAATGTCGGGAAAAGGAGCATCCGCTACCTTGAGGAAATTCGGCCGTGTCGTATTCCTTGAGGCACTGCTGAACTTCTCGGGCCGAGGTGAGCCCCATGAAGCGTCGGCTGTGGACCATGAAGCGGCCGACGATCTGCATCTGGCCCGTCTTGCAATAGGCTTCCTTTCGTTTTGCGAGCTCCGGCTGACCGACGAGGAGGACGATGAAGGCAACGCCTCGCTTGTCGAGGTCGGTATGGATGTCCATCAGCCATTCGAATTGGATCTCCGTCAACCGCTGGGCATCGTCGATAAAGAGAACCAGGCGGTCTTCGCCGGTCGAGGTGGCTTTGTCGACGAGGAACTCGATGAGGCGGTTCCGTTTTTGCGCGGGTGAGCCCGAATCTGGGATTGCGTGTTCAGCTGCGGCGAGGAGGTCGGAAAAGAAGTTCCCCTCCCCTGAAATGCGATAGGACCGGCACGGCATTTCAAAGGTAAAGAGATCCGGCCATTCGCACCTCAACCCGAGGCGAAGGTGGCGAATTGCTCGCGTTTTCCCCATGCGCTGATAGCCCCAGATGATGGCTCCAGGACACCTCGCTTCGACCCATTCGCGAGTCGCATCGTAGAGGCTTCGGACAGCTGCCGTAGGCAGGATATATTTTGCGGTTTCGATCGGATGAGTGGACATAGGCTAATAGGTGATGGTTCCCAGGGATAGGTCATCGAGGACCCCCTCCCGGAAAGGAGTTGGCGGCGGTTCGGATTTGACGCTCTCAAACCAGGTCTCGGATGAATCCTTAATAGGTTCCCCCGCGCTAGCTCGCTTCTCGACGTCGACGATCTTCGTGCGGGCCCTCTTCGATTTTGCCGCTTGGGCGTTGAGGAAATCGAGGTAGGCAGCAACGGGATCTGCTGTCTCGAGGTGCCGCAGTGTCTTCAGATGGCGAAGGGAATTGATCGCTTGTCGAGTGGCCAGATCGTGAGCCTGAAGGGCCCACCCCCCGTTCGCGACTAGCTGCCCGAACTCCGCCCCATCCTCGTAAAAGGCCTTCAGCGTCCGGAGATCCGAACGATTCACGTAGATCTTGAGCTTCTTTCCGGCGAGCGTGGGAACTTGTGCCAGGACCTGGTTCGAGTATCGGACGCCCATGAACGCGATGTACGGTCGCCTGCGGGTCGCCAGGCCACCTCGGATTGTCCGCATCACCGACATGGTGAGCAGAGCCAAATTATTCCGCTTGTCTGGAGGTAAGGTAACGATCATTGGAGTTTTCCTGTTCGAGATGGTGAGCGATGACCTCCAGCGGGCTTTTGAAGTGCAGGCTGGTATGAGGCATTGCGTTGTAGTTTCCGATGGTGACGTCGAGGAGTTCTTCGAGGTGCTCCTGCTTGACCTTGAAGCGGATCGCGTTCTGCACGGCCGATTCCCGACGTGAGTCGGAGATGCCGCTGCCCGTCGTTGAGGGCAGACGGTGGAAGCAGTCCTCCTCCAACGTCTGAAACAGCCTTTCCAGAATCCCTCGCCGCTGCGGCGTCCGGACGGGGCCGGCATTCACATGGATGCCGATCTCGCCGACCAGCTTCTCACGCACCTGATTAGCGAAATGCGCTCGCGCATTGTCCAACCACAGCTCGGTGGGAACCCGCCAGTGCAGCTTATCGAAGAGCTCGGTTGGCATTCCCGACCCTTTGGTCCGCTGCAAGCCCGGAATAGTGAGTTCCGGACTTTTCCAGGGTGTGATCAGCTTCTGAACGCATTCGAGAACGTCGTCTTGGTTGTAGTCGCTTTTGATCACGAGGGACCAAGCCAGAATCACGCGACTGTATGCATCCATGATCAAGAGCAGCCACGGACGCTCCACGATTTTCGTCTCCATCATCCCTAGGGGATTGAGATATTCTAACGTGAACAGCGCATCGAGTCGGTGACCATCGAAGAGCACTCGGGCGTAGGGCCGCATTGCGGGAAGGTCGTTCGTCGTATGGCCACCCGCGAAGGTCATCTTGGCTGCGTCCGTTCCCTCTTGGCTGACGACATATCGGTAGGGTTGCTTCGCTGCCAAGCTGCGGAGGAAGAAACCAATGGCCCTCCGCCCCTGCTCTTTCGTGTTGAAGGGATACTCCGTCCCGGGGATCTTCGCCATGCGGCACTGCTCGACGAAAAGGGAATGAGCCTTTTTGAGCGACACCCGACTTTCCTTGGCTGTCCCCTTGGGATACTGACCGAGAAAGTACTGCACGACGGCTTGCTCGATGTGCGGATATGTCTCGAAGACTCTGGTAAGTTCCCCAGCTTTCGTGCCGAAGGCCCCTTCAGAGGGAACACGCCGTGTGTAAGGCTTGAGCTGCACGCGATTGATCAACGCCCGGTATCCGTAGATGCGGCCATCGTAATGGAGGGCAATGCAGCGCTGAAAGAGGCGCCTCACCTCGACCGCCGAGACACCCCAGGTATCACGAATCGATTTCATGGGGACGCCCATCACGTAGTGCCGGACCATTGCTGCCCGCCGATCGAAGCGTTCGCGGGCGATCGGATCCATGACCTCCCGATCGACGAGAGGCCACGCTTCGAGGTTTAGGAGCGAGCAGTCGACCCGAGACCGGCCCCCCGCCGGTTTGACTGTGATTACGAGACCCATAAGAGCGTCCTCCGGGTCATAGGGTTGCGATCAAGGTCTGTGCGGATGCGACCGCCGTGCGCGGCGCGAAAGACGTGGCGAAAGATATCGCCTTCCGAGCAGGCACCGAGATTGGCCAATTGGCCGACGCAGCATGCGCCGACAATGCGAATCGCGTCTTCGAGAAAGAGGCGAATGGCTCGTTCGTTGTCCGTTTCTTTTCGAGTAATGAGCGAGACGCCCAGTTGCCAGTTTTGGAGTTGGACCTGCAGTTCCCGGAGATGCCCGCTATGGACGACCCGATAATTGATGCCGTTCGCCTCGCTACAGGCTTTCAGCGCCGCGAGTTGTCGGAGAACCCGAGGAGCTGCTTCGTGCAGCTCCTCAAGGGTCTTCACCTCCCGCAGTTCACGACGGCCATCACGGTAAAGGACGAACATGTCTGGCCGGGTGATAAGCCTCCCCTCCCCTTTGCCGATCTGAAACAGCCCAGGCTGTTCTTTGAAACCGACGATCTCAGGATCGGCTTCTACAGAAAGCCAGTTGAGATATTCCGGCGTCGACTGAAACTCGACGATCCGTTGGACCTTGGGGGAGTAAGCCTCCCAGTGGTTGCCTCGTTGGTTGTTACCACGACGACGCCCGAAATGACGTTTTGCCATTGTGCTTGCCTTTCTGCGGCAACGCAGGTACCTTTCGGACAGATACCTCTCCCAAGAGAATCTGTCCTAAAGGACCTAGAAAGGCGCACCGATTCCACCCGGTGCGCCTTTCTTTTTGCCGCGTTGAGTTTTCTTTGTTCTTTTTTTGAAATCCCTCCCGTTCTTGCGAGCAGGCATGGGACTTCTGGCTCACGGTAAGAGCAAGGTCTTTATTCGCAAGACTCTACTTTTCTCTGTTTCTACCCCCGAAACAGAGATCCGTTTTTTCTTGTCTCCTTCGGTTTACCGTCAGCCGAAAATTCGTCATCACCATACGTGAGGTCGAATGAACAACCGTCTTTAGCCGAAAACACCATTCGGCAAGTCCGGCGGTTGTCTCCACATCTCAACAAGATCTTGGGGGTTCGACAGGAGGTGGTTGATACCTTAGGTCGGGCGGCCTTATGTGGCCTCCTCGAACCTTTGCTTCAGCGCCGATATCGGAAGGAAGTCCTCTTATCGCTTAAGCGAACCGCGGGCATTTACGTGGAGTGGAACAAATTAGAGGGCGTAATTAGAAGGATCAAAGCCGCTGAACCTACCGAATACTTTCTTCAAGAGCTGACCAAGCGACGTTGGGGAAGGAAGCGGAATGCCGAAATTGATGACATTGTCGCAGTCCTAATGGAATGGACTAATGTCGATCTTACCGCTCTCGAAGGCTATGGCGTCAGCAAACCAACTAAAGAGGATATTCGGGAGTCCGTTGAAGCGATTTTTCGCACTGAAAAGGAGGCTCTACCCAAAGACGCTCAGCTTTTCAAAAAGGTAGGAATGGCGGTACACCCTCGAGAACTCTGGTGTCAGGATAAAAGGGATGCATTGAGGGCGAAGGCCGAATTGATTCAAAAGCAGAGAGACCTGGAGAGCCAGCGAGATCAGCTTCAACGCCAACAAGAACAAGTGGAACGTGAACGGGATTTAGTAGATCGGCAGCTTGCTGACCTGAACCGACCAAAAAAACGAACGGCAACACGTTCCGGCAAAGCAGTGAAGCGAATCAACGAGGCACTAAGTCGTTCGGGAACGATTTAAGAGCCCGCTGAATCCGAAGAACGGTGGTGACCAGCACGTTCAGGTCTCCGGCTTCGATCTTTTGGACCGTGCGGATGTTGAGATCGGCCAGCTCGGCCAGTCGTTCCTGAGAGATCTTCTGGCGGGTCCGAACGCGACGAACATTGCTACCAAAGGCGGCAAGATCACTTTTTTCGGGCTTCGTCGAGGGCACGCCCTATTACGCCGTGATTTGAATTTGACGAACACGGCGCAATGGGGCGTAATTCGGTCAACCAATCAGACCATCATTTATGCAGCTTCACGTCTCTGAAGTGCTCGAAAAGGCTTCGCCAAGATTTCCTCTTTGGGCAGAGATATCCCTATCGATGTTGCTCTGGGGCCTGGTCCCGCTTCTCGCTGGCTGCGGAAAGCCGGAGAATCCCTTCAGCGGCGTAAATGAGGCTCTCAAGGCCTCCTCAAAGGTCATAGTCATCACCCCGGCGCGACCGGGACTCTTTCTCTCGAGCAAGGCTGAGATCCCGGCCGGTAAAGAAGTGAAAGTGGTGGAGAAGGCGGGGGAACAGGAATTCGTCGTCGTCTACGGAAATAACGGTAAGCCAGTGAGCGTACTTATTCCCCTCACCTCCGAGCGCATCCAGGTCGTTACCGACGCTCCTACCCTTGCCGACTACGACAGCAAGATATCGAAGCTGACAGCACCGCCCACTCCGGCTCCGACGGCAAGCTCCGGTGGCTCGGGCGACTCCTCTGGCGGGCTCGGTAGCCAGCCCAAGGGCAAAGGAGCTTGGGGACTCACCCTTGGCATGACCCAAGCCGAGGTGAAGAAGCTCAAGGGAAGTCCGGATTCGATCAACGGCGACGTCTGGTTTTACGAACCCCTCAGCCCCGGACATGACTTAGCTCGTGAAGGGTCGAGCAGCGCCATCGCCTATTTGCCCTTCGGTGGATTGCTAGCGCAAAGCGCCAGTGAAAAGGCAGCCCCCAAGAAGAAGAAGTACCTCGTCTATTTCACTAACGGTGTCGTTTCAAACGTGATTGTGCAGAGCTTCTAAACGAGACTCGGCCTATGCGTATCCTAGTCGCAGGCGATCTTCACAATCGAAAGGAATGGTTCGCGTGGCTATCGACCCAGGTAGCCCAATTCGATCTCGTCGCTTTGCCTGGCGACCTGCTCGATATCTTCCAGCCTGACCTTCCACGCCAAAGGGCATTCGTTGAGGAATGGTTCGCTGCCGAGGCCGAGAAAGGCACCGCTCTTGCATGGTGCTCCGGCAATCACGACGGCGGCCGATGGTTCACCAATCGTATCGAGGGGCCCTGTTGGACCGATCGCTTGCGATTCCCCTCGGTCGTCGGAGATCTTGAGTGCAAGGAATTCGTGTCCTTGTCAGGGGAGCGCTTCTTGGTTAGTTGCATTCCGCATTCCGAGGCACCTACAGAATCATGGGAAAGCGCGGTGGAGAGCTTGCTCACCCAAGGCTGGCAAAAGCGCCAGGAACTCAGTTGGTGTCCCTGGATCGTTTTGGCTCATAACCCTCCGGTCCATACGGCGGTGGCTGCGACCCCCAATGATAGCGGCGGCAGCGATCACATTCGTCTTTGGGTGGAGCGATTCCAGCCTGACTACCTTCTTTCGGGGCACCTTCACCAGGCGCCCGATCTGGGTAGTTTCCGCGCCGAATTAGGGCAGTGTCTATGCCTTAACCCAGGATACGTCGAGGAAGCGGAGATGCCCTCCCATATTACTGTAGATACCCGGACGAAGGCTGTCCTCCATCACCGCGGGACCGCGTCCTAGCTCGGAAGCGTTCAATGTTATCAAAGTTATCAAGTGGGCCGATAACTTTGATAACATTCGTATAATTCGATAACATGACTCAATTCATGCTCTGTCTTAGTTCACGAGCAATCGCGAGCGATACGTGAGAGACTCGTCCATCGCGACCCTTCTTTAGCGCCTGATTTGCCGCAGCAGCGGCCTTGGATACCCGCGGGACCGCGTCGTTGAAAGAGAACTCGATCAAAGGCCACATGATGTCGGCCTCCCATTCACGAACGGCCCTAACGACAGAACGAAATCCGGGAGGGGGTGGCAGGATGGGAATACCTCGAGCTGCCAGCAACGAGGCGACTTCGGGAAACGCCTCAATAACGGAGGCTGGGACGCACACCCCCTTCTCTCCGGCGCCCGTTGCAAAATCCTGACTTAAGGCCCTATCGATAAATTCACGTACCGGCATCTGGCCGCGTCGCCCCAGTTCGGCATAGCGGCGGCGGCTCTCGTCGCAGAAAAGGAAGAGGTGGATCACGGGACCGACCTCGACACGGTCGATAGTGCACAAGGAGACATCGAGACCTCATTCCCGATGATCGAAGCCGCCAACCGCTTCGACTTCCTATACGTTCATCCCTTCGTGTGGCGATTTTCTAAGCGGGGGCGTCGATCGAGGTGACGTACACCAGTTTCTTGTTCACGAACTCCTCGATGCCCATGCTTGAAAGTTCTCGGCCGTAGCCCGAGTTCTTGATGCCGCCAAACGGCAATTCCGGCGTCGTCCATGTCGGGTGATTCACAAAAACCATTCCCGTGTCGATGCGACTTGCGACCCGCTTGCCGCGAGCGACATCCCGGGTGAAAACCGAGCCGCCAAGCCCGAACTCGGAATCGTTGGCCAGCGCCACCGCCGCATCCTCGTCCTTGACCCGGAAAAAGAGGGCGACCGGGCCGAAGAACTCTTCCCGAAAGGCGGGGTTGTCCCGCGTGATATCGGCCAAGATGGTCGCCTCCATAAATGAGCCGGGGCGTTCGATCCGATTGCCTCCCATAAGCAGGGTGGCGCCGGCGTTCCTCGCCGTCTGAACCTGTTCCAGCAAATGGACCAAGGCTGACTCGGTGGAAAGCGGCCCTAGTGTCGTCGCCTCATCCATCGGATCACCTGGCTTGAGGGCTTCCATGGCCGTTTGAAACTGATGAAGAAAACGGTCGGCCACCGCCTCGACGACGATGAACCTCTTGGCCGCGACACAGCACTGTCCCATGTTGTTCATCTTGCCCCAGAGCGCCCACGCGACCGTCTTGTCGAGGTCCGCATCCTCCAGGACGATGAAGGCGTCGCTGCCCCCCAATTCCATCGTCGACTTCTTAAGATTCATCCCCGCTCTTCCCGCGACGCGTTTCCCGGCCTCCACACTTCCGGTCAAGGCCACCCCCTTGATCCGCGGGTCATCAATGACACGGTTCACCTGATCATGCGAAATCAGCAAGTTCGTGTAGGCACCGGGCGGGGCTCCCGCCTCAAGCCATAGATCTTCAAAGGCGATGGCGCACTGAGGGACGCACCCGGCGTGCTTCACCATGACGACATTGCCCGCCATCAGATTGGGCGCGGCGAAGCGAGCCAACTGGTAGTAGGGGAAATTCCACGGCTGCACGCCGAAGAGAACCCCAAACGGCGCGTTTTCAATCACTGCATCACCCGCAACCGTTGAAAGAGTCCTCGGTGCGAGAAACGTTTCGGCATGCTTCGCATAGTAATGAAGAATGTCAGCACTCAGTAGCACCTCTCCACGAGCCTCGGCGATGAGCTTTCCCATCTCCAGCGTAACAAGGGAGGCGAACTCATCGATGCGAGAGCAGAGAATATCGGCCGCCGTATTGACCACGGCGGCCCGCTCGGCGAACGACCTATGCCTCAATGCTCGAAGCATCCTGCCGCCATTTCAATTGCCTTTTCCAACTGGGAATCGGTCGATTCTTCGAATGTCTTGCCCGTTTTTCCGTCGTACGGATTAATGCTTTGATAGCTCATGGTGTGTTGCTGACCTAATCCTCCCGAACCTGGGAATTTCCCACTATGGGGTATAACCCGACTTGAGAAAGAACCGGAATGCAAGGGTAATGGGGATCGTGCCCAGACATCCACAAAGTGAGGTGAACACCCCATAGCACAGCCAATGCTTCCCTGTACTCTGTTGTTGCGGAGGGGTGCGTCCCTCACATCAACCGAAAAATACTCCAACCATGAAAACTCCTTCGGAGCCACCTCCCGCGAGCACGACTCATGCGGTTCCTGTCGCGTTTCCATTCAGTGGGACGTTTTCCACCTACTGGGGCCGAAAGAGTACCGTCATTGCGGTACTCTCCCTCGGGGCCATTCTCTTACATCTGGTCCTGCGCTTCGTCTTCCATGCCGCCTCGGACACATATCGGATACCCCTACTGGCCGCGCTCACTCTCGGCGGTTTACCCCTTCTCTACGACCTGCTTCGGAAAACCCTGAAACGGGAGTTCGGTTCCGATCTTCTCGGAGGGATTTCGATTATCACCTCCGTTATCCTCGGTGAATACTTGGCAGGTTCCATCATCGTCCTGATGCTGGCAGGGGGCGAGGCCTTGGAGAGCTATGCTCTGTGTAGCGCCTCTTCGGTATTGTCTGCCCTGGCCAAGCGAATGCCTTCGATTGCGCATCGGAAGGAAGATTCGGGAATCGTCGATGTCGGGCTGCCCTCAGTTGTCGTGGGCGACATTCTTCTGATCTATCCTCATGACATCTGCCCGGTCGATGGCGTGGTGATCGATGGGCGGGGCGTGATGGACGAGTCCTACCTCACCGGCGAGCCGTTCCAGATCACCAAGATTTCCGGCTCCACCGTGATCTCCGGCGCCATCAATGGGGAGTCGGTCCTGACGATTCGGGCCGCCAAGGGCGCGGCCGACTCGCGCTACGCGAAGATCATGGAAGTGATGCAGGAGTCCAAAGCTGAACGCCCTCAATTGCGACGCCTGGGGGACCGCTTGGGCGCGATTTATACGCCGACGGCATTGGCCATAGCCCTTCTTGCCTGGTTCCTCAGCGGGGAAGCCGCGCGTTTCCTCGCCGTTCTGGTAATCGCCACCCCTTGTCCTCTCCTCATCGGAATACCCATCGCCATCATCGGATCGATTTCCCTCTGCGCCCGTCGCTCTATTATCGTCAAAAGCCCCATCGTTCTGGAGCAGATTGCGGAATGCCGTACCGCGATCTTCGACAAAACCGGAACATTGACCTATGGAGAGCCGAAGCTCACCGAGCAGCAGATCGCCTCAGGGTTTGAACCAAAGGAAGTACTCGCTCTCGTGGCGGGTTTAGAGCGTTATTCAAAACACCCACTGGCCCGGGCCATCCTCGCGGCAGCGAAGGAGCGCTCAGTGCAGCTCCCGGAAGCCTCTGAGGTCAGCGAACCTCCCGGCCAGGGTTTGAGAGGATCGGTTAGCGGACGCCGAGTTCAAGTGAGCAGCCGCAAGCAGCTCATATTGGATCAGGTTCCCGGAAGCGATCAACTTCCCCCGGTTACCAGCGGACTCGAATGCGTCGTGGCCATCGACAACCGCTATGCCGGAGTTCTCCACTTCCGAGATGCGCCGCGCACGGAAAGCCGGTCCTTCGTGAATCATCTGGGGCCGAAACATCGTTTTGCGCGAGTGATGATCGTCTCCGGGGATCGCGAGTCGGAGGTCCGTTATCTTGCGAAACAGGTCGGCATCGATGAGATCTACGCCCAACAGAGTCCGGAGGAAAAACTGGCCATCGTTCGGAAAGAAACCGCCGAAGCGAAAACGCTCTATGTCGGTGACGGGATTAACGACGCACCGGCCATGATGGTCGCTACCGTGGGGATGGCCATTGGCCAGAACAGCGACGTGACGGCGGCAGCAGCCGGGGTCGTCATTATGGACAACTCACTCGAGAAGGTGGATGAATTCATGCACATCAGCCATCGGATGCGGGTGATCGCGCTGCAAAGCGCAGTCGGCGGCATGGCACTGAGCATCCTGGGCATGGCCTTCGCCTCCATGGGCTATTTAAGCCCGGTGAACGGTGCCCTGGCCCAGGAGGTCGTCGACGTTTTGGCTATCCTGAACGCACTGCGAGCCTCTTTTCCTCCCGCAGTGATTCACGATATCTAAGTATACCCTTGAGATGAAAGACAGACAAGGACCGCCTTGGTCATCGCCCTACTTCATCTTCGACTTTAACTTGATCCTTTCACCGGCAACCATGAAATTGCCATTTCCGAGATGATGAATCGTCTTTGGATTTTTCACCTTCGGGTCGACCCATGCCTTGACGACTTCCAGGAGAAACAGGCAATACTTGTTCACCAGCGTCGTATCGACCACTCGGCATTCGAGATTGGCGAAGCACTCCGCAATGAGAGGGGCGGCCACCAGCGAGGCAGACCTCGGCGTAAGGCCGAATTTCTTAAACTTGTCCAACTTCACACCCGACGTATTGCCACATCCCACGACTTTTTCAGCTATCTCCACCGCGGGGATGCCGATCACACATTCCTTGCTTTCCCGCAATAGACCGAAGGAATAATTGCGATTGCTGATAACGCAGGCAACAAGTGGCGGTTCGAACTCGACCATGGTATGCCACGACATCGTCATGATGTCGGGTCGCCCTTTGCCGACGGTCGTGACCATAACCACCGGCCCCGGCTCGAGCAAGCCATAGACCTTGGACAGAGGAAAGGATCGGGCAGCCATATTGTGACGTTGCCTCAATAGTTGTTCACTCAGCCGCCAAGAATCAGCGATATGGGGGCCGCATCTCCCACTAAGGGACTTTCTCGCAGCCGATAGATCGGCTTGATGAACGAATCGGCTCTGAACCCTCTGGGGCCGTCCCATAGTTCAAACCCGCCGCACTCCTCAAAAAAATCACCAAAGGTCACCAACTCTTCGGCCTTAAGAAGTCGAAGCCGTTTTGGAACAGCGCCTTTAGACGCTGCCTCCGTGACGTTCAGATCAGGCAGTTTGTGCGGCTTTTTATGGGTCATTTTAACGCCCAAAACAGGTTTTCTTACCGCGGCTCGAACCGTATGAACGGTGGCCGGTCCCGCCTGGCCGGCAGCCTGCATCGCCCCATCGGCGGCTGCCGCGGCAGCCGCCTCCACACGAAGTTCCAATAAGATGGCGCTTTCGACTGCCCCTTCAATCAGTCCAACGACTGCATCCTCGATATTGCCACCGACCTTCGCTGTATCCCGAATAGCGACGTGGGCCGTATGACGAATGGTATTCAGGGCATCGTCACCCACTTCCTTTGTTCCGCGTAACACCCCGATCACGACCCCCTTCGTCGCGTGATTCAGATCGGCGCCAACCTGCACGGCACCGTGAATAACCCCGCTCACTACTCCGGCGACGGCGTCAGTCGCCCCCTCGCCTGCCATGCCGACATTCTCGATGAGTTTGATCAGACTACCGTGAACCGTATCGACAATCGCCTCGACGATGTTTTCCGCTCCACGGATCGCGGAAATGATTCGTTCTTTGACCATCTCGACAACGTCTGTCTGTTTGTTTTTCATATCTATTAAGTGGAAGGCCCAATGGCCTGTTCAATTACATCGGCTTGATTGGAGTCGGTTCTGGCCGGGGCTTGGACCGGAGCTAATCCAGCCGTAGGAATCTCTCCTCCTTCGTTCTCCCATCGATCGAGGGCCCGCTGTTTCATCGTCCTTACGTCTCCAAGATGGAGAAAAGGGGCTGCCGGAGCCTCGGACGAAGCGGTATTCCATCGAGCTATGACGGGCACCTGCGGATGGTGGGGGTCATAGCTTAGGATACTGAGAGAGGCCGTCCCGATTACGAAATGCCGACTCTGCACTACGGGGAGGCCAATCCATCGGGCCGCGAAGACGCATCCGAATTGACCGTGCGAGAAAAGCGCAACGTTTCCCTTCAACAGGCGTAACCGAGCGATCAGTTCATCGGCTCGAGCGGAAACCTGCCCGGGCATTTCTCCACCAAAACAACCTTCCGTGAAGATATCCCAGTCCGGCCTTTCCGCCAGAATGTCGATCGAATGGCGTCCTTCGTAATCGCCGTAATTCCACTCCGCCAAGTCCTGATCGATTTCGGCAGTGGCATCGAGCCCCGCTAAGACGCACGTCCGCCGAGCGCGCTGTCTCGGGCTGGTAAGAACCCGGGTGAATTTCACATCGCGCAGCCGCTTCTCAAGTAGGAGGGCCTCTTCCTCACCATGCTCGGTCAAAGGAAGATCTGTCGTGCTGGTGTGTCGACTGGAGATCGACCAAGCGGTTTCACCATGACGAATGAGGTAAAGGCAAAGGGGGCTGCTTTCGATGTTTATCATAATGCGCGTTTCACTTCCCATGCCGCGTTACGGCCATTCTCTTTTCCACTCGGGCCTCCCATTCTGATTCCGTACGGCCACATAAAGTATAGGGGGAGAAGGCAGCTCGTCCGCCATGGGGTCTTAACCCCATACTCTCGGCGAGAGGTTCGCGTAGCCTCAGGCCATTAGAAGCCGAGCCTCTTGAAGCAAAGGAGACCGCTACGAGACCATTTTGATCCTAAAACTTGGCGCATTCACCCTCTCTCTCCTGAAAGAGCTTGGCAGCCTAGTCTGGATGGTACGGGAAACGGTTTCGGAAACGATGGAGCGCATCAAAGCCCATCGAACCCCGGTCCGCCTTGAGCATTTCTTCGAGGAGAGCAACCGCGCCGGAGTCGGTTCCGTGCCGATGGTCATTCTTCTTTCGGTGTTCGTCGGGCTGACCATGGCTTTATTGACCGGATATCAGCTCCAGTTCTTCGGCCTCGTCACGCTGGTTCCGGCTGTCGCCTCCGTTTCCTTCACGCGAGAGATGGGACCGCTGTTCACCGGCATTGTCCTGGCATCCCGCATAGGGGCTGCTTACACCGCAGAATTAGGGGCCATGACGGCCGGGGGTGAAGTCGCCGCCATCGAGGGAATGGGGATTGGAGCGCTGCGCTATCTGGTCACCCCCCGGATTCTCGCCATCTTCTTCCTGACCCCTTGCCTGACCGTTATTTCAGTCGTCGCCGGCATCTGTGGCGCGGCTTTCATCTCCGACCTCATGCTGCAAATCAGCTATGGATTCTTCTACGACCAGGTGATCGCGAACCTTTTGGTCAAAGACCTGATGGCCGGCATCGTGAAAAGCTTCCTCTTCGGCGCAATCATCGGATTGATTGCCTGTTACAAGGGGCTTTCAGTACGGGGCGGTGCCGCCGGGGTTGGCACTGCCACCACCTCCAGCGTGGTCACAGCCATCAGCGCCGTGATCATCTGCGATTCGTTCTGCAACGTTTTCATCGTCCTCTTCTTCCCATGAGAGCCACACAGGACAAAATCGTCGAGATGCGCGGCGTGAAGCTGCAATTCGGAGACAAGGTGATTCTCGACGGTGTCGACATCTCGGTCGAGGCTCGGGAAGTTCTCGTCATCATGGGCTTGAGTGGTGGGGGCAAGAGCACCCTGCTGAACCTCCTGCTCGGACTACTGAAGCCCAGTGCGGGAGCCATCTTATTCAAGGGGGCCGATATGACCCGTCTTTCCCGACCCGAATTGAACCGGGCCCGGACCCATATGGGCATGGTCTATCAGAATGCGGCTCTCCTCAGCTCGATGAACGTTCGCCAAAACATAGGCCTTCCGCTGAGCGAGCTTACGGACAAAAGCGACAAGGAGATTGCCGAAATCGTCGATCAGAAGCTTGACCTCGTGGGCTTGAAGGATTCCGGGGAGAAACTCCCCTCCGAACTCAGCGGAGGCATGCAGAAGAGAGTCAGCCTGGCTCGCGCCCTCGCTCTCGATCCCGAACTCGTCCTCTTCGACGAGCCCTCTGCCGGGCTCGACCCCATCAACAGCCGCCTCATCGACGATCTCATCGTCCGGTTGCGCGAGCACCAGAAAGTCACCTCCATTGTCGTCACCCATCAAATGGAGAGCGCCTTTACCGTAGCCACCCGCATGGCTTTTCTTCACGAAGGGAAAATCATTCTCGAAGCGGCACCGGAGACATTCCGACGTTCATCCATCCCCATCATCAATCAGTTTCTCTCGTCCTACTCGGATCACGGAAACGCCAAGGAGTAGCCATGCAAATTCATAAAAACGAGATCGCAACGGGAATCCTTGTGCTTGTGACCTTCGGGATCTTTATCACCGTATTGGTCCTCATTGGAATGCCAGGCCTCATCAAACCGCTCCACTCCTATCGAATCTACTACGATAACGCCGACGGAATTCGACCCGGCGCCTCGGTTCTTCTTGCGGGGCGCGAGATAGGCAAAGTCACCGCACTCCATTCCCCCGTGCCAATGGCACAACGGCCACCGGGACATCCGGATTACGAGGTCTTGATCGATATACGAGTGGCAAGGGATGCTGAGATCTATCGCCATGTCACCGTCCACTTGTCCCAACAGAGCCTCATGGGACAGCAAGTAATTGATTTCGTTCACGGAGATGAAACGTCGGGGTTGGCCGAAAACCATGCCCTATTTGTGGGGGAA
Source organism: Verrucomicrobium sp. GAS474 (assembly GCF_900105685.1). NCBI lineage: Bacteria > Pseudomonadati > Verrucomicrobiota > Verrucomicrobiia > Verrucomicrobiales > Verrucomicrobiaceae > Verrucomicrobium > Verrucomicrobium sp. GAS474. The sequence continues at coordinate 2,894,549 of NZ_LT629781.1, forward strand.
CGCGTGCCCGGCCTATCCGAAGCCGTAAGCAATAACATCACGCGACTTACCGGCCCTAATTCCGACCTCTCCCTCACCCTCCAGAATGCCAAGACCTTCATGGAGACCCTAAATCGATCCAATATTCCCAAGGTGATCGACAACACGGAACAACTGACAGACACCCTGAAACGACAACCTTGGCGGCTTCTCTGGCCCAGCACCAAGACGTATCCCGAAGATAACCCTTCGCCCTCTGAAAAAAAGAAGAGGCTCCCCCAGTAGGGTTACACCCCATGGCTCCCCTCCCCTGGCAAGGCTACTCTTTCCCATGGATTTACAAAAAAAACGCACCGAAGCCGCTCCCTCCGCCGAAACCGGGAATGAAGAGCCCAAGATGTACAAGACCGAGAACGACATCACCCAGGATCGCCGCGCCGATCTCAACGCGCTGATGAATCGTCGTCTGGCCGATGCCGTCGACTTGCAAATGCAGATGAAGCAGGCGCACTGGAACGTGAAGGGCCCCAACTTCATCGGCCTCCACGAACTCTTCGACAAGGTGGCCGAATCGGTCGAATCCTACGTCGACCTGATCGCCGAGCGCATCGTTCAGCTCGGCGGCGTCGCCGAAGGAACGGTTCGTCTCTCCGCTACCCACTCGATCCTCGAGGAATACCCCATTGAGATCTCCGAGGGAACCGCCCATGTCTCTGCCGTCTCTACGGCCCTTTCCGCGTTCGGCTACGAAGCACGCAATGCGATCAACGAAGCGACCGATCTCGACGACGCCGACACCGCCGATCTCTTCACCGAGATTTCCCGCGGCATCGACAAATGGCTGTGGTTCGTCGAAGCCCATGCTCAGGCACACAAGTAGGATTCGATTCCCTCATAAGCAAAAGGAAAAACATGAATAAACACACCACGACCCGAGACCTCTCTCAGCAAGCCCCCCACAGCCCGCGCGACCGCATCTCCGGCTTCGCCATCGCCCGGCGTACCCTCGACAAATGCCGAGCCAGCCTGACAAACACGCTCGGCGAATATCATTACGACTGCCCCCTCGACAAGACCCTTTTCGACTTCAAGGGGATCAACGGCGAGCAATTCACGGCCGCCGTCCGAAATTCGAGCGACGAGGAAGTCGGAGCCTGGCTCCAAGCCAACGGCACGCCGAAAACGGCGGCCGAGATCAAGGCTTGGTCGGACGAAGCGGAGGCCGCCAGCCCGATGAAGAATCCGGAACGGCGAACCGCCTTCATCAACAACTGCCAGAAGCTCGGACTTAACCCCGAAAAGACGACCACGTTCGATTGGCTCGACGCTGACGATCGGGAGAGCTTCAAATCCAAGCCCGCCTCCCACACCCGATTGATTTTCAACTCGTGAACACCAATCCCCTCTACAAAGGCATTCTCACCGAGAACGCCGTCGGGATCGGACCGGTCACCGACGAAATGGTTCGCGCGCGAGGAGAGGAACTGGCCCTGATCGCCAATCACGCCCCGACACAGGCCGATTACGATCAAGCCAAGCGTGAACTGACGGGGGGATCGGACATTGATCCGCAAGAGGCGATGCTAGAAGCGATACCCGACCCGAACCCCTGGGATCCCGCGCTGGCATCCACCGGGCACAAGACCCCCGAATCCGCGAGCGAAGACGAAGACGAGGATGGCCGGAGTGCAAGTGCCCAGCTCGTCGAGGAGGGCGTCAGTGAAGCCGAACACGATCAAATGCTCCAAGCCGCCCAGGTAGCCGAGCAAAAGGATCGCCGCGAATCGGACTCCCAGCAGTAGCCGCCACCCTTATTCACCCCACTTCAAGCTGATCGGCTTGTCTTGGGGTGCTCCTACTAGGCCATCTGACTGATGGCCTTGCGAAAGCGGTACAGCGCGATAACGAAGAACGTGCCTCCGATCCCAGCTAGCGCAAGAAATTGCGGCCATACCACGTCGAGGCCGGCGCCACGGTAGAGAATGGCTTGCCCCAGAGCCACGAAGTGGGTGGTGGGCGCTAAGAGCATCATCTCCTGAACAAACCAAGGCATGCTTTCACGCGGCGACGTCCCGCCTGAGAGCATCTGCAAGGGAAGTAAGACCAACACCGCCAACATGCCAAACTGGGGCATCGAACGTGCCATGGTCGCCATGAAGATCCCGATCGAGTTGGTGGCGAAAAGATGCAGTGCCGCTCCGGCCAAGAACAGCATCACGGAGCCTTCGATTGGCACCCTCAAGACGCCCTGCACCACAAAGATGAGAGAGAGAGCGGCAGCCAGCAACACCACCAGCCCCATCGCCCAAATCTTGGCCAACATGATCTCGGCTGGCGTGATCGGCATCACCAGCAGGTGTTCGATGGTGCCATGCTCGCGTTCGCGGATCAGAGCCGCTCCGGTCAGAATGATCGACAACATGGTCACGTTATTGATGATCTCCATCAAAGACCCGAACCAAGCCTCTTCCAGATTGGGATTGAAGCGCACACGCAGCGCCAACTCCACCGCCGACGGCGCACTGCCCCGATAGCGCTGAACAAACTCGACCACCTCACCCTGCAAGATCTGCTGGACGTAGCTGCTGCCCGTAAATGCCTGCGTCATGCGCGTAGCGTCGACGTTAAGCTGAACCGCGGGCGATTTTCCCGCCAGAACGTCCCGCTGAAAGTCAGGCGGAATATCCAAGACAAAAGTGTAGTCGCCGGCATCCATGCCGGAGTCGATTTGGGATAACGGGATCATCGCCGGGGAATTGAAGCGAGGCGGGGAAAAGGCAGAGGCGATGCGTGCCGACAGCGGCGAGCTATCCTCGTCGACGATGGCCAGCGGTGTGTTATGCAACGTCTCCGGCATCGCCGTCGCTGCGACGTAGATCGACACCGTGAAGGTGTAGGCGATCAGAACCAACATGATCGGATCCCGGGCGAGGCTCCACAGCTCCTTCACACCCAGGCGGTAAATCGTGGCTAGATAGGACACGGTCAGGATTCCTGTTTTTTCAGCAACACGATGGAAAGGCCAAGGATAACCGGCCCAGCCAGAAGCAACGGCCAAAACGAAGCATGAAGACCGGAAAATCCGAGAGCCTTGTTAAATACCCCACGGCAGATCGTAAGAAAATGCGAAGCCGGGTAAACATGGCCGATGAATGCGCCAACTCCTTCCAGCGAGGAAACGGGGTTCAGCATTCCCGCAAACTGAATGGAGGGAATCATCGTCCCAATCATCGTCATGAAGAGCGCCGCAATCTGGCTGCGTGTGAAAGTGGAGGCGAAGAGTCCGAATCCGGTCGAAAAGATCACGAATAGGAACGCGGCTCCGGTCAGCGTCAGAAAGCTGCCTTTGACAGGCACGTGGAAAAGCGTGATAGCCAACAGAACCATCAGCCCGTAGTTGAACATCGCCAGCACGATATAGGGCAGTTGCTTGCCGAGGAGAAACTCGCTCCGCGTCACCGGGGTTACGTAGAGGTTCACGATCGAACCGAGTTCCTTTTCACGAACGACCGACAGCGCAGTAAGCATGGCCGGAATCATCAGCAACAGCATCGGAATCACCGCAGGGACGATGGAAGGCAGACTCCTAACGTCAGGATTGTAACGAAAGCGGACTTCAATCGTAGCCGGGGCAACACCGGTGGCGGCATCCTGTCCCAGCCGATGTGTGGCCATTTCCGTCAGCCATCCCTGGTGCATTCCCTGCACATATCCTTGAACTGTCTCGGCACGTGCGGGCATCGCTCCATCGATCCACGCGCCAATCTGCACCGCATCCCCCCGCTGCACATCGCGGGCGAAACCTGGAGGAATCTCGATCGCCAGCGAGAGTTCACCGGCCCGCATCCGCCGATCGAGGTCGGCGAAGTCCGTGATCGGAGGGCGCTCAAGGAAGTACCGCGAGCCCGAGAGATTCAGGGCATAGTTCTGGCTAAGCGTCGTCTGATCCCGATCCAGTACGGCATAGGTCAGGTTTTCCACATCAAGACTGATTCCGTATCCGACGACGAACATAAGGATCGCGGTCCCCAAGAGAGCCATGGTCGCACGCACCGGATCACGCTTGAGTTCCAACGTCTCGCGCAGACTGTAGCTCCAAGCGCGGCCGAAACTGAAGAAGGCTCCTCCCGTGGGCAGGACGATCTGGATCGGTTGGGGAGACTTCGTTGTTTTCGCAACCTCCGGACCGCGAGCGCCGGCATCCTCCAAATATCCAATAAAGGCGTCCTCGAGCGTCAAGGCCCCGCGCTGTCGCACCAAATCCGACGGGACACCGGTAACCAATACATGCCCTGAGTGCATCAGCGAAATGCGATCGCAGCGTCCCGCTTCGTTCATGAAGTGCGTCGATATGAAGATCGTCACCTTGTCCTTGCGCGCCAGATCTACCATCAATTGCCACAGGCTGTCCCGGGCGACGGGATCGAGGCCCGACGTCGGTTCGTCTAGGATCAAGAGATCCGGTTTATGAACCATTGCGACGCCCAGAGAAAGGCGCTGGCGAACGCCTAGCGGCAACGTGTCGGGCATCGCGTCAAGCACCTTGCCAAGCCCAAAGCGGCCTACCATTTCGTCCACCCTCGCCGGAATCTCCGCGACAGGAATCTGAAACAGGTGTGCGTGCAGTACCAAATTCTGATGCACCGACAGTTCCGAATAAAGCGAGAAGGATTGGGACATATAGCCCACGCGGCGCCGTGTGGTGATATCCCTCGGATCGACCTCGTTCCCGAATAACGCCGCCCGCCCCTCGCTGGCGGGCAGCAGCCCTGTTAGCATCTTCATGGTCGTCGACTTTCCGCAACCATTGGAACCGATGAAGCCGAAGATTTCGCCGCGACGAATGCGAAGATTAACATGATCGACCGCGACAAAATCACCGAAGCGCATGGTAAGATCGGCTGCCTCGATCGCGATTTCGGGATGTTCGTCCTCGGCGAGCGGCGGAATCACCACAGACCGATGTCCGCGGCGCTTCTCTTCCGGCAATAGCGCAATGAAGGCCGCGTCGAGCGTTTCGCTCTGGGTGCGCTCCAGCAGCTCGGCAGGCGAACCCGTCGCCAATACCCCTCCGGCATCCATCACGACCAACCAATCGAATTGCCGGGCTTCGTCCATATAGGCCGTGGCGACGATCACACTCATTCCGGTGCGTTCCGCTCGGATGTGTTTGATCAAGTCCCAGAACTGGGATCGAGCCAACGGATCGACTCCGGTGGTCGGTTCATCGAGAATCAGGAAATCCGGATCGTGAATCAGCGCGCAGCATAGGCCCACCTTCTGCTTCATACCTCCGGAAAGCTTTCCCGCCGGGCGGGATAGAAATGGAAAAAGGCCCGTCCTCTGGGTCAGCTCGTCAATTCGCCGTCGTCGCTCGGCGGCGTCATGGCCGAAGAGGCGGCCAAAGAACTGAAGGTTTTCCTCAACCGAAAGAGTTTGATAGAGGTTCTTTCCTAACCCTTGGGGCATATAGGAAATGTGGGGACAGACACGGTTGCGATGGCGGGTATCGCCCATATCGCCACCCAAGACCTGGACGCCTCCCCGCTGGACCGCACGGGCCCCCGCCAACAATGACAGAAGACTCGATTTACCCACTCCGTCCGGCCCGATCAGGCCCACCATGCATGCACCGGGAATATCTAGTGTGATATCGTCCAGAGCCACGGTCTTTCCGTAATGAAGACCGACCCCAGACAGAGAGGCCACTGAGACGGAAGGAACCGACCTCGCGGTCATTCTGGCACCTTGATTTCGAGATTGGCAGGCCAAGGAGCCGCGGGATCGAGCTTCAGCCACGCCACTCCAGGGAGGCCGGTCTTGACCGATTTCAAATGCTTCTGCAACAGATCACGATTGATCCGGGCCTTGACCCGAAACATCAACTTCTGGCGTTCGCTGGCCGTTTCCACGGTCTTCGGTGTGAACTGAGCGGTACTGGAAACGTAGGAGACCTTCGCCGGGATGACGTACTGAGGCGCAGCGTCGAGCACGATGTGAACGTCACTCCCTAGAGGAATCCTCCCCACGATAGCCTCGGGCAGAAAGAAGGTCATGTAGACGTCGTTCAAGTCGACTAAATTGAGCACCTTGCCACCGGCAGCCAAAACCTCGCCTGGCTGCGCGATGCGATACTGCACACGGCCCTCCCGGGGCGACTTAAGCCGGCTGTCCTGAATGTCGGCCTCGATGCTTGCGATCTTCGCCTCGGCCACAGCCACTCCGGAATGGGCGCCCGCGACCTGAGCTTGGGCTGCATCGATTGCCGCCTGGGCGGCAACCACCTGGGCCTTTGCCGCCGTCAACAACGCTTCGCCGCTATCCGCATTGGCGCGGTCATCGTCAAACTCCTGAACCGACACCGCTCCCGCCGCGGACAACGGGCCGGTGCGAAGGACACGCTTTTTAAAAGCATCGAGTTGGCTTTCCCGTTGCACCACCACAGCCTGAGCCGCGGCCTTGTCGCTCCTTCGCGCCGCAGTCTGTGCCACGGAACTCGTGACCTCGTTTTCCGCCTGCCGGGATTGGGAACGTGCCTCGTCACGCTGCGCGTCGAGGACATCGACCTGCATTTGCACCAACGCCTGGCCGACTTGGACAAAATCGCCTTCCTCCACCATGATGTCCTGCACTCGTCCGGGAAGCTTGGTGGCCACATTGATTTCCGTCGCCTCGATTCGTCCATTGCCGCTTACGAAGCCGACACCCGGCCCGGAAGGTTTGAGGACGAATCGAATTCCGATAGCGATTCCTATGAGCCCCACAACGACGACGGCGGCAATCACCCCGTTTTTCTTGAGTTGAGGAGTCATCATGAATCCAGTGACATCACGCTCTTTTTCTGGCGGCAAAGGTCGAAACTTGACCGAGCTTTACCCAGAGGGCCCGCTCTTCATCATTGATGGTCTTGGGAAGCTGAATGTCGACCGTCACGTAGAGGTTTCCCGGCGTTCCGCTTTTCCCTGTTGGCAAACCGTGCTTCGGCACTCGTAATTGCTGTCCATTGTTCGTTCCCGGCGGGATGCGGACATTGACCTCTCCGGTGAGAGTGGGAACTTTCGCGGTCGTTCCCAGAACACTCTCCCACGGAGCGAGATCGAGATCATAATAAAGATCGGCACCTCGAACTTGGAAATCGGGATGCGCTGCCAATCGCACCCTCAAATACAGATCGCCGGCTTTAGCCATCCCGAAGCCCTCGCCACCTTTTCCAGGCACGCGGATACGTTGCCCCTCCGCGACACCGGCCGGTATCCGAACCTTGAATTGGTGTGATTGAGTCTGCCCGCTCTGCGGATTGGTGCTCGCCAGCGAAATATCCCGGACGGCTCCATGCAAAACCTCGTTGAGGGTGACGAGGATATCGCCCTCGACGTCGTTCCCGGGGACGCCGCCATGCGATCTGCTGGATTGTCCGGCCCCCCTCCCCCCCTCCTCGAATGAAAACCCCGATTCCCCATTCCTGGCGAACATCTCTTCGAAGAAATCGCTGAATCCCGTTCCGCCGAAGTGGAAATCCTGAGTCTTTCCACCACTCGACGCACGGGGACCTTGCTGCGATGCCGTCGGTCGTTGGTAGGCCGCCCCCTCCTTCCAATTCGCCCCCAGTTCATCGTACCGCTTGCGCTTTTGCGGGTCGCTCAGGACTTCATGCGCCTCGTTGATTTCCTTGAACTTGGCTTCACCGGCCTTTTTGTCCTTCGCCACGTCCGGATGATATTTTCTAGCCGACTTTCGGAAGGCCTTCTTGATCGCATCGTCGTCGGCATCACGGGGAACCCCGAGTGTCGCGTAATAGTCTTTGAACTCAACGGACATCGTGGATCGCCCTATTGGCTATGGTCGTTGACGATGACCTTGGCCGCCCGAAGTATCCCATCTCCCCGATGATAGCCCTGTTGGACTATTTCGAGGATCGCGTGGTCGGGTTGCGAGGCAACGTTACGTGATCCGATCGCCTCATGACGAAGCGGATCGAACGGCTTCCCCAGGCTCACGTCCACCTCGATATCGTGGCGGTACAGGAGTTGCCGGAACTGTTGCAAGATCATACTCACCCCCTCAAGGAGTTGAACAAACGACGTATCGGGCCCCACCGCGAGCGCACGCTCCAGATTATCGATGACGGGGAGGATTTCGTTGATAAGCGCATCCTCCTTCGCAAGGGATCGGCGTTCCGCCTCCTGCGCGGTTCTTTTCCGAAAGTTGTCGAAGTCGGCGGCCAAACGAAGGTAGCGATCTTTCTGCTCTGCCAGTTCTTCCTTAAGCGAATCGGGAACCGCATCCCCGGACGGACTCGTCTCGGTATTGGGGCCGCCGGGAGGCACGGGGGATTGTTGGTGCTTTTGATTCATAAAGTGCTCGGCTAAGGCGTGGGCTGTTCGTCGACAACCTCGGCATCAATGACATCGCCCTCGTTCTGCCGCGGCTTCCCCGATCCATTCGGCTGCGCATTACCTTGGCCCTCTTTCGCCTTGGCCGATGACGAGCGGTACAGTGCCGCCGACGCCGCCTGCCAAACCTGAGTCAGGTGTTCGCTGGTTGATTTGATAGCGGAAAGATCGTCGCCCTTGAGGGCGTCTTTGACCTTTTGTGCCGACTCCTCGATCTGCGACCGGTCACTTTCGGACAGTTTTCCCGAATTTTCCCGGAACATCTTGTCGGAACGATAGACCGCGCTATCGGCTTCATTGCGCACCTCGATTTCCTCGCGCTTCTTCTTGTCGTCATCGGCGTGGAGATCGGCATCACGGCGCATCCTGTCGATTTCCTCCTTCGCCAGACCGCTGCTGGCAGTGATTGTGATCTTCTGCTCCTTGCCAGTCCCCATATCCTTTGCGCTCACGTTCAGGATCCCGTTGGCATCGAGGTCGAACGACACTTCGATTTGAGGAACTCCGCGGGGAGCGGGAGGGATGTCGGTAAGCTGAAACCGGCCAATGGTTTTATTGTCTTTGGACAGGGGGCGATCTCCCTGCAAGACGTGGACCTCCACCCCCGGCTGATTGTCCGCCGCCGTGCTGAAGGTCTCCGACTTGTGCGTCGGGATGGTGGCATTGCGTTCGATCAGCTTGGTGAAGATGCCACCCATCGTCTCGATGCCCAGCGACAGCGGCGTCACATCGAGCAAAACGACATCCTTCACATCCCCCTTGAGAATCCCCGCCTGTACCGCGGCCCCTACGGCCACAACCTCGTCGGGGTTGACCCCCTGGTGGGGCTTCTTGTCGACCAACGAACGGGCCGTTTCGACCACCCGAGGCATTCGCGTCATCCCGCCCACCATGACGAGTTCATCGACCTTGTCGGCCGTGATTCCGGCATCTTCGAGGCACTTCTTGACCGGCGCGATGGTGCGCTCGAAGAGATCCTCGCAAAGTTGGTCCATCTTGGCCCGCGAGAGCTTCAGGTCGATATGCTTCGGCCCGCTCGCATCGGCGGTGATGAACGGCAGGTTGATCCCATATTCAATGGTGCTGGAGAGGGCGATCTTCGCCTTTTCGGCCTCTTCCTTGATCCGTTGAAGGGAATCGGGCTGCTTGTCGAGTTCCATACCGTGGCTCTTTTTGAACTCGGCTAGAATCCAATCCATGATGCGGGCATCCCAATCGTCACCCCCCAAATGGGTATCGCCATTGGTCGCCTTGACCTCAAAAACACCGTCTCCAATGTCCAAAATGGAGATATCGAAGGTGCCTCCGCCCAAGTCATAGACAGCAACCACCTCGTTCTTGTTTTTATCGAGCCCGTAAGCCAGGGACGCCGCCGTCGGCTCGTTGATGATCCGAAGGACTTCCAGCCCCGCGATGCGGCCCGCATCCTTTGTGGCTTGCCGCTGGGAATCGTTGAAATAGGCGGGAACCGTGATGACCGCTTGGGTGATTTTCTCACCCACCCGCATCTCCGCGTCGGCCTTCAACTTCGAAAGAATCATGGCCGAGATCTCGGGCGGGCTAAACTGCTTCAGTTTGCCATCGACCGTGACCTCGACAGCGGCATCGCCATTGGCAGCCCGGATGACCTTGTAAGGCACCCGCTTGATCTCTTCCTGCACTTCGTCGAATTTACGCCCCATGAAGCGCTTGATCGAGTAGATCGTGTTGCGCGAGTTGGTTACCGCCTGCCTCTTGGCGGCATCACCGACGACCCGTTCGCCGGATTTGGTGAACGCGACCACCGACGGCGTGATCCGCTTGCCCTCCGAGTTCTCCAGAACGAGAGGTTCTCCTCCCTCCATGACCGCCATGCACGAGTTCGTTGTTCCCAGATCAATGCCGAGTACTTTTGCCATAAGGGTGTTTTTGAATGGTTTCTTCTAACCGAATTGCAGTTAGTCGCTCTATGGACAGCTTTCGAATCGGCTGATTTCAGGCAGCGTGTGTTTTAAAACCGGAGCGCTGCAAACAGGCTAAGCTGTGGCTGTGTATTTGCTATGGGGTGATCACCCCATAGCCCTATGCCAGCTCTTGCCCCAGGCTAACCGAGCCAGAAGACGGCCCCCAACGGTCTCTTAGACGACCGCCCGATCCACCTCTCCCACTAATTCACTTTTAATTAAAGATTTATACACATATGAAAATATCTGCCGGTTTATGGATCGATCATCGGAAAGCCGTGATTGTGGTTGTCTCAACCCACAGCGACGAAATCATCGAAATACGGTCCAATGTCGACAAGCAGCTTGGTCGATACGACGGCGTTCGCTCGACAACTCGTTACTCGCAGGAGGTCCCCGCCGACGACAGCCAAGAGAGAGAGTTTGAGGGCCAGCTCAACCAGTTTTACGATGAGGTGATCGCAGCGCTTCGGACCGCTGAATTCGTTCTGATTTTCGGCCCCGGCGAAGCCAAAGGCGAGTTGAAGAAGCGCTTGGAGAAAGGCAGGCACGAGATAGGCATCATCACCGTCGAAACCGACGACAAGATGACGGACCACCAGATCGCCGCGAAAGTCCGCGAGCACTTTCACAAATGAGACGCTTCTTGATCTCTGAAGCGCGTCTCTAAGGATATGAAAGAGCAGCAGTGGAAGGCTCTATTGCTGGGTGAACTGAGAAAAGCGATAGGCCAACTCAGCCCCGCCCTTTCCAAGTCTCTCTCCCAAAAGACACGCGACGTTCGCATCCATGAAGCACGGAGATCGATTAAAAAGCTGCGCTCCGCTCTCCGCCTGCTCCGAGATACCCTTCCTGCGGAGATTCTTCAGCAAATCATCCAGTCCTTGCGCAAAGCGGCACAATCCCTCAGCCCCCTGCGGGATCAAAGAGCACTTCATAAGACCCTACTGGAAGTGGCACGAAGTGTGGGGTATTCAGCCTCCATCCCCCCCTCCCCCTACTTCCTTCCGGCGCCTGATCTCAGATGCTCTACGCAACCTAAGGATAGTCGAGAGATGCTGGGGACAGCTTGTTTGGAAAAAGGTTGATCGGAAGCTCGTGAAGCGCGGCCTAAAACGGCTCTATCGCCGCTGGAAACGAGCACTGACCCGGGCCGAGTTGAAACGCTCCGACATCCGTCTTCACATCTGGAGAAAGCGCACCAAGGATCTCGCCTATGCCCTGCACCTGCTTGGCCTCAGGAACTCAAAGCTCGAAGAAAAGGCTCTTCAATTGGAGAACCATCTCGGCAACGATCACGACTTGGCGCTCTTGCAGAAAACAGCCTCTTTCCGTTCGGAAAGTAAGATCCTACGCCGCTTCACCCGAGAAGCACGCCGCGAACACCAGGAGAAGGCGTTCCGCCTCGGTCACCGCCTCCTCTACGATTCCCCAAAGCACTTTATTCGCCACTTGGCATAGCCCAAAGCTCGGAGCGCCCTTTCGGACGCCCCAAGACGAAGCAATAAAGGCTCTACGCTTTAAGCTGACACTCTTCGACACCGACGGGAGGGATTGTATAATCTTGGGCTCCCTCCGGACTGGTACGCTTGATCGTTGCACGGGCGAGCGTCGCATCTCCCTCCGTACCGTGAGCGATCACGATAAAATTGCCCGCCTTCAGCGCTGTCTCGTATTGCACGATGCTGTCCTTAGGTATGCCCATTCCCACCAAGCCGGCCCCAATGGCACTCAGACCGCCCACAACCAAAGCTCCCTCCAACGCGCCGACGATGCAATTGACAAGCGGTCCCGCTACGAGCATCGGTCCGATGCCTGGAACAAAAAAGAAAGCAGACCCGAGCAGCAGGCCCCAAATGCCGCCCCAAAAGGCTCCCGTCTTGCCCCAGAATCTCATGCGGTCGCCGATGTTGTAATAACCAACGACGTGTTCCTCCGTTTGATAATCTTTTCCCACGATCGACAGCTTCTTCATGTCGATGCCCGCATGCTGAAGTTCCTTGACGGCAGCTTCGGCTTCGACATGGGACTTATAAATCGCCACCACAGCGTTGCAATTCGATTTCATATTTGAAAAGTGATGATGTGGCTTCGCCTCTACGCCTTACCATCGAGGAGCAAGTACAGGCGATCTGTCGATGCAGGTGACTTGATCGTACCGTTCAGAATATCCTTGATGCGCACATCATTCCCATAGGCTGCTCGGTTGATGCTGTTCTTGCGCTCAATCGACGTGCCACCCAAGGTCGCGCCACCAAAGACACCGGCCGAGTCCTTATAAACAACGATCTCTGTTTTCTCGAGATCCGCCGTCGATGCCTTTGCCGTTGCCGTATCGGATCCGGCCGTGCCGCTAGCGGTTGCGTTCAGACGGGTCTTGCCATGGCTCGTGAACTGCCTGACGGCATGATCCGTGTTCAAGATGACGATATAGCGGGCTTCAGTAAAACCGATCTGAGCGCCAATGCTTGCCCCGCTGACATTGAAGGCGGAGGGAGCCGTCCAGGAACGGAGCTTCATATCACCAAGACGCGCCACAACGATTCCTTCTCCTCCCAACCCACCGATCCCCAAGCCCGCCTTGGTCACGGTGAAAATGGCCACTCCCTTCGCATGAGCATATAAGGAGGCCGGAATGGGATCAGCAGAGTCCTGTTTCTGATCGAGAATCTGGATTGCAGATTGAATCCGTTCTTTCATGTCTGCGGCTTGGACGAACGCAGTTTGAGAAAACAGGAAAGCCATCGATCCTACGGCTAGGATTTTTGTGAGTTTTTTAATCATGCGCTCAAAATAAGACGAGACGATGTTGATTCCTATGGGGTGTGTACCCCACCGGCAAAATGCAATCCGACCTCAAAGTATTCCGTCTACGGTTCTCAGCTAGCGCGGCGCACCTCTTCGGTAGGGTAACACCCTATGGCATCGGTCCCGTCGTGTACTAGGTTAGGATCAGGCCAGCGACACAACCGTCTCAAGGTAGTCGCACTCAACCAGGGCATTTCAGCACAGCACGTACTGTTTAAAAGCACGCACCATAGCCCCATGAAAGCAAAAGCAACTCACCCTCCGCTTGCGGATAGTTCCCAGGATGACCGCGAGCGTTTTCTCCACCTTACTCTTTTGGCATTGGGTGTCGCAGTCTTCGGTTTGCTCGCCGCCATGACCTTGACGGCATCCATCGTGGTCTTGCTATGGAACCACTCCCCCGCCGGGGTTCTTGTGACCTTGAGCGGTTTGTATGGGATAACAGGGGCTTACTTCTTTCGACGTCTCATTGGGCTTCTGCGCACCTGTCGATCACTTTGCCCCTCATTGGATCAGGCAAAAAGCAGTCCTGGCCACACGGTCAAGAACCTCGCGTAAAAAGCCTGCTTCGTTTCGCATGGGGTTAACACCCCATACGCCTGCGAACTCTCTCCGGCTAGACTGACGCATGTCGAAAACTACAAGCCGCGAGATCCAATTGGCCTCCCGTCCCAAGGGAGTCCCAACTGCCGATAATTTCACGCTCGCGCAGGTAGAGTTAAAGCCCCTTAAAGAAGAGGAGGTTCTCGTCCGCAATCTTTACATGTCGGTCGATCCCTACATGCGGGGACGGATGAACGAGGGAAAATCGTATGCAACGCCGTTCCAGTTGGGCCAGCCACTCGAAGGCGGGGCTATCGGCGAGGTCGTGGAGTCTCTTTCCGGACAATTCAAGCCAGGCGACATCGTTCTTTCCAATTTCGGCTGGAGAGAACTCTTTGTTGCTTCAGCCAAGGATCTGCAACCGGTCAGTCGCGAGATTCAACCGCTTTCGACTTGGCTCGGTGCCTTGGGGATGACGGGCATGACCGCGTGGGCCGGACTGAACCTGGTAGGAGTCAAAGCCGGGGATATCGTTTTTATTTCGGGAGCAGCGGGAGCCGTCGGCAGTATCGCGGGACAAATCGCAAAACTGCGGGGATGCCGGGTTATCGGCTCGGTCGGTTCGGTTGAAAAGGTGATGTTTCTACGGGATGAGTGCCGCTTCGATATCGCTTTCGATTACCACATTGCCCCCGTCCTCGAGCAGTTGAGCCTTGAGGCTCCCGACGGCATCGATGTCTATTTCGATAACGTGGGAGGTGAAGCGCTCGAAGCCGCACTCTCGGTTTTGCGCGTTCACGGTCGCATCATCGCCTGCGGAGGAATCTCGGGTTACAACGAGGAAAAGCTACGGCCCGGCCCTTCCAATCTTTTCAATATCACCTCCAAACGACTTACGATGAAAGGGTTCATCGTTACCGATTGGCTCGGCTATCGAGCCGAGTTTGAAAAGGAAGTGGGCGGCTATTTCCGCGCTGGAGAACTAAAGAGCCGGGAAACCGTCGTCGAAGGGCTCGACAAAGCTGTGAATGCCTTCCTTGGCCTCTTTGAAGGCAAGAACATCGGCAAGATGATTGTGAAGCTAGCTTGAGCCCAGGATACCCCATGAGTGACATCGTTCTCGAGATCAAGGCCCTCACTCGTCACTTCGGTGTCTTTACGGCTGTCGATGCCCTGACCCTTTCGGTCAACGCCGGGGAGGTCTTCGGCTTGCTCGGCTCCAACGGGGCTGGCAAAACCACCACAATCAAGATGCTCACCACGCTGTTGCGCCCCTCCTCGGGTGACGCACTGGTGGCCGGCTGCTCGATCACGACCCAGGCGCTCGGCGTCCGCCGCGCCATCGGCTATGTGCCGCAGGCTGTTTCCGTCGATGGATCGCTCACCGGGTATGAGAATCTTCTTATCTTCTCGAAACTTTATGAAATCCCGCACGGCGAGCAGCAGGCGCGTATCCGCGAGGCCCTGGAATTCATGGGTCTGACATCCGATAGCGACCGTCTCGTCAGCGAATACTCGGGGGGCATGATCCGTCGGCTTGAGATAGCCCAGGCAACACTCCATCGACCGAGGGTCCTTTTCCTCGATGAACCGACCGTCGGACTCGACCCAATCGCACGCGACGCCGTTTGGAAGCACCTCGTCGATCTGAGAGCCAATTATGGAACGACCTTGTTCTTTACCACCCACTACCTGGAGGAGGCGGAAAGCCATTGCGATCGGATCGCGATCATGAATCGCGGTAAGGTGGCTGCGCTAGGAACCTGTAAGGAACTCGAGACGGCCCTGGGAGGCAGCCATACCCTGAGTGAAGTTTTCGTCCACTATGCGGGCGAGTCCCTTTACTCCGGGGGTACCCTTCGATCAGTCTCTTCCGAACGTGCCGCAGCCCAGCGCCTTGGCTGATTCAATGAAATGAGCACCACTTCCATCCATCCCGTCATCGGTTTCATAGACAAAACGTTTGTCATCGCCGAATTCGAATTACGCAAGCTACGCCACGACTTCACCGAACTGATCACGAGGGCTCTCCAGCCCGCTCTGTGGATGCTCATTTTCGGGCAGGTCTTCGCCCGCGGTGGAGCGATCAATACGGGCAATGTTCCCTATCTCGACTTCATCGCCCCGGGCATCCTGGCTCAAAGCGTTCTCTTCGTAGCCATCTTTTACGGCGTCAACGTCATCTGGGAGCGCGACCTCGGTATCGTGCAGAAGTTCCTCGCCAGCCCTACCCCACGGGCGGCCTTGGTGCTGGGCAAAGGGTTGTCCGCAGGAATCCGGTCCCTGTCGCAAACACTGGTCGTCTACGGTCTCTCGCTGTTTCTAGGGGTGAAGCTGAATTGGAGCCCCCTCGCCCTCTTCAACGTCCTGACGATTGTCATCCTTGCAGCCACCCTGTTCTCGACGTTTTCACTCATCATCGCGTGCATCGTGAAGACGCGCGAACGCTTCATGGGCGTAGGCCAAGTGCTCACCATGCCGCTATTTTTTGCAAGCAACGCGATCTACCCGACCTCCATCATGCCGGAGTGGTTGAAGACCGTTTCCCACCTTAATCCCCTCACCTATGTCGTCGATGCCCTGCGAACGTTCATGCTCGCTGACAGCACTAGCGCGTTCGGCCTGGGATTCGACTACGCCGTCATCTTGCTGACGACCGCCATCCTGGTGGTGATTGGAGCCCGACTGTACCCCCGTCTTGCTTCGTAAAGTGAAGTAAAGACAGGGCCGTTCTACCCCCCGGGGTAGGGTTACACCCTATAGCTAAGATCCGGATATAGGAGTCAACTCCTCCTGTCATGAAAAGCAGGTGACTGCTCCGCTGCGCGTTCCCTCCGTTTCCAATCATTCGTGAAAGCAGAGAAGAGAACAGCATGACTCGACAATCAACAACACGAGCAAAGGGATATCCAACGATATGAACGCTATTTTAGAGAAAAGTGATGCGGAATTGAAGAGAGACGTGCTGGACGAGCTTATGTATGAGCCGAGCGTCAAGATGACCGACATCGGCGTCCTGGTGAAGAATGGCGCGGTGACGCTCACCGGCTTCGTCGAGAGCTACGGTGAGAAATCGAATGCCGTGCGCGCGGCCAAGCGGGTCGGTGGAGTGAACGCCATCGCCGACGACATCGTAGTCAAACTGCCCGACCTGCACAATCGCACCGACGGAGAGGTCGCCGCTGCCGCAGCCAATCAACTCCAGTACTCCACCACGATCCCCACAGGAGCCGTCCAGGTAATCGTTCGTGAAGGCTTGGTCACCTTGGAGGGTCAAGTGGAATGGGGCTACCAGCGGGACGCCGCAGAAGGTGCTGTCAAATTTCTGACAGGCGTCACGGGTGTGAACAATTTCATCCACGTCAAACCCAAGCTGGCCGCAGGGGATGTCAAATCGGCCATTGAATCGGCCTTCGAACGGAGCGCCCTTTTGGACGCCAAGAAGATCGAGGTGGTGACCGTGAACAACAAGGTGACACTCCGAGGCAAAGTTCGAAGCTATGCCGAATTGGATGAAGCCGCGCGAGCCGCTTGGTCGGCGGCGGGAGTCTTCGAGGTAGATAATCAGCTCAAGGTCGAGTGGGCTTGGCTTTCCACCTAATCACAACGAATTGACCGCCCTCAACGAGAAGAAACGAGAGTGGAATTCAGAACTTCGATCCAAATGAAATGATGAATGCTCCGACTCTTTTTACTCCGCTGCGTCTGGGGGCGGTTGAGATGCCGAATCGCTTGCTCATGGCCCCCCTTACACGGATGCGTGCGGGCCCTGGCAGGATGCCGACCCTCTCGATGGCCGAGTACTACACTCAGCGGGCGAAAGCCGGCCTCATCGTCTCCGAGGCCACGGCTATTTCCCAACAGGGAACAGGCTGCCCCAATACGCCCGGCATCTACACCGATGGGCAGATCGCAGGCTGGGAGGGCGTGGTGAAGTCCGTTCACATGGCGGGCGGCCGGATTTTTCTTCAGCTCTGGCATATGGGGCGGATATCCCATCCCTCCTTCCAACCGGAGGGAGGCCTGCCGGTCGCCCCCAGCGCCATCGCCCCACAGTCGGGCCAGGCCCTCACGGAAAGCGGCTTGCAGTCTTACGTCACACCGCGCGCGCTCGAAACCAAAGAGTTGCCCGGAATTGTCGCGCAATATGCCGCTGCGGCCAAGAACGCCTGGAGAGCCGGATTCGATGGGGTGGAGATCCATAATGCCAACGGATACCTGCTCGATCAGTTCCTTCGTGATGGCACGAATCACCGCGAAGACGAATACGGTGGTTCGGTCGAGAACCGTTCCCGACTCACTCTGGAAGTCACCGAAGCCGTGACGAAGATTTGGGGTGCCGATCGCGTGGGCATTCGCTTTTCGCCTGGAGGCGTGTTCAACGACATGCGGGATTCGGACCCGTTGGCCACGTTCAGCCATGTGCTGCACGAACTAAATCGCTTCGGCCTCGCCTACGCACATCTGATCGTCTCGACTGAAGAGGACATTCGGCATGGTGCGGTGCCGGTCCCCCTGGCCACGCTCCGGAAAGAGTTCCACGGGCCGTTGATCATCGCCAACGGCTTCACCCGCATGACGGCGACGCAAGCCCTGTTGGAAGGCGTCGCCGACGCCGTCGCCTTCGGTCGGCTGTTTATTGCGAACCCCGATTTACCTCATCGCTTTCAACTGAATGCTCCGTTGAATTCGCCCGATGAATCGACTTTTTATGGAGGAACGGAAAAGGGATACACCGACTATCCCGCGCTGAACCTCGAATTCGTTCAAAAATAAGTCGGAGTCAGTTTGAAAATCGGGCTGAACCGGAACTTGCATCCCCACCACAGAATATGCCCGATATCCCGCCCCCTCATGCCAAGACACCGAAATTCATCGGCATGGCCACCGACCACGCCGGTTACGAATTGAAAGAGCATCTGAAGGGCAAGTTGTGCGAAGCCGGTTATGAGGTGATCGATTTTGGGGTTCTGAAGCCCAAACCCGACGACGACTATCCCGATTTCGTGGTGCCGCTGGCCCACGTTCTATCCCGGGGAGAGGTCGACCGCGGTATCGCCATCTGTGGAAGCGGCGTCGGGGCATCGGTCGCCGCGAACAAAGTGGCAGGCGTGCGGGCTTGCCTGATTCACGAAGTCTTTTCGGCACACCAGGGCGTGGAGGACGACGATCTCAACATGCTCTGCCTTGGAGGACTCGTGGTAGGTCACTCACTCGCCTGGGATTTGGTTCAAAGCTTTCTCGCAGCCCGATTCAGCGGTGAGGAACGTCATCGCCGTCGGCTAGCCAAGGTTGCAGATCTGGAACGAAAGCCATGACCTCCCCGACATGAAAATAAGCCCCCTCGCAGGAAAACCTTCAGAACCGGACAGGTTGCTCCACATCCCCTGCCTGGTCACAGCCTATTACACCGGCATTCCCGACCCCACGGTGCCATCCCAGCGGGTAGCTTTCGGCACCTCCGGCCATCGCGGCACCGCCTTCAAAACATCCTTCAACGAAAGCCACATCCTCGCGATCACTCAGGCGATCTGCCTTTACCGAAAAAGGCAGGGAACCGATGGGCCTCTCTTCCTGGGAATCGACACCCATGCCCTCTCGATTCCCGCCTATGCCACCGCCTTGGAAGTGCTCAGCGCAAACGGAGTCGAGGTCATCCTCGCAGCCGGGGACGAGTACACTCCGACTCCGGTGATTTCCCATGCGATTCTCAACTATAATCGAGGGAGGAAAAAGGGACTCGCCGACGGCATTGTCGTAACCCCCTCCCACAATCCGCCGCAGGACGGAGGTTTCAAATACAATCCCCCCCAAGGGGGCCCGGCGGACACACTCGCCACCGGATGGATCGAGAAGAAGGCCAATGCGCTTCTGTCATCCCGACTTAAAGGAGTGAAGAGGATCCCGCTGGCGAAAGCACTCGCTGCCGTCACGACTCATCGGAGCGACTATCTCTGCGACTACATCGCCGATCTCGGGAGTGTGGTCGACATGGACCTCATCCGAAGCGTGAAACTCAGCATGGGAGTCGACCCGATGGGGGGTGCCGGGGTTCACTACTGGGGACGCATCGCAGAGCACTATGGCCTGAATCTCAGCGTCGTCAGTGAAGAGGTCGACCCCTCCTTTCGCTTTATGCCCCTCGACTGGGACGGTCAGATCCGGATGGATCCCTCCTCTCCCTATGCGATGCAGCGCCTGATCGGCATGAAGGGGCAGTTCGATCTCTCCTTTGCCTGCGACACCGATCACGACCGGCATGGAATCGTGACCAAAAGCGAAGGCTTGCTGCCGCCTAACCACTATCTTTGCGTAGCGATCCACTATCTTTTTAAGAATCGTCCGAAGTGGTCTGCGGCGGCGGGGGTCGGCAAGACCGTCGTGAGCAGTCGGATGATCGACCGGGTCGTCTCCAAATTAGGTCGAAAACTTTTCGAGGTCCCAGTCGGCTTCAAGTGGTTTGTCGACGGCCTCCTTGACGGCTCGCTCGGCTTCGGGGGCGAAGAAAGCGCTGGAGCCACGTTTTCCCGCCTAGACGGCACCCCTTGGACGACCGACAAGGACGGGATCATCCCCTGCCTGCTTGCGGCCGAGATGACAGCCCGGACGGGCCGAGACCCAGCCACACTTTATCGCGAACTCACCCACGAGTTCGGGGAACCCACCTATGATCGCGTCGACGCCCCGGCGACTCCCGAACAAAAGGAACGTCTGGCGAAGCTCTCACCCCGGCAGGTCAAGATTTCTCATCTGGCCGGCGAAAGAATCGAGACCGTACTCACTCACGCCCCCGGCAACGGGGCGCCCATCGGCGGATTAAAGGTCATCGCGGATAGCGGCTGGTTCGCTGCCCGGCCCTCTGGAACGGAGGATATCTACAAAATTTATGCGGAGAGCTTTCAGGGTGCCAATCACTTGCACCTTATCCTGGAAGAGGCCAAAGCCATTGTGAACGCGGCTTTGGCATCCCGGCCCATCAAACTTCGGGGAAAAGGCCCCCCTAAAACTTAAGGAAAAACATGACCCAGCCAACGCCTATCAACCATTCGGCATACAGTTTTCTGCCCACCGATGTGGACGGATTCAATTCCCTCGCCGAGTTGGCCCTGGATTTACGTTGGTCTTGGAATCATGGCGCGGACCAGGTTTGGCGGCGGCTTGATCCTGTGTTGTGGGAACTCACCCAGAATCCATGGGTTGTCCTTCAGACAGTTTCACGAGAGAAGCTCAAATGCCTCTTGGCCGACGTTGCCTTTCGCAAGAACGTCGATGACCTCCTGCTGGCAAAACATCATGCGGAAGAGACACCCGCTTGGTTTCAGGAGAATTATCCGGGGTCTCCCCTCACCTGCATCGCCTATTTCAGCATGGAATTCATGTTGAGCGAAGCTTTGCCCATCTACTCCGGCGGTCTCGGGAACGTGGCTGGCGACCAGCTCAAAGCCACCAGCGATTTGGGAGTTCCCGCCGTCGGCGTCGGGCTTCTCTACCAGCAGGGCTATTTCAGGCAGGTCATCGACAAGGAGGGCGGGCAACAGGCTCTCTATCCTTACAACGATCCCGGCCAACTTCCCATCATGCCGTTGCGTCACGCCAACGGCGAGTGGCTGCGGTTAGAAATCGCCTTGCCCGGTTACTCGGTCTGGTTGCGCGCCTGGCAGGTGCAAGTCGGCCGGGTCAAACTATACCTGCTGGACAGCAACGACGCGGCCAACTTCCCCGCTCATCGAGGCATCACCAGCGAGCTTTACGGTGGCGGGCAGGAACTGCGTATCAAACAGGAAATGCTGCTCGGAATCGGAGGATGGCGGCTACTCAGCGCCCTCGGCATTCAGCCGGAGGTTTGTCACCTCAACGAGGGACATGCGGCCTTTGCCGTGTTGGAGCGTGCTCGCAGTTTTATGGAGGAGAGCGGACAGCCCTTCGAGGTCGCCTTAGCGGCTACTCGCGCGGGAAACCTTTTCACGACCCACACGGCCGTTACCGCCGGCTTTGACCGTTTTCCTCCCGCGCTCATCGAGCAATACCTCGGACGCTATGCCGAAGAGAAGCTCGGCATCCCGCTACACGATCTCCTGGCTTTGGGGCGTCAAAACCCGGGCGATGCGTCTGAAAGCTTCAATATGGCCTACCTGGCCATTCGGGGGAGTGGGGCGGTGAACGGGGTGAGTCGCCTGCATGGCAAGGTGAGCAGGAACCTCTTCGAGCCCCTTTTCCCCCGTTGGCCGGAAGACGAGGTACCTGTTGGCCATGTGACTAACGGGATCCACGTCCCGACCTGGGACTCTGCCCCGGCAGATGCCCTTTGGACTGAGGCTTGCGGAAAGAACCGCTGGCTCGGGACGTGTGAGGACCTGGAAGAGGACATCCGCCACGTCCCCGACGCCAAACTCTGGGAGTTCCGCACCGCCGCCCGGAAATCCCTTGTCGAGTATGCGCGCGAAAGAATAGCCCGGCAATTGGCCTCGTCCGGAGAAGTCTCCGCAGAGGTCGAGAGCATGAAGCACCTCTTCGATCCCAACGCGCTGACACTCGGTTTCGCCCGCCGTTTCGCCACCTACAAAAGGCCGAACCTGCTCCTGCACAATCCGGAGCGGTTACTCCGTCTTCTATCGAATCCGCAGCGCCCGGTGCAGTTGATCATTGCCGGGAAGGCCCATCCCGAGGATCGCGCCGGACAGGCCCTGATCCGTCAATGGATCCGTTTCATCCGTCAGGCAGAAGTCCGCCCCCATATCGTCTTTCTGAGCGACTATGACATGCTGTTGACCGAACACCTGGTGCAGGGGGTCGACGTCTGGATCAACACTCCCCGGCGCCCCTGGGAGGCATGCGGCACCAGCGGCATGAAAGTCCTCGTCAACGGCGGCATCAATTTTTCGGAATTGGATGGCTGGTGGTCCGAAGCCTATGTCCCCGACCTCGGCTGGGCACTCGGGGACGGCCTGGAACACGGCACCGATCCTGGATGGGACGATGCCGAAGCCGAAATGCTCTACGACATGCTGGAACACGAGGTGGTCCCCGAATTTTACGCCCGCGATACTCAGGGCATTCCCACCGCGTGGGTCGCCCGCATGCGGGAGAGCATGGCACGGTTGACCCCCCAATTCTCAGCCAGCCGCACCGTGCGAGAATACACCGAAAGGCACTATCTTCCCGCCGCCCAGGCGTACCGCGCACGGACCTCAAACAAGGGCGCCATTGGCAGTCAAATAATCGATTGGCGCCGTAGTTTGGAGCAAAAATGGGCCTCGCTCCGCTTTGGAGACCTTAAAATGGAAACCTTGGGCGAACAGCATCTCTTCGAGGTGCAGGTTTTTCTTAACGATCTCGACCCCAAGGCGGTTCGGGTTGAGCTTTGTGCCAACGAAATCTCCGGTGCCGCTCCCATTCGGCAGGAGATGAAGCGCATGCATCAGTTAGCCGACGTCGCCGGCACCTACGTCTATAGCGGGGCCGTCCCTGCCGAGCGTCCGCTTTCCGACTTTACGGCAAGGGTGATACCGCACTTCGATGGTGTGGCAATCCCACTCGAAGAGGGCCGAGTTCTTTGGCAGCGGTGATTGCATGCGAAGATGAATATGCCTGAAAGCCCTCCCCATAATTTTGAAGCGGATATCCCGGGATTCGCCCAGGTCCGGGTTGGCGTTCCCCTGCCCATGGGAACCCATGCCCACGAGGGCGGGGTCAACTTTGCCCTATTCAGCCGCCACGCCAGCCGCGTGCGACTGGAACTCTTCGACCTGCCGGAAGATGCCAAGCCCTCCAAGGTCATTGACCTCGACCCCGCGCATAACCGAACCGGGGACATCTGGCACGTCTGGATCTTCGGCATCCGCCATGGCCAACTCTATGCCTACCGCGTCGACGGCCCCCAGCAGCCCTGGGCAGGGCATCGGTTCAACTTCAACAAGCTTCTCCTGGATCCCTTCACGAAAGCCATTTCCCCGGCACCCGCTTGGAGCTTCGAGCCTGCCTACGGCTACGATCCATCGGCAGCAGAGCGCGATCTCTCCTTTTCCGAAGTCGATAACGCAGGAGCCATGCCGAAATGCATCTTCACCCAAGAATCCTTTGATTGGAGAGGTGATCGCCCCCTCAAGCACCCCTGGTCAAAGACGATCATTTATGAAACCCACGTCAGAGGGTTCACCATCCACCCGAGTTCCGGCGCGACCCATCCTGGAACGTACCGTGGCCTGATCGAGAAGATCCCGTATCTCAAGGAACTAGGCGTGACTGCCGTGGAACTCATGCCTGTGCAGGAGTTCAATGAATACCAAGTCAAAGGAAGCCAGCCCCACACAGGCCAACCTCTTCGAAACTACTGGGGCTATGATCCGGTGGTTTTCTTTGCCGCCAAGGCTTCCTACAGCAGTTCAGGAGGCATGGGCCAGCAGATATCGGAATTCAAGGAGATGGTCCGGGCCTTGCATCAGGCTGACATCGAAGTGATCCTCGATGTGGTTTTCAACCACACGGCCGAAGGGGACGAACTGGGACCGACGCTCTGTTTTCGGGGCATCGACAACCGGATCTTCTACACACTGGCTGGAGACAGGCGTTACTACAAGGACTACACGGGCACGGGCAACACCATCAACGCCAACCATCCCGTTGTTCGGGCCCAAATCTTGGCCGCCCTTTTTTATTGGGCGGGCGAGATGCACGTGGATGGCTTCCGGTTTGATCTGGCATCGGTTCTTGGACGGGACGGCACCGGCAATCTGCTCGAAAAGGCACCGCTTCTGGAACGGATCGCCGAGGATCCGGTCTTGCGAGACGTGAAAATCATCGCCGAAGCCTGGGATACCGGGGGAGCCTACGAGGTGGGTCGCTTTTCCGAACCACGTTGGGCGGAATGGAACGGTGAATACCGGGACGACGTGCGACGCTTCTGGCGTGGCGATACCGGGTTGCTCGGTCTGTTTGCCAGCCGCCTCTGCGGCAGCTCCGATATCTATGCGAAGTCGGGAAAGGGACCGGAAAGCAGCATCAACTTCATAACCTGCCATGACGGATTCACGCTGAACGATCTGGTCAGCTATCTCGCCAAGGACAATACGTCGAACGGAGAGAACAATCTCGACGGAACAAACCACAACTTCAGCGAAAACTACGGTATTGAAGGAAACACAACGGATGTTGGAATCGGGATCGTACGGCAGCGTCAAATTAAGAACTTCCTCCTCACCCTGCTGATCTCGCGAGGGGTACCCATGCTGCTCGGCGGTGACGAGTTTCGTCGAACGCAATGCGGCAACAACAACGCCTATTCCCAAGACAACGAGACAAGCTGGTATGACTGGAGCTTTCTCAAAGAGCATCAGGGTGTCTTCCGATTCACCCGCGGCCTTATTGCCTTTCGCCAAGCTCACCCCGTTCTGAGCAGAGAACAGTTCTACTCGGATTCCGAAATCCGTTGGTTTGGCCCGCAAGGCGGATCACCCAACTGGGACGATCCCAAAGCAAAACAACTCGCCTGCCTGATCCTGGAGGAGAAACAGAGTGCTATTTTCCTGCTGTTCAACGCAGACATCGACGCGGTCGGCTTCGCATTGCCCCCGGCACCGTTTGGGACTCAGTGGCATCTGACCGCCAATACTGAACGAGAAACACCGTACGATCTATTTGCCGTAGGCGAAGAGCCGCTTTTGGAAGACAGCCAGACCTACCTCCTCGGCCCACAATCGTCCGTCATCCTTCTGGCACGCTCAACGAACGATCAAACCCTGCCGACGGCATCGAAAGAACCCCTATGAAAAGAAAACTTCTAACTCCCGACTCGAAGGAACGGAAAACAACCGATCGATCCCTTCTTTTCACTATCGCTCGCCAGGCAATGATCGAACGCGGCCTAGAGCCGGACTTCCCGATGGAAACTCGAAAGGAACTGGCAGCCATGAGCGGGCCCGCCCAACATGCCAACGATATTCAGGATTTGCGTCATCTGCCTTGGTCGTCGATCGACAACGACGATTCCCGCGATCTGGACCAGCTCACCGTTGCCGAATCCCTCCCGAACGGACAAGTCAGAATCCTCGTGGCGATTTCGGATGTCGACGCCCTCGTGCGCAAGGGCTCGGCGATTGACGATCACGCACGCCACAACACGACCTCCGTCTACACCCCTGCCGCACTATTCCCGATGCTGCCCGAAGCATTGTCCACCGATCTCACATCGTTGAAGGAGAATGAGGATAGACTGGCCGTCGTGGTGGACATGTCCTTCACGGAAGACGCCTCACTCGCCACATGGACTATCTACAGGGCTAACGTAAAGAATTATGGCAAACTGGCCTATCGAAGTGTCGCGGCATGGCTGGCCGGAGAAGAGGCCGCGCCCTCGAAAGTTCTTGAGACTCCGGGCCTCGATGAAAATCTTCGCCTCCAAGACAGTGTCGCGCAACGGCTCATGGAACGACGTCACCGCTCCGGTGCCCTCAGTCTCGATACCATACAGGCGAAGGCGATCTTCGACCGCGACTCCCTTTCCGATCTTCAGTTGGATCGAAAGAACCGAGCAAAACAGTTGATTGAAGACTTCATGATTGCGGCAAACGGAGTGACCGCCATCTACCTTGCATCCAAGAACTTCCCCTCCCTCCGACGAGTCCTTCGGTCTCCTGAACGATGGAACCGAATTGTAGAACTCGCATCCGGATTTGGAGATACCCTCCCCGACGAGCCCGATGCCGCAGCGCTCGAATCCTTTCTCCTCCGGCGTCGTGAAGCCGATTCCGAAAAATTCCCCGATCTTTCCCTGGCTATCGTCAAACTGATAGGACGAGGAGAATACGCGCTAGACCTGCCCGGCGGACAACCACCCGGACACTTCGGGCTGGCCGTGAAGGACTATACCCACTCCACAGCGCCAAACCGGCGCTTTCCCGATCTGATCATGCAGCGGCTCCTTAAGGCGGCGATGGCGGGACTACCCTCTCCCTACTCAATTCCGGAACTTGAGGAACTGGCGAGGCACTGCTCGGAACGGGAGGACGATGCCACCAAGGTGGAGCGGCGGGTCCAGAAGTCGGCGGCGGCCCTCCTGCTGTCCGATAGAATCGGATGGAAATTTGATGCCATCGTTACCGGGGCCGCAGCCAAAGGAACATGGGTTCGGCTTTTCTGGCCTCCCATAGAAGGACGGCTTGAAAAGGGTTTCCAGGGCCTCAAAGTCGGCGACCACGTTCACGTCCAACTGGTCCACACCGATGTCCAGCGCGGCTTCATCGATTTCGTGCGCGATCTACCTGCCAAAAAGTGACGTCGCCCCATTTTGGGACGGACGCAGTCATCTTGTCTCCATACCTAAAGGCAAGGTCGGGTAAGACCCCATTGTCATCGGATGGACTTCCGAAACACACTCCCTAGTCCATGACCAAGCCTCTCACGCAGCTTCCCGCCTGGAAGGCTCTCGCAGCGAACCACAAGCAGATGCAGAAGCTGCCGCTTCGGAAACTGTTTGCCGATGATCCCAAACGCGGCGAGCGCTTGACGGTCGAGGCATCGGGCATCTACCTCGATTACTCCAAGAACCGAATCACCGACCATACTCTCGAACTGTTGGCTCAACTGGCAAGGGAATCCAATTTGGGAGTGCGGATCGCAGCCATGTTCCGGGGTGAGAAGATCAACCTCACGGAAAACCGTGCCGTCCTTCATGTTGCCCTGCGCGCTCCAAAAACTGAAACCATCATTGTCGACGGGGAAAATGTCGTTCCCCGCGTCCATGCCGTGCTGGAAAAGATGGCTGTCTTTTCCAATCAGGTCCGAGACGGTAAATGGAAGGGCTATACGGGCAAGCGGATCAGGACCGTCATCAATATCGGAATTGGCGGCTCCGACCTCGGTCCCGTGATGGCTTACGAGGCACTCAAGCATTACAGCGATCGGGAAATCACCTTCCTCTTTGTCTCAAACGTCGATGGCATTGATTTCGCCGAGGCGACTCACGATCTCGACCCTGCGGAAACCCTGTTCATCGTTTCCTCGAAGACTTTCACGACGTTGGAGACCATGACCAACGCCCAGAGCGCTCGCGACTGGCTGGTCAAGCGGCTCGGAGGCGACCGGAAGGCGATTGCCAGCCATTTTGTGGCGGTTTCGACAAATACAGAGAGGGTTACCGCATTCGGCATCGATCCGGCGAATATGTTCGGCTTCTGGGACTGGGTCGGGGGGCGCTACTCGATGGACTCGGCCATCGGCCTTTCGACGATGCTGGCGATCGGTCCCGATCACTTTCATGCGATGCTCAAAGGTTTCCGAGAGATGGACGAGCACTTCCTGCACGCCCCCTTCGAGATCAACATGCCGGTGCTGATGGGATTGCTTGCAGTTTGGAACAATGACTTTCTGGGTGCCCAAACCGTGGCGGTTTTGCCCTATGAACAATACCTGAAGCGCTTCCCGGCCTACCTTCAACAGTTGACGATGGAGAGCAACGGCAAGCACGTGACGTTTGATGGGAGGGAAGTCGACTATCAGACAGGGCCGGTTTATTGGGGCGAACCGGGAACCAACGGCCAACACTCCTTCTATCAATTGATCCATCAGGGAACCCGGTTGATCCCGTGCGACTTCATCGCCTTCGCCCATTCCCTGACTCCCCTTGGCCGTCACCATGACATTCTCTTAGCCAACGTCTTCGCCCAGGCCGAGGCGTTGGCCTTTGGGAAAACCCCGAAGGAAGTCGAGGCCGAAGGAACGCCGAAGACACTCGTTCCGCATTGCGTCTTTGAAGGCAACCGTCCTTCGAACGTAATCATGGCCGATCGTCTCACCCCCGAGGTCCTGGGAAAACTCGTCGCACTTTACGAACACAGCGTCTTCACACAGGGCGTGATTTGGAACATCGATTCGTTCGATCAATGGGGCGTCGAATTAGGCAAGGTTCTTGCCCAGAAAATCGTCCCGGAACTCGAGAGCGCAGCTCCACCCAAACTCACCCATGACAGCTCAACGAATACCCTGATTCGTCGCTATCGAAGAATGAAGAAAGATAAATAAAATGAATGTTCCCACTCTTGCCGCAATCGCAGGGAAGCTGGTCGCCGACGATAAAGGCTTGCTGGCGATGGATGAAAGCAACCCGACTTGTAACAAGCGCTTCGCCAAACTGGGAATTCCCCAGACCGAAGAAGCCCGACGTTCCTATCGGGAATGGATCGTAACGACACCCGGCCTGGCTGATTCCATCAGTGGCGTCATCCTTTATGACGAAACAACCCGTCAAAAAAGGGGGGATGCCACCCCCTTGATCGACGCCATTGCCGATGCGGGAATCATTCCTGGCATCAAGGTCGACACGGGAGCAAAAGATCTCGCGGGCCATTCTGGAGAGAAAGTAACCGAGGGCCTCGACGGCTTACGCGATCGTCTCCAGGAATATTTTCAAATGGGGGCCCGGTTTGCCAAATGGCGGGCCGTAATCACCCTTGGCAATGGCATCCCCAGTCGGGGATGCATTGAGGCGAATGCCCATGCCTTGGCGCGCTATGCCTCACTATGCCAAGAGGCCGGACTCGTCCCCATCGTCGAGCCCGAGGTTCTCATGGAAGGCACTCATACTCTGAAGCTGTGCTGCGAGGTCACGGAGGAAGTCTTGACGACGGTTTTTGATCATCTTTACACCCAACGCGTGATGCCGGAAGGGCTGATCCTCAAGCCCAACATGATCCTCCCCGGATTGGCTTGCCCCGTACAAGCAGGAATCGACGAAGTAGCAGACGCCACGGTGAGATGCCTCTTGCGGGCGGTCCCCGCTGCCGTTCCAGGAATCGTCTTCTTGTCGGGCGGCCAATCGGCCGAATTGGCCTCGAGCCGCTTGAACGCCATGAACGTCAGGTTCAAATCGAGCCTACCGTGGGCGCTATCCTTCTCGTTCGCCCGGGCGATTCAGCAACCGGCTCTCGAACTTTGGCAGGGCAAGGAATCCCATGTGACGGCAGCACAGCACGCCCTAGCTCATCGTGCCCTCTGCAATCGGGCCGCCCGCCGCGGCGAATACGATGCCACGATGGAGAAAGCGGATACGGCCAGCAAGTCGGTTGCAGGCTGAAAGCCGCCCCACCAACGCCGGGTAGGGTTATGCCCCATGGCAGAATCGTATCCATTGGGACAACTTGAAGTGTTCGCACTCAGGCCCATCTCCGTGCGAATGCTTTCTCAATCACGCTCTCGC
This sequence comes from Verrucomicrobium sp. GAS474, assembly GCF_900105685.1. NCBI lineage: Bacteria > Pseudomonadati > Verrucomicrobiota > Verrucomicrobiia > Verrucomicrobiales > Verrucomicrobiaceae > Verrucomicrobium > Verrucomicrobium sp. GAS474. The sequence continues at coordinate 2,924,404 of NZ_LT629781.1, forward strand.
TTAAGACAACGGCGCCAAACGACGGAACAAAACCGATTATGCTCATCAAAGTCAAAACCCTGAAGGATTTCAAGTTGGATAGCCTCGACGGAGAAATAGGGAAAGTCGAAGAGTTCTACTTCGACGACCTTCACTGGACGATTCGCTATCTCGTCGCCAACACCAATAACTGGCTTACGGGCAGACAGGTCTTGATTGCTCCCTATGCGCTCACATCCGTGATGAGAGAGGAGAAAGATATCGCCATCAGCCTGACCAAAAAGCAAATCGAGGAGAGCCCCTCCTTAAGCTACGACAAGCCCGTCTCCCGCCAATTCGAGGGAGACTATTACGGTTACTATGGGTGGCCCGTTTACTGGGGAGGACCGTACATGTGGGGGGCTTACCCGTACTTTCCCTATATCATACGGGATTCCGGCAAGTGGGGCCAATACGTCCAGGACCAGAACGCCTGGGATCCCCATTTGCGGAGCACGGAAGCCGTAACCGGTTATCGCATTCAGGCCTCGGACGGCGAGATCGGTCACGTCGAGGATTTTGTCATTGATGACGAAACGTGGGCGATTCGATATCTCATCGTCGACACGCAGAACTGGTGGCCCGGCAAAAAGGTTCTCATCTCGCCCAAATGGATCGAGCGCGTGAGTTGGAATGATTCCAAGGTCTTCATCAACGTGCCCCGGGAAACCATCAAGCAAGCCCCCGAATACACCGAGGAAGCGCTACTTACCCGGGATTACGAGAACGGGTTGCATCGCCATTACGGCCGCCAGGGATACTGGATCGATGAGGAGGCGAGTGTCGGCCAGTCGCATTGAAAAAAAAGATGAAAGCAGATCCATCAAAGAGCACTGATTCCGTCTTGTACCAAGGCCGGTACCTGCGCTTTCTTCAGGACAACGATTGGGAATACGTCGAGCGGATCAAGGCCATGGGCATCGTCGCGATTCTCGCCACCACCGACACGGGCAAAATCCTCCTGGTGGAGCAATACCGAACTCCACTCCGGGCTCACACCATCGAAATTCCGTCAGGCGTGGCGGGAGATCTCCATGGGAACGAAAGAGAGACGCTGTCCGAAGCGGCAAACCGAGAATTGCTCGAAGAAACCGGCTATCTGGCCGAAACGATAGAATATCTGACCGAGGGGCCTGTTTCCGCAGGCTTATCGACTGAAATCGTCACCTTTTTTCGGGCTCACGGATTGACGAAATCCGCGGACGGCGCGGCTCCTATTTCGGAGAAAATCGTGGTCCATGAAGTCGACCGAAAAAACCTCACCGCGTGGCTCAATGAAAAGCACGCTGAAGGTAAACTCATCGATTACAGGATCTACGCCGCGCTCTACCTCGGCACGTAAAACCTTCATAAATTGGATGAATTCGCGCCAAGACAATGCAACGACGATGCGCGCAATGGTTCTTGAATCACCGCGAACCCCCCTTCGTGAAATGCGCCTGCCAAGGCCGACACCCGGCACCGGACAGGTTCTTGTTCGTGTCTCCGCCTGCGCCGTCTGTCGCACCGATCTTCAGATCGCGGACGGAGAGTTGACTCATTCCAAGCTGCCCTTGGTGTTGGGACACGAGGTTGTCGGGCAGGTAGTGGAAACAGGCAGCGGAGCGGAACGCTTCAAGATTGGCACCCGAGTGGGAATTCCCTGGCTAGGCTGGTCATGCGGCGAATGCCGCTACTGTCGATCCGAGCAGGAGAACCTCTGTGAAATGGCCCAGTTTACCGGCTATACCTTGGACGGTGGCTATGCCGAATACATGACGGCAGATGAACGGTTTTGCTTCGCCATTCCCGAAAGTTATTCCGATATCCATGCAGCCCCCCTGCTCTGCGCCGGCCTCATTGGATATCGATGCCTGTGCAAATCAGGCAAGGCGGAACGGCTCGGGATTTACGGCTTCGGAGCGGCAGGCCACATTGTTTCTCAAATTGCGCAACAGCAGGGGCGTCAAGTTTACGCATTCACCCGGCCAGGAGACGATGAAGCACAACAGTTCGCCCTCTCTTTAGGAGCTATCTGGTCGGGTGATTCCAAGACACGACCGCCTAAACTTCTCGATGCCGCGATCATTTTTGCTTCAAGCGGGGAATTGGTTCCTCAAGCACTCAAAGCGGTTGCTCCGGGCGGCATCGTCGTCTGTGGGGGCATCCACATGAGCGATATCCCATCGTTTTCTTACGACATCCTGTGGCGGGAGCGTTCGATCTGTTCCGTCGCCAATCTGACGCGGCGTGATGGAGAAGAGTTCATGGCATTGGCATCACGGCTCCCTCTGAAGACTTCGGTCCAAGCCTTTTCCCTTTCGGAAGCCAACGAGGCACTGACTCATTTGCGGACCGGAAAGCTGCAAGGTGCGGCTGTTCTAATGGTATCCTGAAGCCGTCTCACCCATGTCGGAAGCCACTTACACCTGCCCCATGCATCCCCAGGTGCGGCAAGATCATTCCGGGGAATGCCCGATTTGCGGCATGACATTGGAGCCGATCAACGTCCATTCCAACGACAAAGAGGAAGGGAAATCTGAACTGGATGACATGACCCGCCGGTTTTGGATCGGCGTCGCCTTCAGCGTCCCGGTTCTCATCCTATCGATGGGACGGGAATTGCCGCTCATCCGTAACGTTCCAGCTCAACTTTCCATCGTCATTCAAGGGGGACTAAGCACTCCCGTCGTTCTCTGGGCGGGGGCTCCCTTCTTTTCTCGGGCATGGCGCTCCTTGATCCATCGCAACATGAATATGTTCACGCTGGTAGCGCTCGGAACCGGGACGGCCTACGGATTCAGCCTTTTTACGACGCTCTTCCCTCATCTCCTACCTGATTCCCTGAGACATGCCGGCATTCCTCCCGTCTACTTCGAGGCAGCGGCGGTTATTACCACGCTCGTTCTCCTTGGACAGGTTCTCGAATTGAGAGCCCGCTCAGGCACCGGAAAGGCGATCCAGGCGCTCTTGAGGTTAACCCCCAATATCGCCCATCGCATCCAGACCGGGGTAGAGCAAGACGCCCCCATTGATCAGATCCTGGTCGGCGATCTGCTCCGCGTCAGACCGGGCGAAAAGATTCCAGTCGACGGGCGGGTCACCGAAGGAAAGACCTTCGTGGATGAATCGATGATCACAGGAGAACCGATACCTGTCGCCAAAGAGACCGGAGAGTCGGTTGTCGCAGGCACGATCAACGGCAACGGCAGCATCGTCATGCGTGCGGAGAAAGTGGGAGGAGAAACGCTCCTTGCCAGAATCGTGCAGATGGTCTCCGAGGCGCAACGGAGCCGGGCGCCGATTCAGCGACTCGCCGACAAGGTATCCGGATGGTTCGTGCCCGCCGTGATCTTGCTGGCGGTGTCGACCTTTGCAGTTTGGATGATCTGGGGGCCCATTCCGTCGCTCGGCTATGCTTTGGTCAATGCCGTCGCCGTCCTGATCATTGCCTGCCCCTGCGCGCTCGGTCTGGCCACCCCCATGTCGATCATGGTGGCCGTAGGGCGGGGAGCCCATGCCGGCATCCTCGTCAAGAACGCCGAAAGCCTCGAGGCACTGGAGAAGGTCGACACCCTGGTGATCGACAAGACGGGAACCCTTACGGAAGGAAAGCCGACCGTGACAGCGTTGCATCCTGCCTCCGGTTTCGACGAGGAAACCTTGCTCCGCAGCGCAGCCGCCTTGGAAAGCCGCAGCGAACACCCCCTGGCTTCCGCCATCGTGAAGGCAGCGAAGGAACGCTCCCTGTCCTGGAGCGAGCCGGAGAACTTCGACTCGATTACCGGAGGCGGTGTGCGAGGGCGCTGGGAGGGGAAGGAAATCGTGGTGGGAAAGCCGTCTCTCCTCGCAGAGAAGGGCATGAACCTATCGGAAACAGCCGACGAGGCAAAACGACTCGCCGAATCGGGTAATACCGTTATCGCCGTCGGCATCGACGGAAAGGTGGCCGGACTCATCGCCTTAAACGACCCGATCAAACAGACTACGCCCGAGGCGGTCCAGACACTCAACCGACTCGGCCTGCGGCTCGTCATGATGACGGGAGACAACTCACAAACCGCCGATCGGATCGGCAAAACGCTCGGAATCGACGAGGTGATCGGCGGAGTCCTCCCCCAAGGCAAATACGACCGAATCGTGGAATTGAAGAAAACAGGCAAAACCGTGGTCATGGCTGGCGATGGCATCAACGACGCCCCCGCCCTGGCGGCGGCCGATGTCGGGATTGCCATGGGGACCGGCACCGACGTTGCCATGCACAGCGCCGGAATCACGCTGATTAAGGGAGACCTTCGGGGCATCGCACAGGCCATTGCACTGAGCCGTGCGACGATGCGGAACATTCGGCAAAACCTTCTCTTTGCCTTCCTCTACAACGGCCTTGGCATCCCCATCGCGGCCGGGGCGCTTTACCCTACATTCGGATTGCTACTCAGTCCCATGATCGCCAGCGCTGCCATGAGCCTTAGTTCCGTCTCGGTGATTGGCAACGCCCTTCGACTGCGAAACCTCGATCTGGATCGATAGTTGAGGCGTAGGCGTCTTCTATGGATTGGGAGACGCTCTTTCAGAGGTCTGCTGTTGAACCAGCGCCTCGAAGCCCGAGACCACGTCGAACAGCTCTTCATCGATTGTGCTCTGCCGCAGGCGATGGAAGGTGCCGTGCAGACTTTCGAGCAATTCCTCGATGTTTCTGTTGGCCCTTTCCATGGCCGCCAGGCGGCTGGCGTTCTCGCTTGCCAATGACTCGGCGCACGCCCGAAAGAGCGAGATGAAAAGATATTCTCGAATGAGCGCGGGAAGGATTGCCATCCTGCCCCCCACGGCCTGGGGCAGGCTTCCCGTCGGCCACGGCACTCCCGCCAGCTCCTTTTGCCATTGATCGTCCAATGGCAGCAACCGCTGACAGACCGGCTCATAGAGTGCTCCGAACCGGGGCCGATTATGAAAGACATAGACGGAAGCGTACTCGCCCTGGGTCCGATGCTCCTCGCTTTCGATTTGAATCCGCCCGACCAGAGGGGTGATGGCTTTGACCGAATTCGGCACCGTGAAGAGTCCTCTCACCGGCAGCCCCGCATCGATCAGGCGGGCTTGAACTCGCTCGCCCACTGCCCAGATTTTTGGCTTTCCGGACAACGTGGCAAGGATCTTGATGACATAATCGACCACGACCTCATTGAACTGGCCCACCAGTCCCTGATCGGAGCCGAATACGATGACACCGAGGGTTTCCTTTTCGCTCCTCCCTCTTGGCGCTACCTTCGGGACAGCCGCCTCTCCCTCCCTAAGGCATAAGCCCAATCCCAGCTCGACCGTCCGGTAATAATCTTCCAAAGCCCGCACCGACCTCTCGTATTCCCCCACCTTTGAAGCTGCCAAGGCTTTCATCGCACGCACCACGGACTGAAGGTCTCCGGCGCTCCCGAGTTGGCGGGTCAGGCTGGCAGTGGTATCGCTCACGGCTTGGCGTCCGGTTCGGGTTTCGGCTGAAACGGAGAAAGCGCGGCCCGGACAAGCTCGACAATCGCTTTGCGATCTTCACCTCCCAAGGTCTTTTCGGTTTCAAAGCGGAGACACATCTCCTTGGGAATTTCCTTCGCCGCCTCCCTCACAGTGCGTTCGGCCTCCGCCATACGGTCCAGCGGCACGGAATCGAAAAGCTTTTCACCCAAAGCCAACAAAACGGCGATTTGCGACGGGGTCGATACGGGCTCTGACTCCTGCTGCTTGAGACAGGCCCTGATTCGTCTTCCATGCTCGACCACCTTGCGCGTCCCGTCATCCAGACGGGCACCAAACCTGGCAAAAGACTCCAGTTCCTCGAACTGGGCATAGGCGAGCTTCAAATCGCCCGCCACGGCGCGGTAGGCCCCCCGTTGCGCCTTGCCCCCGACACGGGATACCGATTTGGCGACATCGACCGCCGGAAGGACCCCCAGCTCGAACAACGCGGGGGATAGATAGATCTGCCCGTCGGTGATCGAAATCAGGTTCGTCGGAATATAGGCCGAAATATTTTGCGCCTCGGTCTCGATGACCGGTATCGCGGTAAGCGAACCGCCTCCCCGCTCGGCACACAGATGAGTCGCCCGTTCCAGCAACCGCGAATGAATATAGAAAATATCCCCCGGAAACGCCTCGCGCCCCGGCGGACGGCGGAGCAGAAGGGAAATCTCCCGGTAAGCACGGGCATGCTGGGTGAGATCGTCATAGACGATGAGCACGTCCCGTCCGGACTCCATGAAGTGCTCGGCGATGCTCGTCGCCGCATAGGGGGCGATGTAAGAAAGGCCGGGGGGAGCGTTCCCCTCCGTCACCACGACAACGGTGTAGTCCATCGCCCCCTTTTCCCGCAAAACAGCCACCGTTTTTGCCAGGGCGGAAGCCCGCTGCCCGATGGCGCAATACACGCACAGGACGTTCCGCCCCCGTTGATTGAGGATCGTGTCGATGGCGATGGCCGTTTTACCGGTCTGCCGGTCACCCAGGATCAATTCACGCTGACCCCGCCCGATGGGGATAAGCGCATCGACGACCTTGAGGCCGGTCTGGAGCGGGACCGTGACGGGAGCCCGATCCATGATGGGGACAGCGGCACGCTCGATCGGGAGCCGCTCCGTGGCGGACAGCGCCCTACCGCCGTCGAGCGGTTGTCCGAGGGGATCGATGACCCGGCCCAGCACCTCATCGCCCACGGGCACATCCATGACCCGGCCTGTGCGCTGGACCTCATCGCCCGCGTTCAGATGAGTGTATTCGCCAAGCAAAACGACGCCAACATCGTCTTCATCGATATTGAAGGCGATGCCAAACACATCGCCAGGGAACCTCACCAACTCCTCAAACCCGACCCCCGGAAGCCCGGATACCCGGGCAATACCTGTCGATACGCTCAGGATCTTTCCCGTCTCCCGGGATTTCAACTGGGGCGTGAAGGCTTCCCTTACCTGGCTTATTCCAGCGAACACAAGGTCGACGACGCTCTGCAAGCTTTCAGGGGCCGCATTCATCGGCTCTTGGAGGGCGGCTGACTTTCAGCCTTATCTTCGAGAAGCTCTCCGACCCCCTCCTCCATCGACGCCAGATAATCGGGAATGCTCCAAGCCATCTTTTTTCCGCTTACGGAGAATTCGATTCCCCCGATCAGCTCGGGAAAGGTCTCGAAACGGATCGAAGTCGCGGTTGAAAACGCTTCGTTGAGCGCATTTTGTAACGTCGCGTGCTGTTCCGTGGAAAGATCGAACGCACTCCGAAGAAGAGCGTTCGCCGACGTCGCTCCCAGCGATTTGGCTATATCTTCCTTCTCTTTACCGTCCATCGTCCGCAGCCGAGAGATAAACACTTCGACCAGTCGCTCTTCCAGGGTGGTGTCGGCCAGATCGGCCAACGTCTTTCGCGAGATGGAGAAGACCTCCTGCTGGGTTCGAAGCCGGAGCGCCCGATTCAGGTCCTTAGCCTCATGCGTCAGCGCCTCCCGCCGCTTAGCGGTCAAGTCCTCCGCCTCCTTCCGCGCAGCATCGAGAAGGCCCTGCCTCTCTCTTTTGGCTTCCTCCGCTGCCTTGCCAAGGAGTTCAGCCCGTTGACGATCGAATTCCTCATTCTTGCGCTGGAACTCCTCTTTCTCTTTTTGGGCCTCATCCCTTTTTGCATTGGCGTCCGCGATCTCCGAGGCGATGCGCTTTTCCCGGATATCAATGGCGTCGAGAATCGGTCGATAAAGAAAGCGCTTCAGCAGCCACACCAAGACGAGGAAGTTGAGCGCCTGCGCTCCGAGGGTGAACCAATCGATCAGCATGGGCTCACTTTCCCGTCACCGTGGCGATGACATGGTTCCAGAACGGATTGGCGAAAATGAGGATCATCGAAACGACAAAGCAATAGATCGCCGTCGACTCGATCATCGCCAGGCCGACGAACAGCGTGCGGGTGATCGTGGCGGAAGCGTCCGGCTGCTGCGCCAGCGCCGTGAGAGCAGTGGCGACCGCCCGTCCCTCGCCTAAGGCGGGTGCCATGCAGCCGATGCTGGTCGTGAGGCCGGAGGTGACGATGGAAGCGGCGGCTATGATGGTAATGTTGTCCATGGAATGTCCTAGGTGGGGGAGGGTTAGGTTTTGGGTGCCGTCAGGGGATCCGGCTGAATCTTTTGAGGCCCGATGCGGACTGCCGCCGCAATGTAAACGGCGGCCAAAATAGTAAAGATGTAGGCCTGCACCATGCCGGTAAGCAGTCCCAGCGCCGTCATGACAATCGGAAAAAGGAACGGAGTGATGGTCAGTAGAATACCGAGGATCATCGCCCCGCTCATCATGTTGCCGAACAGGCGGACGGCTAGCGCCAGCGTCCGAGACAATTCGCTGATGAGGTTGAACGGCAGCATGATCACGGTCGGATCCACATAAGATCGTAGGTATCCTCTCAGCCCCTGCTCCTCGATGCCGAAAAGCGGCACGGCCGCAAAGACACACAACGCAAGAGCCGCCGTCGTCGAAAGGGAAGCCGTCGGAGGCTCGAAACCAGGAAGGACCGTACAGAGGCTGGCCGAAGCGACGAACAGGAAAAGAGTGCCGAGGAAACCGATATAGGCTCTCGGATGGCGCAGGCCGACGTCTTCGATCTGCTTTTCGATGCCTGTGACAATGATTTCGAGGAAGTTCTGCCAACGAGAGCGATCCATGCCCGTTGAGAGTCTTCGAGTGACCACCCAGGAACCGACGGTGAGCGCCAGCATCAATGCCCAAGTGAAGACGATGGTGGCGTTGAGCTTCAGAAACCCGCCTTGCCAGAAGATCATCTCGTCGGGGCTAAGGCGCATGAGGTGGCTCCAGAATGGAGGGTTGGCTCTGGCGCTGGCTTTTCTTGGTCGGAAGCGCAAACCACATCACCAAGAGCCGGGCCAGGATGAATCCGAGAAGACAGAGCAGCAGCCGATCCCAATGGTCTCGCGCGACAAAGTAAAATCCGGCCAAGGTAATCCCGAAGCGAACGAACAGGCTGCCAAAGAACCAGAAGGCGGGCTGCGAGGATGAAAGTCCCTTCCTGACAGTCCACCAAAGACCGCCGAAGAAAAGCACCCCCAATCCCACGCCAACCACCCACGCCAGCACCCGTATCAGAGCCTCATTCATCCTTCCCCTCCTCTTCCTCCCGCATCGCCTTCTCCTCCTTGGACACCCAATGCCAGGCGTTGGCGCACCCGATCACCAGGCCCGCCACCAGTAGCGCCAATGTCCACGACCGGCTCGCCGGATGATGCCCGTCCAGCCAGAGACCAAGCAGCGCGCCGAGCAGCGTGGGAACGACGACCGACCAGCCGATCAGCCCCATCATTCCCAGGCCGAACCAAACACCCGGTGCAGGGTTACGGCGCCCCTTGGCCTTGCGCCGCGCCTTCGCCTCGACCTGCCGCACCAGGAGAGGATCGCCATGCGGAGGAATACCGTCGGGCTTATTCATGACGCAGAGTCGCAAAACGACGCAGAAATCCCGCCTCCAACTTCGCCGAGGCCGAACGGACGCTTTCCTCCTGGGCGTCGAGGGTCAAAAACTCCTTCTCCACCGCATCGCGCAGTTGACCGAGATCAACCCCGGTCATCGCCCGACGGACAGAGACGAAGACATCGGGGCCGGTCTTCACCAGCACTCCCTCATCGACGGCCACGAAGACCTCCCCGTCGGCCTCCGTCTCATAGGTCAGAATTCCCGGCACCAACGCCGCGACACAATCGAGACGACGGGGCAGTATTCCGAACGATCCTTCCTTCGTCTCCGCCACGATGCGGGAGACGTCGCTTTTCTCCGCAAAGATCTGAAACGGGAGAAGGACCTTAAGATTCATGGGGAACAGGGACAGAGTCCCCCTTCGGTTGGGCTTTTGATTTCCACTTCGCCTCATCGATCGTCCCGATCATGTAGAGCGCGCTCTCCGGGCACTCCTTGAATTCGTCGTGCAGAATCCGCTCGCACCCGTCGAGCGCATCCTTGAGGCTGACCAGCTTCCCCTCAAGGCCGGTGAACTGCTTGGTCGTGAAAAAGGGCTGGGTGAGAAACCGCTCCAGACGGCGGGCCCGTGCAACCACGTTCCGATCCTCAGGAGAAAGCTGTTCGAGACCTAACATCGCAATGATGTCCTTGAGATCGGCGTAGAGCGCCAGGGTCCGCCGGATCTCCTGCGCGAGACCGTAATGCCGTTGACCGACGATGCCCGGGGTTGCCATCCGGGAACTCGATTGCAGCGGGTCGATGGCGGGAAACAGCCCCTCTCCCGCCCGCTTTCGCGAAAGGACGATGGAGGCGGAAAGATGGGAGAAAGCATGAACCGCCGCCGGATCAGTAAAATCATCGGCCGGCACATAGACGGCCTGGATCGAGGTGATGGCCCCCGTATCGGTGTTGGCGATCCGCTCCTCCAAACCGGCCAACTCGGTCCCCATCGTCGGCTGATAACCCAGACGGGAAGGCATTTGCCCCATCAGACCGGAGATTTCCGACCCTGCCTGAATGAAGCGAAAGATATTGTCGATGAGAAGGAGGACGTCCCGGTGTTCGTCGTCACGAAAGTACTCGGCCATGGTCAGCGCGGCATGCCCCACGCGGAAGCGGCTTCCCGGAGGCTCGTTCATCTGCCCGAAGACCATCACCATGTTCGGAAGAACGCCCGCCTCCTTCATGTCCCGATAAAGTTCCTCGCCCTCGCGCGATCGCTCCCCGATGCCGCAAAAGATACTGATGCCATCGTGATGCCCGACCATGTTGTGGATCATCTCGGTAAGCAACACCGTCTTGCCGACGCCCGCCCCGCCGAACAACCCCGACTTGCCTCCGCGTTCCAGCGGCACGAGGACATCGATGACCTTGATCCCCGTCTCGAAGATTTCCGATTTCGTGGAGCGCTGGGTCAAGGGCGGGGGCGTCCGGTGGACAGACCTCCACTCCACATCGGTCAAGGCCGCCTCGCGATCGATGGTATTGCCGAACACATCGAACATACGGGAACGAATCCCCTTCCCCACGGGTGCCTTCAGCGGGCCGCCCGTATCCTCCACCTCCATCCCCCGGGCGAGGCCCTGCGTCGGCGTCAGCGCGATACCGCGCACACAATGGGCATCCCGCTGGGAAAGCACCTCGATGACGATCCCCCCAGCGTCCCCGGCACGCAACACCGAATGGATGGGAGGAAGGCGCCTCTCGAACCGGACGTCGACGACGCTGCCTCTCACCGAGACAACAACGCCGAAGTTCGCCCGAACGCCCTGGCTTTTCATGACAAACTCTTCTCCCACTTCCAATTCCGGATCTCCGGCATGTCCTGCCCGTGCTTGTCGATGTACTGCTTGTGCTCCGCCAGCTTTTCCTTGAGGTGCCGTTTCAGGCAGAGGCCATTCTCTCCCGTTTGGGGCAGGCGGTCGATGGCATCCATGGCGAGGTGGAAGCGGTCGAGGTCGTTGAGCACCGTCATGTCGAACGGCGTCGTGATCGTCCCCTCCTCCTTGTAACCCCTCACGTGGAGGTTCCGGTGATTGGCACGCCGATAGGTCAGCCGATGGATGAGCCAGGGATAGGCGTGGAAGGCGAAGATGATCGGCTTGTCCTTGGTGAAGAGTTCGTCGAAATCGATCTCGCCGAGCCCGTGGGGATGCTCCGATTGCGGCTGCAACCGCATGAGGTCGACCACGTTGATCACACGGATCTTCAGCTCGGGCAGATGTTCCCGCAGGATCGAGACCGCCGCGAGGGTTTCCAGCGTCGGCACATCGCCGCAACAGGCCATGACCACGTCGGGCTCCAGGCCCTGGTCGTTGCTGGCCCACTGCCAGATACCGATGCCCGAGGTGCAATGGTTGACGGCCGCCTCCATCGTGAGCCATTGCGGCGCCGGATGCTTTCCCGCGATCACGACGTTGACGTAATGACGGCTACGCAGGCAATGGTCGATCACCGAGAGCAGGCAATTGGCGTCGGGCGGCAAGTAGACCCGGACGATCTCGGCTTTCTTGTTGATGACGTGATCGATGAACCCCGGATCCTGATGGGTGAATCCGTTGTGATCCTGCCTCCATACATGAGAAGCCAGCAGGTAATTCAGGGAAGCGATCTTCCGCCGCCACGGCAGGTGCGAGGTGATCTTCAGCCACTTGGCATGCTGGTTGAACATCGAGTCGATGATGTGGATAAATGCCTCGTAGCAGTTGAAGAGGCCGTGTCGTCCGGTAAGGAGGTAACCCTCGAGCCAACCCTCGCATTGATGCTCGCTGAGCATCTCCATCACCCGCCCCTCGGGTGCGAGAAATTCGTCGCCCGGAACCACAGCCGCGTCCCACTGCCGCTTGCCGGTTTCAAAGAGCGCCTCCAAGCCGTTTGAAAGCGTCTCATCGGGCCCGAAGACCCGGAAATTCCGTTGCTCGACGTTCAGGTTCGCCACGTCGCGCAGAAAGGGGCCGAGGACGTGGGTGTCACCGATGCCCGGGATTCCGGGATGGGGAACGGCGACTGCATAGTCCCGGAAATCGGGCATCCTCAGGTCCCTGAGCAGCATGCCCCCGTTGGCATGGGGATTCGATCCCATCCGACGTTCGCCCTGAGGTGCCAGCTCCTCCAGCTCCGGCTTCAGGCGGCCTTGGAGATCGAAGAGTTCCTCCGGCCGGTAACTCCGCAGCCATTCTTCAAGAAGCTTCAGGTGCTCGGGATGGGTCGCCGGATCGGAAAGCGGTACTTGGTGAGCACGGAAGGTTCCCTCGACTTGCAGACCGTCGACTTTTTTCGGTCCCGTCCAACCCTTGGGCGAATTGAGAATGATCATCGGCCAGCGGGGCCGGGCGAAGCTTTTGGAAAGCCGGGCGTCCTTCTGAATGCGTTGTATCTCCTCCATGGCTAGATCGAGAGTCGCCGCCATCGCTTCGTGCATCGGCCCCGGTTCCGACCCCTCGACGAAATAGGGCGTCCACCCGTAGCCGCGGAACAACTGCTCCAGCTCCTCCCGGGTGATCCGGGCCAGTAGCGTCGGATTGGAAATCTTGTAGCCGTTGAGATGGAGGATCGGCAGCACGGCCCCGTCAGTGATCGGATCCAGAAACTTGTTTGAGTGCCAGGCCGTGGCCAGAGGCCCGGTCTCCGCCTCGCCGTCGCCGACGACACAGGCGACGACCAGATCGGGATTGTCGAAGACCGCTCCGAACGAGTGGCTGAGCGAATAACCCAGCTCTCCCCCCTCGTGGATCGAACCCGGGCACTCGGGCGAGGCATGGCTCGGAATGCCCCCGGGGAACGAGAATTGGCGGAAAAGCCTACGCAAGCCCTCCTCGTCCTGACTGATGTCGGGATAGACCTCGCTGTAGGTCCCCTCCAGATAGGTGTTCCCCACGACAGCCGGACCTCCGTGTCCGGGGCCCGAGACGTAGATCATGTTGAGGTCATATTTTTTGATGACTCGGTTTAGATGGGCATAGATGAAGTTCTGCCCGGGAGTCGTCCCCCAATGTCCTAGAAGCATCCGCTTCACGTCCGGCAAGATCAGGGGACGCTTCAGGAGCGGATTATCGTAAAGGTAGATCTGGCCGACCGAGAGGTAGTTGGCCGCGCGCCAGTAGGCGTCGATTTTCCGAAGCAAGTCGGGGGAGAGTGTGGGGGGATTCATAATTCAATCTTTTCGCGATGAGCCAAGCCCCAGAAGACAGGCGACCGACCGCGCGATCATGATCTGTTCATCGGTCGGGATGACGCGCACCTGGACGCAACTCTTGTTCTTGGAAATCAGCGGTGCGTTCGTCGCATTGCGCCGAGGTTTGAGTTCAATACCAAGAAAGTCTAGGCCATCGCAGATCCGCTCCCGGATCACCGGCGCGTTCTCTCCGATCCCCCCTGTGAAGACGAGGGCATCGACGCCACCCAGCGCGGCAGCAAAGGAGCCGATCCACTTTTTGGCCTGGTAGCAAAACAGGGCGATCGCCTCCGCTGCACGCACGTCGGAAGCCTCTTTGGCCAATAAGTCGCGCAGGTCGGAACTAATCTCCGAGACGCCGAGCAGCCCCGATTCGTGGTTCACCATCCGTTGAAAGCGAGACGAAGTCATCCGATCGGCACGCGCTAAATATCCGACGATCCCGGGATCAAGATCCCCGGAGCGGGTACCCATGACCAATCCCGCCGTCGGGGTGAAGCCCATGCTGGTATCGATGCTCTTGCCGCCACGCACGGCAGCCAAACTCGCCCCGCTGCCGAGGTGGGCGAGAATCACCCTTCCTTTCGCAACCTTGGGATCGAGGCGGTGAAGTTCCTCCATCAGGTAGGAATAAGAAAGGCCGTGGAACCCATAACGCTCAACGCCCTGGGCGGCAAAACGCCGGGGAATCGACAGCATCTTTGCAACGCGAGGCAAAGTGCGATGAAACGCGGTGTCGAAGCACGCCACCTGCGGCAGTTTGGGATACCTTCGTCGAAACGCCTCGATCAGTCCGATCTCGCACGGAAGATGGTCGGGATCATAAGGTATGATGGCCCGCAATTCCTTCAGCAACCCGGCCGTGATCCGTTCCGGTTCGGCGTGCTGCATGCCATGAACCACCCGATGCCCCACAGCGTGAAGCAAGGGGAAGCCGGGCTGCGCCTCAAGCCAATCGATGAGGAAATCGGTCGCGGCCTCATAATCGCCTTTGGCCAGCCGAAGCGAAGTCGGTTTTTTCCCATCCGTGGCAACCGTCAGGATCGTGCCGCTCACCCCGATGCGGTCGATTTTTCCCTCGATGCGTCGCCTCAGGGTTCCATCGGCCTCATACACCGAAAAGCGGATGCTCGAGGAACCTCCGTTGAGGGTAAGGATGCATGGCTCTTTTAGCTTCATGGGAGAGGGGGGAATAGAACCAATCCCCTGATTGTTCCGTTGAGCAGCATAGAATCCCCTCCCAACGAGACTATGGGGTCTTCACCCCATGGCGGTCCGCAAGTAGGGATCGCCGCCCTCGTTTCTACCAACTCAAGCCGCAGTCGGATTCGCCATCGTTCTCGGGTTCCGATGGGTGCTCGCCCTCCCGTGTTAGGGAAGGGCAACCCTTACGAATGAAGACCCATCGATCGAAAAATCAGTCTCCTCGAGCCCCACTTGCCCGGAAACCTTTTCCCCTTTAGGCTTACAACCCAATGCATTGGCTTGAGCATGCTAGCCGTCTCTGGCCGGTTTTGGCGATGGGGGCCGATCTCTTCGCCTCCATTCACGTCCTGCTGCACAAGCGAGATCCCCGTGGGACCGCTCTATGGCTTGGATTCATTTGGTTTTTGCCCCTGATCGGTCCACTTCTTTACCTGACGTTCGGAATCAATCGCATCCGCCGTCGTGCCCTTTCGCTAGGGGTACAGGAAACCTTTCAACGCCCAGTCTTCAACGGCTTCGGCGAGCCTGACATTACCGAAGAAAAACACCTCCGGCACCTAGCCTATGTGGTGAATCGCGTCGTCGCCAAACCTCTCACCTCGGGCAATAAGGTCGAACCGTTGACCAACGGAGATGAGGCCTTTCCCGCCATGCTTGCCGCCATCGAGATGGCAGAGCGGTCCATTTCCCTCTCCACCTACATTTTCGACAATGACGAAAGCGGAAGGAAATTCGTCACCGCCCTCGAGCGCGCCGTGCAGCGCGGCGTGCAGGTCCGCGTCCTCATCGACTCTGCGGGCCTCCGCTATTCATGGCCACCGATTACCCGTCGCTTGCGGCAGGCGAACATACCCCATGCCCGCTTCCTCCCCGCCTCCCTCCTCACCCCTTGGCGCGTTACCACCCTCAATCTGCGCAACCATAGAAAACTGCTCACCATCGACGGACGAATCGCCTTCACCGGCGGCATGAACATCCGCCACGGCAACATGCTTTTGGAAAAGCCCCAAAGTCCTGTTCAAGACCTCCACTTCCAAATCACCGGCCCAGTTGTCGCCCAGTTGCAGGCGTCATTCGTAAATGACTGGGCCTTCGCCGCCCATGAATTCCTCGACGGGGAGCCCTGGTTTCCCTCGCTCCAAGAAAGCGGCACGACCGTGGCCCGCGTTATTACGGACGGGCCGGACGGCGATTTCGACAACTTGCGTTTGACCCTGCTTGCGGCGCTCGCCGAAGCGCATTCCTCGGTTCAAATCGTAACCCCCTACTTTCTGCCCGACGCCACGTTGATTTCCGCCCTCAATCTGGCCGCGCTGCGCGGAGTCGACGTCGATATCGTCCTTCCGCAGAAAAGCAACCTCCCCTACGTCCAGTGGGCCTCGCGAGCCATGTGGGGCCAGGTTCTCGCACGAGGCTGCCGGATCTGGCTTACCCCTCCCCCGTTCGACCACTCCAAATTGATGATCGTCGATCGCCACTGGGTGCTACTTGGCTCGGCAAACTGGGATCCGCGCAGCCTACGCCTGAATTTCGAATTGAACGTCGAAGCCTACGGCCACGCATTCGCTCAGAAGATGGCGCAAGTCGTTGCGAAGAAAATGTCTGGCGCCGATCAAGTCACCCAGTCCGAACTTGAAGCGTGTCCGCTGCCCGTCCGCCTGCGCAACGCGGTGGCTCAATTATTTTCCCCCTATCTCTGAAACCACACCGGATCTTCCTTAATCAACGAAAATGCAGTGACTAGCGCGGAGGCGATGCGGGTTTCACCCCCCTTGCGCTTTGCGTGATGTGGACGAGGCTACAGCCATGAAACGACTGACTTTGGTCGGCGGAGCGGCACTCCTCCTCTCCCTGTTTTCCGGTTGCGCAGGAACCTATGTGGGCGTTGGCGACTACGGATATTATGACGAGCCCGCTTATTATCCCTACTATGGGACCTTTTACTTCGACGGTGGGCATTATCACGGCCATGGCCATGGAGGCGGGCACCGAGGCGGTCATGTAGGACATGGCAGTGGAGGCCACGGGCACCATTGAACGTGAGCCCCGGTTGCTCAATCGCCTGCCACCATTAAGTTTAAGTCAACGAATCTAAACCTCATCCATTCCAAATCATCCTTTATGAAAAATCTCCCCATCCTTGCATTGGTCGCCCTCTTTTCCGCCCTAGCCGTCGGAAGCGGTCTAGCTGACTCCCCCGCCGCCACGCCGGAAGAAGCAACCTGGCAGCAAAAAGCCCTCGATTACCGCCTGACCTACCTCACCGACAAGCTCTCCCTGACCACCGACCAGCAGGCCAAGATCAAGGTGATCATCCAGAAGGAGATCGACCGCGAGATCGTCCTCCATCACAAGACCAGGGAACAGCTCGCCAGAGTGCTGACGCCCGCGCAGCAGGCCACCTTGGAGAACCTCCATCACAGGAAGCTGAATCCCTGATACTGGCCTTTCTCCCGCACCTTCTCTGAAGCGTCTGGCACTGCGGATATCAGAGCTTCAGCATAGATTTACCTCTAGAATGAGCCTCCTACGTTACCATACTCGACCCCATTCATCTTCATCACGCAGCCCTTGAAGCGAGAGGACCTTTCTAAGGATTGGATCGCTGATGCAATCCGGCAAATGCGGCCTGAGAGGCAAACAATGGCTTAAAACGACCGATTCCTATCTTATGCGTAGGAAAGGAATGAATTTCACCCGTACTTGCTCGGGATGGAAGCATTTTCACCCACAGCCCGATTGCGAGTGAAAATGCTTCCTTTTGAAGAATTTTCTTCCGCTCGAAATGCAGAATTAGTTTATGATAAGATGTTTATCAAGATCCGATGAAATTATGAAAGGGTACTAAACTTCGCTCCGCGGACAGTAACCGACCAACGACTTTTTCTAAACCGAGCAACTTCGTTTTTCCTCTGCGCTTCTCGATTCGTTTTCGGACTCGAAAAGGAGGTAGTCGTCCCCTCCCCTCGACGATCATTTCGCGTCTGTCATGCGCCCACGGGTGTCTTCCGGCGATTTGCCATGCTCATGGCGCTTCCGAGACCGCTTCCCAGCGAAATCCGTCGATCACGACGTAGCCATTCGTCCCGGCGTTGTCGACTTCGACCGATCCGCCGGTTCCGGCGTCGAAGGCCCATGTGCCTAAGAGGGCCCATTTTCCGGAGGACTGCTCGTTGACGATTACCGTCTGGACGCCGCCCGCGTAGGTCACCTTCACGGGGACGTTGGTGGCGCGGTTCGCGTTCGCGGTCCAATTCATGTAGAGCCGGTAGCGGCCCGATGCGGGGATCGGCGGCGTAAAGACGGCCGACATCGCCCCCTTGTTCGCGTTGTTGTCGGTGAGGTACCCGGAATCGACGTAGCCGGAGATCGTGGAGCTGGGGAGCCAAAGGCCGGTCAGGGAGACCTGTGTCGCATTGGAGTCGTCGACCACGATCTGGGCCGGATCGAGGGCGATGAATTGAACCGCGTCGACGATGACGTAGCCGTTCGTCCCGGTGGTGCCGATGGTGACTGAGCCGGTCGTACCCGCGCTGAAGGTGTAGGTCCCCAGGGAAGTCCAGTCGCCCGGTTGCTGTTGGTTGAGGGTGAGCGTCACCGGACCGCTCGCGGTCGTGATGGTCACGGGGACGTTGGTGGCGCGGTTCGTGTCGGGGGGCCAGTTGAGGAGGACCTGGTAAGTTCCGGCGGTGGGCAAGGTCGGAGCGAAGGTGACGCTCTTCGTTCCCTTCCCCGTGTTTCCGTCGGAGAGATACCCGGTGCCGTAGTAACCGAAGGAGGTGCTGCTGGAAGTCCAGGTTCCGGTCTTCGTCACCCCGGAGGACGCCGCGTCGTCGAGGGTGACCGAAGCGGGGACGTCGAGGTTGTCGAAGGAGGCCGCGTTCACCGTTCCGGATGTGCCGCTGCCCACCGCGAGGCCGAGAAACCCGTCCGCATCGAATGCAAGGTCGTAGGAGCCGGCGAAGGTCCACGAGGTTCCGTCCGACGAGTAGGCCGCGGTGACGAGGGCTCCCGTTCGCCGCAGCATCAGCCAGCGCGGTGCCGAAACCAAGGCGACGACGTTCACCGGTACCGCCTGGTCGCCGGTCTCGGGACGCACCTGGAACGTCAGGCCGCCGTTGGAGAGATAGATCGCCGCGTAGCGGGCGTTCGCCGCCGCGCTCTCCCGGAGCATCACGCCCGCCTGGGCGGCACCGCCGGCGGTCATCGACGCCAGGCGAACCTGGAGCACCCCGTCGCCGGAAAGCGGATGGGAATCGTAGTTGAAGTTGTCCGAGGTCCCCCATGCGGCGTAGCCGGTACCCGAGCCGGAAACGATCACCTGGTTCGGCGACGTCGCCGCGACGCCTCCGGCCGCGCCGGTGGTGCCGATGTTGACATCAGTGTATCCGGGGGAGCTAAAGAGGTTTCGCAGGAGCGCGGCTGCGATCGGGAACTCGGTCGTGAAGCCGGGCTGCGGGCTGACCTGATGGTGGCCGTCGCCCGCCTGAACGTCGAAGTAGCAGTGGAAGTAGACATTATTCGCGGGGTCCTGGATCAGGTTATACATCTGCTGGATGAAGAAGGGATTATCGAGACCGCCGTGGGTGTCGGTCCGGACGCAGAGCCCCCATTCCGGAATGACGAACGGCTTGCCGTGGGCCACGGCAACGTTCTTCCACCAGGCAATGCCGTTGTTGGTCGTGCCGGAGAGATCGTTCCAGGCGTTTTGCCGACAGACCTGGATCTGGGCCGCGGTCGCCCCCGAAGGATAGGGGTAGGAGTTCGCCACCCACGACTGGTCGTAGGCGTCGACGCCGACGAAGTCGACGTAGGCATCGCCGGGATAGGCGGCGGTCAGCGCGTAGGAACTCCAACCGGTAGCGCCGTTCCAGGCGAACTTGAGGTTTGCAGCACCGGGCACCGCCTTCATCGTCGTCACGATTTGCTGCCAATACGCGGCGTAGGAGGTGGCGAGGACCGCGGTGTCGGCGTGCCAGGCGTACCAGCCGCCGTTGAATTCCCAGCCAAGGCGGATGATCGTGTTGTTCGCCAGGCCGTTGCGGACGAGGTTTTGCGCGAGGGCCTGGAAGTAGGCGTTGTAGGCTCCCGTCGCGCCTTGGGCCAGGGAGACCGGGCTCCCGGCGCCGGGGCCGGTCGTCGGCCCGCTGCCGCTCACAGGGCCGGGCAGCATGCCGACGGAGAGGATGTAATGACGGTCGGCGTTCTGCGCCACCCACTTTCCGGCGGGCTGAAGCATCCAGTCTGGCCCTTCGATATCGATCCAATTGTCGGTTGTCGTGAACTCTTCTCCCCATAGCTCGGAGCGGCCCAGCCAAGTCGAGGCGACATCGATTCGTTGGACGTTCGCCATCGAAGCGAAGCCCCACTCGTAGACACCCATAAACGGGGCGGCCTCGTTGTCGGAGGGCGGGACTGGCGTGGCGCGGACATCGGACGCCAGGGCGGCGCAGGCGAGGACGAAGGCCGAGACGGAGAGTCGGGCTTGGACGGAATAGTTCATGGGTCGATTTTTTGGGGGTTCGAGGCGAAGGCAGGGCCTCCTGAAGATCGAGGAGACGGCGGAGCGGCATCCCGGCAGGGCGTCGCAGGGGGCTGGAGTCACCCGGGATAGATGAAGGAGGTTTCCATTGCGTTAATTTACTCATTAAGCAAATCCACGCCATTCCGTACGCTTTCTGATTTCAGGCAAATGATGCCGAATTTCGGTCATGCCTCCGGTCCCCAGCAATGCCGGAGGCGAGCCCGGTCCAGGTTAATTTTGAAGGGTCGGGAGGATGACGTATTTTAGGGTATGTCCCCTTCCTCCCCTGCCCTGACAGAGCCGACTGACGTGGTGATCGTCGGGGCGGGGCCGACGGGGTTGATGGCGGCGGGGTTGCTTTTGCGGTGCGGGGTTCGGGTGCGGATTTTGGAGAAGAATGACGGGGCGGCCAGGGAGTCGAGGGCGTTTGCGATTCAGGCGCGCTCGATGGAGCTGTTTCTGAAGATGGGGCTGGCGGAACGGTTTCTCGATCGGGGGCTGATTGCGACGGGAGCCCAGATTTTCGTCGATGGGGAGGAAGCGGCGGAGCTCAATTTTGACGATATCGGGCGGGCCGATACCCCTTTTTCTTTTGTGTTGATAGTTCCGCAGTGGGAGATCGAGGAAATTCTGGGAGAGGATCTCCGCGCCCGGTGGGTGGAGGTCGAGTTTGGCCGGGAGGTGATCGGTTTCGAGGAGGCGGAGGGCCGGGTGACGACGCGGGTGAGGCAGCCGTCGGGGGAGGTGACGACGATCGAAAGCGCCTATCTGATCGGTGCCGACGGCGCGCATAGCCTGGTGAGGAAGCAACTGGGCCTGACGTTCGAGGGAGCCCCCTACCCTCAGGGCTTTTTCCTGGCCGATTGCAAGGTCGACTGGCCGCTCGATTACGACCATTTCAAGCTCTTCCTCCACGAACGGGAGTTCGCGGTCTATCTGCCGCTGAAGGGGCGGGATCGGTGCCGGATCATTTGCGTCCGTCCGCTTGCCGATCCGGGGACGGAGGCCTCGGCGGAGGGGAATACCTCGGAACCGCTGACGTTGGCCGAGGTGGAGGCGGCTTTTCGGAAGGCGACCGGCCTCGATGAGCGTCTCCGGTTGAGCGATCCGGGGTGGCTTTCCCGCTATCGCATCCATCATCGGGGGGTCGACCGGTACCGGAAGGGGCGGGCCTTCGTGGCGGGCGATGCGGCCCATATCCACAGCCCGGCGGGGGGCCAGGGAATGAATACGGGGCTGCAGGACGCGGCGAATCTGGCGTGGAAGATCGCCTTGGCGTTGAAGGGGCGCGGAGGCGCGGCGCTGCTCGATTCCTACCATGAGGAGCGGTGGCCGGTGGGGCAGCGGGTGCTGGAGCATACGGACCGGCTGTTCTCGACGATGACGACGCAGAGCGGCTGGAAGGCGACGCTCCGCAATCACCTGGTGCCGCTCCTGGCGGGGACGCTCTCGAAGAGCGGGACGATGCGGGGCAAGGCGTTCCACTTCCTCTCCCAGCTGGGGATCCGCTACGAGGGAGGTCCCCTCCTCCGCGACGCGGCCTCCCCGGCGGCCTCGAAGGCGTGGCGCAAGGGGCTGACGCCGGGCCATCGGGCCCCGAATGCCCTGGTGACGCGGGACAAGGATATCTTCGGCCTCACGCAGGGGTATGCCTTCGATCTGCTGGTGTTGTCGGAAAAATCGCTCGACCGGGTCGAGATCGAGTCGGTCGCCCGGGAGCTGGCCGCCCTCCCCCTGGAGATCGGCCTGCCGCTGCGGACCCATCTGATCGCCCACTCCCTGCTGGGCCGCGATCCCCGTCTGATCCGGGTGGAATCGAGCCAGGTCTTCCAGGCCTACGGGATCACCCCGGACCAGCCCCACGCGCTCTACCTGATCCGGCCCGACGGCCACATCGCCTTTCGGGCCGATCACTTCGATTTTGCCTCGCTCCGGTCATACCTCAAAGGGACCCTCTAAAATCGGGGCTTGCCTTTTGGACGGTTGGCGACGATGAACGGGGGCTACTTTTCAAATGAAACGAGCCCTCCTTTTCAGTGGTCAGGGCGCCCAGCACGTCGGCATGGGGCGCGATTTGACCGAAGTCCCCGAGATTGCCGAACTCTACAAGAAAGCCGACGCGATCCTCGGCTTTCCCTTTTCGCAGATCTCCTTCGAGGGGCCCGAAACGCGGCTGACCGATACCGACGTCTGCCAGCCCGCGCTCTACGTCCACGGCTATGCCCTCCTCACCCTCGCCCTCAAGGAGATCCCCGGCTTCCGCTTCGACGCGGCGGCGGGCCTCTCCCTCGGTGAATACACCGCCCACGCGGCGGCGGGGACGTTCGACTTCGAGACCGGCCTCCGCCTCGTCCACCGGCGCGGCGCGCTGATGCAGGAGGCCTGCAAGGCGACCGAGGGCGGCATGCTGGCCCTCCTCGGCGCCGACGCCCCCACGGCCCAGGCGATCGCGGCCGAATCGGGGATCGACGTCGCGAATTACAACTGCCCCGGCCAGATCGTCCTTTCGGGCGCGAAGTCCCAGATCCCGCAGGCGCAGGAGGTGGCGAAGGCCAAGGGCGTCCGCCGCGCCCTCCCGCTGAACGTGGCGGGGGCCTACCACTCCCGCCTCATGGCCTCGGCCGAGGCGGCGCTGGTCCCCGACCTGGAGAAGGCCGCGATCTCGATGCCCCGGGTCCCCGTCCCCGCGAACTTCAGCGGCACTCCGGCCTCCGACGTCGCCGAGATCCGCACCCTGCTGGCGAAGCAGGTGACGGGGAGCGTCCGCTGGGAGGAGAGCATCCGCCATCTCCTCGCCTCGGGCATCACCCAGTTCGTCGAGTTCGGCCCCGGCGGCGTCCTCGCCGGGTTCCTCAAGCGGATCGACCCCGAAGCCGCGAACCATTGCATCTCGATTTCCAACCTGAACGACTTCAAGACCCACTCCCATGCCCTTAACCAATAAGAACGCCATCGTCACCGGGGCCAGCCGAGGGATCGGCAAGGCCATTGCGCTGAAACTCGCCGAGCAGGGCGCGAACGTCGCCTGTGTCGCCCGTTCCCTCGAATCGGTCCAGGAGACCGTCGCCGCCGTCGAGGCGCTGGGCCGGAAGGCGAAGGGCTTCGCCGTCGACGTCGCCGACTACAAGTCGGTCGAGGCCGCGGGCAAGGAGATCGAGGACTTCTTCGACACCTTCGACATCCTCGTGAACAACGCCGGGCTGACGCGGGACACCCTCCTCATGCGGATGTCGCCCGACGACTGGGACATCGTCCTCCAGACGAACCTCAAGGGGGCCTTCAACTGGACCAAGGCCGTGACCCGGCAGATGCTCCGCCAGCGTTCCGGCCGGATCATCAACATCTCCTCCGTCATCGGCCTCGTCGGCAACGCGGGGCAGGCGAACTACGCCGCCTCGAAAGCCGGCCTCATCGGCTTCACGAAGTCGATCGCCCGGGAGTTCGCCTCCCGCGGCGTCACGGCGAACGCCGTCTGCCCCGGATTCATCGAGACCGACATGACCCAGGGCCTCCCGCAGGAGATCAAGGAGAAGGCCCTCCAGCAGGTCCCGCTGGGCCGCATGGGGCGCCCGGAAGAGATCGCGGCGGCCGTCGCCTTCCTCGCCGGTCCCCAGGCCGATTACATTACGGGACAGGCGCTTGTGGTCGATGGCGGCATGGTGATGTAAAAAAACCGAAAAATAAGAGTTGCCAACCCCCCCACAGCTTTCTAACTACCCATTCAACCTTTTAAGGAGTACTTTATGGCAGAAAAATCGATCGAAGAGCGCGTTAAAGAAATCATCGTCGAGCAGCTCGGCGTTAACCCTGAACAGGTCACCCCGGCGGCCAAGTTCATTGAAGACCTCGGCGCCGACTCCCTCGACACGGTCGAGCTCGTCATGGCGTTCGAAGAAGAGTTCAACGTCGAAGTCCCCGACGAGGAGGCCGAGAAGCTCCAGACCGTCGGCGACGTCATCCGTTACATCGAGGACAAGGGCGACGAATAAGCGCCGTTTTCCCCGAAACGGAAGGAAGCCACTTTCCATACCGTTTTAATCAAAAGGGCACCCTTGACGGGTGCCCTTTTTGTTCTTTAGTTTGAATCCTCCCTATTTCACTTAACCGAGTCATTTCCCCCCCTCCCCCCTGCCATGAACCCGAATCGCCGCGTCGTCATCACCGGAATGGGCGCCCTCACCCCCAACGGAAGCTCCGTCGCCTCCTTCTGGGAGAGCATCTCCAAGGGTCAGAGCGGCATCGGGACCGTCACGGCGTTCGACGCCTCGGCCTATGACTGCCGCATCGCGGGCGAGGTGAAGAACTTCGAGCCCGCCTCCCATTTCAAGAACCCGAAGGACGCCCGCCGGGCCGACCGCTACGCCCAGCTCGCCATGGCGGCGGCGAAGGAGGCGATCGCCCACTCCGGCCTCAACAACGAGGGCCTCCCCCTCGACCGCGAGCGGATCGGCGTCATCGTCGGCTCCGGCATCGGCGGCCTGAAGAGCATCGAGGACCAGCACTCGAACCTCATCGCCAAGGGCCCGGGCCGCATCTCCCCCTTCATGATCCCGATGATGATCAGCAATATGGCCTCCGGCCTCATTGCGATCGAATTCGGCTACCAGGGGCCGAATTTCGCCGTCGTCACCGCCTGCGCCACCTCGGCCCAGTCGGTCGGCGAGGGCTGGCGGCTGATCAAGGACGATGACGCCGACGTCATCATCGCCGGCGGCAGCGAGGCGGCGGTCCTCCCCCTCGGCCTCGGCGGCTTCGCCTCGATGAAGGCGATGAGCACCCGCAACGACGACCCCACCCGCGCCTCCCGTCCCTGGGACAAGGACCGGGACGGCTTCGTCCTCGGCGAGGGCGCGGGCATCGTCGTCCTCGAGGAACTCGAGCACGCGAAGAAGCGCGGCGCGGTGATCTACGGCGAGGTGACCGGCTACGGCACCACCTGCGACGCCTACCACATGACCTCCCCCGACTCGGCCGGGGCCGCCCGGGCGATGAAGCTGGCGCTGAAGAAGGCCGGCCTCAATCTCGACCAGATCGACTACATCAACGCCCACGGCACCTCGACCGGCCTCGGCGATGTCTCCGAGACCAAGGCCGTGAAGGCCGTCTTCGGCGACCAGGCGAAGAACGTCCCCGTCAGCTCGACGAAGTCGATGACGGGCCACCTCCTCGGCGCGGCCGGGGCCGTCGAGCTCATCGCCTGCGTGAAGGCGATCGAGCACGGCCTCATTCCCCCGACGATCAACCTCGACAACCCCGGCGAGGAATGCGACCTCGACTACGTCCCCCACACGGCCCGCGAGGCGAAGCTGACCCGGGCGATGAGCAACTCCTTCGGCTTCGGCGGCCACAACGCCACTCTGATCGTCGAAAAATTCGTCTAAAAATCACTTGCGTCCCTCCCCCAAAGCCCTTAACTTCAACCCCCTTTCACTATGAAAACTGCCATCCATCCCGAATACACGGCCACGACCATCGTCTGCGCCTGCGGGACCGTCTACAACACCCGTTCCACCGGCGACAACCTTCGTATCGGCATCTGCGCCGCCTGCCACCCGTTCTACACGGGCCAGCAGAAGTTCGTCGACACCGCGGGCCGCATCGAGAAGTTCGCGCGCCGCTACGGCAAGACGAAGGCCGGCAAGTAGTCCGGTTCTCTCCGTTTTTGGAATGGGCGAGGAAGTGTTTCCTCGCCCATTTTCTTTTTGTCGATAGGCTCTCTGGAGCCTCGCCTTCCTGCCGCCAGTTCGCCCGCCTCTCCCCTTCCTCATGGACTTCCGCCCCCACATCGCCTCGATCCGGACCCGTTACGCGACGCTGGAGAACGACCTCTCCAGCCCCGATCTCTATTCCGATCCCGCCAAGGCCAAGGGCATCACCCGCGAGCACTCCCGCCTGAAGAACGTCCTCGCCATCTGCGAGGGCTGGGAGCGGACCGTGAAGGAACTGGCCGAGGCCGAGGAGCTCCTCGCCGAAAGCTCCAAGGGGGCCAATCCCGACGCCGACATGATCGCCATGGCGACCGAGGAGGTGAACCGCCTCCGCGCCGAGCTCCCGGGCCAGGAAGAGGCCGTCCGCGTCGCCCTCCTCCCGCCGGACGACAACGACGACCGCAACACCATCGTCGAAATCCGCGCCGGCACCGGCGGGGACGAGGCGGCCCTCTTCGCCGCCGACCTCTACCGGATGTACACCCGCTACGCCGAGAAAAAGGGGTGGAAGCAGGAAGTCCACGAAATCAGCCCCGGCGAAATGGGCGGGGTCAAGGAAGTCATCTTCCTCCTCACCGGCGAGGGGGCCTACCGTGAGATGCGCTTCGAGAGCGGCGTCCATCGCGTCCAGCGCGTCCCCGCTACCGAGACCCAGGGCCGCATCCACACCTCGGCGGCGACCGTCGCCGTCCTCCCCGAGGCCGAGGAAGTCGACATCCAGATCAAGGCCGACGACCTCCGCATCGAGGTCTGCCGCTCCGGCGGCCCCGGCGGCCAGGGCGTCAACACGACCGATTCCGCCGTCCAAATCCTCCACATCCCCACCGGGCTCATCGTCCGCTGCCAGGACGGGCGCTCCCAGATCAAGAACCGGGAGAAGGCCCTCTCCGTCCTCCGTTCCCGCCTCCTCAAGAAGAAGCAGGACGAGGAAGCCGAGAAATACGCCGAGAACCGCCGCAGCCAGATCGGCGGGGGCGAGCGGAGCGACAAGATCCGCACCTACAACTTCCCCCAGAACCGGATCACCGACCACCGGATCAACGAGAGCATGTTCGACATTCCCGGCTTCCTCGAGGGCGGCCTCGAGCCGTTCATCAAGGAACTGATCCGCGTCGACATCCAGGAACGCCTCCAGGCCCTGAACGACAACGTCGCCAAGGCTTGAGCCCCCGCTCCGGCCCCCGGCTTTCATGACGACCCTCGAGTTCATCGACGCCACGACGGGGTACTTCGCCAAGAACGGCGTCGAGTCCCCCCGCCTGACCGCCGAGCTGATGCTCGCCGAGGTGTTGAAGAAAAAGCGGCTCCAGCTCTACATGGAGTTCGAGAAGGTCGTCCCCGAGGAGGCCCTCGCCACCCTCCGCCCCCTCGCCCGCCGCCGCGCCCAGGGGGAACCGCTCCAATACGTCCAGGGCTTCGCCGAGTTCGCCGGAGCCCGCTTCGCCGTCACCCCCGACGTCCTCATCCCCCGGCCCGAGACCGAGATCCTCCTGGAGGCCGTCACGAAGGCCCTGCAGGCCGACGCCGAATCCGACGCAGCCGCCCCCCTCGCCGATATCGGCACCGGCAGCGGCATCCTCTCGGTCTCCCTCGCCCGCCGCTTCCCCGCCCGTCCCGTCCACGCCGTCGACATCAGTCCGGCCGCCCTCGCCGTCGCACGGAAGAACGGCGAAGGCCTCCCGAACCTCGCCTTCCACGAGGGAAGCCTCCTCGCCCCCCTCCCTTCCCTTCCCTACCGCGCCCTCGTCGCGAATCTCCCCTACATCCCCAGCGCCGTCATCCCGACGCTGACCCGGGAAGTGCGCCAGGAGCCTCACCTCGCCCTCGACGGGGGTGCCGACGGCCTCGACCTCGTCCGGGCCCTCCTCGCCGCCGTGAAGGAGCGGAACGCCGCCCCCGAGACCCGGATCGCGATGGTCGGCCTCGAAATCTGCGAGGGCCAAGCCGAGGAAACCGCCCGTCTCCTCGGCGAGGCCGGTTATCCCGGGGTCGAACAGATAAAAGACTTGCGCGGGGTCCCTCGCATCCTCATAGGTAAATAGCTTAGAGACTGTGAAACAAATAGGAGCGGGCCGCGCCGCGAGGGATTGGGTTCTCCGCCTAGGCGCGAGCGGCGCCGTGTGTGCTGACACATCAGTCCGCGAGCAACAACGGGGGAGAACCCAATCCCTCCGGCCCTCCGGGTTAAGCCGATTTTGGCCGATTAGCTTTGTTGACGATCCTCGGCAGACCATTAAGGTATTGCCTCCGGATCGTCGTCGCGCTACTCAGCCAAAATCGACTTAACGCGGCCCACTCCTATTTATTTCACAGTCTCTTTATATGGATAAGTTCATCGTCAAGGGCGGCACGCCCCTTCAGGGAAAGATTCAGATCAGCGGCTCGAAGAACTCGGCCCTCCCCATCCTCGCAGCCACCCTCCTCACCCCCGAGACCTGCATCATCCACCGCGTCCCCGACCTGAGCGACATCCGCTACATGCTGGAGATCCTCAAGCATCTCGGCGCCGAGGTTGAATTCAAGAACGGGACCGTCACGGTCCGCGCCGAGAAGATCCACGCCCAGACCCCCTACGATCTCGTCCGGAAGATGCGCGCCTCCATCTGCGTCCTCGGCCCCCTCGTCGCCCGCTTCGGCCAGGCGAAGATCTCCCTCCCCGGCGGCTGCGTCATCGGGGACCGCCCCATCGACATTCACCTCCGCGGCATCGAGGCCCTCGGCGGCCACGTCGAGACCGAGGAAGGGAACGTCATCGTCACGTCGAAGAAGCTCGTCGGCACCGAGATCCCCCTGGGCGGCAAGTTCGGCTCCACCGTCCTCGGCACCGACAACGTCATGATGGCCGCCACGGCCGCCGAAGGGACCACCGTCATCGAGAGCGCCGCCTGCGAGCCCGAGGTCACCGACCTGGCCGAGTTCCTCATCTCCATGGGCGCGAAGATCAGCGGCGTCGGCTCCACCCGGATCGAGATCACCGGCGGCACCCCCCTCCACGGCACCGAATACACCGTCATCCCCGACCGCATCGAGGCGGGCACCTTCGCCATCGCCGGCCTCATCACCGGCGGCGACGTCACCCTCGAAGGGACCAACAACACCCACCTCGCCAACGTCCTCTTCCACCTGAAGCACGCCGGGGCCGTCCTCGACAAGGGGGAGAACTCCCTCCGCGTCCGGACCAACGGCCCTCTCCGGCCGCTCGACCTCGTCACCGAGGTCTATCCCGGCTTCCCCACCGACATGCAGGCCCAGTTCTGCGCCCTTCTCAGCGTTGTCCCCGGGAACAGCGTCATCACCGAGAAGATCTTCCCCAACCGCTACATGCACCTTCCCGAGTTGAAGCGGATGGGCGCGAACATCGACCTCGAGGGAAGCACCGCCATCCTGCGCGGCGTCTCCCACCTCAGCGCCGCCCCCGTCATGGCCTCCGACCTCCGCGCCTCCGCCGCCCTCGTCATCGCCGGCCTCGCCGCGAAGGGGAGCACCGAGGTCAACCGCGTCTACCACATCGACCGCGGCTACGAGAAGATCGACGAGAAACTCCGCGCCGTCGGTGCCGACATCCAGCGCCGCCCCGGCTCGTAATCTCCCCTTCCCTTTATGAGCGACGGCCACCCCCGCCGGGCGATCTATCCGGGCAGCTTCGATCCCATCACCCATGGGCATATCGACGTCATCCGGCGGGCCCAGGGCCTCTTCGACGAATTGATCGTCGCCGTCGCCGCCAATCCGTCGAAGAACGCCCTCTTCTCCATCGAGGAGCGGTGCCAGCAGATCCGCGACGTCGCCGCCACGCTGGAGAAGCCGATCCGCGTCGTCACCTTCACCGGGCTCCTCGTCGAGTTCGCGAAGCAGGAAGGCGCCTGCGCCCTCATCCGGGGCCTCCGCGCCATCTCCGACTTCGAGTACGAATTCCAGCTCGCCCTCATGAACCGGAGCCTCGCCCCCGAGATCGAGACCCTCTTCCTCATGCCGAAGGAAACCTACTCCTACCTCAGTTCCTCCCTCGTCCGCGAAGTCTGCTCCCTCGGCGGCCCCGTCAGCGCCTACGTCCCCCCCGGCGTCGAGAAGGCGCTGCGGGAGAAGTTCCAGGACCGCGACCGGTCTGCCCGGAAATAGGCGGTCCCCACGCGCCGGGCCTTCCCATGCGTCATCTTTCCTTCCTTTCCCTCCTCCTCAGCCTGGCTCTGACCCTCCCCCTGGAAGCGGCCGAATCGGCCTCCCTCAAGCGGATCGCCGTCATCGGCGCGTTCCAGGAAGAGATCGACGCCATCAAGAAAGAGCTTCTCCCCGCCGGAACGCCCCTCGTCACCACCTCGATCAACGGCACCCGCTTCGACGAGGCCGACCTCGGCGGGAAACACTACGTCTTCCTCCTTTCCGGCGTCAGCATGGTCAACGCGGCGATGAACACCCAGCTCGTCCTCGACCGCTTCCACGTCGACGCCGTCTTCTTCACAGGCATTGCCGGGGGCGTCAACCCCGACCTCCTCCCCGGCGACGTGATCATCCCCGCCGAATGGCTCCACCAGACCGAATCGATCTGGCTCAACCCCGATCCCCAGCGTCCCGGAAAATATGTTTCCGAGGAGACGCGCGGCACCGTCGCGGGCCATTGGGAGATGATCTTCTTCCGCGACGTGAAAGTCGTCCGCGAAGGGGAGAGCCAGCCGGCCCCCATGCACGCCTTCCCCGCCGACCCCGCCCTCCTGAAGATCGCCGCCGGGACGATCCAGGGCCTCCCCCTCGCGGGCGGCAAGCCGCAGCGCCTCGGGAAAATCGTCCTCGGGGACCGGGCGATGAGCGGCCCCGTCTTTCTCGACAACGCCCGGTTCCGCGCCTTCGCCTACGAGAAATGGAAAGTCGACGCCCACGACATGGAATCGACCGCCGTCGCCCAAGTCTGCTGGGTCAACAAGACCCCCGTCCTCATCGTCCGGGGCCTCAGCGACCTCGCCGGAGGCCAGGCCGGCCCGAACGAGATCAAGACCTACGTCACCCTCGCCGCCAAGAACGCCGCCATCGTCACGGCCCGCATCCTCAAGGCCTTCTAGCGGTCTTCGACTTTTCCCTCATCGTCCCGCATCGCCGCCTGCACCATCTTCGGCAGCGAGGCGCAGCCGGTGCCTTCGATGTTCAGGGCGGCGGTCATGAGGATTTCGGCCGAGAGCAACGGGACCGGGATGACCGATTCGCCGACGAGGGTGCAGAGGGCGGCGGGACTGGTGACGAGATGCTTGCGGCAACTCGCGGGACGGTTTTCGTAGATGCCGCAGGCCCGGTCCTCGCCGAGGAAGACGCACCGGTTTTCGGAGATCGCCAGCTTCAGCCATTCGGGGTCTCTCCGTTCCCGGGCGGCCAATCGGGCCAGCCGCTCCCTGTCGATTGGATATCCCCTCTGGACGATCTCTCCCAGCAACGCGCCCTCATCGCTGGTGACTTCGACCTCGTAATGGCAGCACCCCGCGCATCCCTTGCGACAGCTGACAGGCACATGGGCGGCTTCGGCGACTTCCTGGTCCATCAGCCGGTGCAGGAGGCGGCCCCTCGGGGCTCCCGGGGCGACGCTCTGCAGCAGATCGAGATATTGCCGGTATAAGCGGGCCGCCTCCCCGATCAATTCGTCGAATGCGGCGGGAGACATGCTCGCCCGGAGGCGGCCGACCGCCGCCACCAACAGGGGGGTCGGAGCCGGGATGAAATCGAGCGCCGGATCGCTGGCAGAAGAACTCACCTAGGCCTTCTTCTCCCGATCCCAGCGGTGGAAGGCGTCCTTCCGGTTCCAGAAGGCGAGCGGGAGCACGGTCGCGATCATGAAGCCTCCCATGAGCTTGATCAGGAGAATCGGACCGAGGTTCTTCAGGAGTCCCCCGCTCAGGTGGCAGCCGAGGGCGACGAGGAAGGCCACCGTCGTCCCGAAGTTCCGCAGGGCGAAGACACGGCCCCGAAGGGAATCGGCGACCTCGGTCTGGAGGCGGGCCTCGATCGGGATGGTGAAGAGGGCGCTGCTGATGCCGAGGGCGAAGCAGAATCCGAGGGCGATTTCATACCGATGCACCTCGGAGAAGAGGGCGATGAGGAGGCCGGTGAGGAAGAAGGCGGCGTAGGGGACGATCCCGTGACGGGTCCAGCGCCGGGATTTACCGCTGATGAGGACGCCCAGGCCCATCCCGACCCCGAGGGAGCCGAGGAGGAGGCCGATGGCGACGAGGCTGATCTGGAAGACGGGAGGCTTCGGGGCGAAGTGGGCGAGCAAGGCGCTGACCGAGGCGAGCCAGCCCTGAAGGATGCCGAGGGAGAGGTTGTCCAGCGTGAACTCGAGGACCGAGATCATGAAGAAGCCGCTGATGAAGGCAAAGAGGATGGTGAGGATCACGATCCGGGCGATCGCCGGGGCTTCCCGGATCGCGCGCCATCCGGCGGAGACTTCCTTCCACTTCGATTCGTGGACCTCCCCGGGGGCGGGGCGGAGGCAGACGCCGATGCGGGAGATGAAGAGGGCGGAGACGGTGAAGCCCGCCGCCGTGATCCAGAAGCTGAAGCGGGCCCCGAAGATCGAGGCGACCAACCCAGCGCAGAGGGTGCCGATGAGGCTGGCGATGACGCCGACGAGGGCGATCAGGGCATTGGCCGTGATGAGGTCGTTCCGGCTCACCAACTGGGGAAGGGCCGCCTGGCGCGCGGGAATGAAGAGGGAGTTCATTCCCCCCATGAGGAAGACGACGGCGTAGACGAGGGCGAGGTTCCCCAGGACGAACCAGAGATAGAGGAGGGAGAGGACGAGGAGGACGCGGGCCAGGTCGGCGGCGATGAGGATCTTCCGCCGGTCAAAGCGGTCGACGGCGAGGCCGATCCACGGGGCGAAGAGGAGGCCGGGCAACATCCCGATGAAGATGACCCGGGCCCCTTCCTTGCCGATCTGGGTTCCCTGGTTGAGGCCGAGGACGAGGCTCAGGAGGGCGAACTGATAGAACCGGTCCCCGATGGAACTGATGATCTGGCCGATCCAGAGCCGGAAGAAATCGGGCTGCCGGAGGACATGGCGGAGGCCGGCCACGTTACTTCTTCCCCGTGGCTAAGGATGAGAGGAGGACGATCGCCGCCGAAAGGAAGAGCGCCCACAAGGCGATCCAGAGGCCGATCCCGGTGGCGACCCCCGAGGTGGCGCGGTCGAGGAAGGTCTCGTTCACCCGGAGCCGGATGAGGACGTAGGCTCCGCCGGAGAGAAGGCCGAGGAGCAGGAGCGGAATCCGGCCGAGGCCGAAGGAGAGGAGGACGATACCGAGGATCGCCGCCGCGGGGATCGCGTAGACGATGAGCCCGGCGACCCGGGGATCGGGGAGGGAGAAGATCTTGGAGAGAGCCGCCGTCCGGTGGCGATCGGCGGGGGCGGCGCTCTGCGCCTCCTTCGCGATGACGAAGGCGCTCTCCCCTTCCAGGGGGCGGGCGAGGGCGGCATGGAACTCCTGGGGCTCGGGCAGGAGGAAGGCCTGGTACCAGGGCCGGTCGGCCTCGGCGGCGAGTTCCGAGCTGAGGGCGAGGGTCGAGCCGGGGTGATGGCGGTCGAGGCCGAGCGGATGGCGGAAGACGACCCAGGGAAGGAAGAAGGAGAAAAGGGCCAGAAGGGCCACGAGCCAGCCGAAACGAAGGAGTGCGGTGCGAATCATGGGTTCCCCTCTTTGCCGATCTGGGACGCTTTAGAATTCCCGGCTGCGGAAGGAACTGCGGACGGAATGGGGCTTCCGTTCGTCGGGACCGGGGGTCCGGTCGAGCGGCTTCGCGGGGGAAGCCCCCTCGATGGGCGTGACCGAATCGATGATGAGGACCTCGAGCATCTCGTCCGTATGGGGATCATAGACCCGGTAGGGGGCGAAGTAGCCGTGGAGGCGATACTCGTAATCCTGGTCGCTATCGCGCTTGCCGCCGGTCCGCCACGGGGCGACGGCAATGCCGGGGGTCTCCCGGAGGGTGACCCAATGGGCCTTCTTCCACGATTCCTCGGGGAGCTTCACCCAGCCCCAGCCGCCGGTGTCCTCGGGCTCGTTATAACGGTGGCCGATGAAATCCTGCTCGACCACCGACGCGGGCTTGGCCGGAAGGCCGAACTTCGGCAACGGCGGGGCCGGAGGCGGGACGGGCACGGCGGCGGGGGCCGGATCGCCGGGAACCTGCGGCACGGAGGAATCGGTGACAGGGGTCGGGCCCGGGGCGGACGCGGAGTCGGCCGGAGTCTGCGCGAGGGCGGAAGCCGAAAAGGCCAGGACAAGGGCAAAGGCGGCGAGCGAAGGCGGAGGGAGCAACAGGCGGGGCGACTTCATTCGGACCACTTTCCATCCGCGTTCGAGAGGACGGGAATCTTCCCGTTGGAGTAATCGGTCTTGCCGATCGCCCCGATCATGGCGAAGCCGAGCTTCTTCTTCCATTCGTCGCTGAATTCCTCTCCCGTATGGCAGCCCCAGCTCTTCGCCGTGGCCTTCGGGGAGAAGACGGTGGGATCGATCTGGGAGAGCATCCGCTCGTGGAGGAAGGAGCGGGACATGGCGTCGTATTCGTTGCTGTAGTCGAACATGAAGCAGGCCCGGTTCGAGTGGCCGAAGTACTCGAAGTCGCCGACGGGGACGGTCTTCCGGTCGCGCCCCTTGTTGACGTAGTTGATCAGCTCACCCGGATCGCTGAACCAGTAAAGGGAGGCCCCGACCGAGTCGGCCTTCTTCTGGACGGCGGCGACGAAGTCCTGCCCCGATTCCATGCCGCGCCGCTCGTAGGTGGGCCGGTAGACGAGCCAGGAGACGAGGTCGTTGGCGCCGCGCTCCTGCTGGATCTCGAGGATGCGGAGGCTCGCGCTGACGATGAAATTGCCCCAGAACTTGTCATGGGAGCCCTCCTTCCCCTTCTCGAAGAAACGGAGGGCCGGGCCGCCGCTGACAATGATGTATTCCTTGGGCGGCGTATTGGGCCGGGGCGGAGCTGGGACAGGGGGAACCTCGGCGACCGGGGCCGCGGCGGGAGCGGGAGTCGCGGGAACGTCGGCAGGCGCGGCGGCGGGAGGCGTCATCTCCTGGGCGGCGACGCTCCCCTGCCCTACGGCGAGGAGGAGCAGGGCGACGGATAAAACCGCAAAAAACGGGCGTGGGAGGAGGTGCGGCACGTTCACGGGGAGAGAGGAAAGAAAGCGGGTATCGGGAGGGGTGGCAAGCTGTAAAAATCGGTGATCCATTAGCGACCGGAAGAGGCCGACGCCGAGGAGGCCGGAGGGGCGGTTTTGCCCGGGGCGACGTTCGGGGCCGCCGGGGTTCCATTAGCGCCGGCGCCATTGGTCCCGTTGGCCGCGTTGGGGTCCGCATAGGGATCGAAGCGGAAGATCATCTCGCCCGGCTTGCCGACGTTGAGTCGGTCCCGGGAGACCCGTTCGACATATTCGGGGTTCGACTTCAGGAGCTCGAATTCGCGGCTCATCTGCCGGTTGGTCGCCTGCTCCGCGGCGATGGCGGCGTTGTTGGCGTTCTTCTTTTCCTTCAGGCGCTGGACCTGCCGGATGATCGGGAGGAAACAGGCGAAGATCCCGCCGAGGACGGCGGCGATCAGGAGGATCTGGGTGATCTGGATGAGCTTCGCCCAGATGTTGCCGCCCGCCTTGCGCTTCAGCGGAACACTGTCGAGATCGAGGAGTCGGGAACCCATGCGTATCCTGCTTATACCCGCAAGAAGGCCCCGCC
The DNA here is from genome assembly GCF_900105685.1 of Verrucomicrobium sp. GAS474. NCBI lineage: Bacteria > Pseudomonadati > Verrucomicrobiota > Verrucomicrobiia > Verrucomicrobiales > Verrucomicrobiaceae > Verrucomicrobium > Verrucomicrobium sp. GAS474. Next base: position 2,960,215 of record NZ_LT629781.1, read on the forward strand.
GCAATGGGATTGCGACGGGGCCTGGTCGGGGGTCCGGAGGGGACTAGCGGAGGGTGCCGCCGTAGACGGCGCCGGAACCGAGCTCTTCCTCAATGCGGAGGAGCTGGTTGTACTTCGCGAGACGGTCGGAACGGGAGAACGAGCCGGTCTTGATCTGGCCCACGTTGAGGGCGACGGCGATGTCGGCGATCGTCGCGTCCTCGCTCTCGCCGGAGCGGTGGCTGAGGATCGAGGTGTAGCCGGCGCGCTTCGCCATCTCGACGGCGTCGAAGGTCTCCGTGAGGGTGCCGATCTGGTTCACCTTCACGAGGATCGAGTTGCCGACGCCCTGGTCGATGCCCTTCTTGAGGAAGTCGACGTTGGTGACGAAGAGATCGTCGCCGACGAGCTGGACCTTGTCGCCGATGGCGTCGGTCAGCTTCTTCCATCCGGCCCAGTCGCTCTCGGCGGTGCCGTCCTCGATCGAGATGATCGGATACTTGCTGGAGAGTTCCTTGTAGTAGGCGACGATGTCGTCGGCCGACATCTTCTTGCCGCTCGATTTCTTGAAGACGTACTGCTTCTTCGCGCGGTCGTAGAACTCGCTGCTGGCGACGTCGAGGGCGATGAAGATGTCCTTGCCGAACTTGTAGCCGGCCTTCTTGACGGCGGCGGCGATGACCTCGATGGCGTCCTCGGTCGACTTCAGCGCGGGGGCGAAGCCGCCCTCGTCGCCGACGGCGGTGCTGAGGTGGCGGTCATGCAGGATGCCCTTGAGGGCGTGGAAGATCTCGGTGCCGTAGCGGATCGCCTCGGAGAAGGTCGGCGCGCCCTTCGGGACGATCATGAATTCCTGGAAATCGATCGGGGCGTCGGAGTGGGCGCCGCCGTTGATGATGTTCGCGAGGGGGACGGGGAGCGTGCGGGCGTTGGTGCCGCCGAGGTAGCGGTAGAGCGGGAGGCCGACGGCATCGGCGGCGGCATGGGCCGTGGCCATGGAGACGGCGAGGATGGCGTTCGCTCCGAGCTTCCCCTTGTTCTTCGTCCCGTCGAGGGCGATCATCGTCTTGTCGACGGCGACCTGCTCGACCGCGTCGAGGCCCTCGACGGCGGGAGCGATGAGGCTCTGGACGTTCTTGACGGCCTTCAGGACGCCCTTGCCGCCGTACTTCGACTTGTCACCGTCGCGGAGCTCGACCGCCTCGAACTCGCCCGTGCTGGCGCCCGAGGGGACGATGGCCCGACCGCGCGAGCCACCCGCGAGGATGACTTCGGCTTCGAGAGTGGGGTTGCCGCGGGAATCGAGGACCTGCCGGGCCTTGACGGTACGAATCGTGGTGAATGACATGGGCGAAATTAGTGCATGAAAGCGCGCGGGACATCAACTCCATTCCGCCATTCACGCGTCATTTCCCCGCGCAACAAAAAAAGCGCGGCACCCGATCGCCCGGGGCCGCGCTTTTCTCGTTTCCGAAAACGAAACTCGGAGGACTACTTCGTCTTGTAGTTCCGGATCGCCTCGATACGGACCTTGCGCTTGCCGCCGTCCTCGGTCTGAAGCTCGACGATCTCGCCCACGGGGAGCTTGATCAGGGCCTGCGCCAGCGCGGTGAGGTAGGAGATGACGCCCTGGGCGGGATCGCTGTCCCACGCGCCGAGGATGGTGTAGGTCAGCTTGTCGCCCTTGTCGATGTCGACGAGGTCGACGATGGTGCCGATGTTGACGAGGTTCGTCTCGACGCCGGAGAAGTCGGTGCCCTGGGCCCGGACGATCATCGACTCGAGCTCGGCCTTCCGCTTCATCAGGACGGTCTGCATTTCCTTCGCCGCCTTGAACTCGTGATTTTCACGGAGATCGCCGTAGGAGCGGGCGATGCCGATTTCCTTGCTGTTCTCGGGGATCTTCTTCGTGATGACCTCCTCGAGCTCGGCCTTGCGGCGCTGGAGGCTGTCCCAGCTGACGATCAGCGTGGCGTCGTCGGAGCTCATCCGGTCGCCGACGACCAGCTCCTGCATGTCGGGGTAGAGCTTGATGATGATCGCGAGGAGGGAACGCTTGTCGAGTTCCTTGAAGACGGGGGAGAGGATGATGGCGCGGGTGATGTCGCGGACGTCTTCCGAGGAGGCGCCCTTGAGGAGGGTGGCCATCAGCTCGCGGTCGCTGTGGACGAGGTCGTACAGCTTCGTCCCCTTCTTGAGGTCGCCGAACTGGTCCTTCTCCAGCACGGAGAGGATCGCCATGACGAGCTGGGGGGTGAAGAGCGAGGCGAAGACGATGTCCCGGTTCTTGCAGAGCCAGAAGAGGAGGTCGCTGGTGACCGCCCGCTCCCGGAGGATGCGGCGGAGGGCGTCGACGACTTCCTGGTGGCGCTCGACGGAGGCGAAGATCGTGGTGACCGAATCGCCCATGCGGCCGTTGGCGAAGGGAAGGATCTGGAGGAGGAGCGCCGCCCAATCGTCGGGACGGCCCGCCTGGATGAGGGTGAGGAAGCGGATCTGGCGGGTGCCGGTGATCTTCTCGAGGATCTCGGCGAAGCCCTTCGGCGTCGTCGGAACGAGGTTCAGGAGGGCGGTCGGCCCGGTGACGGGGGGCTGGCCGGCGGTGACGAGGAGCTCGTCGCGGAGGAGGGCCAGCTCGATGCCCTTCGCGAGGAGCGATTTCGGGAGCTTGGAAATGGTCGACTCGACGACCGTCGCGATCTCCGCGGCGGCGGCGGGATCGGCGATCTCGGTCCAGTTCTTCGCGACGGCGCCGAGGGCGAGGAGCTGGGCTTCGACGCCGGTGGCGGCGCGGAACTGGGCGAGGGCGTCGCTGCCGGCCTGGATCGGGGCGGAAAGGACCTTGAAGGCCTCGGTCTTCTTCGTCGGGATGTAGTAGGTGCCGTCCTTCTTCATCGCCCGCTTGGCGCCTTCCCACCACTTCTTCCATTCGGTCGCAGGGATCACCTCGGGGGAGAGGGCCGTCTGGATGTTCTCCGCCGTGGCCTGGGCCTTGAGGCTGTGGATGACGATGGTGACGAGGGCGGCGGGGTCCTTGGCGGCCATTTCCTTCAGCGCGGCGGCCTTCTCGCTCTTCTGGGCGTAGATGTGGCTGTCGGGGAGGAGGACGAGGGACTGGACGGCGTAATCGGGGGCCATCGAGTGGCCGGGCTTCCCCTTGAAATCGATGCTGAGGTGGCCGGTCGCCTCGCTCACCTCGCGGATGCGTCCGTAACCCCAGCTACGATGGTAGCAGTAAGTGCCTGCCGTGTAGGTGTTCGGAGCGGCGAAGGCGTTCGTGTTGTCGGTGGAGGAAGCGGAGGAATCGGTGGAGGCGGCCATAGAAGAGGGTTGAATGGTAGAACCCGTTTCGGAATTAGACAAGGCCCTGCTGCAGCGAATTTTAGGACCCCTCCCCCGACGCCGTTTTCCCGAAAAGATCGGGAACGGGAGGGGCTCTCCGCAAAAGCCCCCGTGTAGGATTTTTCTGACAAGACAATGCGCCATCGCCCTACACCGATCGGCCCGTTTCACCCCTACGATTGGGGGACAAGTCGCTATGGAAACATCCTCCGAGCCGGTCGCCCCCCTCCTTCCTCTCTCCCAAATCCGGAAGCGGCTGTTCCTTTATTTGCGCCTCTTCGCCGGATGCCGCAGGACGGTCGCGACCCTCGCCATCATTTGCGGCATCCTCGTCCTGGTCGGCTGGTCCTACGACATCACCCTCTTCAAGACCCTCTACGTCGGCACGGCGGCGATGCGCCCGCTGAGCGCCATCATGCTGATCCTGATCGGGTGTTCCCTCCTCCTTTTCGGGAAACGCTCCGGATGGACCCCGGCGACCCGGTTCGGCTTCGGGCTGGCACTGGTTTTCTCCGCCGCCGCCCTCTACACCACCGCCCACAGCTTCTTCGGATGGAACACCCCCCTCGATCCCTACCTCTATTCGTCCTCTCCGGACCGGATCCTGCGGAACAGCTCCACGGGCTGCACGATCCTGCTGAGCCAGGCGTTCGCCCTGATCCTGCTGTGGCGGGGCCGCCAGCTGGCCGCCCAAACCCTCGCGCTCTTCTGCCTCGCCCTGACCTACTTTTCCCTCACCGGCTACATGTACAACATGGCCGAATTCCAGAGCATCCCCTTCTTCAACTCCCTCTCCCTTCCCTTCCTCGTCCTCTACAGCCTCACCGCCGTCGGCATCCTGGCGGCCCGCCCCCAGCAGGGCCTCCTGCGGGAGGTGATCAGCGAGGACCCGGGCGGAATGATGGCCCGCTGGCTCCTCCCGATCGGCTTCCTCCTGCCGTTGGGCACCGGCCTCGTCCACCTCCACAACCTCGACTCCCATTATTACGGCCCCTCCGTCGCCCTCGGCTTGACCGCTCTTTCTTCCACCGCGCTCTTCTGCCTCGCCGTCTGGTTCTGCGCCCGGGGATTGAACCAGACCTACGGCAAGCTCCGCCGCCGGGAGCGGCTCTACGCCGTTCTCAGCGAATGCAACCAAAGCATCATCCGCCTCTCCGACCGGGCCCCCCTCTTCGAGACCATCTGCCGCAGCCTCGTCGAGACCGGGGAATTCCAGGCCGCCTGGGTGGCCGAGCGGACGGCCCCCGCCCAGGGGGCACGGGACCACTTCCTCGTCTTCACCGCCCGGGGCCTCGGGGCCGAGACCCTGCGGGAGGAAACCGCCATCGCCCCCCATCCCGGCGGCCCACGGGAGCACCCCCTCCTGCGGGCGATCTCGGAGAACGGCCGGATCGACCTCGAGGCCTCGCCCCACGCCGCCCCGTGGGACCGCCTCGTCCCGTCGGAGCGGCCCGGCTCCCTCGCCATCTGCCCGCTCTACCTCCACGACCAGGTCGACGCCCTCCTCGTCGTCCACTGCGCCCGGAAGGACGTCCTCGACGCCGACAACCGCCGCCTCCTCGACGAGGTCGCCGGGGACATCTCCCATGCCCTGACGCTGATGAACGAACGCCGGATCCATCGCCAGGCCGAGGAGCGCCTCCACGAGACGACCAGCCGCCTCGGCGAGGCCCTTGCGAAGAACCCGACCCTCTTCTACTCCCTCCAGGTCGGCACCGGGAAAAACGGCGGGATCGTCCCCGACTACATCAGCGAGAACGTCAACGGCATCCTCGGCTACAGCGTCGACGAGGCGATGCGGCCTTCCTGGTGGACCGCCCATCTCCATCCCGACGACCACGACCGCCCCGGAAGCCTCTCCCTGCCGCCGCCCGACCGGAACACCGTGACGCGGGACTTCCGGTTCCAGGCCAACGACGGCTCCTACGTCTGGATCCGGGACGAGCAGCGGGCCATCCGCGATGCCGAGGGGCGTCCGGTGAAGCTCGTCGGCTCGTGGAGCGACATCACGGAGCGGATCCACCTGGAGGAACAGTTCCGCCACACGCAGAAGTTCGAGTCGCTCGGGCGGCTCACCGGCGGCGTCGCCCACGACCTGAACAACATCCTCACCGTCATCGACGGCCATGCCTCCCTGCTGGAGACCGACTGTTCCGAGGAATCGCGGGAATCGATCGAGGAGATCCTCCAGGCGACGAACCGGGCCACCCGGTTGACGCGGCAGCTCCTCACCTTCAGCCGGAAGCAATTCATCGAGCCGAAGAACCTCAACCTGAACACCGTCATCGGCGACATGGGGAAGATGCTCCGCCGGAGCGTCGGCGAGGACATCGACATCCTCTTCGAGACCGACGCCACCCTCCCCACCATCTTCGCCGACGAGGGGATGATCGAGCAGATACTCCTGAACCTCGTCGTGAACGCCCGCGACGCGATGCCGAAGGGAGGGGTCATCCGCATCGGCACCGCCCGGACCCGGCTGGAACGGAGCCACGCCTCGATCGACGGCGAGGTCGCCCCGGGCGATTACGTCCGCTTCTCCGTCTCCGATACCGGCTGCGGCATCCCCTCCTCCCATCTCCTGAAGATCTTCGACCCCTTCTTCACGACGAAGGACCCCGACAAGGGAACCGGCCTCGGCCTCGCCACGGTGCGGAACATCGTCCGCCAGCACGGCGGCACCCTCACCGTCGCGAGCGAGCCCGACCGGGGGACGACGTTCCACATCTACCTCCCCGTCGCCGCCGCCGTCCCCCTCCCCGCCCGGGAGAAGCAGGAGAAGCTGAAATCGGTGAAGAAAGAGAGCGGCGCGGTGATCCTCCTCGTCGAGGACGACGCCGCCGTGCGGAGCATGATGAAGTCGATCCTCACCCACGTCGGCCACCAGGTGATCGAGGCCCCCACCGCGCTCGAGGCGATCAAGGCCTACGAGACCACCTCCCAGGGGATCGACCTCCTCCTCGCCGACGTCGTCCTCCCCGGCGGAATCAGCGGGCGCGACCTGGCCCAGCAACTCCGCGCCATCCAGGACGACCTCCCCGTCCTCTACGTCACCGGCTACGCGACCCTTCCGAAGGAATACGGCTTCCGCGACGAAGAGAACCGCGACTTCCTGCGCAAGCCGTTCACTAGCGTCGATCTCATTGAAAACGTGCGAGCCCGATTGGCTGGAGCGCTAAAACCGGTCTAGCAGCCACTCTCCAACCCCGCTGCTCGGGGAAAGGGATCGCGGGCCGGGGTCGCCCTTCGGGCAGGGTACAATCGCTTCGCCTCCCTGTACAGGGGATGTAACCCGCGCGTTTGAACGAACGGAGGGGCACGCCCCTCCGGACCCTCCTGTCTGATGGGCCGTGGTGTAGATAAGGCGTTATCCTAAAGGCCTGTCTTCCATATGCTCGCTCTACTCCGCTGAATCCAACCTCGATGGGGAGCCATGGCCCGTGGGAAGACGACGGAACCGAAGCGGTTGGAACGAATCTAGGGCTTCGACTTTTTCCCAGGGCTCTTCTTCGGAATCTTATACACCACCGGGGAAACCTTCTCCCCACGGCTCCTCGGCTCGATCTTGTCGATCCCCAACTGCTTCTTCAGCTCGGAGATCTGATCCCGCAGCAACGCCGCCTTCTCATACTCCAGCTTCGACGACGCCTCGATCATCTCCCCCTGCAACTCCTTGAGCAGGTCGGCCGCGTCGAACTGCCCCGCCCCCTCCTTCAACGCCATCCGGGCCGAGACCCCGCCGCCCTGCCGCCCGCCTTCCTGGGAGACGAGGCGGAGGCTTTCCTGAACGGCGCGACGGACACTCTTCGGAGTGATGTGGTGCTCGGTGTTGTATTCGATCTGCCGCTTCCGGCGATAGGAGGTGATGTTCAGGAGGGCCTGCATCGAGCGGGTCGTCGAGTCGGCATAGAGGATCACCCTCCCGTTCACGTGCCGGGCGGCGCGGCCCGCCATCTGGATCAGCGATTTCTCGGAGCGGAGGTAACCCTCCTTGTCGGCGTCGAGGATGCCGACGAGGGAGACTTCGGGAAGGTCGAGGCCCTCCCGCAGCAGGTTGATCCCGACGAGGACGTCGAATTCCCCCGCCCGGAGGCCGCGCAGGATCTCGACCCGCTCGATCGTGTCGACCTCGGAATGGAGGTAGCGGACCCGGATGCCGAGGTCGCTGAGGTATTGGGTGAGGTCCTCCGCGGTCCGCTTCGTCAGCGTCAGGACGAGGGAACGCTCGTCCTTCTCGACCCGCTTGCGGACCTCCTCCATCATGTCGTCGATCTGGCTCTTCAGCGGGCGGACCTCGATCTCGGGATCGAGGAGGCCGGTGGGCCGGATGATCTGCTCGACGACGTCGCCGCGGGTCCGGTTCAGCTCGTAATCGCCCGGCGTCGCCGAGACGAAGAGCCGCTGGCCGGTGATCGCCTCGAACTCGGGGAAGTTCAGCGGCCGGTTGTCGAGCGCCGAGGGAAGGCGGAATCCGTGGTCGACGAGGACGCTCTTGCGGGCCTTGTCCCCGGCGAACATCCCGCCGATCTGCGGCACGGTGGCGTGCGATTCGTCGATGACGGTGAGGAAATCCTTCGGGAAGAAGTCGATCAGCGTGTGGGGCCGGGAGCCGGCAGGACGCCCGGCGAGGTGGCGGGAGTAGTTCTCGATCCCGTTGCAGAAACCCATCTCCTCCATCAGCTCGAGGTCGTAGGTCGTCCGCATCTTGATCCGCTGGGATTCGAGGAGCTTCCCCTGCTTCTCCAGCTCGTCGATGCGGGCGAGCATCTCCTGCCGGATCGCCACGGTGGCGCGCTGGAGCTTCTCGAAGGGGGTGACGTAATGGCGGGCCGGAAAGAGGATGATCCGGTCGATCCGCTCCAGCGTCTCGCCGGTCAGGGGATCGATCCGGGTGAGGCGCTCGATCTCGTCGCCGAAGAACTCGATCCGCAGCGCCCACTCCTCGGTGGCGGGGCCGACCTCGACGACGTCGCCCCGGACGCGGAACTTCCCCCGGGCGAGCTCGAAGTCGCCCCGCTCGTAATGGATCTCGACGAGCTTTGTGAGGAGCTGCTCCCGGGTCAGCTTCATGCCCACGTCGACGGGGCAGATCATCATCGCGTAGTCCTCGGGGGAACCGAGGCCGTAGATGCACGAGACGCTGGCGACGACGACGACGTCCCGCCGCGTCAGGAGGGCGCTCGTCGCGGAGAGGCGCATCCGCTCGATCTCCTCGTTGAGGGAGGAATCCTTCTCGATGTAGGTGTCGCTCGCCGGGATGTAGGCCTCGGGCTGGTAGTAATCGAAGTAGGAGACGAAGTACTCGACGGCGTTCTTCGGGAAGAACTGCCGGAACTCGCTGTAGAGCTGGGCCGCCAGCGTCTTGTTGTGGCAGATGACGAGGGTCGGGCGGTTCAGGTTCGCGATGACGCTCGCCGTCGTGAAAGTCTTCCCGGAACCGGTGACGCCCTGGAGGATCGTGTCCTGTGCCCCGCCCCCGATCCGCGCCGTCAGCTGGCGGATCGCCTCGGGCTGGTCGCCGCAGGCGGCGTAGGGGGATTGGAGGTCGAAGACGTCTTGCGGCATGGGAGACACTCTAAGATGGCTCCTCCCCGGGCAATGTAAAGCGGACGGGGCCGTTTTTCCCTTCCCCCTTTCCTTTCATCCCCGATTGCGGCATCGTCGATCCATGCGCCGCCGTTTTCCCCGGACTCCCCTATCGGCGGAACTTGCCGGGCTCGCGGAGCGGCTGAACCACGGGACGGAAAGCGTCACCCTCGGCCAGATCATCGCCGTCCTCCGGCAGCGGGCCTACATCGGCATCGTCATCCTCCTCGCCGCCCCCTTCTGCCAACCGGTCCCCCTCCCCGGCCTCTCGACCCCCTTCGGCATCGTGATCGCCCTGATCGGCTTCCGCATCGCCCTGGGACGGAAGCCGTGGCTCCCGCCGAAACTCCTCGCCCTCCCCATCTCGAACAAGATCCTCCCGGCGATCCTCGCCGCCGCCAGCCGCCTCGTCGGGCTCGCCGAGAAGGTTCTGCGGCCCCGCTTCGACGCGCTGATCGTCCCCCGCTTCCTCCGATCGATCTACGGGGCGCTCATCTGCATCTCGGGGCTCCTCCTGCTCCTCCCCCTGCCGATCCCCTTTACCAACTGGTTCCCCGCCGTCACCATCGTCCTCCTCGCCGCCTCCCTCCTGGAACGGGACGGCCTCATGGCGATGGGCGGGGTGACCTTCTTCCTCCTCACCCTCACGTTCTTCGGCATCCTCTACTTCAGCGGCTCCACCGCGATCAAGGGCGTCAGCACGCTCTTCAACTAAACCGCCCCCTTTCCTCATGAATCCCCCCCTCCCCTCCACCCGGCAGCGCCGCTGGGGCCGCTTCCTCTTCCTCAGCCGCTGGCTCCAGGCCCCGCTCTACCTCGGCCTCATCGTGGCGCAGGGCGTCTATGTCTACTGCTTCCTCGCGGAGCTCTACCACCTCGTCACCGGGGCGGGACACCTCGGCGAAAAGGAAGTCATGATGATCGTCCTCGGCCTGATCGACGTCGTGATGATCGCGAACCTCCTCATCATGGTGATCATCGGCGGCTACGAGACCTTCGTCTCCCGCCTCTATCTGGAAGACCATCCCGACCAGCCCGAATGGCTCTCCCACGTCAACGCGGGGGTCCTGAAGGTGAAGCTCGCCACCGCCCTCATCGGCATCTCGTCGATCAACCTCCTCGAGACCTTCATCAAGCTCGGGAGCCACGAAGGCGGCATGGCCGCCGGGGGCGTCGCCGGGAACGAGGTCTTCTGGCAGATCATGGTCCACCTCACCTTCGTCGCCTCGGCGATCCTCCTCGCCTGGACCGACCGCATCACGACGCAGACCTCGCTGCTCGGCCACACGGACCCGACCGAGGCCAAGTAAAAACGCTAAGTAAAAATGCTTAGAGGAATACGATAGCCGTATGACGAGAACTCCCTTAATTATCCCTCTTCTACATTATGGAAGTGGGCAAAGGGGATGGGGTGGTATTGAAGGCGGGCGAAATTCTGTTTCGCGAGGGAGATCCGTGGGATGGCCTTTATCTGATCAAAAGCGGTACGGCCGAAGTCTTTCGTGAACGGAGCGGGCAGACGATCCGCCTCTCGACCCTCGGAGCGAGGGAATTCATCGGGACGGTGACGATCTTCACGCGGGAACCCCGGACTGCGGGCGTCCGCGCCCTCACCGACCTCTCCCTCCAGTTCTTCAATGCGGAGTTCGTCCACCAGAACTTCGGCTTCAACAACCCGGCGATCAGCGGCCTCCTGAAAGACGTCGTCTCCCGGCTGAAGGACATCAACCTTCGCTTCACCGACACCGTCCTCGAGCTCGGCTCGACCCGGCCCGTCTGGCACACGGTCCTGAGGCACGCCCGGCAGCTCGCCTATTTCCTGATCCTCCGCATCCGCGCGGCAGGCATCCTCCACGAGGGGCGGACCTGCGTCCCCACCGAGGGCCTCGCCGCCACCCAGAACCATCTCTTTTACTTCAGCGAAACCTATGGGTCGGCCCTCCTCCGGCTCCTGGTGACCTCGGGGCTCCTCACCGTCGCCGAGGTGCCGGGCTACGGCCCCTGCCTGATCGATCCCTCGATCCCGAAGCTCCAGTCGTTCCTCGATTTCACCAAGCACGTCGAAACCCTGGAGGTGATCACCCTGAGCTCGACCGAGACCGATCTCCTCCCCGTCATCGAGCTCCTGGAGGAACTGATGGTCTCCCCCGACTTCGGCCCCGTCTTCCCCCTCGACAAGCTCCTCCCCCTCGTCGTCCCCCTGCGCCGGACGGCGACGCCGATGGAAACCTTCTCGGCCCTCGCGACCCACCGGTTCCTCGCCCTCGTCGACGGCGGGCAGGTGAGGCTCGACTGCCCCCGGATTCTCCAATACGTCCATTTCAACACGCTCCTGGCGGAGGCTTGCGCGATGGAGCCGGAGCTCGAGGAGGTCTGACCCTTCCCGCGACCAAAGAAAAAGGCCGACCCTTTCGGGTCGGCCTTTTTTTGCGGAACGGTGCCGGGGGTTAGAAACCGCCCATGCCTCCCATGCCGCCCATTCCACCCATGCCGCCGCCGCCGTGGGCGGGAGCGGAGGCTTCCTTCTCGGGCAGCTCGACGATGACCGCCTCGGTGGTGAGGAGGAGACCGGCGATCGAGGCCGCGTTCTGGAGGGCCGAGCGGGTCACCTTCGTCGGATCGACGACGCCGGCCTTGATAAGGTCGACATACTGACCGGTCGCGACGTTGTAGCCTTCGTTGCCCTTGCGGTTCTTCACTTCGTTGACGATGACGCTGCCTTCGCCGCCCGCGTTCGCGACGAGCGTGCGGAGGGGCTCCTCGACGGCGCGCTTGATGATCTGGGCGCCGACGAACTCGTCGTCCTGCAGCTCAAGCTTGTCGACGGCCTTCTGGGCGCGGATGAGGGCGAGGCCGCCGCCGGGGACGATCCCTTCCTCGACCGCCGCGCGGGTGGCGTGGAGGGCGTCCTCGACGCGGGCCTTCTTTTCCTTCAGCTCGGTCTCGGTCGCCGCGCCGATGTTGATGACGGCGACGCCGCCCGCGAGCTTCGCGAGGCGTTCCTGAAGCTTTTCCTTGTCGTAATCGCTGGTGGTTTCCTCGATCTGGCGGCGGATCTGGCCGACGCGGCTGGCGATGTCGGACGACTTGCCCGCGCCCTCGATGATCGTGGTGTTCTCCTTGTCGATGACGATCCGCTTCGCGCGGCCGAGGTCGGTGAGCTCGATGCTCTCGAGCTTGATGCCGAGGTCTTCGGTGATGAGCTTGCCGCCCGTGAGGATGGCGATGTCTTCCATGATCGCCTTGCGACGGTCGCCGAAGCCGGGCGCCTTCACCGCCGCGACCTGGAGCGTGCCGCGGAGCTTGTTGACGACGAGGGCCGAGAGGGCCTCGCCCTCCACGTCCTCGGCGATGATCACGAAGGGCTTGCTGCTCTTCGCGACCTTTTCGAGGATGGGGAGGAGGTCCTTGAGGCTCGAGATCTTCTTCTCGAAGAGGAGGACGTAGGCGTTCTCGAGGACCGCTTCCAGGGCCTCGACGTCGGTGACGAAGTAGGGGGAGAGGTAGCCCTTGTCGAACTGCATCCCCTCGACAACCTCGAGGGTCGTCTCGATGCTCTTCGCTTCCTCGACGGTCACGGTGCCGTCCTTGCCGACCTTGTCGAGCGCGTCGGCGATGATCTGGCCGATCGTCGTGTCCCAGTTGGCGGAGACGGTGGCGACCTGCTGGATCTCCGACTTGTCCTTCACCTTCTTGGAGATCCGGCCGAGCTCGGCAACGATGGCCTCGACGGCCTTGTCGATGCCGCGCTTGAGGCTCGTCGGGTTCGCCCCGGCGGTGACGTTCTTCAGGCCTTCCTTGTAGATGGCCTCGGCGAGGACGGTCGCCGTGGTGGTGCCGTCACCGGCGATGTCGCTGGTCTTCGAGGCGACTTCGCGGACGAGCTGCGCGCCGACGTTCTCGTAGGGGTCGGAGAGCTCGATCTCCTTGGCGACGCTGACGCCGTCTTTGGTGATCGTGGGGGAGCCGAATTTCTTGTCGAGGATGACGTTGCGGCCCGCGGGCCCGAGGGTCGCCTTGACGGCGCGGCTGAGCTGCTCGACGCCGCGCAGGATCGCGTGGCGGGCAGCCTCGTCGAAGAGGAGTTGTTTGGAAGCCATGAGGATGTGGAGTGGTGGGTTTTAAATGGATGAAGCGAAATTAGGCGAGGATCGCGAGGATGTCGTCTTCGCGGAAGATCTGGTAGGTCTCGCCGTCGATCTTGATCTCGGTGCCGCCGTACTTGCTGACGAGGACCTTGTCGCCCTTCTTGACCGAGACGGGGAAACGGTTCCCCTTCTCGTCGAGCTTGCCCGCGCCGACGGCGACGACCTTCGCTTCCTGGGGCTTTTCCTTGGCGCTGTCGGGGATGATGATACCGCTCTTGCTGACGTCCTTCGCTTCGAAGGGCTGGACGACGACGCGGTCGCCGAGGGGACGGATGTTGATGGCCATAGTGGTGATTTGTCTGGTGTGGAGTTTAAAGTGAGGGCGGAAGAGGGATGAGCCTCTTCCGCCCGGATGGGGTCGGGAGCGGAGGGAAGGGAAGAATTACTTCTTCTTTTCCTTGTCCTTGTCGATGACCTCGAAGTCGGCGTCGATCACGTCGGCCGGCTTTTCCTTCGGGGTTTCGCCCGTGTCGTGGCCGTGGACTTCGCCTTCGGGCGAGCCCGAATCGGCCTTCGCCGCGGCAGCCTTGTACATCTCGATCGAGATGGCCTGGACCTTCTCGTTGAGGTCGTCGACGGCGGCCTTCAGGGTCTCGTCGTTCGTCCCCTTCAGTTCCTCGCGGACCTTGGCGACGGCGGCCTCGACTTCGGTCTTCTTCGCCTCGTCGATCTTGTCGGCCTGATCCTTGAGGAGCTTCTCGGCCTGGTAGGCGGCGTTGTCGGCGGTGTTGCGGAGCTCGATCGCCTCCTTGGCCTTTTTATCGGCCTCGGCGAACTGCTCGGCTTCCTTCGTCATCTTCTCGACCTCTTCCTTGGAGAGGCCGCTCGAACCGGTGATGGAGATCTTCTGCTCCTTGCTCGTGCCGAGGTCCTTGGCCGAGACGTGGAGGATGCCGTTCGCGTCGATGTCGAAGGTCACTTCGATCTGGGGGACGCCGCGGGGCGCCGGCGGGATGCCGTCGAGGTGGAAGACGCCGAGCTGCTTGTTGTCCTTGGCCATCTGGCGCTCGCCCTGGAGGACCTTCACCTCGACGCCCGGCTGGTTGTCCGAGTAGGTGCTGAAGATCTGGGACTTCCGGGTCGGGACGGTGGTGTTCCGGGGAATCATCGCGGTGGCGATGCCGCCCGCCGTCTCGATGGCGAGGGAGAGCGGGGTGACGTCGAGGAGGAGGACGTCCTTCACGTCGCCCTTGAGGACGCCGCCCTGGATCGCCGCGCCGATGGCGACGACTTCGTCGGGGTTCACGCCCTTGTGGGGTTCCTTCTTGATGAGCTTGCGGGCCGTCTCGACGACCTTCGGCATGCGGGTCATGCCGCCGACGAGGACGAGCTCGTCGATCTGGTCGGCGTTGAGCTTCGAGTCGTTGAGGCAGGCCGTGACCGGCTTCAGCGTCCGCTCCGCGAGGGCGTCGGTGAGCTGCTCGAGCTTCGCGCGGGTGATCTTCTTCTGGATGTGCTTCGGGCCGGAGGCGTCGGCCGTGATGAAGGGGAGATTGATCTCGTAGTCCTGGGCGGAGGAGAGGGCGATCTTCGCCTTTTCCGACTCTTCCTTCAGGCGCTGGACGGCGTCGGGCTGGCCCTTGAGGTCGATGCCGGACTCGGTCTTGAACTCGGCGAGGAGCCAGTCCATGACCGCGTTGTCCCAGTCATCGCCGCCGAGGTGGGTGTCGCCGTTGGTCGCCTTCACCTCGAAGACGCCGTCGCCGATCTCGAGGACCGAGATGTCGAACGTGCCGCCGCCGAGGTCATAGACGGCGATCTTCTCGTCCTTCTTCTTGTCGAGGCCGTAGGCGAGGGAGGCGGCCGTCGGCTCGTTGATGATGCGCTGGACTTCGAGGCCCGCGATCTTGCCCGCGTCCTTGGTCGCCTGGCGCTGGCTGTCGTTGAAGTAGGCGGGGACCGTGATGACGGCCTGGGTGATCGTCTCGCCGAGCTTGGCTTCGGCGTCGGCCTTCAGCTTCATGAGGATGAAGGCGGAAATTTCCTGGGGAGAGTAGGTCTTCTTTTCGCCGGCGACCTCGATCTCGATGGCGCAATCGCCGTTCTTCGCCTCGACGACCTTGTAGGGAACGCGCTTCAGCTCTTCCTTCACTTCGGCGAACTTGCGCCCCATGAACCGCTTCGCGGAGAAGATGGTGTTCTTCGCGTTCGTGACGCCCTGGCGCTTCGCGGCCTGGCCGACGAGACGTTCGCCCGACTTCGTGAATGCCACGATCGAGGGCGTGGTGCGTGCCCCTTCGGAGTTTTCGAGAACCACGGGCTGTCCCCCTTCCATGATTGCCATGCAGGAGTTGGTGGTACCAAGGTCGATGCCTAAAATGTGTGCCATGCTTTATATCCTGCAACTATCGTTCCATGGCAGGATCAATTTGATCCAACTCCGCATAAACGGGTTATGGAGTTTATAGGGAAAACCCGGCAGCCCAAGCGGGCCATTCCTACCCAGCGATTGAGTCAAAATGACTCCCCTTCCCGCCTACATTCCGGGAAGGAAATCGAGCTGATCGGCGACGAGGTAGAGCTTTTTCGGGTCGTTGGGGTAGGCGACGAGGGTCCCGCTGACGGTGAAGAGGACCTGGGAGAAATCGCCCAGCTCGCCGAGTTCCTCCTGGATCGACCGGGGAAGCTTCTCCGCCACCACCTCGAGGGAATCCCATCCGCTCCGCATCTCGAAGCGGAACGGGGCGGCGGTGAAGCGCTCGAAGGAGCCGCTGAGGAGGACGGTCTTGCCGACGTACTTGTCGGGCTCAGCCAGGACCTTGTCGTAGGGAAGCGGCTTGGGCTTTTTCGCCTCGCCGTCCTGCGGGGTCTCCTCGGCGGTCTTCGGGGGTTCGGGGAAGGAGACCGATTGGGCGTCGAGCATGAAGCGGTTCGGCTTCGCCGGGTCGGTGCGGACAATCCCGGTGACCTTCATCGACTGGCCGGAGAACTGGGGCTCGTTGAGGAAACGCTTGCGAAGGTCGTCGGAGAGGTGGCTGAAGTTGACCAGGATCGAGTCGAGGCCCCGCCAGAGGGTGAATTGCTCCCGGTTCGGCTCGCGGAAGTCGAAGCGGCCCTCCATCGTCACGATGCTGTTCAGGTAGCGTTGGGAAAAATGGCCGATCTGGGCGTAGGAGGCGATGCCGACCTCGACGGGATCGATCCGGTAGCGGGTGGCGGCCCCCTCGATATCGATCTTCGAGGCGACGATGAGGATCGGGTTATCGTGCCGATCCCCTTCCTTCACCGTCCCGGTGACGGCGAGGGCGACCTCGGAGAAATTGCGGAGCCCCTGGACGATCCGCTTCCCCTCGGGGGAAACCAGGGTGATGAGGACGTTGACCGACTGGCTCGGCCCCATCCGCATCTCGAAGATCGGCCGCTTCGACTCCATGTAATAGAACTTCCCGTGGACGCGGACCTCCTTGCCGAGGTACTTCTCCTGATTGAGGCTGAGGGCCACGTAACCGACCTCGGGCAATCCGCCGCCCTTCGCGTCCGCCGCCGCCGGAGCCGCCGGTGCCGTCGCGGCCAGGGACGAGAGGGGAAGGACGAAGCCCAGGAGCGGGAGAAGGGCCAGGCTGAAGGAACGCAAAGACATCGTGAGCCCGGACCTTACCTTCCCGGGCCCCAAGGGGCAATCGCGGAAAAGAAGCGCCCGCGGCCTCCATCCCTTATTTCTGCGGCGGGAGCGAGCCGGGGCCGAGGATCTCCCGGATCTTCCGGGCAAGGCAGAGCGGGGTGAAGGGCTTCGAGAGGAAGGCCTCCTCCCGCTCTCCCTCCTCGACCTTCGGGATTTGGGAATAGCCCGAGATATAGAGGACGGCCCCGTGCTCGTGGGTTTTCCGATATTGGGCGGCGACGTCCCTGCCGCTCCCCGAGGGGAGGACCATGTCGGCGACGAGGAGATCGATCGGGCTGCTGCCCCGGATCACCGAGACGGCGGCATCCCGATCGCCGACCTCGATGACCCGATAGCCGAGGGTGCGGAGCGAGGCGGCCAGGAGGCGGCGCATCGGCGCGTTGTCGTCGACGATCAGGATCGTCTCCGTTCCCTTCGGCCACGCTCCCCCTTCCTGGGATTGGGGCGTTCCGGCACTCCCCTTGCCGCCGCTGCCCGGGGCCGGGGCGCTCCACTCGGGGAAAAAGGGAACCCGCCCGCCGGGAGTCCCGGCATCGCGGGAGGACGATTCGGAAGGGCCCTGGGATTCCGGATCGGCTTCGGGCGCGGTTTCCGAGTCGAGGCACGAAACCGCGCCCTCCTTGCCGATCATCATCAGATGGCGGGCAAGGGCCGCCGCGCGATGGATCGACGATTCGATGTGCTTGAAGCGCGAGGGCTTCACCCCCGCCGACGCCATCGTCGCCTCGGCGCTCTCGCCCATCATGAAAAGGAGGTTGTTGAATTCGTTCGCGATGCTGTCGGCCACCTCGGCAACTTCGGATAACGGAGTCGATTTCCCCCCCTCCTCCGGCCGGGAGGGAAGGAGGGAAAGCTGCATCACCATCCGCGTCGTCGGCTTCGTTCCGGCATCGAGGGGGACGATGCGGCAGAAGACCGAGACCTGGCCGCCGTCCTTCCGCCGGATGCGGCCCTTCCCCTCCCCGCTGAGGCCTCCCAACACCGCCCCGACGAGGATCGCCCTCGTTTCCCCTTCCAGGCCGTTCCGCCCGAGGTCGGCGGCGGCGGGATCATTCGAGCCGTCGGCGTCAGTGAAGAGAAAATCCCATTCCTTGCCGATCAGCTCGGAGACGGGCCAGCCGGTGATCCAGGGGACATCGCACCCGGCCAGGGTGATCCGGGGGAAACGCTCCTTCGGCTTCCGCTCGAGCAGGAGGAGGGCCTCCCCGGCGCACGCGATGGCCGCCGGTTCCGAGCCCGTCTCCGGCTGGGGCTGGAGGCATTCCAGGTAGGAGCCGACCGTCCCCTCTCCGTCGCGCAGGGCCTCCATGCGGGAATGGAGCGGGACGAGGTTTTCCCCCTTCTGCTGCCGCCAGACGGGGCCGACATGGCACCCTTCCTTGTTCGCGAGGAAAAAGGCGATTTCCGGCGCGCGGCTCTCGATCTGCATCGGGGTGAAGAGGCGGGTGTACCGCTTCCCGACGATCTCCCCCTCGTCGTAACGGAGGAGGGAGGAGAATCCCGAATCGGCCCCCGCGATCCGCCCCTTGGCGTCGATCAGCAGGATGCCCTTCCGCTGGGGGTCGGGCCGGGAAACGGAGTCGAGCTTGGAAAAATAAGGCACGGGAGGTTCCTTTTTATTTTCGGGGAAAAAGAGCGCGGGGTCTTCTCCCGGGGTGTTCTTGTCTTGCGATTGAATCTATAGGAAAGCGGGCCCGGTCGGTATCAGCCGCGCGGAGAAACGATTGTCCGTCTTTGTCCGACACTCGCGCCGAAGCGAGCCCAATGAGCCCCATGCACGGCCGATCCGGTTATTCGATCAAGCCGTGCTTGATCGTGTAGTGGGTCAGCTGGGCGTTGCTCTCCATTCCCATTTTTTCGAGGATGCGGGTCCGGTAGGTGCTGATCGTCTTCACGCTGAGGGAGAGGTGGGAGCCGATCTCCTTCACCCGCTTCCCCGAGGCGATGAGCCGCATGACCTCGAACTCCCGGTCGGAAAGCGCCTCGTGCGGCAGCGTCCCCTCCTCCGTGTCGAGGCCGAGGGCGAGCTTCTCCGCGAGGGTCGAGCTGACGTACTTCCGGCCCGAGAGGATCTTCCGCAGCGCCTTGCCGATTTCGTCGGGGGCGGTCTCCTTCGTGAGGTACCCGGCGGCGCCGCTTTTCAGGGCGCGGACGGCGAACTGGTCCTCCGGGTGCATGCTCATGATGAGGATCGGGAGCGTCGGGGCGATGCGCCGGATATCCTTGATGACGTCGAGGCCGCCGCGCCCGCCCATGCTGACGTCGAGGATCGCCACGTCCCATTTCTTCTGCACCACCTGGGTATAGGCCTGGTTCCCGTCGGAGGCCTCCCCGAACTGGGCTCCCGGAAACTCTTCGGAAAGGAGGCCGCGGAGTCCTTTGCGGACCACGGCGTGATCGTCGGCGATGAGAATCTTCATGAGGCGGAGGGGAGGGGTTGTTCGGAGTTGTCGAGGAAGTCGTCGGGAGCCGTCACCGTTATCGGCTCGACGATCTCGAAGGGAATGGTGAGGATCGCCATCGTGCCGGCGCCGGGCGTCCCCTTCAGGTGGAGGGAGCCGTTGCAATCGACCACCCGCTCCTGCATCCCGAGGATGCCGAGGGCGTGGGAGGCGTTGATCTCCTCCTTCGTGATGCCCCGCCCGTCGTCGCGGACGATCAGGACGACCTTCCCGTTCGGGTTGGCGATCTCGATCTCGACCCGGGTCGCCTTCGCATGCCGGACGATGTTCGTCATGAGTTCCTGGAAGATGCGGAAGACCACCGTCCCTTCCCGCATCCCGACGACGCCTTCCACCCGGTTCTTCACCGCGACGACCAGCCCGCTGCGGCGGGCGAATTCCTCCGCCTGCCACTCGATGGCGGGGCCGATGCCGAGATGGTCGAGGACGCCGGGACGGAGTTCGGCCGCGATCTGCCGGACGGTGTCGATGATCTCGTCGATCAGCTTCCCGATGTCCTGCCCCCGCTGCTGCAACCGTTTTCGCTCCTTCGCCGGAGTCAGGGCGATGAAGGAGGTCGCGAAGGAGGCGAGGTCCATCTTCAGCCCGGTCAGGTTCTGGCCGAGGTTGTCGTGGATCTCCCGCGCGATCCGGGTCTGTTCCTCCTCCCGCACCCGCTGGAGGCGGATCGAAAGGTCGCGGAGCTGCTGGCGGGAATGGCGGACCAGCTTCTCCCCCTCGATCCGTTCGGTGATGTCCCGGCTGAAGCTGTGGTGGCCGGCGAACTTCTCGTCGGCGTCGCGGGCGACGATCATCACGTTCTCCCGGTGGAAGACGGAGCCGTCCTTGCGGATCGCGCGGCTCTCGATCACCGCCCGTCCCTCGCTCATCATCTGGATGTAGGCGTCGATGAGGCGGTCCCGGTCGTCGGGATGGACGACCGATTCCCAGTTGATCCCGATCATCTCCGCCGGGGTGTAGCCGAAGAGGCGGGCGTAGGCGTCGTTCACGTGGATGTGGTTCCCCTGGCAATCGTAGCGGGCCATCCCCTGGAGGGCGTTCTCGAAGACCGCGCTCATCATCCGCCAGGTCTGCTCCGCCTGCTTCCGCTCCGTGATGTCCTCCAGGGCCAGGATGCGGATATCGCTGTCGGCGTCGATCGGATGGGCCATCGTCCGGACCGAGAGCCGGACGTGCCGCCAGATCTGGCTATGATGAAGGAAGCGCCCCTCCGCGGTTGGATCGATCCCCTTCCGTTTCCGGGCCTGGAGGGGCTTTTTCCGCAGGAGGACGCCGATGGTCTTCCGGTCGGAGGGATGGATGAAATCGATGAGGAAGCGGCCGGTCAATTCGGCGGTGCTGTAGCCGAACTCCTCGAAGAACGAGAGGGTGCCGCCCAGAACCTGCAGATCCCGCGAGAGGATGAGGGTGGGGACGGGGGTGAATTGAAGTGCCTCCGCGAGGAGATCGAAATCCGATGAGGGACGCTGTTTTTTTAAGGACGAGGAACCTTTGGAAACCCTTTTTGGAGCGGTCTGGTGCATGGAAATAGCGTAAACATCTCTTTCCCCCTACCGCTGAACCTACAAGATTTCCCGGGGAAGCCCACTAAATTCAGCGGTACCCGTACAATTTCCACTTAAGATTTCGTTCAACCAAATCCGTGTCGCCCAAGGATTTAAGAGGACGCTACTCGACCGGGCGGCGGCGGTCCTGCTTCACCACGGAGCGGAGCTTCTTCGTCTTCAGGATCTTTTCCTTCAACCCCCGGGGACGGGGCGACCGGCGGCGGCGGCGCAGGGAGGCCTCGCTCTTGATGAGGGCGCGGCGCTCGGCGGCGATCTTGTCGAGCCGCTCGGCGAGGCGCTGGCGGGCCAGCTCGCGGTTCTGCTCCCGGTGACGCGTGTCCTCGACGCGGACGGTGATCCCCGTGGGCTTGTGCTTCAGGATGACGGCGGTATTGACCTTGTTCACGTTCTGCCCGCCGGGCCCCGAGGAACGGCAGAACGACTCGACGAGGTCGTCCTCGTGGAAGGGAAGCCTCATGATCCCGGCGTTTGCGATAAGCCGGGGGCTAGGAAAGGAGCTGGATCGCCCGCTGCTGCATCCGGTCGGAGACCTGGAGCGCCTTCACGTTCGCCTCGAAACCCCGCTGGGCGACGAGCGTACCGACGAGCTCGGTCGCCGCGTCGACGTTGGAGAACTCGGAAGCCGCCTCGGGATTGAGCGGCGAGCCCGCCCGGCTGATCGAGACCGTCACGCCGGTCCCGGCGGGCGTCGCCTCGGTGTCGACGGTCCGCGAGGCCTCGAAGCCGGGGGTCGAGATGTTGGCGATGTTGTTCGCCGCGATGTCGGCCCGGGTCTGATTGGCCTGAAGACCGGTGAGGGAGGTATTGATGCCGGAGCTCATACAGCAACCTTACTCCCATTCGCATCTTAAATCCAACTACCAAATGTATCTAACCCTAGACAATTATTACTCTATTTTTAATGCAGTACTTTGAGCTAATAAGATTGGTCTTGCCCAATCCGAGAACGCTTTGCCTTTTGAATAAGCAAAATCTTGCAGCATCTCTTTTTCTACGGTGGTTACCCTTATGGCAATAAGATGCTTGCGAACATGCTCGTTAGATGTTGAAACCTCGTATTTTCTGAAGGCCGATATCGATGACGTTAAATGCTCCTCATATCCACTTAAACCTTGAAGACGCAGCTTGATTAACTGGCTTTCCTCTTTAAATGCTTCAATTAAGACTGGACGTGCCCAATCTGAAAATGACTTAGCAGCAGCATCAGAAAAACTTCTCATTAGATGCTTTTCCTTTGTAGTCACTCGGATAGCCAAAAGATGACGCCGAATATGAACACTAGGCTCTGCACGTTGCTGTATTAAGAGAGTGGAAGCCACTGACTTTATACTTTCCTCACTTCCACGCATCTCCGTAGCTCGTCGCCGAGCCGCCGCGACGGCTTTCTGAAGGGAGTCTTCCCAGCCGGCTTCGGCGAGGACATTGCATCCGGCGACCGTCGTCCCGCCCGGGCTCTTCACCTGGTCGGCGAGGGCGATGGGGGAGAGGTCGGAGGCTCCCACCATCTTCGCCGCGCCGATGGCGGTCTGGACGGCGAGCTGCTTCGCCACGGCGGGGCTCAGCCCCTCGGCGATCCCGCCCGCGATCAGGGCGTTGAGGAAGTGGTAGACGTAGGCGGGACCGCTCCCGCTGACGGCGGTGACGGCGTCGAGGAGCGGCTCCTCGACCCGGACGGCGGTGCCGACGGCGGCGAGCAGGGCCTGGGCGACGGCAAGGTCGCCTTCCGTCGCGTGCCGTCCGGGAGCATAACCGGTGATCCCCTCGCCGATCAGGGCCGGGGTGTTCGGCATCGCCCGGACGATCCGCGTCCCCTCCCCCAGCAGGACTTCGATCCGGTCGGTCGTGATTCCCGCCATGAGGGAGAGGAAGAGGGGCTTCTCCTCGCGTCCCGCCAACGTCTCCCGCAGCGTCGGCAGGATCTCGGCGGCCTGCGCCGGCTTGATGCCGAGGATGACGACGTCGGACTGGGAGACCAACTCGAGGTTCGTCTCGCTCGGCGTGACCGAGACGGGACCGGCCGAGCCGAGCGCGTCGAAGAACTGGGTGAGCGTGTTCGCGGTCCGGGCCGTCGCGGTGAGGGTGCGGAGGAAGGAGGGGTTCGCCTTGGCGATGCCGATCGCCATCGCCCGGGCCATCTTTCCGGCGCCGAGGAAGCCGACGGTCTTGCGTTCATCGCGCGGATCGAAGCCGTCGAAGGGATCGAATGGATTCAGGTCGTTCACGTCGGCAGGGGATTCGGACGATTCAGGATTCATGGAAGGTGCTTTGGTAAAGGGCGAGGATCTCGGCCCCGATCGCGTCGGGCTTCCGCTGCTCGGCGTCGATGACGTGATGGGCCTTGCGGTAATCTTCCTCCCGTTTCGCCAGGAGGCAGCGGAGGGTCGCGATGCGGTCCTCGGCGGCGGCCGTGACGTTGGAAGCCGCCCCCAGCAGGGGCCGGTTCGTCGCCGTCGCGGTGCGGAGGGCGAGCATCTCCGCGGAGGCGTGGAGATAGAAGACAATGCCCCGGTCGAGGAGGAGGCGGCGGTTCTCCGCGTCGACGAAGAGGCCTCCCCCCGTCGAGAGGACGCCGGGGACCCGGGCCACCGTCTCCGCGAGGATCGCCCGCTCCAGCTCCCGGAAACCGGCCTCGCCCGATTCCTCGAAGATCGCCGGGATCGTCTTCCCGGCGCGGCGCTCGATGAGGGCGTCGGTGTCGTAGAACGGCAGCCCCCCGGCGCGGTGGAGCCATTCGGCCACGGTCGATTTGCCGGAGCCCATCATGCCGACGAGGACAAGGTGCTTGTTCACTGGGACGGGTTGCTGTTAGTTTTGTCCCCTATCTCTTACGGAAAGACGCGGATCATGCCAAACACCTTCGGCCACCTTTTTCGAATCACAACCTGGGGCGAGTCCCACGGCGGGGGCGTCGGCGTCGTCGTCGACGGCTGCCCTCCCCTCCTCCCGCTCGATGAGGCGGCGATCCAGGTCGACCTCGACCGCCGCCGTCCCGGCCAGAGCAAGATCGTCACCCCCCGCAAGGAGGCCGACACCTGCCGCATCCTCTCCGGCGTCTTCGAGGGCAAGACGACCGGCACGCCGATCTCGATCCTCGTCCCCAACGAGGACCAGCGTCCCGATGCCTACCGGGAAATGGAGACCCTCTACCGCCCCTCCCACGCCGACTACACCTACCAGGCGAAGTACGGCATCCGGGACTGGCGCGGCGGCGGGCGGACCTCGGCGCGGGAGACGATCGGCCGCGTCGCGGGCGGCGTCGTGGCGAACCAGCTCCTGAAGCGGGTCGCCCCCGGCATCGGGATCGTCGCCTACGTCTCCCGCATCCACGACCTCGACGCCGGGGTCGATCCCCTCGCCGTCCGGTACGACGACGTCGAGGGCAATATCGTCCGCTGGCCGACGGCCGAAGGGGCGGAACGGGCCATCTCCAAGATCGAGGAGGCGCGCAAGGACGGCGACTCCCTCGGCGGCATCGTCACCTGCGTCGTCCGTGGTCTTCCTCCCGGCCTCGGCGAGCCGGTCTTCGACCGCCTGGAGGCCGAGCTGGCCCGGGCGATGATGAGCCTCCCGGCAACGAAAGGCTTCGAGATCGGCTCCGGCTTCGGCGCGGCCCTGATGAAGGGCTCCGAGCACAACGACCCCTTCTACACCGAGGCGGGCCGCGTCCGCACGCGGACCAACCACAGCGGCGGCATCCAGGGCGGGATCAGCAACGGCGAGGAAATCGTCATGCGGATCGCCTTCAAGCCGACCGCGACGCTCAGCCGCGCCCAGGAAACGGTCTCGACGACCGGCGAAGCCGCAACGCTGAAGGCCCGGGGACGGCATGACCCGTGCGTCCTCCCCCGCGCCGTGCCGATCGTCGAGGCGATGACGCGGCTGGTGCTGGCCGATCACTGGCTGCGCCAGCGGGCGATTACGTTGCCGGAGTAGGGCCGCCCTAGGGGCGCTCCCCTACGCCGTCGGCGAGGGCGGCGGCGGCGGGGCCGCGTTATTGAAGAAGGAGAAGATCAACTCCTTCAGCTTCCCGATCTTGAACGGCTTCTCGAGGATGTGGCAGCCGGTCTTCTGGTGGAATTCGTGGATCGTGGCGGAGATGAAGTCGCCGCTCATGAACAGGAACCGTCCCTTGTAGGAAGGGAAATCGACGCAGGCCTGGCTGTAGAAATCGATCCCGTTGCAACGGGGCATCTTGATGTCGGAGAGGACGACGTCGAAGTCGCCGTCGGCCGCCAGCCGTTCCAGTCCTTCAATCCCGTTCCCCCCGGTCACGACCTCGACCTTCTGCATCGTGAGGAACCGCTCGAGGAATTCGAGGATCGCGGGCTCGTCGTCGACGACGAGGACGCGCCCGACCGAGCCGGGCTTCAGATTGCGGGCCGTTTTCGAGGGAGTCGGCGCGGGGATCGAGGCGGCGCTGCCCGCGCCGATCTCGCCGTCGCCGTCGACATCGCCCTCGGGGATCGCCGGGAGGGCGGCGGGGAATTCGAGGACGAAGCACGATCCGGCGGCGCTCGACGTGCTGAGATAGAGCTTCCCGCCATGGGCTTCCATGAGGGTCTGGGCGACGGGCAGGCCGAGGCCGACGCTCCCCGCCTTTTCCTTCGTCGTGAAGAAGGGACGGAAGACCTTCTCGGAGTTCTCCTCGGGAATCCCCTCCCCGTTGTCGGCGACGCGGATGAGGAGGAACCGTCCGGCACGCTCCGCGAGGATCGCGATCTTGCCGTCCTTCCGTTCGGGCGGGATCGCCCGCTCGGCGTTGTTGACGAGGTTCATCAACACCTGGAGGACCTGGTCGGGATTGGCCTCGACGGCGGCGGGCGGCTGGGCGTCCCGGAAGGTCAGCTCGATATTGTGGACGCGAAGCTGGTATTCCCGGAGGCTGAAGAGCTCCCGGACGATCGAGGCGACGTTGACCACCTGCTTCGCCGAGACCTCGCGGCGGGCGAAGTGGAGGAGGGAGCGGAGGATGCGGGCGGCGCGGCGGGTTTCCGACGAGATCGCCCGGAGGGAGGAGGCAGCCGGGGGCTGGTCGGGCGTCATCTCGAGGATCGAGGCCTGGCCGAGGACGGTCGTCAGCGGGTTGTTGATCTCATGGGCGATGCCCGCGATCACCTTCACGACGGCCTCGAGCTTCTGCCCTTCCATCGCTTCCTCGAGGAGGCGCTTCCGCTCGTCGTACTCCTCCTCCAGCGAGAAGGCGAAGGCGACTAGGTCGGCGAAAAGGGAGACGGTGGTGAGGTCGGACTCGCTGAAGGCGTTCGGCTCGAAGCCGTCCATGTTGATCACGCCCCAGACTTCCCCCCGCACCTTCACGGGGACGGCCATCTCCGACTTCACATAGGAAAAAAGGGAGACGTAGGTCGGGTCCTGCGTCGTGTCGGCGCAGAAGTAGGGTTTCCCCGTCGCGGCGACGGTCCCGGTGATGCCGTAGCCGATTCCGAGGTGGCAGTTCTTCTTGTCCTCGGTCCAGTCTTCGCCGTAGGTCGAGGTGATGTCGAGGAAGCCGTTGCGATGGTCGACCTGGATGAAGGAGCCGTGGACCGCCCCGACGAGCTGGCACGCCTGTTCCAGAGTAATTTCGATCACCCTCTGGGTCTCCTCCCGGCGTTGCACGGCTGCAAGTACCGCCTGAAGTGCCTTGGCTGCCCGATCCATGTTAGTTGTACTAGAAAGCAGTATTTAGACCAATTGCAATTCAAAGATAAAGATTTAAGTAATCTTTACTATCTATCGTGCAACAGGCCTAAAAAGAGGGCTAAACAAGGAAACAGGGGTTCCGATTCAGAGAGCGACTCCGAACCCTTAAAGCCCCAACAGCCGGAGAACGGCCTCGGTCGACGACGGGACGACGACCGGACGGGCGATGCCCGAGTTGACGGCGGTATCGGGGTCCTTCAAGCCGTGGCCGGTCGTCGTCGCCACGATCCGGCTGCCGGCAGGGATCAGACCGGCCTTGTGGGCCTTGATCAACCCGGCGATCGGCGCGGCGCTGGCGGGCTCGACGAAGAGGCCCTCCAGGCGGGCGAGCATCCGGTAGGCGTCGAGGATCTCCTCGTCGGTGACGATGTCGATCCGGCCGTTCGACTGGGCCACGGCCTCCTTCGCCCCGATCCAGCTGGCGGGATTGCCGATGCGGATCGCGGTGGCGACGGTGTTCGGGTTCTCGATGATCCGGTCCTCGACGATCGGGGCCGATCCGGCGGCCTGCCAGCCGAACATCCGGGGAAGCTTCTTCGAGAGGCCGTCCCGGTGGTATTCCCGGTAGCCCTTCCAATAGGCGGTGATGTTCCCGGCGTTGCCGACGGGGAGGAAGTGGAAATCGGGGGCCTCGCCGAGGATGTCGCAGACCTCGAAGGCGGCGGTCTTCTGCCCCTCGATGCGGACGGGGTTGATCGAGTTGACGACGGCGAACTCCGGGCGCGCGCCGAGTTCCCGGACGATCCGCAGGGCGTCGTCGAAGTTCCCCTCGATGGCCACGACGGTGGCCCCGTACATCATCGCCTGGGCCAGCTTCCCGAGGGCGATCTTCCCGTTCGGCAGGATGACGACCGACTTCAGCTTCGCCCGCGAGGCGTAGGCCGCCGCCGCCGCCGAGGTGTTCCCCGTGCTGGCGCAGATGACGGCCTCGACGCCGCCCCGGTTCGCCGCCTCGGTCATCGCCATCGTCATCCCCCGGTCCTTGAAGGAGGAGGTCGGATTCATCGCCTCGTACTTGATGTAGAGCTCGATGTCGGCCCCGATCTCGCCGGGGATCCGTTCCGCCTTGATGAGGGGGGTATTCCCCTCCAGGAGGGTCACGACGCGGGTTTCGGGCGTGACGGGAAGGCGGCTGCGGTAGGCTTCGATGATGCCCGGCCAGCGGGGATGTTTGGCGGAATGGCTGCTCATGACAAAAAGGGGATTAGGTGAAATCTTCGACGCGGAAACTGACCGCGGGAGCCTGGACGATGTCGAGGCCCTCCAGCTCGGCGCGGGCCGCCTCGAAGTTCCCGACGTTCGCGTCGTGGATCATCAGGATGAGGGGGACATGGCCGCTGGCGCCCTGGTCGGAGGACGACTCGGGCTGGATGACGGAGGAGATGCCGATGTTCCGCTTCCCGAGGACGGTGGCGATCCGGGCGAGGACGCCGGGGCTGTCCTTCACGGCCAGGCGGAGGTAATAGCGGGCGGTGATTTCCTCCGCCGTGGCGATGCCGGGAGGGGTCGCTTCGTTCCAGAGGCCGCACGAGCCGAAGGCGAGGTTGTCCGCCGCGTTCCCGCCCTCGCGGGCCAGGGCAGCGAGGTCGCTGAGGACGGCGCTGGCCGTCGGGTCGCCGCCCGCGCCGCGTCCGTAGTAGAGGGTGTCGCCGACCACGTCGCCGCGGACGAGGACCGCGTTGAAGACCCCCTTCACCGAGGCGAGGACGTGGGAGGAAGGGACCATCGTCGGCTGGACCGAGATCTCGATCCGGCCCGAGGGGACGGTCTTCACGATGGCGAGGAGTTTGATCCCGTAGCCGAGGGTCCGGGCGAAGGCGATGTCCTGCCGGTCGAGGCCCGCGATGCCCCGCACCGTGAGGGAGGCCATCTTCGGCCAGAAGCCGTAGGCGATCGCGGCGAGGACGAGGGTCTTGTGGGCCGCGTCCCAGCCTTCGACGTCGAGGCTCTCGTCGGCCTCGGCGTAGCCGAGCTTCTTCGCCTCGGCGAGGATCTCCGCGTACTCCTTCCCCTCCGCTTCCATCCGGGTGAGGATGTAATTGCAGGTGCCGTTCACAATGCCGTGGAGCGAAAGGATGCGGTTCGCGGCGAGCCCTTCCCGGAGGGCCTGGAGAAGGGGGATCCCGCCGGCGACGCTCGCCTCGTAGAGGAGGCAACGTTTCTTTTCCTGCGCGAGGCGGAAAAGCTCCCCGCCCCGCGCGGCGAGGAGGGCCTTGTTCGCCGTGACGACGTGCTTCCCCGCCTCCAACGCGCCCTTCACGAGGCGGAAGGCATCGTCGGTCCCGCCGATCAGCTCGACGATCACGTCGATCTCGGGGGCGGCGATCAGGTCTTCCCAGCGCGAGGTGACGAGGGAGGCGGGAATGCCGACGCTTTCGGCCTTCGCCGCGTTGCGCGAGGAAACGCGGACAATCTCCAGCGGCCGCCCACAGCGGCTCGCCAGGAGATCGGCCTGCCCGCGCAGATGGCGCCAGACCCCCTGCCCGACTGTTCCGACCCCGGCCAAACCGATCTTGAGAGACTTCATGATTAAAAACTGAGGGGTTAGTGAACCGCGAAACGACCTCGGTTTCAACGAGATTCCTTCCCCAAGCCTCCATAAAGGCCCAAAAAAACGGCCCTCACGGGCGGCACTGCCTCAAAACCGAAATGACGGAAGCGGAGGCCGGGTTTTCCTCCCTTCAACTCGGATTTGCCCGAGCTTTTTCCAATTCGCGCTCCAGTTCGGCAATCCGCCGTTGAAGCGGAAGAAGAGCCTCTTTTACCTCCTCCGCCGTGAAGCGGGGGGTGATATGCTGGGGGCAATTCCAATCGAAGGCGACAACCTCGATGATGAAGAGGCGTTCCACCGTCCCCGCCGTCTCCCCTTCGGCCAGCCGCGAGGCGAGCTCGGGAAACGCCTCGATCTTCTCCACCTTGGCATGGCCCAGGATCTTCAAGCGAGTCCGGCGCGGGTAATCGATGAGAAAGAGTGCCACCCTGTCCCCGGTCGCCAGATTGCCCGTCGAAACCATCTGTCGATTGCCCCGGAAGTCGGCGAAGACCAGGAGATTCGGCCCCACGACCTGGAGGAAGCCGACCTTCCCGCCCCGGTGCTGGATGTAGGGCCACCCCGTTTCGCCCACCGTCGCCATGTAGAAACTGTCCCGCGATTCGATGAAGCTTTTTTCGTCGTCGGTCAGCTCGTCCCGTTCGAGGGCTCCGAGGGCGTTTTGTTCCACCCCGTAATACTCCCGTTGCTTCCGGTGAACGGAGTCGGTGAAGACCAATTCTTTGAATTTGGCGGCCATGGAATATTCTACTCCTTTCGCCCGAAATGCGAAAGGGGGGGCATCGCCAGGGAAAGAGAGAAACACTCGGCCTCTTGAAAACGGGGCGCCGAAGAAAGCCGAGGAAAGCCGAAAAAAGTGACCCCAACGGGTTTCGAACCCGTGCCGCCACCGTGAAAGGGTGGAGTGCTAACCGTTACACTATGGGGTCATAGCCCTCCTTCGGGAGGAGGGAGGGAAATTATGCTGATTTCGAGTTTCTGTGCAATAGGGAAAATGGGGAAATGCGCGTAAAAAACGCGCCCCGATTCCGTCCCATCCCTAACTCGCCAAAGCGCGGCGGTAGACCGTCTCGTAGCCCTTCGCGCTCTGCGTCCAGCTGAAGTCTTCCTTCATGCCGAGCTTGCGGACGCGGTTCAGCTCGACCTTGTTCCGGTAGAGCGCCATGGCCCGTTGGCAGGCATCCCAGAAGGGCTGGCCGCTGCACGGGGAGAAGCGGAAGCCGGTGCCGTCCTTCGTCGCCGCGCTGAGGTCGGGCCGGTAATCCTTCACCGAGTCGGCGAGGCCGCCCGTCTCGTGGACGATCGGGAGGGTGCCGTAGCGGAGGCTGTACATCTGGGTGAGGCCGCACGGCTCGTAAAGCGAGGGCATGAGGAAGAAGTCGGCCCCGGCGGTGACGCGGTGGGAGAGCTCCTCGTTGAAGCCGATCCAGACGCCGACTTTCCCCGGATAGCGGGCGGCGAGGCTGGAGAAATAGCTTTCGGCCGCCGGATCGCCGGAGCCGAGGAGGACGAGGCGGATGTCCTGCCAGAGGAGTCCCTCGATGATCTCCTGGATGAGGTGGATCCCTTTCTGGTGGGCCAGCCGGGTGATGGCGGCGAAGATCGGGGCGCCGTCGTCCTTCAGGTGGAAGCTTTCCAGGAGGGCCTTGCGGCAGGCCCCCTTGCCGCCGAGCGCGGCGGGGCCGTAGTTCGCGGGGAGGAGCGGATCGGTCTTCGGATTCCACGTGGCGTAGTCGACGCCGTTGAGGATGCCGGTGAGCTTGTGCTTCTGCTCCTGGAGGACGCGGTCGAGCCAGCACCCGTAGATCTCGGTCTGGATCTCGAGCGCGTAGCGGGGACTGACGGTGGTGACCTGGTCGGCGAGGACGATGCCCGCCTTCATGCAATTCACATAGCCGTAGAACTCGACCCCCTCGGCGGTGAAGAAGGAATCGGGAAGATTCGTGAGCGGGAAGTCGATCCCCCAGAAGCTCCCCTGGTAGGCGAGGTTGTGGATGGTGAAGACGGTCTTGAAGGGGAGCCCCCGCGCCTTCACGACGGCGGGGACGAGGCCGGTCTGCCAGTCGTGGACGTGGATGATCTCGGGCGCGGGATCGAGGTAGCGGGCCATCTCGACGACGGCCTTGCTGAAGAAGAAGAAGCGGGCGGCGTTGTCGACGTAGTCGGCGTTGTTCTCCCCGTAATATTGGGCGCGGTTGAAGTATTCCTCCTGCTCGATGAGGAAGAGGCGGACGCCGCCCGGGGCCTCGGCCTCCCAGACGCGACCTTCCTTCACCGTGGTCCCCATCGGGATCTGGAGAAAGAGATCGGTGGCGCGGATGCCGGGGATTCTCTCCCGCAGGCCCCGGTAGAGGGGGAGGACCGCGGAGACCGAATGCCCCTCCCCCTTCAGGACCGGGGGCAACGCGCCGAGGACGTCGCCGAGGCCGCCGCTTTTCGCAAAGGGGGAGAGCTCGCTGGCGGCAAAAAGGATGTTCATGAAAAAAGCGACCGGGGCCCCCGGCGGGAGACCGGCTCATTTAGCAATTTAACAAATCAACAAGTCTCCTGAAGCTGATAGGTTTTCCTTTTCCCTGTTGCGAGATTTTTTTACTCATTTAACCTCTTTTGCAATGGCCACCCCTCGCGGCAGCAATGCCCCCGTTTCGGAAACCCTTGAGTTTGACAATGCCCGCGCCGTCCTTTCCCTGATCGGGGGAAGCGAAAGCCACCTCGACCTCCTCGCCGAACGCTACCACCTGAAGGCGACGACCCGCGACGGCTGGATCCGCCTGGAGGGGCCGAAGGAAGGGGTCGCCCGGGCGAAGAAGGTCCTCGCCCAATTGCAGAAGGCCCAGGAAGGAGGCCTCGTGATCCGCAAGAAGGAGTTCCTCTTCGCCCTCGAGGCGACCGAGGAGAAACGTTCCGTCGCCCTCGCCGATCTCCACGCAGCCCGCGTCGAGGTCTCCCCGAAGAAGCCCGCCGTCATCCCGAAGACCCCTTCCCAGAAGGCCTACCTCGACGCCATCCGGACGAAGGACCTCGTCTTCGGCATCGGTCCCGCCGGGACCGGGAAGACCTACCTCGCCATCGCCTGCGCCGTCGCCGCCCTCCGTCGCGAGGAGGTGAAGCGGATCGTCCTCACCCGCCCCGCCGTCGAGGCCGGGGAAGCCCTCGGCTTCCTCCCGGGCGACCTCAACGAGAAGATCCTCCCCTTCCTCCGTCCCCTCTACGACGCGCTGAACGAGATGCTGGAGCCGGTCGAGATCCAGCGTTACACGGAGAAGGGAAGCATCGAGATCGCCCCCCTCGCCTACATGCGCGGGCGGACGCTGAGCCAGAGCTTCATCATCCTCGACGAATCCCAGAACACGAGCACCGAGCAGATGTTCATGTTCCTCACCCGCCTCGGGCCTGGCTCGAAGTGCATCGTCACCGGCGATCCGACCCAGATCGATCTTCCGAAGACCCGCAAGTCGGGCCTCATCGAGGCGCGGCAGGCGCTGCGGAACACCCCCGGCGTCGACTTCTGCGAGTTCGACGAGAGCGACGTCGTGCGGCACGACCTCGTCCAGCGGATCATCACCGCCTACCGCCACCACCGCGGGCACCAGATGACGAGCATGGGCCTGTAAGGCCGTCAGACAACGGACGAAACATATGATCGGCTGGTTCCAACGAAAGCGACTGGTGAGCAAGGGCATGGCGATCGACCGCCAACGCAAGACCCACGGCGGCGAATGGCGCACCTTCCTCGAGGCGAATCCCTTCGTCCGCGTCGCCATCTGCATCGGCTACGCCGGGTTCACCTTCCTGTGCGGGACCTACCGGGCCGATCCCCTCCCCCCGCCGATCTACCTCCTCGTCGGGATCTTCTTCGTCAGCTCGATCATGCTCCTCTACCTCAGCCTCTACGAGGTGTGGCGGAGCAACTCGAAGCTGATCCTCCTCTTCGGCTCGATCGGGGCGAACCTGGTGCTGAACCGCCTCTTCCTCTTCACCTCCCTCCAGCTGGAGCAGGTCGCCCTCCCCGACCTCGTCTTCTGGGTGCCGACGGCCTTCGCCCCCCTCCTCATCACCGTCCTCCTCGGCTCGAACGCGGGGCTCTACACCGTCATCATCTCCGGCGTCATGGAGTCCCTCCTCGTCATGGCCAGCTCCCCGGTCGCGGCGTTCCCCCACCTCATCATCAGCCTCATCATCGGCTTCACCGCCGTCTTCTTCTCCCGGAACGTCCGGCGGCGGAACGACCTCATCCGCGCGGGCATCGCCGTCGGCGTCGCGGGGCTCGTCTGCGCCATCGCCTTCGGCCTCCTGAGCCGGAGCGTCCCCGGCCTCTTCCTGATGGAGGCGATCGCCGGCATCTGCATCGGCGTCGGGACGGCGCTCTTCGTCAGCTCGATCCTCCCGATCCTCGAGACCGTCTTCGAGATCAACACCAGCATCTCCCTCATCGAGCTCGCCGACCTGAACCACCCCCTCCTGCGGCAGCTCACGATGGAGGCCCCCGGGACCTACCATCACAGCCTCATGGTCGCGAACCTCGCCGAGGCCGCCGCCCAATCGATCGGGGCCAACGGCACCCTCTGCCGCGTCATGGCCTACTTCCACGACATCGGAAAGCTGAAGAAACCCGAATACTTCGTCGAGAACGCCGGGGCCGGGGAGAACCCCCACGACAACCTCTCCCCGACGATGAGTTCCCTCATCATCATCTCCCACGTGAAGGAGGGGGTCGACCTCGCCGTGAAGAACCGGCTGAAGAAGCCGATCATCCACGCCATCCAGGAGCACCACGGCACCTCGCAGATCTATTACTTCTACCGCCGCGCCCTCCAGATGGCCCAGGACGCCAAGACCGGGAGCGAGATCATGAACCTCCGCGAGGAGGACGTCCCCGACGTCCCCGAGGAGAACTTCCTCTATCCCGGCCCGATCCCGCAGAGCAAGGAGACCGGCATCCTCATGATGGCCGACGTCATCGAGGGAGCCTCCCGCTCGCTCGAGAAGCCGACCCCCCAGCGGATCGAGGACATGGTCCAGGACCTCGTCGCCCGCCGCGTCGCCGAGGGGCAGCTCGACGACTCGGGCCTCAGCCTGAAGGAAATCCGGCAGGCCTCGGAATCGTTCGTCTTCACCTTGAAAACCATGATGCACAGCCGCATCAGCTATCCCAAACATGAGCCGCTCCAGCAACAGCACCCGCCGCAGTCCCAAGGTGGAACTCTTCAATCTTCAAAAAGAGCGCACGGTGGCGGGGGGAACGAAGGCCCTCGCACGTCGGATTCAAACCTCCATTGAGTTCCTCCCCTCCGGCCCGAAGCTGACGCCCCTCCCCCCGCGCATCGAGATCAGCCTCGTCTCCGCCGCCGAGATCGGCCGCATCCACGGGGAATTCCTCGACGACCCGACGCCGACCGACGTCATCACCTTCGACCACGGCGAGATCCTCATCTGCCCCCTCGTCGCCGAGGCGCAGGGAAAAGACCACGGCCGGACGATGGAGGAGGAACTCCTCCTCTACGGCATCCACGGCCTCCTCCACATCCAGGGCTGGAGCGACCTCACGCCGAAAAAGCGGACCCTCATGCACGCCGAGCAGGAGCGGGTCTTCGCCGCGACGGTGAAGCGGGAAAAGAAA
Source organism: Verrucomicrobium sp. GAS474 (assembly GCF_900105685.1). Classification (NCBI taxonomy): domain Bacteria; kingdom Pseudomonadati; phylum Verrucomicrobiota; class Verrucomicrobiia; order Verrucomicrobiales; family Verrucomicrobiaceae; genus Verrucomicrobium; species Verrucomicrobium sp. GAS474. The sequence continues at coordinate 2,994,793 of NZ_LT629781.1, forward strand.
GCCCGATGAAACCGGAGAGGACGGTCCACGGCATCGTCGTCGGGAAGATGCCGTTTTCCAACACCAGCCTCCTGGTGACCTGGGCGACCGTCGAGATGGGGGTCATCAAGACGATGGCGAAGGGCGTCTCCGGGCCGAAACCCTCGGGCGGCCTCCTGCCCGATCTCTTCTACCTCTGCGAGATCCGCTACCGCCCCTCGGAAAAGGGGGAGATCGGCGCGCTGCGGGAGGCCCGGCTCCTCCATCCCTTCCTGGCATTGCGGCGCGATTGGAACGTCCTCCTCTGCGCCACCTACTTCGCCGACCTGCTGGCCGCCCTTTCCGAGCCGGGAACCGAGATCGCCCCCCTCTTCGACATCTTCGAGCAGGCCCTCCGGTATCTCGAAACCCATCTCCCCTCGGCGAGGTTGGTGACCCGCTACGAGGCGAAGCTGCTGGAGCTGAGCGGGCTCCCTTCGGAGGCTGACATTCCCAGCGCATTGCGACGGGCGGTGGAGTTGCACGGCCACCGCGTCCCGGCCAGCCGGGCGAAGGTGCTCTTGGCCCTCGGCGTTTCCTGAAATTTCAACGCTATTTTGGCGTCTTTGGATCTCCTTTGGCTGCCTTTCAGTATTTCTACCTATTCATAGGTGATTGACTTTTAATGAATTTAATTCATCGATCTGCCAGCCTTCATTTCATCAACCACGCATCAATAATCGTGATTACAATTAATACATGATCACGCGAACTTCGCCGACAAAAACCTGGCCCCTCGCCACAAAGCTTATCTCTGCCTTTGCCGTTGCCTCGCTCATCACCCTCAGCGTCGGCGGGCTGGGCCTTTTCGGAATCTTCCGGATCAACAGCCATCTAACCGAAGTAGGCGTCGTGCGATTGCCCAGCCTTCAGGGACTCGACATGATGTACGAGGGACTGCTCGACGTCCGCTTCGGCAATCGGGCCATGCTCGACTCCCATATGGAGGCCGACAAGGTCGACAAGATGTTCGCCACCATCGAAAAGGCGAGAGTTCGCGGCCAGCAGGGGAAAGACATCTACGAACCGTTACCCCAAACTGCGGACGAAGAAAAATTGTGGAACATCTTCGTACCCCAGTGGGCCGCTTTCCTTCAGAACGAGAGCGAGTTGAACACCCTTCAGCACCTGTATTGGAAGGAGCCGACTCCGGAACACTATGACGCGATGCAGAAGTACACCGTCGGCAAGATGTACCTCAGTACAGCGCCCGTGATCGATAACCTCGAAAAGCTCTGCCAGATCCAGATGGATGTGGCTTCGCAGGAAAAGGAGGACGCCGGACGGGACAGCCGCCTCGTCACCGCTCTGGCCCTGGCAATGAGCCTCGGCGGCACCGGCCTCTGCCTCGCTCTCGGGATTCTCATCACCCGTTCGATCACCGTCCCCATCCGCCGCGTCACCGAAGATCTCGAGGCCGGATCAGCCCAGATCGCCTCCGCATCCGGCCAGGTCGCCTCGGCGGGGCAGACCCTCGCGATGGGGGCGAGCGAGCAGGCGGCGAGCCTCGAGGAAACCAGCTCCAGCCTGGAGGAAATCGGGAGCATGACGCGGAAGAACACCGAGAACGCCGAACAGGCAAAACGCGTCTCTTCCGATGCCCGCGCCGCCGCCGAGACCGGTGCCGGAAGGACCGACGAGATGGCCGCCGCCACCGCATCGATCTCCCAGGCCGTCCAGGAGATGAGCGACGCCATCGCCGGGATCAAGGATTCGAGCAACGATGTCGCCAAGATCCTGAAGACGATTGACGAGATCGCCTTCCAGACGAACATCCTCGCCTTGAACGCAGCCGTCGAGGCCGCCCGGGCCGGAGCCTCGGGCGCCGGCTTCGCCGTCGTCGCCGAGGAAGTCCGCTCCCTCGCCCAGCGGAGCGCCAAGGCCGCCAAAGAGACCGCCCGGCTCATCGAGACCTCCACCACCCAAAGCAATCGGGGCGTCGAGGCAAGCCGGAAGGTCGAGAATCAGATCGAGGAGATCGGACGGAAATCGGACGCCGTCCGGGAAACCCTCTCGGCCATCGTCGAAAAAACCGCGCGGGTCGATTCCCTCGTTGCCGAAATCACCATGGCCTCGCGGGAGCAGAACAACGGGATCGGGCAGATCAATCAGGCCGTCGGGCAGATGGACAAGGTGACGCAGGAAAACGCCGCCGCCGCCGAGGAATCGGCGAGTGCGGCGGAGGAACTCAGCGGCCAATCGGGAGAGATGCGGCAGATCGTCGTCCGGCTGAATCAATTGGTGGAGGGAACCGACGCCCGGAACGCTTCCGCCCCGGCGGCCACCTCCCGCACCATCCACAGCCGCCCGCTTCCGCCCGACGCCCCGGCGGCAAAACGCCATCTGAACGGCCGCCCGCCCGGAACAATCCAGGCGACGCGCGCCACCAAGACGGCGATCCCTTTCACGGGCGAGGAATAAACCCCGTCAGCAGACCCGCGTCACGACGCGGCTTGGGTGAACTCGAGGCACCCCTTCAGATCGACCTTGCCGGTACCGAGGCGGGGAATCTCGGCCACCGTCACGATCCGGCGCGGAATCCACAAATTCGGCAGCCCGGCGCCGCTGAGGCGGGATTGGAGGAGGCTCCGCTCGATGGGGAGCGGCGTGAGGAGGACCAGCTCCTCGCGGTGTTCCTTGTCCTCGACACCGAGGATGACGGGGACTTTCCCGGCTTCGACCGCCTCTTCGGAGAAGAGTTCGGGGAAGAGGACGACGATCTTCTCCTCGATGGTCCCGTGGGGGACCATCTCCCCGCCGAGCTTCGAGAAGCGGGAGAGCCGCCCCTCGATGAAGAGGAAGCCGTCGGCGTCGAGGCGGCCGAGGTCGCCCGTCTGGTACCAGCCCCGGCGCAGGACCTGGGCGGTCCGGTGGGGATCGTTGAGGTAGCCGGGGAAGATGTTCACGCCGCGCAGCCAGATCATCCCGGTCTCGCCGAGGGGCTGGTCGACGCCGGTCTCGGGATGGCGGATGCGGATGCTCATCCCGGGGATGAGGCGGCCGACGCTGCCGTGGCGGCGCGGCTCCTCGTAGCCGTCGTCGGTCGGCTGCTTGCGGAAATCGACGAGGTTCACGGCGACGACGGGGGTCGCCTCGGTCATGCCGTAGCCTTCGCAGACCGGGACGCCGAACTTCGCCTCGAACTCGGCGCGGAGCTCGGGCGGGAGCTTCTCGGCCCCGGTGACGACCATCTTCAGCGAGGCGAGGGCCTGGGGCGTCGCCTTGCGGAGGAAGGCGCGGAGGAAGGTCGGCGTGTTCAGGAGGAGGCCGATCTCGTACTTCTCGATCAGCTCGACGAGCTTCGCCGTCTCCGTCGGGCTGACGTTCGTGACGCCCTGCGGGCCGCCGAGGATCGGCCACCAGAAGGTGACGGTGCAGCCGAAGCTGTGGAAGATCGGGAGACACGCCAGGAGATTCCGGATCGGAACGCGGTCGAGGACGGCGTCGGTCTGCGCCGTGTTCCCGAGGATGTTCCGGTGGGTCAGGATGACGCCCTTCGGCTCCCCGGAGGAGCCGCTGGTGAAGAGGAGGGCCGCCTCGGCGTCGCCGCCCTCGCCCGGGATCCCGGCGATGAGGCGGAGGAGCGGCGCGGGCACGATCGTGCCGATGAGCTGCCGCAGGCCGATCCGCCATTTCGGCAGGCCGCCGAGGAGGTCGCGGATGTCGATCGTTCCGCCATCCCCGCCCTGGCGCGGGGCCTCGGGCCAGGGGAAGTCCTTCGCCTTGGAGCGCATGACGTCGACGCTGAGGATCGTCCCGATCCCCGCCTTGGAGAGGGCCGCCTCGTTGGCCGCCCGTCCGGCCGTGAAATTGAGGTTCACCGGCGTCTTGTCGGCGATCAGGCAGGCAACGTTGGTGACGGCCGAGCCGAGGCCGGGAGGGAGGACGACGCCGACCCGCTTTTCAGGGACATGCTTCCGGATCCACCGGGAGAACTCCCAGGCGACGGCGAAGAGGGTGCCGCCGTTCAGGACGCGTCCGTCCTGGAAGCCGTCGATGAAGACCGGCTTGAACCACTGCTTCTTCAGGCCGAGGAGCGTGGCATACCCCATGTGGTGGGCGAGCGAGGGACGGCGGCGGAAGACCTCGACGCCGAGGTCGTAGAGCGCGAGGCGGAGGAGATCGGGATCGAGGCCCCACGAATCGAAGACCGGCCCCAGGTGGAGGCTCCGCGTCTCGGGATCGGCGACGGCGGGGAAGATCGGGAACGCCTTCCCCTTCCGCCCCGCCACGAGGGCGACGACGAGGGGGTTCAGCGCGCCGAGACCGGGGCCGAACTCGGCGCGGCTGTCGGCGCGGATCGCGAGGAGATGGCCCGCCTGGAGCAACTCCTGCGCCTCCTCGAGCGTGGGCGTGCCGAGGCCGGGCCAGACCCGGACGACCCGCCCGCCGACGACGGGGAAGCTCTTCGGATCGATCTCGGACCAGCTGTGGACGAGGAGCAGCGCCGGCCCCGTGGCGGCGATGCGGCTCTCCCCATCGATGTTGGAAACGGAAAAAGGCATGCGAGTTTAGTAAAGAACGGCTTCCCGCTGGAGTTCAAAGAGCTTCGCCAGGGCCTCCTTGGCCCCGCCGAGCAGCCCCTGCAATTCGTCCTGGGAGAAGACGTTCTCCTCCCCGGCGGCCTGGACCTCGACGAACTTCCCCTCGGAGGTCATCACGATGTTGGCGTCGACGGCGGCGGTCCGATCCTCCTCATAATCGAGGTCGACGAGGATCTTGTCGAAGACGACGCCCGCGCTGACGGCGGCGACCTGGGTCTTGATCGGCGTCGCCTTCGCCGGGAGCGTCCCCTCGGCCTGGAGGCGGCGGATCGCCCGCGCGACGGCGACGTAGGCCCCGGTGATCGCCGTCGTCCGGGTGCCGCCGTCGGCGCGGAGGACGTCGCAATCGATCGTCAGCGTCCGGGCGCCGAGCTGGTCGAGGTCGATGATCGCCCGCATGGAGCGGCCGATCAGGCGCTGGATCTCGACGCTCCGCCCGTCGAGGCGGCCCTTCGAGATGTCGCGGGCCTTCCGGTCGAGGGTCGAATAGGGGAGCATCGAGTATTCCGCCGTGATCCATCCGCCGGTGACCCCCTGGACCTTCATCCAGCGGGGGACCTCCTCCTGGATCGTCGCGGCGCAGATGACCTGCGTCCGCCCGCAGGTGGCGAGGACGGAGCCGGTGGCGTTCCGGGCGAAGTCGGGAGTGAAGCTGTAGGGCCGGAGCTCCCCGGGAGCGCGGCCGTCGGTACGGGTGGACATGAGGGGTTCTATGTAAGAGCGACTCCGGCAATTATACAAGGGGTCGTTTCCACCCCCTTCCATCTCCTTTTTATCCTCCTCCCCCTCTTTCTCAAGCCGATGCGGCACACCAGGCAAACCTTTGTTTCCTGCAAAGAGCCTTGACCATCAGGGCAATCGTTGGTTTCTTTTTCCCGGTCGGCGGGCCGGTCAGCCCTGGTCTCGGCTCCTTCCTTTTACTCTCCTTTCCCATGAAAATCTTTGTCATCGACGATTCCTCCTTTTCCCGGAAGGCGATCATGAGCGTCCTGAAGGAAATCGTTCCCGACGCCCTCCTCCTCCCCTTCGGCGACGGCGAGGAAGCCCTCGCCCGGTTCCCCGAGGAGCAGCCCGACGCCATGACCGTCGACATCGTCATGCCGAAGATCCAGGGCCTCGAGGTCATCGAGCGGGTCCGGGCCATGAGCGCCACGACGAAGATCATCGCCATCACCTCCGACGTCCAGTCCTCGACCCGGGAGCGGTGCGCCGCCCTCAACGCCTCCTTCATCGAAAAGCCCTTCACCAAGGACAAGTCGGCCCCGCTCGCCCAGGCGCTGAAAGCCTAGCCCTCTCCCGAGGGTCCAACCCCGCCCCATCCCCCATGGCCGAATTGAACCTCAACGCCGACCTCAACGACCTCTTCATCGAGCTCGCCACCATGGGCCTCGGCCGGGCCGCCGCCGCGATGTCAGCCCTGGCCAGCCGGGAGGTGAAGATCTCGGCCCCCTCGATGGAGGTCTTCTCGGTCCAGAACCGCGAGGTCCGCCTCGCCCTCGAGACCGGGACCACCCTCCGCGTCAGCCAGGCGATCAAGGGGGGCCTCCACGGCCAGGCCGTCGTCGTCCTGAGCAAGGCCGGGGCGGGCCGGATCGCCCAGCTCCTCCTGGAGAAGACCGACGAGAGCGGCGACGCCTTCGACGAGACCGACCAGGCCGCCATCATCGAGCTCGGCAACATCATGATCGGAAGCATCGTCGGCACCCTGGCGAACCACTTCAAGGCGACGATCTCCTACGACATCCCGAAGCTCGACCTCTGCGGCGGCAACGCCGTCGGCGAGCTCATCACCGACCTCGTCTCCCCGACCTGCACGGAGCTCCTCGTCCTCCGCTCCACCCTCTCGATCAACGATTCCAACATCCAGAGCTACTTCCTCCTCCTCCTGGAAGACAACTGCGTGAACGCCCTCTCCGGCCAGCTCGAAGTCATCCTCCGGGGAGCGGCGTGAACCTCGCCTCGATCCCCTTTCCGTCGGTCTTCCCGTGGGGCTTCCTCCACGTCGACGAGGAAAACCGGATCCAGTATTGGAACGCCTGGCTCGAGACCTCGACCGGCCACTCCTCCTCCTCGGTCCTCGGCCGCACCCTGACCGAGGTCTATCCCGACCGCCCCCAGATCGGCGAGGCGCTCGAAAAGGCCCGGTCGACCCACCAGCCCCAGGTCCTCTCCCAGGTCTTCCACCACTACTTCCTCCCGATCCCCCTCCCCTCCGTCCACGTCAGCGGCTTCCCCTACATGCAGCAGGAGACCCTGATCATGCCGCTCGAGAACCAGAGCGGCTGCCTTTCCATTCTCATCCGCGACGTCACCTCCACCATCGTCGGCCAGCAGCGGATCCGCGCCCTCCAGGCCCAGCTCAGCGAGGCCCGGGACGCGGCCCTCGAGTCGGCCCGGTTCAAGAGCCAGTTCCTCGCCGTGATGAGCCACGAGATCCGCACCCCCCTCAACGCCATCATCGGCTTCAGCAACCTCCTCTCGAAGACCGCCTTCGAGCCCGGCGTCCAGGAATACGTCGGCCTCATCCAGCTCTCCTCGAACCAGCTCCTCTCCCTGGCGAACGAGCTTCTCGACTTCGCCCGGATCGAGGCGAACGGCATCGTCCTGGAGGCGATCCCCATCGACCTCGCCACCCTCGCCCAGGAGAGCCTCGACCTCCACCGGAAGCAGATCGCCAGCAAGGGGTTGACCGGGACCATCCGCATCGAAGGCACTCTCCCTTCCCCCCTCCTCGGCGATCCGACCCGGATCCGGCAGATCTTCCTCAACCTCATCTCGAACGCCGTTAAGTTCACCGACCAGGGCGGCATCGAAATCGTCCTCTCCGCCGCCCCGCCCGCCGAGGACGGCGCCCTCACCGTCCGCTTCGCCGTGAAGGACACCGGCCTCGGCCTCACCCCGGAGCAGCAGGAACGGATCTTCAAGCCCTACACCCAGGCCGAGGCCTCGACCCCCCGCCGCTACGGCGGCGTCGGCCTCGGCCTCAGCATCTGCCAGAAATTAACGGCACTGATGGGCGGAACGTTAACGGTTGAGAGTGAAGAAGGGAATGGATCGGCCTTCCTCGGCGAATTCCATCTCCGGGTAGCCTAGCCCCTTCGGCTCTTTCCCCTGCCTCCGAGGCGGGACTTGACCCCCCCCGCTCCTAGGCTAGGCTCTCCTAGTCCCTTCCACCCCTGTTCTTATCGCTATCTCATGAAGGTTGATCCCCGTTTTCTCAAAGAAGAAGGCACCGAAGTCTACACCGGCAACGAATTGCTCGTGAAAGGGTGCCTGGAGACCGATGGCGGCACCCATCTCTGGACCGGCTACCCCGGCTCCCCCGTCGCCGGATTCTTCGACTGCATCGAGTCGATCCAGGAAATCCCCCGGAAATACGGCATCGCGGCGATGATCGCCAACAACGAGGCCCTTTCCGCCGCCATGCTCAACGGCTCCCAGATGCTCGGCCTCCGGGGCATCATCGCCATGAAGAGCGTCGGCGTCCACGTCGCCTCGGACGCCCTCGCCCTCGGCAACCTCGCCGGGGCCCATCCCGAGGGCGGCGCCGTCGTCATCTGCGGGGAGGACCCCTGGAGCGACTCGACCCAGGTCCCCGCCGACTCCCGCTACCTCGCGAAGCACATGCACATGCCGGTCCTCGAACCGGCTACGACCCAGGAGCTCAAGGACTGGATCGACCTCGCCTTCAAGCTCTCCCGCGAGTCCGAGCTCTACATCGCCTACATCGTCACCACGAACCAGGCCGACGGCGGCGGCTCCGTCACCGTACGGCGGAATCACTTTCCGAAGGTCAACACGCAGAACCAGGTCGAGCTCGACACCGCCGCGATCGACCTCGAGAAGATGGTCCTCCTCCCCCCCCGCACCTGGCGCCGGGAGCAGAACTTCCCCGACCGCTACGCCCGCCTCTGGGAAAGCGCCGCCCGCCACCGGGTGAACCGGACCTTCCTCCCGCCCCGCGCGAAGGAATCGGGCAAATTCCCCCTCGGCTTCGTCACCTCGGCGATGGCCGCGAACTACCTCGACCACGCCCTGCGCGAGCTCGGCCTCACCGACGCCGTCCCGGTCCTGAAGCTCGGCGTCACCTACCCCCTCGATCCCGCCCTCATCACCGGCTTCGCCGAGAAGGTCGAGCGCCTCGTCGTCGTCGAGGAACGGCGGGGCTTCATCGAGGAGCAGATCGCCCTCATCCTTTCCCAGGCTTCCATCACGAAGGGGGTCCCCGCCCTCCCCCTCTACGGGAAAAAGTTCCCCCAGGGCCTTCCCGGCTTCCCCGAGGCGCGCGGCCTCAACCCCTCGATCGTCATCGAGACGCTCGCCCCCCTGCTGCTGAAGATCGGCGGCCTCCCCGTCGACGAGGAGCGGATCGCCGCCGAGGTCGCCCTCATCAACCTCACCGCCAGCTACCAGATCGACCTCGTCCCCCGGACGCCCACCTTCTGCGCCGGCTGCCCCCACCGCGATTCGGCCACCGTCCTGATGGAGGTGAAGAAAGATTTCCGCGACCCCGCCTACATGCAGAAGCAGCACCGGCGGGAATCGGTCGACCTCCTCTTCCACGGGGACACCGGCTGCTACACGATGCTGATGTTCGAGCCGACGAAGGACCTCATGCACAACTACAGCGGCATGGGCCTCGGCGGCGCCACCGGCATGGGGATCGACCCGTTCATCAAGAACAAGCAGGTCGTCTTCATGGGGGACTCGACGTTCTTCCACAGCGGCCAGCTCGCGATCTCGAACTCGATCAAGAACAACCAGGACATCACCTACATCATCCTCGACAACCGGACGACGGCGATGACCGGCCACCAGCCGACCCCGGGGATGGACAACGACATCATGGGGAACGAGACGTTCACCCAGAACATCGACAAGATCGTCAACGCGATCACCGACTCCCCGAAGGTCGACGTCCTCCGCGTCAACCCCGCCTACCGGAACCAGTACCGCGCCCTCCTGGAGGAGACGATCCTCAAGGACGGCGTGAAGGTCCTCATCGCCGACAAGGAATGCGGCATCACCTTCCACCGCCGGAAGAACCGCGAGGAACGGGCCGAGGCTAAGAAGCGCGGCTACGTGAAGGAGAAGACCTTCATCAACGTCAGCGCCGACGTCTGCGAGTCATGCCTCGAGTGCACGATGGCGACGGGCTGCCCCGGCCTCGGCTTCACCGAGACCGACTTCGGCCGCAAGATCCAGACCGACCTCTCCTGGTGCGTCGGCGACATGGCCTGCACGAAGATCCACGCCTGCCCCTCCTTCGAGGAGATCACGATCTACCGCAGCCAGAAGCCCCCCTCCCGCCTCCCCCAGATCCGCGACGAGGACCTCCCCGAGCCCCTCGTCCCCGCCTTCGACAGCCAGTGGCACGTCTACCTCGCCGGCGTCGGCGGCATGGGCATCGCCAGCGCCACCGCCACCCTCGTCCGCGCCGCCCACCGGGAAGGCTACCAGACCCTTTTCTGCGACAAGAACGGCCTCGCCATCCGCAACGGCGGCGTCTACTCCCAGGTCACCTTCCTCCGCCCGGGGACGAACCACACCTCCTCCGTCATCCCCTACGGCAAGGCCGACCTCATCCTCGGCATCGACCCCCTCGAGGCCGCCCGGAGCCTCGACCCGAAGGGGAACCAGCGGATCGGCAGCGTCTCCCACACCGCCGCCGTCATCAACACCGCGAAGACGCCGACCATCACCGGCCTCCTCGGCAAGGACGACTACTGCGTCGAGACCCTGGAGACCTCGATACGCCGCCACACGCGCGGGGACGACTACTTCAGCTGCGACATCTCCGACCATTCCCAGCGGATCTTCGGCACGAAGATCTACGCGAACATCATGATGCTCGGCGTCGCCTTCCAGCGCGGCCTCCTCCCCCTCTCCCTCGCCAGCGTCGAGTGGGGCATCCGGGAGACCGTCGGCTCCGCCGCCGCCGACAACTACCTCGCCTTCAAGGTCGGCCGGAAGCTCGTCCTCGACGCGGAGAAATCGGGCGGGGCGACCGCCACCGCCGCCACCCTCACCCCGGTCCAGACCGTCGAGGCGAAAGCCGGGATCATCCTCCGGGCCGAGGGGAAGAAGCAGGCCGACGCCTACCGGCAGCTCGTCCGCCGGGGCTTCGACGCCATCGCGCTCGACACGCCGAACCAGTCCCGCCTGGCCACCCGCCTCGCCGACCTCATCCTCTTCGAGGACGCCGACTTCGCCTCCGACTACCTCGACCGCCTCCTCGCCCTCCACCGCAAGGACAAGGGCGGCCCCGGCTACGGCTACGCCGCGACCCACGCCGCCCTCTGGAACCTTCACCGGGCCATGGTCATCAAGGACGAGGTCTTCGTCGCCCAGCTCCTCTCCGGCGAGGAGAAGAAGCAGCGGGACCTCGAGCGTTACAACGTCCATCCGGAGCTCGGGGACCACGTCGTCTACGGCCACCTGAACCGGCCCGAGTTCCTCGTCTTCGGGAAGAAGATCCGCTTCCACCTGAAGTCCCGCCAGTGGATGCTCCAGCTCATGCGCCGGGGCAAGTTCCTCCGCCGCCTCCTCCCCTCGTGGCATTCGGAGGAAAAGGCCTTCCGCGCCTGGTTCCTCGACCTCGTCACCCGGTTCGACGCCTCCGACGAGGTCTCCTACCGCCGCTGGCTCGCCGTCCTCCGCCTCCCGGAGCAGGCGACCGGCTACCGCGAGGTCCGCTACCCGAAGCTCCGCGCCGCCCGCCGCCGCGCCGAGGGCATCCTCTCCGGGGCCGAGGAGATCCCCGCCCGCTCGGCCCACGCCCAATCGCTCTCCCCGAAGGCCGCCACGAGGTAAGACTCAGGGCGGCGTAAGTAGAACTTGGGACTAAAATAGAATTGAGTTCGGAGCGATTTCCTAAGAGCCTTTCCGATACCAGCCATGGCGTTCCGCATCGATCCCCTCATCCGTAAGAACGCCAGGATTTTCCTAGAGGCCTCCCAATCCCAGTCGGTCATCCCGGTCACCGATTCGCCCCTGATGGCGGAGACCCTGGAGAAGACCTGGGCCGACCTGGCCAAGAGCACCGAGGGAACGCCCCTCCACGGCTTCTTCACCACCCCGGGCCGGAGACCCCTCGACCTCTACCGGAAGTGGATCGCCACCGTCGATCCCGACATCGTCCCCGTCGCCACCCGCTTCGCCGAGCTCCCCTCCGACGGCACCGCCCCCGTCGACGGCCTCGTCTCCTCGAACGCTCCCGCCGGGGACAACCCCTCGGCCCGCCTCGCCGCCCTCGTCCACGACCTCGTCGCCCCCCTCCAGGCCGTCGACGCGACGAACGATCCCGACGAACGCTGCACCATCATCCTCGGCCTCAGCCTGATGATCCTCGAGCAGCGTTGGGACCAGCTCAACGACGCCTTCGTCATCAACGTCGCCCACGAGATCCACTCGACCTACGACCGGGTCCTCGGGAAGATGTCGGCGAAGAAGAAGGACACGTACGACCCGATCGTCGTCGCCCGGAAATTCGTCTGCGACCTCAACGCCGCCCTCTTCTCCATCGGCGCCCTCCGCGAGGCCTTCATGACCGTGACGGCCGAGAACGCCCTCTTCCTCATCGAGGAAAAGCGGATCTACCCGAAGCTCGAGTTCGCCAGCCCCACCTCGCCCGGGAAGCTCGACGCCCGCTGCTACGAGGACGCCTTCGTCGCCGAGCAGATCGACAAGCTCCGCGCCATGGAGGAGATCTTCGGCAGGCAGATGACCGAGCTCCAGCCCCTCTTCCCCGAGGCCGACTGGGACGGCGAGACCAAGCCCCGCCAGTTCGCCCTCCTCCTCGTCAGCCTCTGGGACAACGAGGGCCTCCTCAGCCGCATCAACGCCACCGAGCTGGTGAAGATGGCCTCGAAGCACGGCCCCGCCTGGGAGCGGACCCTCACCCCCCTGCGGATGGCCCTCTCCTGGGTCGAGGCGATCCGGAAGATCCACCGCCTCGCCGAGCTCCTCCCCACCATCGAGAAGCTGAAGCCCCTCGACACCACCATCGCCTGGGACGAGATCCCCGCCCAGGCCGACGGCACCCCCGGCCGCCTCGATCGCTACATGGCGAAGATCCGCGAGCGGGAGACCGAGCTCAACGCCGTCGTCTTCGGCATCCGCGAGAAGCTCGTCGCCCTCGGCATCGACTACAACGGCGTCCTCGACCCGATCCTCGTCGAGGTGCTGGAGTGCCTCCCGGAGCGCCTCGTCTTCCCCCTGGAGACCGCCCAGAACTTCCTCCACCTCGCCCACCGCATGGGCCCCCTCTACGAGCCCCTCCTCTTCCACATCGAGGAAGCCCGGCGCGAGCATTCCCACCTGAAGAAGGCCTACGCCTTCCACCGGGAACGGATCAACGAGGCGATCCACCTCATCGAGACCAAGCAGTTCGAGTCGGTCCGCGTCACCTTCAACGAGGCGATGACGAACTACAAGGAACGCTTCGAGGACCTCGACTACGGCAAGATCGAGGCCTGCCTCGCCGAGTGGGACCAGCTCCTCGAAACCCACAAGACCTACCAGACGATGTTCTCCGACTTCGAGAAAGAAGTCCGCGACGAGCGCCCCGTCGGGGACCGCCGCCTCGTCCTCCGGGAACACCTGGAGAAATGGGAGGCCTACATGGCGAGCCAGAAGGACCTCATCGCCACCGAGCCCGACAACGACTACCGCCGGGACATCGAGGCCTTCATCGACGAGATCTCGCCGAAGCTCACCGAGCTCCACAAGATGCTCCTGATCCCCTCCTAGGGAGATCGGAAGCCTCTCCCCCTTCATGAACGACCGGGACCGGTTCCTGGAAGAACTCGACGCGAACTTCTCCGTCCGCGCCGCCGCGGGGACCGGCAAGACCACCTCCCTCGTCGCCCGGATCGCCCGCATCGCCGAGCGGCACCCGGAGCGGCTGGCGAAGCTCGTCGTCGTCACCTACACCCACCGCGCCGCCGACGAGATGCGCGTCCGCCTCCGGGGCGATCTCCTGAAGCAGGGCGGGGCCGCCGCCCATTCCCCCCTCGTCCGCCACGGCCTCTCCCAGCTCTTCATCGGCACCATCCACGCCTTCTGCCTGAAGCTCGTCCGCGAATACGGCCTCTGGATCGGCTACGGTGCCGAGATCACCGCCGAGGCCCACGACGATCCCCGGCTCCTCCGGGATTTCGAGAAGAGCCGCCAGGGCCAGGACGGGGAGACCGCTCCCGCTTGGCGCGAGACCGTCCACCGCCTCGTCCCCGCCCGGCAGGTCACCGCCCTCGCGAAACACCTCGGGGAAAAGAGCGTCGACTGGGGGCGCTTCATCGCCGCCCCGGCATTCCTCGAACGGGAAGCCGCCACCGCCGCCCGCCTCGCCCGCCTCCGCCTCGATCCCGCCGCCCTCGACGACCTCACCCACAAGCGGGCCGACACCCAGGCGAACATCGAGCGGTGGCAGCGCCACTGGCGGGCCCTCGCCGCGTCGTGGGAGAAGGGAAACGGCTTCGTCGCCGTCCCGAAGTACGACAACAAGGGCGGCACCGAGCTCAAGGACCGGTGGCCCGAGGCTCTCGCCCCCTGGCTCGACGCCCTCCTCGACGGCGCCCTCCTCGCCGCCGTCCGCGAGGCCGCCGCCTTCCAGGAATTCCGCCTCCGCACGGGCCGCCTCTTCTTCAGCGACCAGATCGTCCTCGCCCGCCGCCTCTTCGAGGAACCTTCCCTCCGCACCCTCCTCCTCGGCGAGGGCTACCACCTCCTCCTCGACGAGGCCCAGGACACCGACCCCCTCCAGTTCGAGATCCTCGTCGAACTCAGCCGCCCCCCCGGCAGCGCCCCCTTCGCGTGGCCGGGCAAACCCGATAGCCATAGCGATCGCGATGCCGCCGCCGCGCCGATCCCGGGCCGCTTCATCATGGTCGGCGACGCCCAGCAGGCCATCTACCGCGATCGCGCCACCCACGCCCTCTACCTCCGTTACCACGAGGCCCTCGTCGCCTCCCCCGGCGGCGCGGAACTGACCTTCGCCGAAACCTACCGCTGCCGTCCCGGCGTCACCGCCTTCGTCAACGACCGCTTCCCCCACGTCCTCGACGGGCGGGACGGCCAGACCCACTTCGTCCCCCTCGTCCCGGCCCGGAACGATCTTCCCGGCGCCACCCTCCGCTGGCGCGTCCCCCTGCCTGATTCCGACTCCTCCATCCCGCTCGGCAATGCCGACGAGAAAACCGAATGGGAAGCCCGCTGGCTCGCCCGCCGCCTGAAGGAATGCGGCCCCCGGGCCCTCGGCGCGCCCCACTGGGGCGAGGTCGCCCTCCTCTGTCCCGCCCGGAAATGGCTCGCCCAATGCCGCCAGGCCCTCCTCGAAGAAGGGCTCCCCGTCCGCCTCCACACCGACCGCCCCCGCGCCGAGCGGCCCGAATACCTCTGGCTCACCGCCCTCCTCACGATCCACCTGGAACCGACCAACGCCTTCGAGATCGTCGGCGTCCTCCGGGAGCTCTACGGCATCGACGACGACCTCCTCTTCGCCTACCGCCACGACACTCCCGGCGAGAAGGAGAAAAAGAAAAATCCCTTCACCCTCCGAGGCCGGGAAAACGGGACCCCTTCCCTCTTCGACTCCATCGATCCCATCGGCCCCCTCCTCGATTCCCTCTCCCGCTGCCGCGAGGCCGCCGTCGACCTTCCCCTCGCCGAGGCCGTCGCCCTGTGGGTCGAGCGGACCGAGCTCCGCCAGCGCCTCCTCCGCCTCCCCGGCGGCGAGGAAGAAAAGGCGAACCGCCTCCGGGGCCTCGATTCCCTCCTCCTCGCCGCCCACGCCGCGCAGGGCGAAGAACGCGACCTCCGCGACTTCCACCGGGAACTCCTCCGCGGCCTCGACCGGAACGCCCCCGTCTGGGAAGGGGCCGCCGCCTCCGAACCGCGCATCGAGCTCATGACGATGAAGAAGGCCAAGGGCCTCCAGTGGAACGCCGTCATCATCCCCTTCATGGGCCGCGGCACCGTCGAGGGCGGCCAGACCGATTATCCGAAGCTCCTCTGCCCCCCCGGCGTCGAATCGCCCGACGACATGGGGATCGCCTACTCCCCGACGATGAAGATGACTCGCGCCCGGGAGCTCGACGCCCGGGACGACGCCGAGGAGACCCTCGAACGGGAGCGCCTCCTTTACGTCGCCGCCACCCGCGCCCGCTACACCCTCCTCTGGATCGATGACGAGGCCCTCTGGAAGGAAGGGAAGACAAGGAAGCAGCCCCGCTCCGGCTACGAGGCCATCCGGGGCCGGAGCTATCCCGATCCCGAGGCCAATCCCCTCGATCTCAGCGCCGAGGCCCTGGCCGAAACGTTCACCTCCCCCTTCCCGACCGAAGCCGAAGCCGCCCTCCCCGCGCCGCGGATCGATCCGTGGCCCGCCGCCCCTGCCGCGCCGCTCCGCCTCCCCGCCCTGCGCGGCAAGAAAACGCCAAGCCAGCACGACGAGGTCCCCCTCCCTCCCGATCCCGACGGGGAAACACCCGACCTCCCCCTCCCGATCCCCACGATGAAGTCGTCCCTCCTCCCCCGCCGCCCCTGGGCGGGGCAGGACGAGGAGGGAAGCGAGGCCATCCGTTACGGCCTCTGGTGGCACGACATCGTCCACCGCTGGCCGTGGATCGCTAACGCCGATACCCGGAAAATCGACGCCTATTGTCAGGCCATCCTGGCCGAACTACCCGAGCTCCCGTCCACCTCGCCCCTCCGCGAGCGGGGCGAGCGGGAATTGGCCCTCTTCCGCGCCTCCCCCCTCCCCGCCCGCCTCGCCGCCGTCGCCGCCGCCGGCGGGCTCCTCCAGGAGACACCCTACTCCCGCCTCGTCCCGGGCGAAGGAGGAAGCGTGGCCACGGTCGAGGACGGCATCCTCGACCTCGCCTGGCGGGACGAGGCTGGGCTCTGGCACATTCTCGATTGGAAGACCGACCAAGCCGGTCCCGCCCTCCCCGGGAACGAAAGCCATGAAAAGGGCGTTCGCGGTCCCGACCACTTCCGCCAACGCTATGCCGACCAGCTCCAGGCCTACCGCCTCACCCTCGCCGACCTCGGCCTCCCCGTCGGCACCTGCTCCATCTACAGCACCGCCCTCGGCATCGAGATCGCCGTTTGATTCCGCCGAAGCAGGGTTGCTCTAGCGAGAGAGCGGCCCGATCTGCTGCCGCCGGTACGCCGTCGGCGTCATCCCCTGGCTCCCCCGGAACGCGTGGATCAGCGCCGAGGCGTCGGCGAAGCCGCATTCCACTGCCACCCGCTTGATCGGATGCCGCGTCGAGGCCAGCTGCTCCTGCGCCGCCCGGATCCGCCGCGCCATCAGGGCCTTGTGCGGGCTCTGCCCCAGGTGGAGGCGGAAGGCATGATGGAGATGGGCCGCCGACCAGCCGACCCGCTTCGCCAGCGCCTCGACCGAACACGGCTCGGCATAATTCCGGTCGATCCATTTCAACGCCTCCCGGATCGGCTCCGGCAGCTTCGCCTGCTCCTGCTGGCGGCTGAAGCGGTAGACCGAGAACAAAAGGCGGCTCACCGCATAATGGAGGAGCAAGTGGCGGTCGAACGCCGGATTGTAGAACGCCTTCACCGTCTCGGAGACAAAGGCATTCCGCTCCTCCACCTCGGGCCAGCGGGAGAACCGGGGAATCCCGAGCCCCTCGGGCCGGTCACTCTGCAGCGCGATCGCGAGGCAGCGGTAGGGATTCTCCCACTCGCTCCGGCCGATGCTGTCGTCCCCCGGCTTGTGCCAGATCAGATCGCCCGGCACGACCTCGCGCCACTCCTCCCCCTCCCGCACCCACCCCTTGCCCCCGGTCATCAACTCGATCAATTCATGTCCGGGCGGGATCATCTTCGGCACCGGATGGACGCCCGGCGATTGATGGTAATGGGAAAGGCCGAGCAGTTTCAGCCGGTCGAACTGAATGGGGCGGGGGTCCGACGTTTTCACAACAGATCATAGTTTTAGACAATTCTATTGAATTGGAAATCGAATTCATCTGCTTAAGACTTCATTCGATCCAAGTTTAAAACAACTTCCCAACCTTTCCTCTCCCCCCTCCCATGAGCCAATCGATTCCCTTCGGCGTCCAAAGCTGGTGCTTCCGTCACTTCAAGACCAATGCCGAGGTGGCGCAGAAAGTCCGCGAGATCGGCGTCGACAGCATCGAGCTCTGCGGCGTCTATGCCGACTTCGCCAAGCCCGAGACCATGGACGAGGCCCTCCAGCCCTACCGCGCCGCCGGCATCTCGATCCTCTCCATCGGCGTCCAGACCTTCGAGGGGAACGACATCGAGCGCGCCTGGTTCGAGTCGGCCGCGAAGCTCGGCGCGAAGCACATCTCCGCCCACTTCAAGATCGATTCCTACCTGAAGGCGATCCCGAAGGTCCGCGCCTGGTCCCGCGAGTTCGGCATCCGCGTCGGCATCCACTGCCACGGCGGATACATGTTCGGCGGCTCGCCCGACGTCCTCGAATACCTCCTCTCCATCGGCGGCCCCGAGATCGGCCTCTGCATCGACACCGCCTGGGCCATGCAGATCGGGCCGTGGCTCGGCCAGCCCGTTGAATGGGTGAAGAAATTCTCCGGCCGCATCTACGGTATCCACTTCAAGGACTTCGTCTTCGAGAAGAACGGCCAGTGGAGGGACGTCGTCGTCGGCGAAGGCACCCTCGACCTCCCCGCCTTCACCGCCGCCCTGAAGGAAAGCGGCTTCGACGGCATGGCCGTCGTCGAATACGAGGCCGACGTCGAGAACCCCGTCCCCGCCCTCACCCGCTGCGTCGCCTCGATGCGGGCCAAGGCCGTCTAATCCATCCTTCCCTCCAATCACCCCAAGCAACATGAGCACCCCCTTCAAAGTCGGCATCATCGGCTGCGGCAACATCAGCAACGCCTATCTCAAGGGCGCCCAGGTCTTCCCAATCCTCCAGGTCGTCGGCGTCGCCGACCTCGACCCCGCCCGCGCCAAGGCGAAGGCCGACGAATTCGGCGTCACCGCCCACACCGTCGAGAGCCTCCTCGCCGATCCCTCCATCGAGCTCGTCGTCAACCTCACCGTCCCGAAGGTCCACGCCTCGGTCAACAAGGCGATCCTCGAGGCTGGCAAGCACGCCTACACCGAGAAGCCCTTCGCCCTCGACCTCGCCGAGGGGATCGAAGTCATCGAACTCGCCAAAAAGAAAGGCCTCCGCGTCGGCTGCGCCCCCGACACCTTCCTCGGCGGCGGCGTCCAGACCGCCCGGAAGATCATCGACGACGGCACCATCGGCGAGCCCGTCGCCGCCGTCGCGAACATGCTCGGGCACGGCCCCGAGTCGTGGCATCCCGATCCCGAGTTCTTCTACCAGTACGGCGGCGGCCCCATGCTCGACATGGGTCCCTATTACCTCACCGCCCTCGTCAACCTTCTCGGCCCCATCAGGCGCGCCACCGGCTCCTCCCGCAGCTCCTTCGCGGAACGGACCATCGGGAGCGGCGCCAAGGCCGGGCAGAAGATCAAGGTCGAGGTCCCGACCCACTACGCCGGGGCCTTCGACTTCGTCTCCGGTCCCATCGCCAACCTGAACATCTCCTTCGACGTCTGGGGCCACCAGAACCCGATCATCGAGGTCTACGGCACCAAGGGGACCGTCCGCATCCCCGATCCCAACACCTTCGGCGGCATCGTCGAGGTGAAGCTCGAGGGCGAGAAGGAGTGGACCCAGATCCCCCTCACCCACAGCGACCAGGTCTGCCGCAGCATCGGCCTCGCCGACATGGCGACGGCGATCCGGAACAATCGCCCCCACCGCGCCAGCGGGGAACTCGCCCTCCACGTCCTCGAGGCGATGCTCGCCGTCCCGATCGCCTCGGAACAGGGGAAGCATTACACCTTCCAGACCACCGTCCCGAAGCCGAAGGCCCTCCCCGTCGGTCTTGCCCTCGGCGAACTCGACGCTTAATTTTCCAGGCATGAAGATCCGGATGGGTATGGTGGGCGGCGGACAGGGTGCCTTCATCGGCGCGGTCCACCGCATGGCGGCGAACCTCGACGGCCAGATCGAGCTGGTGGCCGGGGCCTTCAGCTCCGACAGCGCCCGCTCGAAGGCGAGCGGGAAGGAACTCTTCCTCCCCGAGGACCGCTGCTACGGCTCCTACGCGGAGATGTTCGCCGCCGAGGCGAAGCTTCCCGCCGAGAAGCGGATCGAGTTCGTCGCCATCGTCACGCCGAACTTCCTCCATTTCCCCATCGCGAAGGCCGCCCTCGAAAGCGGCTTCCACGTCCTCTCCGACAAGCCCGCCACCCTCGACCTCGCCGAGGCGAAGGAACTGGCCAGGATCGTCGAGAAGACCGGCCTCCTCTACGGCCTCACCCACAACTACACCGGCTACCCGCTGGTGAAGGAAGCGCGGGACCTCGTCCGCTCCGGGAAGCTCGGCGCGATCCGCAAGGTCGTCGTCGAATACCCCCAGGGCTGGCTCGCCCAGCGGCTCGAGGACTCGGGCCAGAAGCAGGCCGACTGGCGGACCGACCCGAAGCGCGCCGGGATCAGCTGCTGCGTCGGCGACATCGGCACCCATGCGGAGAACCTCGCCGAATACGTCACCGGCCTCCGGATCGAATCGCTCTGCGCCGACCTCTCGACCTTCGTCGAAGGCCGCGCCCTCGACGACGACGCCAACGTCCTCCTCCGCTTCGAGGAGAAGAACGGCGTCCGGGCGAAGGGCCTCCTCCATTGCAGCCAGATCTCGATCGGCGAGGAAAACGGCCTCAACATCCGCGTCTACGGCACGAAGGGGAGCCTTGCCTGGCGCCAGGAGGAGCCGAACACCCTCGTCCTCCGCCGGCCCGACCAACCCCGCGCACTCGTCCGCGCGGGGGACGGCTGCCTCGGGGCCGCCGCCAAGGCCGCCACCCGCCTCCCCATGGGCCATCCCGAGGCCTTCCTCGAGGCCTTCGCCAACCTCTACCGGAATTTCGCCGCCCTCGTCCGCGCCCGCAAGGAAGGGACCACCCCCTCCGAGCACGCCCTCGACGTCCCCGGCATCGCCGACGCCGTCCGAGGCATGGCCTTCATCGAAACCGTCGTCGCCAGCTCCCGCAGCGCCGACAAATGGGTCTCCCTCCCCCGCTAACATCGACCTTCCCTTACTTATGCCCCGCCCCGTCACCCTCTTCACCGGCCAATGGGCCGACCTCCCCCTCGACACCCTCGCCGAAAAGGCGAAGCACTTCGGCTACGACGGCCTCGAACTCGCCTGCTGGGGCGACCACTTCGACGTCTCCCGCGCCGTCACCGATCCCGATTACGGCGCGAAAAAGAAGGCCCAGCTCGAGAAGCACGGCCTCCACGTCTACGCGATCTCCAACCACCTCGTCGGCCAGGCCGTCTGCGACCAGATCGACGCCCGCCACCAGTCGATCCTTCCCGCCCACGTCTGGGGCGACGGCGATCCCGAGGGCGTCCGCCAGCGGGCCGCCCACGAGATGATCGAGACGGCCAAGGCCGCCGCCAAGCTCGGCGTCACCGTCGTCAACGGCTTCACCGGCAGCGCCATCTGGCACCTCCTCTACTCCTTCCCCCCCGTCCCCGACGCCTGGATCGAGAACGGCTTCGCCGACTTCGCCCGCCGCTGGACGCCGATCCTCGACGCCTACCAGAAGCTCGGCATCCGCTTCGCCCTCGAAGTCCACCCCACCGAGATCGCCTTCGACATCGCCTCGACCGAGCGCGCCCTCGCCGCCATCAACCACCATCCCGCCTTCGGCTTCAACTTCGACCCCAGCCACCTCGCCTATCAGGGCGTCGACTACGTCGCCTTCATCGAGAAATTCGCCGACCGGATCTTCCACGTCCACATGAAGGACGTCTGGTGGTCGGAAAAGCTGACCGAAGCGGGCGTCTTCGGCGGCCACACAAGCTTCGGCGACCGCCGCCGCTTCTGGGACTTCCGCTCCGTCGGCCGGGGCCGGGTCGACTTCGAGGCCGTCATCCGGGCGCTCAACCGCGCCGGCTATCGCGGCCCCCTCTCCGTCGAGTGGGAAGACAGCGGCATGGACCGCGAACACGGCGCGACCGAATCGGCCGCCAACGTCCGCCGCCTCGATTTCCCCGTCTCGGATCGCGCGTTTGACGCGGCGTTCGACAAGAAGTAAAGGCGGGAAGGGTTCGTCCGCTAGTTCCCCTATCCGCTTGGGAGGAGCGACGCTTCCAAAGAGCGCAGAGCTCCTTCGCCTAGATCAAGTGCCGTAACCCCTGCCAGAAGAAGAACAGGCCGAGGCACGAGACCAGGATAAACGAGACCCACGGCGCTCTCTCGGCCCACACGCCGAAGCCGCTCCACCGCGTCGAGAGGTGGCGGAGGCTCAATGCCGCGACCACGCCGGAGAGAACCATCGTCAGCGCCAATCCCGCGCTGAAACAGAGCACCAGCCAGACGCCGAGGGCCACCTTCTTCAGCTGCAGGCAGACCATCAGCACCGTGATCGAGGCCGGGCAGGGAACCAACCCGCCGGTCAGGCCGAAGAGGATGATCTGCCCCGTCGTGGCACTCCCGCTGCCGAATTTTCTCTTGATCTCCTCGGCATGGGCCCGGGCATGGTCGTCGAGGCCCGCTTCCTCGGCGGGGGAATGACCGTGGCTGTGGCTATGGCTGTGCCCGTGGTGGTCATGATGGTCGTGATCGTCCGCCGAAGGCCGGGCCCGGCGCAGGGAGCGGAACATCCAGAAGGCGAGGGCGAGGACGGTCAGTCCCGAGAACATTTGAAACCACGGTTCGGTCCCCTCCGCGCTCCAGCGGCTCCCGAACGACAGCCCCGCCATCGCCACGATCCAGACGACGAGGGAATGGGAGAAAGCCGTCGAGACACCCAGCAGGACGGCCTGGCCCACGGTTCCCCGGACGGCGACGATGAACGCCGCCATCATCGTCTTCGAGTGGCCCGGCTCTAGCCCGTGAAGGAACCCGAGGGCAATCGCCGTGAGGGCGAAGATTGCCGCGTGGCTTTGGCCTTGTTGGAGGAGGGAGACGATGTCGGGCATGAGGGCCAATCTCGGCCCTCCCCCGCCCCCCCGTCAACCTTCTTCGCCATCTCGCCGCCCGTCAGGAGGACGATGGAGCCGATCTCCTGGCGCAGGCCGTCGGCCTCGCGGTAAAGCTCCTGCGTCGCGGCGGCCGTCTCCTCGGCCCCGGCGGCGTTCCCCTGCGTGATCTGGTCGAGTTGGGAAACGGCGCGGGTGATCTGCTCCAATCCCTCGCTCTGCTCCTTCGAGGCGACGGCGATGGCGCTGACCAGGACGTCGACCTCCCGGGTCTTCCCCGCAATGGCATCGAGGCTCGAACGGACACCGTCGGACTGGGTCGCCAAGGTCTCGATCTGGGCGGTGACCCGCTCGTTGATCGCGACGGCCTGAAGGCTCTGCTCCACCGAGGCGTCGATCATCGCCGAGGTTTCCCGGGCCGCCTGCGTCGCCCGCTGCGCGAGGTTCCGCACCTCGTCGGCGACGATGGAGAACCCCGCCCCCGCCTCGCCGGCCCGGGCCGCCTCGACGGCGGCGTTCAGCGCCAGGATATTGGTCTGGAAGGCGATCTCGTCGATCGTCTTGATGATCTTGCTGACGTCGCCGCTGGAGCTCTTCACCCCTTCCATCGCCCGGCGCATCTCCTGGCTCGCCTCGCGCATGGAGGCCATCTCGACGCTCATCGTCTGGGTCCGCCGGACCCCTCCCTCGGCCGCCCCGCAGGCCTCGCTCGAAAGGGCCTTCGCCTGGACGGCGCTCTCGGTGTTGCGCTTCGTCATGCTGTTGAGTTCCTCGACCGAGGCGCTCGTCTCCTCCAGCGAGGCGGCGGCGCCGCTCGCGCTCTCGGCGACCGATTGGCTCGCCGACGAGATCTCCTGGGAAATCGCCGAAACCTGGTCGGAACTCCGCGTCAGCCCCCGCACGATCGTCCCCAGGTGGTGGCCCGTCGTGCGGATGAAGTAGGACGTCCCCCAGATCAGGATGAGGAAGACGGGGGCCATCCAGGCGGCAAACCAAAGCATCGTCGCGCGGAACTGCACGTCGATGTCGTCGATGTAGACCCCGGTGCCAACGACCCAGTTCCATGGCTCATAGAGCGCCGTGAGGCTGATCTTCCGAACCGGCGCTTGGCCATCGCCCCGGGGATTGCGATAGAAGCTGGTCCCGCCCGTCTTCGCGTTCGCGAGCAGTTCCCGGAAGATGTAGACGCCGTCGGGATCCTTGACATCGACCCGGTTCGTCCCTTCCAGCTTGGGGTTCATCGCATTCAGGAGGGAGACACCCTCGGTGCTAAAAACGAAGAAATAATCGTTCGTATTATAACGGAGCGTCCGCAGCGTCGCGATCGTTGTCTTCTGGGCCGTCGCCACGTCGCACTCCCCGCGTGCCGCGCGATCCCCTTGCTCCTTCACGATCCCCATCGCCATCTCGACGAGGTTCTTTTCCTTCATCACCCGTTCCTCGAGCAGCGTCTTGCGCAGGAAGGAAAGGGCCAGCCCGGCCATCAATACGTAACCGAGGATGCTGATGACGGCCAAAATCAAAAAGCGGCGCGACAGAGTGAGGGGCTTCTTGTGTGAGCTCATGGAGAGAAAGAGAACAAAATGTTCATGTTATTATCATTACCCCCCAAGCAGACATCGAAAGCCTAAAGCCCGTTCTCCGGCGACCGAAAGAAAAAAGCGGCGCGTGGGTTGAAATACCTACGCGCCGCTTGGCGAAACCGACTGAAAAAAGGCCTTAGATCGTGTTAATGACCTAGTCCCCGAAGGTGATCCCGATCGAGCGGGCCGCGTCGACCATCTGGCCGCCGGGGGGGACCGTCTTCAGCTGGCCGACGGCCTCGGGAATCGAGACCGAGCCGATCTGGTCGTTGATGTAGCTGACCATGTGTCCGAATTTCTTCTCCTCGATCAGCTTCACAGCGCCGACGCCGAAGCGGGTGCCGAGGATCCGGTCGAGGGTCGTCGGGGCGCCGCCGCGCTGGAGGTGGCCGAGGACCATCGTCCGCGTCTCGCGACCGGTCCGCCGCTCGATCTCGTCGCAGACCTGCTGGCCGATGCCGCCGAGCCGGACCTCGCCCTTGTGGCCGCCCTTCGCGGAGACCGTCCCCTCCTTCGGCATCGCCCCTTCGGCGACGACGATCATCGTCGTCTCATGGCCGTTGCCGACCCGGTGGACGATCTCCCGGCAGATCTTCTCGTAGGAGAAGGGAATCTCCGGGATGAGGATCATGTCGGCCCCGCCCGCGATGCCGCCGTGGAGGGCGATCCACCCGGCGTGCCGCCCCATCACCTCGAGGATCATCACCCGCTTGTGGCTGCGGGCCGTGGTGTGGAGCCGGTCGAGGGCCTCGGTGACGCACTCGACCGCCGAGTCGAAGCCGAAAGTCATCGCCGTCGCCGAGATGTCGTTGTCGATCGTCTTCGGCACGCCGATCGTCGGGATGCCGTTCTCGAAAAGCTGTTCCGCCGTCGTCAGGGAGCCGTCGCCGCCGAGGCAGACGAGGGCGCTGATGCCGAGGCCCTCGATCGTCTCCCGCGCCTCGCTGATGATCTCCTTCGGGATCAACGCCTTGTCCCCGAGGCCGACCTTCGCGACGAAGCGGCCCTTGTTCGTCGTCCCCAGGATCGTCCCGCCGAGCGCGGTGATGCCGTGCGTGTTGTCGACCGTCAGGGGACGGTAACGGACCGGGGAAAGGAGCCCTTCGTACCCGTCGCTGAAGCCGAGGACTTCCCAGCCCCGCGTCTCCGCCGCGCAGACGGTGCCGCGGATCACGGCGTTCAATCCGGGGCAATCCCCTCCGCTCGTCAAGATGCCGATCCGATAGGGGGTGGAAAGGGAAGCGGAAGCAGGAGCCGTCATGCCATCGTGGTAGCAGGATCGGTGCCGCGAGGGCAGCACTAATTCGCCAAGGAGACGAGTCCGGCGCGGGAGTGGATCAAGCCGACAATTCCTCGAGCGCCTCCAGCTGCCGGTTCGTGTGGCGGACCTTGGCGGCGAGCTGAAGGGAGAGGTTGTGGAGGAGCTTGATGCGGATCGAGGGGGAGGTCCGGGTGAGCTCGTCGAGCTTCCGCAGCGAGAGGATGTCGAAGACACATTCGGTGTCGGCGACGACCGTGGCCGAACGGACGGCGCTCCCCGTCATCGCCATTTCGCCGAAGGCCGAGCCCGGGCTGACCGTCGCGATCCGGCGGGGCGTCGCGTCGGGCGTTCCCGAGAGGGGGAGGAGAATGCTGAGGCTTCCCCGGGAGAGGAAATAGATCTCCCGCGAAAGATCGCCCGCCCGGATCAGGACCTCGCCCGCCGAAGCCGTCCGCTGTTCGAGGAGGCTCTCCATCGTCCCCAGCTCCTCCTCGGTCAGGCCGAGGAAGAGGGAATAGTACCGGCGCGGGGCCGAGGGGTCCGAGGCGCGGGAGGCCTCCTTCTGGCGGAAGTCCCGCAGGAGATGATTCTCGCACCACTCCAGCGCGGCATCGGTATCGGCGACGATGTCGAAGCATTCCCCCGGGGAGCCGTCGGGATGATCGACGAACGACTCGATCAGCAACGGCACCGACTTCGCATGGGAGAGGACGACGCCGACGCCCGCCGCGAGGGAGGCCTTGATCGTCTCCCGCAGGATGCCGCAGGCGCTCCGGTTGACCCCCGTCACCCGGCGGCAGTCGAGGATGAAGAAGCGCTTCTCCCCCTTGTCGAGATGGGTGTGCAGCGTCCGCGCGACGACCTCGGCCGAGGTGAAGGTGAGGTTGCCCTGGAGCTGGAAGAGCTTGATCCGGCCCCCTTCCTTGTCGAGGAGGCGGACCTCCTGCGCCAGGCCGATCCGGGTCGAGTGGAAGTCGGCCCCGCTGAGGATCGAGCGGACGACCGAGGCGTCGTTGATCGGCGGGGAAAAGAGGTGGAGCTGCAGCTCCCGGGAAAGCTCCTCGCAGAGGCGGACGCCCCGGACGCTGTTCCCGTGGGGATCGAGGCGGGGGGAAAAGACGCCGACGCCGAGCTGCCCCGGCAGTACCGCGATGATGCCGCCGCCGACGCCGCTCTTCGCCGGGAGGCCGACGCGGTAGATCCACTCGCCCGCCGAGTTGTACATCCCGCACGAGGCCATCACGCTGAGGACGTTCGGCACGTATTCCGCCGCCAAGGCCCGCTCCCCGGTCAGCGGATTGACGCCGTTGTTCGCGAGCGTCGCCGCCATCACGCCGAGGTCGCGGCAGGTCACCGAGGTGGAGCAGATCTGGAAATAGAGTTCGAGGACCGATTCGAGGTCATCGCCGAGGCGGTCGAAGCCGCGCAACATGTGGGCGATGGCCCGGTTGCGATGGCCGGTCATGCTCTCGGAACGATAGACCGCCTCGTTGTAGAGGAGGGGCCGTCCGGCATAATGGGAGAAGGTGGCGAGAAGGCGTTCGAGTTTCGCCTCGCCGGGAATGAGCCCGCACGTGGCGATCGCCCCGGCGTTGATCATCGGATTGCGCGGGCGGCCCGTCGTCGGCTCGAGGCTGATCGAGTTGAAGGCATCGCCCGTCGCCTCGACGCCGACCTTCGCGAGGACCCCCTCGATGCCGCATTCCTCCAGCGCCTTCCCGTAGAGGAACGGTTTCACGATCGATTGGATCGTGAACGCCTGCCCCGTGTCCCCGACCTCGTAGACCGCGCCCGTCGCCGTCACCAGGCAGATACCGAACCACTCCGGATTGGCCTTGCCCAACTCGGGAATATAGGTGGCGACTTCCCCCTCGAACAGCGGCGCATATTTGGCGTGGAGCGAGCGCAGATAGCCGAGGATCGAATCAGGGGCCATAGATAGGGAAAAGACTTGAGGAAAAACGGAAGAAAAACAATGCCTTTCATGCAACTGATATTTCCTCACGTTCGACATTGTAGCCCAATAAAGAATCCCTCTCCCAGTAGGAGCCTGAGCGTCTTGGTCCCGTCTCGCCCCGCAACCCATACCCTCGGGCGCACCGGAACCATCCGATCTTAATCCAGTGAGGAGACGAGGCGCCGTCCAAGCGCGTCCGCCTAGTTCAGGCCCTCAGAAGGGGAGGTGCGAGGAGGGGCAAAGCCCCTCTTGGGCTATAAAGCGGATCGCATCCAGCTGTACAGGGTCGACCCCGCCAGCCCCGAAGGGCCCCCCCGCAGGACAACGCCCCTACCCGATCAAACACTCCGCAATCTGCACCGCATTCCACGCCGCGCCCTTCAGCAGCTGGTCGCCGCTCACGAAGAGGGCGAGGCCGTGGCCGCCGGGGTTCGACTGGTCTTCGCGGATGCGGCCGACAAGGATGTCGAGCTTGCCGCTCGCCTCGAGGGGCATCGGGAAGTAATTCGCCTCGCGGTCGTCGACGACGGTGACGCCGGGAGCCTGGGAAAGGATCTCCCGCGCCTCCTCGGGCGAGAGCGGCTTCTCCGTCTCGATCACGACGGCTTCCGAGTGGGCCCGGAGGACGGGGACGCGGACGCAGGTGATGACGAGGGGAAGCGCAGGGAGATGAAACATCTTCCGCAGCTCCTCGCGGACCTTGGTCTCCTCCTCGTTCGAGCCGTCGGCGCCGATGGCCGTGTTGTGCGAGAAAACGTTGAAGGCGATCTGGTGGGGGAAGACGCTCTTCGTGATCGGTTCCCTGGCCACGTACTGCTTCACCTGGGCTTCGAGCTCGGCCATCGCCTGCGCCCCGGCTCCGCTCGCCGACTGGTAGGTGGAGACGATGATCCGCTTGATCCCGGCCTTCCGGTGAAGGGGCCAGAGCGCCGTGCCGAGGATGGCGGCCGTGCAGTTCGGGTTGGCGATGATGCCCTGGTGGACCTTGAGGTCGCCGGGATTGATCTCCGGGACGACGAGGGGGACGTCGGCGGCCATGCGGTAGGCCGACGAGTTGTCGATCACGATGGCCCCGGCCTTCACCGCGGCGGGGGCGAATTCCTTCGACCGGGAGGCCCCGGCGCTGAAGATGACGTAATCGAGCCCGGCGAAGGCTTCCTGGGAAAGGGCCAGCAGCGGCACTTCCTTCCCCTGGAACGTCATCGTCTTGCCGACCGAACGCGCCGAGGCGAAGAGGCGGAGTTCCCCGACGGGAAACTTCCGGCTCTCCAACAGCTTGACCACTTCATGACCGACGGCACCCGTGGCACCGACCACACCGACCTTGTATTGCTTCATCTCAATCTCTCTTCTCTATCTTACTTCAAATGGGACCAGTCTGCTGCGACTTCGGAGGCGCCGACTGGAGTTTCTTTATTAGCGGCTCGTCGGCGGGAGGAAAGCGAAAGTTCCCCAGTTCGGAGGGGAGGACCCATTTCCAGGCCGCGACGTCGATGGCCTGGACCTCGCCCCGGACGATCCGGGCCTCGAGGAAACAGAGCTTCACTTCGCCGCCGGGATACTTGTGCCGGATCGTCGCAAAGAGGCCGCCGACGACGACCTCGACGCCGATCTCCTCCATCAGTTCCCGCTTCAGCGCGGCGGGATAGCCCTCGCCCTGCTCCAGCTTCCCGCCGGGGAACTCCCAGAAGCCGCCGAGGCTGTCCTCGGCCTTGCGCTGGGTGATGAGGATCCGGTCCCGGTCCCGGATGATGCCGGCGGCGACCCGCAGCGGCCCGCGATGGCGGCGTCCGCCCTTTCCCTTGCCGCCGGGATGAGGCCCGCGCCGACGCTCCGGGGGCTTCCCCTCCCCGGCAGCAGAAGGGGGAACCCCCCGACGCCGCCGTCCCGAGGGAGCGGCGGACGATGGAGGATTCCCCCTGTTCATTTCGAGGCGGAGAAGCCGAACCCTTAGAGGTTCGCGACCTTCTTCCAATCTTCGAGGAACTGCTTCAGGCCGCTGTCGGTGAGCGGGTGCTTGATCACCTGCTTGATGACGGAGAAGGGCGCCGTGATGACATCGCTGCCGATCTTGGCCGCTTCCATGAAGTGATACGGCCCGCGGGCCGAGGCCGTCAGGATCTCGGTGTCGAAGCCGTAGTTGTCATAGATGAGGCGGATGTCGCGGATCAGCTGGAGGCCGTCCTGGCTGATGTCGTCGAGGCGGCCGACGAAGGGGCTGATGTAGCTCGCCCCGGCCTTGGCGGCGAGGAGGGCCTGGTTCGCGTTGAAGCAGAGGGTGACGTTCGTCTTGATGCCCTCGGCGGTGAAGCGTTTCACGGCCTTGAGGCCCTCGGGGATGAGGGGGACCTTGACGACGATGTTCTTGTGCCAGGAGGCGAGTTCCTTGCCTTCCTTGTACATCTCGTCGGCGGTGAGGCTGACGACTTCGGCGCTGATCGGGCCGTCGACGATCTGGGTGATCTCGGTGATGAGCTGTTTGAAGTTCTTCCCGGCCTTCGCGGCGAGGGACGGATTGGTGGTCACACCATCAATGAGGCCCCAGTCATTGGCCTCCTTGATTTCGGTGGTGTCGCCGGTATCGATGAAAATCTTCATAGGGTGTCCTTCTTAATCCCGACGACGGCGATTGACAAACCTCAATTACGGAATAATTACGCATTACCGTCATAACGATCATGAGCGCTCCCCTCCCCTCCTCTCCCTTTCTCTGGGGAGTCGCCACTTCCTCCGACCAGCACGAGGGGGGCATCAACGGGGAAAGCGAGCCCCAGAACAACTGGGCCTGGGCCGAGCGGGACGGGAAAGTCGAGACCATCGGCCCCGCCGCCCGCTTCTGGGAAAAAGCCGAGGGAGATTTCGCCCTCTGCAAGGATCTGGGGCTGAACGCCTTCCGACTCAGCCTTTCGTGGCCCCGCATCCAGCCCCTGAAGGAGCTTCCCGAGACGCCCGTCCCCTTCCGCAAGCTCGGGAAGGTCACCCCCCCGCCGTTCGACACCGCCGCCCTCGACCGCTACGCCGAGATCCTCGCCTCGGCCCGGAAGAACGGCCTGGAGCCCGTCGTCACCCTCCACCACTTCACCCATCCGGCCTGGCTCGGCGAAGACGCCTGGCTCAACCGCCGCACCGTCGACTTCTACCTCGCCTACGTCGAGACCGTCGTCCGGCACCTCCTCCCCGTCCTGATCGATCGGCACCAGGTCGCCCCGCCCCGCTACCTCATCACGATCAACGAGCCGAACATGCTCTCGGTCTGCCACTACCTCTTCGGCCTCTTCCCCAGCGGCCCGAGCTGGGGCCTCCATCCCGCCTACAGCGCCCTGGCCCACATGCTGGAGGCCCACATCAAGGCCCGACGGCTGATCAAGCGGCTCTATGCCGAGCTCGCCCCCCGGGCCGCCGCCCCGCTCGTCACCTTCAACAACTACTGCACCGATCTCTTCTGGACCGACCAGGCGTGGGTCCACCTCATGTTCGCCCCCTCCCGCGGGGTCCCGAAGAACGAGATCTTCCCCCACCTCTGGAAGGAAGCCCGGGCCTTCGACCGCTCCTTCTCCGAAGCCCGCCTTCCGATCCAGCCCCCGCTGCGGAACTTCATCGGCCAGGGTCTCAAGAAATTCCACCACTTCCTCGCCTGGGCCGGCTCGATCCACAGCGTCTGGGAACCCCTCATCGAGACCCTCTACGACGATGCCGCCGCCTTCCCCGGCGACCCGCCGATCGATTACCTCGCCATCGACTACTACGATCCCTTCATCGCCCACTTCCTCCGCACCCCCCATTGGGCCGACGACGTCTCCCTCCAGCACCGCCGCCCCCACGAGCACCTCCTCAACAGCATCACCAGCAAGTGGTGGGACTGGCACCTCCTCCCCGAGGGCC
The DNA here is from genome assembly GCF_900105685.1 of Verrucomicrobium sp. GAS474. Taxonomy (NCBI): domain Bacteria; kingdom Pseudomonadati; phylum Verrucomicrobiota; class Verrucomicrobiia; order Verrucomicrobiales; family Verrucomicrobiaceae; genus Verrucomicrobium; species Verrucomicrobium sp. GAS474. Next base: position 3,026,057 of record NZ_LT629781.1, read on the forward strand.
TCGCCTTCTACGTGAAGACCCTCCGCCCCTTCAACCTCCCCATCATGATCGCCGAGAACGGGATGGCGACCCGCCAGGCCCCGCCTATCGAAGGCCATCCCCAGCCGAAGGTCGGCCGCCGGGACAACCTCCTGCGGAGCGACTACATCCGCCGCCACGTCGGCATGGTGAACCAGCTGCGCCGGGAGGGGCATCCCCTGATCGGCTACCTCCACTGGTCCCTCGTCGACAACTACGAGTGGGGGACCTACGCCCCCCGTTTCGGCCTCTTCAACGCGGAGCGGACCCCCGCCGGGGTCGAATACGACGACAACGCGGCCAGCACCTACGCGGAGATGATCGCCATCAGCCGCCTCCCCTCGAACCTCGCCAAGATCCCGCCCACCTCCCTTTCATGAGCCAGACCCCTTCGCTGATCCCCTACACCGGGGGAGCCCTCTCGACCAACGCCTTCCTTATTCCGGGCGCGGAAAAGGGTTCCTGGATCGCCTTCGACGCCCCCGAGGGCCTCGCCGCCGAGGCGAAGCGGCAGGGATGGAAGATCGAAGCCCTCGTCCTCACCCACGGCCACTTCGACCACGTCTGGGACGCGGGCCGGATCGAGGCCGATCACGGCTGCCCCGTCTACCTCCACCCCGCCGACCGACCCCTGGTCGAGAACATCGATTACCTCACCCGCTTCGGCATCCGGGAGCGCTTTCCCCTCGTGAAGACCTTGACCGACCTGGAACTCCCCCCGCAGGGGACCGTTCCGTGGAAGGTCGGCGGACGGGATTTCACCCTCTTCCACATCCCCGGCCACTCTCCCGGCAGCATTGCGTTCTACGAACCGACCGAGGCGCGGATCTTCGGCGGCGACATCCTCTTCGCGGGAGCGGTCGGCCGGTGGGATTTCCCGGGAGGCTCTCAAAGCGATCTGCTGAACGGCATCAAGAACCACCTCCTCCCCCTCCCCGACGCGGTCGTCGTCTATCCCGGCCACGGCCCCGAGACGACGATCGGTGACGAGCGCCGGGACAATCCATATCTGGCATAACCGCTTGCCTTAAGCGCGGGCTGGAAGGCTCGCGGTCATTTTGGGCGGCTCGACTCGGACCGCTCCCAGTGCAAGGGGAGGCGAATCAAGAACGTGGTCCCCTTCCCGATTTCGCTCTCGAAGGCGATGGTGCCGCCATGCTTGTCGACGATAACGGAGTGGGCGATGGCAAGGCCCTGACCCGTTCCCTTTCCGACCTGTTTGGTCGTAAAGAAAGGGTCGAAGATTTTCCCCCGGATCGCTTCGGGGATGCCGCCCCCGGTGTCGGAGATGCGGACTTCGGCCCATTCCCTGTCGGCCGATGTTTTGGTGGAGACCGTGATCATCCCCTTGCCGCCGGAGAGTTCGTCGAGGATGTCCCCAATGGCGTGGGCCGCGTTGACGAGAAGGTTGAGGACGACTTGGTTGATTTCCCCGATACGGCAGGGAACGGGAGGCAGATCGGGATCGAGTTCGGTCGCAAGATCGGCGACGTATTTCCATTCGTTCCGCGCGACGGTGACGGTGCTTTCGATGGCCTGGTTGAGATTGACGGGGACCCGGTCTTCGGAACCCGGATGGGAAAAGTCTTTCATGGCCCGAACGATTTTCGTCACCCGCTCCAAGCCGTCGAGTGACTGGAGGATCGCCTTGGGGACTTCCTCCTCGAGGTAGGCGATGTCGGCGGCTTCCGCCGTCTCTTCGGCATCGTGGACGAGGCGGGAAAGCTCCTCCGTGCCGCACCCTGCCTTCACGCCGGTCAAGAGGAGGTCGTAACGATGCAGGAGTCCGGCGATGTCGGAAAAGGCTCCCTGGAGGAAGCGGTTATTGTCGCCGACGAATTGCGTGGGCGTGTTGATTTCGTGGGCGATGCCTGCGGCAAGCTGCCCGATCGATTCCATTTTTTGCGCGTGACGGAGCTGGATCTCCATGTCGCCCTTCTCTTTTTCCGCCTGGCTGCGGGCCAGGAACTGGCCGAGGGTGTCCGCCCATCCGCAAAGGTCTTCGATCAGGCTGCTGTCGGAAAGGATGGGATCGCGGAAACGGACCTCGACGACACCGGCAACGGCTTCGTCGAAAAAGATGGGAAGGGCCAAGGCGGTGCGCAAGGGCGGGGAAAAGGCGAGGCGCGGATCGGAAAGATCCTTGTCGGCATCTCCGATCCAGAGGGGCTGACCTTCTTTCCAGACGCGCCCGGGAAGGCCCTGCCCCTTTTCGAGGCCCTTTTCCGCCCCGGCCTGGATCAACCCGCCGAGGTCGAGCGTCTTGCGTTGCGCCGCGCCAACCTGCTTGAGCCTGTTCTCCGCCAGGTCAACGACCCAGAACGTGGCCAAGTCCCACTCGGTGGCGTCGGCGAGGGCCTGGGCGATGGCCGGCGCGGCTTCCTCCAGGTGACTGGAACTGGCGAGGGTGTCCATCATCTGGTTGCGGGCCAAAAGGCGGTGTTCCAGGAGTTTTTGCTCGGAGATATCCTCGACGGTACCGACATAGCCGGTGAATTGATCTCCCGCACCCAAAGGAGCCAGCCGCATGCGCAGCCAGAGAATGCGCTTGCGGCGGCGGAGGCGGTGGATGCTCTTGAGGGGCTGGCCGTTTTCATGGCCGCTTTTAAAGAGGGCGAGGACCCGCGCCTTGTCTTCCTCGTGGATCGGCTCGAACAGGCCCGAGCCGAAGAGCTGGGGCGTCCCGTAGATATCCTGGAGGACCTGATTGGAGTAGAGACAGAGCCCGTCGCGCCCGGTGACGAAGATGCCGAGGGGTGAGGCGTCGTTCATCGCCTGCAGTTCCTCCTGCTTGGCCCGCAGCGATCGCTCGGCCAGGCGCCGTTCGGCGTTCTCCTGCACGAGCTGTTCCGTCCTCTTGGCCACCTCCTCCTCGATCCGGACGTATTGGTTGCCGAGTTGTTCGGCCATTTGATTGAAGGAATGGGCGAGGGCGGCGAGCTCCGCTCCTTTTTCCGCTTGGACCCGGATGCTCCAGTCCCCTTTGCGCAGGGCTTCAGCGGCCTCCTGAAGCTGTTTGATCGGGCGAAGGACCGAACTGAGGAAAAGCGACGCGAAGGGCAAAGTCAGCCCCGCGGCCAAGCAGAGCATGAGAATGGTGTTCTTGCGGAAAATATGGACCGCGGCGTCTTCCTCCTCCTCGTCTTGCAGCGCCAGAATACGGAGCCCGCTTTTCAGGACGGTTCCGTAAGTCAGCCATTCCTGCCCGTTGTGATCGACGACATGGCCGATGCCCTGGGGCGTTGTGCGTGCCAACCAGCTGAATTGGGCATCATTTTTGAGGACAGCCTCGGGAGCCGAAACGATATGCCCGTCGGGAGCGAGAACGCAAAGGAAGCCCCTCTGGCCGAGCTGAAAGGACTCGACCTCGACGTTGGGTCCCTCGTTCCACGATTCGATCTGGGAAGCGATGCTTTTGGCCGCCGTTTCGAGGACGATGCTCACGGCCTTTTCCTGGGAGGCGTCGATGTCCCAATACAGCCACGTGCCCAGGGCGAAAAGAGGGGTCACGATGGCGACCGCGATGAGAAGCAGAATGCGAACCTTCAGTGAACCGATCTGGAGCCAACGCGAGATCATGGGGAGGCGTGGAGTGCGGCCTTATTCTTCGACGGTCACCGGCTCGATCAGGCGTTGGATGCGGGAAAAATTCCCGATGCGTTCCAGGAGAACGGGGGTGACCTCGCTACCGGCAGACACAACGATCAGACCGTCGGGCGTCATGATGTTGGAGACGAGCTTCTGGCCTACCTGAAGCTGGGCGAGGCGCATCTCGCGCCGCGTGACGCCGCCGGTCGGAGCAGCACTGCCCGGGAGGGGGCCGCCGAACCCCTCCCCCAGCGCCTCCTGGACCGCGAGGACGATGCGGGGGTCGAATTTGTCGGGTTCCTTGCGCAAGGCCATGAAGGCCTCAAGGCGGCTGATCCCGCGCGCTTCGCTGGCGACGACCTCGGAGAGGACGCGAAGCAGCCGCGAGCCGTAGGGGATGGCTTCCCCCGCCAGGGAATCGGCGGGGATGCCGGTGCCGTCGTAGTTCTTGCGTTGATAGCGGACGATTTCAGCAACCCCTTCAAGGCGGGGCACATTGGTCAGGAGATCGTGGCCGATGCCGGGAACACGGGAAAGCATGTCCTTCTCGGCCTGATTCAGCGCGCCGCCCTTGCGGGCCTTTTCGGAAACGGAGGCCGGGACGGTCACGCAGCCGAGGTGGCTGAGGAGGGCGGCGATTTCGAGCGCCCACCCATCGACGACACGATGGGTTTTGAGGAAGATGCGGACATAGTCGCGCAGGCGCTGGGCGACACCGAAGGATTGCGGCTCGACGAGGGAGAGGATATCGACGAGGACCTTGATGCTTCCGGCCAGGGTGCGCTCCAGGAGCTGCTTCTCGGCCGTGATCAGCGCATATTGGCGGAGGGCGTCCTCGATGGAAAGCTCGAGGGTTTCAGGCAGACAGGGCTTCGTCAGGAATCGGTAGACGCTGCCGCGATTGATGGCGTCGGTCGCCGTGTTTTGGTCGATGTTTCCCGTCAGCATCATGCGGACGGTTTCCGGCGCCGTTTCCCTCGCCTTTTCGAGGAATTCGACGCCCGACATGCCGGGCATCCGCATGTCCGAGACAATCACGGCATAGGGCTCCTCCCCGGTCAGCATCGGGAGGGCTTCCTGCGGCCCGAGCGCGATGCCGATTTCGAATTTCTTCCGGTAGTTGCGACGATGGGCGTCGAGGATTCCAGGATCGTCGTCGACGAATAGAACGCGGCGGTTGCTCATAAAGGGAGATAAGGCGTCAAATCACGGCTTCCCAGGCCGGGAGACGCTCGGAAAGTCCCAGCCGGGCCAGGTAAGCCCCGTTGGGATGAAGGAAAAAAGGGGCGACCGCATCATGTTGCTTCCGATGAAGGAGGGCGTCGGCCGCATGAACTGCGGTTAGGGCGGTGAAGCCGGGATCCTTCTCGGAAGCGGGAAGGCCCCGTTCGGGCTCGTGATGGAAGGCAACGGCCTCGACGACGCCCGAGGGGAGCCCCCAGAGGGCGAAGAGATAGCCGCCGGCCTCGCCGTGGGTTCCCCCGTAGATCCGCCTCTCGGCGTCGACGGGAGTCTCTCCGGGCTGAAGGGAAAGCGGGGGCAACGTCGGTGAGCCGACGAAGAGCTTTCCGACATCATGGAGTAGCCCCCCGATGAACGACTCCTCGACGATGCTCTTCTCGGCCCCCTCGGCCACGGCAATGCTCCGGGCGGCGGCGGCAACATCGAAGGAGTGGCTCCACAGCGCCTCCATGGAAGAGAGGGTCAACGCACCAAAGCCCCCCTTGAGCTCTTCAAACAGGCCGAGGGTCAGGGCGAGCGAGCGGAGCACATCGAGGCCGACATAGGAAATCGCCTCGTTCAGATTATGTGCGGTGCCGCGATTGCCGAAGAAGGCGGAATTGACGAGCTTCAATACCTTCCCCGCCATCGCCGGATCGTGGGAGACGATTTCCTCGACGTCGTCGATCGAGGATTCGGCCTGCTGGATGACAGAAAGGAGGCGCACGTAAAGATCGGGACGGCTGGGGAGTGAGATCGTCCCCGAAACGGAACGGCGCAGTTCCTCGTCCCGTAACATGGCCCGGAGACCGAGAGCCTGTTCGAGGGTGGCCGTCAATTTCCGCCCGTCGCACGGCTTCGAGAGATAGCGATGGGCAATGCCGACCGACTGCATGATCATCTGGCGATCGGCGTGGCCGGAAAGAATGAGGCGGATGGTGCCGGGATGAAGGGCGGCGATGCGGGAGAGAACCTCGGCCCCGTTCATGATGGGCATCCGCATGTCGCTGATGACGACATCGTACGCGCTCTTTTCCGCGGTTACTTTTTCGAGGGCCTGGGGGCCGCTCTCGCAAAAATCGATGTACCACTTCTCCCTCATGGGATGAAGCATCCGGCGGATGCCCTGCAGGAGCATGGGCTCGTCGTCGACGAAGAGGAGGCGCGGCTTTTCGGAATAGGCGGGAGGCATGGAGACTTTGCCGGGTGGGGAAAGAGTCTCTGATTCAAATGTAGCCAGTTTTTACCCCAGTGTCACCGCCTGAAACTACTTACTACTGAGGAAACGGAGGCGGCCTTTTTATGTCATGAGTCATGAGTAGATGAATTCATGGACAGAAAAGGAGAAAAAATGTGACCATTCGTCATCAGTAGGGGGGGGCGTCCGCTCATCATCAGGGGGAGGATGGGGGCACACTGCCGCATAAGTTACAATGAAACTCCCACCTTCCTCATCCTCTTCGGACGCGTGGCTGGAGAGCCAAAGCCGGCTTAAGGCCATCATTGAATCAACGGACGACGCGATCATCGGCAAGACGCTCGATGGAATCATCACCGATTGGAACCCGGGCGCCGAACGGATGTTCGGTTACAAGGCAGCGGAGATCGTCGGCCGCCATGTGGGAATTCTCTTTCCGCTGGAATGCATCGAGGAGGAAAAGGAGATCATCGCCCGGCTGGCGAAAGGAGAGCGGATCCCCCACTTCGAGACCCTCCGCCTCCGGAAGAACGGCGAACGCTTTCAGGTTTCGGCGACGATCTCCCCGATCATAAGCGACCAGGGAAAGGTCATCGGAGCCTCCAAAATCCTGCGCGACGTAACGGAGCAAAACCGCGCAATCGAAGATCTCAAGCGGGCGGGGGAGCAGATCGCCGACCAGGCCGCCCTGATCGACAAGGCCCGGGACGCCATTTTGGTCCGCAGTCTGGAGGGAGAGGTTCTTTTCTGGAATCACGGGGCGGAACGGATGTATGGATGGTCCCGGCAGGAGGCGATGGGGAAAAAAATCACCGAGCTGCTCTACAGGGATTCCGCCGCGTTCGAGGACGCCACGGCCCTTGTTATCGGGCGGGGCGAGTGGTCCGGTGAAATGACGCAGTACACGAAGGAAGGCAAATGCCTGACGATCGAGGCGAGCTGGTCCCTATTGCGGGACAAGGAGGGGAATCCCAAGTCGGTGTTGGCGATCAATACCGATGTCACCGAGCGGAAGAAGATCGAAGATCAGTTCATGCGCGCGCAGCGGATGGAAAGCATCGGCACCTTGGCGGGCGGGATCGCGCACGACCTCAACAACGTCCTCTCTCCGATCATGATGTCGATCGGAGTCCTGAAGATGACGGTCGACAACCCCAAGGCGCTGCAAATGCTCGAGACGATCGGCGCCAGCGCGCGGCGGGGTGCGGAGATGGTGCGGCAGGTCCTCTCCTTTGCCCGGGGCGTCGAGGGCCGCCAGATCAAAGTGCAGATCGGGCATATCCTGCGGGATATCGAGTACATCGTCAAAGACACCTTCCCGAAGAACGTGAAGCTCCGGCTGTTCGTCCCCGCCGATGTCTGGCTGATCGTGGGCGACCCCACCCAGCTGCACCAGGTGCTGCTGAATTTCTCCGTGAATGCCCGCGATGCGATGCCCAACGGAGGGGTTTTGTCGATCGCGGTGGAGAATCACCATCTGGACTCCCAATACCTGGCGCTCCACCCCCTGGCCAAGCCCGGACCCTATGTCGTCATCGGCGTGAGTGACACGGGCACCGGCATCCCGCAGGAGATCATCGACAAGATCTTCGACCCTTTCTTCACCACGAAGGAGATCGGGAAGGGAACCGGCCTCGGCCTCTCGACCGTCATGGCCATCGTCAAGGGCCATCGGGGATTCCTCAATGTCTACAGCGAGCCGGGAAAGGGAACCACGTTCAAAGTCTACCTGCCCGCGGAAGCGGTCTCCGTCGAGGCAGCCAACGCCATTGCCGAGGTCGAGTTGCCGCGCGGCGAGGGGGAGACCATCCTCGTCGTCGACGACGAAGCCTCGATCCGCGAAATCACGGCGGAGACGCTGACCGCCTTCGGATACCATGTTTTGACGGCGGAGGACGGAGCCGCCGCGATCGCGCTCTATGCCCAGCATTCCAAACAAATCGCGGTCGTCCTCACCGACATGATGATGCCCGTGATGGACGGACCTGCCCTCATCCACGCGATGATGAAGATCAATCCCGCCGTCAAGATCATCGCCGCTAGCGGCCTGAATGCCAACGGCAACACGGCGAAGGCCGCCGGAGCGGGAGTGGAACACTTCCTCTCCAAACCTTACACCGCGGAAACCCTGCTGGCGACGCTTCGGGACCTTCTAGAATAGTTCGTGTCCCCCCCAGGTAAGGGATGGCCGTTGGCCCCCACTTATATTTACCCTGGTAAATCGTACCACAATCCCACCCGTTCAGGGCGCTCCTCGGTGCGTGTCATAACTCGATCGCCCTCATCGTGGTTACGATAAATGAGTAAATAAGCCCAGATGACAAGAGACCCTGAATGAGCTAAAGTGTCGTCTCATCATAAACCTTGTCTTTCCAACGGACAAACTTAGCCTTCTTCCTTCATCCTACTATGTTCGGACTTAAAAAACCCCACGTCGTCAACTGGACCACGACCCTTTTCCTCAGCATCACCTTCCTCAGTGCCGCCATCGGCACCCCCTACTACCTCTACACCTACGGGTGGAGCACCCCCCTCTTCCTCGCCTTCCTGTTCATGTTCTCGGCCTGCTGCATGAGCATCACCTTCGGCTACCACCGTCTCTTCTCCCACACCGCCTTCAAGGCTTCCTGGCCCGTCCGCCTCCTCGTCCTCATCTTCGGGGCCGCCTCCTTCGAGAACTCGGCCCTCCTCTGGTCCTCCGAGCACCGCCGCCACCACAAGCATACCGACCACGAGGACGAGGACCCCTACTCGATCTCCCGCGGCTTCTTCTTCGCCCACATGGGCTGGCTCTTCCTCCGGTACACCCCGGAGCGCCCCCTCGACAACGTCGCCGACCTCCGCAAGGACAAGCTCGTCATGTGGCAGCACCGCTACGTCCAGCTCATCGCCGCCGTCGTCACCTTCGTCATCCCCTGCACCGTCGGCTGGTTCGTCAGCCGGTGGGACGGCTTCCTCGGCTGCCTCTTCATCGTCGGCTTCCTCCGCATCGTCTGCGTCCACCACGTCACCTTCTTCATCAACTCCCTCTGCCACGTCCTCGGGAAGCAGCCCTATTCCAGCCGCACCAGCGCCCGGGACAGCTGGATCATGGCGATCCTCACCTTCGGCGAGGGCTACCATAACTATCACCACGAGTTCCAGCACGACTACCGCAACGGCATCCGCAAGTGGCAGTGGGACCCGACCAAGTGGTCGATCTGGCTCCTCAACAAGGTCGGCCTGACCTGGGACCTCCGCCGCGTGCCGAAGGAAAAGATCCTCCTCGCCCAGATCGCCCAGAAGGAGCGCGCCCTCGAAGCCCGCCTCGGCAAGCAGGAGATCACCCTCTCCGGTGCCGCCGCCCAGCTCCTCGAGACCGCCCGCCAGCACCTCGCCCACGCCGCCGAGGCCTGGGAAACCCATCGCGAGGCCCGCAACAACGCCCTGAAGGCCGCCGCGAAGACCGCCGTCGCCCACGAGAGCGAAGGCCTCCTTGCCACCCTCCGCCGCGAGGAGGAAGCCGCCGCCAAGAACCTCCGCCTCTGCATCCGGGCCTGGCGCAACGCCTATCGCGTCGCCTGCGCCACGATCTAAGCTCGGGGGACGACTCCTTCCAAGGCGGCCGGATCTCGATCCGGCCGCCTTTTCGTTTGATCCCTTTCCGTCCTCTCCCCATGTCCTCACCTGCCCGCTACCGCATCGGGGTCTTTCACGCCCTCTTCGCCGCCTTCCTCTTCGGCTGCGGCGCGCCCCTCTCGAAGCCCCTCCTCGACCGGCCCGACAGCGATCCCCTCGTCCTCGCCGGCCTTCTCTACCTCGGAGCGGGCCTCGGCCTCGGACTTTTCCTTATTCTCCGCCGCTCCCCTCCCTCCACCCCTGCCGCGCCCCCTTCTCCTTCCCTGCGGGGCCGGGAATGGCTCTGGTTCTTCTTCGGCAGCCTCTGCGGCGGGATCGCCGCCCCGGCCTGCCTCATGTGGGGCCTCGCCCACAGCACGGCCTCGGAAAGCTCCCTCCTCCTGAGCCTCGAAAGCGCCTTCACCGCCCTCCTCGCCTGGATCTTCTTCCGCGAGGCCTGGAACGGGCGGGTCCTCCTCGGCATCGTCTTCGTCGTCGCCGGGGCCGCCGCCCTTTCCTTCCAGGGAGGGCACGGAACCTCGGGCTTCCACCTCTCGCTCGGATGCCTCGCCGTCGCCCTCTCGACCCTCGGCTGGGGGATCGACAACAACTGCACCCGGAAGATCGCCCATTGCGGGGCCGTCCGCCTCGCCGCCTGGAAGGGCTTTCTCTCCGGGGGACTCCTCCTGGCCGTTCTCCTCCCGCTCGGGCATCGGCTCCCGCCCCTGCCGATCACCCTGCTCGCCCTCCTCCTCGGGAACATCAGCTTCGGCCTCTGCCTCGCCCAGATGATCCTTTCCATGCAGATCCTCGGGGCCGCCCGGATGGCCGCCTGGTTCAGCGTCGCCCCTTTCTTCGGCGCCCTCGGCGCCTTCCTCTTCCTTCACGACCCCGTCACCTCCCACTTCCTCGCCGCCGCCGCCCTCACCGCCGTCGGCCTCTGGCTCCACGCCACCGAGGGGGCCGGAGCGCATCCCTCCGTTGACAAGCAGGAATAAGCGCATATAAAACTGGCCATTCCCATGGGCCCCCTCTCCAACCTCCTCCAGAATAACCGCGACTGGTCCGACCGCATCCGGAGTGGAGACCCCGAGTTCTTCACGAAGCTCTCCAAGCAACAGAATCCCGAGTACCTCTGGATCGGCTGCGCCGACAGCCGCGTCCCGGCAAACGAGATCGTCGGCCTGCTGCCCGGGGAAATCTTCGTCCACCGCAACGTGGCGAACATCGTCGTCCATACCGACCTGAACTGCCTCTCCGTCATCCAGTTCGCCGTCGAAATCCTGAAGGTGAAGCACATCATCGTCGTCGGCCACTACGGCTGCGGCGGCATCCGCTTCGCCCTCCAGAAGACCCGCCTCGGCCTGAGCGACAACTGGCTGCGCCACGTCCACGACGTCGAGGAAAAGCACGCCTCCTTCCTCCAAAAACGGGACGACCTCGACTGGCAGCAGGACCGCCTCTGCGAGCTCAACGTCATCGAGCAGGTCCGCAACGTCTGCCAGACCACCATCGTCCAGGAAGCCTGGGAGCGGCGGGCCGACCTCTCCGTCCACGGCTGGGTCTACAGCCTCCGCAACGGCTTGGTCAACGACCTCTCCCTCTGCGCCACCTCCTCCCAACACGCGGGCCTCGTCTACGAGCAGGCGTGCGAGCAGGTCCATCGCCTGCCCTAGGGCGTTTTTCCGCCGTCCCCTTTCCAATCGGTAAAAGCGTGTAGCCAATCGAAAAATTGTGCGCCAACGCGCTTAAAGTGGATCGAAAAGTGCTTTTCCGTATAACCAATAAGGTCAACTGTTTTCCACTCGTTCCGTGACCTCTTTTCTCGACCGCCTCATCCCTCCCCGCCTGCGGCAGAACCCCGAACTGTACATCCAGGCCCGAACCCTCGTCGTCTTCAGCTTCAGCAACACGCTCTTCGCCCTTCCCTTCGTCTTCTTCTCCCTTCATTACGGGTACCCCGTCCAGGCCGTCCAAAGCATCGTCTTCGTCCTCTTCGCCTCGATCGGCACCCTGAGCCTCCAATGGTGGAGCGGCAACCTGCGCGTCCCCGTCCACTTCCTGTGCGGCCTCCAGGTCGCCGTCTCCGTCCTCACCGCCCTCCACATGGGCGGCATCCACAGCGCCTCGATCGCCTGGCTCGTCACCACTCCGGCCTTCGCCTCCCTGCTCCTCGGAAAATGGGCGGCCCGCCTTTGGGCCCTCATCGTCCTCACCCTGATCCTCGGCCTCACCCTGCTCGACCTCCCGCATCCCTCCGATCTCCCCTCCCCGACCCACACCCTCCAAAGCCTCAACGCCAACAGCCTCCTCCATCTCGCCGTCTCCCTCAGCGTCGCCCTCTCCCTCCCCTTCATGCTCCGCCTCGGGGGTTCGAGGGAACGTCCCTCCCAGCTTCTCTCCGGGCAGCTTACCGCCGCCTGCCTCTTTGCCGTCTCGCTGAACGGCGGCACCCACAGCACCGCCCTCGTCCCCTGCCTCGCCAGCATCCCCCTCTATCTCCTCCTCCTCTGCCCCGACTGGGTCGCCGATCTCTGGAGCGCCTGCTGCGGCCTCGGCCTCCTCCTCTTCGGCCTCTTCGCCCTCCTCCATCCCCAGCTCCCGCCCCTCCAGCTCGCCTGGATCGAAAGGGCCAGCGGTTCCCTCTACCTCAGCGGGATCCTTCTCTTCTCCCTCGTCGGCATCCTCTTCGAGATGCGCCGCCGGAAGGCCGTCGCCGAGATGCAGCAGGCTCTCGCCGCCCTCCATGCCGCCCACAGCCAGCTCATCCGCCTCAACAGGGAAAAGGACGAATTCCTCAGCATCGTCACCCACGACCTGAAGAGTCCCCTCACCACCATCACCGGCTACACCGAGATCATCCTGGAAGAGATCGAGACCCACCCCGAGATCGCCCGGGAATGGTGCGGCCAGATCCTCGTTTCCTCGAAGCAGATGATGAACCTCATCACCAACCTGCTGAACACCCACTCGATCGAGTCGGGCCATGCCGACTTCCGCCTGGAGGAGGCCGACCTCCGCGAGATCGCGAACCGCGCCGTCGATTGCCACGCCCTGAGCGCACGGAGAAAGAACCTCGAACTGATCCGGGAAATCCCCCTCCTGCCCGCCCGCGTCCACACCGACCCGCAGGCCGCCCATCACATCCTCGACAACCTCATCTCCAACGCCGTGAAGTACTCCCCGAAGGAGGCGTCGCCGATCCGCATCCGCGTCCGGGAGGAAGACGAGTGGTGCCTGACCGAAGTCTGCGATTCCGGCCCCGGCATCAGCCGGGAAGACCAGGCGCGGCTCTTCCAGAAATACACCCGCCTCTCCGCCCGGCCGACCAGCGGCGAATCGTCGACCGGGCTCGGCCTCTCCATCGCGAAGCGGATGACCGAAAAAATGGGGGGCACCCTCACCTTCGTGAGCACCCCCGGAGGCGGCTCGACCTTCACCCTCCGGCTCCCGAAAAAGGGATCCGAAGCCGCACGGAACGGAAACGGAATCGCCGTCTGACGGATTAAAAAAGGGGGGGAAGCAGGGCCGGAAACGGGAAGGAAGGCTCGGGGGAACAGGGAAAAATCCCCCGAAAATGGTGCCGGCGGTCGGACTCGAACCGACACTTACTTGCGTAAAACAGATTTTGAGTCTGTCGCGTCTGCCATTTCGCCACGCCGGCAAAGGAGAGGGAAGGGCGACTGTATCGGTATGCTTCCCTCTTTCGAGGAAAAAATTGCTTTTATGAGAAACTAGACTATTAGTTAAACAAAGAGTCGATCCAATACAATCCATGTGGATTCATATTATTTGACTTTTAAAACCTCCCACGTGAACCTTTAGTTCCTTAACTGATGAAGAAAGAAAAAGCAGGATTCTGGTGTCCCGGAGATGTCGATGACGGCATCCGCACGCTGGTCGAACAGGGCTCCTATCAAGATCGTTCCAAGGCGATTGTCGGACTGCTCCGCAAATCGCTCGACGAAAAGAAGAACCTCCCCCGCGACCTTCAAAAGCGGGTCGACGCCCTCGCCTCCTACCTTCAGCGTGATGCTGATGTGATTGTTCGTCAATGTGTTGAGGGCATTCTCGAAATGATCGACTCCGGCGAGCCGATGACCCCGCTCATCGTCGAGGAAGTCCGCCTCCGTCAGGAACGGACCCAAAAACCCGCCAATCGGTAGAATAAATCACACGGGTAACTTTCGCTCCGATTTTTCCCCGATTTCAAGAAGGCCGTCTTGGGCATCCGACCAAGTCGGCCTTTTTGTTTATTTTCTTCCTTTTGTTTCGATCCGCTTTGCTAACGTTTGTTCCCTATGCCGCTCCCCTCGCTTGACCAAGGACTCCTTCCCGAAGGATGCCACGAGTGTCACGTCGAGGAGGTGGAGGGCCTTTTTTGCGAAGGCGCGGTGCGGCAGGAGCTTTGGTCCGGTTTCGTCCGTTTTGCCGAATACCTCCGGGTCGCCACGTCGTTCCGCCACGTCTACCTCGACGGCCGCTTCATCAGCGCCGAGACCTGGCCCGAGACGATCGACGTCGGGATCGAGCTCCCCGAGTCGCGCCGCTACCCCTCCGACCTCCTCGTCATCGACTTCAAGTCCCGCTACGGCGTGAACCTGATCCTCTTCGCCCCCCATCGCCCCCTGGGAGAGAACTTCCACCACGCCTTCCAGATCCCCGACTACGGCTTCGCGCAGGAGCGGAGCCTCCCGCCCCACTCCCGCAAGGGGTACCTGAGGGTCCTCCTGTGAGCGGGATTCCCGATGCCGACCGCTGGTCGGAGACCCTCCTTCGCAAGGCCCGCTCGATCCACTCGGAGATCGGGGCGCTCCAGAATTACGCCGCCCAGGGCGGGGACAACGGCGCGGCCCTCTCTCCCGAGGCGGCCGTCGGGCTCTTCCGGGGCCATTACGCCCTCCTCGACGATCTCTATCTCAATCAACTTCCCTACGCCCTCGCCGCCGAGGGGGCCGACTTCTTCCTCGGCTACCGGGGCTTGGCGACGGTCCGGGAACGGGCCGGGCTGGGACAGATGTCCCGCCTCTTTGGCACTCTCCGCACCCAGATCGGCGGCCTCGCCCGGTCGGTCGCCCAGGCCGATCCGGGCGAGTTTCCGTCCCGGGCCGCAACCGAGGACGAGAGCGAAGAGAGCCAGGATGAGCTCGATCTCCAGGTCGGCTGCTGTCTCCCCGGCCTCTGCGTCGGCTTCACCTCCCCGGAGGGCGAGGCGGGCGAGGTCTGGACCGAGACCTTCGGCCATCTCGGCTTCGCCGCCCGCAGCCTCACCGCCCAGGGGGAGGCCGACGCCAATCTCACCCTGGCTCAAGGGATCGCCGATCCCCTGGTCCGCGACGCGGCCCTCGGCGCCCTGCGGAAGCTCTTCCCCCATCGCGACAAAGGAATCGAGGCGATCGAACTGCGCGGGCGGCTCTTCGAGTCGGCCTCGTCGCCCGCGCCCGTCCTCATCGACCGCGCCGCATGGCAGAAGGCCGGGGAGCTCCTCAGCCGTCCGCTCCAGGGCGAGGTCCCCTCCTCCCCCACCCTCTTCACCGGCCGCCTCCTCCAGATCGATTACGAGCTCCGTCGCTTCGAGCTTCGAGAGGTCGAAGGCTTTTCCGATGCAAAGCGAGTCGTCCGCTGCGCCTATCCTCCCGCCCTCGATACCCGGTGCGAGGAGGCCGCCAAAAAGCGGATCGAAGTTCGCGGACGGGCCGCATTCGCCCGGGGAGGGAAGACTCCCCGGCTCGTCGAGGTCGAGGAAATCCGGATTCTCCCAGAGTAACCCTCCCGGGGATCGCCCCGAAATCACTTTTCAGGAACTTTCGATTGGATTTGGGCGTCAGACTGCCAAATTCCTTTCCTCTCTTAGCTATTGTCCTCCTGAATGACTTTATCCGATCTCTCCATCCGCCGCCCCGTCTTTGCCTGGATGCTCATGGCGGGGCTCATCGTGTTCGGGGCCATCGGCCTCAGCCGCCTCGGCATCAGCGAACAGCCTGACGTCGACTTCCCCGTCCTCACCGTCAACGTCGCCTGGACCGGCGCCGCGCCGACGGTCATGGAGACCGCCATCGTCGACCCGCTCGAGTCGACCCTCATCTCGACCGAGGGGATCCGGACCATGTCGTCGAACATCCAGCTGGGGCAGGCCTCGATCACCCTCGAATTCGACCTGAGCCGGAACATCGACTCGGCGCTGACCGAGGTCCAGTCGAAGATCAGCTCGGTCCGCCTCCCCATCGGCGCGCAGCAGGCGACGATCGACAAGACCAATCCCGAGGACGAGCCGATCGTGATCCTCGCCGTCTCGGGCGGCCCCGACCGGAGCCTCCACGCCCTCACCGCCTACATCGAGGAGACGCTGGCCGACAAGTTCAAGACCCTTCCCGGCGTCGGCCAGGTCGTCCTCGGCGGCTACGACGCCCGCAACCTCCGCCTCTGGGTCGACAACGAGAAGCTGAAGGCCTACGAGCTCACCATCCTCGACGTCCAGACCGCGCTGACGAACGAGCACCTGGAGACCGCCGCCGGCTACCTCGAGAACAACCGGCGGCAGATGAACATCCGGATGATGGGCGAAGGGATGACCGCCGACGAGGTCGGCGCGATCCGCATCCGCGCCCGGGGCGGCGAGACGATCTACAACTCCGACCTCCGCATCCGGGACGTCGCCCGGGTCGAGGACGGCCTCGACGACATCCGCCACCTGGGCCTCGCCAAGGGCAAGGAGAGCCTCGCCATCGCCATCAAGAAGCAGCGCGGGGCGAACGCCGTCGCCGTCGGCGACGCCGTGAAGGCCCGCCTCGTCGAGATCGCCCCCGGCCTCCCCTCGGACATCCACATCGAGCCGGTCTTCGACACCACCCACTTCATCCGGGACGCCATCCACGAGACCCTCTTCACCCTCGTCCTCTCGGGCCTCGTCACCGGCCTCGTCTGCTACCTCTTCCTCGGCTCGTGGACCTCGACGCTCAACGTCCTCCTCTCGATCCCGACCTCGGTGATGGGGACCTTCGTCGTCATCTACTTCCTCGGCTTCACGCTGAACTTCTTCACCCTCCTCGGCCTCTCCCTCGCCATCGGCATCATCGTCGACGACTCGATCATGGTGCTGGAGAACATCGTCCGCCATGCCGAGCAGGGGAAGGACCGCGTCACCGCCTCGCGGGACGGGGCGCGGGAGATCACCTTTGCCGCCGTCGCCGCCACGGCCGCCGTCAGCGCCATCTTCCTTCCCGTCGCCTTCATGTCGGGGATCATCGGGAAGTTCTTCTTCCAGTTCGGCGTCACCATCTCCGCCGCCGTCCTCCTCTCCCTCATCGAGGCGATCACGATCACCCCGATGCGGTGCTCCCGCTTCCTCACCGTCGGGAAGAGCACCAGCCGGATGGTCCGCTACGTCGACGACCTCTTCCACCGCTCCGCCGTGACCTACCGGAAATACCTCGGCCTCGCCCTCGACCGCCGCTGGCTCGTCATCGCGGCCTCGGTCGGCGTCCTCCTCCTCTCGCTGATCCCGGCCTATCTCCTGCGGAAGGAATTCACCCCCCCGCAGGACCAGTCGGCCTTCCTCATCCACGTCGAGACCCCGATCGGCTCCTCGATCGAATACACCTCGCAGAAGCTCACCGAGGCCGAGAAGATCCTCGAATCCCATGCCGAGATCGCCCACTACTTCGCCGTCGTGGGCGGCTTCAGCCTCACCGGCGGGGCGAACGAGGGCGACCTCTCGGAGAACCAGATCAACGTGGCGACGATCTACGTCACCCTCGTCCCGAAGGGAAGCCGATCCCTCGGCCAGTTCGAGGTCATGAACAAGCTCCGCCAGGAACTCGGCACTATCACCGACCTCAAGGCGGTGCCGCAGGACCTCGCCTCCCGCAGCTTCACCTCCGGCCGGGGCTTCCCCATCGAGATGAACATCCGGGGCGACGACTACGCCGTCCTCGAATCGCTCTCGAACTCGATCATCGCCCGCCTGCAGGCCTCGGGCGAGATGGCCGACTTCAACACCGACCTCCGCAACGGGATGAACGAGATCCGCCTTTATCCGGACCGCCAGGAGGCGGCCAAGAGCGGCGTCACCGTCGCCACCATCGTGAACACCGTCTCCGCCGCCATCGGCGGGGTGGCCCAGGGCCAGTTCACCAACGGCGACCGCCGCTACGACGTCCGCCTCCGGCTGGAGGGGACCCAGCGGGCGAACTCCGACGACCTCCTGAAGCTCCAGGTCCGCACCTCCGGCAACGAGCTGATCCCGATCACCCGGGTCGTCCGCCTCGAAGATGTCCGCACTTACCAGACCCTCACCCGCGAGATGCGGGAACGTTCCGTCACGATCTACGCGAACGTCACCGACAAGACCTCCCAGTCCCGCGCCATGCAGACGGCCCAGCGCGTCGCCTGGGAGGAGATCGCGAAGCTTCCCAAAGACGGGAAAAACTACCGCCTCTTCTTCGGCGGCGGGGCCGAGACCTTCCAGGAAACCTTCTCCAGCCTCACCTTCGCCTTGTGGCTCGGCATCATCGTCGCCTACATGATCCTCGCGGCCCAGTTCAACAGCTTCATCCACCCCCTCGCCGTCCTCCTCGCCCTTCCCTTCAGCCTCAGCGGGGCCTTCATCGCCCTCTACGTCACCGGCCAGTCCCTGAACATGTACAGCATGATCGGCCTCGTCCTCCTCATGGGCATCGTGAAGAAGAACTCGATCCTCCTCGTCGAGTTCTCGAACCGGAAACGCTTCGTCGAGGGCCTTCCCCTGCGCGAGGCGATCCTCGAGGCGGGGCCGGTCCGTCTCCGCCCGATCCTCATGACCTCCCTGGCTACCCTCGCCGCCGCCCTCCCCCCCGCCCTCGCCATCGGGCCGGGCGCCGAGAGCCGGATCCCGCTCGCCGTCACCGTCATCGGCGGCGTCATCGTCTCGACTTCCCTCACCCTCTTCGTCGTCCCCTGCGCCTACAGCCTCATGGCGTCGCTGGAGGGGAAGGACAAGGACGTCGAGTAGACATCCGATCGCTCTCGCAATAGCTCCGGTTCGAGTCTGGCCATGACCCTCTCCGATCTCTCCATCCGCCGTCCGGTCTTCGCCTGGATGATCTTCGCCGCGTGCGTCGTCTTCGGGAGCATCGGGTTCTCCCGCCTCGGCGTCAGCCTCCTGCCCGACATCACCGCCCCCATCGTCACCGTCAGCGTCTCGTGGGCCGGGGCCTCCCCGCAGGTCATCGAGACCGGGGCCATCGACCCCCTCGAGCAGGCGATCATGGAAGTCCAGGGGGTGAAAAGCCTCGAATCGACCTGCTACCAGGGCTCCGGCCGCATCAAGATCGAGTTCAACCTCGACCGCAACATCGATGCCGCCCTCCAGGAGGTGAACGCGAAGATCCGCTCCGTCACCCTGCCGACCGACGTCGATCCGCCGACGATCTACAAGATGAACCAGGATGCCAATCCGATCATCTGGCTCGGCCTCACCTCGAACGGCACCTTCCACGACCTCATCGAGTACGCCGACCTCCACCTCACCGACAAATTCTCCGTCGTCCCCGGCGTCGGAAACATCATCCTCGGCGGGTGGTCGAGCCGGACGATGCGCGTCTGGATCGACAACGAGAAGCTCCGCAAATACGAGCTGACCGTCGTCGACGTCCGCAACGCCCTCCAGAACGACTACCAGGAGACCGCCGCCGGCTACCTGGAGGACCCGAAGAAGGAATCGAACCTCCGCATGATGGGCGAGGCCGACTCGGCCAAGGAGATCGGCGACCTCCTCCTCGGCAACCGCGCCGGGGCCCAGATCACCGACTCCCAGATCCACCTCCGGGACGTCGCCTACATCGAGGACGGCCTGGCCGACCTCCGCAACTTCTCCCGCTCCAACGGCAAGATCAGCCTCGGCCTCGGGGTCCAGAAACTCCGCGGCTACAACGAAGTCGAGGTCGCCGACCAGGTCAAGGCCCTCGTCGACAAGATCAACCCGACCCTGCCTCCCGGGATGAGCATCGTCGTGAACTTCGACACCACGAAGTTCACCCGGGACTCGATCCACGAGACCGAGATGACCCTCGTCCTCTCCGCCATCGTCACCGGCCTCGTCTGCTGGGCCTTCCTCGGCTCGTGGACGTCGACCCTCAACGTCCTCATCTCGATCCCCACGTCGATCATCGGCACCTTCCTCTGCCTCTACGCCTTCCATTTCACCCTCAATTTCTTCACCCTCCTCGGCCTCTCCCTCGCCGTCGGCATCGTCGTCGACGACGCCATCATGGTGCTGGAGAACATCTCCCGCCACTACGACATGGGGAAGACCCGCCGCCAGGCCTCCCTCGACGGGGCGCGGGAGATCACCTTCGCCGCCGTCGCCGCCAGCCTCTCCGTCGTCGCCATCTTCCTCCCCGCCCTCTTCGTGAGCGGGCCGATCGGCACCTTCTTCTTCCAGCTCGGCATCACGATCTCCTGCGCGGTCCTCCTCTCCCTCCTGGAGTCGATCACCCTCACCCCGATGCGGTGCTCCCGCTTCATGCGGAAGAAGGAGGCGGAGAACGCCTTCACGCGGCGCGTCGACGCGCTCTTCTCCCGCCTCGCCGGGCATTACCGGAAGACCCTCGAATGGTGCCTCCGGCATCCGTGGAAGGTCGTCCTCATCTCCCTCGGCCTCTTCGCCCTCTCCCTCTTCATCTTCCCGCAGCTGAAGAAGGAGATGTCCCCGCCGCAGGACTCCGGCACCGTCCTGATGCGCGTCCGGGGCCGGCCCGACGCCTCGCTCGAATACACCGCCCGCTCCGTCGCCCAGCTCGAGGACTTCCTCAACGCCCAGCCGGAGGTCCTCCACACCTCGTCGAACATCGGCGGGGCCAACGACGTCTCGACCACCCAGATCTTCATCACACTCGTCGACCGGAAGAAGCGGGACAAGCAGCAGGCGATCGTCGAGCGGTGGCGCGACAAGTTCAAGACGATGAAGGGGATGCGGATCCAGATCATCGACGTCGCGCAGGGGGCCTTCAGCAGCCGCCGGGGGACGAACATCGAAATCAGCATCCAGGGGCCGGAATACACGGTCATGCGGGACAAATCGGAGGAGATCATCAAGCGGATGGAGGCGACGAAGGAGTTCTCCGACATGGATACCGACTACATCGAGGGAGCCCGCGAATACCGCATCTACCCCGACCGCGAGGCGGCGGCCCGGCGGGGCGTGAGCGTCCAGGCGATCTCCCAGACCGTGAACGCCGCCGCGGCCAGCATCCGGCAGGGCTACTTCACCAACGGCGACCGCCGCTACGACATCCGGCTGAAGTTCCTCCCCGAACAGCTCAAGGCCCCGTCCGACCTGAAGAACCTCCAGATCCGGACCGACAACGGGGAACTGATCCCCCTCAGCGAGGTCACGACGGCCAAGGAGGAAAAGACGAGCCTCACCATCACCCGGAACAACCGCCAGCGGGCCATCACCCTCTACGCAAACAACACGCCGAGCACCGCCCAGGACAAGGCGATCAACGACGCCCTGAAGATCTGCCGGGAAATCCTCCCCGACGGCTACAGCGCCTATCCGACGGGGGCCTCCCAGACGCAGAAGGAATCGCTCGGCGCCCTGCCCGGGATGCTCTGCCTCGGCCTCCTCGTCGCCTACATGATCCTGGCCGTCCAGTTCAACAGCTTCGTC
This sequence comes from Verrucomicrobium sp. GAS474, assembly GCF_900105685.1. NCBI lineage: Bacteria > Pseudomonadati > Verrucomicrobiota > Verrucomicrobiia > Verrucomicrobiales > Verrucomicrobiaceae > Verrucomicrobium > Verrucomicrobium sp. GAS474. The sequence goes on from NZ_LT629781.1 coordinate 3,047,329, forward strand.
CACCCGATCACCGTCTTCCTCGCCCTCCCCTTCACCTTCACCGGGGCGTTCCTCTCCCTCTATCTCAGCCACAATTCCTTCAACATCTACAGCGGCATCGGCATCCTCCTCCTGATGGGGATCGCCAAGAAGAACTCGATCCTCCTCGTCGAGTTCTTCAACAAGCAGCGCCAGGAATACGGGCTGGCCCTCCACGAGGCCGTCCTCACGGGGGCGCCGATCCGGCTCCGTCCGATCCTGATGACCTCGGCGGCGACGATCGCCGCCGCCTTCCCCGCCGCGCTCGGCCTCGGGCCGGGGGCCGAGGTGCGGATCCCGCTCGCCATCGTCGTCATCGGGGGGGTCGCGGTCTCGACGGCGTTCTCCCTGCTCGTCATCCCCTGCGCCTACATCCTCTTCGCCCGGTGGGAGAGGCACGTCCCCGGCGCGCCCTCGGACGAAGTCCGGCCTCCCCAGCCCGCTACGATTCCTTCCGGACCTGCGCGATAAAGGCCTCGACGGCGACGCGGAAGTCCTCGAAATGGACGGGGATCGCGGCGATCAGCTCCTTCGCCTCGTCGTGCTGCCCGGCCTTGGTGCAATCGCCGATCGCCCGGCAGAGGAGGGCGAGGAGGCGGGCGCCCATGACGTCGAAGTTCCCCGTCAGCTGATGGATCTCGTGCCGGAGGGTCATCTCGTTCGCCGTCCGGGAGGCCTCGCGGACCTTGTCGAGGGAATCGGACATCTCCCGCTGCAGCGCCTCGAAGAGATCCTCCAGCAGCGTCGAGAGGCGGCCGCCCGGCATCTCCCAGAGGGTCCGCAACGTCGTCTCGTCGGCCACCGGGGCTTCCCGCCACGGCGTCATCGGCTTCTGCGCCGCCCCCGGCACCGCCCGGAGCGGGCGCTGCGAGAGGGTGCGGATCGACTGGGCCAGCTCGACGGGGCGGCACGGCTTCGTGAGGAAATCGGACATCCCCGCGTCGATGCAATGGTTCCGCTCCACATCGGAAATCTCGGCCGTGAGCGCGACGACGGCGGGGCGGGTGTCTTTCGGCCGCGTGGCGAAGATCTCCCGCATCGTCTCGACGCCGTCCATGTCGGGCATCCGGAGGTCCATGAAGATCACGGAGAACTTCCGCTCCCGCGCCTGCCGGAGGGCGTCCTTGCCGTTGTGGGCCTGGGCCGGGTCGTAGCCGAGGTTCTTCAGGATCTGCACGGTCAGGCGGCGGCCTACTGCGCTGTCGTCGACGACGAGGACGTCGTGGGGGTATTCCTTCGCGAACTCCTCGTCGCCCGTGCCATGATAGGGCTCGGCGGGCAACGACTCGGTCGGCAGGGAGGAGGGGAACGAAATCCGCCAGCCGCACATCCCCTCCTCGCGGAGAAACTCGAGCGTCTGATTTCCGTTCGGGTTGCCCTGCCCCTTTTTCCCCCGGAAGCGGGAGGCCAGCACCCCCTCGATCTCCGAGCGCCGCGCGGCGTCGCCGAACAGGCAGAGGGAAAGCTCGAAGGTATCGCCGTCGCCCGGGAAGGCCTTCTGGGCGTCGAGGCCGATCTCCAGCCCGCACCCCTCCCCGTGCTCCAGCACCTCCTCCAGCACAGCCCGCATGATCGAGCGGCCCCAGGCGAAATCGACCGGCATCGCCATCGGCAGCCCGGCCGACACCCGGCTGCTTAACCCGATAACCCGGGTGCGGAACGATTCCCGGACCCGGCTGATTTCCTCACGGATTTCGATGCGGAGATGGGAAAACCCTTCCAATGCCTTTTCCGGCAGCAGCGTGGTATCCGGGGAAACGGGAATCGGGCTTGCCATGGTTACATTAAAACAGGAAAAAAGGAAAAGAGCCGGAGAAGGAGGAAATCGGATCTTTTTCTTTTCTTAGACTCAGTGAAACGTCATTGCATTTTAACTCATTCACGATTAAAAACATCTATTAAATCTTCCTAGGTATCTTAGGTAGTTTCCACACGTTTTCGTAAGTTCGCGACGACAGATCAATACAGTTCCCTAGTTCTCCCCCCTCACACATGTCCACCAAGCAAGGAAGCAGCGGCAAGGATTTAAAGGATTCCAAAGACGTTAAAGACGCGAAGGACTCAAAAAAGACGCGGGTCCTGGTCGTCGACGACCAGACCATGCTGCGCCAGCTGATCGTCGCGGTCCTCAAGCCGCTCGACCACTTCACCGTGATCGGCGAGGCGAGCAACGGCGAGGAGGCGATCCAGAAGAGCCTCGAACTCCAGCCCGACATGCTGGTCCTCGACGTCATCCTCCCGAAGATCCCCGGCGCCGAGGTGCTCCGCCAGATCCTGCCGAAGATGCCCGCCCTCCGCGTCCTCGCCATCTCGGCCCACGACGATCCCGCCCTCCTCAAGGAAATGCTCGCCTGCGGCGCCCACGGCTTCGTCGAGAAGAGCGCCCCGCTCGACATCTTCAGCGAGGCCCTCCGCGAGGTCGCCGAGGGGAAGAGCTTCTTCGGCCCCCGGATCACCGAGGTCCTCCGCGAGCACCTGCTGAACCCGACCCACGACCGTCCCCACCTCACGACGCGGGAACGGGAGATCATCCAGCTCGTCGCCCAGGGCCTCAGCTCGAAGGAAATCGCCTCCCAGCTCAACGTCAGCGCCCGCACGGTCGAAAACCACCGGGCGAACATCATGAACAAGCTGAACATCCGGGACGCCGTCGGCCTCACCCGGTATGCGATCAAGGCGGGCCTGGTCTCCCCGGCCTAAGCCGGGCCCTCCCTCGCTCTTTTTCGTGACCTCGGTCGCCGTTCCCGCGTCAGGCTGGAACGTGCGACGTTTTCCTCCCCTCTCCCGCCCGCTCTGGATCCTCGCCTTTTTCCTCCTCGGCATCTGGGCCATCGCCTCGGTCTTCGCCGAGTCCCCCGCCTCCGGCATCGCCCCGGTCACCGACCTGACCTGGCACGACGACGCCCGGAACCGCGACGTCCCTGTCCGCATCTACTCTCCCGCCTCGGGGACGCCCCCCTTCCCCGTGATCGTCTTCTCCCACGGCCTCGGCGGCTCGCGGGAGGGTTATTCCTACCTCGGCAAGTATTGGGCCGCCCACGGGTACGTCTCGGTCCACGTCCAGCACCTCGGCTCCGATAGCGCCGTCATCCACTCGGCCGCCGCGCTCCAGGAATCGATCTCGAACGTCGACAACTTCGTCAACCGCCCCAAGGACATTTCCTTCGCCCTCGACCGGCTCACCGCCCTGAACCAGACCGACGGCCCGTGGCGAAACCGCCTCGACCTCGCCCGCATCGGCGTCGCCGGTCACTCCTTCGGGGCCTACACCACGATGGCCATCGCCGGGGCGACCTTCGCCGTCCCCCGCCTCTCCGGACTCTCCGATCCCCGCGTGAAGGCCGTCGTCGCCATGAGCGTCCCGAACGTCCCCGGAACCCGGTTCGATTCGATCACCCTCCCCGCCCTCCACTTCACCGGCACCTTCGACGAGATCGCCATCCAGCATTCGCCCGTGAAGGACCGGCGGATTCCCTACGACCAATCCCGGGGGCCCGGCACCTACCTCGTCATCTTCCAGGGAGGGGACCATATGGTCTTCTCCGGCCGCCTCGCGAATCCGCGCGAGCACGACGTCCTCTTCCAGGACCTCGTCTGCCAGGGAAGCACCGCCTTCTGGGACGCCTACCTGAAGGACGACGCCGCGGCCAAAGGCTGGCTCAACAGGGGCGGTTTCGAGACGGCCCTCGGTTCCTCGGCCACGCTCGAGAAAAAGTAGGGGCAAGGAGGCAAAAAGCCCTCCCCCGGCGGGACTCGACAGCGGGGCGGAACCTGCTTGAATGAGGGTTCCCCATTTCCAATTCATATGCCCATCGACCTGAAGGAAATCGTCGCGGCCCGCCTCGGCGAAAATTACGATCTCCACGACAAATACCTCAACAAGACGCTGGTGAAGGTCCAGCGCATGATCGGGTACGACAAAGTCTACACCCGCGCCTCGGGGGCCTACCTCTATGACAAGGAGGGGAACGACTACCTCGACTTCCTTTCCGGCTTCGGCACCTTCAACGTCGGCCGGAATCATCCCGTGGTGAACAAGGCGATCCGGGACATCCTCGACCTCGACCTCCCGAACATGGTCCAGATGGACTCGGCCCTCCTGAGCGGCCTCCTCGCCGAGGCCCTCGTGAAGCGGCTCGCCAAGCAGGGGGCGCCCCACCTCGACTCGGTCTTCCTCTGCAACAGCGGCACCGAGGCCGTCGAGGGAGCGATGAAGTTCGCCAAGGCCGGGACCGGCCGCCCCCGCATCCTCTCGCTGAAGAACTCCTTCCACGGCCTGACGCACGGCTCCCTCTCCGCCACCGGGAACCCCTACTTCCACGAAGGCTTCGGCCCGCTCGTCGGCGGCGTCTCCTCGATCACCCTCGACGACCTCGGCGTCCTCGAATACGAGCTGAAGAAGGGCGACGTCGCCGCCCTCATGGTCGAGCTCGTCCAGGGCAAGGGCGTCTTCTACTACAAGGACGACACCTACCGCCGCGCCCAGGAACTCTGCCGGAAGTACGGCACCCTCTTCATCTGCGACGAAGTCCAGACCGGCCTCGGCCGGACGGGCAAGTGGTTCGCCTTCGAGCATTGGGGCCTCGAGCCCGACATCGTCACCCTCGCCAAGGCGCTGAGCGGCGGCTACGTCCCCGCCGGGGCGATCATCACCCGGCGCTCGATCTACCAGAAGACCTATTCCCGCCTCGACCGCTGCATCGTCCACTCGACGACCTTCGGCCGGAACAACCTCGCCTGCGCCTGCGGCCTCGCCGCCCTCACCGTCCTCGAGGACGAGGGCCTCGTCGAGAATGCCGCCCAGCAGGGCTTCGCCCTCGAGCGCCAGCTCAATGCCCTCAAGGCGAAGCACGAGGTCATCAAGGACGTCCGCGTCAAGGGCCTCATGTGCGCCGTCGAGTTCGCCGAGCCCTCCGGCTTCTCGCCGAAGATCCTCGCCGTCCGCGCCGGATGGAAGGCGATCCACGCCCTCGACAGCAGCCTCTTCCCGCAGCTCATCGTCACCCCGCTGCTGAGCAAACACCGGATCCTCTCCCAGGTCGCCGCGAACAACACCGACATGATCAAGATCCTCCCCGCCCTCGTCGTCGGGGAGAAGGAGATCACCCGGTTCGTCACCGCCCTCGACGACGTCCTCGACGGGATGAAGAAATTCCCCGGCCCGATCTGGGAAATGGGAGGCAACTTCGTCAAGGCGATGAAGGCCGGAGCCCCCAAGGACGCCAACGCCGAAGCCGAGGCGGTCGCCTAGTCCTCCCCCCATCTTTCGGACCGATCCTGCGGCAAGGCCCCCGTCCCGGCGGGCCTTGCCGCATTTCATTCAGGCCCCTTCCTCCCTTCCCGTGAAACTGAACCCCTCCCAGCAAGCCGTCGTCGCCGCCCGCGGCGAGCGGATCCTCGTGCTGGCCGGGGCCGGGACCGGGAAGACGGCGACGAGCGTCCATTGGGTCGCCGACCTGATCAAGGGCGGTTCCCGGCGGAGCCAGATCCTGATGATCACCTTCACCCGCAAGGCGGCCAACGAGATGGCCAAGCGGATCGAGAGCCTCATCTCCCACGTCCCGAAATTCGGCTCCGGGGACAAGATCACCGTCGGCACCTACCACGCCGTCGCCAGCATCCTGCTGCGGAGCGAGGGGGAGGCCTTCGGCCTTTCCAACAACACCTTCTCCACCCTCGACGAGTCGGAGTGCCAATCGATCTGGAAGTCGGCGCTGAAGCAGTGCGGCATCGAAGGGAAGCACGCCCTCTTCGTCCCGAACCGCCTCCAGCAGATGCTCTCCTTCTCCCGGAACACGGGACGCCCGATGTCGGAGACGCTCGACGAGAACTTCGGCAAGCACGCGAAGAAGATGGCGAAGGTCGTCCGCACCTACGAGGAGCTGAAGCGGGCCGCGAACGTCGTCGACTACGACGATCTCCTCGTCCTCTGGCTCGAGCGGATGCGGAAGGATCCCGCCTACGCCGCAAAGCTGCGGGAACGGTGGCACTACGTCCTCGTCGACGAGATGCAGGACAACAACCAGCTGAACCAGGCCCTCCTCGACGCGCTGAACCCGAAGACCCTCCTCGTCGTCGGCGACGCCAACCAGTCGATCTACAGCTTCCGGGGCTCCGACGTCTCCCTCATCCGCCAGTTCGCCACGAAGCGGAGCGACACCGTCACCTACCGCCTCGAAAGCAATTACCGGAGCGGCCAGGGGATTCTCGACCTCGCCAACGCCGTCGTCGCCGGAACCCCCTCCGCCCTCGTCCTCCAGAGCGCCCGGACCCTCGAGGCCGCGATCGACTACCACTGCTACGGCGGCACCGGGGCCGAGGCCAACGGCGTCATCCAATGGATGCAGGCCCGGATCAAGGCGGGGGCGAAGCCGTGCGAGAACGCCGTCCTGGCCCGCTCCTCGAAGGCGCTCAGCGAGCTCGAGGTCGCCCTGAACGCGAACCGGATCCGCTACAAGAAATACGGCGGCCAGACCATCGCCGACGCCGCCGAGGTGAAGGACTTCATCTCCTTCCTCCGCGTCTCCCACAACCTCCAGGACAAGATCGCCCTCCTCCGCGCCCTGATGCAGTTCCCCGGCATCGGCGAGGGGACGGCGGCGAAGGTCATCTCGGAGCATCAGGGCAGCCTCTTCGGCGCCGACTACTGGCCCGAACCGGCGAAGGAACTCCCCCTCTGGATCGAGGAGATCCAATCGGTGAAGGAGCTCCCCTCCAAGGCCCGCATTCTCGAGGACCGGATCAAGCCCCTCATCCTCCACAACTACCCGAAGGACGGCGAAGAGCGGCTCGGCACGCTCCACGCCCTCGTCACCTCGACCGAAGGCGAGGCGCTGGCAAACACCTCTCTCGTCGACTTCCTCGACGGCTTCGCCCTGAGCCGCTCGACGAACGATTTCCATCCCGACGACGCCGTCGTCCTCTCGACGATCCATTCCTCGAAGGGGCTGGAGTGGGACGGCGTCTGCCTCATCGGGAGCGGCTCGTGCCAGATCCCCCATCCCCGCTCCCTCGACAGTGGCGACATCGAGGAGGAACGCCGCCTCTTCTACGTCGCCGTCACCCGTGCCCGGCAGGATCTCCTCCTCACCTTCCCAAAGGCGACCGACCGGGGACAGGACCAGAAGCCCTCCCCCTTCGTCCCTCCCGAGACGAAATGGAAGTTCTTCTTTTCCTAAGCTAGGGAGCAAGGGAAACCGAGGGAGTGCCTCCCCCGGGCCGCAAGGCGAGGTTGTCTTCCCCGCCGTCGGGACGACGGACGGTCAGGAGCCACTTCCCCTCTTTTTTCTCCGCCTTCACCACCCGATAATCGGGCGGCGTCCCCTCCCCCGGCACCAGGAGCCAGGCAAAGCACTTCGGCGCGGCGGGGGTTGCCACATCGGGCGAGGCCGATTCGTAGAGCGCGACGGGCGCCGGGAGCTTCACGTTATAGGACGGGCTCCACCAGCCCTGGACGAGAGGCTTGCTCTCTCCCATGACGATGCGGGGAGGCCTCCACGCGATCACGCCCGGCAGGGGGATCGGGACAATGCGGAGATTGCCCGCGCCGAGATCCCGATCGCGGTCGGCCACATTGGCCGTTTCGATCTCGTTCCCGTTCACTGACACCCTCGTGCATTTGGGATCGAAATGCCACGGCACCGTGATCCGGTGGGCCCCGTCCATGAAGACCTCGTCGAGGACCACCGCGTAGGCGTCCCGGACGTAGAGAAGGGAGCGGCGATGGCGCGCCCGGTCGGGGAGGCCGTAGCCGGTCGCCGAGCCCGCATTGAGCCGGAGCGTCGCCATGCCGGAGACGAAGTCGTAATCCGGACGATGGAGGTAGGTCGTCGCCGCCGCCTGCCGCGCCCGGCGGGGCGGGTCCTCGATCTCGGCGCTGCCGCCCGCGTCGGCATCGAAGAGAACGACGTTATGCCCGCGCTGCCCGGTGAAGTAACGCCGCCACCGCCCCGGCTTGTACGTGTAGCGCCCCGCGTCGACGAGGAGATCGCGCCCGCCCGAATAGACGGAGAGATGGAGCGTGTCCTGGTGCTCGTGCGCCGTGCCGAGGGGGCCGGTGTCGAAGAAAAACCAATCGGCCTCCCTCCCCCGCGAGGCGCTTCCCCGCACGATCGCCAGACCGGACCACGGGAAGTAGACCGACTCGAGGCCCTGCGGGTCCCGCGCGACTTTCCCGATCCCCCCCGCGACCTCGACGCCGCGGGCCGCCGTCCATTCCTTCAACGTCCCGATCTGGGACCAATTCGATTCGGCGTCGCCGTCGTTGTTCAGCGAGCCGTTCCCGTCCGGCTTCATCGTGAGACGGATATAGGACCAAAGCTTCTCCGCATCGTCCTCGAACTCCGTCGCCGCCGGGTGGCCCGCCAGGGTCAGGAAGGTGGCGACCTTCTGGTAGGCCGTCGCCACGTCGATCTGGTAGTGATCGGAAAGTTCCATCTGCGCCCCGTCGGGATAGACCCGGTTGGCATACTCCCGCCGCAGCCGCGCGACCGAGGCGTCGAGCCACGCCGGGGCGTCCCGGAACTCGGGCCAGTAGGCCGCCGCCGCCGCCAGGCCGAGGCACTCGGTATTCAGATGATTCCCGCGCGGCGTCGGATGAAGGAGGCACGAATCGGCCTGCAGGGCGATGCTGGCCAACATCCGCATCCGGGTGGCGGGACGGAAATCGGCGCTTCCGGCAAAACCGTAGAAGGCGGCGGGCCACGTTTCCAGGAGCCGCCGCCCGATCTCGAGCGAGCGCCAGGCGGGGGAATCATGGCTGTTCCCCGAGGGGGCGGAGGGATGGGCGACGATCCAGTCGGTCACCTGCGCGTCGAAGGCCCGGACGTAGCGCCCGTCATGGGTGATCGACCAGCTGGCGAGGTAATCGAGGAACCACGCCTGCCGGTTCAACATCCAGGCCCACTCGGGGTCCTTCCTCGGGCCGTAATGATTCCAATCGATCCCGCCCGAGGCGGTCCGCTGCTGCGTCCCCGTCACCCCCTGAAGGGTGAAGGTCCCGTGGAGCGCCGCCTCGGCTTCTTCCCGCTGACCCTCCGTTTCGGCCTGGAAACGTTCCGCGCCCAGCCACGGAAACCGTTTCACCCCCGCCCCGGCATAGTAGGCGAGGAGCGCCTCCCCGGCGGCGACGGTCTCCCCGTGGAGGCGATGTTCCTTGACCGCCTCCAGCCCGGGGCGGGAGAGATCGACCTCTCCCAGCACCGTGGCGATCAGGCCGGGCTCCGCCGCCTCCAGCTCGGCCAGCGTGCCGGGAGAGGAAGCGGGCTCCGCCTCGACCGGAAGGAGAGAAAGCAAGGCGAGGAACAGCGCCCCAAGACCACGGCCCAGAAGGACCGGGAAAACGGGAACGTTATTCCCGCGAAAGCCCATGAAGCAGCCAGCGTGCAAGGTTCCGGCTCAGGAAGATCACCGCCGCGCCGGTGAAGAACAGAACCGTCGGCGGCACCAGCCGGGCGCGGAAAAAGAGATCGATATAGATCGCGTCGATTTCGCCGAGGGCCTGGAGGAGGTTCCCCGCCCCCAGCGCGAAACCGGCCAGGGCCAGGAAAAGACCGATCAGGCGCACCGCCACTGTCACATTGCGTTCCATAGGATGTTGTCCCTTCACATCGCATAATTCCCACCGGGGAGCGAGACGCTTTTTTCCCGCCCGGGAATCGATCCGAAAATGGAGCACGTATTCCTTCTGGACACCAAGTATCTCCCATGGGAATTTCCTCCTCGATGCCCCCCACCCTCCTCCAGAACCTGAAAGCCAAAGCCATCGAGAAAGCGAAGCGCGCCTCCGTCGTCTTCGCCGTCCTCGCCGCCCTCCTCATCCCCTCCTACTTCACGCTGAAGACCGTCCGGGTGGCGAATGCCATGGTCCCGCCGAACCTCGATCCCTCCCCCCTCGGCTACACCTGGAGCCTTCTCCTCTTCATCGTCCCGACGCTCTTCATCCTCATCTGGCTCCACGCCAACCCCGCGCGCTCCTTCCCCCGGAAGGCCTTCTACATCACCGTCGGGATCATCACCCCGCTCGGCTTCCTCCTCGATCTCCTCTTCGGGGAGATCTTCTTCACCTTCAACAACACCCAGGCCGTCCTCGGGATCTACCTCCCCGGCTTCGATCTCTATACGTGGAAGTGGGTGACCGGGGCGCTCCCCATCGAGGAGTTCGCCTTCTACCTCGTCGGCATCATCGCCGTCCTCCTGATCTATGTCTGGGCCAATGAATCGTGGCTCTCCGCCTACGCCGCCCGGAGCAAGCACCTCTCCAAGGCCGCCGCCAAGGTGCAGCTCCAGCCGAGGAACCTCCTCAAGCCGACCCATCTCCACTGGGTCTCGATCATCTGGGGCCTCCTCGCCATCGTCGCCGCCGACCTTTATTACCAGACCCACAGCGGCTACCACAGCTTCCCCGGCTACATCACCTTCATCATCGTCGCCGCCATCGTCCCGAGCGGCCTCTTCTATCCCGTCGCGAAGCCCCGGATCAACTGGCAGGCCTTCAGCTTCACCCTCCTCTTCATCCTCCTCGTCAGCCTCCTGTGGGAGGCGAGCCTCGCCGCCCCCTACCAGTGGTGGGGCTACCAGCGGCAGCAGATGGTCGGCCTCTTCATCGACGGCTGGTACGGCCTCCCCATCGAGGCCGTCCTCATCTGGCTGATGGTCACCTTCACGACCGTCATCATCTACGAGGTGATCAGCGTCGTCGTCGCGAAGGATAAATAGGAGGGGAAAGGGAGCCGCTTCTCCCGCGCTCTCAGCCCCGCCGCGTCGAGGTCGCCGTCCGGCGGTAGCTGAGCGGGGTGACGCCGACCCGCTCCTTGAAGGCGTAGCAGAAGGCGGCGGCGCTGCCGAAGCCGCAATCGGCGGCGATCCGCTTGATCGGCTGGTCGGTCGCCGCCAGCCGCTCCCGCGCCCGCTGCATCCGGCTGCGGAGGGATATCTCGTGGGGCGTCGTGTTCAGGCGGGTCCGGAAGACCTCGTGAAGGTAGGGAAGCGACCAGCCGACGCGGCGGGCCACCTCGCCGAGGCGGAGGGCCTTCCCCTCCTCTCCCGACTCCAGGAGGGAGAGCGCCTGGCGCAGCGGCTCCGGCAGGGCGTCCTCCTCCCGCACCTGCGTCCTCGCCGAGAGCCGGGACTGGAAAAGGAGCCTCCCGTAAATGTAAGCCAGCAGCCCGGTCCGGTCGACCCGGTCGTCGACCGACCAACGGACCACCTCGTCGGTGAAGCGGTTGACCTCCTCGACGTCGTGCCACCAAGCGACCCGGGGGGCGCGGCGGAGGCCCCGCAGGTAGGGCGTCGCAATCTCGACGGCGAGGCAGCGGTAGGGATTGTCCCAGTCGCTCCGGGCAATCGTCTGGTCCCCCTCGACCTGCCAGATCAACGCCCCCGCCGTGACCTCGACCCACTTCCCTTCGACCGAAACCCAACCCCGCCCTCCGGTGACGAGCTCGATCAATTCCCGCCCGAAACGGATCGTCTCGAAGAGCGGCTCGCACCCCGCGGGTTGGTGATAATGGCCGACCCGGACCAAAGAACGGGGGTAAGCAACGTCCTCCTTCCACTCTTCCGACTTTTTGGCAACGATTCCCACTTTTTCTATATTAGATAGGATTGAAGATTAATTTAAAAGGGGATTAATGAATGGAATACGATTTTTTCTTAATCGATAAACCACCCTCCAACGCTTTTACCTTCGCCAACCATGCCTTATTCCCTCGCCCTGACGTCCAAATGGCAATTGCTCGAACCGGCTTCCAAGCAGTGGATCGAAGCCGTCGTTCCCGGTTGCGTCCACACCGATCTCCTCCGCCATAAGCTGATCGCCGAGCCGTTCTGGGGACGGAATGAACAGGACCTCCAGTGGATCGAGGAGCAGGATTGGACCTACCGCTGCACCGTCGAAATCGCCCCCGCCCTCCTCCGCGAGGAACACGTCGAGCTGGTCGCCGAGGGGCTCGACACCATCGCCGAGTTAAAGTTGAACGGAAAAAAGATCGGCGCCTCGGAGAACATGTTCGTCGCCCATCGCCTCGACATCGCGAAGACGGCCCGCCCGGGAGAGAACCTCCTCGAGATCCGGTTCACCAGCCCGATGAAATACATCCGCGCCCGGATGGCCGCGAACAAGGAGAAGGTCGCCGACCTCGTCGAGTGGAACGATCCGATCGGCGGCAGTTCCCGCATCCGGAAGCAGGCCTGTTCCTTCGGTTGGGATTGGGGCCCCCGTTTCGCCACCTCGGGCATCTGGATGCCAATCCGGATCGAGGCCTGGAGCGAGAAGCGGATCGAATCGGTCCGCGTCGTCCAGAAGCACGCGAAAAAGCAGGACCGGGTCGAGCTCGCCTTCGATCCCGTCCTCTCCGGAAAGGGGAAGGGAACGAAGATCACCGGAACCGTCTCGCTCGACGGCAAGGTCGTCGCCGAGGTGAAGGGAAACAAGGCGACGATCGCGAAACCGGCCCTCTGGTGGCCGAACGGCCTCGGAGCCCAGCCCCTCTACACCGTCGCCCTTGAACTCCGCGACGCGCAGGGAACCGTCCTCGACACGTGGACGAAACGGATCGGCCTCCGCACCATCGTCCTCGACCGCCACAAGGACCGGTTCGGCGAGAGCTTCCAGTTCGTCGTCAACGGCCGGGTGATCTTCGCCAAGGGGGCGAACTGGGTCCCCGCCCACGCCTTCATCACCGAGTGCGGGCGCGACCTCTATGACGACCTCCTCACCTCGGCCGTCGAGGCGAACATGAACATGATCCGCGTCTGGGGCGGGAACGTCTACGAGAAGACCGAGTTCTACGACCTCTGCGACGAGAAGGGCCTCCTGGTCTGGCAGGACTTCATGTTCGCCTGCGCCCAGTATCCCGGGGACAAGGCCTTCCTCGAACAGGTCCGCCTCGAGGCCGACCACCAGGTGCGCCGCCTCTCCCATCACGCCTCCCTCGCCCTCTGGTGCGGCAACAACGAGATCGAGCAGATGCCGAACGAGATCGTGAAGACGCCGAAGCGGAAGAAAGCCTACGAGGATGTCTTCTACAGGATCCTTCCCGACGCGGTGGCACGCCGCGACGGCACGACCCCCTATTGGCCCTGTTCCCCCCACAACCCCGAGGGTTACGAGAAGGGCCACAACAACGAACGCGCCGGCGATTGCCACTTCTGGGAAGTCTGGCACGAGCGGAAGCCGGTGAAGCGGTACGAGGAGAAAAACTTCCGCTTCTGCTCCGAGTTCGGCATGCAGTCCTATTGCTCGCCCGAGGTCGCGGCGACCTTCTGCGATCCGAAGGATTTCAACGCCTTCGGCCCCGAGATGGAGAACCACCAGAAGAACGGCGCGGGGAACCAGATCATCCTCGACTACGTCTCCCGGCTCTACCGCTTCCCGAAGGACTACGCCTCCCTCGCCTACCTCTCCCAGCTGAACCAGGCCTACTGCATGAAGGTCGGCGTCGAGCACTTCCGCCGCTCGATGCCCCGCACCATGGGGGCGCTCTATTGGCAGCTGAACGACAACTGGCCCGTCGCCTCCTGGAGCAGCATCGAGTTCGGCGGCACCTGGAAGGCCCTCCACTACGAGGCGAAACGCTTCTTCGCCCCCCTCCTCGTGAGCGCCCACGTCCCGGGCGACGAGATCATCGGCAAGTGCAACACCGTGACGAGCACCATCGGCCGGGTCGACCTCTACTCCGTCTACGACGGCGCGAAGCCGACGACGGGGACGCTCAGCTGGTCGCTGGAGCACCTCGCAAAGGGAACGCTGCGCAAGGGGAGCAAGGCGGTGAAGCTCGCCTGCGTCAAATCGGTCCGGGAACTGAAGCTCGATTTCACGAAGGAAATGGCGCAATACGGCGCGCGTTTCCTCTACCTCCGCGTCGTCCTCCAGGCGGCCTCGGGCGAGATCTCCCGGCAGACGGTCTTCCTGACCGCGCCCCGCAACCTGCCGCTGCCGCAGGGGAAGATCGGGACGGAACTGAAGCAGCTCGATCCGTTGCGGTGGGAATTGAAGCTGACCTCGCCGGTCTACCAGCACGCGGTCCTCTTCCACTTCCGCAAGGTCGCCTACCGGGCCGAGGACAATTTCTTCGACCTCTTCCCCGGCGATGCCCGCACCGTGATCGTCCGGACGGAGAAGCCGGTTTCGGAAGCCGTCCTCGCGAAGGCCCTCGAAGTCGGCTCCCTCGTCGACACCTACTAGATAGGGCTATTGACGGGGCCAGCGGACCGAGGCCCCGTCGGACTGCTCCCACATCCAGACCAACGTGGCCAGGGCCTCGTAGTAGTCGGATTGGGCGCAGTTCAGCGGGGAATCGGGCCGGTCGGCGGCAGCCAGGCGGGCCAGCACGGCCTTGGCCTTGGCGCATTCCTCCTCGTTGCGAATGGTGCGGAGATCGCAGAGATCCCGCAGGCCGCGCTCATTCAGCGGCAGATCGATTGAAGCTAGCATATATACCCTTGTGTCCTACTCTTTCCCCCCACTGCTTTCCAAAAAGGATACAAGGTTCCTCGACGAATCTCCAGCTAAAATAGGCGGCAAAAAGGACGAGAACCAGGGAGGCAATCCCCTGTAATCCGCCCGGGAGGACGGGGTGGGCCAGCAGGGTCTTCAGGATCGGATAATGAAGCAGGTAGATGCTGAAGCTGATCCGCCCCACCCCCCGCAGGGTTCCCGCCGCGAGCCCGCTCAGCACCGGCATCGGCAGGTTCCGCCCATGGGTCAGGCCGAAGGCCAGCACCGACGACCACAGCACCGCCAAGAGCGGGCTCCACACATAGAGCCGGGGCATCGTCACCGTCGTCGAATGGCCGAGGATGCAGAAGAGCGGAACGAGGAGGAGGATCAGCGCCCCCGCCGTCATCCCCCGCGAACCCCAGAAACGGAAGAGCTTCGGCGGCATGACCGCCAGCAGCGATCCAACGGCGAAGATCGCGAAATAAGGCCAGAGCAGGAGGGTGTTCTTGTTCCCCGCGTCGAGGGCCCAATGCCACGAACAGCCCAGGGCGATCCCTCCCAGCACCGCCAACGCCGGGACGAAGCGCCGCCGCCAGAGGAAGACGTGGAGGAGGCAGAACAGCGGCATCACCGCGTAATATTTCACCTCGACCGGGATGACCCAGAACTCCCGGTGCCCCTCCAGCAGCAAGGCATTCCGCCAAAAGAAATACCACATCCCCTCCCCGCCCCGTCCCAGCCAAAGCGCATGTCCGAAGACCACCAGGAGATAGAGAGGGAAGATGCGGCAGAGCCGATGGATCCCGTAACGGACCAGGATCGTCCCCACCGGGGCCTTCCCGGCGTCGAATTCCTCCACCAGCCGCCGCGTCAGGAGGAACGCGCTCAGGACAAAGAAAAGCCAGACCCCCATCTTGCCCACCCCTTGGAGATGGAGCCCGGGGACGATGTCGTGATGCTCGTTGCTGGCGTGGGAGAAGACGACGATCAGGACCGCCACGCCCCGGAGAGCGTCGAGATAAAAGTTTCTCTGGTGATCGGGTCTTTCAATCACACGCTGGAGCACGGGTAGGTTATAGATCGTGCTCCATTTCCCCGTCCATTCCTTTCGCTTTCCCTCGAGGGAGCGGTTGTGCCATCCTTTTCCCTTCCCATGCTCGAATTTCTCCAGGAAAAGGTCGAATCGGTCGTCAAGAACCTGCGCGGTTACGGCAAGCTCTCCGAGAGCAACGTCGCCGACGCCGTCCGCGAGGTCCGCCTCGCCCTCCTCGCCGCCGACGTCAACTACCAGATCGCGAAGGACCTCTGCGACGAGGTCAAGAAGAAGTGCCTGGGCGAGGAAGTCCTGAAAAGCATCCAGCCCGGCCAGCAATTCGTCAAAATCTTCCACGATGAGATGCTCCGCCTCTTCTCCGAGGGGAACCCGGAGCTCTCCTCCGCCCGCCCCCTCCGCATCCTCCTCACCGGCCTCAACGGCGCGGGCAAGACCACCACGGCCGCGAAGCTCGCCCTTCATTTCCGCAAGCGGGTGAAGGAACACCGCATCGCCCTCGTCGCCGGGGACATCACCCGGCCCGCCGCCGTCCAGCAGCTCCAGACCCTCGGCAAGAGCATCGACATCCCCGTCTGGTTCTGGCCGGAGGAGAAGACCCCCGCCGACCTCGCCCGCCGGGCCCGGGCCGAAGCCGAGAAGGAACGGATCGCCGTCCTCATCTTCGACGCCGCGGGCCGCCTCGACCTCGACGAGGCCCTCCTGGCCGAGCTGAAGGAAGTCTCCGCCATCATCGAGCCCCAGGAAACCCTCCTCGTCGCCGACTCCGCCACCGGCCAGAGCGCCGTGAAGATCGCCCAGGCCTTCAAGGAGCACGTCCCCCTGACCGGCATCGTCCTCAGCAAGTTCGACGGCGATGCCCGGGGCGGTGCCGCCCTCTCGATGCAGCGGACCGCCGGAATCCCGGTGAAATTCCTCGGCGTCGGCGAAAAACCGGACGCCTTCGAGGTTTTCGACCCCGAACGGCTCGTCGGCCGCATCCTCGGCATGGGCGACATCGTCGGCCTCGTCGAAAAGGCCCAGGAAGCCTTCGATGCCGACTCGATGGTCAAGATGGAGGAGAAATTACGTAAAAACTCCTTCGACCTCCAGGACTTCATCGATCAGATGCGGTTCATGCGAAAACTGGGCCCCATGGAGAATTTGCTTGGCATGATCCCCGGGATGCCTAAGGTGGCCAGTTCCGGCTTTGACGAAAAGCGAATGAGGCGCGTGGAGGCAATGGTGCTTTCCATGACTCCCCAGGAGCGTCGCAAACCGGACATACTCAATGCGAAGCGCAGGCAACGCATCGCCCGCGGAAGCGGGACGAGCGTGACGGAGTTGAACGACGTCGTCCATCGCTTCGAGGAGATGAAGAAAATGATGAGCCGTTTTTCCCGAGGGAAAGGCGGCGGCCCGGAGAAAATGCTTTCCCGCATGATGGGAAAGCGGGGCTAGAAGAGAGAAAAAGTCAGTCAGAAGAAAAAGGACAGAGAAAGATTATGGCAGTTTCCATTCGGATGCGTCGTGAAGGTACCACGAACCGGCCCTATTACCGGATCGTCGTCGCCGACAAGCAGAGCCCCCGTGACGGCAAGTTCATCGAACAGGTCGGCACCTATGATCCCACCAAGAAGACCAACGTCTCGACCCTCAAGGTCGACCGCGTCGAGTTCTGGATCAAGAACGGCGCCCAGCCCAGCGAGACCGTCGCCAGCCTTCTGAAGAAGACGAAGAAGGCCGCCGCCGCCGCTGCTTAAGTTATTTCAAGCGTTCCAAGCGAACGCCGCGGATCGTCCAGAGAAGAAAGGCCCGAACAATGCGTTACTTCCTTGAATTGGTTCTCCAGCGTCTCATCCGTCATCCCGACGATGTCGACCTGCGCCAGATCGAGGAAACGGGCCATACGACGTTCCAGATTTCGGTCCACCCCGAGGACATCGGACGGGTGATCGGACGGAACGGCAAGACGATCAACGCGATCCGGGGAGTGCTGAACGCGGCAGGTTCCCGGAGCGATACGCGGGTCACGGTCCAGCTGTTCGAGAACAGCGCGGCCTGATCGAGGTCCGAAAGAGCGGGTCAAACCCTCTTCGGAACGATTTTAGAATTTGTTCTTTGTCAGTTTAGAGAAAGAGAGCGAAGCACGGTGAGGATCGATGTCATCACCCTGTTTCCCGGCATGCTCGAAGGAGCCTTGCAGGAGACGATCTTGGGCCGGGCGCAGCAGGCCGGATTGGTTGAGGTTCATCTCCACCAGCTCCGCGACTATGCGACCGACAAGCACCGGATCGTCGACGACCGTCCCTACGGGGGCGGTCCCGGCATGGTCCTGAAGTGCGAGCCCCTCTTTGCCGCCGTCGAGGATGTCCGCTCCAAGGATCCCCGGCCCGGCAAGGTGGTGCTGATGTCCCCCGGCGGGAAGGTCTTCAGGCAGGCCGTCGCGCAGGAGTGGAGCAACCAGGAACGGCTGATCCTGATCTCGGGCCACTACGAAGGGCTCGACGAAAGGATCATCGAGCATCTGGTCGACGAGGAAGTGAGCATCGGCGATTACGTCCTGACCAACGGGACCGTTGCCGCCATGGTCGTCATCGACGCCGTCGTCCGCCTCCTGCCGGGAGTCCTCGGCAACGGAGAATCGGCCGGGAGCGATTCGTTCTCTGATGGATTTTTGGAAGGACCCCAGTATACTCGGCCTCCCGAGTTCAGGGGTTGGAAAGTGCCGGAGATATTGCTCTCCGGCGACCACGCGAAGATAGCCGCGTGGAGACAAGATTGTGCAGTGCGCAAAACCGCGCGGGTTCGACCTGACCTGAAACAGGCAAAAACGTAGAGAGAAAAGATATGTCGAAGTTAATCGAAAAAATCGAAAGCGAGCAGTTCAAGGCGGCCCCCAGCGAGTTCACCATCGGTGACGACGTGAAGGTCCATACCCGCGTCAAGGAAGGCGAAAAGGAGCGGACCCAGATCTTCGAGGGTACCGTCATCGCCCGCAAGGGCCGTGGCCTCAACGCCATGTTCACCGTCCGCAAGATCAGCTACGGCGAAGGCGTCGAGCGCGTCTTCCCCCTCCACTCGCCCCGCGTCGAGAAAGTCGAAGTGAAGCGTTCCGCCACCGTGCGCCGCGCCAAGCTCCACTTCCTCCGCACCCGCAAGGGCAAGAACGCCCTCGCGCTCTAGTTCGTAGTTCGCTCCGCCGACTGGAACCGGGTTATGGGCCTCAAACCCAAAGCCGTTTCCAAAGGCAAAGCGAAAGACAAGGCGGCACTCCGCCAGGCCGATTTGCTGGGAGATCCCTCGGATCTCCCTTCCGAAACGCCTGGGGAGTGCCGCTTTTCGTTGCGTTTTCAATTCGAGATCGCCCTCCGCCGCCGGGGCTATGCCCTCGTCGCCGGGATCGACGAGGCGGGACGGGGCCCCCTCGCCGGCCCCGTGGTCGCCGCCGCCGTGATCCTTCCCGACGAGGGGTTCGACCATCCCCTCCTCGACGACTCGAAGAAGCTCTCCGCCCCCCACCGGGCCGAGGTCGCCGCCGCCCTCCGCGCCCATCCCGGCGTCCGCTTCGCCCTCGCCGAGGCGACACCGGAGGAGATCGACACCCACAACATCCTCCGCGCCACCCTGCTGGCCATGCGCCGCGCCGTCGAGGCCCTTTCCCCCCTCCCCCACTACCTCCTCATCGATGGCCGGGACTGCCCTCCCGTCAACATCCCGGGCAAGGCGATCATCAAGGGGGATTCCAAGGTCCCCTCGATCTCCGCCGCCTCGATCCTTGCCAAAGAGGCCCGGGACGCCACGATGATCGCCTGGGCGGCGACCCATCCCGAGTATGGCTTCGAGATCCACAAGGGCTACGGTACCGCCCAGCACCTCGCCGCCCTGAGACGCCATGGCCCTACGCCGCTTCATCGCCGCTCTTTTGCCCCCGTCGGATCGGAAGCCGACCCCGGCCTTCTTCTTTGAGGAACGCGATTCCCGCGCCATCGGGATCTACGGGGAACGGGTCGCCGCCCGTTCGCTGAAACGGAGCGGTCTCAAGATCCTGCTCCGCAACCTCAAGATCGAGAAGAACGAGATCGACCTCGTCTGCCGCGACGGCGATACCCTCGCCTTCGTCGAGGTGAAGGCCCGCCGCGACGTCCTCCACGGCCAGCCCTCCGAGGCGGTCGACCGGATGAAGCGGGCCCGTCTCGTCCGCGCCGCCCAGCTCTATCTTCGGGAGCTTCACCGGGGGAAAAACCGGAGCGCGGTGATTCTGTATCGCTTCGACATCGTCGAAGTCCTTCTTTCCCCGGCGCAGCCGCCGGAGATACGGCATATCCGCGACGCCTTCGGCACCGATCCGAACCGGGAATATCGGGCGTAGCAGGGAGGGCGGGGGGCAGTGAATGCTCCTTCGGGACCGGGCAGAGATCCTATACAGCTGAAGGCGATCCGCACGTGTTCTAAGACGCAAGAGGGGCTTGCCTCCCGGCCATGCCAGTTAGTCTCCCCGGAAAAACGAGTGTCGCTACCGCGACGGCATTTTGCCCCTCCTGAACCTCCCCGTCTGATAGACGTGAACTGCTCTAGCCGTACCGCATCAGGCCGTTGTCTCGGTAGAAAGGGTCCGCTAGTTCCCCTGTCCGCTTGGGAGGAATCAGGCGTCCGAGTGCTGGCCGAGACGACGCGGCCTTAGGGTTCCACATCAATCGGCGTACCGATCCTGACCATCTTCGCCAAGGCCTCGGCGTTCCAGTTCGCCAGGCGGAAGCAGCCGTGCGATTGCGTCCGGGAGACGTTCTCCGGCTCGGGCGTGCCGTGGATGCCGTAGGTGGGGAGGCTGAGGCCGATCCAGACGGCCCCGACGGGGTTGCGCGGGCCGGGCGGGATGATGAGGCGTCCCGTGATCCCCTCGGCCTTGGCCGCATCGGCAAAGAGCTTCGGATCGAAGGTGTAGTTCGGATGAACGGCGATGACTTTGACGGCGAGGGAGCCCGAGGGCCGCTTCTCCTTGTCCTTCGCGATGGAACATGGGAAATGGGCGACGACTTTTCCCGTGGTGTCGAGGACATCGATGCTCCGCTCGGCGAGCCGGATGCGGACCTTCGCGGCGGAAGGAGTCGGGGCGAAGGGACGGAGGGCCGGAACGCGCAGGACCGCCCCCGCCTGGGGGGAGGGCTGCCCGGGATTCAGCGCGATGAGGAAGGAGCGTTTCGCGTGGAACTTCTCCCCCAGGAGGTCCCAGATGGCGGTGTATCCCATTGTCGGCGCGGCGGCCTTTTCCTTCCACCCGTGCGGCACCGGGACGACGGCGGCGACGTCCTCGGGCGTGACGGTGTAGGTGGTGAGCGGCGTGGAAGCCCCCTCCCCTTGCAGGGCCTGCCACGTCGCCGCATCGGCCACGCCGGTCACCGGCAGGCCCCGGCTCTCCTGATAGGCGCGGAGGGCTTTGGTGGAGCGATCCCCGTCGGTGCCGTCGATGAAGCCGCAGGAAAAGCGGTGCCGTTCCAGGGCGACCTGGAAATCGAGGAGCGGCGGGACCACCGCGGGCACGGGAATCGGTGCCGCAGAGGGAGCGGAAACGGAAACGCTGCTGTCCGTCGAGGGTGACGGCCCATCGATCGTGGTCGCCGCCGACGGAGTGGGCGGAGAAACGGGGGCGGCGGGTTCCGCCTTGATCGGGGCGGGAGCCGGAGGGGGAACAGGAGCCTGGGCTGGAACGACGGCGGGCACCGAGGCCTTAGGCTTCGGTGCGACCGGCGGGGCGGGCGGGATCGGAGGAGCCGGAACAGGAGCAGGCGGAGGAGGAGGGGCCGAGGCCGCCGGGGTCTCTACTTTTTTTTTACCGCGTCGGCACCGAGTTCTTTCCCTTCGGGATTAAAGACCTCGGCGTCGGGGTTCTGGCCCGCGATCTGGCGGAGCTGCTGGGTGGTCTGCTGCGCCGCCTGCTTCGGTGCCGGGACCGCGTTGGGAAGGGGGCTGAAGAAGGGCCAGACGACCCAGGCCAATCCTCCCGCCAGGACGGCGAGGAGGAACCACGAGAAGAGATTCTTCCCGCCTTTCTTTCCCTTGCCTCCCGATGCCTTGCCGCCTTTGGGGGCAGGCTTGGCTTTGGCGTTCGCTTTTTCGGCCATGACCGGAGGCTAAGGGAAACGCGTTCCCGAATCAACCCGTCTGGTTGCCGAGGTTCTGGATGATGCTGATGAGCGGGAGGAAGAGGGCGATGACGATGGTGCCGACGACGAAGGCGAGGCCGACGATCATGAGCGGCTCAAGGAGGCTGGTGAGGCCGCCGACGGCGACATCGACCTCTTCGTCATAGACGTCGGCGACGCGGACGAGCATCTCGGGGAGGCGGCCGACTTCTTCGCCGACCTGGACCATGCTGACGACGATGGGGGGGAAGATGCCCGAGGCCTCGAGGGGGCCGACGACGGTCTCGCCCTCCTTGACGCTGTCGTGAATCTTGCCGATGGCGTCCGAGACGATCTGGTTGCCCGCCGTCTCCTTCGTGATGTTGAGCGCCGCGAGGATCGAGACGCCGCTGCTCACGAGGGTGCCGAGGGTCCGGGTGAAGCGAGAGATCGCCGTCTTCGTGATGAGGTCGCCGAGGAGGGGGAGCCGGAGCTTCACCTTGTCGGTCAGCCGCATGCCGTAGGCGGTGCTCATGAAGACCTTGATCGAGACGACGACGACCGCGAGGAAGCCGAAGATGACGATGAAGTGCTGCACCAGCATGTCGCTGAGGTCGATGACCATCTGGGTGAGCCAGGGAAGGGCCGCGCCGTTGAGCATGTCCTTGAAGATCGCCTGGAACTTCGGGACGATGAAGGCCATCAGGAAGATCAGGATGCCGAAGGCGATGAAGAGGACGACGACGGGGTAGGCCATCGCCGAGGTGATCTTGCCCTTGATCCGCTCGGACTTTTCCTGGAACTCGGACAACCGCGCGAGGACGACGTCGAGGACGCCGCCCATTTCACCGGCTTTCACCATGTTCACATAGAGCTTGGTGAAGATGTTCGGATGGAGCGCGAGGGCCTCGGAGAAAGTGCCGCCCGATTCGACCGATTCGGCGAGGGCCTCGATCGTCGCCTTCAGGACCGGATTGCGCTCCTGCTTCCCGAGCGTCCGGAGGGCGCGAAGGAGCGGGAGGCCGGCGCTGATAAGGGTCGCGAGCTGGCGGGTGAAGACAGTGAGGACCTTCGACTTGACGGTGCCGCCGGTCTTTTTCTTCGCCTGCTTGACCGGCGCGGCGGCCGCCCCCCCTCCCCCGCCCTGGGAAATGCGGGTGGGGAAGTAACCCTGTTGCTTGATCTGCGCGGCGGCGGCGGCCTGGTCCTTGGCGTCGACCTGCCCGGTGATTTGCTGTCCCGAGCCATCGACGGCGATATAGGAGAACGTGGGCATATGATATTAAGGGGGGATGGATTTTAGATTTAGGTAAAACCGTTCCGTAAAACAAGAACGGGTTCTTCCTAGGTATACTTCAGGACCTCTTCGATTGTGGTTTCCCCATCAAAGATGTTGCGCAACCCGTCGGAACGGAGCGTCACCATGCCCAATTCGATCGCCTTCTGCCGGATGACGACGGACGGGGCCCGTTGATTGATGAGATCGCGAATCGGCTCGCTGATGTCCAGGAGCTCGTAAATACCTTTGCGTCCCTTATACCCGGTTTGATTGCATTGATCGCACCCGGCCCCGTAATAGAAATTCTTGTCCCCGACCTCGTGCGCCGAGAGCCCGAACTGCGCGAGGACAGTCTCGGAAGGCTCGTAGGGCGTCCGGCAATTCTTGCAGATCTTCCGGACGAGCCGCTGCGCCAGCACCCCTTCGAGGGCCGAGGCGATGAGGAAGGGCTCCACGCCCATGTCGATGAGACGGGTGACGGCGCCCGGGGCGTCGTTCGTGTGGAGCGTCGTCAGCACCAAGTGACCCGTGAGGGAGGCCTGGATCGCGATCTGGGCCGTCTCGAGGTCGCGGGTTTCACCGACCATGATCTTGTCGGGGTCCTGGCGGAGGAAGGCGCGGAGGACGCGGGCGAAGTTGAGGCCGATCCCCTCGTTGGCCGGAACCTGCATGACCCCTTCCATCTCGTATTCGACGGGATCCTCGACCGTCAGGATCTTCGTCTCGATGCTGTTGATGCGGCGGAGGCAGGAATAGAGCGTCGTCGTCTTGCCCGAGCCGGTGGGGCCGGTGACGATGAAGATGCCGTTCGGCTTCTCGATCGCCTCGCAGATGTAGGTGTAGATGTAGGGCGGCAGGTTCAGCGCCTCGAGGTCGAGGTTCACCGCGGAGCGGTCGAGGACGCGGAGCACGACGCTCTCGCCGAACTGGGTCGGGAGGCAGGAGACGCGGAGGTCGACCGGCTTCCCGCCGATCACCGACTGGATGCGGCCGTCCTGCGGGACGCGGCGCTCGGCGATGTTCAGGTTCGCCATGACCTTGATGCGGGAGGTGATCGGGATGGCGAGGCTCTTCGGCGGCGGCGACATCTCGTAGAGGGCGCCGTCGACGCGGTAGCGGATCTTGAAGTCGTACTCGAAGGGCTCGAAATGGATGTCGCTCGCCCGCGCCTTGATGGCCTGCGCCAGGACGGTGTTGACGAACTTGATGATCGGCCCGGCGGCCGCTCCTTCGAGGGCGAGCTTCTCGCCGTTCCCCTCGCCCGGGAGGTCGACGCCGGAGAGCTCCGAGAGGAGGTCGTCGAGCTCGGCGTTCTGCGCGCCGTAGTATTGGTCGATCTTTTCCTGGACCTCGGCGATCGGGGCGACGAGGACCTGCATCTCCCCGCCGACGGCGAAGCGGAGGTTCTCGACGATCTGGGAGTCGATCGGGTTGACGAGGGCGACGTAGAGGACGCCCTCCCCGTAGTAGACGGGGAGCGCGCCGTGGAGGCGGGCGGCCTGGGGGGTGATCCGCTCCAGGAGGTCGGGGGTGAACTGGCACGCGGCGAGGTCGACGACCGAGGTGCCGAGGTCGGAGGCGATGATGTTGTACTGGTCGGCCTTCGAGAGGATGCCGAGGTCCTCGACGACATCGAGGACTTCCTTCCCGTGGGTCTGTTGCTCGTCGAGGACCATCTGCTTCTGGGTCTCATCGACGTAGCCGTGATGCTCCAGGAGGGAAACGTAGCTGAGCGGATCCATCTTACTTGTCCCCCATCGTGGTGGTGATGACCTCGTCGGGGGTCGTCATGCCGACGAGGACCTTGCGGATGCCGTCCTCGCGCATCGTCCGCATGCCCAGGGCGCGCGCGCGGGCGCGGAGGATGCCGGGGGGCTGGCGGTCGTTGATCATGCTGCGGATCTCGTCGTCGATCTGGAAGATCTCGAAGATGCCGCACCGGCCCTTGAAGCCGGTGCCGCGGCAGTTGTCGCAGCCCGCGCCGCGGGAGAAGGAGGCCGATTCGATCTGGCTGGGGGTGAGGTTCAGCGCCCGGACCTCGGCCTCGGTCGGCGGATGGGGGACCTTGCACTTGGAGCAGATCTTCCGGACGAGGCGCTGGGCGAGGACGCCGCGCAGGGAGGAGGCGACGAGGAAGGGCTTGATCCCGATGTCGATCAGACGGCTGACGGCGCTCGGCGCGTCGTTCGTGTGGAGCGTGCTGAAGACGAGGTGGCCGGTGAGCGACGCGTTGATGGCGATGCCCGCGGTCTCGGCGTCGCGGATTTCACCGACCATGACGATGTTCGGGGCCTGGCGGAGCATCGCGCGGAGGGCGGCGGAGAAGGTCATCCCGACGTCCTCGTTGACGGGGACCTGGTTGATGCCGGAGAGCTGGTATTCGACCGGGTCCTCGACGGTGATGATCTTCCGGTCGGGCTTGTTCAGGAAGTTGAGGCAGCCGTAGAGCGTCGTCGTCTTGCCGGAACCGGTCGGGCCGGTGACGAGGACGATGCCGTCGGAGACGCCGAGGAGGCGCTCCATGACGGTCTGGTCGTCGCTGAGGAAGCCGAGTTCGGGCAGGCCGAGGCTGAGGCTCGACTTGTCGAGAATACGCATGACGACCCCCTCCCCGTGGACGGTGGGGACGGTCGAGACGCGGAGGTCGACCTGCTTGCCGTTCTGCTGGATGATCTGGATGCGCCCGTCCTGGGGGAGCCGCTTCTCGGCAATGCTCATCTTCGACATGATCTTCAGGCGGCTGATGATCGAGCCCTGGAGCTTCTTCGGGGCATCGGGCATTTCCTGGAGGACGCCGTCGATCCGGTAGCGGACGCGGAACCGTTTTTCGAGGGGCTCGAGGTGGATGTCGCTCGCCCGGAGGGAGCAGGCACCGATGATGAGGTCGTTCACCATCCGGATGATCGGGGCGTCGCCGTCGCTGGCGGCACCCTCGACCGGCGCGCCGCCTTCGCCGCCGGGCCGGGCGACGGGGGCGTCGCCGTAATACTCGCGGATCGCCGCGTCGATCTGGGACTTCGGGACGGCGACGCTGGTGATTTCGATCCCCAGCTTTTGCTGGAGGGCGTCGACCGAATCGTAGTCGTAGGGATCGCTCGTCCCGAGGCGGAGGACGGTGCCGTCAAAGGAGATCGGGACGACGCCGTAGCGAGCCGCTTCGGCGCGAGGCAACAGGGAAATCGCCTTCGGGGAGACCGAATTGATCTCTTCCTGGAATTCGAGGCCGGCGTCGTTGGCCATCGCCTGGACGACGCTCCCCTCGTTGATTTTGCCCGATTGAATCAGGTAATCGACCGCTCCCTTGCCTTTGCCCCCGGAGGAGCCTTTCGCCTCATCGGCGTCGAAGGAGGAAATCACCCCCTCGCGGATCAGAAGTTCGAGAATGTAATCGTCTTTGGGAAGCACAGCGGTTGAGCGATGGGAGAAGTCGTGAAAGTCGTAAAACGAGTCTACTTAGTTACCTAAAAATAGCAATCATGCCAAGCGATTACTTAAAACCGTTAAAAAGTCGGCCAAAAGTGACGGAGCCGTTCCAAGGAGTTCTTTTTTAGCATGCCTCCTTTTCCCTCTTCCAACCTAAATCGATCTTTTCTTGTAGGATAAACGAGGACAGTGCTTTACCCCAAAACAGGACAGAAAAGAGCACACCATTATGGCAGGCTGGGCAGAACCGAAAAAACGGACGCCGCCGCATGCCCTCCCCCTCGCTCCCCCCTTCGTCCGCCGTCGGTACCGGCACGGTCTTGCGCGAGGATCGTCCCGAAGATCAGTTGATCGCCGTCCTCGGGGAACTCCGGGACATCCAGGCGGCCCTCGACGAGCACTCGATCGTCGCCATCACCGACGCCACCGGAAAGATCACGAGGGTTAACGACCGGTTCTGCGCCCTTTCCAAATACTCCCGCGAGGAACTCATCGGCCAGGACCACCGGATCATCAATTCCGGGCATCATCCGAAGTCGTTCTTCACCGACCTCTGGAAGACCATCGCCCGGGGCCATATCTGGCACGGCGAGGTCCTGAACCGGGCCAAGGACGGGAGCCTCTATTGGGTCGACACCACGATCTTCCCCCGCCTCAACGCCGAGGGAAAGCCGACCCAGTACGTCGCCATCCGCACCGACATCACCCAGCGGAAGGCGAACGAAGGCCAGCTCATCTCGGTCCTCGGGGAGCTCCGGGACATCCAGGCGGCCCTCGACGAGCACTCGATCGTCGCCGTCACCGACGCCACGGGGAAGATCACGAAGGTCAACGACCAGTTCTGCGCCCTTTCCAAATACTCCCGCGAGGAGCTCATCGGCCAGGACCACCGGATCATCAATTCGGGACATCATCCGAAGTCGTTCTTCACCGACCTCTGGAAGACCATCGCCCGGGGGAAGGTCTGGCGCGGCGAAGTGCTGAACCGGGCCAAGGACGGCAGCCTCTATTGGGTCGACACCACCGTCTTCCCCCGCATGAACGAGGCGGGGAAGCCGACCCAGTACGTCGCCATCCGCACCGACATCACCGAGCGGAAGGCGAACGAGAAAAAGCTGATCCAGGTCGCCCAGGATCTGACCGACCGGAACAAGGAGCTGGAGATGATCGTCTACACGATCTCCCACGACCTCCGCTCCCCCCTTGTCAACATCCAGGGCTTCGGCAAGCAGCTGGAACGGTCGTGCGATACCATCCGGCAGAGCATCTACGCCGCCCGGGACGGGCAGATCCCGGCCGAGGTCGTCCAGCGTTCCGCCGAGAGCGTCATCCCCCAGGCCCTCCATTTCATCAACGCCAGCGCCAACAAGATCGACATCCTCCTCTCCGGCATCCTCCGCTATTCCCGCCTGGGCCGGGCGACGATCCAGGTCGAGCCCCTCGACATGAACGTGATGGTCGCCGAGATCGTCGCGGCGATGAAGTTCCAGGTCGACGAGATGGGGGCCCGGATCGACCTCATCACCCTCCCCCCCTGCCTCGGGGACCGGCCCCATACCGGGCAGGTGATCGCGAACCTCATCGACAACGCCCTGAAATACCGCTCCCCCGACCGCCCCATGCGGATCGTCGTCGGGGGGAAGAGGGAGGAGGAGGAAGGCCGGGTGCTCTACTGGATCTCCGACAACGGCATCGGCATCGCGCCCGAGCACCAGGCGAAGGTCTTCGAGATCTTCCACCGCCTCAACCCCGAGAGCGTCGGCGGCGAGGGCCTCGGCCTGACCATCGCCCAGCGGATGCTCGAGCGGCAGGACGGCAAGATCTGGGTCGAAAGCGCCGTCGCCCAGGGGACGACCTTCTACATCTCGCTCCCCGCGGTGCCCGTCGAAAAACCGGAACCCTCCGTCGCATGAGCCCCGCCCATTCCACCCCCCTCCCCGTCATCCTCATCGTCGAGGACGACGACGGCCACGCCATCCTGATCCGGCAGAACCTGGAGGAATCGGGCCTCGCCAATCCGATGCTCCACCTGCGCAACGGCCAGGAAGCCCTCGATTTCCTCTATCGCCGCCATGCCGATCCCCGGGCGAACCGCGATCCCGACAAGAGCTATCTCCTCCTCCTCGACATCCGGATGCCGAAGATCGACGGGATCGAGGTGTTGCGCCAGGTGAAGGGCGATCCCGAGCTCCGCAGCCTCCCCGTCATCATGCTGACCACGACCGACGACTCCCGGGAGGTGGAGAAGTGCTACGGCCTCGGCTGCAGCGCCTACCTCCGCAAGCCGCTGAACTACGAGAAATTCATCGCCGCGATCCGCTGCCTCGGCCTCTTCATCGGAGTGATCCAAATCCCCTCGCCCCAACCCTGACCGACATGATCCCCACGACCTCCATCCTTTCGACGATCGCCCCCGGCGCGCCGTCCCCCACCCGGATCGACCGCGCCCGCGTCATCCTCACCGTCGACGACGAGCCGGGCTTCCGCCTCCTCGTCTCCGACACCCTGCGCGAGGGCGGCTACAAGGTCTTCACCGCCGCCTCGGGCAACGAGGCCCTCGCTTGGCTCAAGGAGAACGAGGCCGACCTCATCCTCCTCGACATGGGCCTCCCCGACATCGACGGCGCCGAGGTCACCCGCCGCCTCCGCGCCGAGGCGCGGCAGACCCCCTTCATCGTCGTCTCGGGCTGCGAGGACGGGAAGAAGATCGTCGAGATGATGCGCCAGGGCGCGCAGGACTACCTCATCAAGAACGGGACCCTGATCGACCTCCTCCCCCGCGTCGTCGCCCGGACCTTCGTCACCCTCGACCGCCAGCGCGACCTCGCCGAGGCACAGCGCCGCATCCGCGAGAGCGAGGCCCGCCTCAACTCGGCCCTCACCGCCACCCAGGACGGCATCTGGGAATGGAACATCGCCGACGACACCCTCTACGTCTCCCCCCGCTGGAAGGAGATCTTCGGCTACCTGCCCGACGAGGTCAGCACCCGCGCCCAGTGGGAGGCCCGGATCCATCCCGAGGATCGCAGCCGCTTTTTCGACCACCTCCACGAGTGCCTCGCCTCCAGCCGCAACCGCATCCGCATCGAATACCGCCTCCGGGACCGGGAAGGCCACCACCGCTGGGTCCTCTCCCACGGCCTGATCGAGCGCGACGCCTCGGGGAAGGCCCTCCGCATCGTCGGGGCCTCCTCCGACCAGACGGAGCGGCTCGAGATGGAAATGCAGCTCCGGCAGATGCAGAAGATGGAGGCGATCGGCAAGCTCGCCGGAGGCGTCGCCCACGACTTCAACAACATCCTGGCCACCATCCAGGGCCATCTGTGGATCCTCGAAAAGGGAGATTCCGACGAACATGCCGACTCCCTCAACGAGATCTCCCTCGCCACCCAGCGGGCCGCCAGCCTCACCCGACAGCTCCTCCTCTTCAGCCGGAAGCAGGTCATGCAGCGCCGGGACCTCGACCTCAACGTCCTGATCGCCGACATGGGGAAGATGCTCGCCCGCAGCCTGGGCGAGGATGTCCGCCTCCTCCTCGCCCTCTCCCCCGAACCGGCCTTCCTCCACGCCGATTCGGGGATGATCGAGCAGATCCTCCTGAACCTGGCGATCAACTCCCGGGACGCCATGCCGGACGGGGGAAAGATCACCTTCTCCACCCGGCAGGTCACCTTCGGTCCCGACAGCGCCTCCGAGGGGCCCGACCGGACTCCCGGTTCCTACATCTGCCTCGAAGCGGTCGACACCGGTTGCGGCATGTCCGAGGAGGTCTGCTCCCGGGTCTTCGAGCCGTTCTTCACGACGAAGGAAATGGGCAAGGGGACCGGCCTCGGGCTGGCGACGGTCCACGGGATCGTGAAGCAGCACCACGGCTGGATCGAGGTCTCCAGCATCGTGGGCGAAGGGACGACCTTCCGCATCTATTTCCCCCTCTGCCGGGAGGCCGCCCGTCCGCTCGTCGGGCTGGAGGGAGGAGCGAAGCACGAGGCGGGAGGACGCGAGACGATCTTCCTCGTCGAGGACGATGTGGCCGTCCGTGCCCCGCTGCGGGCCTTCCTGAGCCACCTCGGCTACCAGATCGTCGAGGCGGGATCGGGGGCGGAGGCGATCTCCCTCTACGACAGCATGCATCCCCGAATCGACCTCCTCCTCACCGACATGATCATGCCCGGGGGGATCAACGGGAAGGATCTGGCCGGACTCATGACCGCCCGCATCCCCGGCCTGAAGACGATCTTCACCAGCGGCTACGACATGGACCTGCTGACCCCGGAAATGGCGCTGAAGGAGGGCTTCAACTTCCTCCAGAAGCCGGTCCCTCCCCGCCTCATGGCGGCGACGATCCGCAAGCTCCTCGACCTCGCCCCCGCTGCGGGAGGCCCGCAGGCGGCGAGGGAGGGCCGGCGGGAGGAACCGGCCCCCGCGATGGCTACGGCAGCTCCGACAGCTTCCTTACGAGAATCTCGTCAATCACCTTCGGGTTGGCCTGTCCCTTTGTCGCCTTCATTACGTACCCCTTGAGGGCGTTGACGGCGGTGAGCTTGCCGCTCTTGTAGTCGGCGACGCCGCGGGGATTCCCGGCGATCGCCTCGTCGCAGAATTTCTCGAGCGCGCCGGTGTCGCTCACCTGCTCGAAGCCCTTCTCGGTCACGATGACCGCGGGGGCCTTCTTCTCCGCGAGCATGAAGCCGAAGACCTCCTTCGCCTGCCGGTTGTTGATCTTGCCGTCCTCGAAGAGGTTCGCCAGCTCGGCGAAGTACTCGGCGGGGACGGGGATTTCGTCCTCGGCGTTCGCGACGGCGAGGTACTCGTTGATCAGGTAGTTGGCGACGACGCCCTTGCCCTTTTCACTCTTCGCCAGCCCGGCGGCCTTCTCGTAGAAGAGGCTGAGGGTGACCTCGGCGGCGAGGACGCTGGCGTGGTAGTCGGAGAGGCCGTAGGTCGTGGCCAGGCGGGCCTTCTTCGCCTCGGGCAGCTCGGGCATCGCGGCCTGGGCCGTGGCGAGGAGGCTCGGGGAGCCGATGTCGGTGCGGAGCGGGAGGATATCGGGATCGGGGAAGTAGCGGTAGTCGTGGGCCTGCTCCTTCGAGCGCATCGGCGTGGTCTGCCCCTTCGGGTCGTCCCAGCGGCGGGTTTCCTGCTTCTGGGGGACGCCGGTCTTCGCGTTCTCGATCTGGCGCTCGATCTCGTAGATGAGGGCCCGGCGGACGGCGCTGATCGAATTGACGTTCTTCACCTCGACCTTCGTGCCGAATTCCTTCTGGCCGACGGGGCGGACCGAGACGTTGACGTCGCAGCGGAGCTGGCCCTTCTCCATGTCGGCGTCGCTGACGCCGCCGTAGATCAGGATCTGCTTCAGGGCGGTGAGATAGGCGAAGGCCTCCTCGGGAGTGCGGAGGTCGGCCTCGCTCACGATCTCCATGAGGGGGGTCCCGGCGCGGTTGAAGTCGACACCGCTCTGCGTCTCGTAGTGGGCCGACTTCGCGACGTCCTCTTCCAGGTGGATGCGGGTGAGGTTGATCACCTTCCCGGCGAGGGCCTGGGGCTCCTTCTGCACGTCCTTCGGGAAGGCGAGCGTGTTCAGCCGCACCCCGCCGCCGAGGCAGAGGGGCTCGTCGTACTGTGAGATCTGGTAGTTCTTCGGCATGTCGGCGTAGAAGTAATTCTTCCGGTCGAACTTGCAGCGCGGGGCGATGTTGCACCCGAGCATGAGGCCGGTGAGGATCGTCTTCTCGACGGCGGTCTGGTTCGGCACCGGCAGCGCGCCGGGGAGGCCGAGGCAGACGGGGCAGAGATGGGTGTTTTGCGCGGCCCCGTACTCATTCTTGCACCCGCAGAACATCTTGGTCTGCGTGTTGAGCTGGACGTGGACTTCAAGTCCGATGACGGCTTCGTATTCCATGGAAAGTTCCCGGTTCGAGAATTAGAGATTGGGACGGCGGCTGTGCCAGTCGGTCGAACGCTCGTAGGCGTCGGCGGTGCGGAAGAGCGTTTCCTCGCCCCAAGCCGGCCCGATCATCTGGAGGCCGATGGGAAGGCCCGAGGCGGTGAACCCGCACGGGAGGGAAATGCCCGAGATCCCGGCGAGGTTGACGGCGATGGTGAAGATGTCGGCGAGGTACATCTGGAGCGGGTCGGCGACCTTCTCGCCGATCTTGAAGGCGGCGGTCGGCGAGGTCGGCGTGAGGATCACGTCGCACTTCGTGAAGGCGGCCTCGAAGTCCTGGCGGAGGAGTTGCCGAACCTTCTGCGCCCGGTTGTAGTAGGCGTCGTAGTAGCCGGAGCTAAGGACGTAGGTGCCGAGGATGATCCGGCGCTTCACCTCGGGGCCGAAGCCCTCGGCGCGGGTCTTCCCGTAAAGCTCGATGACGTCCTTGGCATCCTTCGTGCGGCGGCCATAGCGGACGCCGTCGAAGCGGGCGAGGTTCGCCGAGGCCTCGGCGGTCGCGATGATGTAATAGACGGCGATGGCGTATTCCGTATGGGGAAGGGAGACCTCGACCAACTCGGCCCCCTGGGCCTGGAGATGGGCGATGGCGGCGCGGACCGACTTCTCGATCTCGGGATCGGTGCCGGGGACGAAGTATTCCTTCGGGACGCCGATGCGGAGCCCCTTCACCTCGCCGGTCAGGGCCTTCGTGTAGTCGGGGACCTCGCAGCGGGCGCTGGTGTTGTCGTTGCCGTCGTGGCCGGAGAGGACGTTGAGGAGGAGGGCCGAGTCGGCGACGGTCTTCGTGAACGGCCCGATCTGGTCGAGGCTCGAGGCGAAGGCGGTGAGGCCGAAGCGGGAGACACGCCCGTAGGTCGGCTTCAGGCCGACACAGCCGCAGAGGGCGGCGGGCTGCCGGATCGAGCCGCCGGTGTCGGAGCCGAGGGAGGCGAAAGCCTCGTGGCCGCCGACGACCGCGGCGGAGCCGCCGCTACTGCCGCCGGGAATGCGGTCGAGGTCCCACGGATTGCGGGTGACGCCCCAGGCCGAGTTCTCGGTCGAAGAGCCCATGGCGAATTCGTCCATGTTCGTCCGCCCGAGGAGGATCGCACCGGCCTCGCGGAGCTTCGCGATGACGGTGGCGTCGTAGGGGGCGATGTAGCCCTGGAGGATCTTCGAGGCGCAGGTGTTGGGATCGCCCTTCACGTTGATGACGTCCTTGATCGCGATCGGGACGCCGCCGAGGGGCTTCGTGATATCGGCCGCCTTCGCCTGGGCGAGGGCCGCCTCGGGGTTGAGGTAGTTGTAGGCGTTCAGCTTCGGGTCGACCTGGCTGATTCGCTCGAGGAGGGCCTCCGTCACCTCGACGGGGGAGACCTCCTTCGAGGCGAGCTTTTTGCGGAGGGAAACGATGTCGTCGTAAACAAGACTCATGGGAAAAAGGGGAAAAGGGGTTAGTCGACCATCCGGGGGACGACGAAGAGGTCGTTCGCGCTCTGGGGGGCGTTGGAGAGGGCCTCGGCGGCGGTGAAGCTCGGCTTCTCGACGTCGGCGCGGAGGTTGTTGCGGAAGTCGGGCGCGTCGGCGGTCTGGACGACGCCGGAGACATCGGCCTTCTGGAGCTCGGCGACGTGGGAAAGGATGTCGCCCAGCTGCTTCTGGAAGAGGGCCGTTTCCTCGGGGCTCAGTTGGAGGCGGGCCAGGTGGGCCACGTAAGAGACGTCGATGGGGGATTCGGCCATAAAAGAGGGGGTGGTTGGAAAACCATTATGGTTAGGTTTTGCGAAGGAGAGCGGCAAGCCCTTTTTCCATCCTGACTTGACGCCAAGGCCCCCGGCGCGGATTCTAAAACCTCCCCTCATGCCCGCCCCCCTCGAAATCCCCGTCGCCCTCGGCCCCCGTTCCTACGTCGTCCGCATCGCCCCGAAGGGCCTCACCATGATCGGCTGCCAGCTCAACGAGATCAAGGCGGGGCCGAAGGTCGCCCTGATCTCCGACGAATCGGTCCATTCCCTCTACGGCGAGGCCGTCCTCGCCTCGATCCGCTCCTCGGGACGCGAGGCCTACTCGATCACCGTCCCGCCGGGAGAGGCGTCGAAGGACCTCGCCCGCCTCGGCCCCCTCCTCTCCTTCCTCGCCCGGAGCGGCCTGGGGCGGAAGGACACCGTCCTCGCCCTCGGCGGCGGCGTCATCGGCGATCTGGCCGGGTTCCTCGCCGCCTCCTACCTGCGGGGCGTCCCCTTCGTCCAGGCCCCGACCTCCCTCCTGGCGATGGTCGACAGCAGCGTCGGCGGCAAGACCGGGGTCAACCTTCCCGAGGGAAAGAACCTCGTCGGTGCCTTCCACCAGCCCCGCCTCGTCGTCATCGACACCGAGACCCTCGCCACCCTCACCCCCCGGGAACGCTCCGCCGGGATGGCCGAGGTGATCAAGTACGGCCTCATCGCCGACGCCCCCTTCTTCCGCTCCCTGCGGCACGGCATGCCCGAGGATTTCGGCCCGATCATCCGCCGCTCGGTCGAGATCAAGGCCGAGGTCGTCTCGAAGGACGAGTTCGAGACCACCGGCCTCCGCGCCACCCTGAACTTCGGCCACACCCTCGGCCATGCCATCGAGAACGCGGCGGGTTACGGCGTCTTCCTCCACGGGGAGGCGATCTCGATCGGCATCCGGGCCGCCGCCCATCTCTCCCACAAGAAACTCGGCCTCCCCCTCGCCGACGTCCGGGAGATCGAGGCGACCCTCGCCGCCTCGGGCCTCCCCCTCCACGCCCCGCAGGTTTCCGACCCCCTTACCCGGACGAAGATCCTGAGCGCGATGAAACTCGACAAGAAGGCCGAGGGCGGCGTCAACCGCTGGATCCTCCTTCCCGCCATCGGCCAGACTGTCGTGACCGACCACGTCAGCCTCGACGACGTCGAGGCGCTCCTCTCCCTCATCGCCACCCCGCCGGGCCAGTTCTAAGCTCCCGCCCCTTCCGCCGTGACGCCCCTCGAAGCCACCCTCACTCTCTCCCTTCTTCCCCACATCGGCCCGGTTCGAGCACGGCGCCTGCGGGAACGCTTCGGCGACGCCCCGGCCATCTTCACCGCCACCGAGCGGGACCTCCAGCAGGTCGAGGGGATCGGCCCGGAGTCGGCCCGCTCCATCCGCAACGGGGCCGACGGCGGGGCCGCCGCCGCGGAGATCGAGAAGGCCGAGGCCCTCGGCGTCACCCTCCTCCATGCCGACGACGACCGCTATCCCGAGGCCCTGAAGGAGATCTACGATCCCCCCCTCATCCTCTACGTCCGGGGGACGCTTCCCGAAACGTGGAAGCAGGGGGTCGCCCTCGTCGGGTCCCGCGTCACCAGCCATTACGGCTTGGAGACGGCGAAGAAGCTCGGCTACCAGATCGCCTATGCCGGGGTCCCGGTCATCTCCGGCCTCGCCCGGGGAATCGACACCGCCGCCCACATGGGGGCCTTGGCGGCGAAGGGGCCGACCTGGGCCGTCCTCGGCACCGGCGTCGACCATATTTACCCGGCTGAAAATGCCTCCCTGGCCGAGAAAATCGCCGAAACGGGATGCCTGATTTCCGAATTTCCCCTCGGCACGAAGCCCGAGAAGCAAAATTTCCCGATGCGGAACCGGATCGTCAGCGGCCTCAGTTTCGGGGTCCTCGTCGTCGAGGCGGGGCTCGGCAGCGGGGCCTTGATCACGGCCAAGCAGGCCCTCGAACAGGGCCGCCAGGTCTTCGCCGTCCCGGGCCGGATCGATACCCCCCACTCGAAGGGGTGCCACCAGCTTTTGAAAGAGGGGGCCCGCCTCGTCGAGGACGTGAACGACATCCTCGGGGAGATGGAATTCCTCTTCCCGCCGAAGGAGATGACCGCCCTCGGCTCCTCCCGCCCCGCCCCGGCCGATCTGACGCCGGAGGAGGCCCTCCTCTTCGAGACCTTGGGGACCGAGGAAGTCCCCATCGACACCCTGATTGCAAAAAGCGGTTTGCCATCGGGGAAAGTCTCTTCTACGTTGCTCCGCCTTGAAATGAAGCGGTTGGTCCGGCAACTCCCGGGCAAGCTCTTCGTACGCACAGGTTAAGTAGTTACTTCACATAATTAATAAATGGGCAAAGGTCTGATCATCGCGGAGAAACCGAGCGTCGCCAACGACATCGCCAAAGCCCTCGGCAAGTTCACTAAAAAAGACGAATACCTCGAGAACGACGAGTGGGTGATCTCCTCCGCCGTCGGCCATCTCCTCGAGCTCTGCCTCCCCGTCGACATCCAGAAGAAGCACCGCAGCTGGAAGTTCGAGAGCCTCCCGATCCTCCCCGACCATTTCGACCTCAAGCCGATCGAGAAGAGCAAGAGCCGCCTCGTCGTCCTGAAGAAGCTCCTCGCCCGCCCCGACGTCGACCACCTCGTCAACGCCTGCGACGCCGGGCGGGAAGGCGAACTGATCTTCCGCTACATCATCCAGCACTGCAAATCGAAGAAGCCGACGCAGCGCCTCTGGCTCCAGTCGATGACCCAGGACGCCATCCGGCAGGGCTTCGAGAAGCTCCGCCCCGGCAAGGACCTCGACCCCCTCGCCCAGGCCGCCGTCTCCCGCTCGGAGAGCGACTGGCTCATCGGCATCAACGGCACCCGCGCCCTCACCGCCCTGAACTCGAAGGACGGCGGCTTCATCCTGACGACGGTCGGGCGCGTCCAGACGCCGACCCTCGCCCTCATCGTCGAGCGCGACCTGAAGATCCGCGACTTCAAGTCCCGCGCCTACTGGGAAATCCATGCCGCCTTCGGCGCGAAGGCCGGGACCTACGACGGCCGCTGGTTCGACGAGAACTTCAAGAAATCGGACAAGGAAGAGGACGAGGGAGCCCGCCCCGAGCGCGTCTGGGACCAGGCGAAGGCCGAGGCGATCCACGCCAAGTGCGAGGGGAAGCCCGGCGTCGTCACCGAGGAGCGGAAGCCGAGTTCCCAGGCCTCGCCCGGCCTCTTCGACCTCACCACCCTCCAGCGCGAGGCCAACGGCCGCTTCGGCCTCTCGGCAAAGCGGACCCTCCAGATCGCCCAGGCGCTCTACGAGAAGCACAAGGTCCTCACCTACCCCCGTACCGATTCCCGGCACCTGCCCGAGGATTACCTCTCCAACGTCCAGGCGACGCTCAAGGGGATGGATTCCCCCTCCCTCGCCCCCTTCGCCAGGCAGGCCCTGAAGGAAGGATGGGTGAAGCCGACGAAGAAGGTCTTCGACAACACGAAGATCTCCGACCACTTCGCGATCATCCCCACCGGCACCTCGCCCGACAAGCTCGACGACTTCGAGTTCAAGGTCTACGAACTGGTGGCCAAACGCTTCATCGCCGTCTTCTTCCCTCCCGCCCAGTTCGAGACCCTGACCCGGATCACCCGCGTCGAAGGGGAAGCCTTCAAGACCGAGAACAAGGTCCTCGTCGTCCCCGGCTGGCTCTCCATCTATGGGCGGCAGCCGAATACCGCTGACGACGACAGCCAGATCGCGCCCGTCGAGGCCGGCGAAACGGTGAAGACCGAGGTCGTCGAGGTCCGCGCCTTCGACACCAAGCCTCCCGCCCACTTCACCGAAGCGACCCTCCTCTCCGCGATGGAAGGCGCGGGCAAGCTCGTCGAGGACGAGCATCTCCGCGAGGCGATGGGCAAGAAGGGCCTCGGCACCCCGGCCACGCGCGCCTCGATCATCGAGGGGCTCCTCGCCGAGAAATACCTCCAGCGCGAGGCGCGGGACCTCCTGGCGATGCCGAAGGCCTTCGCTCTCATCGAAATGCTGCGCGCCACCGGCATGCCCGTCCTCACCTCGCCCGAGATGACCGGCGAGTGGGAGTTCAAGCTCCAGCAGATGGAGCAGGGCGCGATCAAGCGGGACGACTTCATGAAGGAGATCGTCGACCTCACCACGAAGATCGTCGACAAGGCGAAGGGCTTCGAGGAGACCGAGACCCACGCGAAGCCCTACGCGGGCAAGGGGCCGAACGGCGAGGCGATGGTCGAGACGATGCGCTACTACCAGACGCCCGACGGCTCGTTCAAGCTCTCCAAGTACATCGCCGGCCGGATGCTCGAGCCCCACGAGGCCGCCGAGCTGATCGAGAAGAAATTCATCGGGCCGCTCCAGGGCTTCCGCTCGAAGATGGGCCGTCCCTTCGTCGCCGCGCTGAAGTTCAACGCCGAGAACAAGGTCGAATTCGTCTTCGAGGACTCCGCCGCTACCGCCGGAACCGAGGCCGTCGACGTCGAGACCGCCATCCCCGTCGGCCCCTGCCCCGTCGACGGCGCCCGGGTCTTCGAGGGAACCCTCTCCTTCATCTGCGAGCACGGCCTCATCGACCCGCCGACCTGCAAGTTCCGGATCGGGAAGAAAATCCTCGGCAAGGACATCACCCGCGAGCAGGCGGAGAAGATCCTCAACCAGAAGAAGTCCGACCTCCTTCCCGGCTTCATGTCCCAGCGGACGAAGCGCCCCTTCTCCGCCTACCTCGTCATCAAGCCCGACGAGAGCAAGGTCAGCTTCGAGTTCGAGCCCCGCGGGCCGAAGGCCCCGAAGCCCCCCGGCGCGACCAAGGGCAAGAAGCCGGTCGGCGCGGGCAAGGCGGGCTTCGTCCGCCGCGCGGTGACGCCGAAGAAATCGGACGCCGGAGCCGAATCGTCGGAATCGTAAACCGGTCCCGCCCACAAAAAACCCCGTCCTGAGGACGGGGTTTTTTGCTTTGGGGCCGGGCTAATTCTTCGGCGGGAGCGATTCCCCGTCGACCCACTTGCCCTCGATCACCGAGGTGATGCCGTAGGGGGGGAAGCCCTTCTTCCGCAGCCGGACCAGGGAGATCAGCGTCCGGACCGCCACCTGCCCGATCGTCTCCATCTGGGGGCAAATCCCGGCGTCGGAGGTCCCGTCGTTGACGTTCATCGCCGCCAGGCCGATGTCGCGGGGCGCTTCGAGGCCGACGAGGCGAAGCATGTCCCGGATGCCGGGAGCGGCGGAGAGGATCGCGTCGGGCCGGTTCGCCCGGAGCCAATCGACGAAGCGTTCCTGCACCTCGGCGGGCGCGGCCCCCTCGGAAATCCAGAAGGGAGGCATGACCGATTCGGGACTCATCTCTCCCTGCGCCAGCATCGTGCCGGAGTAATTCAGGTAGGCCAGCTGGGAGGTGTAGCCGGTGGCCGGGCGATCGTGCCCCGTCTGCTGCGTCCGCCACTGGCCGACGAAGCCGACCCGCTTGTAACCCCGCGCCCGGATCGATTCCATGGCGAGGATGCCGTCGTGGATGTAGTTCGCGTCGATCTTGTGGAGCGGAAGGGCGAAGCCCTGGCCGACGCAGACGGCGGAGAAGTGGTTCCAGTCGAAGCCCGCCCAATCATGCTCCCGCTCGTGCGGCGGCAGGAGGATCGCCTGGATGCCCCGCGTGGCGAGGATCTGCTCCATCCGGGCGGGGGAACAGGTCTCGTCCCAGGCGACTTCCTCGAGGCGGTAGCCCTGGGCCTCGGCCTCGGCGAACGCACCCTTCCAGTAGGCGCGGATCTCGGAACGGGCGAGGAGGCTGGTCCGCTCGGCGCGGTTCCAGCGGGTGATCCATGCCATGCCGGAAACGACGGGGACGGGCGACTTCTGGTGCCGGTATTCGGCCAGGGCCGCGAGCATCGGATCGGGGCGATAGCCCATCTCCTTGGCGATTTTCTGAACTTCCTCCCGTCGCTTCGCGGAGATCCGGGGATGGTCTCTCAGGGCCAGGGAGACCGTGGCGTGGGAAACGTTGAGCCGCTTGGCGATGTCTCGAAGAGTTACTAAGCCGCTGGTGGAAGAAGTGAAATGTGAGATCATTGTCGTCTAGTTTTTCGACTAAACCAAATTAATCCCCCCCTGATGGTTCGGTACCAATGGTTACGCTATTTTCTTGCGAATGCAAGCAGCGATTCCCTCGAGGATCGAACTGTCTTCCAATTTCTTTCCAACGCCGTCGGTGAGATAGAAGGTGTCGAGCGCCGCGCCGCCTTCGGTGGTGATGCGGGCATACGCGATGTCGACGCCGAAGTCGTTCAGGCATTCCGAGACGTCGTAGAGCAGTCCGGGACGATCGGGCGTCTGGAGATCGAGGACGGTGTACTCGGGATGTTCCTTCAGGTTGAAGGCGAGCCGGTGGGGGAAGCTCTCCGCGTCGAGGCCCTGGAAGGAGCGCCGCGCCTTGCGGTCGAAGAATTTCTCGCAGTCGAAATCGTCCTCGCCGAGGGCGCGCTCGAGGATCTCGGAGAACTTCTTCTTGTCGCGCTCGTCGGTCACCGCCTCGTAGCGGGGCGTGCAGAAGCGGAAGGTGTCGATGACGATATTGTCGTCGCGGGTGTAGATGTCGGCGCTGAGGATCGAGCAGCCGATGGCGGCGACGGCCCCGGTGATCTTCGAGAAGATCCGCTCCCGATCCCACGAGATGAAGACAACCTCGGAGTAGCCCTCCTGCGGGAAGTCCCTCCACTCGATGAACGGGGCGAGGCCCGATTCCCCGCCGAAGATCTGGCGGCAGAGGAACTCGTGGATGTAGCCGATGTGATCGGCGATGATCTCGTCCGGGATGGAGCGGAAGTAGCGGGGCGGCAGCTTCGAGAAATGGGCGTCGACCTCGCCCGGATCGATGTCCTTCCCGACGAGGGCGAGGACCTTCCCCTTCAGCTCGTCGAGGGTCTTCCGGGCGGCGGCCTGGAACTCCCCTTCCCCGGCGAGGACCGAGGTCGTCTTCCGGTACATCTGCCAGAGGAGGAGCTCCTTCCAGTCCGACCACTGCTTCGAGGAGCCGGTCCCCTCGCTGTCGGCGAAGGTGAGGAGCATGAGGAGGTCGAGCCGTTCCTGGCTCTCGACGATCCGGGCGAAGTAGATGATCGTCTCCTCGTCGTCGGGATTCTTCTTCCGCGCCGTCTCGGCCATCGTGAGGTGGTGGTCGACGAGGAAGACGAGGGTGGCGAGGTCCTGCGGGGAGAACTTGAACCGCCGGGCGACCTTCACCGCGTTGACGGCGCTCTCGTCGCTGTGATGGCGGCTGTTGGCCGATTTCCCCGTGTCGTGGAGGAGCATCGCGAGGTAGAGGACGTGGGGCTTGTCGATCTTCTGGAGGAGGGCCGTGTAGCGGTTGAACGGGGCCTCCTTCGCGTCGAGGATGCGGTCGAGCATCTCGAGGCAGACGAGGGTGTGCTCGTCGGCGGTGTAGCGGTGGAAGAACTCGTGCTGGACGAGGCAGGTGAGCGGGGCGAATTCGGGGAAGAGCCGCCCGAGGACGCCGAGCTCGTGCATCCGGCGGACGATCCGGCCGACCTTCCCCTTGCTGCGGAAGATGGCGAGGAGGATCTCCCGGACCTCCTTCCGGTAGCGGAAGATGCGGTCGATGTGGCGGAGGCGGCGGCGGATGCGGAGGGCGAGGCGCGGCCCGATCTCGGCGTCGTGCTGCTGGGCGATGAGGAAGACGCGGACGAGGAGGAGCGGGTCGGCGCTCAGCTCCTCGGGATCGGCGATCTCGAGCTCGCCGTTCTTCAGCGTGAAGACGTCGATCTTCTGCGTCCGCCCGTCGCGCCGGAGGAACGACCACTTCGACTTCTTCGGCACCGCCTCGGCATCGACCCCGGAGATGCGCCGGGCGAGGGAATTGCAGATGAGGTAGATATTGTGGGAGTGGCGGTAATACTCCTTCATCAGCGCCTCGGTGCGGAGGAGGATGTTCGCCTGGGGATAGCGGAGGCTGTTCGCCACGCGGCCCTGGAGCTCGAGGGTCAGCTGGTCCCCGGCCCGCTTCTGGAGGTAATGCATCTCCGTCCGGATGCGGTGGATGAAGTCGTAGGCGCTCTCGATCTGCTTCCGCTCCGAGGGATAGAGGAGCTTCGCCTCCTGGAGGCCCGCCATGGTGCGGATGCCGCGGGAGACGTTGGCCACCCAGAGGAGATTCTGGAAGTCGCGGAGGCCGCCGCAGCCGTTCTTCACGTTCGGCTCCTGGACGAAGACAGTGCCGCCGAATTTCTCGTGGCGGGAGTTCTGCTCGTGGACGCGCCAGGTGAGGTACTGCTCCTGGTGGCCCTTGATGCACTCCTTCACCAGGACCTTCTCGAAATTGCGCCACAGCTTCTCGTCGCCGCAGAGGAAGCGGCACTCCAGCAGGGAGGTCTTCGTCTCGAGGTTCGCGTTGGCCTCCTCGACGAGCTCGTCGAGGGTCCGCACGGCATGGCCGACCTTGAAGCCGACGTCCCAGAGCATGTAGAGGACCTGCTCGACCATCGCCTCGACGACCT
This sequence comes from Verrucomicrobium sp. GAS474, assembly GCF_900105685.1. NCBI lineage: Bacteria > Pseudomonadati > Verrucomicrobiota > Verrucomicrobiia > Verrucomicrobiales > Verrucomicrobiaceae > Verrucomicrobium > Verrucomicrobium sp. GAS474. Next base: position 3,089,850 of record NZ_LT629781.1, read on the forward strand.
TGTACTCGGTCTTCCGGCCCTTCGTGTAGAGGAAGAGGATGTCGACGTCGCTGCCGGGGTTGAGCTCCCCGCGCCCGAAGCCGCCGACGGCGGAAAGGAGCATCTCGGGGTTCTTCGCGCCCTCGCCGAACTGCGCTGCGTCGCTAACGTGCTGGACGGCCCGCTGCCAGACCTCGCGCAGGAGGATCGTGATGAGCTGGGCGCGGCGGCGGCTGATCTCGCGGCCGCTCTCGCCCGAGGCGTGGGCAAGCTTGAGGCGGTGTTCCTCCAGCTTGAGGAAGCGGCGGTAGAGGTCGAGCCGGTCGGTCGGCTTCTTCTTTCCCTCGGTTTCGGCCAGGAGCTTTTTCTCGGCGTGTCGGAGAACTTTTTCGAGATAACTCAGGGCCATTGCAGGATCGTTTTTGGATCGTTTCGCCTACCAAAGTAAACGACTCTCCCTGATCCGAAAGCGTAAAATGCATTCGTTTTGCCTCCTTTGGACATCCTTTGGGCGGGAAGCCCCCGAAAAGGCGCTTTCCCCTTTAAAAATAGACGAAAGCTTCTATCGTGAACCTCTTCCATGATCCGCCTCGGACTCAATATCGACCACGTCGCCACGCTTCGGCAGGCCCGCTACCGCCATGAATCGGATTCCGCCCATGCGGAGCCCGATCCCGTCCCCCTCGCCCTCCTCGCCGAGAAGGCCGGAGCGAAGGGCATCACCGTCCACCTCCGCGAGGACCGCCGCCACATCCAGGACCACGACGTCCGGCGCCTGCGGAAACAGATCAAAACCGTCCTGAACCTCGAGATGGCCGTCACCCCGGCGATGGTCGCCTATGCGCTGAAGCTGAAGCCGGAAGAGGCCTGCCTCGTCCCGGAGAACCGGCAGGAAATCACGACCGAAGGGGGCCTCGACCTCCTCGGCTCGGAGCGCCGCGTCGCCAACGCCGTCGCCCGGCTGGTGAAGGGCGGCATCGTCCCGAGCCTCTTCATCGATCCCGATCCCGGGCAGATCGACGCCGCCGCCCGGATCGGCGCGCCCTGCATCGAGCTCCACACCGGGGCCTATGCCAATGCCCGGACCGCCGCCGCGATCAGGCGGGAGCTCGAACGCCAGTGGGCCGCCGCCGAGCAGGCCCACGCCCTCGGCCTCCAGGTGAACGCCGGTCACGGCCTCCATTACCGGAACCTCGCCCCCTTCATCGAGACCGTCCCCCATCTCCACACGCTGAACATCGGTCACTCCATCGTCGCCCGCGCCGTCGAGGTCGGCATGGCCGCCGCCGTGAAGGAAATCGTCGCGATCCTGAAGGCCAAGGCCCAGGTCAAAGCCAAAGCTCGGAAGTAAGCCATGAAAGTCCCCCTCCTCGACTTCTCCCGCCAGGACGCCGCCCTCACCGGCGACCTCCGCGCCGCCTTCGAGCGGGTCCTCGCCAGCGGCCAGTTCATCATGGGACCCGAGGTCGAGGCCCTCGAGCGGGAATGCGCCTCCTACCTCGGCGGAGGCGTCGAGGCCATCGGCCTCTCCTCGGGGACCGACGCGATCCTCCTCGCCCTCATGGCGCTCGGGATCGGCCCGGGCGACGAGGTGATCTGCCCCGCCTACACCTTCTTCGCCACCGCCGGATGTGTCTCCCGGACGGGGGCGACGCCGGTCTTCGTCGACGTCCTTCCCGGCTGCTTCACCATCGACCCGTCGCAGGTCGCCGCCCGGATCACGCCGAAGACGAAGGCGATCATCCCCGTCCACCTCTTCGGCCAGTCGGCCGACCTCGAGGCGACCCTCGAGATCGCCAACCGCCACCGGATCCCCGTCATCGAGGACGCCGCGCAGGCGATCGGCACCGAGTTCGAGGGCCGGGCGGTCGGCACCCTCGGACTCATGGGGTGCTATTCCTTCTTCCCGACGAAAAACCTCGGCGCCCTCGGCGACGGCGGCCTCCTCGTCACCCCGGACCGCGCCCTCGGCAAACGCCTCCGCGCCCTCCGCAACCACGGGATGCATGTGAAATACCATCACGAGAGCGTCGGCGGGAACTTCCGCCTCGACGCCCTCCAGGCCGCCTTCCTGCGGGCGAAACTCCCCCGCCTCGACGCCGCCCACGAGGCCCGCCGCGCCAATGCCGCGCTCTACGACAAGCTCTTCGCCGAAAGCGCCCTTCCCTTCGCCTCCCTCCTCCTCCCCCGCCTCTGCCGGGGCAGCCACATCTACAACCAATACGTCATCCGCCTCCCCGCCGAAGGGAACGGCCGCAGCCGCCGGGACGCCCTCCGCCAGCACCTCGCCGACCAGGGGGTGACGACCGAGATCTACTACCCCATCCCCCTCCACCTCCAGGAGTGCTTCGCCCCCCTCGGCTACCGGCCCGGATCCCTTCCCGTCTCCGAGGCGTTGGCGCAGGAAACCCTCGCCCTCCCGATCTTCCCCGAGCTCCGGCCCGAGGAAATCGCCTTCGTCGTGAGGGAAATCGCAACTTTCCTCAAACCGTAGCGTCTCGCAACGGAGAGATGAAGGAGAGATGAACCCGCCCCGCCGCCTCCTGATCGTCCGCCCCGATCGCGTCGGCGACGTCATCATCGCCTCCTCCTGCCTCGCCCACGTCGCGGCGGCCTTCCCCGAGGCCGAGGTCTTCTTCGCGGCGCGGCCCGTCATGGCCCCGCTCTTCCAGGACCATCCCAGCCTTGCCGCCGCCGGATTCTTCGCCCTCCCCGATCCGCGCGCCACCTTCGTCGAACGGGTCCTCCTCCTGCGGCGAAAGCTCAAGGAAGGCCGCTTCGACGCCGTCGTTTCCCTTCATCCCGATCCCGCCCTGAACCTCGCCGCGCAGCTCGCCGGGATTCCCCGCCGGATCGGCTATGGGAGCGGCTGGACCGACTTCGCCCTCACCGGGGCCGTCCCCGACCGCCGGAAGGAATTCCGCATGCGGGAGGCCTCCTACAACTTCGATCTCCTGAAACCGCTGGGCATCGCGGCCCCGGAGGAAGAATCGCTCCGCGCCGTCGTCTCCCTCCCCCGGGCTTCGCGGGAAACGCTCGACCAGAAGCTCGGGGAGGCCGTCGCCGGGCGGCTGAAGCACTACGTCTGCCTCCATCCCTCGGCCTTCTCCCCCATCGCGCGGTGGCCCGTCGCCCACTACCTCGACCTCGCCCTCCGCCTCCGTGCCCGGCACGGCGCCGCCATCGTCCTCGTCGGCCACCAGTTCGACGATCCCTCCCACCGGGAGTTCCGCGCCGGAGCCCAGGCGGCGAATCTCCCCTTCGTCGACCTCACCGGGAAGATCGACCTCGCCGAGTTGGCGTGGCTCCTGCGCGGGGCCCTCGCCCTCGTCACCCGGGACACCGGCCCCAGCCACCTCGCCGCCGCCGTCGATTGCCCCGTCGTCGTCCTCTTCGGCCGGGTCGAGGCCCCCTACGGGCCGACCCGCTGGGCGCCCCTCGGCAACCGGGTCGAAGTCCTCCGCAGCCGCGCCGTCCGCCGCGCCGGGGAAGCCCGCGACGCCTTCTTCCGCCGCACCTTCGCCGAGATCCCCGTCGACGAGGTCGCCGGGGTCCTCGCCCGCCTCCTTCCCTCCTCCTCCCACGCATGAACGCCCTCGCCCACGAAAAGAGCCCCTACCTCCTCCAGCACGCGGAGAATCCCGTCGAATGGCTCCCGTGGGGGCCCGCCGCCTTCGCGAAGGCCCGTGCCGAGCAGAAGCCGATCTTCCTCTCGATCGGCTACTCGACCTGCCACTGGTGCCACGTCATGGCCCACGAATCGTTCGAGAACGAGGCGACCGCCCGCCTCCTGAACGACGGCTTCATCCCGGTGAAGCTCGACCGCGAGGAGCGGCCCGATGTCGACCGCCTCTACATGGCCTACGTCCAGAGCGCGACCGGCCACGGCGGCTGGCCGATGAGCGTCTGGCTGACCCCCGACCTGAAGCCCTTCTACGGCGGCACCTACTTCGCCCCCGACAGCCGCTACGGACGGCCCGGTTTCCCCGACCTCCTGCGCCGGATCGCCCAGCTCTGGAAGACCGAACGCGACGGCATCGTCGCGCAGAGCGAGCGGTTCTTCGCCTCTCTCGCCGAATCGGCCGAGGTCCCCTCCGACGGGACCGCCCTCCAGCCCAAGGTCATCCTCGCCGACGGCTTCGACACCTTCCGCTCCCGCTTCGACGGGCGTGAGGGCGGCTTCGGCCAGGCTCCGAAGTTCCCCCGCCCGGCGATCTTCGACTTCCTCTTCCGCCACGCGGCCCGGCTCCGCCGGGAGAACGCCTCCACGGCCCGGGCCGCCCTCGACATGGCCCTCTTCACCCTCGACAAGATGGCCGCGGGCGGCATGCGGGACCATCTCGGCGGCGGCTTCCACCGCTACTCCGTCGACACCTTCTGGCACGTCCCCCATTTCGAGAAGATGCTCTACGATCAGGCCCAGCTCGCCCTCGCCTACACCGAGGCCTTCCGCATCACGGGCGAGGAACGCCACGCCGTCGTCGTCCGGGAAACCCTCGACTACCTCCTCGACGAGATGGCCCATCCCGAAGGCGGCTTCCACTCCGCCGAGGACGCCGACAGCCTCCCCGAGGGGAGCGCCCCCGGCGGCCACAAGGTCGAAGGGGCCTACTACGTCTGGACCGACGAGGAGATCGTCCGCCATCTCGGTGCCGACGTGCCCCTCTTCGCCTACGTCTACGGCGTCGAGAAAGGGGGCAACACCCCGCCCGGTTCCGATCCCCACGGCGAGTTCGTCGGCCAGAACGTCCTCATCCGCCGCCACTCCAGCGCCGCAGCCGCAGCCCGGTTCTCCCGCTCCGAGGTCGAAGTCGAGATCGCCCTCGCCGCCGCCCGCCGCACCCTCCGCGCCATCCGCTCGAAGCGTCCCCTCCCCCACCGGGACGACAAGATCCTTACCGCCTGGAACGGCCTCGCCCTCTCGGCCCTCGCCGTCGCCGCCCAGGCCCTCGGAGAACTCGAACCCGAGCCTCGCTACCGCGCCGCCGCCGAACGGACCGCCGATTTCCTCCTCACCCGCCTCCGCCAGCCCGGGACGGGCCGCCTCCTCCGCGCCTACCGGGAGGGACCCGGCACCGTCGAGGGCTTCGCCGAAGACTACGCCTGCCTCATCGCCGGGCTCCTCGACCTCTACGAGGCGACCTTCGAGAACCGGTGGCTCTCCGAGGCCGCCGCGCTGCAAAAACAGATGGAGGCCCTCTTCTGGGACCCCGCCGCCGGGGGCTACTTCGCCTCGGCCGGGGACGATCCCTCCCTCCTCCTCCGCATGAAGGAAGAATACGACGGGGCCGAACCGGCCGCCAACTCGGTCGCCGCCGGGAACCTCCTCCGCCTCCACCGCCTCCTGGGGGACGAGGCCTACCGGGAACGGGCCGAGGCGATCTTTCGCGCCTCCCGCCGCATTCTCGAGCGCGCGCCCGAGGCTGCTCCCCGGCTGATGGCCGCCTTGGAGGAGGCCCTCTCCCCCGCCCTCCACCTCGTCATCGTCGGCCCGTCCGAAACCGGGGACGAAGGAACCCGCGCCCTCCTGCGCGAGGCCCGCCGCCTCTTCCTTCCCCAGCGCACCCTCCTCCGCTTCGTCCCCGGGGAGCCGATCCCCGAGGTCTTCGGCCGACAGGCCCCCTTCTACGCGTCCCTCCGTTCCCTTGATGGCAAACCCACCGCCTTCCTCTGCGAGGACTTCGCCTGCCGACTCCCCACGAGCGACCCCGTAGTACTACGCAATATGCTTGAAAAGCATTCCCATTCCTCGACCGAGGTGATATAGAAACCGACGCGCCCTTGGGGGGCCTATGCCAGAGCGCCAGTCAAAGCCAATCGCCAACATCCCAACCTGACACGCATCGAAAGCGTCAAATAAGCGTCACCACTATGGCCCAATCGGACATCCTCCTCGAAGTCGGAACGAACGAGCTCGAGATCATCGAATTCACCGTCGCGGGACGCCACTACGGCATCAACGTCGCGAAGGTCAAAAAGGTCGTCCACTACCAGCCCTCGATGTTGACGCAGGTCAGCGAGGTGCCGCACGGCGTCGAGGGGATCATCTACTTCCAGGGGAAGCCGATCCTCCTCGTCAACCTCCGCTCGATCCTCTCGATCGAGGGCGAGGCCCCGCGCGACGACCGCCGCCTGGCGATCATCACCCAGTTCAACGACATCATCTCCAGCTACCTCATCGACGGCGTGAACCGGATCCACCGCCTCTCCTGGAGCAAGCTCCAGCCCTTCGAGGACGTCATCCCCGGCTCCACCGCCTCCGTCACCGGCACCATCACCATCGGCGACCGCGTCATCATGCTCCTCGACCTGGAGCACCTCATGTCGAAGATCGTCCCGGAGAACAGCATCCACGCCTCCTCCGCGACCGCCAAGGGGATCTCCCACCGGGGCGAGCGGAAGAACGTCCGCATCCTCTTCGCCGAGGATTCGTCGATGATCCGCAAGATGACCTCCGGCCAGCTCCACGAGGCCGGCTTCACCAACATCCAGCTCTTTGAAAACGGCAAACGGGCCTACGACCACATCTCGGCCGAAGTCTCCAAGGCGATCAGTGAGGGCAAGGACCCGAACGGCCTCTTCGACCTCCTCCTCACCGATATCGAGATGCCGATGATGGACGGCCTCACCCTCTGCAAGAACACCCGGGAGACCCTCGGCCTGAAGACCCTCCCCATCGTGATGTACTCCTCCCTCATCAACGAGCAGATGGCCGCGAAGTGCCGCACCGTCGGCAGCACGGCCCACATCAGCAAGCCGCGGATCGACCAGATCGTCGCCATCATCGACCAGCACTGCGGCGTCGCCGCCTGAGCATGGCAGCCGCCCCGGTTCCAATACCTGTACTGATCGCGGCCGACCCGAAGCAGGTCGACCTCGCTGCCTTTTCCTCCCACCTGCGGGAGAGCGCCGGGCTCCCCCTCGACATCATCCCCGTCCCCGGCGGCCCCGCCGCCGTCCGGGAAGCCCTCCTGGCCCGCCGGGGCGGCACTCCCGTCGTCGTGGTCGATCCCGCCGTCGGCATGGCGACGAAAGATTGGCTCCCCCTCTTCCTCGACCGGCTGAAGGCCGATCCCGCCCTCGGCCTCGTCGCCCCGAAGATCTACGACCGGGTCGGCCTCATCCTCTCCTGCGGCCGGACCGTCGTCTCCGCCCTCGGCCCCCGGGACCACTTCGCGAACATCGGCTACGGCGAATCGGAGGCCGACAGGTTCGCCCGCTTCACCGAGGTCGACGCCGTCCTGCCGTGGCTCTTCGTCATCCGTCCGGAGGCCCTCGCCGCCCTCGCCGCGACGCCCGATCCCATCGGGGCCGCCCTCGCCGGTTGCTCCGCGCCCGACGCCACCCCCTTCTCCCTCTTCGGCGACGACCTCTGCCTCAGTGTCCGGGCGGCGGGCTTCACCGTCGCCGTCGATCCGGCCGTCCTGGTCGTCAACATTCACCGGAATACCTTCGACGAGCTCAACCGCCTCCAAGTCCCCGGCACCGTCCCCGACCTCGACGAGCGGACGATCAATCTCTGGAAGAAGAAGTGGCGCTGGAACCCTTCCCATCCCGATCTCCACGCCGTCCGCGCCCGCTGGGGGGAGACCCCGATCTGCTGGAGGATCGGCAAGACCCTGCTCGACGACTGGAAAGGCCTCGACCATCCCGCCGTCGATCTCCTCATGGTCACGCGGAACAACATCCCCCTCCTCGAAAAGACCCTCGCCTCCCTCGCCGCCACCACCTACCCGGACCGCCACCTCGTCCGCCTCTTCGTCCTCCTGAACGGCGATACCGCGGGGAGCCGCGCCCGGATCGAGGCCTTCGGGAAGCAGGGCTCCGCCCATTCCTTCCCCTTCCGGATCGAAATCATCGAGACCCCGGTGAACCTCGGCTTCCCCGCCGCCTTCAACTGGCTCCTCTCGGCCTCCGACGCCCCCCTCGTCGCGAAGCTCGACGACGACATCGAGATCCAGCCCGACTGGCTGACCCGCATGGTCGACCGCCTGCGGGAGCACCTCTACGCCGGAGTCGTCGGCGGAAAGGTGCTGAACCACGACGATCCTGAGACGATCCAGTGGGCCGACTACCGCCTCTGGCCCGGCGGGAGCAACAACCAGGGGACGAAGGACACCGGCCAGCACAACCACCTCACCCGCACCATCGCGAACATGGGGTGCTGCCTCCTCTACCGCCGGAAGGCCTTCGACAAGGCGGGCGGCATCGACGTCGCCCTTTCCCCCGGCTCGTGGGACGACCTCGACCACCAGATCGCCCTCCGCGCGGCCGGCTACGACGTCCTCTTCGACGGCCACATCGCCATCCGCCATCCCTTCAAGCGCCTCCGCGACCATTGCCGCCGGACGCGCGGGAACATGATGGGGAACGGGACCAAGGTGAACCTGAAATGGGGCGTCGGAGCCTTCCAGGTCATCGACCGCGGCCTCGACGAGGCCGGACGTTTGATTCCCTAAGCCTTGCGCTTGGCCCGCGCCGCTTCGATCCACTGCCCGTAGAGGGCGAAGACGGCCTCGAAGTGATACTGCTCCGCCAGCGCGCGCGCGGCCTTGCCCAGCGCCTCGCGGCGGGGCGCGTCGGCCAGCAGCTCCCGGACGCGGGGGATCAGCTCCTCTTCCCGGTCGATCATCACGGCGCTGTCGCCGTCGACCACCGGATAACCCCGCGCCCCCTCGGGCGTCGTGATCACGGCCTTGCCGTAGGAGAGGGCCTCGATGAACTTCAGGGAGCTTCCCGTCCCCGCCCGGAGCGGCACGAGGATCATCGTCGCGAGGTGATACATCGCCTGGAGTTCCCGGTCGCTGAGGACGCCGAGGGAGATGAAATTCCCGTTCCGTCCCGCGCCGCAGCAGCCCCCGGCGACGACGAAGGTGCACTCCGGCACCCGGGGAGCGATCCCCATGATGATCTCGACCGCCTTCCTGTTCGCGAACCAGGTGCCGCCGACGAAGAACGCGATCGATCCCTCGGGGAGCTTGTACTTCTCCCGCATCGCCCACAGCACCTTCTCGTTCGGCGTCTCGGCCCCCTTGCGGCAATCGATCGGGTTCGTCACCGCCTCGGCAGGGAAGCCGTCGGCGACCATCCCGGCGGCATCGGCGCGGGAGACGGCACAAAGATGGTCGGGGAAGGAGAACGCCTCGTTCTCCATCGCCTTTACCCACGGGACGAGGCCCGGATCGGGGCAGGTCAGCGCCAGCACGTCGTACGCGGTGAGGACCGAGGTCGCCCCCGCCTTCCGGCAGAGCGGGACGATCCAGCGGGCCCAATAGGGGTACTCGATGAAGACGATGTCGGCCCCCTCGATGATCCCGGCGATCTTCGCCATCATCGCGGGGTTGTTGAAGAGGCGGTAGAAGCTCCAGACGATGTCGATCCCGGCCCGGGTCATCCCGATGAGCTTCAGGTCGCCCTCCTTCTTCTGGTCGGCGAGGAGGTAGAGCCGCAGCGTCACCTCGCAGAGCGCGGCGTCGACGCCCCCGCCCGGCGTCGCCTCGTTGCGCGGGGTGAGGTCGTAGGGGACGAAGTTCCAATGGACGTTTCCGTCGGTCCACTCCTTCCCCTCGTCGGGGACGAAGACCTCGAGCGAATCGACCCGCTTCCCCACGTACTCGACCATCTGGGAGAACCGGAGCGTCGCCCCGGAGGGGAACCGGGTCGTGTGGGGATAGAGGATCGCCGCCTTCATGCGAGGACCTTCTCGTCGGCGATCGAGAACCGGGGCCAGGCCGCCCCCTCGCCCGCCGCCAGGAGGCGCTCCGCGTAGACGAGGCTCTCCTCGACCACCATGTGCATGTCGAGATAGCGGTAGGTGCCGAGCCGTCCGATGAAGCTCACCTTCGTCTCCCGCCCGGCCTCCTCGACGTAATGGCGCAGGGTCGCCATGTCCCGATCGGAGCGGATCGGGTAATAGGGATCGTCGGCCGGCCCCGTCGCCTTGCTGAACTCGGTCGAGACGAGCGTCTTTTCGTGGCTCTCCCACGGGGTGTAGTGCTTGTATTCGATCTTCCGGGTGTACGGGACATCCTCGGCCGTGTAGTTGAGGCAGACCGTCCCCTGGGCGTCGCCGTCGAGGCGCTCCTGGCTCCAGTAGACCGTCCGGTAGGAAAGCCGCCCGTGCCGGAAGCCGTAGCAGGCGTCGATCGGCCCCGACCAGAAGAGGTGGTCGAACTCGCTCCCGTTCACGACCGGGTCGCGCTCCAGCCCCTCGCCGAGGCGGACCTCGATGGCGGGATGGTCGACGATCTTCTCGATCATCGGCGTGTAGCCGTGGAGCGGGATCCCCTGGTAGATCGACTGGTAGTAATCGTCCCGGTAATTGAAGCGGAGGGGGAGCCGCTTGATGATCGAGCCGGGAAGCTCGGTCGGCTCGCAGCCCCACTGCTTTTTCGTGTAGCCGTGGAAGAAGTTCCGGTAGAGGGCCTCGCCGACGAGGCTCAGCGCGACCTCCTCGAAAGTCCGCTCGTTCCCCGTGCGGAACGGCGCGCCGAGCTCGCGGACGAAGGCCTCGGCCTCCTTCGGGGTCATGTTCTTCCCGAAGAACTGGTTGAGCGTCATCAGGTTCACCGGCAGGGAGAAGATCCCCTTCGGCGTCACCGCCCGGACGCGGTTGACGAAGGCGCCGAACTCGGTGAAGCGGTTCACGTAGTCCCAGACGGCCTTGTTGCTCGTGTGGAAGATGTGGGGGCCGTAGGTGTGGAGCATCACCCCGGTCGCCTCGTCGCGCGCCGTGTGGCAGTTGCCGCCGAGGTGGGGCCGCTTGTCGAAGAGGACGCAGCGGAACCGCCCCGTGTCGGCCAGCTGCCGGGCCAGGACGGCGCTGCTCAATCCCGCACCGGCGAAGGCGATCGTTTTCATCGATGGAAAAACTAGTCGAGATGAACGGGCTTTAATCGGCGTAATGGATCAGCCGGGTTCCCTCTTCCTCGAAGCCGAAGGGCACATGCATCAGGCCCGGCAGGCTCGCCTTCACCGCCTCCTGCTTCTCCGGGGGAACGAAGAGGAGGAGGAAGCCGCCGCCGCCCGCGCCGAGGAGCTTCCCGCCGATGGCCCCCTGTTCCCGGGCCGTGGCGTAGGCGGTGTCGATCAGGGAGTTGCTGACCCGCGAGGAGAGGCCCCGCTTCAGCATCCAGCCCTCGTGGAGGAGCTCGCCGAAGGCGCGGATGTCGTGCTTCGCGTCGCAGAGGATCTCTCCCCCTTCCCGCGCCTGTTCCCGCATCCGCGCGAGGGAGGCGCCGTTGACGGCGACCTTCGCCTCCTGCTCGCCCAGGATCTCGTTCGCCGAGCGGGAGATGCAGGTGAAGAAGAGCATCAGGTGGGAATGGAGGAACGCCTTCCGCTTCGGGCAGACGGGGAGGCGGTCGACCCGGAAGGTCGTCTCCTTGTTGAAATGGATGTGATTGAGCCCGCCGATGGCGGCGACGACCTGGTCCTGGCTGCCGACCCGCTCCCCGATCACCTTCTGCTCGATATGGATCGCCTCGCGGGCGAGGAAGTCATTGCTGACCAGCTCGTGCTTGAAGGCGTGGAGGCCGTGGAGGAGGCCGACGGTGAAGGCCGAGCTCGAGCCGAGGCCGGTCCGCGCGGGCAGGTCGGCCATGGCGAAGATCTCGACCCCCGACGCGATGCCGAGGTGCTGCAGGCAGCACCGGGCGCTCGGGTGCTCGATCTCCGCCACTTCCTTCACCAGTTCCGACTTCGAGTACCCGATATGGATGCGGTGCTCGAAGAACGCGGTAAGGCGGTTGACGGTGATGTAGATGTACTGGTCGATCGCGGTGCTCAGCACCTCGCCGCCCTGGTCGTTCTCCTCGTAATAATTCGGATAATCGGTGCCGCCTCCGAAGAAGCTGATCCGGAGGGGAGTGCGGGAAATAATCATCGTCGTGCCTTTGCTGGGTGCGGAGTGGTTTGGAAATGAGGGGAAACCTTAGGAAGCCGGGGGAAGGACCTTTTCCTTGTTGTCGAGGAACCAGCCGATCGTCTTCCGCAGGCCCGTCTCGAGGGGGGTCTGGGTCCAGCCGGGATGGATGCCCTTCAGCTTGTCGATATCGAGGCACTTCGACTTCGCCCCGACGTAGCGGGAGGTGTCGTAGGAGATCTTCGCGGCGTCGTAGCCGACCTCCTCGCAGATGAGCCCCGCGAAGTGGCGGATCGGATACTCGATCCCGCTGCCGATGTTGATGAGGTCGTTCTCCCGGCTGTCGGCCAGGAAGAGCATCGCCTCGATGAAGTCGTCGACGAGGACGATCTCCCGTCGCTGGGTGCCGTCGCCCCAGAGGACGACCTCCTCCCCGTAGAACTTCGCGCGGAGGATCTTCCGGATGAGGTCGAAGATGAAGTGCATCTGCCGCCCGTCGGTGTGGTAGCCGGAGCCGTAGAGCGTCGAGGGGACGAGCGTCAGGTAGCGCATGCCGTATTGCTTCTGCAGGGCCAGCTGCCCGGCGTAGAGCATCCGCTTCGTCATCGCGTAGGTGAAGAGCGATTCGATCGGCTCCCCGACGAGGTAATAGGGCTCCTTCAACTCGAGGTCGGGCGCGTAGGCGCAGCTCGTTCCCATCGAGATCATCTTCGCCTGGGGCTGGAGGCGCTGCCACCAGGAGAGGACGTTCGTGTTCATCTCCTGGTTGATGATCCACTGCTCGCCCGGGTGGTGGAGGCAGAAGTCGCCCGCCTGGGTCCAGGCCGCGAGGTGGAAGATCCGGTCGAACTTCCCCGCATAGCCGTCGAGCGCGCCCGGCTTCCGCAGGTCGGCCTCGCGCGAGGTCGGGGAGACGACAGTATGGCCCTGGGCCTTCAGCGTGGCGAGGAGGTGCTGGCCGAGGAAGCCGCCGCCGCCGGTGACAAAGATATTCATGATGGAATCGGTTTTAAATGGAGTGAAACGATCAGGCTGGCTCCTAGCTTCCCTCCGCCTCGACGGGGAAGAAGAACTCGATCCCCTGGGCGATCAGGGCCTGGTTCCGGGCGAGGATCTCCTTCCGGAAGTTCCAGGCGAGGACGTAATAGACGTCGGGCTGGCCGGGGTACTCCCCCTCGATGTGGACGGGGATGTGCATGCCGGGGGAGTAGAGGCCGCGCCGGAGGGTGTTCTTCTCCAGCAACACCTGGACGAGGTCGGGGCCGACGCCGAAGTAGTTCAGCAGCGTGTTCCCCTTCACCGGGGCGCCCATGCCGAAGACCTTCTTCCCCTCGGCCTTCTTCGCGCGGAGGTAGGCGAGATTGCGTTCCTTCATCGCCTCGATCCGCTTGGCGAAGGCCTGGTAATATTCGATCGTGTTCGCCCCGGCGGCGTTCTCCTCGGCGATGGCGGTCGCCAGGCGCTCGGCCTGGGGCCGCTTCCCGGGATGGCCGACGAAGCCGATCATCGAGCCGCCGTGGATCGGCGAGAGATAGGCGTCGAAGAGTTCGAGGCCGTGCCGGGAGAGAAGCTTCTTCAGCGTCTCCAGGTTGTAGTAGAGGAGGTGCTCATGATAGATCTGGTCGAAGGCGCAGTTCTCCGCGATCCGCTTCATGTAGAGGAACTGGACGACGAAGACGCCGTCCTCGGCGAGGGAGAGCTTGATCCCCTCGGTGACGGAGTGGAGTTCCTCCAGGTGGAAGAAGACGCCCGAGGCGTTGATGACTTCGTATTTCCGGCCCAGCTTCTCGGCGGTCTCCTTGTTGAAGAAGGCGTGGAGGGTGTTCAGCCCGTTCTTGTTCGCGATCTCGGCGGGCATCGTCGACGATTCGACCCCCTGCACCGCGTAGCCGAGGGCCTTGTAGTGGCCGATCTGGGTGCCGTCGTTCGATCCGATGTCGAGGATCGCCTTTTCCTTCCGGTCCTTGAAGAAGCGGTCGTCGACCTCCTGCGCGATATGGGCGAAGTGGTCGCTCAACGTCTTCGTCATCCCGGAGAGGTAGGTGTGGTCGGCGAACATGATCTCCTTCTTGACCGTGTAGTCGAGCTGGGCGGTCGAGCACGCCTTGCAGAAGACGACGCGGAGGGGATAGAAGGGCTCCTTGCCGACCTGCTCGGCCGTGAGGAAGTGGTTGCACCACGGCTGCTCGCCGAGGTCGATGACCGGTTCAAGGTTCGTGGAGTCGCAGACGCGGCAGATCATGGGGATGGGAGGGTCGGGGGGGGTTAAGCGAAGAAGGAGGAATTGGAAGCGATGAAGGTCTCAGCCTGGCGGAGGGTCTCCGGCGTGCCGATGTCGAGGAACGGGGTCGAGGAGGGAAGCGGGGCGAGGCCGAGGGAGGTGCCCCCCGCCAGCAGGCCGGGGAAGACCTCGGTCTCGAAGCTCAGCGGCTTCCCGGCGGGGAAGGAGGCGAGTAGCTCGTAATGGAAGAGGTAGACCCCGGCGCTGATCGTCCCGGGTCCCGCGTTCTCCCGTTTCTCGGCGAAGCGGGTGATCCGGTCGTTCACGCCGACGGTGATCGTCCCGTAGCGGGAGGCCTCCTCGACGCGGAGGCCGAGCAGCGCCCCGCCGTTCTTCCCCGCGGCGGCGAAGAGCGGCGCGAGCGGCCCGAGGGCGAGCGAATCGCCGTTCAGCACCAGCCATCCCTCGGGGGAGAGCCCCGAGGCCTCGACGGCGTGGAGGAAGCCGCCCGCCGTGCCGAGGGGCTCCGGCTCGGCCACGCAGGCGAGCGTCAGCCCGGGCAGGCTGAGGGTCTTGAAATGGGCCTCGATCGCCTCGGCCTTGTATCCCGCCGAGATCACGACCCGCCCGATCCCCTGGGCCAGCAGATAGCGGACGACCCATTCGATGAAGGGCTTCCCCGCCGCGGGAGCCATCGGCTTCGGCAGGTCGGGAAGGAGATGGCGGATGCGGGTCCCCTGCCCTCCCGCGAGGATGACGGCGACGACGGCGGATGGGGCGATGGAGGGAAGTTCGGGCATGGGGCGGAAGGTCGCGTGATTTAAACTGATTTTGTAACCGAAGGCGATGGCCATTGCAGCCGAGTTTTTCCGCCGAAAAGGGCCTCGGCCATCTGGCGGCGGCTTTCGTCCCACGTCAGGATCGGCATCCCCCCGGAAGGCTGGGCCGTCTTCGCCGCGAGCGCGGGAATCCACGCCTCCAGCGCCCCGGCGAGGGCTTCCGGGGCGGCCCCGGAGAAGTAGGTGGCATGGCCTCCCGCGACCTCGCGGAAGACGGGAAGATCGCGGACCAGGATCGGCAGCCGATGCCGGGCCGCCTCGATCAGCGGCAGGCCGAAGCCCTCCCCCTCGGAGGCCATCAGGAGGCCCGAGGCGGTTTCGTAAAGCTTGAGGAGCATCTCGTCGCTCGCGACCTGGAACCAGAGGAGGCGGCGGCCCGCCTCGGGATGCTTCTCCATCGCCTCCCAGAGCGGCTCCAGCGCCCACCCCTTCTTCCCGACGATGACGAGGTAGGCGTTGACCCCCTTCTTCCAGAGGAGCTCGAAGGCCGCCAACGTCTGAAGATATCCCTTCCGGGGCTCGACGGTACCGACCATGAGGACCATCGGCAGCCGCTTCAGATGGGCGAGCGCATTCTCGAAGCCGTCGGGCACCCCGTCGGTCGGGATTCCCGTGTCGAGGTCGGCCCCGAGGTGGAACCAGTCGATCTTCAGGGGCTCGGCCCGCTCGGGCTTGTTGTGGTTGAGCCAGCGGGCGAGGTCGCTCGCCACGCTCTTGGAGATGCAAAGGAAGCCGTCGGCGATCTGGGCGGTCGCCCGGAGCCAGTTCTCGTAGAGCGGATGGGTTTCCGGGAGGAACCATTGGCGGTGGAGGATTGGCAGGAGATCGTAGACGACGAAGTAGAGCCGCACCCCCTGCCGCGCGAGCTTCACGCAGAGATTCGCCGTCGGCACGAAGTGATAGATCCCGAGGTCGAGCTGGAGGAAGAGGTCGCCGGGTTTCCCCTCGACCGGCTCCTCGATGATTCCCGCGTCCGATTCCTTGCGAAGCCGGGCCTTCAGCTTCCGCGCATAGCGATAGACCCCGTCATCGCCGACGTAGACCGGCTCGGTCCGATAACCCTCGGGCGGGCAGCGGAGGAACTCGCTGACCAGCCCGGCCATCACCCGCTCGATCCCCGTCTGCCGATAGGTCCGGGCGAGGCGGTGGATATCGATCAGGAGCTGCCGAGGTTCCGTTCCGGGGAGGGGCGGCACCGCCTCCTCCGATCCCCGCGCCTGGGCCAGCAGCTTTTCAAGGACCGCCGCGCGGACGCGGAGGAGCACCGATTCGCTCGCCGCCCCTTCCAATCGCTGGAGCGCGCCGACCAGCTGCTGGGTCCGCTGCCGGGCCATCTCGTGGGCGACCCATTCGGAATGGCGGACAAAATCGTCGAAGACGCCGGGAGGGAGCGAAAGGGGCGCCCGCAGCGACGCCTCGCGCTCCTTCGGAAGATAAAAGCGGTTCACCCCGTCGAAGTGGACGAAGAGATAGTCGCCCGCGGCGAGCGCCGCCTCCCAGCCGAAAGAGAGAGCCATCCGCCCGTCGGGCTTCACGGCGCGGACGACGATCACCCAGGGACGGAGGAGCCGGAGATCGATCCCGGCCAGCGTCGCCGCGATCGGCTGCTCCTCGCCGTCGAGGTCGATGCGGAGGAAGTGGATTTCCCCGGCCTTCCGTTCCGCGCAGAGTGCCTGCAACTCCCCCGCCGTCGAAGGCAGGGAGCGATAATTGCCGTCCTCGGGCCGGGCCGCCTGGAGCTTCTGCCAGAGAGCCTCGCGGGGCTCGATATTGATGCCGCGCCAGCCCATCCCATAAAAGGAACAGGTCACCGATCCCTCCTGCGGGTCGCCCGCGCCGATATCGACGTAGAAGCCGCGATCGACCGACCGGAGGGCGCGGCGAAGGATCACATCCTCGAAGTTCCGCGCGTGGGAAAGAAAACTCATGACGCCCCTCCCCCGGTTCCATCAGCCCCGGCAGGACCGAGGAGGACGTTCAGGAACGAATCGGGATTGTGGTAGGCGAGATAACCCTCGCGCAGGCGGAGGACGTTTTCGCGCAGGGTCGGGAACTCCCGCTTCGCCTTCAGGATCGCCTCGGCGAGGGAGGCGGCGCTGCCGTCCTCGAAGAGGACGCCCGCGCCGGAATCGCCGAGCTGGCCGCTCATCCAGGTCCCCTCGGTGACGACGACTGGCTTCCCGTTGGCGACGGCCTCGGTGAAGATCCCCGAGGTGCGGGAGAAGTAGGCCGTCTTCTGGTAAGGGATGAGGACCACGTCGGCGCTGGTGAGGAGCTCGTGATATCCGGCCTCGTCGAGGGCGCGGTCGACCAGCGTGAGGTTCTCCCCGGCGATGCGGCGAAGGGCGGCGAGAAAAGGCTCCATCGACTGGTGATGGCGGCTTCCGATGAAGGCCTGGAGGACGAACTCCATCTCGGCAAAATCGGGACGCTGGGCGAGTTGCGCCACGGCGAGGGCGACGAGGGGGATCCCCTTCTCCTCCCGGGCGTCGCCCAGGATGATGAAGCGGAGCCGTCCTTCCTTCTTCGGGGGCAGACCCGCCGTCCCCTTCCCCTCATGCGCCGAGGGAAGCGGGACGGTGTGGGGAATCGGGACGACCTCGATGGGGAGCGAGGTCCATTGGCGGTATTCCTTCGCCAACCCCTCGCTGTCGGTGACGAGGCGGATCCGCCTTCCCTGGGCCACGGCCACCTGCTGGAGCGCGGCGAAGCCCTGGGCGAGGAAGAACGAATTCGAGTGGAGCGCCAGGCTGCCGTCCGGCGCGGGCCGGTAGTAGGTCATGCGGAAGAAGAGGACCACCTCGGGACAAAGCCCGGCGGGCCAACGGGCCAGCAGCCAGCTCCAGGCGAGCAATTGCCGATGGTCGAGGGTCGGCATGAAGAGCGTGTCCGAGGTGGCGACCTGCGGGAGGGCGTGCGAGAGATCGTGATAGAACTCGATGTTCGCCATCGCGAAATCGTACTGGGCGTTCCCCTCGCCCGGCGTCCCGGCCTCGGGATGGCGGAAGAGCTCGTCGAGATAGCCGTGGCGGAAGGTCGGAACGGCCCGCAGCTGGGAGGTGATCTCCGGCGCGATCCCCTGCGCCCCCAAGGCGAGGAAAGAGATCCCGGCCCGCTGCGCCGCATCGGAGATCGACTTCGCGTAGTTGAAGAAATGACCGTGGATGATCTTGAGCGTCGGATCGAGGAGGACGAGGCCCCGCTTCCGGGCGGCGGCGGCGGGGAAGCGCCCCCCGGTCAACCTGGCCAAGGCGGCTCCGTAGGGCGCGCCGCGTTCGGCGTCGGTCCCTGCCCCTTCCGGGAGGGCCTCCCCCGCAACCCCGTAGCGGACGAAGAGGTCACGGTCCTGCGCCGAGCGGAAGAACAGGGCATCGGCCTGCCGGAAGGCCTCGACCTCGCTGATGACGAAGAGCTTTTGCGCCTTGGAATGCCCCGCCGCGCGGCAGCAGGCCCCGTGGGAAGTGAGGAGGAGCGGCTTGCCCTGGCGCTTACAGAGAGGGCCGACGCTCCGCGCCCAGAACGGCTCGTCGAGGAGGACGACGTCGGCGGCCGAGATCGCCGCGTCGAGGGCGGCCTCGAAGGGGGGATGGTCCCGATAGACCTGGAAGCGGAGCAGGAGGATCAGTTCCTCGCGGCTGAACCCCGCATAGGCCTCCTGGCTCGAAAGGCCGTCGACGATCCCCGCGATGTTGCGAACCGCGTCGGGAGGGAAGAAATAGGTGATGCGAAGGTCGGAGAAGACGAGCGGGTCCCGGTAATCGGGAAGCAGCAGAGAGACTTCGGCTCCGCCCGCGCTCAGGTAACGGACGAGGGCGGTCAGCCTTTCCCAGGCCTCGGGCTTTTCCCCCACCGCCCAGGGATGGAGGAGCAACACTCGGAGAGGTCCCTCAGAGTGGGAAGAATGTGATGGGGGTGTGCCAGCCTCCAGGGACATAGACCTATTATTACTCAAATTTGAGTAAATACGTCCATTACTATTTTACCACCATTAATTTAATGAAGATCTGTTCTATTAATTTGCGTCGATCAGACGGACGATTTCTTCCCCGATGGCGAGCGAGGCCGTCGCCCCGGGCGAGGGCGCGTTGACCACGTGGAGGGCATTGGGACGGCGGATGAGGGAGAAATCCTGGACCAGTTCCCCCGAGGGGTCCATCGCCTGGGCGCGGACCCCCGCCCCGCCGGCAGAGAGATCGTCGATCCGCACATCGGGAACGAGGCGCTGGAGGGAGGCGCAGAAGAGCCGCTTGCTCCACGAACGCTCGATCTCCTCCCAGCACATCCGGCGGTGCTTGTTCAGGAACTTCCAAAGGCCGGGGAAGCTGAGGGCGTCCCAGAGATCGAAGGGATTCACGTCGGTCTTCCTGTACCCCTCCCGCGCCCAGGCGAGGACGGCGTTCGGCCCCGCCTCGATGCCGCCGTGGATGAGGCGGGTGAAGTGGACGCCGAGGAACGGGAACGTCGGGTCGGGAACGGGATAGATCAGGTTGCGGACGAGGAACTGCCGGTCCGGACGGAGCTCGTAGTATTCCCCGCGGAACGGGACGATCTTCACCGGGCTCTTCTCCCCCGCCGCTCCCGCGACGCGATCGGAGTGGAGGCCGCCGCAGTTGATGAGGAAATCGGCCGCGAAATCGCCCGCCGCCGTCTCGAGGCGCCAGCCGCCTCCCTCGGGGCAGGCCCGCTTCAGCTTCGCGTTGCAACGGATTGTCCCGCCCAGGCGGCCGATCTCGGCGGCCATCGCGACGACGACCTGGGCGTAATCGACGATCCCCTCCTGCGGCACCCGCAGGGCAGCGATCCCGGCGACGTGGGGCTCGATCTCCCGCATCGGACCGGCGTCGAGCCATTCCAGGCCGGAGAGGCCGTTCGCCACGCCCCGTTCCTGGAGGGCGCGGAGGCGGACGACCTCGGCCTCGTCGGTCGCCACGACGAGTTTCCCGCAGATCTCATGGGCGATGCCGTGTTCCTGGCAGAAGGCGACCATCTCCCGGATGCCGCTCACGGCGAGACGGGCCTTGAGGGAGCCGGGCTTGTAGTAGAGGCCACAGTGGAGGACGCCGCTGTTGTGGGTCGTCTGCTGCTGGCCGGGGCGGGCATCCTTCTCATAGACGACGACCTCGGCGCCCGGATGGGATTTCAACAGCTTGATCGCGGTGGCGAGGCCGATGATGCCTCCCCCGATGACGGCGTACTTCCTGGACATCGCCGTATCAAAGACCCAACCGCTTCCGATCGCCAGCCGAAACCTCGACCCACTTCCCCGCCGCCAGCGTCCCGAGCGGGAACGTCCCGACCGCGACCCGCAGGAGCCGCAGCGTCGGATGGCCTACCGCCGCCGTCATCCGGCGGACCTGCCGGTTCTTTCCCTCGATCAACTCGAGGCCGATCCAGGAATCGGGGACGTTCTTGCGGAAGCGGATCGGGGGATCGCGGGGGACGACTTCGGGCTGGGGATCGAGGAGCCAGGCGCGGCAGGGGCGGGCCCGATAGCCCTGGATTTCGATCCCTCCCTTGGCCAGCTTCGCCAGCGCCTCCGCCCCCGGCACCCGCTCCACCTGCGCCCAGTACGTGCGGGGATGGCCCTCCCCCTTCTCGGGGTCGAGGAGCCGGGTGTTGAGCCCCGCCTCGTCGGAAAGGAGGAGGAGCCCCTCGCTGTCGGCGTCGAGGCGGCCGAGCGGATAGACCCGCTTGGGAAAGCCGAATTCGGCCAGGGTCCGGTTCGGCGAGCCGTCGGGGGTGAACTGGCTGAGGACGCCGTAAGGTTTGTGGAATGCGATCAACATTGCGGGAGGAACTTCCGTTCTGCACTCTAGCCGGAGCTTTTCAAGATCGGAAGACATGAAGACATTCCTCCCCTGGCTCGGCGTATTCGAGACCCTCCGCGTCGAGGCCGGCCGCCCGCTCCTCCTCGAGGAACATCTGGCCTCCCTGCGCGAGGCGGCCGAAGCCGTCGGCCTCGTCCTTCCCGCCGAATTCCGCGACAACCTCCACGAAAAGGCCTCGCGCCTCCCGGGCGACACCGGACGGTGGCGGTGGATCGTCGACAGCGAGGGGGGCCGGGCGCTCTTCACCCACGAGCCCGGCTCCCCGCTCGAGCACTTCCGCGTCCGGATCGCGCCGGAACGGGTCGGCTCGATGAACTGGGACGCCCGTTACAAGACCCTCTCCTACCTCACCCATTGGCAGGCCCGGAAGAGCGCCGAGGCGGCGGGCCACGACGAGGGGCTCCTCCTCAACGAAAACGGCTACCTCGCCTCGGGGGCGATGACCAATCTCTTCTGGGTCCGGAAGGGCCAGATCCACACCCCCGCCCTCGACTGCGGCTGCCGGAACGGGGCCGTCCGCCGGTGGATCTTCGCCCAATTCTCCGGGAAACCGGGGAAGATCGTCGAAGGCTATTTCCCGCCCTCCGTGCTGGAGGAGGCGGAGGAAATCTTCCTGACGAACAGCTGGATCGGGATCCGCCCCGTCATCCGGCTCGACGGCTGGGAAATCTCCCCCGGCCCGGTGACCCGGAAGCTGGCCGGACAGTACCGCGCCGATCTGAAGATCTGACGGGCTTCCCTACCGTACCGACTTCGGGTCGAGGATGTCCCGGAGGCCGTCGCCGAGGAAGTTCAACGCCATCAGCGTCGCCGCCATGAAGCTGCCGGGGAAGACGAGGAGCCACCACGAGACGCGGAGCGGGTTGATCACCTGTACTCCCTCGGCCATCAGGGAGCCGAGGCTCGCCGCCGGGGCCTGGACGCCGAGGCCGAGGAAGCTGAGGAACGATTCCTGGAGGATGACCGACGGGATCGAGAGGGTGAGGTAGACGATCACGATGCCGAGAAGGTTCGGCACCAGGTGGCGGAAGACGATCTTGAACGGGCTCTGCCCGAGGGTCCGCGCCGCCTGGACGAAGGAGAGCTCCTTCAGCACCAGCACCTGCCCCCGGACGATCCGGGCCATCGTCAGCCACTCGAAGCAGCCGATGCCGACGAAGAGGAGGACGATCCGCGCCTCGGTCTTCCACACGCCGGAGAAGGTCTGGGTCAGCGGCTTTTCGAGGACGGCGATGAGGAGGATGATGAAGATCAGCGTCGGAAGGGAGGCGATGATGTCGACGATCCGCATCATCGCGTTGTCGGTCCGCCCCCCGGCGTAGCCCGAGATCGCCCCGTAGGCGACGCCGATGACGAGGCTGACCCCGGCCCCGACGAGGCCGACGAGGAGGGAGAGCCGCGCCCCGCAGAGGATGCGGGTCAGGAGGTCCCGCCCGTGGAGGTCGGTCCCGAACCAGTGGGCGCGGCAGGGCGGAAGGAACTGGGCGCCCGAGGTCGTCTCCGGCGCGTAGCCGGTGAGGAACGGCCCGACGACGGCCGCGACGACGAGGAGGACGAGGAGGATCGTCGAGCCCGCCATCCACCGGTTGCCGAAGAGGATCCAGGAAAGGGGGACCTTCGGCTTGGGCGCGGACGCGGAGGAGGACGGGGACGTAGCGCTCATGTGTTCCGGATCCGTTTGTCGAGCATTGCGCAGAGGACGTCGACGACGATGTTGAAGAGGACGAGGAGGAAGCTGTAGACCAGCACCACGCCGCCCACCAGGAAGATGTCGAGGTTGAGGACGCTGTTCACGAAGAACGGCCCGATGCCGGGGATCGCGAAGATCTGCTCGACGACGAGGGAGCCGGTCATGAGGTTCGCCGCCAGCGGCCCCGCATAGGCGAGGACGGGGAGGATCGCGACCTTCAGCGCGTGGACGTAGACGACGCGCCCCTCGGCCACGCCCTTCGCCCGGGCCGTCCGGACGTAGTCCTGCTGGAGCACGTCGAGGAGGCTCGTCCGCATCAGGCGGGCGACCGAGGCGGCGAAGGGGAGCGCGAGGCAGACCGAGGGGAGGATCAGTTCCCGCGGGCCGCCCCATCCGGCGACGGGGAACCACCGGAGGCCGACGCCGAAGAGGAGGATCGCCAGGGGGGCGAGGACGAAGGAGGGAAGCGAGATGCCGAGCAGGGAGAGGAGCATCGCGCCGCGGTCCCCCGCCTGGTTATGCCGGACGGCGGCGAAGGAGCCGAGGGCGATCCCCGCCGTCATCGCGATCACGAAGGCGCACGCCCCGATCGCCATCGAGACGGGGAGCGATTGGGCCAGGATCTCGCCGACCGTCCGGTTCTTGTACCGGATCGAGGGGCCGAGATCGCCGTGGGCGAGGCTGCCGAGGTAGTTGAAGTACTGTTCCCCCCGCGTCCCCGCGAGGTTGTAGCGGGCCTGGAGCTGGTGGAGGACGGCCTCGGGGATCGCCCGCTCCGTGGTGAAGGGATTGCCCGGCGCGAAGCGCATCGCGAGGAAGGTGAGCGAGACGACGACGAAGAGGACGAGCGCCCCCGAGAGAAGCCGCCGCGCCAGGAACCCGGCGAAGCTAACGCTGCTGCCGCCGCCCGAACTCACGGCCTCCCCTCCCCTTGCCCGGACTTCGGCTTCATCGCCATGTCCCGGATCGGATGGTCGTCGATCGGGTTCGGCGTGAAGCCGTCGAGCCGCTCCGCATGATAGAGGGCCGTCGTCACGTATTGGTAAAGGGGGATCACCGGCAGCTCCTTCTCGACGAGGATCGACTCGGCCCGGGCGAGGAGGTCGAGGCGCTTCGCCATGTCGGGCTCGCGGCGGGCGGCGGCCAGCAGGCCGTCGTAGGCGGGGGAAGACCAGCCGGTGCGGTTGTTCCCGTTGCCGGTCTCGAAGCAGTTCAGGAACGTCGTCGGATCGGGGTAATCGGCGACCCAGCTCGACCGGGCGATGTCGAAGTCGAGGCTGCTCATCGAGTTGAGGTAGACCTTCCACTCCTGGTTGCGGAGGGTGACGTTGATCCCGAGGTTCTCCTTCCAGATGGCCTGGATCTCGGTCGCGATCTGCTCGTTCTGCTCGCTGCTGTTGTAGAGGATCGAGATGAGGGGGAAGCCCTTGCCGCCGGGATATCCGGCCTGGGCCAGGAGGGCCCGCGCCTTCTCGGGATCGTAGGCGAGTCCGGCGGGATAGGGATACCCCCGGTCGGCAAAGCCGGGCGGGACGAACGTGTTCATCGTCGGCTCTCCCGACCGGGTGATCCGCTCGACGATCCGCCTCTTGTCGACCGCCAGCGCGAGGGCCTGCCGGACGCGGGGATCGGAGAGCGGCTTCCGCGTCACGTTGAGGCGGTAGAAGTAGTCGCCGAGGATCGGCGCGGGGTGGAAGTAGGGCTTCGTCCGCAGCACGTCGATGAAGAAGGAAGGGACGAGCGACTTGTCGAGGATCAGGTCGCAGAGGCCGGAGTGGAAGAGGTTGAAGGCGGTCGTCGCCGAGGAGAGGGAGAGGGCGTCGACGGTTTCGAGACGGACGGCGGCGGCGTTCCAGTAGCGGGGGTTCTTCCGGAGGCGGACCCGGTCGTTGAGCCGCCACGATTCGAGGACGAAGGGGCCATTCGAGACGAGGTGGCCGGGCTTGATCCAGTCCTCGCCCCATTTCTTCATCGATTCCAGGTGGACGGGGGCGAGGGTCGAGCAGGCGCAGATGTCGGGGAAATAGGGCGTCGGCTCGACGAGCTGGACGACGAGGGTCTTCTCGTCGGGGGCCGAGACGCCGACCTTCGCGAAGTCGTCGATCTTCCCCTCGTTGTAGGCCTGGGCGTTGACGATCGGGTAATAGAAATCGGCATAGCCCGAGGCGGTGACCGGGCTCATCGCCCGACGCCACGACTCGACGAAATCGAGCGAGGTCAGCCGGTCCCCGTTGCTCCACGCCGATTCGCGGAGGTGGAAGGTGTAGGTCCGCCCGTCGGGCGAGATCTCCCAACGCTCGGCGAGGCCGGGGACGATCTTCCCTTCCCCGCTCCGCGTCGTCAGCCCCTCGAAGAGGGCCTCGCAGAGGCGGATCTCCGGCTGCCCGGTGACGGTGTGGGGATCGAGGCTCTCCGGCTCCGCGCCGTTGGCGAAGACGAGATCGGCCCGCTGCCGCCCGCCGTCGCAGCCGGAAAGCCCGGAGAGGAGGAGGGCAAAAAGAAAGAGGGCCGGAATCCCGGCCCTCAGGAGATGTTTAACGGAACTCTGCTTCACGCGTCCCGATAAAGCCGCGTTATTTTTTCGCCGCAGGAGCCGCCGCAGGCGCTTCGGACGACGCCGCGGCCGAAGCGGGAACGGGCGCGGGAGCGGGCGTCGCCGCCGGGGCGACCGCCGACGCGTCGGGCTGCACCAGCCGCTTGTGGAGGGACGATTCGGCGGCCCGGTGGCTCGTGAGGTAGGCCAGGAGGATGGCGAGGAAGAAGAACATCCCCGTCAGCCACGAGGTGAACTTCACGAGGACCGCCGAGGTCTGGGCGCCGAAGACGGTCTCGGTCAGGCCGCCGCCGAAGGCCGCGCCGAGGCCGTCCTGCTTCGAGCGCTGCATGAGGATGGCGAGGACCAGCAGGAGGCTGAGGCCGACGAAGAGGACGATGAGGATGTCGATCAGGATGTTCATGGACGTGTATCTTGGAAGGGAAAGGCTGACTTAGCTGGCCGCGCCGGGCTCGGCCGCGCTCAGGACGATCGCCGCGAAGCCGCGGGCGTCGAGGCTCGCGCCGCCGACGAGGGCGCCGTCGATGTCGGGCTGGTGGAGGATCTCGGCGGCGTTCTCGGCCTTCACGCTGCCGCCGTACTGGATGCGGATCTTGCGGGCGACCTCGGCCGAGATGTTCTTCTCGATGAGGCTGCGGATGAAGGCGTGGGCTTCCTGCGCCTGGGCGGGAGAGGCCGTCTTGCCGGTGCCGATGGCCCAGACGGGCTCATAGGCGATGATGATGTCGGAGAAATCCTTCTCGGGAATCCCGTCGAGGCCGCCGGTGAGCTGCTTCGTGAGGACCTTCTTCCAGACGGCGTCGCCGCCTTCCCGCTCCTTCAGCGTCTCGCCGACGCAGAGGATGGGGCGGAGGCTGCCCGCGAGGGCGACCTTGACCTTCTCGTTGATCAGGGCGTCGCTCTCGGCGAAATACTGGCGGCGCTCCGAGTGGCCGACGATGACGTACCGGCAGTAGACGTCGCGGAGCATCGCCACCGAGATTTCCCCGGTGTAGGCGCCGCTGGCCGCCTGATGGACGTTCTGCGCGCCGAGGAAGACGTTCGGGACCTCGCCGACGAGCTCGGCGACGACGCCGAGCGCGGTGAAGGGGGGAATGAGGACGATGTCGGCCTGATCGAACTTCTTCACTTCGTTCAGGACTTCGGCGGCGAGGAGCTTCGCCTCGGTCGCCGTCTTGTTCATCTTCCAGTTTCCGGCGATGATCTTTTTACGGTAAATCTTCGACATAAATAAGTTGGGTCGGTTTTCCTCGGTCAGCAAGGAGGGGTTATTCAAGCAGAACCGGCAAGGCGGTCAAGCCTTGTCGGGAATGCAGGCGACGCCGGGGAGGACGGCTCCTTCGAGGAATTCGAGGGAGGCGCCGCCGCCCGTCGAGATGAAGGAAACCTTGTCGGCCACGCCCGCGCGCTTCACCGCCTTCACCGAATCGCCGCCGCCGATGATCGTGACGGCCTCGCGGTTCGCCGCGACGGCCTCGGCGATGGCGAAGGTCCCCTTCGCGCATTCCTTGACCTCGAAGACGCCCGCCGGGCCGTTCCAGAGGACGGTCTTCGCCGTGGCGATCTCGGCCGTCCAGAGCTTCACCGTCTCAGGCCCGATGTCGACCCCTTCCCAGCCGTCGGGGATCTGGTCGCCCGGGTTGGTGTAGCGGCCGGGGGAGACCGTCTTCTTCGCGAAATCGAATTCCTCGACGATGTAGTTGTCGACGGGAAGGAGGAACTTGACCCCCTTGGCCTTCGCCTTGTCGAGGGCCGCCAGGGCGGTGCCGACCTGATCGGGCTCAACGAGGGACTTGCCGACCTTCTTGCCGAGGGCGAGGGCGAAGGTGTAGGCCATCGCGCCGCCGATCAGGATCGTGTCGGCCTTATCGAGGAGGGAGTCGATCACCTTGATCTTGTCGGAGACCTTGGCCCCGCCGAGGATGACGACGAAGGGCTTCTGCGCGTGGGCGACGGCGTCGCCGAGGAACTTCAGCTCCCGTTCCATGAGGAGGCCGATCCCCTTTTCCTTCACGAACTTGGCGACCCCCTCGGTCGAGGCGTGGGCACGGTGGGCGGCGCCGAAGGCGTCATTGATGTAGACGTCGGCGAGCTTGCCGAGCTGGGCGGCGAAGACGGGATCGTTCTTTTCCTCCTCGGCGTGGAAGCGGGTGTTCTCCAGGAGGAGGATCTCGCCGTCCTTGAGCGCGGCGGCCTTGGCCTCGGCGACGGGACCGACGGTCTCCTCGGAGAACTGGACGGGGGTGCCGCTCAGCTCGGCCAGGCGGACGGCGACGGGGGCGAGGCTCTCCTTCACGTTCTTCTTCCCCTTCGGACGGCCCATGTGGGCGCAGAGGATGATCCGGGCGCCCTTTTCGCGGAGCAGCTTGATCGTCGGCAACGTCTCGCGGATGCGGGTGTCGTCGGTGATGACGTAGGCGCCGTCCTTTTCGTCGAGCGGGACGTTGTAGTCGACGCGCACGAGGGTGCGGAGTCCGTTGAGCTCGAGATCGCGAATCGTTACTTTGGCCATGGCTGGGGGGAAGGTGGGGGAGGGTTGGTCTGTTTGTGCTTGTGCTTGGGAAGAGCAACGCCGCACGCCCCGAGATTTCGGAACGTGCGGCGTGCGGGAGGAAGCCTCGGTATTAGAGGCCCTTGACGACCTGCTTGAGGAGGTCGACGGTGCGGTTGGAGTAGCCCCACTCGTTGTCGTACCAGCTGACGAGCTTGAAGAAGTGCTCGTTGAGCTCGATGCCCGAGCCGGCGTCGAAGATGCTGGAACGGGTGTCGTGGATGAAGTCGCCGGAGACGACCTCGTCGGTGGTGTAGCCGAGGATGCCCTTGAGGTAGGTCTCGCTCGCCTTCTTCATGAGCTCGCAGATTTCCTTGTAGCTGGTCGCCTTCGTGGTCTTGACCGTGAGGTCGACGACGGAGACGGTCGGCGTCGGGACGCGGAACGACATGCCGGTGAGCTTGCCCTTCACCTCGGGGCAGACGAGCGCGACGGCCTTCGCGGCGCCGGTCGTGGAGGGAATGATGTTCGTCGCCGCGGTACGGCCGCCCTTCCAATCCTTCTTCGACGGGCCGTCGACGGTCTTCTGGGTGGCGGTGTAGCTGTGGACGGTCGTCATGAGGCCTTCCTCGATGCCGATGCCTTCCTTCAGGAGGACGTGGACGATCGGCGCGAGGCAGTTCGTCGTGCAGCTGGCGTTGGAGATGATGTGGTGCAGGGCGGGGTCGTACTTCTCGTTGTTGACGCCGGTGACGACGGTGATGTCCTCGCCCTTCGCGGGGGCGCTGATGATGACCTTCTTCGCGCCCGCGGTGATGTGGCCCTTGGCCTTCTCGGCGTCGGTGAAGAGGCCGGTCGACTCGATGACGACGTCGACGCCCAGGTCCTTCCACGGGATCGCGGCGGGGCCTTCCTTCACGGCGAGGCACTTGATCTTGAAGCCGTTGACGACGAGGACGTCGTCCTCGGCGACGGAGGGAGCCGACTTCTCGCTGTGGACTTCGCCCTTGAAGCGGCCCTGGGTGGAATCATACTTCACGAGGTAGGCGAGGTTGTCGGCGGGAACGAGATCGTTCACGGCGACGACTTCGACTTCTTTGCCCAGCAGGCCCTGCTCGACGATGGCCCGGAAAACAAGGCGGCCGATGCGGCCGAACCCGTTGATACCAATTTTAACGCTCATATGATTCCTTTAGTGTTCTGATTCTCGATAATTGTGCTTCATCCTGCTCCCCCTCCGCCTCGCCGGGGCGGAGCTTAAAAAGGGACGACAGGCCTTCATTTATGAAGCCGTTTGGGGGAGCGTCAACGCAAAACCGTCCTTCCCCCTCACAATGGCCCCATATTGCCCGATTCTTCTGAAAACGGGGCCGAATTATAGTTAGTTAAAGGCCCAGAAGCTTTTTCGTTATTCCGGCAGGGCGCGTTGGGGCAGAATTGGCCTGATGGCGCGACGCCGAGCCGAAGCAATACCCGCAGTGGTCTTGTGAGATCGGCAACAAAGCCAGCAGGCCAATTCTGGCCCAACCCTCCGGGCTGGAGGGATTTTACTTTCCTCCGTTGTTGCTCGCGGCTTATGTGTGTCGCACACACACCGCGCCGCTCGCGCCTAGGCGGAAAGTAAACTTCCTCACAGCGCGCCCTGCCGGAATAACGAAAAAGCTTCTGATATGGAAACCGCACCGGCAGCCTCCCCGATCCTCCACCCCTTCCGCCGTCTCTACAATTGGACGATCCACTGGTGCTCGACCCCCTATGCGATCCCGGCCCTCTGCCTCGTCGCCTTCGCCGACGCCTCGTTCTTCCCGATCCCGCCCGAGGCGATCCTGATCCTTCTCGCCTTCGCCCATCCGAAGAAGTGGTGGCTCTATCCGCTGATCGCCCTCCCCTTCTCCCTCCTCGGCGCGGTCGTTGGGTGGAACATCGGCCATCATGGCTGGAACCTGATCGGGCCGTGGATGTTCGCCCATATCCCGGGCTTCCACCCGGAGTTGTTCGACAAGGTCTCCGCCGAGTACCAGAAGAACGCCTTCCTCGTCCTGATCGGCGGCCCGTTCACCTATATCCCGGCGAAGGTCTTCACCATCACCTCGGGCATCTGCGGCGTCCCGCTGACGACGCTCCTCATTGCCGACGCCATCGGGCGGGGGGCGCGCCTCCTTCTCGTCGCCTTCCTCATCCGGGCCTTCGGGGAGAAAGTGCGCGACCTGCTGGAGAATCACTTCAAGAAGTTCATCCTGATCGCGGGATTGGTCGTGATTCCGCTGCTGATTCTGATCAAGGTGCTCCACTCCCGCTAGGGCACCCGGAACCGCGCCACCAGCGGGCGGTGATCGCTCGCCGTGGTGGCATCGAGGCCCGGGCCTTCCTCGGGGCGGCTGAGGTAAAGGAAAGAGCCCTCCGGCTCGAACCGCGTCCGCAGGGAGGCGTTCACCAGCTGGTAATCGATCCGCTCCCGGGTCTTCTTCGGATAGACCACCTCGGTCCATTGCTCCCCCAGCCGATCGACCAGTGGCAGGGGCCAGAGCGGCGATTCCTTCCCCTTCCCTCCCCACAACGCCCGGAGGCTCCCGCCTTCCTCGGTGTCGTTCAGGTCCCCCATGACGAGGAGGTCTTCTCCCGGATGCCGTGCCAGGAAGGCATCGGCCTGGCCTCGGAGGGTCTGGGCCTCCTTCCGGCGCACCACGGCATCACCCGTCTCCCCGGGCTCCTCCGGCGCGATCTCGATCTCGGCCTTCGACGCGTCGGCCTTCTTCGACTTCAAATGGGCCAGCATCACCCCCAGCCGATAGCCGGGAGCGACCTCGATCTCGGCGGAGACGAAGCCCCGGTTCACGGAGAAACGGGCCTCGCGCCGTTCCCTCGTCCGCCCATCGACCAGCGTGACGGGGAAACGGTCCTTGTTCAGCTCCTCGGCGGCGACGATCGGAAAGCGGGAAAGGAGGAGGAGCTGGATCCGGGTATCGTGGCCCAGCACCGTCGCCATGCAGGGATAATCGAGGCCCGCCTGCTTCAGCACCTCCCGGAAGAGATGGATGTTCCGGTCCTGCGGGTCGCGGATGATCTCGGCGACGCCGACGATATCGGGATCGATCTTGCGGAGGATTGCGACGACGGCGTTGATCTCCGCCGCCGGTTTCATCGCCGAAAGGACATGCCGCCCGTCGATGAAGCGGTCGGTGACGCCGAAGTTCTCGACGTTCCACCAGCACGCCGTGAAGGTCTTCCCCTCCCCCGCCGCGGCCCGGGGCGGTACGGCGCAAAAAAGCCCCCAGCCCAGCAGGAAAATCCCGGCAAGGCGGAGGGCTTTCATTTCGACGGCGCGGCTTAATCGAACTGGAGGTACGTCGACCCCTTCAGGCCCTTTTCGTAATTCTCCAGGAGGCGCATCCCCTCGTTCGGCTTGAGGACGTCGGCCTTGATCGCCGCGTCGATCTGGGCCTTCATCGCCCGCTCGATCAGGTGGGGATCGTACTGCACCGAGGCGAGCATCTCCCCGATGCTGACGCCGGGGATCGTCTCCTCGATATAGAAGCCGTCCTCCTCGTCGGGATCGAGGAAGACGTGGGCCTCGTTCACGTTGCCGAAGAGGTTGTGCTGGTCGCCCATGATGTCCTGGTAGGCCCCCATCAGGAAGATGCCGAGGTAGTAGGGCCGTCCGTCGATCGCGTGGAGGGGGAGCGTCCCCTGGAGGACTTCCTCGCCGGTGATGAACTCGGAGATCTTCCCGTCGGAATCGCAGGTGATGTCGACGAGGGTCCCCTGGTGGGCCGGTTTCTCGTTGAGGCGATGGACCGGGGCGATGGGGAACATCTGGCCGAGCGCCCAATGGTCGATCAGGGACTGGAAGAGGGAGAAGTTGCAGAGGAACTGGTCGCCGAGGGAATCCTCGAGCTCCCGAATTTCCTTCGGGATCGTCGGCGCGCCGCGGTAGTGGCGGACGATTTCCTCGGCGATTTCCCAGAAGAGGGTCTCGATCTGGGCCTTCGCCTGGAGGTCGAGGAGGCCGAGGTTGAACCGCGCCTCGCAATCCTCCTTGATCTGGAGGGCGTCGTGGAAGAGCTCCCGGCGGTTCTTCCGGTTCAGCGTCTGGCGGATCTCGAGGAGATCGGCGGCCAGCTTGTGGGCCGGGACGATGTTCTCCGAGGTCTTCTCCCGCTTCGTCTTCTCGATCGCGCCGAAGACATCGACGATGAGGACCGAGTGGTGGGCGACGACGGCGCGGCCGCTCTCGCTGACGAGCGTCGGATGGGGGACCTGCTCCTCGTTGCATATCTCGGCGACGTTGTAGACGATGTCCCGGGCGTATTCGTTCAGCGTGTAATTGATGCTCGTGTCGTTGGCCGACCGGCTGCCGTCATAGTCGACGCCGAGGCCGCCGCCGACATCGAGGTAGCCGAGGGCGAAGCCTTCCTTCCAGAGCTTCCCGTAGTAGCGCGCCCCCTCGCGGGCCGCCCGCTTCACCGTCTGGATGTCGGGGATCTGGGAGCCGATGTGGAAGTGGATCAGCTTGAAGCAATGGGCCATCCCGTTGCCCCGCAGGATCTCCGCCGCCTCCAGCAGCTCCGCCGTGGAGAGGCCGAACTTCGCGTTTTCCCCGCCGGAGAGGGCCCACTTCCCGCCGCTCTTCGTGCTGAGGCGGACGCGGATGCCGATCATCGGCTCGACGTTCATGTTGCGGGAGATGTCGATGATCGCCTTCAATTCCTCGATCTTCTCGACGACCATGATGATCGTCTTGCCGAGCTTGCGGCCCATGAGGGCGGTCTCGATGAAGGTCTTGTCCTTGTAGCCGTTGCAGATCATCAGGCTTTCGAGGTCAGTGTGCATCGCCAGCCCCGCGAAGAGCTCCGGCTTGCTCCCGACCTCGAGGCCGTGGTGGTAGGGCGCCCCGGCGTCGACGATCTCCTCGACGACCTCGCGAAGCTGGTTCACCTTGATGGGAAAGACGCCGCGGTAGACGCCGCCGTAGCCGGCCTCGCGGATCGCCTCGCCGAAGGCCTCGTTCAGCCGCTGCACCCGGTGGCGCAGGAGGTCCTGGAAGCGGAGGAGCATCGGGAACTTCAGGCCGCGCTCGCGGGCGTCCTCGATCACCTCGGCCATGTCGATCTGCGCGCCCTGCTCCTGGAGCGGGCTGACCGAGATGTTGCCCTTGTCGTTAACGCCGAAATAGCCCGCGCCCCAACGATCGATCTGGTACGTCTGAAGTGCTTCCTGGAGATCCCATTGCCCGTCGGGGGTAGTCATTTGGCGGACTATAAGAAGCGGCGGGGTTTTGGCAATGCATCTGCAGGTTCCACGAAAGATTTTTCACGACTGACACAATGCCCTCGCGGAGCGAGAAAGAAAAACAGGGGAAAAGCAACTGGCATTAAGGCCGGTTCGGGCCTGTTTGGTCCCCCTCCCATCGCTTGGCTTGTCAACCCGGCTCCGGATGTTTAAATAGGCCCAGTGAAATCCGACGTTGTGCCCGTCCGAGTCGAGGGCGTCTTCCCGACCGAGCAGCAGGGCGTGGCCATCATCCTGGGGAACGAGGAGAAGGTCTTCGTCATCACCGTCGATTCCTACGTCGGCCGCGCCATTGCCCTTTCCATGCGGGACGAGCGGAGCGAGCGCCCCCTCACCCACGAGTTGATCGGCCTGATCTTCGACGCCTTCGACATCGCCATCGACCGCGTCGTGATCAACGACCTGCGGAGCAACACCTACTTCGCCCGCATCATCCTGAAGGCCGAGAACGAGGTCCACCAGAAGATCATCGAGATCGACGCCCGCCCGAGCGACTGCCTCGCCATCGCCCTGGCCAAGAAACGCCCGATCTTCGTCAGCCGCGAGGTCTGGGACGAGGTCGAGGACGCGACCGAACTGCTGGAAAAGATGCGCCAGGCCCGCAAGGACGCCGGGAACGAAGGCGAAGAGCCGCTTTAATCAATTATAAGGACCGATCAGGACCTCTCTCATCCCATGAAAATCGCCGCCCATATCGCCGGAGCCCTGCTCGGCCTCCTCTTCGTCGTCTTCTCCCTCATGGTACTCCTGAAGCTCGCGCCGACGCCCTCCCTCCCGCCGGGCCCCGCGGCCTCCTTCATGGACGCCTTCGTCCCCACGGGCTACATGACGTTCGTGAAAGTCTGCGAATTGATCGGCGGCCTCCTCGTCGCCATTCCCCGGACGCGAAACTTCGGCCTCCTCGTCCTCGGGCCGATCATCGTGAACATCCTCGCCTTCCACCTCTTCATCACGAAGGGGGCGGGGCTCTTCGAGCCGGTGCTGATCCTGATCTGCCTGCTCGCCGCGTTCCTGCTGTGGAGCGGCCGCAAGGCCTTCGGCGGCCTGGGCCGCTGACGGCAGCCCACGCCGTCGAGTTCCTGCGGCCTGGCGGCGGGGTTCCCGACGTCGTTTAGTACGTCGACCCGATCAGCTCTTCGCCGAGCGCGTAATCGATCTCCGCGCCGTCCTCGATCGCCGCTTTCAGGGGCCGATGGCCCTTCGCGTCTTCCTCCGTCAGCAGGAGGGGATTGAGGCGGTGGATCGCCAGCAGGAAGGCCTTCAGCGCCTCGGGGCTCTTCGTCGCCTTGAAGAGGTAATAGACCACGTTCCGCTTTTCCTCGCCCCGGTCGTTGACGCCGAGGCCGTAGGCCAGGAGGAGCGCGGCGAGGTCGAGGCGGCGGTTTTCGAGCGCCAGGAGGAGGGGCGAGGCCTTCGCCGTCTTCGTCGGGTCCCATGCCGTCACGCCCTTGTTCTCGAAGCAATTCACGATCAGCTGCCGGTTGCCCCGCTCGATGAAGCCGAGGACTTCGATCCGGGAGGGCTCGGGCTTCATCACCGCCTTCTTCGACATCGGGAACTGCGGCGTCAGCAGGGAACCCCAGGCGGAACGCTCCTCCAGCGGACGGATGAGGGACTTCTCGCCCCGCTCCTTGGCAAGGTCGAGGGGGGTCTTCCCCTCCAGGTCGGGCGCGGTCGGATCGGCGCCGTAATCGAGGAGGCGGATCATGATCGTCCCGTTGTCGGCGAGGTTCACCGAGAGATGGAGCGGCGTCCGGCCCTTGTCGTCGGAGAGATTGACGATCGCCTTGCGGTCGAGCAGCTGCTCGACGTTCAGCATCTGCCCGGAGACGACGGCGGCATGGAGCGGGGAAGACTGGTCGACCGGATGGCGGATGTTCGCGTCGCCCTTTCGGGCCAGGAGGACGGGGAGGAGGCTGTCGATCAGGCGGGTCGCGGCGGCGGCGTGCATGATCGTGCCGTAGCGGGTGTGGGGGCTATTGGGATTCGTTCCGGCGCGGAGGAGGTACTCGACCATCACCGGCGTCTTCGCGTCGATCGCCTCCTCGAGAGGATGCTTTCCCGCGCTGGGGCTGAGGCGGTCGACCTCGAAGCCGAGCCGCTTCAGCGACTCGATGCAGCGGCAGGCATTCTTCTGGATCGCAATGCTGAGCAGATCGGACCCTTCGAGCCGGATCGAGACGGCGGAGACCTTGAGCCCCGCGATGCAGCGGACCAAGAATTCGGGATCGTCGCCCATCAACGATTTGGCGATCCCGTCGTACATCATTTCGG
This sequence comes from Verrucomicrobium sp. GAS474, assembly GCF_900105685.1. Lineage (NCBI taxonomy): Bacteria > Pseudomonadati > Verrucomicrobiota > Verrucomicrobiia > Verrucomicrobiales > Verrucomicrobiaceae > Verrucomicrobium > Verrucomicrobium sp. GAS474. The sequence goes on from NZ_LT629781.1 coordinate 3,124,878, forward strand.
GCGTCATTGCCTTTGATCCTGCCATCATAACTCCTCCTGCCATAAATTCACTCCCTTGAAAATAACGGCGACCGATTCATCCGCTTTAAAGCCGGTTCCGTCCGATTGGTGTTTTTTGGATTCCCTAAAAATTCCGTCGTAACTCACTCAAAACAAAAGTAATACGAAATTCAACAGAAATTAACGCAATTTTCACAGTCTAATATAAAACAAATAGATCACGTCGGTAAAACAAGCCCCTCCTACGGCATTAAACTCGCGCCAAAACCGCGACTTGAAGTCCGGCCCGGAGAGCGTCACCTTTTCTCGTCCTTGCCCCCACCCCGAAAGCGGGTAATAATGTCACATTCCATGCGTCGCATCACTTCGCCCGACCTCATGCAGCAATTGGCCCTCCGGTGGAAACGGGAGAAAGTGGGACAAAGAGCCCGGATTGCCCTGGTCCCGACCATGGGCGCGCTCCACGAGGGCCATGCCGAATTGATCCGCCAGGCGCGCAAGCAGGCCGCCCACGTGATCGTCTCCCTCTACGTGAACCCGACCCAGTTCGGCCCGAAGGAAGACCTCTCCCGCTATCCCCGTCCCCTCGACGCCGACGCCGCCCTCTGCCGCCGCCTCGGCGTCGATGTCCTCTTCAACCCCGCGAACCTCTACGCCCCCGACCACAGCACCTGGGTAACCGAGGAGGCCGCCTCCCTCGGCCGCTGCGGCGGATCGCGTCCCGGCCACTTCCGGGGCGTCGCCACCGTCGTCACGAAGCTCTTCGCCCTCACCCAGCCCGATCTCGCCTTCTTCGGCCTGAAGGATGCCCAGCAGCTCTCCGTCATCGAGCGCGTCGTCCGCGATCTCGCCCTTCCCGTCCGGATCGTCCCCGTCGAGATCGTCCGGGACCGGGACGGCCTCGCCCTCAGCTCCCGCAACCGCTACCTCACCCCCGCCGAGCGGAACCGGGCCCTCGCCCTCCCCCTCCTCCTCCAGGCCGCCGTGGTCCAGCCCGCCCCCGCCGCCTGGTTCCGCACCCACATCACCCGCCTTCCCGGGCTGACGCTCGATTACGTCGAGGCCGTCGACGGCCGCCTCTGCGCCGCCATCCGCGTCGGCAAGACCCGCCTCATCGACAATCTCCCGCTCCTTTCCCCGGCTCCCCGAAAAAGAGCGAAAAGAGTGAAACAAGGCGTCCGTTCCCGTCGTCTAGCCTAGCCATGCCTGCCGCCGTGAAGTTCAAGCTCCGCCTCCTTTTCCTCCTGCTCCCGCAGCTGTTCCTCCTCTTCCCCGGACTCCTCCGGGCCGAGAACACCAGCTGGCACCTCGTCACCCGCAACCATCGGGACTACCTCCCCCTCGCCGATTTCTGCGCCTTCTACGAATTCCCCTCCCCCACCGTCAACGACAACCACCGCCTCTCCGTGAAGGGGCCGCGCGGGCAGATCACCTTCGAGGCCGACAGCACCCGGATCACCTACAACGGGGTCTGCCACTACCTCAGCTTCCCCGTCCTCGCCGAAGAGGGCGGCTGGTACGTCTCCCGCATCGACCTCGCCTACTTCTTCGAGCCCCTCCTCCGTCCCGCCAAGATCGCCACCGACAACCCCTTCAAGGGCGTCATCATCGACCCCGGCCACGGCGGGGCCGACAACGGTGCCTACTCGACCCAGGGCGGCATGGAGAAGACCTACACCCTCGACACCGCCTTCCGCCTGGAGCGGCTCCTCCAGTCCCGGAACGTCACCACCGTCCTCACCCGCCGCCGGGACGAGTTCATCCCCCTCGAGGAACGGGCCCGCTTCGGCGAACGCTATCCCGATTTCCTCTTCGTCAGCATCCACTTCAACTCGGCGGGCCGGGGCGCGCGCGGCCTCGAGACCTATGCCGAGACGCCGCGCGGCGCCTCCTCCACCAGCTCCGAGGGCTCCCTCCGCCAATCCGACTTCGAGAACGTCCCCGGTAACGAGGAAAACCCCCTCAACATCCTCCTCGCCTCCTCCATCCACCGGCGCATCTCCAACGGCCTCAACCCCGGCGACCTCGAGGCCGACCGGGGCGTGAAGCGGGCCCGCTTCGTCGTCCTCAAGGAGAACCCCCTCCCCGCCACCCTCGTCGAGGGAGGCTTCCTCACGAACCCGCTCGAGTCGCGCCTCATCGCCCAGACCGCCTATCGCCAGAAGCTCGCCGAATTCATCGCCGACGGCATCGGCGATTTCCTCCGCAGCACGAAGTCCCCCCTCGCCGCCGCCTTCCGCGCCTCGTTCTCCGAGCCGAACCTCGAACCCGGCCCCCCTTCTTCCCCGCCCTCCGCGCCCGCCGTCCTCAACATCCCGACCGCCCCCGCCGTCCCCGAGCCCGCGCCCGAGATCTCCACCGTTCCCCCCGCCATTCCCTCCGATCCCACGGCCATGGCCCCCATCCCTCCGGCGCAGCAAACTCAGCAACCCCAGCAGGCCCAGCCCTAGGACGACGCCACCGGTTCCACCCCGCAGGCCATGAAGAACACCTTCCTCGACAAGCTCCTCCACCGGATCGACCGCGTCGGCTCCGACGACCTGCAGAATTACCTCCAGCAGCTCGCCCGGGAAAAGGGGTTCCTCGAAACCGTCTTCAACACCCTCCAGGAAGGGATCGTCGTCATCGATCCCGAGGGGCGCATCCTCTACCTCAACCACGCCGTCGAGGACCTGCTGGGGCTCCCCGGGGAGGAAGCCCTCCAGCAGCCGATCTCGCGCTACCTGCGCGGCATCCCGTGGGCCTCCCTCCTCGCCGAGAAGCAGATCCTCAACCGCGACCTCGAGGTCACCTATCCCCTCCGCCGCCAGCTCAACCTCAGCTGCGTCCCCCTCGACGCCTCCGACCACGGCCAGGGCCGCCCCCGAAAGGGCCCGCCCGCGGGCGGCTTCGTCCTGATCTTCCGCGACCTCACCCTCGCCCGCGAGGAGACGCGGGAGACCATCGAGTCGGAAAAGCTCGGAGCCCTCACCCTCCTCGCCGCGGGCGTCGCCCACGAGCTCGGCAACCCGCTGAACTCCCTCAACATCCACCTCCAGCTTCTGGAGCGCGACCTGAGGCGTCTCGACGCCTTCAAGTCGCCCGCCACGAAGGAATCGTGGCAGGTCCTCCAGTCGGAGATCGCCCGCCTCGACACCATCATCGCGAATTTCCTTCGCGCCGTCCGCCCCACCTCCCCCCAGCTGAAGCCGGAGAACCTCAACGCCCTCCTCGAGGAATCGGTCGCCTTCCTGAAGCCCGAGATCGACGACCGGGACATGCTCGTCGAGATCGACCTCGACCCCGGCGCCCCGGCCCTCCTGATCGACCGGGACCAGATCAAGCAGGCCTTCTACAACCTCATCAAGAACGGCGTCCAGGCGATGCGGACCGGCGGCATCCTCCGCATCGTCTCCGAGCGGGACGACACCCACCTCATCCTCTCCTTCATCGACAACGGCTCCGGCATCTCCCCCGACCGGATCACCCGCATCTTCGAGCCCTACTACACCACGAAGGCCTCCGGCACCGGCCTCGGCCTCCTCATCGTCCGCCGCATCGTCCGCGACCACGGCGGCGAGATGCAGATCGAGAGCCATGAAGGCCGCGGCACCACCGTCCGCATCCTCCTCCCCCTGCCCGAGCGACGCGTCCGCCTCCTCACCGCCGGTTCCCCCGACGGAGGCGCCCCGGCCTCCGACATCCAAGCCAAGAAATGAAACATCTCCCCGAACTGAAGGGAAACCTCCCCGGCCTCCTCATCGTCGAGGACGAGAAAAACACCCGCGACGGCCTCCGCCGCGCCTTCGAGGACAAGTACGAGGTCTACCTCGCCCCCGACATCCAGTCGGCCTGGAACGTCCTCGAAACCGAGCCGATCGACCTCCTCCTCACCGATCTCCGCCTCGGCACCGAGAGCGGCATGGATCTCCTTTCCAAGGCCCAGAGCCTCCCGAAGCCCCCCGTCTCCCTCCTCATGACGGCCTACGGCTCGGTCGACAACGCCGTCGAGGCGATGCGCCGGGGGGCCTACGACTACGTCACGAAGCCGCTGAACCTCGACAAGCTCGAGATGCTCCTCGCCCGCGCCCTCCGCTCCACCCGCGTCGAGGCCGAGAACGTCCAGCTGAAGAAGGCCCTCGACAAGAAATTCGGCGTCGAGCGCCTCCTCGGGAATTCGCCGGTGATGCAGCAGATCCTGGAGAAAATCCAGCAGGTCGCCCCCGCCCGGGCCAGCGTCCTCATCGAAGGGGAAAGCGGAACCGGGAAGGAACTCGCCGCCCAGGCCCTCCACGGCCTCAGCCCGCGCAAGGAAAAGCCCCTCGTCACCGTCCATTGCGCCGCGCTCTCCCCGCAGCTCCTGGAGAGCGAGCTCTTCGGCCACGAGAAAGGCTCCTTCACCGGCGCGACCGAGCGGCGCATCGGCCGCTTCGAGGAGGCCAACCACGGCACCCTCTTCCTCGACGAGATCGGCGAGATCGACGCCTCGACCCAGGTGAAGCTCCTCCGCGTCATCGGCGAGCGGACCCTCCAGCGCGTCGGGGGCAACCAGACCATCGAGGTCGACACCCGCATCATCGCCGCGACGAACCGGAACCTCGAATCGATGGTCGCCGAGGGGAAATTCCGCGAGGACCTCTACTTCCGCCTCAACGTCGTCAAGATCACCATGCCGCCCCTGCGGCAGCGCAAGGAGGACATCCCCCTCCTCCTCGCCGCCTTCCTCAAGGAATTCTCGAAGGAGAACGACAAGCGGGTCCTCCACATCACCCCCTCCGCGCGGGAGGCCCTCCTCGCCTACGACTGGCCGGGCAACGTCCGGGAACTCCGCATGGCCGTCGAGCACGGCGTCGTCCTCGCCCGCGGGGAGACCGTCGACCTCCACGACCTCCCCGAGCGCCTCTTCATGCCCCCCGCGCTTTCCGGTCTTGGCGGGACGGGCGGCACCTCCTTCGATTCCCACAACCTCAATCTTGAGGCGATGGAGAAAAAGTTCATCATCCAATCGCTGAAGATCTGCCAGGGAAACCGGACCGAGGCGGCGAAGATGCTCGGCATCAGCCGCCGCACCCTCCACCGGAAAATCAACGAGTACCAACTCGAGCACCTTTAAACCGCATCCCCTCCTCCCCCCATGACTTTCCACCAGCTCCTCTACACCCTCGAACTCGGCAAGGGAACCGCCTGGGTCCGCCTCATCACCTTCTCCATCATCTTCCTCGGCCTCGCCGCCTGGTACGACGTCGGCCTCAATCCGGGGAACGGAAACTTCCACAGCTTCGGCGAGACCCAGGCGATGGACAACGCCCAGATCGCCCGGCAGCTCGCCCGGGGCGAAGGGTACAGCACCAAAGTCCTCACCCCCTTCCGCCTCTCCCAGGACCGGAACCGCGCCTTCCTCGCCACCGGCGGCCTTTCGTCCGAACTCGGCTCCGCCGTTCCGACCGCTCTGCCGAAACTCTCCCTGCCGGAAACGCTGACCCCGCCCCTCTACCCCGCCGCCCTCGCCGTCCTCTACAAGATCACCGGCGTCTCCTTCGAGGCCCCCATCTCGGGCAATCCCTTCGCGAACCGGGCCGAGCTCATCGCCCTTCTCTTCAACCAGGCCTGCCTCGTCGCCACCGCCTTCACCGGCTTCTTCCTCGCCCTCGCCCTCTTCGACCTCCGCGTCGCCCAGCTCTCCGGCATCCTCCTCCTCTTCTCCCCCATCCTCTGGCGCTTTTCCGTCACCGGCCTCGCCACCTCCTTCACCCTCCTCCTCCTCACCCTCTCCGCCCTCTTCCTCCACCGCGCCTTCCTGGCCAACGAGAAGGAGGAGCGCGGCGCCTCGGCCTCCGTCCTCCTGAACTTCACCGGCAGCAGCCTCTTCCTCGCCCTCGCCGCGCTTTCCGATTACAGCGCCCTCTGGCTCATCCCCGCCCTCTTCCTCGCCGCCCTCTTCCTGCGCTCCCGGGGCCTTCCGATCGTGATCCTCCTCGTCGCCTGCGGCCTCGTCGACCTCCCCTGGCTCTTCCGCAACTATTCCCTCACCGGCGATCTCTTCGGCGGGGCCGTCCTTCTCCTTGCCGCCGGCGGGGAAGGCTATCCCGGCACCCTCCTCCAGCGGTCCTACCATCCGATCGTCGACACCCTCTCCCCCTGGGGGGCCAGCTTCCACAACCTCATCCACGGCCTCCGCTGGAGCATCGAGAACGGCTTCTCCAACCTGGGAGCCAGCTTCATCGTCTTCTTCTTCTTCGCCGGGCTCCTTCACTTCTTCAAGCGGACCCACGCGCAGAAACTCCGCTACGTCACCCTCGTCGCCCTCCTCCTCCTCGTCGTCGGCCCCGCCATCGCCGCCTCGGAGCCGAAACTCCTGTCGAGCCAGAACCGCCTCGTCCTCCTCCTCGCCGTCATCACCGTCTTCGGAGCCTCCTTCTTCCACATCCTCCTCGACCGCCTCGAGCTCGGCCTCGGCCTCCTCCGCAAGGTCGTCCTCTGGCTCTTCGTCGGGCTCAACTGCTTCCCCTTCTTCCTCGCCCTCCTGAAGCCCGAGGGATCGGCCTTCCATTATCCCCCCTACCATCCCCCGATGATCACGCTCGCCTCCCGGTGGTATATGGAAGACGAGATCATCGCCACCGACATCCCCTACGCCACCGCCTGGTACGGCGATCGGACCTCCCTCTGGCTCCCCGCCACCACGAAGGATTTCATCGAAATCAATGACTACGTCCACCCCCTCTCCGGCATTCTCCTGACCCCCCTCAGCATGAATTCCCAGGCCCTCAACGAAATCTACAAGGGCGAGTGGAAAGGATGGGCCCTCCTCGTCCTCGGCCTCCAGCGTCCCGCCGAGATTCCCCTCACCGCCCTCATCCGCCTCCCCCCGAACGAAAACGAGTACCTCCTGCTGACCGATCGCCCTCGTTGGCCCCAAAAATAACCCAATCGACAGCCACTTAGGTCATTTTAGGTATTTTCCCACATTGCCTAATCACCATCAATTTTGTTGTTGTCTTAGCGTAAAAAATAGGAAGAATAAACCAACGTACGCTTGGCAATGAAATTAAGCATTCCTACCTTGGCGGTTCTGGCAGCCTCCGCCCTCCCCCTCTTCGCGCAGCAGCCCGACCTGGGTAATCTCATTACCATGCCCGAGGCGGGTGCCGGGGTTGCTCCCCTACAGCAGGGTGAGGAGTACACGAAGACCCAGGCCCAGCTTAAGGCCGAGTCGAAGAAGGCCTTCTCCGTTTCCGCCTCCCTCCGCGAGGAATACGACGACAATATTTACACAGCGCACGATAATAAGGTCAGCGACTACAAGACCACCGTCGAGCCGAGCTTCCTCTTCAATTATCCGATGGCCGATACCCTGCTCTCCGCCCGGTACACCTTCGACGCCACCGCCTACGCCGACCGCGACAAGACCTTCGACTTCGGCCACGACCTCGTCCTCCGCGCCAACCACACCTTCTCCAGCCGCTTCAGCCTCGACGCCCGGGACCGCGTCCACTACGCCCAGGAACCCGAGATCAGCACCGGCAGCGTCGTGAACCGCGTCGCCGGCACCTACTTCAACAACACGTTCAGCCTCCAGGGCACCACCACCTGGACCCCGAAGCTCTCGACCGTCAGTTCCTACACGAACGACTATTACAGCTACGACGACAAGACCGTCGCCAACACCAACAACCGCGACGCCCACACCCTCCAGAACGACTTCCGCTACACCCTCACCCCCACCGTCACCCTCGTGAACGGCGGCTCGATCAGCATCCAGGACTACGAATACAAGACCGTCTCCACCACCACCGGCCTCCCGGTCAGCCGCAGCTGGAACTCCTACACGATCTACACCGGCGCCGACTGGACCGTCCTCCCCGAGGTCACCGTCGGGGCGCGCGGCGGCGGCGTCTACACCGTCTACGACGCGAGCGGCCTCAACAGCAGCTTCGCCCCCTACGCCACCGCCTTCGTCACCTGGCAGACCGGGGCCCGCAGCTCCCTCGATTTCAGCTACCTCCACAGCGTCGCCCCGACCGACGTCTCCAGCTACAGCAGCGCGACGACCGATTCCTTCTCCCTCGCCGGTTCCTACAAGTTCACCGCGAAGCTCACCGGCCGCCTCCAGGGCAGCTATTCGTTGAACAAGAGCGACGGCGACACCTCGATCAACGCGGGGGCCAGCAGCTACTACGAGAACACCCTCGGCCTCACCGCCGGATTGGGATACGACCTCACCCAGTATCTCAACCTGAACGCCGGCTACACCCTGACCAACGTCGGTGCCACCTCCATCGGCAGCTCCTACAACCGCAATCAGATCTCGATCGGTCTGACCGGATCGTTCTAGGCCGGACCCGCGCCGCAGCGTCCATCCGGGGAGCGGGGAGAGCGCGGGAAATCGCCCAGCAGCACATCGAGTGAGTCCCTCCCCCATTTTTCAGCGCAATGGCTTTGCCAGAAGCGCGGCCATGACTTAACGTCACTACTTACATGTCTGTTTCCGAGTCGATCGATCTCCCCCATTTCAATGACTATTGGCGGGTCATCCGCGCCCGCTTCGGGATCATCCTCACCCTCTTCATCCTGACCTTCGGCACGGGATACTTCGTCTCCGCCTTCGTCCTCCAGAAGCAATACGGCGGCACCGTCGACATCCGCGTCTTCAAGCAGGACAAGGACGTCCAGGTCTTCAGCCAGAGCGACCGCAACGCCTTCGACCCCATTTTCTTCGAGTCGGAGCGGTCGACCATCGAATCGAAGGAAATCCTCTATCCCGTCATCAAGAAACTCAACCTCGTCGAGAAGTGGTCCCAACGCTACCTCCACGGGGAGCGCCTCCTGCGCGAGGACGAAGTCTACGGGATCCTCCTCGGCCGCCACCTGAAGGTCGAGCCCCAGCGCGGCTCGAACATCATCCAGATCACCGGCATCAGCGAGGAGATGGAGGAGGCCCCCCTCCTCGCCAACACCATTGCCGAAACCTATATCGGCGTCCGCACGAAGAACGAGAAAGACCGGATCAACCGCGGCCTCGACAACGTCGCCGACCAGATCGAGAAGCAGCGCACCATCGTCACCGACGCCAAGAAGAAGGTCGACGACATGCGCCTCCAGCTCGGCGTCGACATCATCCCCGGCACCCAGAACGAGAGCCAGCTCCTCGACCAGGAACTCGAAGGGAAGCAGAAGCAGCTCGACGACGCCCGGCAGGACGCCGTCGCCCGCCGCGTCCGCTACGAGCAGCTGAAGAACCTCTCCACCGAGGACCTCATCGACACCCTCCCCTCCCTCGGCCTGAACGACGCCAACATCGACCAGATCCGCCAGCAGGAACTCCAGGGCAGCGCCAACATCCAGAGCCTCCTCAAGGGCGGCTTCGGCGAGGAACACCCCCGCGTCCAGTCGCTCCGCGCCGCCGTCGGCCGCGCCCAGGAACAGCTGAAGTCCCTCGCCGAGGGCAAGCGCCGCGCCCTCCTCATCGATCTCAACGTCAGCGAGGAAAAGCTCAAGCTCCTCGAGGCCGACGTCGCCTCCCTCCGCGACAAGCTGCGCCAGGAAAAGAGCGACAAGATGGCCCCCTTCCAGGAAGCCGTGAAGGAGCGCGACCGGCAGCAATACATCCTCGACCAATACGAGATCCGCTACAAGCAGGAGAACCTCGACCAGCAATCGCCCAGCCAGCCGGCCACCGTCATCTCCCCGGCCAACACGAATCCCAATCCCGTCCGGCCGATCCTGTGGCTGAACATCACCCTCTCCGGCGTCGCCGGGCTCCTGCTCGGCCTCTCTGTCGCCTTCTTCATCGAATACCTCGACACCAGCGTCAAGAGCCTCAACGACGTCGAGAAAACCCTCGGCGTTCCCGTCCTCGGGATCATCCCCCGCGGCGTGAAGCCCCTCAACAAGGAGCCTAAGGACACCCCCCACGCCGAGAGCTACCGCATCCTCCGCGCCCGCATCGACCTCCAGGCCCACTCCGGCCCCGGCAACACCCTCACCATGATCAGCGGCGGCCCGGGCGAGGGCAAGTCGACCACCCTCTTCAACCTCGCCCACGTCTGCGCCGAGGCGGGCCAGTCGGTCATCATCCTCGACGCCGACTTGCGCCGCCCCTCCCAGCACACGATCCTCGACATCGCCTCCGGCCCCGGCCTCGCCGACCACCTCATCCGCGGCGTCCCCATCGCCGACCTCATTCGGGAGACCGCCATCCCGAACCTCCATATCATCCCCGCAGGCGAAGACGCCCACGACGCCATCAGCCGTTTCGACAACCAGGTCCTCCGGGAAATCATCGTCGAGCTGAAGGAGAAGTACCAGGTTATCTTCATCGACTCCCCGCCCGCCCTCGGCGTCAGCGACGCCTCGGTCATCGCCCACGAGGTCGACAAGGTCGTCATGGTCATCCAGCACCGCCGCTATCCCCGCGAAATCTCGATCCGGACGAAGAAAGCCATCGAGGAAGTCCAGGGGAACCTCGTCGGCGTCGCCCTCAACTCGGTCGCCACCAACAGCGACGAGGGCTATTACTACTACGGCGCCTACGCCGACTATTACAACAACCCGAAGAACCGGAAAAAGAAGAAGAAAGGCTCCTCCCTCCAGCCTCGCCCCGCTCCCCCTCTTCCTCCCGGAACCACGCCGCCGCCCACTCCGCCTTCCCAGCCCGACGAGTTCTAACCGATCCCGGTTTACCCATCATGTCCTCCCCCCTTCTTGCCCGCCTCCTCCTCCTCGTCCTCCTCCCCCTCCTCGCCTCCTGCATGGGGGAGACCGGCAGCACCTCCACCGCTCCCGCCGCCAATCCGGGAGCCGAAACCCCCTTCGCCACCCTCCCCACTGCCCCCGCAGGCGTCAACGACCCCGCTCCCGCGACGACCACGACGATCGCCACTCCCGCCCCCGCACCGGCGCCCACGCTGAACGACGACCCTTCCGGCGACATCCTCCGCCCCGGGGACATCCTCACCATCCGCCTCACCGGCGTCCCGAACGAGGAGAGCTTCATCAGCGAAATGAAGGTCGACGAGAAGGGCGATATCTCGATGCCCTACATCCCGACTTCCTTCCGGGCCGCCGGATATACCTCAACCCGGTTGAAGCAGGCAATCGAGGACGCCTATCGCAGCCGCCATATCTTCACCACGCCGAACATCACCATCGTCCCCCAGGCCCGCTTTGTGAACGTCAACGGCGAGGTCCGTTCCCCCCAGCGCATCGTCTTCACCAACGACTTGACCGCCCTCAAGGCCGTCACGGCCTGCGGCGGCTTCACCGACTTCGCCAACCGCCGGGACATCCAGATCCTCCGCAAGACCGGCGTCCTCCATCTCAACGCCCTCGAGGCGATCAAGAACCCCTCCATCGACATTCCGCTCCAGGCCGGAGACCAGGTTCAGATCCCCCGTTCCATTTTTTAATCGAAACGGAACAAAAGAGATTGCCAAAACGGCCGCCTCTTTGCATCCTGCCCCTCCGCATTCCACGGACACGGGCCCTTAGCTCAGCGGATTAGAGCGGCTGACTACGGATCAGCAGGTCAAAGGTTCGAATCCTTTAGGGCCCATTTTTTCAACGTGTGGAAGCGCCGGAGGGCTCCCCTCCCCTTCATTTTGCGGGTGTAGTTCAATGGTAGAACGGGAGATTTCCAATCTCCATACGAGGGTTCGATTCCCTTCACCCGCTCCACTTTCCGAAGTGGAGCGCACCCAGAATCCCCGAACCCGAAGGAGAGACTGCCATCGCGCTAGCGATTTTCCGAAAAAGGGGCTAACTAACCAGCAGGGCCGGGAGGCCAATTCGATTCCCTTCACCCGCTCCACTTCTCCAGATTAGACCCCCTTGCCGTGCTTAAAATCTATACCTACTCCGGTTGCGACACCTGCCGGAAAGCGTTGAAATTTCTTACCTCCCGGGGCATCGCGCATACCAACATCCCCATCCGCGAGACCCCGCCGTCGAAGGCCGAACTCCAGGCCATGCTGAAGGAATACGGCGGCGATCGGCGGAAGCTTTTCAACACCTCCGGACAGGATTATCGGGCGCTGGGTCTGGGAGAAAAATTCCCCGCCATGTCCGAAGCCGAAGCGATCGCCCTGCTCGGCTCCAACGGCAATCTCGTCAAAAGGCCTTTCCTCATCGGCAAAGACATTCTACGCGTCGGATTCAAGGAAGAGGAATGGGGCGCGGTTCTGGGCTAAACGCTCACGAACCGAGTGAAATAGCCGCTGCGGCTCTCCCTTATCTCCCCCCTAAATCCCTTTGACCTCTCTCTGAGGCCAAGGCACTATTTCGCCCTATGTCGTCGCCGAAAAAGGTCAATCTCCGTACCCCCGAAGTCATGAAGCTCGTCCAGGCCGAGGTCGAGGGGCATTACCGGAGCCCCATCGTTGAATTCCTCCGCCACACCGGCTCCCCCATCGCCGCCGCGGGCATCACCGTGAAATTGGCCAAGGCCTTCGGCTTCTGCTACGGCGTCGAGCGCGCCATCGACCTCGCCTACGCCGCCGCGAAGGTCTGCCATGAACAGAACATCTTCCTCCTCGGCGAGATCATCCATAACCCCGAGGTCAACGACCAGCTCTCCGGGATGGGCATCAAGCAGCTCCACGAAGTCGACGGCCAATACCAGATCGACCACCTCACCGGCGAGGACGTCGTCATCGTCCCCGCCTTCGGCGCCGAGGTGAAGACCACCAACCGCATCCGCGAGATCGGCTGCCAGGTCGTCGACACCACCTGCGGCGACGTCATGAGCGTCTGGAAGCGGATCCGCCAATACAAGAAGGAGCAGATCACCTCGATCATCCACGGCAAGGCCTGGCACGAGGAGACGAAGGCGACCGCCAGCCGCGCCATCGGCGACGGCACCGAGCCGAGCGGACACTACCTCGTCGTCTACAACCTCAAGGAAACCGACTACGTCTGCGACTACATCCGCAACGGCGGCAACAAGGAAGAGTTCCTTGAAAAGTTCAAGGGTGCCTACTCCCCCAACTTCGATCCCGACATCCACCTCCGCGCCGTCGGCGTCGCCAACCAGACGACCATGATGCGCGGCGAGACCGAGGAAGTGCAGAACCGCATCCGCAAGGCGATCGAGGACCGCTACGGCGTCGCCGCCCTCGACCAGCACTTCCGCTTCTTCGACACCATCTGCGGCGCGACCCAGGAGCGCCAGGACGCCCTGAAGGACATGCTCGACAACGACAAGCCCGACGTCCTCATCGTCGTCGGCGGCTACAACAGCAGCAACACCTCCCACCTCGCCGAGATGGGCGAAGTCGAGCTTCCCACCTACTTCATCAAGAACTCGGACAAGCTCGTCTCCCCGAAGGAAATCTGCCACTGGAACCTCCACGAGAGCAAGGAAGTCACCACGAAGAACTGGCTCCCCGAGGGCGACGTCCAGGTCGGCATCACCGCCGGCGCCTCCTGCCCGAACAACCTGATCGAGGAGACCATCAAGAAGCTCTTCTCCTTCCGCAACGTCGACGTCACCGAGCTCCTCCCCAAGGACCTCGGCCTCCCTCCCCAGGCCTAGTCCCCGGCCTCCCGGCTCGCTCCCCACCACCGCCCTCATCCCACCCCGCACCCGAATGAAGCTCGAAGTCCTCGCCCAAGCGCCCGCCTCCTCCAAGGCCGACCTCCTCCGATTCGCCCCCCGCGGCTCCCGCCCCGTGGCCGACGTGAAGCCCGCCGAGTTCGACGGCCTCGCCTCGACCTCCCTCCTCCACCGCGAGGGAGCCCGGCGCGTCCTCTACGTCGGCATCGGCGCTTCCGCCTCCGTCACGCCGGACCTCCTCCGCCGCGCCGCGGGGAGCGGGGCGAAGTCCCTCCTGAAGATCGGCGCGGAGGAGATCCTCGTCGACGCCACCGGCCACGAGGCCCACGTCGGCCCCATCGTCGAGGGGATCTTCCTCGCCGCCTACAAGTTCGAGGCCTTCAAGGCCCCCGCCGCCCGGCGCAAGACGATCTTGAAGAGCCTCCGCGTCGTCGTCGCGCCCGCCCACCTCGCCGCCGCGAAGAAGGAGGCCGAGGCCTCCCGCCACATCGCCGAGGCGACGAATATCGTCCGCGAGATCGGCAACCTCCCCGGCAACGAAATCACCCCCATCGTTCTCGCCGACATCGCGAAGGAACTCGCCCGCACCCACCACCTCAAGTACACCGTCTGGGACGAGAAACGGCTGGAAAAGGAAGGCTTCGGCGGCATCCTCGCCGTCGGCAAAGGCTCCGCCAATCCCCCCCGCCTCATCTCCCTCGAATACGAGGGCGGCGCCCGCAAGGACGCTCCCGTCGTCATCGTCGGCAAGGCGATCACCTTCGACAGCGGCGGCATCAGCATCAAACCGAGCGACCGGATGGACGAGATGAAGTTCGACAAGATGGGGGGGTGCGCCGTCCTCGGCATCCTCCGGGCCGTCGCCGACCTGAAACTCCCGATCAACGTCGTCGGCCTCATCACCAGCGCCGAGAACATGCCGGGCAGCCGCGCCTATCGCCCCGGCGACATCGTCACCACCTACAGCGGCCAGACCATCGAGGTCCTGAATACCGACGCCGAGGGCCGCATCGTCCTCGCCGACGCCCTCGCCTACGCCGTCGCGAAGCACAAGCCCCGCCTCCTCTTCGACCTCGCCACCCTCACCGGTGCCTGCGTCGTCGCCCTCGGCGGGAGCCGGGCCGGCCTCTTCACCTCCGATCCCGCCCTCCGGCAGGCCCTCTGGGAGCGTTCCGAAGCCGCGGGCGATCCCGTCTGGCCCCTCCCGATGGGGGACGAATACGCCGACCAGATCAAGAGCGACGTCGCCCTCGTGAAGAACACCGGCGGCCGCGAGGGCGGCGCCTCGACCGCCGCCTCCTTCCTCCAGCATTGGGCCGGGGAAACCCCCTGGGTCCACCTCGACATCGCCGGCCCCGCCTGGATCACCAAGGAACTTCCCTACCTGGAAAAGGGCGCGACCGGCTTCGGCGTCCGCCTGCTCGTCGATTTCCTCCGGAAAAAGAAGTAAACCCGTGCCCTTCCCATCCCGACGCGTGTTCCTCATCTTCGTCATCGCCGCGACCGCGATCACCCTCACCCTCTACTTCGGGATGCAGGAGGAAACGCGGATCGTCCTGCCGAAAAAGGGAACCCCCGTCAGCAGCGATGGGACCGTCAAGAAAACCGCCTCCCTCATCCTCTGGGCCGTGGCGGGGAATGCCGACGCCGACAAGATCCGCAACCGCATCCCCGGTTGGGAAACCGCCCTCAACGCGAAGATCAGCCTCCGCCTCTTCGCTTCGCGGACCGACTTTGAATCGGCCCGCATCATCACCGCCCGGAACCGGGAAGCCCCCGACGTCTTCCCCGTCTCCGCCGCCGATGCGGAGAGCCTCGACAAGAGCGGCGCCCTCCAGCGCCTCCCCCTGGCCTCGATCGACGCCTCCCAGTGGGTCCCCCAGACCCTCGCCCCCTTCCAGCGCGGGGACAACGCCCTCCTCGCCTACCCCGCCCAATACTCCCTCACCCTCCTTTACTACAACAAGGCCGAGTTCGACCGCGTCGGCATCGCCTACCCTGACGACCAGTGGAACTGGGATTCCCTCCTCGACGTCGCCAAGGCGCTCTACAAGCCCTCCGTCAGCGGCCGCCCCCCCCATTACGGCATCGAGGTCGTCCCCACCCTCGGCCTCTGGAACGCCTTCTCCCTCCAGCTCGGCGCTCCCGTCTACAACAACCGCCAGTGGAACCTCGGCAGCGCCGAGGGGGACAGCATCCAGAAGGAAGCCCTCCAGTTCCTCATCGATATCTATCAGAAGTACACCTTCGCCGCCCCCACCCCCCAGGGAGGCAAGCCCCTCTTCTTCCTCCGGGGCCAATCCGCCATGCTCATCGGCGGCAGCGAGCTGATGAAGGCGATCCGTTCCGCCCCCGACGTCAACTGGGGCGTCACCCTCCTGCCCGCCAAATACGCCATGGAGCCCGACCGCCTCCGCCGCGCCACCCCCATGCGCCTCCGCGGCTGGGCCGTCAACAGCCGAACGCTGGAAGAGCCTTCCCTCCAGGCCGCCCGCGGCCTCGCCGAGCGCCTCTCCGCGATCCCCCTCGACGGCTGGTCCCCCGCCCGCCTCTCCGGAACCAGCGACGACGACGGCGGCGCCTCCGCCTCCCCCATCGTCCTCCAGTCCCTCGACTACGCCGTCCCCCCCTACATCGGCGCCCAGGCCCCCCGCATCTACGAGATCGCCGACAGCCTCATGGGAACGTTCTCCTCCGCCTCGACCACGACGGGCAAATTCCTCGCGAAGATCCACACCCTCGTCGACGACATCAAGCCCGACGCGAAATAGGAACCACGGAGTCCCGACCGATCATGGCGACCTCCGCCCAAGCCCGCGTCCCGGAACTCGTCGCCCGGCTCCGCGCCGCCTATCCCGACGCCCACTGCGAGCTCGATTTCAAGACCCCCTTCCAGCTCCTCATCGCCACGATCCTCTCGGCGCAGTGCACCGACGTCCTCGTGAACCGCGTCACCCCGGGCCTTTTCGCCGCCTACCCCTCCCCCGCCGCCCTCGCCGCCGCCCCGGTCCCCGAAGTCGAGCAGGCCATCAAGCGGATCGGCCTCTACCGAAACAAGGCGAAAAACATCGTCCTCTGCGCCCAGGCCCTCGTCCGCGATCACGGCGGCGAGGTTCCCCGCACCATGGAAGAGTTGACCGCCCTCGCCGGGGTCGGAAGGAAGACCGCCAACGTCGTCCTCGGGAACGCCTTCGGCATCGAATCGGGCGTCGTCGTCGACACCCACGTCGCCCGCCTCTCCAACCGTCTCGCCCTCGTCCGGGGGGAACTCGATCCGGTGAAGATCGAAAAGGTCCTCCAGCGCCTGATCCCGCGCGCCGAATGGACCCTCTTCTCCCACCTCCTCATCTGGCACGGACGCCGCCGCTGCATGGCCCGGAACCCCGATTGCCCCCACTGCGAGGTCGCCGATCTCTGCCCCAAACGGGGCGTCCCCAAGGCCAAGGGCCCGGCCAAAGCACCGAAAAAAACCGGTGCAACGTGATTCCCGTGCGACTTTGACATCGTCCGCCTTCTCGCCTATCTTTCCTGTACGGGGGCGCATTTGGCATCGATTTCGATGTGCGGCTGCCCGCGGCAAGTCGAGGGCTGTGAATTGGTTGGCCTCGTAAAAAAACCAGTTCAAAAAAATAAAAGCCAACGAAGAATTGGCCCTCGCTGCTTAATTAAAAAATAAGCACGACGTCGTTGCTCCGACTCCGGCTGGGAGACAACGGCGCTATTAGCCGGGCGGGTGTGCAAGGTGAGTGACCGACCTTGCATGTCGGCATCAACGTGGTGACTGGGATGGTGGGGCCTGCGATCCGGCAACTCACCGTTCGAGAACAAATGGATCGCTAAACTTGTAGAAGCGGCTGGCTAATCGCCGAAAGACGGGGGTTCGAATCCCCCCGCCTCCACCATCCCGGCCCTTCCTCCCGACCACGGGGGAAGGGCCGGGACCTTTTTTTATCCGATGCCCTCGCTGCCCAGGACCCTCCTCCTGACCTCCCTCTCCCTCCTCGCCTTCGCGGGCAACTCCCTCCTCTCCCGCCTCGCCCTGAAGGAAACGGGAATCGATCCCGGCAGCTTCATCGTGATCCGCCTCGCCACCGCCACGCTCACCCTCCTGGCCCTCGTCCTCGTGCGAAAAAGGGGGGACCACCCTCGTCTCGGCGGCAGTTGGCTCTCCGCCTTCGCCCTTCTCCTCTACGCCGTTCCCTTCACCTTCTCCTATGTGCTCCTCTCGGCCGGAACGGGGGCCCTCCTTTCCTTCGGCGCGGTCCAGCTCACCATGCTCATCGCCGGCTGGCGCCGGGGGGAAATCTTCAACGGCTGGCAGGGCCTCGGCCTCCTCCTGGCGCTGGGCGGCATCCTGGTACTCCTGCTCCCGGGAGCAACCGCCCCGCCGCTCTTCGAGGCCCTCTTGATGATCGTGGCCGGGGTCGGCTGGGGATTCTATTCCCTGCGCGGCCAGGGCCGGGGCGATCCCCTCGCCGAGAACGCGGGTAATTTCCTCCGGGCCACCTCCCTCGTCGTCCTCGCCACCCTGGGCTGCCTTCCCTTTTTTCACGGCCTCCATTGGGTCTCGGCGGGGATCGTCTACGCCGTCTGCTCCGGCGTCGTCACCTCGGCCTTCGGGTACATCATTTGGTACGCCGCCCTTCGGGGCCTCAGCGCGACCTCGGCAGCCACCGTTCAATTGAGCGTCCCCGTCCTCACCGCCCTGATCAGCCTCCCCCTCCTGGGAGAGGCCCCGACCCTTCGTCTCGTCCTGGTTTCCCTCGCCGTGTTGGCCGGGATTGCCCTCACCTTGTTGAAACGGGAGGCGTCACCCGCCCGTCCTTGAGATCCGAGGCTAAAGCACCTTATTTGCCGAAGGTATCGACCTTGAACTGGAGGTTATCGACCTTCGCCTGAAGCTCGTTGATCCGACGGGAAGAAAACTCGTCCGGCATGCTGCCGCCGCTGCGGAAGCCCTGCTGCCGCTGCTGTTCCTCCCAGTTGGAGCGCCCCTTCTGCGCTTCCTGAAGTGCGGCCTGAACCGAGGCCAGTTCCTTTTTGAGATCGTCGAGAGTCGGCCCTTTCGGGACGGCGGTATCGACCGGAGTCGATTCGGCCTTCGGAGCCGCGGCGGGAACGACGAAGGGAGTCGCGGCGGCGGTCGACTTGCCGGAAGCCGAATCGGCCAGCTTCTCGGCCAGCTCCTCGTTCTTGCGCTTCTCCTCGGCCAATTGCCTTTTCAACGCTTCATTTTCCCGCCGCACGCCGCTCGCCGCCGCATCGGACGATTCGGCCATCTTTTCCTGCGCCTGCTCAATGCCGCCTTTGGCCCGCTCCTCGGCGGCCTTCGCCGCCTCGCGGGCCTCCTTCACCTCCCCCTGGAGGGCATCGGCACGGCTCGCCGCCCGCTCCCGCTCCGGCAGGAGCATTTCCTGGAAGATCGCCCCCGCGCCGAGGGCCGCGCCGATGACGCAAAAGACGAAAGCGATACCGAGTGAACGCATGATGCAATAGGCCCTGGAGAGAGCTCGTCTAAAGGTTTGTCCCCCCCTCGCCCCGTTTTAGTGGGGATCCCGATTCAACTTATCCCACAAATTCGATTCGCCGACCAGACTTCCGAGATCGGCCGCCGTGTATTGGCTCGAAAGCAGATCCTGCTTCAACCGATCCTGCGCCTCGACGTAGAACGCCTCGATGTCGTTCCGGTTGCTGTCGTTCGCCGGGGCATTCCGCACCTTGGGCCAAAGATCCTCCGCCAGCCGGAACGCCGCATAATCGGCCCCGACCCGGAAGAGCCCCGAGTGGCGGGAAAACGCCCCCTCGGCATCGAGGGCCCGAAAACTCTGGAGCGGCTGCACCGCGGAGAGCTTCCCTCCCATGAAATCGATCCCGGCGCGGATTTCTTTTTCCTTCGTCCCCTCCGTGAGATGGGACATAAAAAAGACCCCGCCTAAAACCAATAAAACGACCCCCAATGCAGCCCAAAGCGTCCCCTTTTCATTCATGTGGCGCGGAGACTAACACATCAGCCGTTGACGATCAACGCCCGGCCTACATGGAATACCCCAACCAGGAAAACGCTAGGAAGCCGACGCTTCCGATTCGGGCGGCTGCGTGGAGTGAGGCGGCTCCGACGGCTGGGGCGATTGGGGGGGCAGCCCTTCGGCAGCCTGGGTCGCGAACTTCAATGCCGACTTCAAATGGAAGCGGGTGCGGGTCGTGAACTCCCGCTCGACGGCGCGGCGGAGAAGGACGTCGCCGAAGAGCCGCGTGAGGAGATCCCGGCCCCTCGGGGTCAACGCCGTGAAGTTCAGGTCGTTGCCTTCGGCCCAGGTGCCGGTGAAGATTTCCTTCTGGAGCCCGAACTCCATCGCGGCCCGGTCCTGATGCCGGATCCTGAAAATACCGGCCTCGGCGGTCAAAAGATTCAACGGGGCAACGGCGGCAAGGAAGGTTTCAAGATTCATCGAAGGAGCGGGTGGAGGGTCCAGCGTAGGGCCAAACGCCCATTAGACAAGGAGACAAGACCCCCTTCCACTCTTCGGTCTCAATGCCCCTTCTGCCGCGCCTGATAGCTCCGTTCCAGGATGAGGGTCAGGTCCTTTCCGTGAAAGGGCTTGCCGATATAATCGTCCATTCCGGCCTCGGCACATTCCCGCACCTCGTTCGCCATCGCATTCGCCGTCATCGCCACGATGCGGAGTCCCGCGGCATAGGGAGCCTGGCGCAATTGGCGGGTTGCCGCCAGGCCGTCGAGGCCGGGCATCTGGACATCCATCAGGACCAGGTCGTAAGGCTGTCCCTCTCCCTGCCTCCGTTCCACGGCCTCCAGCACCGCCGCCCCATTGGGAACCACGTCGGGCTGATATCCCAACCCCCGCAACAGGCCGCAGGCGACGCGCTGGTTCACGAGGTTGTCCTCGGCCACCAGGATGCGGAGGGGCGAGCGGAGGGCCGTCGAGGAATCAAGGGAGGAGGCCGCGCTCTTCTGCGGCTTCGTCTCGGAACCCTGAGATCCGCTTGCCAACACCTCGACCAGCGCCCGATAAAGCGCCTCCTGCCGCAGCGGCTTCCAGAGGCGTCTTTTCACTGAGGGAAGGCCCGGCTCCGCCGATCCCGTCGGTGCCGCCGAACTGAGGATCAGGATCGGCAGGTCGGGAGCGAGTTTCCCCATCTCGCCGGCCAGCTCGTCCCCATTCATCCCCGGCATGTGATAATCGATGAGGGCGACGTCGAACGCCCCCTCGCGCCGCAGGCGTTCCAGCGCCTCCGCCGAGGTGCCATACTTCTCCGGCACCATCCCCCAGCTCCGTGTCTGCTGGACCAGAATCGCCCGGTTCGCCTCGCTGTCGTCGACGATCAGCACCTTCCGCAGGCGGAGCTTCCCCTGCTCCGGGATCGGCTCCGGCAGTTCCTCCCTGCTGAGGGGGAAGGTTAGCGTGAACGAGAAGACCGAGCCCACTCCTGGCGCGCTCTCGACCGAGATCACGCCCCCCATCTTGCCGACGATCCTCTGGCTGATCGCCAGGCCCAGGCCGGTCCCGCCATAGTGCCGATGCGTCGAGGTGTCGACCTGCGTGAAGGCCGAAAACAGACCGGCGATCTTTTCGCGCGGGATGCCGATGCCGGTGTCCCGGATCGAGAAATGGATCGTCGCAAAGCCGGGGAAACCCCCGACATTCGTCCCCGGGGGCGCATCGATCCCGCGCAGGGCGATCTCGACCTCCCCCTGCGCGGTGAACTTCACCGCATTCCCCGCCAGGTTGAGGAGCACCTGCCGGAGCCGGAGATCGTCCCCCACCAGGGCCAGAGGCATCCCCGGATCGATCCGGCAGAGCAGGTCGATCTTCCGCTCCGCCGCAATGGGGGCGAGGCTTTCCAGGGTCCGCTCCACGCAGTCCCGCAGGTTGAAGGAATGGAGATCGAGCTGGAACTGGCCCGCCTCGATCTTGGAAAAATCGAGGATGTCGTTGATGATCGAGAGAAGCGCGTCGCCGCTCCGCCCGATGATCTCGACCTGCTGCCGCTGGTCGGAAGTCAGCTCGGTCTCGCGCAGCAGTTCGGCCATGCCGATCACGCCGTTCATCGGCGTCCGGATCTCGTGGCTCATGTTGGCCAGGAACTCCGACTTCACCCGCGCCCCCTCTTCCGCCGCATCCCGCGCCGCCGACAAGGCCATCATCTTCCGTCCCCGCCGGGCATCGCTGTAGAGCAGCCAGCCCATTCCCCCCATCGCCATCAGGATCAGCAGGCTCAGCAACATCTGATCCTGCAGCGCGGCGAAGACCTTCCCCTGCCAGGCTTCCGTCTGGCGCGAGGAATCTTGCTCGATCTCGTCGGAAAGCGAATCCATCAGCCGGTCGAGTTCCCGCAACTCCCCTTCCCCGAGCAACTCGGGAGAGACCGACATCGCCGTGCCGGACAGGCTCTTCCTCACCCGTTCCGCGTCGAGGGAAACCCCCTCCCTCCACCGCCGGAGAGCCGCCTCGACCTCACCCACATCGTTCGGTTCCCCGCCGGCGGGACGGAGCCGCGCCAGCGATCCTCCCATTTCCCCCTCCATCTGCCTCAACTGCTCGAGAAAGGAGCCATTCCCGGTCAGCAGATAACCGCGGTAATCGCTGTTCGCCTCGAAGACCTCGGAGGAAAGCCGGGCCAGCGCATGGGCGCGCCGCTGCAACGCCAGGAGATCGATGCCCGAGGTCGAACCCGAATCGAACTCCTCCCTCCGATGCTGCTGCTTCCGCTCGAACTGGGCCGCGAGGCGATCCATGGCCGCGTCGAGAGCCCGCGTCTCGCCCTCCAATACCGACGCCTCCACCGGCAGGCGGCCGCGATGGGCTGATTCCTGCATGCGGGCGATATTCTGCGAGATCGCCTCCTGCCAACGGCGATAGCTCTCCACCAGGAGCCGCTCGGAATCGGAACCGTCCCTCTGCGAATGAAGCCGCGCCAACGACGCTTCCATCTCCTCCCTCATCTGCACGACTTGGTCGAGGTAAGAGGACTCGCCCGTCAGAAGGTACCCGCGATAGTCACTGTTTTCCTCGAAAACCCCCGAGGAGAGCCGAGCCAGGGCATGCGCCCGGTTCCGCGTCTCGACGACCTCCTTCCCCGTCCCGACCAAACCGCGAAAGCTATGGAGGGAAAGAAAGATCGCAACCCCGAACAGAGCCAACATGAACGCGGCAGAAACGAAGCGAAGCGGTGTACCCGCAAAAAAGCGTGAAAGACGGGGGGACGCCACAGCGTTCATGGCCATAACTTTTTCAGCACCAAGCGAAAGGAACTTAAAGGCCCCCCTTCCTCCTCCCGCTTGGAGGACAATAATAGCATTTGAACGAGCCGTGCGCGAATTATTTTGCGCGGACCGGGAGAGACATCGCAGGGACAAGATACGTTCAATATTTTTCCACACGACGTCGGGAACCCAAGCGGAGCGCGCTCTACGGATGAAAGGGATGGCAAGATGCCGGACTCCGGCTTACCCTGCGGAAACGCTCCCCCGCCATGAAGCCTCCCCTCCCCTTGCCGATTGATGGCGACGCCGTCGAGGGGCTCACGGCGATTCACGCCGGGATTGCCGAGGCCGCATGACGGCCCTCACTGACGCCGACCGGAATTGGCGGCGCTTCGTCTTTTTCCGGGTTCTGTTCAACTCCCGGTTCTACTATCCCGTCCTCGCGGTCTTGTTCCTCGACCTGGGCCTGAGCGGCACCGAATATACCCTGCTGAATTTCGCGTGGGCCCTGGCGATCGTCTTCACCGACCTCCCCGCCGGGGTGCTGGCCGACCGGATCGGGAGAAAGCCGCTGATCGTCACGGCGGCCGTCCTCATGGTCGCCGAGATGGTTCTCCTCAGCGTGGCCCCCCGCAACGGAGGCTGGATACTCGTCCTCTGCTGCCTGGCGAACCGTCTGCTCAGCGGCATTGCCGAGGGCATGGCCAGCGGTGCCGACGAGGCGCTGGTTTTCGACTCCCTGGCGGAGCGGAACCGTTCCGACGAGTGGCCCCAGGTGTTGAATCAGGTGATGCGTTGGCAGAGCGTCGGGATGATGATCGCCATGCTGGTCGGCGGTGCCGTCTACGACCCCGCCTTTCTCTCGGGCCTGCTGGCGGCGGTCGGGATTCACGTTCATTTGGACCAGGCCACGACGCTGCGCTTCCCGGTGTACCTGAATCTGGCGACGGCCCTCCTCGCCCTCTGGACCGTTCTCGGCCTTCGGGAACCGTCGGTCCACGTCCGCCGCGTCGCCCCTGAAGCCGGAGATCGGGGAAACGCCGAGGCGACGGCCTGGAACATCGCGGCGAGGGCCGGCGGCTGGATCGCCAAGACGCCCGTGGCGCTCTTCGTCATCGTGGCGGGGGTGATCCTTGATTCGGTCGTCCGGCTCTTCCTCACCTTCTCCAGTTCCTATTACCGGCTGATTCATCTCCCGGAGGCCCTCTTCGGCATCGTGGGAGCGTCGTTGGGCGGCCTGGGCCTCGTGGTGAGCCCCCTCGCCAGGAGGCTCGTCGGCAGCGGCTCGGTGGCCCGCAATTACCTCCACGTGACGGCGGTGGTTGTCGCCGGATTGATCGGGGTGGCCTATCGCTGGAACCATTGGGGGGTCCTTTTCCTCTTCCCCCTCGGGGCCGCCATGATGACGCTCGGCTACATGGTTTCCTACTATCTCAATGCCTTGGTCGATTCGTCCCACCGGGCGACGGTCCTCTCGTTCAAGGGGGTGGCGTTCAACCTCGGCTACGGATTCATCAGCCTTGCCTTCGCGGTGGTGCTCCGGTCGGTCCGCAATGGGGGCGATGCCCAGGCTGCCGTGGGAGAGGCGTTGGTTTTCCTCCCTGCGTGGGTCGCGTTTGGCGGAGGGCTCTGTGCGGTGCTGTTTTGGCGGAAACGGCGGGAGTTGGGGCGGGTGGTGTAGGGGACTGCCTGCGCGATGGGGCACCTCTCGTAAAGGGAAGCTAACTGGCAGGGAAGGGTGGACTAAGCGAGGGGATACGCTTCGCGCCGTTTTCAATTAGACAGGGAGGGATTGGGGCCCCGTCTCCCGGTCCCCCATCCGATAATCGCCTCCGGCTTTAGGGAGACCCTGTCCTTGCGGACAAAGTTTCTTTGTCCGCTGCGGACAGGGAGGGATTCGAACCCTCGAACGTTTTAAGGCGTTACACGCTTTCCAGGCGAGCCCAATCAACCACTCTGGCACCTGTCCTTCTTGCGAACGCTAGCCTTCTAGCGGGATGACGAGTAAAGCAAGATTGACGGAGGGGGGCAAATCCCCTTTTCGTCTTTTTCGACTTTTTTCAGAGCCGCAACCGCTCCTCGACCCGGGTCAGGTTCCTGACTCCTTTCTTCGTCACGACGACGAGGTCTTCGAGCCGGACCCCGCCGAGGCCGGGAATATAGAGCCCGGGTTCGACGGTCATCATGTGGCCTTCCTTGAATTTGCCCGCGCCGAAGCGGGGGGGCTCGTGGATTTCGAGGCCGAGGCTGTGACCGGTGCCGTGGAAGAAGCCGGTCCAGCGGCCGTTCTTCCGCTCGGTGGGGTAACCGGCGGCGGCGAAGCGGGCGGTCAATTCCTTGTGGAGCGGACCGCCGTCGACGCCGGGGGCCATCTTCTTCATGACCCACTTCTTGCCGGCCTCGACAGTGGCGTAGAGGTGTTCGAGGGCGGGCGAGGGCGTTCCCTTCACGACGGTGCGGGTGAGGTCGCCGAAGTAGCCGGTCCGTTGGTCGCGGGGGAAGATATCGAGGATGATCGCCTCGTCGGCCCGCAGGGGGCCATGGCCGCGCTCGTGGGGGTCGCAGGCCTGATCGCCCCCGGCGACGATGGTCCCGGCGGGGAGGCCGCCTTCGCGAATGATGGCGGCGTCGATCTCGCCCCGGAGCCGTTCCGAGGTCAGCGGCTTCCCGCCCCAGCGCAGGGCGCGTCGGGGGCCGACGTCGCTCGCGCGGAGCACCTCGAAGGCCCGGGTCATCCCGATCTCGGCGAGGCGGAGGGCATGGGTGATCTTGGCGACTTCGTCCTCGGCCTTGATTTCCCGCTCGGGGAAGAAGAGGCCGTTCTTGGAGACGGCACGGACGGCGATCCGTTTTTTCTTCAGCTCTTGGGCGAGGCCGAGGGGGAAGCTCTCCGGGACCTCGACGGAGGTGAAGCGGTATTGCTTCGCGAGGACGGCGACGAGGTCGGCGGCGGTACGTTTCCCCGCCGGGGCGAGGTCTTCGGTGCAGAGGACGAGGTCGGCGCAACCGTTTTTGCGCGCCCGGTCGACCTCCAGGGGGCTGAGGACGGCGATGGTCTTCCGTCCGACTTTCAGCCAGAGGAAGGGATCGGGGACCGAAAGCCGGGTGGCGTAGAGGAGGTCGGCATCGTGGTCGCTGGCGGCGTAGATGAGGCGGGCGGCTGGGGGCATCCTCCGAGCATAAAAAAACGGCGCCACGAAGCAATCGTGCCGCCGCTTTTTTGATCAGGGGATCAACCCGATCAGGTCACCTTCGGACGACCCTGCACCGAGGCGCTGTAGTTGTCGGTGATGATGCGGGCGCCGTGCTTGTAGCGGATGTAGCTGTAACCCCACTGGAGCAGGACGGCGAGCCGGTTCCGGAAGCCGACGAGGTAGATGAGGTGGACGAAGAGCCAGGTGACCCAGGCGAAGAAGCCGTGGAACTTGACATTGCCGATCATGACGACGGCCTTGGAGCGGCCGATGGTCGCCATCGTTCCCTTGTCGAAGTACTTGAACTCGGGGCGGCTGGCGGCGTCGACCTTGCCCGAGGCGAGCTCGGCGTTGATGACCTTGGCCGCATGGGCCCCCATCTGGATGGCACCGGGGGAGACGCCGGGGACCGGCTTGCCCTTGTTGCCCTTGGAGAAGGCGAGATCGCCGATGGCGAAGATCTCGGGATGTCCGGGGACGCTGAGATCGGGGCTGACTTCGATGCGGCCGCCGCGGTCGACGGGGACGCCGAGGGTGCGGGTGACGGGGCTGGCGGCGACACCGGCCGACCAGACGATGACGGCGGAGCGGATGATGGTGCCGTCGGCGAGCTCGACCTCGTTCTGGCGGATGGCCTTCACCATCGCGCCGACGCGGACGTCGACGCCAAGCTTCTCCAGTTCGCCCTTCGTGTGGGCGGAGAGGTCCTCGGGGAGGTGGCCCATGATGCGGGGGGCGGCCTCGATGAGGATGATGCGGGCGTCGCGGGTGTCGACGTGGTTGAAGTCCTGGGGGATGACCTTCTTCGCCAGCTCGGCGAAGGCGCCGGCCGTCTCGACGCCCGTGGGGCCGCCGCCGACGACGACGAAGGTGAGGAGTTCCTTGCGGAGCTCGGCGCTCGTCGTGTTCTCGGCCTCTTCGAGGGCGGAGAGGAGCTTCTGGCGGATCGAGAGGGCGTCGTCGATGGTCTTCAGGCCGGGGGCGAACTCGGACCACTGGTCGTTGCCGAAGTAGGAGGTCTTCCCGCCGGCGGCGAGGACGAGGTAGTCGTAGGAGAAGGTCCGCTCGCGGGCGATGACCTTCTTCTCGGCGACGTTGACGCTGCTGACTTCGTCGAGGTAGACGGTCGTGTTCGGCAGGTCGTGGAGGATGGCGCGGATCGGCTGCGCGATTTCCGACTCGGCCAGCCCGGCGGAAGCCACCTGGTACAGGAGGGGCTGGAAGAGGTGGTGATTGCGCCGATCGATGACGATCAGTTCGGCGTTTTCGGTATGGAGGTTCTTGGCGAATTCGAGGCCGCCGAAACCGGCTCCGATGACAACGATGCGTTTCTTTTGGGACATGACGTGGTTCCTGTGACTTTGATCAGGCAACCGCGCCTGCGCCTTCAGAGCCAGGCGCGTTTACCTTGAAATTGTGGGCTTAGATTCGTTGTTTTTCGCCCAGAGTCAACATCACTCCTTGTCGTCGGCAGAATTCTTCTGCTCGACGGCCTTGCGGAGGAGTTTTTTGAGCTCTTCGATCCCCTCCCCGCTGCCGCCCGCGGCCGGGATGACCTTGCGGCGGCTCCGCTTCTTGAAGGCGGCGAGGTTTTCCTCGGAGCCGGGAAGGTCCATCTTGTTCGCCAGGATGAGGGAGGGGCGGGTGGCCAGCTCGGCCCGGTAGAGCTTCAGTTCCTTGCGGAGGAGGGCGTAATCGTCGTAGGGGTCGCGCCCTTCGAGGCCCGACATGTCGATGACGAAGAGGAGGACGGCGCACCGCTCGACGTGCCGGAGGAATTCATGGCCGAGGCCGCGCCCCTCGCTCGCCCCTTCGATGAGGCCGGGAATATCGGCGACGGAGACTTTCCGGTAATCGGGATACTCGACGATGCCGATCATCGGCTCGAGCGTGGTGAAGGGATAGGCGCCGATCTTCGGCTGGGCCTTGGAAAGGGCGCCGAGGAGGGTCGACTTCCCGGCGTTCGGATAGCCGACGAGGCCGACGTCGGCGATCGACTTCAGCTCGAGGAGATATTGGCCGTTCTCGCCGGGCCAGCCCTCTTCGTAACGGCGGGGGGCCTGGTTGATCGACGACTTGAAATGGCGGTTGCCGCGCCCGCCGTCGCCGCCCTGGCAGAGGACGATGCGCTGCCCGGGCTCGACCAGGTCGGCGATGACTTCGAGCTCGGTCCCGATGTCGGGGATCGGGAGGAGCCGCTGCGAGGAGGGGACGAGGGGGGCGCCGAATTCGTCGAACTCGGGCTCGGGGGAATCGGGCGGAACTTCGAGGCGGCTGATGATCGTGCCGGGCGGGACTTTGAGGACGAGGTCGGGGGCGTTCCTGCCCGACATCTGCTTGTGCTGGCCGTTCTCCCCGTTCTTCGCGTACTGGTGGGGGACGTAGCCGATGTGGGCGAGGTTGTTCAGGTGGTGGTCGACCTCGAGGATGACGCTGCCGCCCTTTCCGCCGTCGCCGCCGTTGGGGCCGCCGTTGGGCTTGTGGAGTTCCCGCAGGAAGCTGACGCAGCCGCGGCCGCCTTTTCCGGCGCGGGCCATGATACGGATGCGATCGACAAACATAGGAATATCTCGGGAGGGGAGGCTAAAAATCTAAAAAAAAGCGGCGCATGGGGCTTGTGGCCCGCTGCGCCGCTTCGGAAAACAATGCGAAGGCTTAGG
Source organism: Verrucomicrobium sp. GAS474 (assembly GCF_900105685.1). Lineage (NCBI taxonomy): Bacteria > Pseudomonadati > Verrucomicrobiota > Verrucomicrobiia > Verrucomicrobiales > Verrucomicrobiaceae > Verrucomicrobium > Verrucomicrobium sp. GAS474. The sequence goes on from NZ_LT629781.1 coordinate 3,153,486, forward strand.
AAGCGGACGCGACGACGTGAACCAGCTTCTTCTTCGTGTCGAACGAGACCTTGCCGTCGATGAGGGCGAAGAGGGTGTGATCGCGGCCCATGCCGACGTTCTTGCCCGCGTTCACCGGGGTGCCGCGCTGGCGGAGGATGATCGCGCCGGCCGTGATCGACTGGTCGCCGAAGATCTTGACGCCGAGACGCTTGCTAACGCTATCGCGCCCGTTGCGCGTGCTGCCCTGACCTTTTTTATGTGCCATGAGAAGTTACTCCTGTTTTCTGGATCGAAATTGATTAGACCGTGATCGCGGTGACCTTGACGCGGCTCAGCTTCTGCCGATGGCCGACGGTGCGGTGATAGCCCTCGCGGCGACGATACTTGAAGGCGACAACCTTGTCGGCCTTCACTTCTTCGACGAGTTCGAGGGAAACGCTGGCCCCGGTGACAAGGGGGGTACCGATCTTGACGTCGGTGCCGTTGGCCACGAGGAGGACATCGTTGATGATGGCCTTGGAATCTTTACCTTCCAAGAGCTCGACATCAAGGATATCACCCACGGTGACCTTGTACTGCTTTCCGCCGGTGCGAATGACTGCGATAGACATATTCTGTGTCCTGATAAAATTAGGAAGGTTGAGGATGCCAAAAGGCCCCCGGAATGCAACAAATTTGTTTCGTCCCCTTAAAAAACCGCCCTCCCCTCAGAGAAGGGCGCGGGGGAGAAATTAAAACTCGATCGAGAAGAGGCTCAGGCCGCCCGTCGGCTTCTGCGCCGTATGGGTGACGGCCATGTTCGCCGGGCCGGTAGCGGAGGAGCTGAAGTAGCTCTTGCCGTAGCCCGCGTTCGCCGGAGCGAGCGGGGAAAGGAGGATCGGACCCTTCTTGTAAAGGTCGACGCCGAGGCCGCCGTAGGTGACGCCGGGCTGCTCGGCCTCCGTCTTGCCCTTGCGGAGGGAGGGACCGGCGGCGTTCTTCTTCGCGAGGGTGCCATTGCTGGTGCTGAAGCCGGGCGTGGTGTCGTCGGCGGCGTGGAGGGAGGAGATTCCCGCGCCCAGGGCGAGGAGACCGACGAGCAGGAGGGAGGAGGCCGACTTTTTCATGACATTTCTAAAATAAACCACTTTCCCGGTTTTGGAAAGAGGCAAGGTTAAGTCGCTCGGAATGCTAGGCCGCTTCCTTGTCCTGCTTCCGCCGGATGAGGGGCGGCTTCCGCCCTTCGACGGCGGCGCGGTTGATCGTCACCTCGGCGATGTCGTCGCGGGAGGGGAGATCGTACATGAGGTCGAGCATCCGCTTTTCGAGGAGGGTCCGCAGGGCGCGGGCCCCGGTTCCCTTCTTGATCGCCTCCTCGGCGAGGGCGCGGAGGGCGTCCTTCGTGAAGGTCAGGGCGACGTTCTCCATCCCCATGAGCTTCTCGTACTGCTTCGTCAGGGCGTTCTTCGGGTCGGTGAGCACCTGGACGAGCTCGTCCTCGCTCAGCTCGGCCAGGGGGGCGCAGACGGGGAGGCGGCCGATGAATTCGGGAATCAGGCCGTAGGAGATGAGGTCTTCGGGCTCGGTCTCGCGGAGGAGGCGGCTGGCGTTGAGCTCGTCGTGGGTGACGGGGCCGCCGACGCCGAAGCCGAGGCTCTTCCGCCCCATCCGCCGCTGGACGATCTGGGGCAGCCCGACGAAGGCGCCGCCGCAGATGAAGAGGATCTTCTCGGTGTTGATCTGGATGTATTCCTGCTGGGGATGCTTCCGGCCGCCCTGGGGGGGAACATTGCAGATGCTCCCCTCGAGGATTTTCAGCAGGGCCTGCTGGACGCCCTCGCCCGAGACGTCCCGGGTGATCGAGGCGCTGTCGCCGCGGCGGGCGATCTTGTCGATCTCGTCGATGTAGATGATGCCTCGCTCGGCCTTCTTCACGTCGTAATCGGCGGCCTGGAGGAGGCGGAGGACGATGGTCTCGACATCCTCGCCGACGTACCCGGCCTCGGTCAGGGTGGTGGCATCGGCGATGCAGAAGGGGACGTCGAGGAGCCGGGCCAGCGTCCGGGCGAGGAGGGTTTTTCCCGAACCGGTGGGGCCGATGAGGAGGATGTTGCTCTTGTCGATCTCGACCTCGTGGCCGGAGACGAAAGGAATCGCGTCGCCCCCCTTCCCTTCGGCGGGGGCCTTGGTTTCGGAGGCGAGGAGCCGCTTGTAATGGTTGTGGACGGCGACGGAGAGGACCTTCTTCGCGTAGTCCTGCCCGATGACGTGCTCGTCGAGGGCGCGGCGGATCTCGAGGGGCTTCGGGACGCGGAGGGTCGAGGCGATGCCGTCCTTCCCCTGCCCTTCCTCGCGCAGTTCCTTGTCGAGGATGTTCTTGCAGACGACGATGCAGCTGTCGCAGATGTAGACGCCGGGACCGGCGATCAGCTTGCGGACCTCCGCATGGCTGCGGCCGCAGAAGGAACACATGGTCAGGTTCGTGGGCCGGGCCATAGCGTTCGTCTTCCGGCGTTATTTATCGACCGACGGGGGGACGAGGTCTTTCTTCGTCTTCACGACCTCGTCGATGAGGCCGTAGGTCTTGGCGTCCTCGGCCGACATGAAGAAGTCCCGGTCGGTGTCCTTCTCGACCCGCTCGAAGGGCTGGCCGGTGTGGGCGGCCAGGATCTCGTTGAGGGTCTTCTTGGTCCGGAGGATTTCCTTGGCCTGGATGCTGATGTCGGAGGCCTGCCCCTGGGCGCCGCCGAGAGGCTGGTGGATCATGATGCGGGCGTGGGGGAGGCCGAAACGCTTCCCCTTCGTCCCCGCCGCGAGGAGCACCGCGCCCATGCTGGCCGCCTGGCCGATGCAGTAGGTGCAGACGTCGCAGCTCATGAACTGCATCGTGTCGTAGATCGCGAGGCCCGCGGTGACGTAGCCGCCGGGGGAGTGGATGTAGATGTGGATGTCCTTCTTCGGGTCCTGCATCTGGAGGAAGAGGAGCTGCGCGATGATGACGTTGGCCACGTTGTCGTCGATCGGCGTGCCGATGAAGACGATCCGGTCCTTCAGCAGGCGGGAGTAGATGTCGTACCCCTGCTCCCCGCGGCCCGTCTGCTCGACGACCATGGGGACGACGGCGCCGTGCGAGGCGCCCCGGCCGTTCAAAGGCTGCAGAATCTGCGGAATCAGCGGGAAGCTCATAAGTCCTATCAGGCTACCACGTTTGCCTGTCCCAGCAAGAAGTCGATCACGTTCTGGGAGAGGAGGCGGCGCTGGACTTCGGCGAAGCCGCCCTTGTCGGAGAGCTCCTTGACGAACTTCTCGACCGGCTTGCCCGACTGGTAGGCGAGGTAGGTGACGTAGTTGGCGACCTGGTCCTGGGTGACGGTAATCTTTTCCTCCTCGGCGATGCGGCGGAGGATGAACTGGAGCTTCACGGTCTCCTTCGCGCCCTTGGCGGCGTTGTCGAAGATTTCCTGCTTCTTCTCCTCCAGCACCTCGGCGGGGATGCCGCGGGACTGGTTCTCGGAGACGATGTCCTGGACGATGTCGCGGGTCTCGTCCTTCACGACCGACTCGGGGAGCTCGAAGTCGACCGCGGCGATGAGGGCCTCGCCGATTTCCTTGCGCTGCTCGGCCTTCACTTCGCGTTCCTTCTCGTTCTTGAGCTCGGTGCGGAGCTTCGTCTCGAACTCGGCGGCGGGGACGCCGACGAGCTGCTGGGAGAGGGCGTCGGTGATTTCGGGGAGCTCGCGGACCTTGATCCCCTTCACCTCGACCTCGTAGACGGCGCTCTTGCCCTTCAGGGCGTCGATGATCGCGTCGTCGGGGATGGTGACGGTGATGGTCTTCTTGTCATTGATGTTCAGGCCGATCAGGGCGTCGGTGAAGCCGGGGACGAAGAAATCGGAACGGACGAGGAGCCACTGGTCGACGCCGCCGGAGAGCTGGCGGGCCTGGGGGGCGATTTCCTCGATGGCCTTGCCGTCGACGGTGCCCTTGTAGTCGAGGACGGCGATGTCCTCGGCCTGGATGGGCCGGGCGGGAGCGTCGACGAACTTGCCGTACTGGGAGAGGAGCCGCTCCTTCGCCTTGGTCACGTCGTCCTCGGTGATCTCGGTCGAGCGGCCCTTGACGGTGAGGCCCTTGTAGTTCGGGAGGGCGAATTCGGGGGCGACGTCGATGAGGGTGGAGAAGCTCAGGGAGAGGCCGGGCTGGTAGCTGACCGACTCGACGTCGGGGTAGCTGACGACGTTGAGGTTCCGCTTCTCGAACGCTTCGCGGTAGGCCTTCGGGACGAGGGTCCGCTGGAGCTCGCTCTCGATCTCCTTCTGGTACTTCTTGAGGATGACGCCCTTCGGGGCCTTGCCGGGGCGGAAGCCGGGGATGCGGGCGTGCTTCGAGTAATCGGCGGCGACTTTGTCGAACTCCTCGTTGACGCGGTCGGCGGGAACTTCGATGCGGAGGCGCTTGCGGCACGCCGAGATTTCTTCAATGGTAACGTTCATAAGCAGTGGTTTAACAGTAAAATGGGGAGTGGGTTACTAAAGCGGCTCCCGGGGGCGGGGTCAAGCCCCGAGCGAACCCGAAGCGTGAGGATGGGGGCACGCTATGCCCCCCATTCCCTCCCTCTTTATTCGACCAGATCGTCGATCGAGTCGCTGATGCTGAGCTTGATCAGCACCCAGCCCTTGTCGTTCCCGGCCCGGTAATAGACGAAGCGCCACTTCAGCGGGTTGATCGCGAGGGAGCTGATGTAGGTCGTCGCGACCAGGTGGGCGCCGATGATGCGGGTGTCGTAGACCTCGTAATCGCTCACCTTGCCGTAGAGCGTGAGGGCCTGCTGGATCTTGTCGACGTAGTAATTGACGCTGTCTTCCTGGGCGGCGAGGCGGCTGCCCTGGAGGAGGAGACCGAAGCTCTTCTTCACGTCGCTCCGCATCAGCCCCTTGAAGAAGGTGTCGAGCGATGCGGCGATTTCGGGCGGGGGCGGGACGGGATTCGGCGGGCGGGTGGCGGAATAGGGGCTGCGGGGCTGGACGTTGACGTTCGAGGGGGCCGTCTGGGGGATCGCCGGCCCGAGGTCGGTCGACTTCATCGGCCCGGCCGAGGGGACCTGCAACTCGGTCTGCGGCGGCGCGGCCTGATTCTGTGCCTGGGCCTGAGCCTCGATTGCCATGCCGCCCAGGGCGAGCGCCAGCCAGCCCGCCGCCAGGAAACGAACGCCGCGCTTACTCATTGAGGAGAAGCCGAAGCCGCTCTTTTGCCTGAATCCGGAGAGGAGTGCCATGGGCAAAGGTGATAAGGGAGAAATCGAGACGGAGCAATTGTTTTAGCGAGGCACGGCTCGCCTTCTCGTTGAGGCAGTACTTTTTCGGCAGGAGGGCGAGGCCCGTTTCCTCCAGGTTGATGACGGCGTCGCCGAGGAAGAGGACTCCCCCGTCGTCGGGCGCATGAAAGGCCGTCTCCCCCGCCCCGCCTCCGGGAATCGGGATCGCGAGGAGGCCCCCGACCGCTTCCTCCCCGGCGAAGGGATGGTCGACGACGATACCGAGTTCCTCGACCGCGTCGGCATGGGCGTGGATGGGAATGCCGAAGCGGCGGCGGAAGCCTTCGGCGGCACGGGCATGGTTCCCGTTCGTCAACACGACAGCGAAGGTGGGGTGGCCGCCCAGCGCGGCTTCGAGTTCCTCCCCGTCGGCCTCGATCGGGTCGATGAAGAGCCAGCCCTTCTCCCCCAGCCACGCCTTCGCGCAGAGGACCGCCTTGCACGCCGGATCGTAGGCGCTCCAGAAGAGCAGGCGCGGGGTGACTTGCTCGACCGACTCCGCCCTAACTTCTTTGACCTTCTTCATCGATGATTTCCTTCACCATGCTCTCGATTTCCCCGGACGTTTCCAATCCCGAAAAACGGAGCGGCCCCCGGCCCGGCATTCCGATCTCCAGCAGGGAACCAGCCCCCGACGCCTTCGACCCTGCCTGGGCGAGCAGGCGGCGAGCGTAATCGGCCCGGATCGCCGCTGCCGTCGCTGCGGCGGCGAGGCCCGCCTCTCCCATCAGCCGCAGCCCGGCGTCGATCCGCAGCAGCAGGTCGGGGCGATTGGTCCACTCCTCGTCGGCATCGGGGCGGAGCCACGCGGAGAAACTCCGGTCGAAGGCGGGGAGATACCATTCGCCATCGCCCTCCAGGAAGAAGGAGAAATCGAAGAAGGCGAGGTCGAAGCCGAGCCGGGCCGGATTCAACCCCGCCCCGATCGAACGGATGTCGACCGGGCCGACCCCGGCGAGGGAGCCGACGTGATGGGCCGACTCGACGATCTCCCCCACGGCCCGCGCGCCTCCGGCGAGCAACTCCGCCTCGATGGCCGCCGGGGTCAGGAGGTAAAGGCGGGCCGGGGAGAACGCGAGCGGGTTCCGCAGGGGAACCGCGTCGGGCGGGACAGTGCGGGCGGCGATCTCCGCCTCGGTCGCCACTAGGACGATTCCCTCGGCCTCGATCAGGTACTTTTCCCGCGTCCAGGCGCGGAGGAGCGCCTCGGCCTGGTCGAGGACGCCGTCGTAGGAAGCCGTGGGCGAACCGAGGGAACCGTAGGAAAGCCGCTCCCGCAGCCATTCCCGCACAGAGAAGAGCCACTCCCGTTCCCCTTCCCTTCCCTGCGCCGATTGGAAGGGATGGAGCCGGAGCAGCGGCGCGACGGCGGGATCGAGGAGGATCTGGCGAAAGGGCGAGGAGGAGACCGCCGCCGAGAGCGGGACCGAGCCCTCCCCCCGGGCCGCGTCTCCCTCGGGAAAGGCGAGCGGACGGACCCGGCGGTAGTCGGAGGAGAGCATCCCCTCGGCCAGCTCCCCGCCGCCGAAGGGCGGTTGAAAGGGGGTGTCGGAGAAAAAGGCGGCGAGGGAGGAGGCCCGAGTCATAGATCGGCCCCCAGAATCCGACCGGCGTTGCGGTCCCGGAGTTGCTTGAGGGCTTTGAGGAAGTATTCCATCTCACGCAACGTCCGCCGCTCGGTGACCGAGACGAGGAGGCCGCTCGGCTTGCTCTCCGGTATCGCCTGTGTGGCACTTGGAAGCCGGACGGGGAGCCCGGCGCAAATCCCTTGCTCTTCCAACTCGGCGACGATCTCCTCGGCAGGGAGCGGCGTCTGGAAGACGAATTCGTTGAAGAAAGGGACCTTCGCCGGGAAGGCGGGGTGGAAACCGGTGATCTGCGAAAGGGCCGAGTGCAGGAAGCGGGCGTACTGGAGCCGGAGCCCGGCCAGCGTCGCCAGCCCTTCCCCGCCGAGTCCTTCGAGAAAGGCCGCCGCCTCGCCCGCCTGTCCCCCGGAGCGGGCGGGGAAGCCCCCACCAAGGTGGCGATCCATTTCGGAACGGTCGAGGTAGGCCTTCTGGTATTCCCCCGCCGCAACGAACCAGCCATCCCCCACCCCGCGCCGGGAGAGGCCGACGGAATGCAGGGAACCGCAACAGAAATTGGCCGCGACCTCGCCCGGTGTCCGCAGGAGGGCGAGGCTGAGGGGGTCGACCAGGGGGATGAAGAGGGCCCCCCGGTGGTGGACGATCTGGCCGATCTCGCTCATCGGCTCAAGGCAGCCGAGGGCGTTCGGCGAGGCGACGAGGACGGCGGCGATCCCGTTCGACGTCGACGCCGCCGTCGGCGGGGCGGAGAAATGGGCGAGGAGTTCCGAGGCCGAGACGACGCCGTCTTCCCAGCCGAGAGTGCGGCAGCGGAAGCCGAAGCGGTCAAGCTGCCGCCGGAGCGGCTTGTCGAAGGTGAGCGGGAGGGTCCCGGCGAGGAGGATTTCCCGGCACCCGGGCCGCGCCTCGGCGATGAGGTGGACGAGGGTCGAGGCGGCATCCCGGGCCGTCAGCACCGCGGGAAGGACGGCGGCCATCCCCGTCAACGCGGCGAGGTGGCGGGCCAGCCGTTCCCCCCAGGCGTCGGGATTCCGGCGGGCGGCGAGGGAGGCCGTCTCCATCGCCCCGGCGAGGGAAGAGGGAACGAAGCAGGAGCCGAATCCGGCCCCGAGGAACGAGATCTGCCCCTCAACCGGGGAGACCGCCGCCCCGTATTGGGAAAGGCGGCGGCGGTAGGTCTGCTCCGGGATCGGGAGTCCCCTCCCCTCCTTCGGGGAGGGATCGGGAAGCGGCAACCCCCGCGCCGCGAAAATCTCCGCCGCATCGGAACGCCCGGCCTTCGCCAGGATTTCCGCGTCGATGCGGCGGAGGTGGTTCATAAAAGTCTAAACGTAGGCATCGACCGGGAGGCAGGAGCAGATGAGGTTCCGGTCTCCGTAAACGTTATCGACCCGGCCGACGGGAGACCAGACTTTATGGGTCCGCAGCCACGGCAGCGGAAAGGCGGCCTGCTCCCGGGTGTAAGGCCGGTCCCACGCGTCGCCGCAGACGACGACGGCGGTGTGGGGGGCGTTCTTCAGGACGTTGTCCTTCGGGTCGGCCTGGCCCGAGGCGACGGCCTCGATCTCGCCGTGGATCGAGAGCATCGCGTCGCAGAAGCGGTCGAGCTCCTCCTTCGACTCGCTCTCGGTCGGCTCGATCATCAGCGTGCCGGGGACGGGCCACGACATCGTCGGGGCGTGGAAGCCGTAGTCGATGAGCCGCTTCGCGACGTCCTCGACCTCGATCCCGGCCTTCTTCCAGCCGCGCAGGTCGATGATGCACTCGTGAGCGACGAGGTTCCCGTGGCCCCGGAAGAGGACGGGGAAATGATTCTCCAGGCGGCGGGCGATGTAGTTCGCGTTCAGGATCGCGAGCTTCGTCGCCTCGGTGACGCCGGAGCCGCCGAGCATCGCGATGTAGGCCCACGAGATCGGGAGGATCGAGGCGCTCCCCCACGGGGCCGAGGAGACCGCGCCCGACTTCCCCGAGGTCCCGTTCCCGATCACCGAGTGGGAGGGAAGGAACGGCTTCAGGTGGGCGGCGACGCCGATGGGGCCGACGCCGGGACCGCCGCCGCCGTGCGGGATGGCGAAGGTTTTGTGGAGATTGAGGTGGCAGACGTCGGCCCCGATGTCGCCGGGGCGGCAGAGGCCGACCTGGGCGTTCATGTTCGCGCCGTCCATGTAGACCTGCCCGCCCGCCGCGTGGACGATGCGGCAAATCTCGACGATCCCTTCCTCGAAGACCCCGAAGGTCGAGGGATAGGTGACCATGAGCGCGGCGAGGTCGGCCTTGTGGGCCTCGGCCTTCGCCCGGAGGTCGGCGATGTCGATGTTCCCCTCGGCGTCGCAGGCGACGGCGACGACCTTGAAGCCGGCCATCGCGGCGCTCGCCGGATTGGTGCCGTGGGCCGAGGTCGGGATGATGCAGACGTGGCGGTTCCCCTCGCCCTTGGAGAGATGGTAGTCGCGGATCGCCAGGAGCCCGGCGTATTCGCCCTGGGAACCGGCGTTCGGCTGGAGGGAGACGGCGGCGAAGCCGGTGATCTCGGCGAGCCACCCTTCGAGCTCGGCGAAGAGCTCCGCATAGCCCTGCGCCTGCTCGACGGGGACGAAGGGATGGAGCTTCGAGAAGCCGGGGAAGGTGACGGCGAGCATCTCGCTCGTCGCGTTGAGCTTCATCGTGCACGACCCGAGGGGGATCATCGACGTGGCCAGGGAGATGTCCTTCAGCTCCAGGTGGCGGACGTAGCGGAGGAACTCGGTCTCGGTATGGTGCCGGTTGAAGACGGGATGGGTGAGGATCGCCCCCTGCCGCGCGAAGGCGGCGGGGAACGCGGCGTCGAGGCCCGGGCTCTCCTTCAACGCATCGAAGGTCAGCGGCGTCTTAGGGGAGAAGAGGGCGAGCAGGGCGTCGATGTCGGCGGGGGTCGTCGTCTCGTTGAGGGAGATGGCCAGGGAACGGGTCGGCAGCCCCGCGTCGAGGGTGCGGAGATTGATCCCGGCGGCGACGGCGCGGGCCATGAGGCCGTCGACGGTCTCCCCGGCGGCGGGGAAGACGTGGAGGGTGTCGAAGAACGGGGCCTCGCCGAGGGCGTACCCGGCGCGGCGGAGCCCTTCGGCGAGCGCCTTCGCCAACAGATGGACGCGGGCCGCGATCCGGCGGAGCCCCTCGGGGCCGTGCCAGACGGCGTAGAAGGAAGCCATGTTCGCCAGCAGCGCCTGGGCGGTGCAGATGTTGCTCGTCGCCTTCTCGCGGCGGATGTGCTGTTCCCGGGTCTGGAGGGAGAGGCGGAGGGCGTGGTTCCCCTGCGCGTCCTTCGAGACGCCGATGAGGCGGCCCGGCATGGAACGCTTGTACTCGTCCTTCGTGGCGAAGAAGGCGGCGTGGGGCCCGCCGTAGCCGAGGGGGACGCCGAAGCGTTGGGAATTGCCGAGGACGATGTCGGCCCCGAACTCGCCGGGGGGCCGGAGCACCGTCAAGGCGAGGAGGTCGGCGGCGACGACGACGAGGGCGCCCGCCTCCTTCGCCTTCGCGATCGGGGCGTCGTAGGAAAGGAGGGAGCCGTCGGTCGCCGGATACTGGAGGAGGAGGCCGAAGACCGAGGCGTCGATGAGCGCCGCGTCCTTGAAGACGTCGGTCACGAGGACGGCGATGCCGAGCGGCTTCGCGCGGGTCTGGACGACCTCGACGATCTGGGGATGGGCGAGGTGGGAGAGGACGAAGAGGCGGGCCCCGTCGTTCTTCCGCAGGTGGAAGGCCATCGCCATCGCCTCGGCGGCGGCGGTCGCCTCGTCGAGGAGGGAGGCGTTCGCGACCTCCATCCCGGTGAGGTCGGAGACGAGGGTCTGGAAGTTGAGCAGCGCCTCGAGGCGGCCCTGGGAGATCTCCGCCTGGTAGGGCGTATAGGAGGTGTACCACGCCGGGTTCTCCAGGACGTTCCGCTGGATCACCGGCGGGACGATGCAATCGTGGTAGCCCGTCCCGATGTAGGTGCGGAAGAGCTGGTTCTTTTCCGAGAGGGAGCGGAGCCGGGCCACCCCTTCCCGCTCGCCGAGGGCGGCGGGGAGCGCCAGCGGACGGCGGAGCCGGATCGCCTCGGGGACCGCCTCGTCGACCAGCGCCTCGAGCGAGGCATGGCCCGTGACCTTCAGCATCGCGGCGACCTCGTCGGCGTTCGAGCCGAGGTGGCGGGCGGCCAGCCAGTCCGAGGGACCGGCGAGGGCGTCGTTGGCGGAGGAAAGGGCGGAGGCGGGGGGGCGGGAGGTCATCGGAAGCGGAGGCACTGTCGGAAGACTAGGAGGCGATCAGTTTGGCGTAACCGGCGGCGTCGTTCAGCTTCGCCGTCTGGGAGGGGTCGGAGAGGCGGAGCTTGAAGATCCACGCCTTGCCGTAGGGATCGGTGTTGACGAGGACGGGCTCGCCCTCGAGGTCCTTGTTCACCTCGATGACCTCGCCCGAGAGCGGGGCGTAGATGTCGGAGGCGGCCTTGACCGATTCGACGACGGCGGCGGGCGACTTCGCGGCGACGACCTTGCCGACCTTCGGCAGCTCGACGAAGACGACGTCGGAGAGTTCGCTCTGGGCGTGGTCGGTGATGCCGACCGTGGCGATGTCGCCGTCGAGTTTCACCCATTCATGGGATTCGGCGTAAAGGAGGCCTTCGGGGATGTGGCTGCTGCTCATAAAAGTGGAGTTAGGGTCGGTATCGGATGGGTTAGGAACGCTTGTAAAAGGGCTTCGGGACGACTTCGACGGGGGACCGGCGCTCGCGCACCTCGAGGTCGAGGCGCTGGCCGGGCTTCGCGTACTCGGCCTCGACGTAGGCCAGGGCGATGCCGTGGCCGAGGGTCGGGGAAAGGCCGCCGCTCGTCACCTCGCCGACGAGCTTCTCCCCGGCAAAGAGCTTGTAGTGGGAGCGGGGCGGCGCCGACTTCTCGACGGGGCGGAGGGCGACGAGCCGCTGGGCGACCCCGTCCGCCTTCTGCGCAACGAGCCGCGCCTTGCCGGGGAAGTCGGCCTCCTTCGTCAGCGAGACGAAGATCCCGAGGCCCGCCTCGAGGGGAGTCCGCTCGGGGGAAAGGTCGTTGCCGTTGAGCGGGTAGCACGACTCCAGGCGGAGGGTGTCCCGGCAGCCGAGGCCCGCCGGTTTCGCCCCGGCGGCGATCAGCCGGTCCCAGAGCGCCTCGGCCGAAGCGGCTTCGCAGAAGATCTCGAAACCGTCTTCGCCGGTATAGCCGGTCCGGGTGATGAAGGCGAGGAACGGGAGACGGGCCGGGACGATCCCGTTGCGCGGGGGGCGGGGCCAGCCGAGGTCGGCCAGGAGAGCGTCGCTCTTTGGTCCCTGGAGGGCCACGGCGGCATAGGAGGCGCTCTTGTCCGCAAAGACCACGCCCTCGCCCGGGAGCCGGGATTCGATCCAGGCGCGGTCCTCGTCGATCTTCGAGGCGTTGACGACGAGGAAGAAGGCCTCCTCGTCGGCCCGGTAGATGATCAGATCGTCGATCACACCGCCCTGCCCGTTGAGCATGAGGGTGTATTGGCCGTCGCCGATGCGGAGACGCTCGATATCGTTCGTCAGGAGGGAATTGAGGAAGGCCGCGGCGGCGGGGCCCTCGATCATGAATTCGCCCATGTGGGAGATGTCGAAGAGCCCGGCACCGGTGCGGACGGCCTGATGCTCGTCAAGGATGCTGGTGTAGAAAACCGGCATCGACCATCCGCCGAACTCGACCATCCGGGCCCCGGCCTTCCGGTGCGCCGCCGCAAGGGGCGTTTCGAGGAGGGGAGCGGAGACAGGAGCGGTCATTGGAGAGGCTAGAGAGAAGAAAAAGTAGGTGTCAAATACATCCACGATCTCTTTCTCAACCTCCTGACTTAGCGAACGCTACCGATGAGCCCCCAAGTCATGAACCGCACGGGCCTTCCCCTGATATTCCTCGAATTTCCAGCCGGGATCCCGAAGAAGCGCCTCGTAAGCTGCGATCGCCTCATCCCGCCGCTTTTCCGGCCAGGCAAGGATAAACAGAGGCATGCCGGGGATTTGCGAAAGGAACCACGCCTCCAGATCGCCATAACGGACGGGGAAACGGGTTCCCACCGCCGGTCTCACCGGAAAGGGCGTGGCGCCGCTCTTCGAGAACGAACCACCGCCGACGTAGGCCGCCACCCCTTCCGCCTCCACTTCTCCCTCCCCAGCCATGGCTTTATTCTCCAGGATCGACGCCACCTCGGCACGCACCCCGGCGAAGCGGAGCATGGGGGAAGTCAGGAAGGCATCGTGATCATAAATCCAGTCGGTTTTTTCAAGAAAGAGCGCCCCTCCTCCGCCCTTGGCGAACAAAGCATCGACCGCAGCGCTCATGCCCGGAGCGTCGGGATGCTTCCACGCCAGAACGCAGAGATCGCCAAACTGCCCGTGTTCCGGAGCCCCTTTCCAATTTTCAGTAATGAGACTCAGCCATTCCACGGCACTCTTCGCCGCCGGGACTCCTCCGGTTCTCAAACGCCACTCCAGGAACGTAGTGATTGGCTCGAGCCTTAGCCACTCTGCGGAGCCTACGCTAAAAGGAGGTGGCTTCACATACCCCGCAAGGATTTGCGCGGAAGCCTCTTCCAATTCGGCCTTTCTCCCCCGCCCATCCCACTGGGCCAAAGCCGTTCCGACAAAAAGCACCTTCTGGAAAGCGTCCCGCCAGGCATTCGCCTCCTGCACGGTTCTCAACCGCGCCTCTTCCCCTTTGAGACGGCGAACCAGCAGATCGGAGACCGAAGGATCCTTCAGTTCACGCAATGCCTCACCTTTCATTTCCGTGGTCGGATGCCCGTCTGCCGGAGGGACGCTCGTAAACGTCGTCGCCCCCATGGAACGGACCCTTACATTCATCGGCTCGACGATGCGCCGCATCGCCTCCAGCCAAAGAGCCTCGGAGGCATGCTCATTCCCCACGATCCGATACCAGCGCTGGGGGATCGGCTCGTTTCCATAAGCGTTCCAGTAGGCGCGAATTTGCGACGCCATCGCCTTTCGCCCCTCGTCTTCATGCTGGGTGAGCCCGTCATTGATCGCCCCGGTGCGGAAGAAATCGGCGTTCAAGATCGAGGCGAGAGCCACATATGCCACCTCGGAGACAGAGACAACAGTGCGGCCCCGGAAAAAATCCCGCCCAAAACGGACGGATCGGGTCATCCGGGTATCGAATTCGAGGCAATCGAGGAGAGGGCCGACGGCGTCCTCCCCCTCCCCGATCAAGGCCTGAACGATCGGATCGTCCGCTGGATTGACATTCCCGGGCTGGCCGTCCTGCGTAGCCGAAACCAATTCCAAATTGCGAATCAGGTTCCGAATCCGCTCGGGATCGCCCTGGCCCTTCGGCATGACGGGAGCCTGGAGCGATAGGATAGCAGAACGTTTCGACAAAGAAGGGACGAGAGCATAAGCGGGTTCCGCGACCCGTCTTTCCTCATCCGCCAGCAGTACTGGCACCTGTCCAAAGATCACCCGAGCGTCGCTCCATTTCACCCGCGTACTGTCGATCACGGCCTCGTGTCGTTGCGCCTCCACTTCGACGCGAGGAAGGAGGGAATCCAACCTCCGCAGATCGGCGAGCGCCAATCGATCATCCCCCCGGCGTTGGGCACCCAGTGCACGGTCGAAAAGAGCCCAACACCATTCCCGGGCCAGATAAACGTAGTCATCTCCGCTTCCGAAGCCTGATTTCCATTGTTCCTCGACCCGCCCCGCCAACTCGCCTTCTCCCAGCCGCAGCAAAAAGATCGCCTGGAGCGCGGTCAACCTCGGTCCCTGTCCCGGCACAGGTTCCGCCAATGCAACCCCCGGAGCCACGCCTTCCCTTTCCGAAACGGCATGATCCAGCCGGGTGGGAAAATCAAAAACAACATGCTCCTTCCCCTGCGCCACATCTTCCCGCTTGCGACGTTCCTCTCGCTGTTCATTCGTGATCCGCACGGCGTCGAGCCAAGCCCGATCTTCACGTAACGCAGCTTCCACATCGGCCCGCAAATCAAGCTCGTGACCGATGGAAACCAGAGGATAGACCAATCCATTCCAACCGATGCCGAAACGGGGCGGTCCCGACACGGCAGGGATCGCCCACCCATGGATCGGGATCAGCGCGCCGTCACCCCACGTGCTGCTGCCGACGACGACCGTCATTTCCCGATAGGTGCAGCCCCGGGGATCGGGGAATCCGAGGTCGAACAACAAGCCAACGTCGTGAACGAAACCTTCAGACAAACCGGCTTCGCGAGGCTGCCACACCACCTGCTGCTGCGGCGGCACGGGCATAGTCTCCCAGCCGTAGCGGGGCAGAATCTCCCCAGCCGATGCCCGAAAAAAGGACGTCAGTAGAAGGAGTCCGCAGAGACTCCGCAAGGGAAGCGAATGGAGCCCCATCGAGCTCTTTTATCTCATGAGAAGGAAAAGGCTACAAGATCGATTCATCCACTAAGGACGCCACACCTTAAAAGGCTCGGCGAAGAGATTCTCCCCGAATTCCTTGCGGAAGGCGGCGGCCAGGGCGGCGGCATCGCCCCCCTTCCCCAGCAGGGCGAAGACGGAGCTGCCGCTCCCGCTCATCATCGCGCCGACGACGCCGGGCTGGCGGGTGAACCATTCCTTGGCGGTCGGGAGCCAGAGGTATTTGGAGAAGACGGGCGGCTCGAGGTCGTTCCGGAGCGCGCCGAAGGAGAACTCCGGCCCCTGGGAGCCGGGCTGCGGGTTCTGCGCGTAGGTCTGGTAGGCCCACGGCGTCGGGACGCCGAAGCCGGGATGGACGAGGAGGCCCTGGACGGCTTCGGTGTCGGCCCCGCTCCAGGCGGCGACCGGCTCGATGATCTCCCCCCGGCCCGTGCAGAGGGCGGGGCGGCGGTAGATGAAGAAGGGGACGTCGCTCCCCAGCCGGGCGGCGATCTCGGCCAGATCGGCATCGGAGGCGGCGACGCCCGTCAGCTGCCTCAGGGCGAGGAGGACGTGGGCGCCGTCGCTGCTCCCCCCGCCGAGACCGGCCCCGACGGGGACCCGCTTCGTCAGGGCGATGTCGACCCCTTCCTTGATCCCGAACCGTTCGATGAAGAGCCGGGCGGCCCGCCAGGCGAGGTTCGTCGGGTCGGCGGGGAGGTCGGCCCGGTCGCAGGTCATCGTCACCGACGGATCCCCCTCCCCTTTGAGGGAGACCGTGAGGAGGTCGCCGACGGTGATCGGCACCATGAGGGTTTCGAGCGCGTGGAAACCGTCGGGCCGCTTGCCGACAATTTTCAAATAGAGGTTGATCTTTGCGGGTGCAAAGACTTCAATTTTTTTCAACATCAGACGTTTCCTTAACCGGTAAAATAATCCAAATGCCCGCCGATCCCATCATCGTTGCCCTCGATTTCGACGAAGCCGAACAGGCTCTCCGTCTCGTCGCGCAAATCAAGGATTATCTCCGCTTTTTCAAGGTCGGCAGCCAACTTTTCACCCGGGAAGGCCCTCTTTTCATCCGGCAGCTCCGGGAGCAGGGCGTCGAGGTCTTCCTCGACCTGAAGTTCCACGACATCCCCGAGACGGTCCGCAAGGCCGTCCGCGCCGCCGCCGCCCTCGACGTCCGCTTCCTCACCATCCACGCCTCGGGCGGTCCCGCCATGATCGAGGCGGCCCTGAAGGGGGCCGAGGGCACCGGGACGACCGTCCTCGGCGTCACCGTCCTCACCAGCATGGACGAGGCCTCCCTCCGGGCCACCGGCCAGGCCCGGACCCCTGGGGAGCAGGTCCTCTTCCTGGCCGAGATGGCCCAAAAGGCGGGGCTGAAGGGCCTCGTCTGCTCCCCTTTGGAGATCGCCCCGATCCGGGAACGGCTCGGGAAGGAGATCGTCCTCGTCACCCCCGGCATCCGGGGAACCGCCGACCGCCTCGGCGACCAGAAGCGGACCCTTTCGGCCGAGGAAGCCCTCCGCCTGGGGGCGAGCCACCTCGTCATCGGCCGCCCGATCACCGAGGCCGCCGATCCCGTCGCCGCAGCCCGGGCCTTGGCCACGGTCTCGGCCTGATCCGGTCTCAATCGGATCGGATTCGGCCCGAACGGGCTTCCCCCGAATCTCTCTTTCTTCTTCTCTGAGAGCGGTTTCAGGTGTTTCGTCCGCTTTTTTGCCCATTTCGTCCAAATTCGCTTAGTAAATGGCGAATCGGCGCTTTCATGTATTCCAGTACCCAGGGGAATTCATGCGTCTTCACTTACACAGCCTGTCGATGCGCGTTCTGGGGGGGGTGGCCGCCATCCTCCTCGCGTCAGGCGTGGCCAGGGCCGACGTCGCCCCCGCTCCCGATGCGATCCGGGTCCAGTTGAAGTGGACCCACCAGTTCCAGTTCGCCGGTTATTACGCGGCCCAGGAAAAGGGCTACTACAAGGATGCCGGCCTCAACGTCGATCTTCAGGAGGCCACTCCGGCCACCGACGTCATCAAGGAAGTCGTCGATGGCCGGTCCCAATACGGCGTCGGCACCTCCGACCTGATGCTCGCCCGGGCGAAGGGCGCCCCGGTCGTCGTCCTCGCCGTCATCTACCAGCACTCCCCCTTCGTCCTCCTCGCCCTCCACGGCGACACGATCCGGGACATCCACGACCTGGTCGGGAAGCCGATCATGATGGAGAAGCAGTCGGCCGACATCCTCGCCTACTTCCACAACGAGGGGATCGATCCCTCTAAGCTGAACACCGTCCCCCACACCTTCAATGTCGACGACCTGATCTCCGGGAAGGTCGCCGCGATGACGGCCTACTCGACCGACGAGGCCTATCTCCTCCGCTCGAAGGGCTACGAGTCGATGGAATTCACCCCCCGCTCCGGCGGGGTCGATTTCTACGGGGATTCCCTCTTCACGACCGAGAAGGAACTCCACGACCATCCCGACCGGGTCCGCGCCTTCCGCAAGGCGACGCTCCAGGGCTGGAACTACGCGATGGAGCATCCCGACGAGATCATCGACCTCATCCTCAAGAAGTACCCGAGCCAGAACACCCAGGACCGCCTCGTCTTCGAGGCCATCGAGACCCGCCGCCTGATGCACCCGGAGCTGATCGAGATCGGCTACATCAACCCCGGCCGCTGGAAGGAAATCGAGGAGGTCTACCGCGAGACCGGGATGATGGACAACCACGTCGACCTCGACGCCTTCCTCTACAAGGAAAAGAGCGGCCTCGACCTCCACGAGATCTACTGGATCCTCGCCGTCTTCGGCGCCGTCACCATGGCGGCCCTCCTCTGGCTCTTCCCCCTCCTCCGACTGAACCAGAAGCTCCGCCGGGAAATCCTCCTCCGCTCCCGGACGGAACAGCAGCTCCGCCGCAGCGAGAAGCAATACCGCGACCTCGTCGAGGCCGCCCCCTTCCCCATCCTCATCGCGGAACCGAAGAGCCTCCAGATCCTCTTCGCCAACCGGCGCGCCTTCGAGCTCCTCGAGCTTCCGACTCCCAACCCCGCGAACCCCGGCGGCCCGGCGGCCCACCATTTCTACGCCTATGCGGAGGACCGGGACCGGATCGTCGCCGGGGTCTCGTCCCATCGTTCCCTCTGCGACGAGGAGATCGCCTGCCTCACCGGCAAGGGCCGCCTCATCTGGACCCTCGTCTCGGCGGGGGGGATCGAATTCGACGGACGCCCCGCCGTCCTCCTCTCCCTCACCGAGATCACCCACCGCCACCAGCGGGAACTCGAACTCCTCCAGGCGAAGCAGGCCGCCGAGAGCGCCAACGCCGCGAAGAACAGCTACGTCGAGGACGTCAGCCAGGAAGTCCGCAAGCCCCTCACCGGGATCATCGGCCTCGTCCGCCTCGTCCTCCAGAGCACCCTGCCGCAGGATGTCCGGGAAAACCTTCTCCTCGTCGAGAAAGCGGCGGGAAGCCTCGTCCACCTCGTCACCGACCTCTTCGACCGGACGAAGGACCAGGAAGACAAGAGCGAATTCAGCCCCGCCCCCATCGACCTCCGCACCTTCACGAGCGAGCTGGGCGACCTCTTCCGCCCCGCCGCCGAGGCCAAGGGGCTGATGCTGGAGCACACCGTCGACGAGGGGGTCCCGGTCTCGGTCCGCCTCGACCCGCTCCGCCTCCACCAGATCCTCTCGAACCTCGTGAACAACGCGTTGAAATTCACCGAAAAGGGGAAGGTCACCGTCAGCGTCCAAATGGGCCA
The DNA here is from genome assembly GCF_900105685.1 of Verrucomicrobium sp. GAS474. Classification (NCBI taxonomy): domain Bacteria; kingdom Pseudomonadati; phylum Verrucomicrobiota; class Verrucomicrobiia; order Verrucomicrobiales; family Verrucomicrobiaceae; genus Verrucomicrobium; species Verrucomicrobium sp. GAS474. Next base: position 3,172,518 of record NZ_LT629781.1, read on the forward strand.
GACCGACGAGGTCGGCAAGGTCCTCCTCCGGTTCCACGTGAAGGACACCGGCCCGGGCGTCGCCGCCTCGCTCCAGGGGAAGCTCTTCGACCTCCCCCCCGCCACCGCCCCCGATACCGACGCCCGCCCCCATGGCAGCGGCCTCGGCATCGCCCGCGACCTCGCCCGCCGGATGGGCGGCGATATCCTCCTCCAGACCCGCGAGGGCGAGGGCAGCCTCTTCCTCGTCACCCTGCTGGCCGATATCAATCAGGCCGCCGCGCCGGTCCCGGCCACCGCGTAAAGCTTCGGACCTCGGGTTTTCCCTGCCGCCCCGCCGAGGGGGGAGCAGTTTTGCCTAGACAGTTCGTTATAATTGTAATTTAAGCGGACTTAAGGTATCTTACCGAGAATATGAGCACCCTGCCGTCCAAAGAGGTCTTGAAAGAATCGCCCCATCGGAAACCGTGGTATCGGATCCTCTACATCCAGGTCCTCGTCGCCGTGGCCCTCGGCATCCTCGTCGGCCACCTCTATCCCGATCTCGGGAAGCAGCTGAAGCCCCTCGGCGACGGCTTCGTGAAGCTCATCAAGATGATCATCGCGCCGATCATCTTCTGCACGATCGTCCATGGCATCGCCTCGACGAGCGACAAGCGGAAGTTCGGCCGCGTCAGCCTGAAGACCCTCGTCTACTTCGAGATCGTCTCGACCCTCGCCCTCCTCATCGGCCTCGCCGTCGTCCTCTTCTTCCAGCCCGGCACCGGCTTCAACATCGATCCCGCCACGCTCGACCCGAAGATCGCCCACAAATACCTCGACCAGTCGCAGAACCTCACCGTCGTCGACTTCCTCCTGAACCTGATCCCCGAGTCGTTCTTCGCCCCCTTCTCGAGCGGCAACCTCCTCCAGACCCTCCTGATCGCGAGCCTCACCGGCGTCTCCCTCTCGATGATCGGCGAGCCCGCCCTCCCCGTCCTGCGGGCCGTCGACACCGTCGCCACGGTCATCTTCAGCATCATGCGGATCGTCGTCCGGATCGCCCCCATCGGCGCGTTCGGCGCGATGGCCTTCACCGTCGGCAGCTACGGCATCGGCTCCCTGAACAAGCTCGTCCTCCTGATCGCGACGTTCTACCTCACCTCCGTCGCCTTCATTGTCATCGTCCTCGGGATCGTCGCGAAGATCAGCGGCTTCTCGATCTTCCGCTTCCTCGCCTACATCAAGGAGGAACTCCTCCTCGTCCTCGGCACCAGCTCCTCGGAGACGGCGCTTCCCGGCATGATCAACAAGATGGAAGGCCTCGGCTGCACGAAGCAGACCGTCGGCCTCGTCATCCCCCTCGGCTACAGCTTCAACCTCGACGGGACGAACATCTACATGACCCTCGCCACGATCTTCCTGGCGCAGGCGACCAACACCCACCTCGACGCGTGGCAGATCTTCGTCCTCCTCGGCGTCTCGATGCTCTCCTCGAAGGGGGCCAGCGGCGTGACCGGGGCCGGGTTCATCACCCTGGCGGCGACCCTCGCCGTCGTCCCCACGGTGCCGATCGAATCGCTCGCCATCCTCGTCGGCATCGACCGCTTCATGAGCGAGTGCCGCGCGATCACGAACATGATCGGCAACGGCGTCGCCACCGTCGCGATCAGCCGTTGGGAAAACGAGGTCTCGGCGGAAGAGGTCCGCGCCAATCTCGAAAGGCCCCGCTCGGTCGTCGAGGCGGTCGCCTAACCGAGCTCTAGATCGAAGGGTCGGCGGAGTCCCCGCCGACCTTCTTTTCCAGGGAGCGGACCAGCTCCCGGTGGGCGGCGTTCTGGGGCTGGAGGCGGAGGGACTGGCGGGCGGCGTCGAGGGCCGCGTCCCATTGGGACAGCTGGATCGCGCAAAGGGACATCCCCTGCCACGCGCCGAAGTGGTCGACCTTCATCCGCACCACCTGGCGGCAGAGCGCGAGGCTCTCCTCGTAGCGTTTTTCCAGATAACAGACCGTCGCCAGCTTGTTCACCGGCTCGGCCCAGGCGGGGAAGGCGGAGATGAGACGGGCGAAGACCTCCTCGGCCCCGGGATAATCGGCCTTGTCGAGGCGCGTCATGCCGCGCTCGATCTCGGTGCGGGCGGCGGCCCCCTCCTCGTTGAGCCAGCACTCCCAGAGCCCCCGCATCGCCAACGGGGCGATGCCCGGCTCCTCCAGCGCCAGCATCGCCACGAGGAGGGCCTCGGCCTTCGACTCGACCAGCGCGTGGAGCGCGAGCGCCCGGGCCGTTGAATCCCCCTCGATCAGCTTCCGCGTCACCGCGTAAAGAGCCTCGGCCAGGGGGGAGACTCCCTCGCTCTTCCGCCCTTCGGGCTTCGAGATCGACAGCGGAGAGGAAAGGGAAGAGGCGAGGAAGGTCTCCTCCGACTCCTGCTTCCGCTGGGGGGAGTCCTCCGCGGGCTCGTGCGTCTCGTGAATCGGGGGCGTCCCCGGCGGTCCCTTCGGAGCGCCTTTTCCGGGCGGCTTCTCCTTGGCCTTCGCCTTCGTCTTCGGCGTCGTTTTGGCCGGCTTTTTTTCGCCGCGCAACGGGGCCAAGTCGGGATCGGCTTCGGCCTGCTTCCTCAGGCGGGGATCGAGCGCCACAGCCTGTTCGAGGAATGCCTGCGCCTCGGTGAGCCGGTCGGTCTGGGCAGCGTAGCAGGCGAGATTGAAGGGAATCAGCGCCTCCTTCGGATGGAGGGAGAGGGCGAGCTCGAGGACTTTCCGGGCCGCGGTGATCGATTGCTCCCGCCGTAGGGCGTAGGCCCAGCCGATAAACCAGGCGGGCCGGGTCGGTTCCCGGCGGGCGCACCGCTCCCCGACAACGCGCATCTCCCCCCACCGCCGCGCCTCCTGGAGGATGGCGAGGCGGAGCTCGTCGAACTCGAACCGGGGACCGATCTTCGCCTCGGCCTCGGCGGCCTCGGCCAGGGCCTCGTCCCACATCGACAGCTCGTAGTAGCCCAGAATGGTCTGGATCTCGCGGCGGACGTCGGAATCTCCTGAGAACTTCGGCGCGGACATAAGATCTTGAGTTATAAACTTCAATTACGACGATAACCCCTAAATTCCATGCCACCAAAAAGATTTCCTCTCGCTCCCGCCCGCCAACGGCGGTAAAACACGAAAGCATCCGCATGAAAATCGGCCTCCTTCAGCTCAACTCCACTATCGGAGATTTTTCCGGAAATGTTAGCAAGCTTCTCGAAGGCTACGAAAAACTCGTCAAGGAAGGGGCCGACATCGTCGTCACGCCGGAGCTCTATCTCTGCGGCTACGCCTCGCGCGACCTCTTCCTCCGTCCCGACTTCATCGAGGCGACCCAGCTCGCCCTGAGGCAGGTTGTCAAGGAAACCGCCCACGGAGAGGCCTCCCTCTGCGTCGGCTTCGCCGAGCGGAACCCGGTCCGCCCCGGGCGGCCCCTCTGGAACTCGGTCGCCTGGATCCACCGGGGCCAGATCGTCCAGACGATCCACAAGACCCTCCTCCCGACCTACGATGTCTTCGACGAGGACCGCTACTTCGAGCCGGCCAAGTCGGCCGCCCTCGTCCGCTGGCAGGACCGCCTCATCGGCGTCACCATCTGCGAGGACATCTGGAACGACAACGATTTCTGGCCCGAGGCCGATCGCCGCTACCATTACGATCCCGTCCGCAACCTCGCCGTCGCGGGAGCCCAGCTCATCCTCAATCTCTCGGCTTCCCCGTGGTACGCCGGGAAGCAGACGACGCGGAACGCCATGCTCTCCCGCATCGCCCAGGACGAAGGGGTCCCCATCGTCCAGGTGAACCTCGTCGGCGGGAACGACGAGCTCGTCTTCGACGGCCAGAGCACCGTCTTCGACGCCACCGGCCATCTCCTCCACGCCGCCCCCTCCTTCGCGGAGGCCACCTCGACTGTCGATCTCAGCTCCCCCGCGCCGGTCGAGACGGTTACCCTCTCCCCGGAGGAGAAGCTCTACCGCGCCATCGCCCTCGGCCTCCGGGATTACGTCGAGAAATGCGGCTTCAAGTCGGTCGCCCTCGGTCTCTCCGGCGGGATCGACTCGGCCGTCGTCGCCGCCCTCGCGGTCGAGGCCCTCGGCAAGGAGAACGTCCACGGCTATTCCCTCCCCTCCCGCCATTCGAGCCCCGGCAGCCTCGACGACGCCCGGAAGCTGGCGGAGAACCTCGGCATCCCCCTCCACGTCGTCCCGATCGCCGACTCGGTCGAGACGTTGGAGAAGACCCTCGGCCCCCTCTTCCAGGGGAAAGAGGCCGACGCCACCGAGGAGAACATCCAGGCCCGCCTGCGCGGTGTCCTCCTGATGGCGCTCTCGAACAAATTCGGCCACCTGATCCTGACGACGGGAAACAAATCGGAGATCTCCGTCGGCTATTGCACCCTTTACGGCGACATGTGCGGCGCCCTCGCCCCGATCGGCGACCTGTGGAAGACCGAGGTTTATGCCCTCGCCCGCTGGATCAACCGGGAGAAGGAATTCATCCCCGCCGCCTCGATCACGAAGCCCCCCAGCGCCGAACTCCGCCCGAACCAGACCGACCAGGACAGCCTTCCCGATTACGCCGTCCTCGACGCGATCCTCCAGGCCAGCCTCGTCGACCACAAGAGCCGCCTGGAGCTGATCGACATGGGCCATGCGCCCGAACTCGTCGACGACATCCTGCGCAAGATCCGGGTCAGCGAATACAAGCGGCAGCAGGCCGCGCCGGTCCTCAAGGTCTCGCCCCGTGCGTTCGGCACGGGACGGCGCATCCCCATCGCCCATCGGTTCAAGGGATAGGCCCGGCTTCACGGGCCCCCGGCGCATCCCTACTCCCCGGTAAACCCGGAGGAAGACCGCAACGCCTTGCTCTCCGTCCGCGCTCCCGGCATCGGGATGCCGGAGGAAACCCGGGCCTGGGTCGCCACCACGTGCCGCTTCTGGACGGGGGCCGAGGCATGATGGGAGACTTCCGCACCCTCTCCGTTCACTAGCGCCAACAAAGCGCCGACCGCCCCCTGGAGCTCGACCGCCTGCTGCTGGAGCTCCTGCGCGGCGGCGGAGGTCTGCTCGGCGCCCGAGGCGTTGGCCTGGGTCACCTTGTCCATCTGCTCGATCGCCGTCGTGATCTGGCTGAGGCCGAGGCTCTGCTCTTTCGAGGCCGTGGCGATGCCCGAGACGAGGTCATCGACCTCCCGGACACCGGAGACGATCGCCCCGAGGCTCTCGCTGACCCCTTCGGACTTCCGCGCGATTTCCTCGATGCGGGCCGCCACCTGCCGGTTCACGTCGACGCCACGGACGCTCTGCGCCACCGAGGCGTCGATCATCCGGGCGGTCTCCTTCGCCGCGTCGGCGCTGCGCTGGGCGAGGGAGCGGACTTCCTCGGCCACCACGGCGAACCCGGCCCCGGCCTCGCCCGCCCGAGCCGCCTCGACGGCAGCGTTCAGGGCGAGGATGTTCGTCTGGAACGCGATCTCGTCGATCGTCTTCAGGATCTTCGAGACATCGTCGCTCGATTTCTTGATGTCGTTGATCGCCGATCCCATCGCGACGCTCGCCTGCTGGATCGCCGTGGTCGCGTCCCTCATCTCGTCCGTCCGGGCGACCCCCTCCTCCGCGGCGCTCCGCGTCCGGGTCGAGATCGTCCGCGCGTGCTCGGCGCTCTCGGCGTTCTTCCGCGTCATGCTGGAGATCTCCTCGATGCTAGCGCTCGTCTCCTCGATGCTCGCCGCCTGCTCGCTCGCTCCCTCGGCGAGGCTTTGGCTGCTCCCGGCGACCTGGCCGGAGGCGCTCGCCACCTGATCGGAACTCCCCCGCAGCGTCACGCTGATCCGGTTCAGCGATTCATTGATGCCCCGGACGATGAAGGAGCCCATGGCAATCGCCACGACGACGACGAGGGCCAGCGCCACCCAGATCGCCAGCATGCCGTCGCGCGCCTTCTTGTTGCTCGTCGCCGAAGTTTCTCGCAGGTGGACCCGGTTAAAATCGATCTCGGCCCTGAGGGCTTTGACGAAATTGGTCCCCGCAGGAATCATGTTTTGCTTCCACTCGTCCATCGCCTCCTTCGGCTGGCCCTTGTCGACGAAAGCCGAGACTCCGTCGATCGCCTTGAAATAGACCGCCTTCGTCGCCAGGACATCGTCGTAAAGCTTCCCCTCCCCGATGTCCTCATCGACCTGTTTCTTGTAATCCGCGATCATCCTGTTCAGATCGGCCTGGCCCGAAGCGGTCTGGGCGAGGCCCGTCTTGATCTCTTCCGAAGCTCCCGTTACCGCGCTCAGAAGGAGGCGAACATTGCCCCGGCGCAGGTCGTTGACAGCCGTCTGGATGTCGACCAGGGCCTCGACCGAGGGAGTCCAATCCTCGGCAATTCGTTCCACATCATCATGAACCCCCGAGATGCGGTTGATCCCGAAGACGCCGATCAGCAGGGCGAGCGCGAGCAAGAGTGAGAAGCCAAACAGAACCCGCTTCCGAATCGTCCAATTTTCCATGGTACCTTTCTTTCGACACAATGAGGCATTCTCTTAGGTCCTTTTTGGACTTCTTCGGGAAAGCCCGTTCATTTCACTCCCCCCCTTGAAAAAGAATGGGGGAGATCGCCCTGCCCGGCAATCTCCCCCTTGCTAAAAGTCAGCCGTTTACCCCGCCTCACTCCCCCTGAAAGGGAATCGACGCTTTGACTGCCGTCAAGCGGGGGGATTGCCGGACCCCGTGGCTATTTTTCGGCAGCGATGCCGCCGGACGGGAGGGGAGTGGGATGGCCTGGCGAACAGGCACCGCCCCCGTCCCGGCACCGCCATTGATCAGGCCCATGAGGGACCCGACTGCCCCTTCCATTTCCCCGGCCTGGTTGTTCATTTCCTGGGCGGCAGCCGAGGTCTCTTCGGCGGCGGCGGCCGTCGACTGGGTGACCTTGTCCATCTGCTCGATGGCGATCGTGATCTGGGTCAGCCCCGTCGATTGCTCCTTCGAGGCCATCGCGATGCTGGAAACCAACTCATCGACCTCGCGCACCCGGCCGACGATCTCCTCGAGGCTCTGGGCAACTCCCTCCGATTTCCGCGAAATTTCATCGATGCGCATCGACACCTGAGTATTCACCTCGACGCCGCGCAGGCTCTGGGCCGCGGAGGCCTCGATCATCCGCGCCGTTTCCTTCGCCGCATTGGCGCTCCGCTGGGCGAGGGAACGAACCTCCTCCGCCACCACGGCGAATCCGGCGCCGGCTTCGCCCGCCCGGGCCGCCTCGACGGCGGCATTCAGGGCAAGGATATTCGTCTGAAACGCGATCTCGTCGATCGTCTTGATGATCTTCGAGACATCGTCGCTCGATTTCTTGATATCCTGGATCGCGGAACCCATCTCGCGGCTCGCCGTGAGGATCGCCTGGGTCGCGGTCTTCATTTCGTGGGTGCGGGCGACGCCCTGCTCCGCGGCGTTCCGGGTCTCGGCCGAGATCGTCCGGGCATGATCGGCGCTCTCGGCGTTCTTCCGCGTCATGCTGGAGATTTCCTCGATGCTGGCGCTCGTCTCCTCGATGCTCGCCGCCTGCTGGCTGGCCCCCTCGGCGAGGCTCTGGCTGCTGCTGGAAACCTGCCCGGAGGAGCTCGCCACCTGGCTGGAGCTTCCTTTCAGGATCTCCCCGATCCGGTTCAGAGAGAGATTGACGCCGCTCACGATGGCAATGCCGATCAGGAGGGCGAGGCCGACCGAGACTCCCAGGCCGATACCGATGCCCATGACGGCCATCGAGGCGACCTTATTGCTCAGGTTGGCCTGATTGGTCAGGTGAGACTGGTTGAATTCCACCTCAGCATCGATCGCCTTCACCAGAGCGTTCCCCGCCGGAGAGGCTTTCTTGGCGCGCAGTTCCTCGGCGGCGCTGAGCTGCCCCGACCTCAGGAGGGCGCTCACTTCGTTGATGGCGTCGAAGTAGGGCTTGCTGGTCGCAGCCATCTCCTCATAGAGCTTCATTTCCCCGGTATCCCCTTCGACCAAGGTCTTGTAATCGGCGATCATTTTCGCCAAGTCGGCTTCCTCCTGGACAACCTTCTTTGACACCTCCTGACCCGCGTCGATCGAAACCGTCGCCGCCGTCAGAAGCATCAGCAGATTCTCCCGCCGCAAGGTACCCACCTGGCTTTCGATCTTGGTCAGGGCGTTGACCGAGGGCGTCCAGTTCGTGGCGATATCATCAATGTCGCTCTTCAGCCCGGAAATCCGGTTGATCGCAAAAAGTCCGATCACGATCGAAAGGCCGATCACCAACGCAAAGCCGAAAATCACCCGCTTACGAATCGTCCAGTTTTTCATAATCCTTATTTGTTCTCTTGAGAGTTAACTCCGTGCTTCCTTGCAAAATGCCTGCTTGATTTTGATCAATCGCTTCCTTTGGAATATAAGGAAAACACATCCCGTTTATCAATAAGTAATGCCACCTGAGGTCCTTCCCCTAGACGCGTAGGCGCACACACCGCACCCATCGAAGAAAGGTTTACGAATCGCTATCGGGAAATGAGGTCGGGAAACGTCTCGACCCACCGCTTCAACACCGGCTGGGGACGGCCCGAGGCGATGTTGACCGTCACCATGGTCTGGCGGCAGCGGGTGAGGAGGACGCCGTCGGAGGCGCGGAAAATCTCGAACTCGAGGTGGAACCGGATTTTCTCAAACGAGACGAGGCGGCCCTCGATCCGGAGATCGTCGCCGAGGCGGGCGGGCTTCAGGTAATCGATCTCGGTCCGGGCGACGACGGGGACGATCCCGGTATCGGCCATCTCCTTCATGGTCCAGCCGAGGTTGGCGGCCAGGTCGGTGCGGACGACCTCGATCATCCGGAGATAGGCGACGTTGTGGACGACGCCGCCCGCGTCGGTATCGAAGTAATAGACCCGGATCGTCCCCGTGTAACGGGGGGAAGGCGGCTGAGGAGAAGGAGAGGCCCCGTCGCTCATTCTCAGACCTCGAGCTCTTTTTCGAGGGCGGAGGTGACGGCCTTCAGCACCTTCACGCGGGCATACCACTTGTGGTCGGCCTCGATCAGGTGCCACGGGGCGTGCTTGTGATGGGTCTTCTCGAACATGTCGTCGGCGCTGGTGATGTATTGGTCCCACTTGCGCCGGTTCCGCCAATCCTCGTCGTTGATCTTCCAGTACTTGGTCGGGTCGTTCTCCCGCTTCTTGAAGCGGCGGAGCTGCTCGTCCTTGCTGATCATCAGGTAGAACTTCAGGAGGATCACCCCGTCGTCGACGAGGGTCTTCTCGAACTCGTTGATCTCGCGGTAGGCCCGCTTCCACTCCGGCTCGGTGGCGAAGGACTCGATCCGTTCCACGAGGACGCGCCCGTACCAGGAGCGGTCGAAGACGGTGAATTCCCCGTAGGAGGGGAGCTTCGCCCAGAAGCGCCACATGTAATGGCGGCGATACTCCTCGGTCGTCGGCTTCACGATGGAATAGACGCGGACGGTGCGGGGATCGAGGTGCTCCGTGACGCGCTTGATCGCGCCCCCCTTCCCGGCCGCATCGGGCCCCTCGAAGACGCAGACGAGGGAGCGTTTCGAGTGGTTGAGCTTCGCCTGCTGGCGGACGATCTTCAGCTGCAGCTGCTTCAACGTCTCCTGATAGTCGTTTTTATCCGAAATCGTCTTGGTGAGGTCGAGCTGGCTGATCTTCAGCATAGTGGCTCAAGCCGATAGCAGTTGGTAACTGGGCCTACAAGCATTGAATTTGCGGCGTCTTTGCGCGGCGTTGCCATTCATCTCCCCGGCCGATCCGGGGCATGAGCCAAATTCACCGCCGGGATAAAATTGAGGTTGGCTTTTTAGGGAATCGGTAGGCAAAACGGAAGACCCCTTTCCGAACGAAAACCAATCACAACCACCAAGAATATCATGAGCACCCCTCAAGCTGACATCGGCCTCATCGGCCTGGCCGTCATGGGCCAGAACCTCGTCCTCAACATGAACGACCACGGCTACACCGTCGCCGTCTTCAACCGGACGGTGAAAAAGGTCGACGACTTCCTCGCCAACGAGGCGAAGGGGACGAAAGTCATCGGCGCCCACTCCATCGAGGAACTCTGCAAGCTCCTGAAGCGCCCCCGCCGCGTCATGCTCATGGTGAAGGCCGGAGCGGCGGTCGACGAGTTCATCGGCCACATCCTCCCCTTCCTTGAAAAGGGCGACATCATCATCGACGGCGGCAACTCCTACTACCCCGACTCGATCCGCCGCACGAAGGACCTCGCCGCGAAGGGCATCCTCTTCGTCGGCAGCGGCGTCTCCGGCGGCGAGGAAGGCGCGCGCACCGGCCCCTCCATCATGCCCGGCGGCGCGAAGGAAGCCTGGCCCGCCGTGAAGGAAATCTTCCAGTCGATCAGCGCGAAGGTCGACGGCGGCGCCCCCTGCTGCGACTGGGTCGGCGAGGACGGCGCGGGCCACTACGTGAAGATGGTCCACAACGGCATCGAGTACGGCGACATGCAGCTCATCTGCGAGGCCTACCAGCTCCTCCGCGACGGTCTCGGCATCGAGGCCGACGAGTTCCATTCCATCTTCACCGAGTGGAACAAGACCGAGCTCGACTCCTACCTCATCGAGATCACCAGCGACATCTTCAAGTTCAAGGACACCGACGGGGCCCCCCTCGTCGACAAGATCCTCGACACCGCGGGCCAGAAGGGCACCGGCAAGTGGACCGTCGTCTCCGCCCTCGACACCGGCACCCCCGTCACGCTGATCGCCGAGGCCGTCTTCTCCCGCGCCCTCTCCTCCATGAAGGACGCCCGCGTCGAGGCCTCCAAGATCCTCAAGGGGCCCGACGCCAAGTTCAGCGGCGACAAGAAGAAGTTCATCGACGACGTCCGCCTCGCCCTCTACGCCTCGAAGATCATCTCCTACGCCCAGGGCTACCTCCTCCTCCGCGCCGCGGCGAAGGAAAACAACTGGGAGCTGAACTACGGCGGCATCGCCCTCATGTGGCGCGGCGGCTGCATCATCCGCAGCCGCTTCCTCGGCAAGATCAAGGAAGCCTTCGACAAGAACCCCGCCCTCGTCAACCTCCTCCTCGACGGCTTCTTCGCCGGCGAGATCGAGAAGTCGCAGGGCGCGTGGCGCCGCGTCGTCGCCCAGGCCGTCACCCTCGGCATCCCGGTCCCGACGTTCTCCACCTCGCTCTCCTTCTACGACGGCATCCGCACCGCGAAGCTCCCGGCGAACCTCCTCCAGGCCCAGCGCGACTACTTCGGCGCGCACACCTACGAGCGGCTCGACAAGCCCCGCGGCGAGTTCTTCCACACGAACTGGACCGGCAAGGGCGGTTCGGTCTCCTCGACGACCTACAACGCGTAAGCCAACGCCCCAGCCCACCAGCCAGGCAACACACGGGAGCCCCCCATGTCCACCAGCACCAACTGCCCCGACTTCGTCTCGACCGCCACGAAGGTGCCGCCCTCCGTGGCGGTCATCTTCGGCGCGACGGGCGACCTCACCCACCGGAAGATCGTCCCGGCTTTCTACCACCTCCAGAAGAACGGCCATCTTCCCGAAGGCTTCGCCATCATCGGCTTCGCCCGTCGCCCGAAGACCGACGCCGAATTCCGCAAGGACCTGAAGGAAGCCCTCGACAAGTTCTCCCATACGAAGCCCGTCGACGAGAAGGTCTGGAAGGAACTCGAGCAGCACATCTACTACCAGCAGGGCGACCTGCCGAACGTCGAGGATTACAAGAAGCTCGGCGAGCGGATCAAGAGCCTCCCCGAGGCGAAGATCTTCGGCGAGAACGCCCTCTACTACCTCGCCACCGCGCCCGAGTTCTTCGGCCCCGTGGCGATGAACCTCGCCGCCGCCGGCCTCGCCCAGAAGAAGGGCGCGAACCACCTCCGCCGCCTCATCGTCGAGAAGCCCTTCGGCATCGACCTCGCCAGCGCGCAGAAGCTCAACGAGGAAATCCAGCACGCCTTCCCTGAGAGCTCGATCTACCGCATCGACCACTACCTCGGCAAGGAGACCGTCCAGAACCTCCTCTACTTCCGCTTCGGCAACTCGATCTACGAGCCCCTCTGGGACCACAAGTACATCGACCACGTCCAGATCACCGTCGCCGAGACCGTCAGCGTCGAGGGACGCGGCGGCTACTACGACGAGGCCGGCGCCGTCCGGGACATGCTGCAGAACCACATGATGCAGCTCTTCTCCCTCATCGCCATGGAGCCCCCGGCCGTCCTCGACGCCGAGTCGATCCGCGACGAGAAGGTAAAGGTCCTCCGCGCCGTGGCCACGCCGAAGCCCGACTACATCCTCGCCAACTCGGTCCGCGCCCAATACGGCGCGGGCATCCTCAACGGGAAGCAGATCCCCGCCTACCGCCAGGAAGACCGGGTGAAGCCGAACTCCCTGACCGAGACCTACGTCGCCCTCAAGCTCGAGATCGACAACTGGCGTTGGTCGGGCGTCCCGTTCTACCTCCGCACGGGCAAGGCCCTGGCGAAGCAGTTCACCGAGATCAACATCGTCTTCCGCCGTCCCCCGGGCGCGCTCTTCGCGGGCGCGGCGAACCGGATCTACCGGAACCGCCTCCGCATCCGCATCCAGCCGAACGAGGGCATCCACCTCCACTTCAACACGAAGACGCCGAGCCAGCCGACCCTCCAGACCGTCGGCATGGACTTCAGCTACCGGCAGGATACCGCCCACTACTTCCCCGAGGCCTACGAGCGGCTCATCTGCGACGCCCTCCTCGGCGAATCGACGCTCTTCACCCGGAGCGACGAAGTCGAGCAGTCGTGGCGGATCATCGACGCCTTCAAGGACGCGTGGAAGAACCAGGAAACCGACTACATTCCCCTCTACGCGCCCGGCTCCATGGGCCCCGTCGAAGGGGACGAGATGCTCCGGCGCGACGGCCGGAGCTGGGCTTCTCTGACCAACGACTAAGCGCCCTCCTCCCCTTCATGCCCCACCCGCTGCCACGCCTTCTCCGGATCGGAGCCCTAGGCGTGGCCGTTGGGATCGGGGGGATGGGGAGCTTCCCGGCGGCGGCGGCCACCGCCGATAAGGCGACCGACAAGGCCCCTGCCAAGGAAAAGGAGGCCGAGGTCAAGCTCGACCCCTGGCAGGAGGCCTTCGTCACGTTCAAGACCGGCGATGCCGAGAAGGCCGCCGCCCTCTGCGAGGCCGCCTTGAAGGGCGAGCCCAACAACGTCCGGTTCCTGATGCTCTACGCCCGTTCCCTCGCGGCCCAGGGCAAGAACGAACCGGCCGAGGCGACCTTCAGGAAGGCGATCGCCCTCGACCCGAACTCCTCCGCCTACCGCCGCCAGTTCGGCGACTTCTACTACCGCCTCCGCCGCTTCGACGCGGCGAAGCCCTGCTACCAGGAAGCCCTCCAGCGGGGCGGCGAGACCGCCGAGCTCTCCCTCCAGCTCCTTTACTGCGCCGTCGGCCTCGGCGACGCGGGCGAGGCGGAACGGCTCGCCTCCGGCACCGTCTTCAACGCCTTCGACGAGGCGACCCCCGCCTATTACTTCGCCAAAGCCGCCGTCGCCCAGATGAAGAAGCGGCCCGACGAGGTGAAGCCCCTCATGCAGCAAGCCGAGACCCTCTACGGCCACGATCTCTTCCTCCAATACGGAAGGGATTATTTCTTCTTGTTTGCCAGCAAGCCGTGAATGAGGCATAGTCCGCCTCCACCCTCGACGGGATCGCCCCGAGAGCGGCTGTGATGCCCAGAGCACACGGCGGGATAGCCAAGTGGTAAGGCCGGGCTCTGCAAAAGCCCCATGCGCCGGTTCGATTCCGGCTCCCGCCTCCAATTTACCCGCTCCTCCCGGGAGGAGCGCCCAGCCGCCCCCCCTCACCCATGTCCTTCCGCTTCGCCCGATTCTGCATCTCGGCGATCTCCTTCGGGGTCACCCCCCATACCTCGTTCGAGGAACGGAAGAAGATGCAGATCCTGAACGTCGTCCTCATCGCGATGATCGTCGGCGGTGGGATCCGCACCGTCAGCAATCTCTACGCCCATCTCTGGCAGCCCCTCCCCTTCAACCTCTTTTTCATGCTCGGGGGCTGCCTCTCCATGGGCTTCATCCTGAAGAAACGGTTTAGGACGGCCGCCGCCGTCGGACTCCTCACCGCCGCCCTTTCCTTTGCGGCGACGGGGTGGCTCTTCCACAACGGCCGCGAGGAATCGCTCCTGTTGCTGATTGCCATCGGCTCGATCCTCTTCGGATCGACGGCCCTTCGTTACCTCTTCTTTGCGATCCTGGGAGGCCTCTTCATCGCCGTCAAAATCTCCTATCGCGACCTGGGGGACGAGTCCCACTTCCTCTTCGTCGTCAACATGGTCGTCTTCCTCTTCGCCTACTGCTGGCTCCTGAACATCTTCCACGAGATCTACAACACCTACCGCGAGGAGATCGACCGCAAGAACGCCTCGCTCCAAGAGGCCAACCAGGCGAAGAACAAGATCTTCTCCCTGATCTCCCACGACTTCCTCGGTCCCATCGGGCGGCTGAAATCGTCGCTCGATTTCCTCGACCAGGACCTCATCAGCCCGGCCGATTTCAAGGCCTACCGGCAGACCCTGCAACAGGAGGTCGGCCACGTCATCCACTCGATGCGGAACACCCTGAATTGGTCGACCGAGCAGCTCCAGCGGATCGAGGCGATCCCCGAAACCATCTCCCTCCGGGCGGTGGCCGACGAGGCGCTCCAGCTTCTTTCCGGCATCGGCAAGGACAAGGGCGTCTGCTTCGAAAACCGGATTCCCGAGGACGCGCAGGCCTGGGCCGACCGGACCCAGGTCGTAGCCATCTTCCGCAACCTCCTCTCGAATGCCGTGAAATTCACCCCTTCGGGAGGCCTCGTCGAGATTGACGGGAAAAAGAGGACCCCGACGTCGGGAGAATGGGAAATCAGCGTCCGCGACACCGGGGTCGGCATGAAGCCGGAACAGCTCGAAAAGCTCTTTGCGCCGGGCAACTACCGCTCCACGCCGGGAACGAACCGGGAATCGGGAATCGGCCTTGGCCTGCGGATTTGCCATGAGTTCGTCGGCAAAAACGGCGGGACGATCACGACCGAAAGCGCCCCCGGCTCGGGCACCTCGATCCGCTTCACCCTTCCTGCGGCCAGCGCCTGATCGGCGCTCAGGCCTCGCCCTTACTGGACGAACCGGATCGAATCGACCGAACCGTTTCCGTCGAACTCCTTTTTATAGACGAGGTGGGCGGAGGCATTCCCGCCCTGCACTCCGGGGACGGCGACCGTCGGCGGGGAGCTGTAGCCGGAACCCCCGTTGGTGATGACGAACCGGGTGACGCTTCCGCTTTCGACGAGGGCGTAGGCCTCGGCGGGCTTCGTCGGCCACATCTCTCCCTTGCTCTTGTTGTAACGATAGTAGTTCGAGACCGTATCGAGCCGTTCGTTGGTGATCCCCAGGGGGGCGAGGACGTCGAGGAGGGCCTTCTTGTTTTGGCGGGCCTCATCGGGAGTCGGCCCTCCCGCGTTCGGCCCGGCGGGATGGACATGGCTGAAGGCCTCGCGGAAGGTCTCGGGAGGGACGCCGAGCGCCCCCGCGATGAGGATCACGGGACGCCCCCGATCGCGGGGGTCGGTGTCATGGCCGCCGCTAAAAATCACCGGCACCCGCGTGAAGGCGTCGGCGGGGGTCACCGAGTCGGCCTGGGTTCCCGGCAGGAAGGTCCAGAGCGCAGCGATTCCGAACAGCAGAGATCGACGGCAGGAGGTTTTCATCGGTCCCCTCATCGTCCTCCCCTCTTCAACCGATGTCGATGCCACTTTCACTGCCGACGAAAAACGCCCACCTCCTTGGCAGGAGAGCGGGCGTTTGCCTTTCCAGAAGGAAGGGACTAGTCGATCCCCTTCTGGCCGGTATGGAGTTCCTCGGGATGCTGGCTGTGCTTGCGCTTGCGGTCTTCGAGGAAGGCGACGAGGTCGCGGAGGTCGTTCGCTTCCATGTTACCGGCGTAGCCGGGCATGTTCACGCCGCCCATGTTGATGCGGATGACGAGGTTGTCCTTCTTCAGGCGATCGCCGACGAAGGTGAGGTCGGGGCCTTTCTTGCCGCCGTCATGGCCCATCTGGTGGCAGTTATAGCAGCCCTTGTCCTGGAAGAGCTGGGCGCCGTGCCAGATCGGGCCTTCGGTCGCGCCGATGAACTCGGCGGTGATCGGCTTCGGATGGACCTTGGGGGTCCAGTCCATCTTCTCGCCGGCCACCCAGAAGCCGCCGACGAAGAGGTAGGCGGTGATGAGCGCCACGACCGACCAGGGCCGCTTGCTCGGCGAGCGGTGACCGGAATTGCTGAGGAACGGAACCGCGAAGAGCAGGATGCCGAGGAAGGCGGGAGCGCCGAGGATGATGTAATCCTCCATGTCCGACTGGGCCAGGGAGAGTACCGCGAGGTACCACTTCAGGTAGAAGTCGGGCGTCGGAGAGGTCTCGATGATGCTAGGATCGGGGGGAAGCTCGACCGGGGGCGGCTCGAACCAGATCGCGGCCGCGAGGACGGCGAGGACGACGAAGAGGCTGAAGAACGAGTCGCGCCAGGCCATGAGCCAGAACGGGATTCCGGTCTTCTCCAGGCGGGCGTGGTATTCCTCGCGGTAGGTCTCGACGATGACGGGATGCTCCTCGTTCGGCATTTCGGCGATGCCGTGGCGCATGACGAGGACCATGTGGAGGCCGATACCGGCGATGGCGAGGGCGGGGAGCACGAAGACGTGCATGGTGAAGAACCTCCCCAATGTCGCCCCGTTCACGTTGTCCCCTGCCAGGATGAAGTGGGCCAGCCAATGGCCGATGACGGGCACGCGGGCGGCCTGCTCGGCGGCGACGACGATCGACCAGACGGCGTTGCTGTCCCACCGCAGAGTCTGGCCGGTGAAGCCGAGGCCGAGGGTGAAGGCGAGGAGGAAGATGCCGGTGACCCAGTTCATTTCCCGCGGGAACTTGTAGGAACCGTGGAAGAAGACCTGCCCCATGTGGATGCCGATGAGGAGGATCATCGCCGAGGCGCCGAAGTAGTGCATGCCGCGGATGAGATGACCCCAGGGGGCCACGTCGGCGATGTACTTCAGGCTGTCGTAGGCCTGCCCGCCGGAGGGGATATAGGAGAACATCAGGGCGACCCCGGTGGCGACCTGGATCATGAACGCCATCAGCGTGGCGCTGCCGTAGACGTACCACCACTTCGCGTCCTTGGGCGCGAGGTGGGTGAGTACGGGGCCGAACATGGCCCAGATGCCTGTCCGATCCTCCATCCACTCGAGGGAATCGATAACGAGCTTTTGCGTCTTTTTGAGCATAACTAAGTGGGGAAAATCAGGCCAGGAAGATGGGCTGGGTCATGAGCTGGACCTCGCCGCCTTCGGTGCGGACTTCATAGCGGTTGAGGGACTTCGGGGGCGGTCCGGCGACGACGTTGCCGTCCTTGTTGTAGACCCCGCCGTGGCAGGGGCACATGAAGAGCTTGGCCTTCGGGAGCCAGCGGACGGGGCAGCCGAGGTGGGAGCAGTTCACCGAGAAGGCGATGAAGTCGGTCTCGCTCTCGCGGCGGACCCAGGCGGCGACCTTCGAGGTGACGCCGGCCCAGGAGAAGTCGTCCGGGTTGGCGAGCTCGACGAGGACGGTCTCGCCGACGACGAACTTGTCGATCGGGCCGACGGAGACGAATCGGTGCTTGTTCCCCTCGATGCTCGGAAGGACCATGTAGCCCGCGATCGGGACCGTGAGGACGGCACCGGCAATGGCGCCGGGGATCGCCGTCTTGAGGAACTCGCGACGCTCGAAGTCGTTCTTGAAGATGGGACCGTCGAAGAGGGGCTTGGAAGCGCCATGGCCGTGGCCGCCATGATCGTGGTCATGACCTCCGCAGCAGCCTTCGCCTTCGACGTGGGTGTGAGGCTGCGCGCCGGGGGCGACGGCGTCATGGGAGTGGTCGTGGCCGCCGCAGCAGCCGCCGGAAGTGGAATCGTTACTCATGGGAAGAGGAGGACGTGGACGTTTTGGACGCTTGGGCCGTCTTTTTCCAGTCGGCGCGGAGTTCGCCGAGCCAGACCCGCAGGGCCAGGATGATGAGGCCGAGGCCGACGGCGGAAAGGATCCACGAAGTCAGGGGACCCCAGGCGGTGAAGACGATGCCGGCGGAGAAGAAGACCGGGGCGAAGGTCGGCGGGGGGATGATTTCGGGCAGGGGCTTGCTCCAGCCCGTCTTGTCGACCGGGGCGGAGGGTTGCTGAGGCGTTTCGTAAGACATGATCGGATCTCCTTAGGCGTGGGAAGACTTGGAAACGGCGGTGGCGGCACCCTCGTTGGCGAGGGTGGAGTCGGGCCGGGCGTACCAGCGGTAGAAAAGGACGAAGACGCCGCTCATGTAGATGAGGCAGGAAGGGACCCACATGAGGAGGCCGCCGATCTGCTGGTCGTGCTGGGGGGTGAGGCCGAGGTCACCCTGGATCCAGCTGCGGAGGCCGAGGGGATCCATGCCGTGCGCGAAGGAGGGGCAGACGCTGACCGGGGAGAACGTGAGGTAGATCCCGATCAGGGTGCAGGCGACGCAGGAGGAGAAGAGGTAGCCGACGCCCTGGAGGGGGTGGAGCCGCTGTTCCGAGACGGGGGCGATCACCGGCCACCAGAAGGCCGCACCCATGAGGAGGAGGCTGGCGGTCTGGATCTGGGAAACCGCACCGATCTCCTGAGAGGCGGAGCAGAGGGAGGGCAAATGCCAGAAGCCCATCGCGCCGATGCCCATGGCCCAGCCGAGGAGGGGCTTCCCGAAGAGGGCCGAGGCCTTCGAGAGGAAGGGGCTCTTCTTCAGCGCCGACGTCACGACCTCGGGATCGAGGCTCATGAGGAGGAGGGCCGGGGCGACGAGGAGGAGCAGGATGTGGTGCACCATGTGGACGCTGAACAGGTAGCCGTTGGAGAGGCGGGCCAGCGGCGAGACGGTGGCCAGGAGGAAGGCCGTGACCGAGGCGGCGAAGAGGAGCGGACGGCTCCCCGACATCCGGCCCCGATGGGAGCGGAGGTAGAGGAAGGCGGCCACGCCCGCGACGATCCACGCCGGGGAGGTCCAATTCCAGAGACCGAGAACGAGGGAAACTTGGGAACTCATAGTGTTTAGCGGAGTGTTTGCAAACGTCTTAAGTGGAGCCTTAGAACAAGCGGGTGATCCAGCCGATCGGGTGGTAGATCATCAGGAAGAGGACGACCCAGACGACGTCGACGAAGTGCCAGTACCAGCCGAGCGCCTCGAAGGATTCCATCCGGTTCTCGGTCTTCAGGTTTTCCTTCATCAGGCCGAGGCCCCAGAAGACCGCGAGGGCGATGATGCCGACGAAGACGTGGATGCCGTGGAACCCGGTGAGGGTGAAGAAGGTGCTGCCGAAGACGTTGCGGCCGAGGTTGATCCCCTCGCCGAAGAGCTCCGCGTATTCGTAGGCCTGGCCGCCGACGAAGGTGAGGCCGAGGACGATCGTCGCCCCGAGCCAGCCGAGGAACTTCCGGTCGTTGCCCGCGCGGAGGAAGTGCTCCGCCTTGTGCATCGTCCAGCTGCTCGCGAAGAGGGCGATGGAGAAGAACCAGGTCCGGGGGATGTTCAACACGGTGTCCGCGTTGATGTCGGGCGGCGGGTTGTGGTTGAAGAGGATGTAGGCGCTGATGAGCATCGAGAAGAAGACGCCTTCGGAGCTGATGAAGAAGATCATCAGGACCTTGTTCAGGTGCATCTTGATCGGGGCCTCGTCCTTCGTCGGTTCCCGCTTGATGTCCATGTCGTCCGGGTGGGCCAGATCCCAGAGGGGACGGGGTCCGTGGATGGGGGGGACGAGGTCGAAGTTGTCGTGGGGAGGCGGCGAGGTGGTGGCCCATTCCAGGGTCCAGCCGTTCCAGGGGTTGTTCCCGGCGATCTGGCCGCGCAGGTTGCTCTTGATGATGTTGTAGATGAACGGGAGCGTGCCGAGAGCGAAGATCAGAGCGCCGACGGAGGAGATGCAGTTCAGGATGCTCCAGCCGGGGAGGTCGGGGTAGGTGTAGATGCGGCGCGGCATCCCCATGAGGCCGAGGAAGTGCTGGACGAAGAACGTCATGTTGAAGCCGATCATCGTGCACCAGAAGTGGATGCGGCCGAGGCGCTCGTCGAGCATCCGGCCGGTGATCTTCGGGAACCAGTAGTAACCGCCGGCGAAGAGGCCGAAGACGGTGCCGCCGATGAGGACGTAGTGGAAGTGGGCGATGATGAAGTAGCTGTCGCTCACGGCCCAGTCGAACGGGGCGACGGCGAGCATGACGCCGCTGACGCCGCCGCAGACGAAGACGATCAGGAAGCCGATGCAGAAGAGCATGGCGGTGGTGAACTTGATGCGGCCGCGCCACATCGTCGAGGTCCAGTTGAAGATCTTCACCCCGGTCGGGATGGCGATCAGCATGGTGCCGACGGCGAAGAAGGCGTCGGCGTAGATGCCGAGGCCGGCGACGAACATGTGGTGGGCCCAGACGCCGAAGCCGAGGAGGGCGATGGCGACCGCCGAGACGGTGATGAAGCCGTAGCCGGTGATCGGGCGGCGGGAGAAGACGGGGATGATCTCGGAGACCATGCCGAAGGCGGGCAGGATGAGGATGTAGACCTCGGGGTGGCCGAAGACCCAGAAGACGTGCTCCCAGAAGAGAGGGTCGCCGCCGCCCGCGCTCTTGAAGAAGTGGGCGTCGAGCATCCGGTCCGCCGTGAGCATGACGAGGCCCGCGTTGAGGGCGGGGAGGGCCAGCACCGTGAGGATCGCGGTAATGAACGACATCCAGACGAAGAGGGGGACGCGCTGGAGGCTCATGCCCGGAGCGCGGAACTTCAGGACCGTGACGATGATGTTGAAGGAGGAGCCGACGGAGCCGATACCGAGGGCGAGGAGGCCGAGGCTGT
Organism: Verrucomicrobium sp. GAS474; assembly: GCF_900105685.1. NCBI lineage: Bacteria > Pseudomonadati > Verrucomicrobiota > Verrucomicrobiia > Verrucomicrobiales > Verrucomicrobiaceae > Verrucomicrobium > Verrucomicrobium sp. GAS474. The sequence continues at coordinate 3,193,439 of NZ_LT629781.1, forward strand.
AGTAGTCCGGCCCGAGGGTGGAGGTGAAGGTCCGCTCGCTCAACGGGGCGTAGCTGAACCAGCCGACCTCGGGGGCGGCCCCGGTGAGGAAGCTGAAGTTCAGCATGATGCCGCCGAGGGGGAACATCCAGAACGCGAGGGCGTTCAACCGCGGGAAAGCGACGTCCCGCGCGCCGACCATGAGGGGGACGAAGTAGTTCTGGAACCCGGCCAGCACGGGCATGCCGACGAGGAAGACCATGCTGGTGCCGTGCATGGTGAAGAGCTGGTTGAAGGTCAGCGGGGAGATGAAGTGGGCATTGGCCCAGCAGAGCTGGAGGCGCATGAGGAGCGCCTCGCTCCCGGCGACGACCAGGAAGAAGAGGGCGCCGACCATGTACATGACGCCGATCTGCTTGTGATCGACGCTGGCCATCCACTCGAAGCGGAGGCTGCGGAAGCCGCCGTGCCCGTGGGCATCGTGGCCGTGGGCGTCGGAGGAGTGGGAATCGGAAAGGGTGGAGGAGCTCATGCTAACTTATTTGAGGGTCTCGAGATAATTGGTCAGATCGTGGGCCTGCTCTTCGCTGAACTGGAAGTTGGGCATGTTGCAGCCGGGCTTGATGGCTTGGGGATTCTTCATCCAGAGGTAGAGCGCCTCCGGGGTGTTGTGGGTGATGACCCCGGCGCCGAGGGTCTCCCGGGAGGCGACGTGGGTCAGGTCGGGCGCGTAGCGGGCTGTGCTGACGCCGTCGATCCGGTGGCAGGTGCCGCAGGTCTGGTCCTGATAGATCTTGTAGCCGCGGGCGATGCTCTTCTCGAGGTCGCCTAGGGCGGAGACAGGAGCGACGGCAGCGGCGGCGGTCCCGGCCTTCGTGGCGAAAGCGGCGGGGGCGGCAATGGCGGGAGTCTCGCCAGAGGGCACCTTCGGCGTCGCCTTCTGCTGGGCGACCCAGGCGGCGTAATCCGCCGGGCTGTCGACGACGAGGAGAAGGCGCATCCAGGCGTGCTGGTTGCCGCAGAACTGGGCGCAGGCCCCGAGGTAGCGGCCGGGGACGTTGTGCTGGAAGACGATGGTGTTGTGGTGGCCGGGGATCATCTGCTGCTTCCGGCCGACGTCGGGAACCCAGAAGGTGTGGATGACGTCGTAGGAGTCGAGCTGGACGGTGAAGGGCTTCCCGGCCTCGATGTGGATTTCGTTGGCCGTGATGATCCCGAGGTCGGGATAGCGGACGTCCCACCACCACTGGGCGCCGGAGACGATGATGTCGGGCTTGGCTCCGGGGAGCGGCTCGCCGTTGTTCTTGCCGAAGAGGCTGGCGACGGTGATCCAGCCGAGGTAGACGCAGATCAGGAGGGGGATGATCGTCCAGACGATTTCGATCCGGTGATCGAGAGGCTTCTGGGACGGTTCACCGGCTTCGCCGCGGTCCCGGAAGTGAACGATCGAGTAGATGACCCAGGCGGTGACGATGAGGAAGATGGCGACGCAGACCGCCGTGACGATGAGGGTGATCCGGGTCATCTCCGCGGCCTGCGGGGACTGGCTCGATAAAGTCGGGATCCACTTGGACAAAAAGGATTCTGAGAGCATGATCTAGGGGGTGACAATAACGGTAAAACTCGACAATGCTTGGGGCAAAATAGCAATGAATAACCGGGGGCGAAACCGCGGCAATTTGCCGCATATCGACCACAAGTTGCCGCAGGTTGCCGTAGGTATTTTTTAATTTCAAATAGAAAGAGTCGGTGCGCATTCTTTTTTAAGCTGGAAGAACAAAAAACATCCGGTTAACCCACTTTCCCTTTCCCCTCCCCCTTCGCATCCTCCTTTGCCCTTGCTTCCGTCCCGCTTCTTTCAATGAAACTCCATTTCGCCACGGTCGTCTTCCTCATCGCGCTCACCCTCAACGGAATCTGCTGGGGATTGCTCTACGGCTTCGTCCGCCGCCTCTCGCCGCCCTGGCGTCGGGGCCTCCGCATCGCCCTCGCCTGCTTCATCGGCTTCGAGCTGCTCGGGTTCTGCTGGATCACGATCCCGCGCATGATGTTCCATGAAGCCCCGCCGCTGCCAGGCCGTTTCCTGCCGAGCCTCATCCTGCTCTGGAACCTGCTGACGCTTCCCCTGGTCACCGCGTTCCTCCTGGTGGCGGCGGCGATCCGCCACCTCGTCCGCTGGAGCGGCAAGCTCTATCGCCGCTATCGGACCGCGCCCGTGCCTTCCCCCTCCCCCGACACGACGACAAGCGCGACCGAAGAAGAAGTGGCCAACCCGAACCGCCGCCAATTCCTCTTCCGCACCGGTGCCGCCTTGCTTCCCGCCGTCTCGACCCTCGGGATGACGGTGGCAGCGTACCTCCAACTCCCCTTCTTCCGGACGCGCAAGACCGAGGTGCTGATTCCCGATCTCCCGCCGGAGCTCGACGGCCTCCGCATCGCCCATGTCAGCGACTTCCACGCGGGACGCTTCATCGATACCGATTACCTCCGGCGGATCACCGACACGGTGAACGCCCTCGACGTCGACCTCATCGCGTTCACGGGAGACCTGATCGACTACAACCTCACCGATCTTCCCGCCGCCCTCGATTGCCTGCGCGGGATGCGATCCCGCTACGGCCTCTGGCTCTGCGAGGGGAACCACGACCTCTATGAGGACGCCGACGCCTTCCGCGCCGCGGCCCGGGCCTCGGGGCTGAACTTCCTCTTCAACGATTCCCGGGTGATCACCGTCCGCGAGGTCCCGGTCCAGATCATCGGCCTCAGCTGGGAGACGAGCGTCGGTCCCGACCGGATCGACTGGCGGGCCGATACCTTCCCGATCCTGCTGGGGCATCATCCGCATTGCTTCGACGGCGCCGTCGCGGCCGGCATTCCCCTCACCCTCTCCGGCCACACGCACGGCGGGCAGATCATGCTGACGAAGTCGATCGGCTGCGGCCCCGTCTTCTTCCGGTACTGGTCGGGGCTCTATGAAAAGGAAGAGTGCCGCCTCGTCGTCTCGAACGGCGCGGGGAATTGGTTCCCCCTGCGGATCAATGCCCCGGCGGAGATCGGGTTGGTGACGTTGAAGCGGGTTTAGCCCGAAGGCCACCCCTTGCGCGTTCCCTCGTCTTCTGGCTGTTCCTCGATGCTGAAGACCCGCCAGCGGGTCCGGGCCGAGGTGACTTGGCCCCGCCCGAAGGTCCGCTTGAAATCGACGAGGAGGACCCAGCCCTCGACGGTCCGGATCCGGTAGCGGTGCTTCCGCACGTAGCGTTCGCCGCTGCCGTGGCTGCAATCGCCGAATTCCCGGCGGGAGTCGAGGACCTCGGCCACGGTCCATTCCCGATCCCGCCAACGGAAACGGCGCGGCACCCCCGGCTCGCCCCGGGACATCAGGGCGGTATCGAAGCTTCCCTCCAGCGGAAGGAGCGGCTCGCTGACGAAGGCGCGGGGCATGGCTGGGCCGGGCAGGGACGTTGGAGGGAGGAACCAGGCTAGGCCTGGCTCGAATACAAGGAGCCGATGGCCGTTGCCGCCTGCTGATTGTAGTAAAGGCTTGCGATGTTCCCGGTGAGGGAGCCGGTGGAGGAATCGGAGGCGGAGGAGCCGTTGTTCAGCAAGCTGACGGCCGAACTGATCAACGAGGCCTTGCTCGCGGCCAGCCCTTCCTTGCCCGCCGCGATGGTGGCATCGACGCCCGAGGCATCGGAGGAGCCGCCGGTCCCGGCGATTCCGGCGCGGGTCAGGGCGGTGAGGAGGGAAAGCTGGGCGATGTTCGAGATGCCGCCGCCGGTGCCGGAATCTTCGCCGCTCGTCGAGCTGATGAGGGAGCTGAGGGCGCTCTGCTGGGAGGCGAGGCCGGTCTGGGCGGCCGCTGAGGTGGTGGAGCTCCCCGAGGTGCCGAGGGAGATAATCGAATTGGCGCTCTGGCTCGCCGTCAGGTTCTGCGTGGCGAGGGCGTACTGGCTGTTGAGGAGGGTCTGGGCCGCGCTGGAGGCCTTTTGCTGGGCCTCGGAGAGGCCGGAGTAGGCGTCGGCCGACAGGTAGCCCGAGGGGATCACGGAGCTGACGCCTGTAGCCATAAACAAAGGCTACTCCCCTTTCCCCGACAAATCAAACCTGTTCTTCGACAACGGGATTCGTCAATTTCCCGATCTTCTCGATCTCGATCGTCACGGTTTCCCCGGGCTGGAGCCAGCGGGCGGGGGTCCGGGCCATGCCGACGCCCTGGGGGGTGCCGGTGAGGATGACGGTGCCGGGCAGGAGGGTGGTGCTGCCGCTGAGGAACTCGATGATCGTCGGGACGTCGAAGATCATGTCGCCCGTGTTCCAGTCCTGGAGGACTTCGCCCGAGACGGTGGTGCTGAGGCGGAGGGAGTTGGGGTTCGGGATCTCGTCCTTCGTGACGAGGACGGGGCCGAGAGGGCAGAAGGTGTCGAAGCTCTTCCCCCGGCACCATTGGCTGCCTCCCTTTTCCTTCTGCCAGTCGCGGGAACTGACGTCGTTCGCCGCAGTGTAGCCGAGGACGTAGTCGAGGGCGTTCTCCTTCGAGACGTTCTTGCAGCGGCGGCCGATGACGACGGCGAGCTCGCACTCGTAATCGACGGCGTCGCTCCGCAGCTTGCGGGGGAGGACGATCGGCCTGCCCGGGTGTTGGAGGGCGCCGGGGTTCTTGATGAAGAGGACCGGATAGGTCGGGATCTTCGCGCCGGTCTCCTCGGCGTGGCGGCGGTAGTTGAGGCCGATGCAGAGAAGCGCGGCGGGCTCGACGGGGGCGAGGAGCTGGGCGACCTCAACCTTTTCCGAAGTCACCTTGAAGTCGCCGTAGAGATCCCCCTCGATCCGGTAGGCCCCGTCGGGCTTCTGCTCGGCATGGCCGAGGGTTCCCTTCGCGTCGCGGTAGCGGATGATCTTCATGATTCAGGATTTTTTAAAGAGGGAGAGGGCTTGCTGATTTTCCCACCGAACGGCGAAGTCCGCAAGGGTGTCGAAGTCGGCCCGTTCCTTGAGCCAGAGGAGATAGGCCTCGAGGCGGGCGACCATCTTCTCCCCCGCGCGGCGGCGGACGACGAAGGGGATCTTGAAACCCTTCAGGGAGGTGAATTCCCAGGGATGGAAGAAGATGTTGAGGTAGCCGTCCTCCCGCAGGACCCACTGGCTGGCGAGGCGGTAGAGGGCCATCGGGGAATGCTTGAAGCTGAGCCAGAAGAGCGGGTACCGGACCAGGGGCGAGGCCGAGACGGGAAGGATCGTGACCCCCTCGCTGCCGAGGTCGCCGAGGCGGTAGGCCGTGCGCGGTTTCTTGAAATTGTTGTAGCGGCCCGGGAGCCAGATCGGATTGTCGGAGGAATCGTAGCGGTATCCGGCGGCGGCGAGGGCGCGGCGGTCGAACTCCCCGAAGCGGGCGCGGCGGAAGCCGGTGACCGGCTTCCCGGTGATTTGCTGGAGGGCGACCCGGGAGCGGAGGAGGTCCCGCTCCTCGAAGGAGGAATGGCTCCAGCCGTGGGAGGCGACCTCGTGCCGCAGCGGGCTCTCGGCGATCCGCCGGATCATCTCGGGCCGGGCCGCGGCGAAGACGGCGGTGGTGAAGAAGGTAGCCCGGACGCCGGTCCGGTCGAGGAGTTCCAGGACGGCGGTGAGGCCCCGCGTGCCGACGTCGATCTGGGTTTCCTCGGAAGGGAGGTTCCCCTGGCCGTACTCGCCGGGGAGGTCGAATTCCTCGACGTCGAAGCTCAGGAGGGCCTTGGGGAGCGGCTTCGCGATGCCGGGGCGGAGCCGGATGCTCGTCCCGCCGAGGTTAGTATTTACCCGCGACATCGTTGAAACGGATCTGGACGAGGCCGAGGAACATCCGGAGGGAATCCCGGATGAGCTTCAGCTTCGAGGTTTTGTAGCTGTGGGCCGAGCTGACGCGGACGGGGATCTCCCCGACGCGGTGGCCGTATTTCTTCGCGAGATAGAGGAGTTCCACATCGAAGGAGAAGCCGCCGATCCGCATCTTCTCGAAGAGCTTCCGGCCCACCTCGCGGCGGAAGCCCTTCAGCCCGGCCTGGGTATCCCGGTGGGGGATCCCCATGAAGAGCCGGACCAGGCGGTTGAAGCCGCCCCCGAGGAGCTGCCGCCGAAGGACGACGCCCTCGTTCTTCGAGTCGGGAAGGTTCCGCGAGCCGATGACGACGTCGAATTCGGCCAGCGTCGCGCCGAGGTGGAGGACCTGGTCGAGGGAATAGGGCAGGTCGCCGTCGGTGAAGCAGAGGCGCTCCCCCTTGGCCTGGGAGAACCCGGCGCGGACGGCGTTCCCCTTCCCTCCGTTGGCGGTCAGGGCGAGGAGGTGGACGTTGGCGGGGGCGCCGGGGGCGGAGAGCCGGGCGGCGATCAGGGCGGGGGTCCGGTCGAGGGAGCCGTCGTCGACGATGACGAACTCCCATTCGGGCTTCGTCTCGGCGAAGGGAATCAGCTCGTCCAGGGTCCGTCCGACGGCGTTTTCCTCGTTGTAGATGGGGAGGATCAGGGAAAGCTGGAGCGAGGACGGCGGCACGGTCCCCTACTCATTACAGGGCCGGGGGACGGAGGAAAATCAGAAAATGAGACCGTCTCCCCTCAAATGATGAGGTCGGGATAGGTCTTCTTCGCGAACTCGGCGAGACCCTTGACGATTTCGTCATGGGTCGAGGCCGCAAGGTAGGTCCGGGCGATCTCGGCGCATTCCTCGCGGTTGACGCTCTGGATCGCCTTCTTCACCCGGGGGACGGAGACGGAGCCCATGCTCAACTCGTCGATGCCGAGGCCGATGAGGAGGGGGGTGAGGAGGACGTCGCTCGCCATTTCGCCGCAGATGCCGGCCCAGATGCCGTTCTTGTGGGCTTCCTCGGCGACCCGCGCGATGAGGCGGAGGACGGCGGGATGGCACGGCTGATAGAGGGAGGCAACGCGCTCGTTGAGGCGGTCGACGGCCATCGTGTATTGGACGAGGTCGTTCGTCCCGATGCTGAAGAAGTCGACTTCCTTCGCGAGGATGTCGGCCGTGAGGGCCGCCGAGGGAACCTCGATCATGACGCCGATCTCGACCTTTTCCGGGACGGGGACGCCCTCGGCGCGGATCTCGGCGAGGGCCTCGAGGAACAGGGCCTTCGAGCGGCGGATCTCGGCGATGTCGCTGACCATCGGGAACATGACCCGGACGTTCCCCTCGACGCTGGCGCGGGCGATGGCGCGGAGCTGGGTCTTGAAGACGTCGAGGCGGTCGAGGCAGAGGCGGATGCCGCGCCAGCCGAGGAAGGGATTGGCCTCGGGCTCGTCCCCGGTGATGAGGACGGCGGCCTTGTCGCCGCCGACGTCGAGGGTGCGGATGATGATCGAATGGGGCTTCGCGGTCTGCGCGGCCTTGCGGTAGACCTCGCACTGCTCCTCCTCGCCCGGGAGGTCGTTGCGGTTGATGAAGAGGAACTCGGTGCGGTAGAGGCCGATCCCCTCGGCGCCGCTCTCCGCGACGTGGGGGAAGTCCTCCGGCAGCTCGACGTTGGCCGAGATGATGACGCGGTGGCCGTCCCTCGTCGCCGCGAGGGTGTCCCGCAGGGTGTCGAGCTGCTCCTCGACGCGGTGGCGGCGCTCCTCCATCTGCCCGTACTCGAACTTCGTCTGCTCGTTCGGCAGAAGGATGAGGAGGCCGGTGATGCCGTCGAGCAGCACCTCCATGCCGTTCTCGATCTGGTCGACGACGTCGCGCAGACCGACGACGGCGGGGATGTTCAGGGAGCGGGCGATGATCGCCGCGTGGGACATCCGGTTCCCCTGCTCCGTGGCGAAGCCGAGAAGGGCGGAGCGATCGGTCGCCATGAGATCGGTGAGGCTCAGGGCGTCGGCGACGACGATGCAGGGCTGGGAGATCTCGACCCCGGCCTCGCCCGGCGCGCGGAGGTTCTGGAGGACGCGGCGACTGACGTCGTGGATGTCCTCGGCCCGCTCGCGGAGGTAATCGTCCTCGAGGGCGAGCATCTGGTCGGCCAGGCTGCTGGTGATGTCCTGGTAGACGGCCTCGACGGAGATGAGCTTCTCGGCGAGCTTCGCCTTCACGCCCTGGAGGATCGTGGGGTCCTCGACGACGAGGAGGTGGGCCTCGAAGATGGCGGCCTCGGCCTTGCCGACCGAGGTGGCGAGGCGTTCCTGGGCCTCGAGGATCTGCTGGCGGGTGCGGAGGAGGGCGACTTCGAGTCGCTCCAGCTCGGCGGGAATCTTGTCGGCCGTGATCGGACGGCGGCGGATGTTGGGGCGGTTCTGCCTCAGCAGGAGAACCGGGCCGGTGGCGATCCCCGGGGAGCCGGGAATGCCTTGAAATCGAGTCTCGGTGGCAACCTTGTTTGTTTCGCGTTGCACACTCTTTGAGGCCATCCTCGGGGAGTCTGTTTACTCCTCGTCGAATTTGCGAGAAATAATTTCCTCGATATCCTTGAGGGCGTTGGCGGCGTCGTCGCCGACGGCAGTCAGCTTCAGGCGGGAGCCGCAACCGGCGGCGAGGAGCATGAGGCCCATGATGCTCTTGCCGTTCACCTCTTCGCCGTCCTTTTCGACGATGAGATCGGCGCTGAATTTGTTGGCAACACGGACGAACATCGCCGCAGGGCGGGCGTGCATGCCGAGTTTATTGAGGATCACGACTTCGCGCGTGATTTTTGCCCCTCCGGCCTCGCCTTTTTTTGCTGCAACGCTGCTCATCGTTCTCTTGCCTCAAATAAACGTAAAAACGTTTCTTAAATTGTTACTCCACCCACGGTTGATGTCATTTCGCCCGGTTTAACCAATAAAATCCACCCCTTTTTTTACCCAGACCCCATTTTTCGTTACTTTTCCCGGTTCCGCATCACCGCGAGCAGCCGCTCGTTAAATTCCAAGGCCGAATTTTGGCCCATGCTACGCAATTTCTGGTCGCACGCGGCGACTTCGACCAGCGTCGCCAGATCCCTTCCCGGCCTCACAGGGATGGTGACATGGGGTACTTTGATTTGCAAGATTTCATAGTAGTCCTGGTCGAGGCCGATCCGGTCGATCTCCAGCTCCGGCGTCCACTCGGCCAGGGTCACCACGAGGTCGAGGCGCTTCTCAAGACGTATCCCTCTCACCCCGAATAAATTAGCAACATTGATGATCCCGATCCCGCGCACTTCCATATGGAAGCGGGTGATCTCCGTCGAGGTGCCGACCAGTTCGCGGTTTTCGAGGCACCGGATGCGGGTGATATCGTCGGCCACGAGGCTGTGGCCGCGATCGAGGAGGGAGAGGACGCACTCGCTCTTGCCGACGCCGCTCTTGCCCCGGATCAGGATGCCGATGCCCTGGATGTCGACCATGCTGCCGTGCTGCGTCGCCTGGGGGGCGAAATCGATCTCGAGGCAGATCGTCGCCGCGTTGATGAGGCGCATCGTCGTCAGCGGGCTCTGGAAGACCGAGATTTCGGCCGACTCGGCCTCCTCGAGGATCATCTTCGGCGGCTTGATGTCCCGCGCCAGCATGAGGCAGGGGATGCCGTGGCGGAACATCTCGCGGATCCGCTCGCGTCCCTCCTCCTGCGGGAGGGACTTCAGATAGGAGGTCTCGCTGCTGCCGATGACCTGGACGCGGTTGCTCGCGAAATACTTGAAATAACCGGCGAGGCCGAGGCCGGGACGGTTCACCGATCCCTCGCGGATGAAACGCTGGAGGCCGCCCGCGCCGGCGAGGAGCTTCAGCTGCAGCGTGTCCGCGTGCTGGGTGTAGAATTGGCCGACGGTGACCTGGGGGATCTGGCTTTTCGTGAGGGGGGTCGGTTTGTCCGATTTCCCCGATTTTCCTGATTTCCCCTGGTTCCCCGAAGAGGAGCCCGAACCCTTGCGGGAAGCCGATGGTGCCATCCTTCGCTAGATAATCCGTTTATCGCCGCGTGGCCAGACTATTATTGCGGGAGCCCGGCGCGTCGGCCTGGGCCAGCCGCTCGTGGTAGGCCTCGACGGCGAGGCGGAGGCCGCGCGACTTGTGGAGCGTCTCCTCGTATTCGCGGAGGGGATCGGAATCGGCGGTGATGCCGCTGCCGACGTGGAACTGGAGCCCCTCCCCCTCGTGGATCATGGTGCGGATCGCCATGGAGAAGGCGGCGTCCCCGTTGAAGCCGATCCAGCCGATCGCCCCGGTGTAGAGGCCGCGCGGCACCGGTTCCAGCTCGGCGATGATTTCCATCGCCCGCCGCTTCGGCGCGCCGGTGATCGAGCCGCCGGGGAAGCAGGCGGAGATCGCCGCGATCGGGTCGACCCCCTCGCGCACCAGTCCCTCGACGGTCGAGACGAGGTGGTAGACCTGCGGATAGCTTTCCAGCCGGAGGAGATCGGTGACCGAGACGGTCCCGTACTCGCAGATCCGGCCGAGGTCGTTGCGCTCCAGATCGGTGATCATGACGAGCTCGGCCTGTTCCTTCGGGTCGGTGATCAGCTCGTAGGCGAGCTGCCGGTCGCGCAAGGGATCGCGGTCCCGGGGACGGGTCCCCTTGATCGGCTTCGTGACGATGCGGCGGCCGTCGAGGCGGAGGAAGAGCTCGGGCGAGGCGCAGAGGATCGAGGCGTCGCCCGATTCGAGGAAGGCCGCGCCGGGGGCGGGGCTCCGCTCCATGAGGCACTCGAAGAGCAGGTAGGGATTCCCCCGGAAAGGGGTGCGGAAGCGGTGGGTGAGGTTGATCTGGTAGATGTCCCCCTGCGCGATGTATTCCTGGGCCGTCCGCACCCGGGCGGCGAAGGCCTCCGCGTCGAGGTCGGAAACCCAGTCCGTCGGCAGCGCCGCCCCGGCGGGGAAGAGGCCCCGGCGGGCCTTCCATTGGGGATTGTTCTCCGCGGCGGGGACGACCTCGATCTCGGGATAGATGCCGAAGCGGAAGGAGCCGTCGTAGCGGAAGCAGCCGACGGCGCCGCCCGCCGGATGGGGCCGGTCGGCCCGGCTGCCGTGGGGGTTCCGCGAGGCCGCCCGGGCGAGGGCCTCCCGCAGGCGCGGCCAATCGGCGGCCTCCCCCTCGATCACCTCGACCGGATTGGCTCCCTGGTAGAGAACGCCGGGGACGTTCCAGGAGTTGAGGGAGAAGAAGTCGGAAGGCATGGCGTTCCCTTCTTCCAACCTACCGCGATGGAACGGAGGCCGCCAGCTTCGCCAGCGCTTCCTTCGTCACGCCGGGGCCGACCGAGGCGATGGCGAGGTTCCGGGGCACGAAGAGCGAGGCGGCGACCTGCTGGACTTCCTCCCGCGTCACCGCGGCGATCCGGGCCTCGACCTCGCGGGGAGTGAGGACCTTCCCGTAGCCGATCATCCCCTCCCCGGCCCACATCATCTGGTTGGACGTGCTCTCGAGGCCCATGTAGGTCTGCCCGACGACGTAATCCCGCGCCCGGCGGAGTTCGGCGGCGGAGGGAGGCTTCGCCACGATCTCGGCGAGGGTCTGGAGGATGAGGCCCAGGGCCCGCTCGGTCTTCTCGTTCTCGACCCCGGCGAGGACGGAGAAGCTCCCCGTGTCATGATAATAGGAAATCTGGCTGGCGATCGAGTAGGCGAGGCCGTGGCGCTCCCGGATCCGCTGGAAGAGCCGCGAGCTCATGTTCTCCCCGACGATGACGGAGAGCATCTTCGCCGCATAGCGGGAGGGATCGTGGCGGGAGCCGCCCCGGAAGCCGAGGGCGATGTGGGTCTGCTCGATCCCCTTCTCGAGCGCCGAGACGCGGGAAGCCATCGCCTCTGCCTTGCCGCCCGGCTTGAACAGCGCGCTGGCGGGCAGGGAGAAGCGGGCCGCCGCGCCACCGCCCTTCCGCCTGCCGAGGTGGGAGAGGACCTCGGGCAGCGTCGTCCGTCCGGCGACGGTCACCGTCATCCGGGAGGGGGCGCAGTACCGCTCCCGGCAGCCGACGAGGTCGGCCCGGGAGAGGCGGGAGACCGAGGCCCGCGTCCCGGTGATCGGCCGTCCGAGGGCGCTCCCGGGCCAGAGGAGGGCATTGAGCCGCTCCTGGACCAGCTGCGAGGGCTGGTCGTCATACATCTTGATCTCCTCGAGGATCACGCCGCGCTCGCGCTCGACCTCCTCCGGGGCGAAGAGGGAGCCGTCGACCATGTCGAGGAGGACGTCGAAGAGGAGCGCCAGGCGGGAGGCCGGGGCGGCGGCGTGGTAGCAGGTCATCTCCTCCGAGGTGAAGGCGTTGAGGTACCCGCCGACCCCCTCGACCGCCTCGGAGATCTGGCGCGCGGTGCGCCGCTTTGTCCCCTTGAAGAAGAGGTGCTCGATGAAGTGGAGGGCGCCGGAAAGGCGGGCCGCCTCGTGGCGGCTGCCGACGGGGAACCAGAGGCCGACGCAGACGCTCTCCACCTGGGTCATCTCGGAGACGACGACCGGGATGCCGCCCGCCGAGAGGGTCGACTGGAAGACCATGCCCATCTTTCGCCTACCAGCCCTCGACGACGAGGGCGACGATGCGCTTGGCCAGATCCTGCTCGGCGATCGGCAGGGCCTGACGCTCCGCCTCGACCTGATCGCGCCCGACGAAGTAGGAATTGACCCCGCTGACCTCGGCGTTGTCGACGATCTTCTTCCCCGTCCGGCGGTTGACGCAGGTGACGCGGGCGGAGACCGAGATCTTCAGCTGCGTCGTCGAGGAGACGTCGAGGTACTCGGTCTGCATCTGCTCCCGCCCGATGCTGACGATGGTCACGGTGAGTTCGGCATCGGCGGCGTTCGTCCCGGAGGTCTTCAGCGTCCCCTCCTGGTCGAAGGCGCGGATGATCGCCGAGGTCGTCGGGACATCCATCCCCGGCTCGAGCGTCGCGTTGTGGATCACCGGGACGTAGATCGTCGAGACGCCCTGGATGTTCTTCCCCCCGACGCTGCCGACGCGGTACCCGGCGCAGCCGCCCAGGCCCAAAGCCAACATCAGCGCGGCGCAAGGCGCGATCAGGGAGGCCTTCATCAGTTCGCCTCCCCGACGGGATTGAGGACCGGCGAGCCGACGGAGGGGGCCGCGGGCGAGGGAGCGGGCGGCGCGGCCTCCCCTCCCGTCGGCATCGGCACGTCGGTGGTCCCGGCACCGACGAGGGGCCGGAGCTGCTCGACCTTCTTGCGGGCTTCCTTCGCCTGCGCCGAGTCGGGGTTCCGCTGGATCACGTCGTTGTAATAGATGTAGGCCGCCTTGTATTGCTTATCCTTCTCGTAGAAGCGGGCGATGTTGAAGCTCCCCTGCGTCTCCTTCCCCTTGAGGAGGGCGATGTGGGTGTTCGCGGCGGCGACCTTCTCGCTGTTCGGGTAACGGACGATGAAGTCCTCGAAGGCCTCGATCGCCTTCTGCGCGGCACTCTGGTCGTACTCGGGCTCGCGGGAGGCGATGTACCAGGCGTAGCCGATCTGGTACTGGGCGTCGGTGGCGACGGGATGGCCGGGATACTTGTCGAGGATCTTCGTGTAGGAGGCGACGGCGTCGGGGAATTTCTTCTGCTTTTCCCGCGCCAGGCCGATCTTGAACTGGGCCTCGGCGGCATGCTCGCCGTAGGGAGCGGCCTTGATGATGTTCTCGAAGATCTCGGCGGTGCGGTCCATCGAGGGGCCGAGCGGGATCCGCATGAGGCGCTGCGGCTCGCCCGCGAGGTAAAGGTTCCCGATGGCGAATTCCCGGTCGAGGGCCTGCTCGAAGAAGGTGCTGGCCGGGTACTTCTGGATCATCTTCTGGTAGGCCTTGTAGGCGTTCCAGAAGTCGGCCTTTTTCTCGAGGCAGAAGCCGATCTTGAACTGGGCCTCGGGGGCGAAGAACGAGAGCGGCCACTTGCGGACGAGGATGCGGTAGGCCTTCAGGGCGTCGTCGAACTTCTGATCGGCCTCGAGCTTCTTCGCGATCTCGAGCTGGTCGCGGGAACTCGACGCCGAAAGGCCCGCGCCGGAGCTCTCGTCGACCCAGCCCTCGCCGGAACGCCACACCAGGGCCGCGCCGGCCGGTACGGGAAAAGAGAGCGCGGCACCGAGGCCCAGCAAGGCGAACAGGAGAAAACGACGACCCATCGCGGAAACCTAGAGAGCGTTGCCCAATTATACAAGGCGGCGTTTAGAGCTCCCCCATCCGCTTCTTTTTCATTTTAAAAACAGGATGAAAAAATGAGAATTCGATAAACAAAATAGCTCTTATTGCGTTGACAACTTTTAGGCAAAGGGGAGCATCGTTCCTCCAATGAAAAAACTCATTGCTTCCTCTCTCCTCGTGGCATTCTGCGCCTTCGCCCCCGCCTTCTCCGCCTCCGCTGCGTGCGACGCGGGCAAGTGCACCGCCCCCGAAGGCAACAAGTGGCACCTGACCACCGTGAAGTGGATCAAGGCCAACGAGAATGACCTCGACCGCGACGACACCAAGGTCGCCATCATCGGCAAGGTCACCGCAAAGCACAACGACCACGTCTACTTCTTCACCGACGAGGACGGCGGCAAGATCCAGCTCGACAGCGACATCGACCTCCCCGTCGGCAAGACGATCGTCATCCGCGGCCGCGTCGACCAGGCCTTCCTCCACATCGGGCCGCTCGAAATCAACGTCGATAGCTGGCGCAACATCGGCAAGCTCGGCGAAGTCCTCAAGTAGCCTTCGCGTCCTTCCCAAGAAAAACGCCGCTCCCCCCGGAGCGGCGTTTTTTTGCGTCTCAATACCGTTCTGCCGTTCTAGACCTTCGGCCGTTCGAGCAGCCGGATGAGGGAGATGAAGTCGTCGTCGGAGAACCCCCTCCCCGTCCCGGCCTCGTAGACTTCGAGGAGCCGTTCGAGGAGCGGGAAGTGGCGGCGTCCGGCGACGGTCTTCGCCTGCCGGAGATCCTTGTACATGTGCTTCAGGGAGAATTGGGGCGCGAAGTCCTCCTCCCGGATCAGCCGTTCCTTCAGCGCCACGATGCCCGAGTTCGAGACATTGAGCTTCAGCGCGGAGAAGTAGACCTCGTCGGCGATTCCCGCCGAGCGGGCGAGGGAAAGGCTTTCGCACAGGGTCTGCGCCACCCCGGCGATGTTCAGGTTCATCGCCAGCTTCAGCGCCGAGGCCGCCCCGATCCCGCCGATGGGCAGGATCGCCTTCGAGAGGCGCTGCAGCACGGGCCGGGCCGCCTCGATCACCGCGTCGTCGCCACCGATGTAATAGACCGTCTCCCGCTTTTCCGCCGCCGGCTTGCTGCCGGTGAAGGGACAGTCGAGGAACGAGGCACCCGTCGCGCGCACCTTCGCCTCCGCCTCATGGACGGCCTCGGGCGTGATGGTGCTCGACTGGATTACGATCTGGCCCGGCTTCAGGACGGGGACGATCGCGTCGATCACCCCGCCGACCGCCGACGCGTCGGAGACGACGACGATCACGTGGGTCGCCCCCCGCGCCGCGTCGGCAGCCTCGGCGACGACGTGGGGCCGATCCTTTTTCGTCCGGTTCCACAGCGCCAGCGGGACGCCGTCGGCCTCGAGGTTCTTCGCCCACGCCTCGCCGATGATTCCGAGGCCTAAAATCGCTACCTTCGTTTCGCTCATGTTAAGGGAGGACCGTACCATGCGCTTCGGTCCCGGACCACTCATTCCCCGCCGTAAAAAGTGGCCCAGGATTTGCTTAACATCCGTCGAACGCTGTTTTCTCTGAATGGAAGACATTCCTAAAAAGATCAGGCAATGAATGCAGTTTCCTTGTAAAGCAATCGAAGTGATATGGACTTGAACTCCTCCAACTCACGGCATATAAACATCCCGCTCGCTCAGGGTGGGGAAAATACCGCAAAAATGCGGTCGTCGGTTTGAGATTTGGAAAAGTGCGGCTAAGCTACAAACCTAATAACCTATCATGGCAAAGAAAACCTCTGAAGGAGCCTCGCGCCGCTCCCAGGCGCGGACGAAATCGGAACGGGTCGCCGCCGAAAAGGCCGCCCCGGTACTCCGCAAATCCCCCCGCGTCGCCGCCTCCCTCCGTCCCGCCGATCCGCAGCTCAGCGCCCGCCCCGTCGTCCAGTCGGTCGACCCCGAGGCCTACAAGTTTGTCCTGACCCCGCCGCCGATGGCTCATCACGAGGTTCCCGCCTACGAGCACCTCGGCGAGCTCCCCGAATCCTACGGCACGAAGAAGGTCTATCTCGTCGCCCGCGATCCCTATTTCCTCTTCGCCTACTGGGACCTCACCGGCGACCAGTTCCGCGACCTCGCCCATCAGGCGAGCGACGGCAAGGTCTTCCTCGTCCTCCTCTCGGAGAACGGCAACCGCGTCCAGCAGATCGAGATCGGGCCGTGGGCGAAGCACTGGTACCTCCACACCCACAACCCCGGTGCGACCTACTACGCCGAGCTCGGCTTCTTCCGCGACGGGAAGTTCGAGGTCGTCTCCCGCTCCGGCAAGACGAAGACCCCGCGCGACACCGTCTCGCCGAACACGAAGGGCCGCTTCGTCACCCTTCCCTTCCACATCCCCTTCCGCAACCTGCTGGAGATGATCCGCGCTCACATGAACCCGGGCGAGGAACTCGTCGAGACTCTCGGCCGCCTCCAGGAAGAGGGCTTCACCTTCCCCTTCGAGGTCTTCGAGAACGAGGCCGATCCCGGCGACGGCGTCTACGACTACCTCGGCGACGAGATCCACCGCACCCACCGCGTCGGCTCCCACGACATCACCGAGGTCCTCCGCCGCCGCATGGAGCAGAACCGCAGCACCAGCTCCGGCCAGTGGCCCATCGTCGGCCCGATGCCGAGCAGCCACACCACCCCCTTGGGCTCCTCCTTCGGCGCGCCGCGGAACTTCTTCATGCACGTCAACGCGGAGCTGATCATCTACGGCGGCACCGATCCGAAGGCGAAGGTCCGCATCGACGGGCGGAACATCGCGCTGAAGGAAGACGGCACCTTCACCTTCCACTTCAACCTCCCCGACGGCCAGTTCCACATCCCGATCGAGGCCGTTTCCCCCGACGGCGTCGAGCGGCGCTCGGCCCTCCTCTCCTTCCTCCGGTTGAGCGAGTTCATCGGGCAGGTCGACGCCACCTCGCAGACGCCCCGCCCGGAACCCTTCGGCCGCTTCGCCTGATTCACGCCTTGCCTTGAAATCGAGCTAAGTCGAACTAAGTCGAGCCAAGTCCAGCGCAGCGATCCCCTCTCTTCCCACCGCCCACCCCGAAAACGTTCCCATATGCATTCCGAGCCTCAGGGCTATCTCTCGCTGATCCTCCACGCGCATCTTCCCTTCGTCCGCCACCCCGAGTACGAGAACTTCCTCGAGGAAGACTGGCTCTACGAAGCCATCACCGAGACCTACATCCCGCTCATCAACATGATGGACGGGCTCATCGACGACGGCATCGACTTCCGCCTCACCATGTCGATGACGCCGCCGCTCTGCGCGATGCTCCTCGATCCCCTCCTCCAGGGCCGCTACCTCCGCGAGCTGGAGCGCCTGATCGAGCTCTCCCACAAGGAAATCGAGCGGACGAAGAACAATGCCGAGTTCCACGAGCTCGCCTGGTTCTACAAGAACATGCTCGAGAACTGCCGGTACGTCTTCGCCGACAAATACGGCCGGAACCTCATCACCGCGTTCAAGAAATTCCAGGACGCGGGCAAGCTCGAGATCATCACCTGCGGCGCCACCCACGGCTACCTGCCGCTGATGATGGACTACCCCGAGGCCGTCCGCGCCCAGATCCTCGTCGCCCGGGACCATTACCGGGAATGCTTCGGCCGGGACCCGCGCGGCATCTGGCTCCCCGAGTGCGCCTTCGTCCCCGGCCTCGACAAGTTCCTCCAGGAGGCCGAGATCCGCTGGTTCACCGTCGACAGCCACGGCGTCCTCTTCGCCGAGCCCCGGCCCGCCTACGGCATCTTCGCCCCGATCTTCACCCCGAGCGGCCCCGCCGCCTTCGGCCGCGACGTCGAGTCGAGCAAGCAGGTCTGGAGCGCCGAGGAAGGCTACCCGGGCGATGTCAACTACCGGGAATTCTACCGCGACGTCGGCTTCGACCTCGATTACGACTACATCCGCCCCTACATCCAGCCGAACGGGCAGCGGAAATTCGTCGGCCTCAAATACTACAAGATCACCGGCAAGACCCCGCAGAAACAGGCCTACCGCCCCCAGGTCGCCCGCGAGATCGCGGCCAGCCACGCCGGGAACTTCGTCTTCAACCGGCAGCAGCAGATCGAGCACCTGCGCGGCGTCATGGGCCGTCCCCCCATCGTCCTCGCCCCCTACGACGCGGAACTCTACGGCCATTGGTGGTTCGAGGGGCCGCAGTTCCTGAACTTCTTCCTCCGCAAGACCGCCTGCGACCAGAACGTCTTCAAGACGATCACGCCGAGCGAATACCTCGCGAAGTACCCGACCCAGCAGATCGCCACCCCCTCGGCTTCCTCGTGGGGCGACAAGGGCTATTGGGAAGTCTGGCTCGGGCCGACCAACGACTGGATCTACACCCACCTCCACCGCGCCGCCGAGCGGATGATCTCGATCGCCCGCGCGAACGCGAACGCCTACGGCCTCACCGACCGCGCGCTGAAGCAGGCCGCCCGGGAACTCCTGCTCGCCCAGTCGAGCGACTGGGCCTTCATCATGAAGATGGGAACGATGGTCCCCTACGCCGTGAAGCGGACGAAGGACCACCTCCTCCGCTTCAACCGCATCTGCGACGAGATCGAGCGGAACCAGATCGACGAGGCCTTCCTCGGCAACTGCGAGTGGCGGGACAATATCTTCCCGAACGTCAACTGGCGGTATTACCTCTAGGGTAATCGGTCAGGAGAACAGAATCCGCGCGGAGGCCGTCCAGTCCGGCTTCCGCGCCCATTCCTTCCCTGCCGCGCCCATGCGGGCGCGCAGGGCCTCGTCGGAAATCAGCCGGGCCAGCACCTTCGAGAGCGCGGTGACGTCCCCCTCCTCGACGAGGAGGCCCGTCTCCCCGTCCTTCACCGCCTCGTCGACGCCGCCGGAGCGGTAGCCGACCACCGCCTTGCCGAGCGCGCCCGCCTCCAGGTAGGTCATCCCGAAGCCTTCGACGCTCCGCGCGAGGGAACGGCTGCTCATCACGTAGAGATCGCACCGGGCGAACGCGCCGGCCATCTCCCCTTCGGGAATTTCCCCGAGGTAGGCGAAGGGGACGTTTCCCTCGCGGCAGACCCGCTGGATCTCCCGCAGGTAGGAGGGATCGCCCGCGCCGCCCACCTCGTAGACCAAGCCGCGCCGCACCTCCGAAGGAAGGAGCGCCAAGGCCCGCGCCGTGTCGATCTGCCCCTTGCGCGGATGGAGCCGCGCCAGCGTGAGGATGCGGAACGGACGGATCTCCAGCGGAGCCCGGGGCGAGGCTGCCTCCTCCTGCAACAGGCGGTCCGCATCGATCCGGATCGCCTCCCGCAAGGCGCAGGGAGCGACGACGACCTTCTGCCCCGAGGTCAACAGGCCGCTCTCCTCCACCAACCGGGCCGCGCAACGGGAGGACGAATAGACCGCCCGCCCCGCCAGCCACCGCCGGGCCGCGCGGAACATCCCCGGGCTGCGGCGATAGCGGAGCGCCTCCGATCCGTGAAAGACCGGCACCGCGTCGACCTCCCGCAACAGGCCGAACCGGTGAAAATAAAGAAACGCGAGATGGGCCCCGACGCTCCCGAGGAAGAGCCGCTTCCCCCGGAATTCGCGCCGACGCCACCACAGCGCCGCCATGAAGCGGGCCTGGTCCCAGAACCGGAGCGAGCCCCGCCCGCCGAGCCGCCGGACCGGCACCCCGCGCCGGTCCTCCGCGCTGACCGCGCCGGGAGCCCAGACCTCGACGGGAATCCCCGCGGCAAAGGCCGCGTTGGCGACTTCGGCGCAAAACGTCCCGGCCCCGCCCCGGAAAGGGGCGTACTCGTGGGTGATGACGATGGAAGGCCACGCTGGTTTCATAAGTTTTTTTGGAAAACAGGCGTTTTAACCTTTACGCATCCGGTGCGGGACTTAAATTTACCGTTCACAGTTTACTGGAGATCTATGCCGTTGGATGAGAAACAAGTTGCCGACCTGAAACAAGCCTTAAGACGTTGCAGGCCCGAAGTTTTTGAGGCTGTCCTGAAGTTCCGCAACGAGAACGAGGTCTCCCTCGCCCCCATGATCGTCAAGGGGATCATCGAGCGATACCTCCCCGCCGAGTCGAAGATCTCCATCGCCGACACGACTCCCGAAACCCTTCTGGCCGAAGACCTCGGCATCGACTCCCTGACGATGCTCGAGATC
Organism: Verrucomicrobium sp. GAS474; assembly: GCF_900105685.1. Lineage (NCBI taxonomy): Bacteria > Pseudomonadati > Verrucomicrobiota > Verrucomicrobiia > Verrucomicrobiales > Verrucomicrobiaceae > Verrucomicrobium > Verrucomicrobium sp. GAS474. The sequence goes on from NZ_LT629781.1 coordinate 3,213,634, forward strand.
GTCCTCTCCATCGAGGAGGCCCTCGGCTTCCGCATCGAGGACAGCGAGCTGCGGAACATCCGCACCATGGGCGACGTCACCACCTTCATCAACAAGAAGATCTCCGGCGAGCCGACCGAGACCGCCTCCTCCGCCGTCGTGAAGAAGTACGACCGCGACAAGATCGCCCTCATCGTCCCCCAGCAGCCCCCCTTCCTCTTCATCGACGAGGCGACCATCGAGGGCGACTCCCTCACCGCCTCCTACCTCCTGAAGGGCGACGAGCTCTTCTTTGACGGCCACTTCAAGGACAACCCCGTCGTCCCCGCCGCCATCGTCTTCGAGGCCCTCGGCCAGGCCTGCTGCCTCTGGGTCCTCGACGAGGGCGCCAAGCGGCTCGACCATCCCGTCGCCAGCAACGAGGTCGTCTTCGCCTCCCTCGACGGCGCCTCCTTCCACAAGCGCGCCAAGCCGGGCGATCGCCTCGACTTCGAGGCGAAGCTCCTCCGCCTCCGCGCCCCCGTCGCCCTCTTCGAGGGCGTCGTGAAGGTGAACGGGGCCAAGGTCGCCAAGATCAACAAGCTCATCCTCGCCTTCGGCGACATCGAGAGCCTGGAAAAAGCGGCCGAGGCCGCCGACGCCGAAGAGGCCGCCGCCGTCCCTGCCGCCGCCTAGGACTCCGTCCCGCCTCCCCAAAGACCCCGATCGGATTTGCATCCCGATCCGGGTCTTTTTTTTTGCATCGCCGCCCCTTCCCTGTACATTCAGTGCCTATGCGTCGCGTCGTCGTCACCGGTCTCGGCTTCATCACCAGCATCGGGAATTCCCAGGCCCAGGTGCTCGAAAGCCTGCGCGAAACCAAAACCGGCGTCGGCCTCTTCGACGAATTCGCCGGGGCCGACGTCCCCGTGAAGCTCGGCGGCATCATCAAGGACTTCGCCTTCCCCACCACCGATCCCGAGGACTGGACGATCCCCCCGGAATACAAGCTCGGCCGCGCCCAGCTCCGCTCCATGGGGCCGAACGCCATCTTCGGCTTCGCCGCCGTCCAGCAGGCCATCGCCGCCGCGGGCCTCGGCCCCGAACTCGTCTCCCATCCCCGCACCGGCCTCCTCTGCTCCTCCGCCGGTTCGATGTGGCTGATGTACGACCACCTCAACGTCATGGTCACCCGCGGCATCCAGAAGTGCCAGCCCCTCGGCATGGTCGCCTCGATCCCCGGCACCCTGAACATCAACCTCGGCGCGCTCTACAAGATCAAGGGCTCCTGCTGGGGCATCATCAGCGCCTGCGCCTCCTCCGCCCACGGCCTCGGCAGCGCCACCGACCTCATCCGCATGGGCCGCCAGGACGTCATGTTCGTCGTCGGGGCCGAGGACAACTCGAAGTTCACCGGCCTCCCCTTCGCGGGCATCCGCGCCCTCAGCGCCGCCACCGATCCGAAGCTCAGCCCCTGCGCCTTCGACCGGAAGCGCGACGGCTTCGTTTTCACCGGCGGCGGGGCGACCCTCGTCCTCGAGGAACTCGAACACGCTAAGAAGCGGAGCGCGAACATCCTCGCCGAGGTCGTCGGCTGGGGCGAGTCGTCCGACGGCTACAACATCATGGCCCCCGACCCGAGCGGCGACGGCCTCGCCCGCGCCATGCGCAACGCCCTCGACGACGCGAAGCTCAACCCCGCCGACATCGACTACATCAACGCCCACGCCACCTCGACCCCGCCCGGCGACATCGCCGAGATCGGCGCGATCAAGGCCGTCTTCGGCGCCACCACCGAGGGGAAGAAAGTTCCCTACGTCAGCAGCACGAAGAGCCTCACCGGCCACGGCCTCTGCCTCGCCGGGGCGCAGGAGGCGGGCTTCACCGTCCTCTCCCTCCTGGAGGGCTTCACCCCCGTCTCGGCGAACATCACCGAACTCGACCCCGGCTGTGCCGGCGTCCCCGTCGTCGACAAGCCCGTCGACGCCGCCCCCCGCTACGCCATGAGCAACTCGAGCGGCTTCGGCGGGGCCAACGTCAGCCTCCTCTTCAAGAAGTGGGAAGGGAGCTAACGTCATGAGCACCCCCAAGAAAGTCTTTCTCACCGGGGCCAGCGCCGGGATCGGCCTCCTCACCGCCCGCACCCTGGCCGCCCGGGGCCACCACGTCTGGGGCACCGCCCGGAAGCTCGAGAACCTCCCGACCGATCTTCCGAACTTCCACCCCGTCGTCCTGAACCTGAACGATCGAGAAGGCATCGCCGCCGCCTTCCTCGCCGCCGAGGCCGAGGCGGGCGGCACTTTCGACGTGCTGATCAACAACGCGGGAAGCGGCACCTTCGGCCCCCTCGAAGGTTTCTCCGACGACGAGTTCAAGGCCCAGCTCGACCTCCTCCTCTTCGGCCCCCTCGACCTCGTCCGCGCCGCCCTCCCCGCCATGCGGGCCGCCAATCGCGGCCTCATCGTCAACGTCGCCTCCCTCGCCACCGAGTTCCCCCTCCCCTTCCTCGCCCCCTACAGCATGAGCAAGGCCGCCCTCAGCGCGATGACCGAGGGCCTCGGCATCGAGCTCGCCCACACCGGCATCCGCCTCGTCGACCTCCGCCCCGGCGACTTCAGGACAAAGTTCCACGACTCGACCCGCCGCATCGAGCTGTCCCCCGCCCTCGCCGCCGCCTACGCCCCGAACCTCGAAGCCGCCTGGAACGCCATCGACAAGAACATGAACAACGCGCCCGACCCGCAACAGGTCGCCGACGCCTTGGTCAGCATCGTCGAAGGAAAGACCAAGCGCCCCGTCGTCGCCGTGGGAGACATCTTCCAAGCCCGCATCGCCCCCTTCCTCGTCCGCCTCGCCCATCGCGCATGGGTGCAGTGGGGACTCAGGCTCTACTACGGGCTGAAGACGGCGAAGAAGGCCGGTTAAGGAACATTCACGACGATATCGTCAGGAGTCCCAAACTTCCTGTCCTTGCCCGCCGAACGGATCGCCGTGATGCCTTTGTCGTCGCCCACCATTTCGTAGGGTGTCCCCCAAAGATCAAGCACCTGATCTCCCAAGGGAATATCGCGCTTGTGAAATTCCATGTAGATAATTCCTCTCGGATTATCCCCGAGGAAGGCACGATAAACTCTTTGATTATCTCCCGTTAGATTTTGGCCGTAATCCGCCTTGTAGTTGAGAAGACCTGTCCTCAGTTGCTCCATGAGGGCATGGTTATTTGTATTTTCAGCCGCTTTTAATCCCGTGCCTCGGCTGGTAGCCGGGAATGTGAAAAAATCCAAAAGCAGAAGCCCCACGGTAAGAAGCAGCACCCACACCACTATCTTGGGCCAACGCTTGGCGCTCATGTAGCACATTCTATCATCATAGAACGCCGAGAGCAAGAGAGTCCGCCTTTCGCAGAAAATGGCCTATTTTTGGCTGACCTCAATCTCGCGCACCACAGCAAACGCCTCCTCCGCGATCCGCACCGTCTCGGCAATATCGGCCTCGGTGTGGGCGGTGGAGAGGAACCAGTTGTGGTGGGGGTGGAAGAAGGCGCCCCTGGCGGTCACTTCGGCGCAGAAGCGTTGCTGGCGGCGGAAGTCGGCGTCGTCGGCGAAGGTGGGATAGGGGATGGCGGGGGGGCCGGAGGAGAGGATCGTGTAACCGTGCTTCGCCCCGGCGGCGGTGAGGCCGTCCATGAGGGCTTGGCCCCGGATCTTCATGATCTCGACGCCGTTTTCCTTTTCCAGCAGCTGGAGGCAGGCGAGCGAGGCGGCCATGGGAGGCGGGCTGTTCCAGTAGCTGCCGGTGAGGAAGACCTTGCTGGCGGCGATCCGGAGGTCTTTCCGTCCGAGGGCGGCGGAGAGGGGGTGGCCGTTGGCGATGGCCTTGCAGAAGCAGATGAGATCGGGCTCGAAGCCGAAGTAGCGGTGGGAGCCGCCGTGGTGGAGGCGGAACCCGGCGCGGATGTCGTCGAGGATGATGACGATCCCTTCGCGGCGGCACGCTTCCTCGACGCCGCGCAGGAAGCCGTCGGCGGGGAGGATGGAGGGGGAAAAGGCGGGATGGTGGAAGGGGGTGAGGATGACCCCGGCGATCTCGCCCCGGAATTCCTTCAGCCGGGCCGTGAAGGCGTCGAGGTCGTTCCACGGGAAGGTGTGGATGTGGGCGGTGTCTTCCTCGATGACTCCGGCGTGGCCGGGGGTGCACCAGGGGGCGATGCCGTGGTAGGCCCCGGCGATCTTGAGGATCTTCTTCCGCTTGGTCTGCTCGCGGGCGACCTGGATGGCCCAGGTGGTCATGTCGGAGCCGTTCTTGCCGAAGACGGCCCAGGAAGCGAAGTCGACGCGGTCGACGAGGTACTCGGCCAGCTCGATCATGACGGGGCCGGGATGATTCACGCAGAGGGCCTCGCGGCGCTGGCGCTCGGCGGCTTCCTCGACGCCGGGGTGGCCGTGGCCGAGGACGATGGGGCCGTAGCCGCACATGTAATCGATGTATTCGTTCCCGTCGACGTCCCAATAACGGGAGCCGGAGGCGCGGACGGCGTAGTAGGGGGAGCGGCCCGGGAGGACGGCGGCGGGGGTGGTGTGGCCGTAGATGCCGCCGGGGATGACGCGGGAGGCCCGCTCGAAGAGGGCGAGGGATTGGGAGAAGTCGCGGCCCATAGATTTATTCAAGGTAGTCACGGAGCCGTTCCATGACGAGGTTCAGGCCGTCGGCGAGCGGGACGAGGCCGTCGACGGTGATCTGCCCGAGGCCGACGGCGGCGTAGGTGTCGGCCTCGTCGCGGAGGGCGGCGTAGGCGACGTCGATGTCGGCGAAGGTGATCTGGACGTCGGGTCGGCGCGGGGGCTGGCTCCAGCCTGCGGTCCACGCGCCGGGACGGTTCTCGAACCAGACGGTCGCATCCGCCTCCCCGCCGATGGAAAAGGCGGCAAGGCCTTGGGGGATGCCCTTCAACGTCGCCTGGCCGAGGACGTCGTACTCGGCGAGGGGCCGGAGGCCGAGGCCCGCCGCGATGAGGGTGAGGCGGGCATGGACGCGGCGGCCCTCGGCGGTGGCGAGGACATCGCCCTCCCCTTCGAGGACGGCCTCGAGCCGCTCGGCGACCTTGCTGAATCCGGTCAAAAGGCCGATCCGCCATGCGCCCCAGACGGGGAGCGGAACGGCGGCGGCGTTCCCGGCGAAGAAGGCGTTCAGGTGGGCGGCGGAGAGGAAGAGGAGGGTGACGTCGGAACCGGGAAGGGCCTCCGGGACATGGGCGACGCTGCCGCCCCGGAAGGTGAGCGTCGCGGCGGGACCGTCGACGATGCGGAGGACGATCCGGGCGTTCCACCGCGCGACGACCTCCCGCGCTGCGGCGTCCTGCGCGATGAGATCGACGAAGCAGGGGAGGACGGCGTGGAGATAGAGCCGGGCGTGGCCCTGGGAGTTGAGGGGGGCCGAACTCATCGGAGGTTCTCCAGGGTTTGCAGGAGATCGACCGGGGTGACGCGGGGACGGACGGCCTCCATGCGGCTGAGGTAGCCCTGGCGGTGCTCGGGATGGTCGATCCAGTCGCGGAGGATCTCGGGCAGGTCGCCCGGCTTCGAGATCGAGACGGAGAGGCGGTGTTCCCGGCAGAAGCGCTCGGTGATCATCTCCTGCGGCATGATTCCGCCGAGGCGGTTGAAGAGGATCGGGCAGCCGCTCTGGATCGCCTCGTTCGTCGTCCCGGACCCGGGCCGGGCGAGGATCGCCGAGGCGGAGCGCATCAGGAGGGCCATCTTGTCGGTCGTCGGCAGGGCGCGGACGACGATGCCCTGCCTTTCGAGGATCGGGGCCAGTTCCTCGATCCGCCAGCGGGTCGCATCGTTGCTGCCGCAGAGGGCGACGACCTGGAGGGGCCGCCCGATGCGGTGGAGGACGCGGAGGAAGCGCTCGTGGTTGTTCGCGCTGTTCGCCCCGGTGCTGAGGATGACGGTGAACTTGTCGGGATCGAGCTTCAGCGTCCCGTTCCAGAAGGCCTCGGTCTCCCGGTATTCGATCTCCGAATAGAAGCTGGGATGGAGGAGGAAGCCGCCCGCGAGGGTCTTCGCCTTCGGCATCCCGAGGTCGATCGCGGCGTCGACGGTCTCCGGCATCGAGCCGATGAAGAGGTCGGCGTCGGGATTGACCCAATGGCGGCTCATCCCGTAGCCGCCCCACATCTCGGCGCAGTAGGTGACGCACTTCACCTTGTCCCGCCCGAGGACGTGCCGGGCGATGTCGAAGAAGCCGTGGTTCGTCGAGCCGTGGACGCTGACGATGACGTCGGGCCGGAAGTTCTCCAGCACCTCCACGTAGCGGCCCCGGCCGAGGATCCGGTGGCCGTGCTTGAACATCGCGGCGACCTCGAGGTAGTTGAAATAGACGTGATGGAGCTGGGGCCAGGTCCGCTGGATCGTGTTGTAGAGCTCGACGCCGAAACGATAGAGCCCGTGCGTCGATTCGAGGGCCGAATGGACGTCGATCTTCCACTGGGGCCGCTCCTTCGCCGTCCATTGGGCGAGGGATCGCGCCCGCATATTGTGTCCCCCCCCGGTCGAGGAGGTTAGAACCATGATTCGCATCGCTAAAACTTGGGCCAAGATTGTACGGGCCGCCGTTCGAGGTCAACCGCGGTTCGCCATCCGCCGGAACAAAAATCGCGTAACCCCCACACCGGGCAGCCGTCCCCAGCAGGTCCGGCCCAGGTCGGTCGATCCCGCCCCGGCCCAGGGGGAAACCAGCAGGAGGAGCCCGGCCAGCAGCACCATCGGCAGGAAAACGATCGTGAAGATGAAATAGGTGCCGACGTGGAAGAGGATCATCGCCAGACCGACGGGGCGCAGGAGCTCGGGACGGAACGCGGCCCAGAGGGCGGCGATCTGCAGGTAAATGACCCCCAGATAGAGGATCCAGCCGACCCAATGATGGTCGATCAGCCAGACGGCGACGGCGTTCGAGGTCTGCGTCTGGTTGAGGCGGTCGGCGATCTGGTTCGAGAGGGAGTAGGGGTTGAGCACCGACGTCTCCCCGTTCCACAACTGCCAGAGGCACCCCCCCACCTTCGACATCCCCGACATGAAGTAGATGTAGAGCAGGAGGAACGTCGCGAGCCAGACGACGTGGAGGAACTGCTGCCGCACCGCCCGGTTCCGCTCCGTGAAGCCGCCCCGGGGAAGGAGGACGAAGATCAGCGAGACGAGGACCCAGCCATGCATGCTGTGGCCGATCTTCCCGAAGGAGTTGCCGTAGGCGACATACTCGAGGACGCCGACGAAGGCCGCCGCCCGCGCCCACCGCTGCTCCGGAAAGGCGAGGGCGGCGATCGCCCCGAACAGGTAGAGCGAGAGGATCGCCGTGATCCCCTCCCCCGAATGGAGCCACGCCACCGGCCAGAGCGGCGCGACGGGGACCCGCCCGACGATCCCTTCCCATCCGGGAATGAGCGAGGCCGCCAGGTAGACCAACCCCGCATAGAAGCACCGCACCAGGACGCGGGCGTTCCCCCACGCCTCCGTCTGGCGGCGGAACGGGGAAGGAACGGGAGCCGGAGCTTCCGTCGGTTGGGAAAACCAACGCCGGACCGAGCGGAGGAAGAAAAACGGATTCATGGGACGAAGAAGGTGCGAAGGGGGGTTTCCCGGGCCGGTTGCTTCGTCTTCCAGAGGGTGATCGGATCGGCCTCGACGGCGGTCAGGCCGTAGACCGTGCCGGGCTCCATCGCAGCTTCCAGATAGCCGCGCTGCCGGACGACTTCCGCCTCATTCCCCTCCCGGCAGGCCCTCCCCAGCCGCTGAATGACGCGGAAGAGGACGACCGAGCGGGGGTTCCGGACGACGCCCTCGGCCTGGTTGAAGGGGAGCGGCGGGGCGAACCATTTCTCCCCCACCCGCTCGATATAGACCTGATAGCCCTTCCCGTTCGGCTCCACGGGGAAGAGGATCCAGGAATAGAACGGGAAAACCTCGAGCAGCGGTGTCCCGAGGGCGGCGAAGCCGAGGAGCGCCGCGGCGGCCAGCCCGACGGCTCCCCCGACGACGAGCCGTCGGTAGGCTCGCCAAGGAGTCCGGGGGCGACGAAGGGACATCGGACGAAAATAAAAAGCGCCGGACGGCTTGGCGAGGTTTTACTTGGTTTTACTTTCTGGGGAAAACCCTCATTCTCCCCGGATGGCACGGATTCTTTACGGCGTGATGGGCAACACCCACGGCCACCTCATGCGGACGCTCTCCCTCGTCAACCGGATGCCGGAGCATGAATTCATCTTCGTCGGCGGCGGCAAGGTCGCCCTCGCCATGGCCGCGATGAAGAAGTGGAAGTGCCTCGATGTCCCCGTCCTCCGCACCGTCCACCGGAAGCAGCGGGTCTCCGTTCCCCTGACGATCGGCCAGATCATCCGCTGCCACCTCGCGATGCCCCGCGTCGTCGACAAGATCCAGGGCCTCGTCGAGAAGTGGCAGCCCGACGTCGCCATCGTCGACCGGGAGTTCTTTCTTCCCCTCGCCGCGCAGAAGATGAACCTCGCCTGCTTCTCCGTCGACCACTCCCACGTGATGAAGGCGTGCACCTATCCGGTCCCCGATTCGCAGAAGCTCTCCTGGCGGCTGGCGATGGCGAACGACTATCTCTTCTTCGACCGGACGAAGCACAACCTCAGCGTCTCCTTCTTCCACCCCCCGATGAAGCCGGCGCGGAAATACGTCGTCGACGAGCTCTTCCCCGCCGTCGTCCGCGACGTCGTGAAGACCCGCACCCCCTCGGCCGGGGACCACATCTTCGTCTACCAGACCAGCCCCACCTTCCACCGCCTCATCGCCACGCTGAAGGAACTGAAGCGCCCCGTCATCGTCTACGGCTTCCACAACGAGGACCGCGTCGAGGGGAACGTCACCTTCCGCGCCTACCATCCCGAGCGGATCCTCGACGACCTCGCCTCCAGCGCCTACGCCGTGGTGAACGGCGGCCACAACCTCCTCTCCGAGGCCTTCTACTACGGGAAACCGACCCTTTGCTTCCCCGTCCACACCCTGTTCGAGCAGTTCATCAACGCCTGGCACGTGAAGGAAATGGGCTTCGGCGACTACTCGACGACGCTGGAGCCGACCCCCGCCCTCTTCTCCGCCTTCGAGGCGAAGCTCGCCGAATACAGCGCGAACGTGACCGCGAAGTTCCGCGAGGGGACCGACGAACTCGTCGCCCGGATGCGCCACCTCATCGCGAACCCCCGCGAGATCGCCCCGATCAATCCCGGCGAATAGGAAGAGCCGGTGAAAGTCGCCTACCTCTTCATCACCTTCCCCGTCGCCTCCCAGACCTTCCTCCAGCGGGAGATCCGGGGCGTCGCGGCGAGCGGGATCGAGGTCCACGTCCATTCCATGTGGACCCCTTCCGGCGTCCCCGCGTGGGAACCGGTCCCCGGCGTCACCCTCCACACCCACCGCCCGGGCGAGCTTTTCTCCCGGCCCGACCTCTTCCTCGTCGAGGCCGTGCGGCAGCTCGCCCACCTTCCCGCCGGTCTCGCCCACCTCCTCTCCCGCCCTCCCCGCTCCGGCGACGAGTTCAACCACGCCTTCCTCGGCCTCCTCTTCGCCCTGCGGCATGCCGCCGCCTTCCGCCTCGCCGGGTACGATCTGATCCACGGCGCCTGGGCCACCGCTCCCGCCACCGCCGCCGCGATCCTCGGAGCCTTCTGCGGCTTCCCCTTCAGCTTCGGTGCCCACGCCTACGACATCCACCGGCGTGGAGGCGACCGATTCCTCGATGCCAAGCTGAAACGGGCCGCCCTCGTCCATACGACGACGCAGATGAATGTCGATTACCTCTCCGGTCGCGTTCCCGAGGCGCGGGAGAAAATCGTCCTCTCCCGGCGCGGCCTCACCACGCTGCCCCCGCTGGATGAGATCGCCGCCCGTCCCCCGATCCCCGCCGCCGGCCCCGTCCGCATCGTCTCCGTCGGCCGCCTCGTCCCGAAGAAAGGGCAGGCCAGCCAGATCGAGGCGATCGCCCTGCTGCGCAAGGCGGGCATCGCCGCGACGCTCCGCATCGTCGGGGACGGCCCCCTTCAGGCCGAGCTTGCCGCCCGCGCCGAGGCCCTCGGCGTCGCCGACGCGGTGACCCTCACCGGCCATCTTTCCGAGGCCGCCGTCCGCGAGGAATACCGCCGCGCCGACCTCTTCTGCCACTCCGGCATCATCGACAGCGAGGGCGACCGCGACGGCCTCCCCAACGTCATCCCCGAGGCGATGGCCTGCGGCCTCCCCGTCGTCTCCAGCGACGCGGCGGGGACGACCGAGGCGATCCATGACGGGAAGACCGGCCTCATCGCTCCCGGCGGCAAGCCCGAGGCCATCGCCGCCGCCGTGCGGAAGCTGGCGGGCAACGACGCCCTCTGCGCCACGATCCGCGCCGAGGCCCGCGCCTGGGTCGAGGAAAACTTCCTCGTCTCCAAAAACGCCGCGAAGCTCGCCGAGGCCTTCCGCCGGGTTACCTCTTCTCGCCCGTAGGGTAGACGATCACGAGAGGCTTTCCTTCGACGGGCCGTTCCAGACGCGTCCGCACGTCCTGCCCCGCCGGATCCTTGAAGACGATCTCGTAAAAGCCGGGAACGTCGAAGTTGATATCCTCGAACGAGAATGTTCCGTCACTCGCTCTCGGCATAACGCTGGAGCCGAAGGAATGCCTCTCGGAGTGCCGATAGTTTAAACTGATCTCGACGCCCCCGACCGGCTTTCCCTCTCCATCGACCAACGCTCCCTGAACCGGAACCCCCGGATGCCACGTCATGTCCCGCTCGACGATCGGATGGGCTGCATCGACTTCGAGCGCTTCTCCTGCTTCGAAGTGGGTCCCTGCCCACAAAAACACCCGGTAGGTTCCGCCGAACGGAAGCGGCGTCGTTTGATAACGGTCCATCAACATGGCGCTGTCGATGATCGCCTCACCGCTATCGATTCCCTTGTCCTTCAGAACAGAAGGCGCTTTCACCACATCGATGTGAGTGAAGAAACTCTTCGTCGAGGGGCTTCCGTCAGGCAAGACCACCCGGCCCCGGATCACCCCTGCCGGGACCAGGGTGATTTTTTTGGAGAACGTTGCGTCGCTTTCCTTGATATCAAAATCCTCCCTAGGGAACCAATAGCCGAGGAGCCGGTCTGCCGAAACACTCATCCGGTTCGGGGCGGGCACCTCGATCTCCGCGTGCCCCTCGGAAAGCGGAAGATCTTTCAAGACTCCCCTCTGGGCTATCCCCTCTCCCACCCCCGATTCCAAGAAATAGACATGCAACGCCCCGCCGGGCATCGGCTGTCCCCTCCCCGGATTGAGGAAGATCTCGACGTGCGACTTCGTATCCTTCCCTGCCAAATCGAAGACATAGCCCTCGGTATCCTTCTTCAGATTAACGTCGAAGCTTCTTCCGCCGACCTGAAAGGTATAGGGAACCCCGGAAACGAGATGAGACGAAGGAAGTTCATCGAAAGAGAAGAACAGTTCCTCTCCCGAAGACGAAACCGTCAACGTCCCCGCGACATCGTATCCCACCGCCTGGGCATGCCCCAGCTGGGCCATCAGATGACAGATAATCGCCGAAGGCATCGAGCCCGTTCCATCCCTTCCCCTGGGATGAACGATCTTCCCGCTGAATCGCATTCCTTTCTCCAGCGGAAAAGTCTGCTCCAGGACTCCCTCACCGACTCGCAACGGAAAAACGGCCAACGGATAGCCTGCCGCTTTCACATAAACGCGATATCCCATCTCCTCGCTGAGATCGTTGACGACGAAACGGCCAGCCTCATCCGAATGCGCCAAGATTTGGGGTTCATAATCGATGCCGTAGGAGGAATGGACACTTCCATTCGATTCCAATTCCGCCGCCATCTGCACCTCCGCCCCGGCAACCGGTCTTCCACTCTCCTCATCGACGATGATGCCCCGCGCAGGAATCGACGGACGCAGGACCACGTCGATCAGCTTGTCCTCCTCCCATGCATGGTATTCGGCGACGATTTTTTGCCAGCCGGGCCGGAAGAAAGTCAGCTTGGCCTTGGTATCGACGGCGAATTGTCCCAGGGAAACCGTTCCATCGCTCCCCGTCTGTTCGGAAACCCCGAAATTCGGATCATGCTGTCCTACCCACCCTTCCACCTTCACGCCGGGAAGCGGCGCGCCCGTTTCCGAAACGACCCGAATCCGCGCCGGAATTCCTTTCTTAAACACCACCTCGACCGGGCCAACCTTGCCACCCTCGGCCTTCGGCAGCTGCATCGAGAAAGGGGCGTACCCGGCGGCCCATCCCGAGAGCCACACGAAATCGCCCTTGCCTTTGGCAGCAAAGGTTTCGCCCGTCCGTTGGATGTCGGCAAAGGTTCTTCCGTTTTCGTACCGACTCGTCACGTTGAGCGAGATTTTCCGAGGCAGCGGCAATCCGTCCTCCGTCCGCAAGGTTCCCGATAGGGAGACATCGGCGGCATTCCCGTCCGATTTTTGCCATTCCGGCTCGGAATCCTTGATCGAGGCAATCCGTTCCGCCGCCGTCATCACCTTCGCCGAGAGGAGCGGCAGGAGGAACATCGTTCCCAAATAGAGAGCGACGCCGAGAAAGATCGCCGACACCGCTAGGGTGGCGACGCCCTTCCGAGCACTCCCCTCTCCAACCCCCAAAAGACGGCGTACTCGGGCTAGTAGTTCCCCTTCCCCGCTCGCAGCCAGAGCGAGGGAACCGGCCCTCTCTCCCTCGAACGCGGCCAAAGCCTCGGCATACCCGAGAGCGTCTCCCGACCAGGAGACCACGAGATCGTCACACGCATTTTCCCGCTCCTCCCGCAGGACACGGCTGATGTACCAGACGGCGGGGTGATAGAAGAACAGAGCCTCGCAGACGGCCTGGAGAAGATTGACGAAGGCATCGTGGCGACGGATATGGGCCAACTCATGAAGAAGGATTGCCTCGACCTGCTCGACCGGGAGCGAGGCCATCACGCCCAGGGGGAAGAGAATGACCGGCTTGAACCATCCGGCGACCATCGGAACGGTGACCGCCGCGCTTTCACCGAAGCGAACCAGCCGCGCGACTCCGGCACGCCCGCAGAGGGCGGCGAAGCGATCCCGCCACACCTCGTCGACGGGAAGAAGCGGACTCCGCGCCAAGGCTCGAACGCCGTGCCAGCCACGGGCCAGCCGGATGAGAAAGAAAGTGACGCCCGCGAACCAGAGGGAGGTGAGCCACGGCAGGTAGGGTTCGAGCCGGAGCTTTCCTTCCGCCTGCCACTCGAATGGCATTTCTTTACCCGCTGTCACTGTCGCGAAGGAAACCGGCGTCTTCGCCACCTCTTCCGCCACCGCAACGCGGACCGGGGCCTTTTCCATCCGCGCCGTGAAATCGCTGGAGGCGAAGGTCCACCACGGCAGCACGGCCATCGCGATCAGGGCCGCGCAGCCGACGGTGTAACGGGCCTTCGCCGTCCGCTCCGGCATCAGCGCCAAGCCCAGGCGAAGGCCGAGGGCCAGCAGCGTCCCGATCCAGACGGAATGGATCAGCATCCATCCCAGCCGCTCGCTCCAGGCGCTCATTTCTTCCTCCCCCGCTTTTCCTTCTGCGCCTCGTCGATCAGAGCGCGGATGGCGGCCAGTTCCTCGGGCGAGGTCGGCTTCGCCGAGAGGGCGCGGAGGACGAGCTGGCTGAGGGAACCCCCGAAGACCCGGTCGATCATGCCGCCGACCATCCTCTCCTGGTTTTCCCCCTCGGCCACGGCTGCCGCGTAGATGTGGGTCATCCGCGACTCATCGCGGGTGACGAGTCCTTTCTCGAACATGATCTGGAGGAGCTTCAGCGTCGTCGTGTAGCCGCCCCGGCTTCCCATCGCCTCCCAGATCTGCCGGACGGTCTGCGGACCTCCGCCCCAGAGGGCCTGAAGGATTTCAAGTTCTGCCTGCGTCGGCGGAGTCCGTTTGTCGCTCATTCTCACATCCTACGACGATCTTCGTAAGATAGGCAATCCCAAAGCAACGAACTATTTCGTAGGTTAGCCCGCGCGAAAGAACCCGGAACGAACGGAGGAGAAACCGGGCCTGCCCCGGGTATCGACTACTTCTTGAGGCTGACGCCGGCCTTCTTGCAGGCGGCCTTCAGGGTCTCGACGAAACGCTCGAGCTCTTCCTTCTGGTGAAGGGCGGAGACGGCGGTGCGGATCAGATCCTTTCCGGCAGGGACGCCGGGAGCAATCGACATGACGGTGAAGAAACCGGCATCCCAGAGGGCCTTCCAGACCAGGTAGCACTTTTCCTTGTTCCCGATGACGATCGGGACGGCGGGCGTCGGGCTTTCCCAGTAATCGATCCCGGCCTCGTCGAGGAGCTGGCGGTAGTAGGACGAGTTCGCGAGGAGCCGTTCCTGGTGCTGCGGCTCGGCCTGCATGACGCGGAGGGCGGCGAGGCTGGAGGCGGCGGCGGGCGGCGTCAGGGCGGCGCTGAAGATGATCTGGCGGCACGAGGTGCGGAGATAGTCGATGGTCGCCTTGCTCCCCGCCATGAAACCGCCGGTGCTGGCGAGGGACTTCGAGAAGCTGCCGACGATGAGGTCGATCTTCCCGTTGGCGCCGAAATGGTCGCAGACGCCCCGGCCCTGCTTGCCGAAGACGCCGAAGCCGTGCGCGTCGTCGACGAGGAGGAAGGCCCCGTGCTTCTGGGAGAGTTCGACGAGTTCCGGGACGGGGGCGAGATGGCCTTCCATCGAGTAGACGCCGTCGACGGCGATCAGCTTCGGCTGGGTGGGGCTGAGGCTTTCGAGAAGGGTGCGGAGGGAGGCCATGTCCCCGTGGGTGAAGCGCTCGATGTCGGCGCCGGAGAGCTGCGCGCCGTCCCAGAGGGAGGAGTGGATGCTCTTGTCGACGATGAGGGCGTCGCCCCGGCGGGCGAGGGCCGCGAGGCTGCCCTGGCAGGCGAGGTAACCGGCGACGATGACGTGGCAGGCTTCGGTGCCGAGGAAGGCGGCCATCTCCTCCTCGAGCTCGCGATGGTAGCCGCGGGAGCCGTTGGCGAGACGGGAGCCGCACGAGCTGGTGCCCCACGTGGCGGCGGCCTCCTGCGAGGCGGCGACGACCTTCGGGTGCTGGCTGAGGCCGAGGTACTCGTTGCTGCTCATCATGAGCATCTTTTTCCCTTCCACCTGGAGGTGGAGCCCCTCGACGGCGTCGACGGTATGGTAGAAGGGGTCATACTTCAGCCGGAGCTTGGTATTGACGTCGTCCTCGATCCGGTCGTGGATCGGGCGCGCCTTCTGGGTGGAGAAAAGGGTGGAAAGCATGAGGAGCTGAAAGAGAAAGGGACTAAGCGTCCCGCATCACGGCTTCGGAGTCAACCCCTGCCAGGGAATTTGATGGCGGGAGGCGTAATCGGCAAGTTCGGCCTGACGGGAAGTGAGGACGGCACGGACGATCGACGAATCGTCCGCGTGGGCGTCGGAAGGAAGCTCGCCCGAGATCATGTCGATGTGCTTGTGGACGTAGAGGAGGACGAAGGCGGCCTCGGCGGCGACGACGTAGGGAATCTGTTCGTCAACCCCTTCGGCGAAGTCCTCGACGAGACCGGCGAGGAACTCAAGCTGCTCGAAGAGATGGGGAAAGGCGGGGGCGGCGATCTGGGTGAACTCGACCTTGAGCAGGGGAAGCTTGAGCAAAAGGCCCTTCACCGCGGCAGGGGTCACTCGGACGGCCTGCTTTTTGACATATTCCACACTTTCGGGCATCCCAATTTTTAAAGGCGGAACGGTGGAAATGCCAAGCCCAATCCGGGAAAATAATTTCCCGATCAAAACCATCTCCCGAAAGAGATCTCGGCTAAGTCGAAGAAAGCGCCCGGACGATGATCTCGACCCGGCGGTTTTTCTGCTGCTGCTCGATGGTTCCGGTGGTCGGGACGACGGGGCGCGTCGCGCCGTAGCCCTTGGCCGAGACGCCGAATTTCGCCTCGGGCAACCGCTGCCGGAGCCACATTTGGACGGCGGAGGCGCGGTCGAGGCTCAGCTTCTGGTTGTAGTCGTCCTTGCCGAAGGAGTCGGTGAAGCCGTCGACCTCGACGTCGGCGCGGAGATATTTCCCGATGTATTTCAACGCCTGCCCCAGCACCGCCTCGGCACCCGGCCGGAGCTGGGCGGAGTCGAAGTCGAAGAGAATGTCGGTCGGCAGAGTGAGGACGACGGGCTGGGGAAGGTTCGGGTTGAGCGTCGGGGGCGGGGTGCGGAACTGGAGTCCGATCTGCTCCGGGGAGGGCAGCGCCGAGGGGGCGGGAACGGGGTCCCCTCCCCGGCCCTGGCCGGGCAGGCTCGAGCCGATGGCGGTCGGGTTCCCCGGCGCGGGGAGGGTCGCGGCGGGGACCGTCGCCGGGACACCGGGCGTCGTCGGGGCGAGGGTGAATTTGGAGATTTCGGCATCGAGCTTCGCGTGGTCGTCGAGCGCGTAGGGGCTGACCGAGGCGGGCGGCGCGGGAACGACGGGAGTGAAGGCGGGGAGGCTCCCCGGCCCTTCCAGCGGGAGGGAGGTCGAGGGCGAGGGCGCGCCGAGCAGGCCGTGGTCGACCATCTGGGGAGAGGGCTCGGGCAACCGCGAGGGGGCGTTCTGGACGACCTGCGGCGGCGGGGGGACGGGGGTCGGCGGCGGCTGGTCGATCGCCGTCGGCGGGATCTCGACCCGCTTCACCTGGGTCGGCTGCGTCATCCGGCCTTTCTCCGCCGGGATCGCGAGACGGCCGACGTGGAAGCTGTCCGAAACGTAGAAGAAGGCTCCATGGACGGCCAGCGAGAGGAAGAGCGCGACGGGGACGACCCAGCGCCGCCGCCCGATGGCGGGGGGACGCCAGAACGTCGATGAGAAAAGAGGTGCCGTGGCCATGCGAACTTACTCCCCAGTATCGTTGAAAGCGGGGTACCCGTCCCGCAATTTTTTCCGGAATCCTTCCGCCTGCGCCTTCTCCCCGGCGAGGTCGGCGGCCTGCGCGGCGGCGTTCAGGGCGCGGGGCGTGATGACGTCGTCCCGGTAGATGAGGCTGAGGGTGGCGAACGATTTCAAGGCGTCGCCATACTGCTTCTGCGCCAGGTGCCAGCGCCCGGTCAGGTAGCGGGCCTGGGCGTTGTTCTTCCCCTCCGGTTCCTGGAGGAGGACCTTGTCGAGGTTCTCCTTCGCGCCGGCGAAGTCCTTCCCCTCCCCGATCTGGGCCTCGGCGAGGGCGAGGAGGACGGGGGAGGTCTCGGCGCTCTTCGCCTCCTTCGCGCGGAAGGTCTGGTAGCTGACGACCGCCGCGGGCCACCGCTTCAGCTTCCGCTGGGCCTCGGCCAGTTCCCACCACGCGGAGGCGAGGTAGGTCCCCGCCGCGGGATGGACCGTCACCGCCGCGTACCAGACGGCGGCAGCCTCGGGATGTCCGGCGTCGGCCTCCTGCGAGCCCATCCAGTAGTAGAGCCCGGCAGGGACGCGGATTTCCTTCGACTGCGGGTCGGCGGCGTTCGTGAATCCGTCGTAATCGCGGACGAGGGCCTCGGTCTTATCGAGATCCTTCTTCTGCCACACGATCCAGAGGAGGCGGTAGGTCGCCGGAATCTGCCACGCCTTCGGATCGCCCGCCCGCGCCTGGGCGAGGAGGGGCTCGGCCGAAGCATAGTCCCGCGCCGCGAAGGCCTCGGCCCCCAACGTGTAGGCGGCGAGCGGGAGGAGCTTGCTGCCGGGAAAATCGGAGACGATCTGGCGGAAGGCGGCGAGCATCCCCTCCTTCGCCCCCGGCGTGTTGTTCGCGGCGAGGCGGGCGTCGAGGACGGCGATCCTCTCCGTCGCCATCTGGACCTCGGGCGATTTGGGCGAGGCCGCCTTCGCCACCTCGGCCCACGCGGCGACGGCCCCGGCGGCGTCGGGGACGTTTTCGAGGGCGACGGCGCGGCACTGGCGGGCGGAGAATTCGAGCGCCGCCGTTTCCTTCCTTCCGCCCTCTTTTTTGATGAACAGGGCGAAACCGTCGGCCGCCGCCTTCCATTCGGAGAGGGCGTAGTGGGCGCGGGGGGCCTCGAAGTAAATCTCGGTCGCCGGGAGGCCGTCGGGGAGGTCCTTCATCCCGGCGAGCTGGTCCCAGATCGGCTTCGCCTCGGCGAAGCGTTTCTGGT
Organism: Verrucomicrobium sp. GAS474; assembly: GCF_900105685.1. Classification (NCBI taxonomy): domain Bacteria; kingdom Pseudomonadati; phylum Verrucomicrobiota; class Verrucomicrobiia; order Verrucomicrobiales; family Verrucomicrobiaceae; genus Verrucomicrobium; species Verrucomicrobium sp. GAS474. The sequence goes on from NZ_LT629781.1 coordinate 3,231,728, forward strand.
CGCTATACCACCGCGCCCGCAGGTAGAGGACCTGCGGCACGACGGGCGAGGCAGGGTAGGCGGAGAGGAAGGCGGCGGTCTCTCCCGGCACGTTGTCGCGGGAGAGCTCGACCTGGGCGATGAGCCGCTCGTAGGCGACGGCGGGGACGAGGCCGTTGGCCGAAAACTGGGAGAGGAAGAGGTCGTAGATCCGGACGGCGTCGGGGAGGTTCTTCAGCCGGTAATGGGAGCGGGCGGCCTCGAGGAAGACGGCGGCGCGGCTCGAATCGAGGAGGCGGTCCCGGCTCTTGTCGAAGAGGGCGACGACTTCCTTGTAACGCTGCTGCCGGTAGTAGAGATCGAGGAGGCCGGTGTTCGCCACCTTCGCATAGGCCCCGTCGGGATCGATCTGGAGGCCGTTGAGGAAGAGCTTCTCCGCCTCGTTCTCGCGGGGCGGATTCTGACGGAGGGCGGCGAGGGCCGCGCGGCTCGCCGCCTGCGCGCGCGCCGCCTTCTCCGTCGGCGCCGAGGCGTTCAGCACGGTCTGCCAGTACGTCTGCGCCCCGGCCCAATCGTCCTTCCTCTCCGACCACTCGGCCAGCATCTGGGCGGCGGCGGCGGTGTAGACGATCGGCGGCGTGCGGCCCGCGAAGTCCCGGAGGATCGCGTTCCCCTCCTCTTCCTTGCCGATCCGCATCCGCGAGGCGGCGGCGAAGAAACGGGCCGCCTCCCGCGTCGCGTCGTCGATCACCGAGGCGGGACCGACCGGGGCGTTGGCGACGCCGTCGAGGAGGGGGAGCGCCCCGGCGTAGTCGCCCTTGCGGTAAAGGATGTCGCCGCGCCGGTAGGAGGCCATGACGGCGAAGGCGTCGCCGGAGTAGGTCTCCGAAAGGAGCTTGAAGACCGAGGCCGCCTCGTCGGTCCGGCCCAGGAGGCGGTAGGACTCGCCGATGCGGAAGAGGGCCTGCTCCCGCTGGCTCTCGGCGAGGGAGGCGAGGAGGTCGGAGTAGGCCAGCAACGCCTCGTCGTAACGCTTGGCCGTGTAGAGCATGTCCGCCTGTTGGAGCTGGGTGTCGAGGAGCGGGCGGACGTCGAGCGTGGCCGCAGTCGTCCCGGCGGCGGACGAGGCCGCCGGGGCGGCGTCCTGCGCCGCGCCGGTCCGACCCAGGCCCAGGACCATCCCGAGGACGAGGGCCGGGGCAAGCCCTCGCGCTCCTCCACGGGCTCTCATGGCTTGGCCGGGGCCGCCGTCGGGACGGGATTGGCGGCGGGAGCGGGAGCCGCGCCGGCGGAGCCGGATCCCTCGGCCCCGGGGCGAAGCGTGGCGAAGGCGATGTTCCACGCGTCGGCGGCGCGGCAGGCGTCGAGGACGGCGACGACGGCCTGGTACTTCGCATCGGCATCGGCCCGGACGATGACGGCCTGGTCGGGATACTCCTGCACCACCCCGGCGAGGATCTGCTGGAGCTCGTCAGGGGAAACGGGGCGGCGGTTGAGGTTGATGACGCCGTCCTTCGTGACATTGACGATCACCTCGCCCGGGAGCCGCTTCGGCTCCTTGCCCTGCTTCGCGGTCGGCACCTTCACGTCGATGTCGGCCTCGTACCGGGCCAGGTTCCACGTGAGGATGAAGAAGCAGAGCAGGAAGAGGACGACGTCGATCATCGGCGCCAGCTGCAGGCCGATTTGCTCCGTGACGATGCGGCGGCGGAAATTCATTGGGAAAAGGAGGGGGAGAAAGGGACTAGCGCCGCTTCTTCATCAGGATGATCTCCTGCACCCGGGCCGTCGTCGCCACCTCGAAGACCGAGATCAGCGATTGGACGCGGCCCCGGAAGTAGGAATAGAAGAACATCGAGGCGATGCCGACGATGAGCCCCGCCGCCGTGGCGACGAGGGCCTGGGAGACGCCCCCGGCCAGCATCATCGTCCGCATCGTCAGCGCCTCGGTCGCGATCGTGCCGAAGGAACGGAGGATGCCGACCACCGTGCCGAAGAGGCCGAGCATCGGGGAGAGGACGCCGATGTCGAGGAGGTAGACCACGCGCTGGTTGAGCATCGCGGCGATCCGCGCCCCCTCGGACTCGGCGATCGCGGCGATCGCGTCGGGATCGGCGTCCTTCCGGCGGTAGGTGAATTCGAGGACCTTGGAGAGCACCTCGGCGAGCGCCTCCGGGCGGTCCTTCAGGTAGGCGGCGAGGCCGGAGAGATCCTCGTCGGCCAGGTAGGCGTCGATCCGGTTTTCCAGCTCGTCCTGGGTGATCGCCTTCCGGCGGAGGGTGAAGAAATAATAGCCGATCAGGAAAACCGCCGCGATCGAGGCGAGGAAAAGGGGCATCATCACCAGCCCCCCCGCCTTCAGAAGCTCCCAGAGGGAGAGCGCCGAAACGGGGCCAAGGACATCGGTGGGGGCAGAAGCCGGAGTCGAAGCGGCCTGAGCCAGAAGGGGATAGAAGAGGGAAGTCATACCGGGATGCTCTTCCATACCCTAGAAAAGGAGGCTTTACCACCTGGAAAAGACTCCTTTCCATCCCCTCTCCCTTTCGACGCCTATAAAGTAGCAAATGCAAGACTTGCCTATTCTAGGAAATGTCACTAGTGTCGTGGGCCAGTGAAATATCGTACCATCCTGCTCTTCGGCGCCCCCGGCTCCGGCAAGGGCACTCAGGGCAAGATCTTAGGTAACATTCCCGGGTTTTGGCATTGCGCCTGCGGCGACGTCTTCCGTTCCCTCGATCCCCAATCTCCTCTCGGCGAAGCCTTTCTCAAGTATTCGAGCCGGGGCGAACTCGTTCCCGACGACCTGACCGTCAGCCTTTGGGCCGAGCAGCTCGCCAAGGTCGAGGCCTCGGGCCGCGTCAGCGCGGAGTCCGACATCCTCGTCCTCGACGGCATCCCCCGCAACCTGCCCCAGGCGAAGATCCTCGCGGAGAAACTCGACATCCGCCACGTCTACCACCTGAGCTGCCCCGACCGGGTGAAGCTCGTCGCCCGCCTGAAGCGCCGCGCCCTCAAGGACAACCGCCTCGACGACGCGAACGAGCAGGTCATCACCCAACGCCTCCTCACCTACGAGGAAGAGACCAAGCCGGTCCTCGACTTCTTCGGCGAGAAGATGACGACCCACGTCGACGCCCTCCAGTCCCCCTACCAGGTGCTGCGGGACATCCTCAAGACGCTCGATTTTTAACCGAACCGCGCGGCACGAAAAAGGGCTTCCCGGAAGGGAAGCCCTTTTTGCGTATGCAGCAAAAAACTAGAGCGCCGTCCCCTTGATCTTCTTCACTTGCGCCTCGGCCTTCGCTTTCAACTCCTGCGCGTAGGCGGCGTAAAGCTGATTCGCATAGGCCGTCGTCTCGGCGTCGGCACGGCGTTGGGCGGCGCTCCGCGCCGAGAGCTGGCGCTGGTAATCGGCGTCCTGCGCCTTCTTCAACTTGTCGGCATCGTTCGACTTCGAGACGATGTCGTAGATCCCGCCGAGGACGGCCCCGCCGAGGGCACCCCATCCGGCCCCCTCCCCTCCTCCGGCGAGGGCACCGATCCCGGCTCCGCCGACCGCACCGCCGCCGACGCGCATCCCGGTCTTCGTCGGCTCGCCCGAGCCGTTGCCGCCGAACTTCGACGTATCGCGCCGCGCATCGGGAACCTCGGCGAGCTTCGCCCGGCGGAAGTCGCCGATCTGTTTCTCGATGACGCCGACCCGTTCGCCAAACCCGGCGAGGGCCGTCTTTTCCGACGCCGCCCCCGTTTCCAGCGCATCGGCGGAGCGGATCAGGCGGGCCGCAGGCGTTCCCTTCCGGTTTCCGTCGAGGAGGCCGTATTCATAAGCGCCGTTCGCCTCGAAGTGGATCGGATCGGCATCGATGACCTTCCAGACGCCTTCCTCCTTCACCGCCTGGTTGACCTTCCACGTCACCTCGGCCGACTGCCCCTTCGCAAGGAGAAGGGTCCGGTCATCGGGCCGGTAGGCGAAGCCCGGCGGCAGATCGTCGGCCAGGACGAGCAAATCGACGAGAGGCTCCGCCAGGGACGGCATCGGGGCGAGCGTGGGCGCGGGCTCGGCAACGACCGAAACCGCGTAGACATCGTCCCGCGCCTTCAGCTTCACCGCATAGAGGACCGCGACGCCGTCCCCGTCCTCGCCGGGAGTGAGGGACAGGGGGCGCAGTGCGGCGATGCGGAGGTAATCGGGCAGCCGCCGCTGGAGCGCGGCGCGGACCGCCTTCTCGCTCGGCAGCTTGAAACGGGCGTCCCACCAGCCGACCTTCTGCTTCGCCTCCTCGCCGAAGAGGTGGAGGGAACCGGTCCCGGCGGTGTTCGAGACGAGGGCCGTCTCCTTGCGGCTCCACGCCGCGAAATCGTTCGTCCGCTTCCGCGCCGTATGGATCTCGTCGTCGGACGTTGATCCGGGCATCGACCCGCAGAACAGGAAAATCCCCCCGGCGACGAGCGCCACCGAAACCGCACCGACGATGCCCAACACTTTGGGGTTGCGGAACCAAGGTGCTCCGACCCTCCCCTCCCCTTCGCCGTCCGTCGCGCCCATCAGGCCTCCATCTCCTTCGGATCGATCCCGACCGAGGCGGCCCAGGCGCGGTAGGCATGGGGCGTGATTTCCGACGGCTTGATCTCGCTCCGGCCGCCCCAGAAGATATTCGTGTAGGCGACGGGAATGCCCGACTCGGCGAGGTGGGCGTCGATCGCCGCCTTGTGCTGGCGGACGACCTCCTTGTCGCTGCCATGGGCCACGGCCATGATATTGACGCTCTTGAAGTCGGGACCGCCCTCGCGCCAATAGGCATGGGTCAGGATGTGGAAGCGGCCGACCTGGCGGCCCGCCTCGATCTCCCGCCCGGCGGGGACGGCCCAATGGAAGAGGGCGTTGAAGCGGGTCACCCGCTCCCCGGCGGCGTTCGCCTTCACGTGTTCGAGGAAGGTCGAGAAACGGCCGATCACCTTCCGCCGGTTCAGATCCTCGGCGACGGCGATGAACTCCTCCAACGGGATCCCGGCCTCGGCGGCCCGGGCGGTCCAGATCTTCTCGACGATTTCCTCGGGCTCGAATTCCCGCTTCAGCGTCGTCAGCACCCGCCATTCGAGGTCGCTCAATTCCTGGACCGTCACCGGATGCATCACCGCGTCGGCCTCCCCCTTCGATCCGAAGGGAATATCGCGCCGCCGCACGTGGCCGACGCCTAGAGCGAAAATCCCCTTCGCCGGCATCAGGCGGAAGCTCTCCGCCCCGATCTTCCGCCGCAGCCATTCGGCATGCTTCGGCATCGAGTAGCCCTGCGGCACCTTCAACGTCGTCCAGAGCTTGTATTGGGACCCGGCGGTCTCGGCGTCGGTCGAGCGGACGACGACGTGGCCGCTGAAGGGATCGTGCTTGAAGAGGTAATCGAACCCGGCCTCGATCTGCTCCTGCCCCACTTCCCAGGCGACGAGGGCACCGGGGGCGAGGTCGGTCGCCATGAGGGTCTGCCGGACGCGGCGGATCGTCCCGGCGCGGAGCATCGCGCGGATCCGCCCGATCACCGTCTCGATCCCGATGCCGGAGAGCGCGGCGATCTCGGCGATGGGGGAGCGGTTGAACCCCGAAATCCGGTCCTCGGAAACGGCGAGGATCGCGGCGTTGACCGGATCGTGGGTGCTGATGGGGATGGCTTCGGCGTCGGGCGCGGTCAGGGACATGATGGAAGGCACGATAGCCCTTCCCTCCCCCTCCGAACAAGCCAAACCGGGTGCGGCAAAATGGCGGGCGGGATCGCCCCGAAGCGGCCCTTGGCGGCTTGATCTTGTCCCCGCTTTGCTCCAGTTTGCGCCATGCCTCTTTCCTATATCCTGCTCCAGGCCCACAGCGGCGTCCGCTGGCTCGTCCTCGCCGCCGGCCTCGTCTCGGTCTCCCTCACCTTCATCGGGTGGAAGTACACGCGCCCCTGGACCAGGGCGGCCAAGATCGCCGGAACCTCCTACGTCGGCTTCCTCGACCTCCAGCTCCTCCTCGGCATCCTTCTCTACGCCATCGATCCCCTCACCCGCGCGTTCTGGCAGGCCCCGGGCGAGCACATGAAGGACGGCAACATGCGCTTCTTCGCCATCGAGCACGTCACCTTCATGGTGCTGGCCGTCGCCCTCGCCCACGTTGGCTCCGTCCTGGCGCGGAAGGCGACGACCGACGAGGCCAAATACAGCCGCCTCTTCTTCTTCCACGTCGGCTCCTTCCTCCTCCTGCTGGCCGGGATTCCCTGGCACCGGCTGGCGGCGGCAGCCCAATAAGGGCACCGCTTCCGGGCACGAAAAAAGGCGCACCCTGCGGTGCGCCTTTTTCGTTGCGAAAGCCGAAGCCTAGGTCGTGTTCTAGATCCGGGAGAGGATCTGGTCGCCCATCTCGCGGGTGTTGACCCGGGTCAGCCCCTCGCTCCAGATGTCACCGGTGCGGTAGCCCGCGGCGATCGTCTCGTTGACGGCCTTCTCGATGGCCAGGGCCGCGTCCTCGCGCCCCAGGCTGAAGCGGAGCAGGAGCGCCGCCGAGAGGATCTGGGCGATCGGGTTGGCGATCCCCTTCCCCGCGATGTCGGGGGCGGTGCCGCCGCTCGGCTCGAAGAGGCCAAACTTCCCGCCCGCGCCGAGGGAGGCGCTGGGGAGGAGGCCGAGAGAACCGGTCGCCGCCGCAACCTCGTCGCTGAGGATGTCGCCGAAGAGGTTCTCGCAGAGGAGGACGTCGTACTGGGCCGGGTTCTTGATGACCTGCATCGCGGCGTTGTCGACGTAGACGAAGTCGAGCGTCACGTCGGGATACTGCGGGGCGATCGCCTTCACCGTCTTGCGCCAGAGGAGGCTCGATTCGAGGACGTTTGCCTTGTCGACAAGGGTGACGTGCTTCCGGCGGCCCTGCGCGGCCTTGAAGGCCGTGTGGGTGATCCGCTCGATCTCGGGCGTCTCGTAGACGAGGGTGTCGACGGCCCGCTCGCCGCGCTCGGTCTTCGTCGTTTCCTTCGGGAGGCCGAAGTAGAGGCCGCCCGTCAGCTCGCGGACGACGAGGATGTCGAAGCCGTTCGGGATGAGCTTGTTCTTGATCGGCGAGGCCTCGATGAGCTGCGGGTAGCAGATCGCCGGGCGGAGGTTCGCGTAGAGGCTGAAGATCTTCCGCAGGGGGAGAAGGGCGGCCCGCTCGGGCTGCTCGTTCGGCGGGAGGGTCTCCCACTTCGGGCCGCCGACGGAGCCGAAGAGGATCGCCTCGGCGCGGCGGCAGACCTCGACGGTCGACTCGGGGAGGGCCTTGCCGTGGGCGTCGATGGCGGCGCCGCCGACGAGGGCCTCCTCGAAGGAGAACGAAAGTCCGAACTTCGCGCCGACCTTCTCGAGGAGGGGGAGCGTGACGGCCATCACTTCGGGCCCGATGCCGTCTCCGGCAAGGACCGCGATCTTGTGCGTGGAACTCATGTCAGAAGGGGAAGACGATTTCGCCTACTTGGCGGCGATCATCCCGGCCTTCCGGGCGTAGTTGAAGATGCCGCCCGCCTCGACGACGGGGCGGACGTCGCCCAGCGGCTTCAGCGGGTAGGTCTTGCCGTTGGCGCGGACCTCGTCCTTGTCGAAGTCGACCTCGACGTGGTCGCCCGTCTTGATCACGTCGACGAGGCGCTCGTTCGACTCGTAGGGGAAGACCTCCCCCGTCGCGATGCAGTTGCGGAAGAAGATGCGGGCGTAGGTCTCCGCGATGGCGACCTTGCACCCCGCCGCGCCGAGGGCGATCGGGGCGTGCTCGCGGGAGGAGCCGCAGCCGAGGTTCTTCCCGGCGATGAGGACGGCGTATTCGGTCTTGGTCTTCCCCTCGGCGACGAACTTTTCCTTATACTCGCCCTCGGGGAGGCCGATCATCGCGTAGGAGCCGAGCTTGTCGTATTCGGCCGGGACGGTGGGGACCAGCATCAGGTACTGGGCCGGGATGATCTGATCGGTATCGATGTTGTCTTTGACGACGAACGCGGGGCCGGAGATGAGTTTGCTCATAATATTATGCGAAGTGGTGCGGGGAAGGAGGGGCTATTTAACTCCTTTTCCCCTTCCCTAGCAAGGCCCTGTTTGTTTCTCCCGGCTTGAGAAACAGGGCTTTTGCGACTATCTTACCCTTATGGACATGAATCCGCTGGTGACAGTCGCCTCCTTTTCGAGCCTTGAAGCGGCGGTGGCGGTGAAGGGATACCTGGAAGACCGGGGTATCCCCGCCTTCGTCCCCGACGTGATCGAACCCCAGAGAGACTGGGACGGCCCGACCCCTTTCTCCCTCCCCCTGAACAACATCCCCGTCCAGGTCACCGCCAGCTGCGAGGAAAGAGCCTCCCGCTTCATTTCCGACTTTTTCCGGACGACTTAGAGCCTGTTATGCAGGCTACCCTCCCAGTTTTCCCTTCAGGTAGCCCTTGATCCAGGGCAGATGGCCGCTGGCAAGATAGGCGGTCAAATCCTCCTTGAAGGCGGGATTCCGCAGGATCAACGGCAAGACCTGCCAGCGCAGCGCCTCGTCGTCGAGCTTGTCGAAGATCCAACCCAATTGGCCCGCCGCCTCAGACCAGAGCTCGGGAGCGGTTTCCTGCCTCAGCAAGGCGTCCGCGTAACCGAGGGCCCCCGCCCAATCCTGCCGGGAAAGTGCCGCCTCGGCCCGGAGGGAGATCAGGGCGTTGGGGAAGGTCGGCGCGGGGAACTCCCGCTCGTAATCCCGGAAGGCCGCCTCGACCGCCGGACTATCGAAAGGGGACGCCCGCCAGAAACGGCGGCTCGCCGTCCAGTCCCAGTGATCCCCGGCGGGCCAAGCGAGATCGATTCCGACCTGCTGGAGTCGGCTCCCCAGAATCAATCCCCGCAGGCGCAACAGGGCGGCCGCCTCCCGCTTCGGGCTCGAAGGATAGGCGGCAAGGAAGGCCGAGGCTTCCCGCATCAGCGCCGGGTAATCGCAGCCGGCATAGGTCAAGGGAGCGCCGTTCTTGTCGACTCCCTTCGCCTCGAGATCGATGCGGACGCTGGCCGTGATCGCGAGTCGGAGAAAGGCGGTGAAATCCCGGATCGGGGCGGCTCCTTTTTTCGCCTCCAGGGCGTCGACGGCGGCCAGGCACGTTCCGGCGTCGAGCCGCTCTCCATACCACCCGTCGTCGCTCCGCCGGAGAAGCAGGAGGCGAGCCCTGACATACTCGGCGACAATCGCCCGATCGAGCTTCGGAACGCGGGAAAGGAGAAGGAGGTCGTCGAGTAAATTGACCTCATGGAATGCCGCCGGCGCCCGCTCGCGGAGCCCCTTGAGCTCCCGCTGGAAAGCCTCCGCGTCGAGGGAGAGGGCCTTTTCGGGAAGGGCCTCGAGGCGGCGACGATACTCTTTCCCGTCGGTTCCGTCCCCACTCCGATTGTCTCTTCCCGGACGGGAAAGATCCCACTGCGTCTCGGTATAGGTCGAACGTCCGTTCACCCTCCGGGAATCGAGGTCGACATCGGAGGTCACGAAGAAAGACCCGCTCTTCATCCCTTCCAACGGCAATGACCAATAGACCGCGGCCCGCTTCGCCTCGGCGGAGGCGGGATAAAGGGAAAGGAGTCGGTCGTAGAGCGGACGGGTTCCCTCGATCGAGCCGTTCTCGACCGCCCGGCCCAGGGTATAGGGGGAAACCGAGGCGATCCGCCTCGCCGCATCGATCTCCGCCCAGAGCGCCTTCGGGGTGAGTTCTCCCTTCGGATCGATCTCCTCCGTCTTCCGCCACCAGCGGACGGCGTGGAGAAGCTCCTCCCGACCGTCGAGCTCGGCCTGCATCGTGGCGGCGGGGAAGCCGAGGGCCTGGCCGTTTTGCAGGCGCAGGCTTCCGGCCCCGGCCCCCTCGCCGTCGAAGAGGATGCCGCGGCATTCCGTCCCGTCGAGCGGGAACGGGAGCGCCTGCTTCCGGCGCGTTCTCCACCAGTCGGCCATCTCCCACGCGCCGGAGGCCGTCGCCCCGGCCTTGGCCGTGAGGTGCTCCTGCTTCGCGGCCCGTTCCTCCAGTTCGCGCCGCTTCCCGGCATAGCCCTCGAAACGGGCGGCCATCCGGAAATCGTCGCGGGCCAGCGCCCGTTGCCGCAAGACGGCGCAAAGATCGTTCCGGAGGTTTTCGAGCGCCGGGTCGGTGTTCTGCAACACCGGCTCCAGCGACTCGATCGGGGCGAAGTTCAGGAGCGCGTCGAGCGCCTGGGCGACCTCGGCATAGGAAGCGCCGGAATAATCGAGCCCGATCTGGGAGACGCTCGCCGGAGGCGTCGTCACCGTCCCGCCGAGACCCGAACGGACCGGAAGGCGATTCCCGTTCAGAGCGGCGAGCTCGAGGAGGGCCTCCCCGTCCTGCTTCCGGTCGTGAAGGACGAGGGCGTAGCGGAGACGGGCACCGCCCCAGAGGGGGCTGCGCGGAAAGGCCCTCAGGAAATCGCGCCAGGCCTGCGTCGCCGCTTCGAGGTCGCCCGCCCGGTGGAGGATCAGGGCGCGGGCGAAGGCGAGGTCGTCGCTCCTCGCCGGGGCCTTCTTCCCGGCCATCGCCACGAGGGTCAGGGCCTGCTTCTGGTCCCCTCCGTCGCTCGCCGCATAGGCGAGGATGGCCAGGGAGCGATCCTGCCAGGCCTCTCCCACATAATCCTTCCGGTGGGCGGCCACCGCCTTCGCGAGGCGGGCCAGCGCCGTCTGCCGCCATGCCTCAGCCCCCTCCGCCTGTTGGCGAAGGGACGTCCCATCCCGACGATATGAATCAGGATCCTTCGGAGCCGTATTCAGGATCAGGTAGGCCACGGCGAGCGCCACGCGGGGCTGGGAGGCCAGGGCGTCGTAATCGGGGGAAGGCTCCGCCGCCCCGTAAATTTCCTCGTCGATGCCGCCCGTCGTGTTGGCCCGGTAGCTCATCCGCACGAGGCTTTTCTCGATCATCGTCACCGCCGGGGCGAAGTCCTCGGGATGGTCCCGATCCTCGGTCTGGTGGAGGAAGTAACCGACCGCCTCGGAGCAATGGCGAAACTCGTAAGCCAAGCCGCCGAGCCAGCCGAGGGCATCGGCCCGATAGCGCCCTTTCGGATAGGCCTTCAGGTAACGCTTGAAGAGGGCCTCCGTCTCGGCCCGTTTCGCCTCCTTCACCTGGAGCGTCAGCCGGTCTCCGTAGACCGTCTGGGAGAAATGGCACCGGGCCTTCATGAAGAGTGCCGCCTCGGCGCGGGGATGCTGTGGGGCCTCGGCGAGCACTTGGTCGAAGTAACGCTCGCTGTCCGTGTCGTTGCCGCCCTTGAAATAGAAGGCGCCGACGACGTAGTCCCAATGAGGGCGCATCTCGGGTGAGGAGGCCTCGGCCAGCTTCATCGCCTCGGCGATTCGGCCGGGGGGGATCAATTTGGGCTCCCACTGGGAGTGGCTCAAACTTTCCACCTCATTCGCCTTCCGCCAGCGGACATAGGCGGCCATCTCCGGCCCCGGGATCGTCCGGGAAAGGCTGAGGTCGTAGAAATCCTGGAGGAGGTTGAGCTCGGACGCCCCGCCGCCCCAACTCCGGCGCGCCCGGATCGCCCCGGCAATCCTCTCCGTCAATTCCGGCGAAGTCCCCTTGGCGAACGCCTCGGTATCGCTCTCCCGGTAAAGGGAGAAACCGTCGTAATCGGAGCGCGGCACGGGCGAAAAGGTCTCCTGGTAGATCTGGCCGATGCTCTTCGCCGGAAGGCGGGCGAGATAGTACGGCAAGACCGGGGGGGCCGCGTCATACCCCCCGCCCGTCGCCCACGCGCAGACGGGCAGGAAAACGAACGAGACGATCAATCGAAGGGATGCCATAGGGAGTCGGAATCGAGTTCCGGAATGCGCCAGCGGAAGGTCGTTCCGGGCGACGGGGGAAGGTGTTCGAGGAAACCGGTGCGGAGAATCGCTCCGGAGGGAAGCTGCCCGAAGCGCAGGGAAAGGGAGCGCGATTCAAGGCCGCCGCCCTTCGATGCCGTGGCGAAATCGCCCGGCACCGCTCCGCGCAAAAAAGGAAGGGAAGCCTCCACCTCCAGGGTGTAACCGAATCGCACCTCTTTGGAGCCTCCCACGAAAGGCATTAAATCGGCTTCCGAGTCGTTTTTCAAGACGATCCGGCCCGCCTCGTCCCATGCGACGCCGAGATGGGGCCCGGGCCGGTCGCCGCGCCCCAGCGCCTGGAGCATCGGCAGGCTGTAACCCGACGCCGCCTCCGCTCCCGGCAACCGGAAATAGAGTACCCCGGAGGCCCCCGCCGCCCGGGCCGCCCCGATTCCCGACGCCAGCGCCCCGGCGTCGGGAAAGCGGAGGACGATCCGTTCTCCCGGGGCGATCGGGGAACCGAACAGCACCCCCTCCCCCGCCACCCTCCCCGCGTCGTCGAGGAACGGCGAACGGAGGAGGCCGCCCCAATCCCATTTCCGGAAGCTCCCCCGGCTCTCCCCCTCCTTCGAGAGCAACGTCAGCCGGGAGAAATTCGGCAGCCCGGCCCGCCACGGCACCGGGCAACCCTTCCAGGCCGCGATCTGCCGGGACAAATCGGGACCGGCGAGCGGCGGAAGGAAGCCATCCTTTCCCACCTGCTCCCGCCCATGGCTCAGGTCGCTCAGGTCATAAAACATCGGAACGATTTCCTCGACGCTTTCCCGGAACAGGGAGGCGCTCCCCGCCCAATGGGCCAAGGCCGAGATCGAGAGGCCCACGGAACGCCCCCGGGTTTTCCATTCCCGGAGGAACGCGGCATAGGTCGGCAGCAGCCGGTCGGGAGCTTCGTAATCGACCTCGATTTTCCGGGCACCCGTCTTCGCGGCAAAGGTGTCGAGGAGCTCGAAGAGCCCCTTGTCGGAGGGCCAATCGGCTCCCGGCTTCAGCTCCAGCCGGACGACGGGGACGATCTCGATCCCCGATCCGGCAACGGCGCGATCAGCCGCTTGCCAGTCGATCTCCACCCGCTCCCCCCAGCGCCATCCCACCCCGTCCGAGACCAGCGTCCCGCCATGCCAATAAAGGGCATGGAGCCCCCTCGCCCGCCATTCCCGGACCTCCTCCCTCACGGGCGGCAGCGTCCGCTGCCAGACCCAGAAGGAAGGCCCTTCCTCGACCGCCTGGAGCGGGAAGAGCATGAAAAAGAAAAAGCCCCCTGCGGAGAGGAATATCCGCCGCAGGAGGCTCATCGGAAGAGGCAGGAAACGGAACCGGTCAGGCCAGCTTTTCCTTCCACCGCTTGACCTGCGCCGCCACGGAAGCCGGATTGGGGGCTCCCGCGGTGAGGCGGTTGGTGAGGGCGAGGTCGAGGTCGAAGAGGGCGAGGGCTTCCTCGTTGTAGACGTCGGAGATCGTCTTCAGGTCGGCGACGGAGAGCTGGTTCAGCGGCACCCCCTTTTTCTCCGCGAGGCCGACGGCGGCGCCGACGGCGTGGTGGGCCTGGCGGAAGGGCATCCCCTGCTTGACGAGCCAATCGGCGAGGTCGGTGGCGAGGAGGAGCGGATCGGAGGCGGCGGCGCGGCATTTGGCGGCCTTGACGACAGTTCCCTCGAGCATGGCGGCGAGGATCTCGAGCGAGGCGTGGAGGGTGTCGGCGGTATCGAAGAGCCGTTCCTTGTCCTCCTGGAGGTCGCGATTGTAGGTCATCGGGAGGCCCTTCAGCAGCGTGAGGAGGGACATGAGATTGCCGACGACGCGGCCGCTCTTCCCCCGCACCAGTTCGGCGACGTCGGGGTTCTTCTTCTGCGGCATGAGGCTGGAGCCGGTCGTGTAGGCGTCGGGGAGGCGGATGAAGTCGAACTCGGCGCTCGACCAGAGGATGAGGTCCTCGGAGAATCGGGAGAGGTGGACGGCGGCGAGGGCGGCGGCGGCGGCGTACTCGACGATGAAATCGCGGTCGCTGACCGAGTCCATCGAGTTTTCCGAGACGCGGGCGAAGCCGAGGAGCTGGGCGACGTAGGCGCGGTCGAGCGGGAGGGTGCTCCCCGCGATGGCCCCGCTGCCGAGGGGGAGGACGTTGGCCCGCGCCGAGGCGTCGGCAAGGCGGCCCGCGTCGCGCTCCAGCATCTCGACGTAGGCGAGGAGGTGATGGCCGAGGGTGACGGGCTGGGCCCGCTGGAGGTGGGTGTAGCCGGGGATGACGACGGAGGCGTCGCGCTCGGCCCAGGCGACGAGGGCCTTTTGGAGGCCCCGGACGGCCTCGAGGTCCCGGGCGATCTCGTCGCGGATCCAGAGGCGCATGTCGGTCGCCACCTGGTCGTTCCGGCTCCGGCCGGTGTGGAGCTTCGCCCCGGCGGGGACGCGGGCGGTGAGGACGGCCTCGATGTTCATGTGGACGTCCTCCTTGTCGACGGCCCAGGCGAAGGCGCCCCGGTCGATCTCGTCCTCGATCTGGCGGAGGCCGGAGGCGATGGCGTCGAGCTCTTCCTGCGTCAGGATGCCGATCTTCAGCAGCATCGTGGCGTGGGCGATGCTGCCCCGGATGTCGTGCTTGTAGAGACGCCAATCGAAGGAGACCGATTGGCTGAAACGCTGGAGCAGGGCCGCGGCCCCCTCGGTGAAACGGCCGCCCCAGAGGGCTTGGTTGGCTTGATCGGCGGGGGCGCTCATGATGTCAGGATGAGGTTGGGGAAACGGGGAGGAAGCTTAGTAACGGGAAGTGCGGCGGGCGCTGCCGCCCTTGTAGCTCGCCTTGTAGGAACTCGTCTTGGAGGCGGACGATTTCGGGCCGCTGCGGAAGCCGCCCTTCGTCTCACCCTTGGGCGAAGGCCGGGCACGATAGGTACCGCTGCTCGCCTTGCCGACCGGGGTGCGGGTTCCCGGCTTCTTGTAGGAGGAGGAAGGAGAAGCCGAACCGAAGACGCGGCGCTCGGGTCTTTCAGGGCGATCGGCGCTGGAAGACCTTTCGGGCCTCTCGGGACGATCGGGCTTGTTGTAGTTTCCGCCCTCGACCTTGCCGAACGGCTTCTTCAAGAAGGAACGGACCGGCTTGAGCTCGGGCGGACGGGCCTGCTTCGTCGGGGAGAGGTGTTTGGCGATGTCCTTTTCGGTCAGCATCTTCCACTGGCCGGAAGGGAGGCGGTCGAGCTTCAGGGTCCCGATCTCGGTCCGCATGAGGCGGCGGACCTTGTAGCCGAGGTAGAGGAACATGAGGCGGATCTGCCGCTTGATCCCCTGCATGAGGACGACCTTCACCGAAGAACCGCCGAGGGAATGGATCTCCTCGACGCGGGCCTTTTTCCCCTCAATGAGGACTCCCTTGCGGAGCTTGTCGGCGGTGGAGAAATCGAACTCGCGGTCGAGGGTCACCTCGTAGGTCTTCGGGAGCTTGTAGCTCGGATGGGTGAGGCGCTGGGCGAGGGCGCCGTCGTTCGTGACGATGAGGAGGCCTTCGCTGTCGACGTCGAGGCGGCCGACGTAGAAGACGCGGGGCCAGTCGCTCGGGAGGAGGTCGTAGATGGTCCGGCGTCCCTCGGGATCGTCGGCGGTGCAGAGGAAGCCCTTCGGCTTGTTCAGCATCGCCGTGAGGGAACGGGCGGCGGCTTCGTTGCGGGCCAGGCGGCTGCCAACCTTCACCTGATCCCCCTCCTCCACCTGGGTGGAGAGGTCGGTGACGACCTTCCCGTTGATCGAGACCCGCCCGTCGGTGACAAGTTGCTCGCAGGCGCGGCGGGAGCCGAAGCCCGATTGGGCCAGGAAACGGTTTAGACGGGTACTCATGAGGGAAAGCGGAAGGCTATCAGATAACCTCCGCTTCCGCCTAGAAACAAACGTGTGCCAAAACTATTCGATCAGCGACGCCTTCCGCGTGTCCCGCATGGTGCAATAGACGAGGAGGGAGAGGAAGATGCAGAGGCTGGCGTAGTAGTAGAAATATTCCTCGTGGCCGATCTGCTTGAACTTCAGGGCGATCGGTTCGGCCGTGCCGCCGAAGATCGAGACGGTGACGGCGTAGGGGACGCCGACGCCGGTCGCCCGGATGTGGGCGGGGAAGAGCTCCGCCTTCACGACGGCGTTGATCGAGGTGTAGCAGGAGGTGAAGGCCCAGGCCCCGGCGATGAAGAGGAAGCACTCGAACGGCCCCTTCGCCGCATGGAGGCCGGTGAGGAGGGGGACGGTGCAGAGGGTGCCAAGGACGCCGAAGGCGATGAGGAGGGGCTTCCGGCCGATCTTGTCGGAGAGCGCCCCGTAGAGCGGCTGGAGGAGGAGGGCGAAGATCAGCGAGGCGGCGACGACAGTCGTGGTCTGGAGGTCGGTGAGATGGACCGAGAGCTTCAGGAACTTCTGCATGTAGGTCGTATAGGTGTAGAAGGCGAGGGTTCCGCCCGCCGTGAGGCCGATGACGAGGGCCACTTCCTTCGGGTAGCGGATCAGGGTGCGGAGGGGGTTCTCCTTCTTCACGCTGGCGTCGGTCTCGAGGAACTGCTCGGTCTCGTGGAGGTTCCGCCGCATCACCGCGCCCATGACGGCGAGGATGCCGCCGATGACGAACGGGATCCGCCAGCCCCAGGCGCGGAGTTCCTCGGGGCTGAGGAGGACCTGCTGGAGGAGGAGGAGGACGAAGATCGCGGTGAGCTGCCCGCCGATGAGGGTGACGTATTGGAAGCTGGAGTAGAATCCGCGATGCTTCCGGTCGGCGACCTCGCTGAGGTAGGTGGCGCTGGTCCCGTATTCGCCGCCGAGGCTGAGGCCCTGGATCACCCGGGCCAGGCCGAGGACGATGGGGGCGGCGATCCCGATGGTCGCGTAGGTCGGGCATAGGGCGATCATGAGGGACCCGGCGCACATGAGGACGACGGAGAGGGTCAGGGAACGGCGGCGTCCGTAGCGGTCGGCCAGATGGCCGAAGAGCCACCCGCCGAAGGGCCGCGCCAGGAAGCCCCCGGCGAAGAGGAGGGCGGCGTTGAGCTGCTGCACCACCTCATCGCCCGCCGGGAAGAACGATTTGGCGAAGTAGAGGGCGAAGGCGGTGTAGGTGTAGAAATCGAACCACTCGATCAGGTTGCCGCAGGAGCCGATGAAGATGGCTTTGATCCGCCGCAGTCGGTCGGCGGCGGGGCTGAGGGGGACGGGGGAGGTTTCCATGCGTTTTCCTTTCCGGAGTGGGAGGGGGGTGAAGGTTCCGCGCCGGGTCGACGACCGCGACGACTGACGACTTACCCCTAAGATAATCCAAATCGCCAATATTGCACCTTTGGAAATTACCTAGACCTTCGCTGGAAAAAAAGAAAGGGACGGACCTGAAGGTCCGTCCCTTTTTTAAGGAAACGTGTGCGCCTGCGCGCGAAAAACCAACCACGAAGGCCAGCCGCGCGGACGCGGACGACTACGCGTCGGGCTTCGTCTTGCGGAGGCCGAGGACGCGGTCCCCTTCCTTCCACTGACCGCGCTTCTTGAGCAGGTCAACGCGCTCGAAGCGCTTGAGGACGTTCCGCTTGGTGGCCGTCGCCGAGGACGTGCGAAGACTGCGATGCTGTGACATGATATGACTCCTGAGTTATCCTAAAAATTCGTTTCCCTGAACGGCTCTCACCAATCGGGCTCGTCAGAATGCCCGGACCCGGCGAATTGTCACGCAGTTTCTTCATCCCCGTCGGAGGGGGGAAGCGTATCGGTGTCGATCATCCCCGAGAGGGAACCGCCCGGCTCGACAATTATTTCATGGGTGAGAAGGACTGGAGCCTCGACGATGCCCTCGCTCAGGACGTGGATTTTCTCCCGGGCGTAGATCTGGCGGGCGTTGATCCGTCCGTCGGCTTCGAGGAGGGTCGTCCGCACCCGGTCGACCGCGGTTTCGGCCCCGCGGAGGACGCGGATGAGGGGGGCCATCAAGGCACCCCGGACGGAGCCCTTCTTCGACAACAGGATCGATTCGAGGGCCCGGATGCGGGCCGACTTGATCTCCCCGCTCACGGTGACGTTCCGGCCCCGGATCTCGGGGCCGCTGTAGCGGACATTCGCCTCGAAGACGACGTCGCCGCTGGTGTGGACCCGCTGCCGGACGACCCCCTCCAGCGTGTAGCTGCCGATGTTGAGATGGCACCCGCAGGAGGAGCAGACGGCGGAGAGGGCGTCCTCGTAGACCTTCTGCTCGCTCTCGCACTGGGGGCAGCGGATGAGGCGGGAGGGCTTCTGCTTCCGGACGCGCCGACCGGCGTTCCCCTTCGTCTCGAGGGAGAAGTAGCCGTTGCAGTGGCGGCAGACAGTCGAGATCGCCTCGGCCGGTTCCTGCTGCGTCCCCTCGCAATGGGGGCAGGTGACGGTGATGCGGTCGGCGGACGATTTGTTGCCGCTGCCCTTGAGGTTCATTTACCGCACTCCTCCCATCCGCATGCGGAAACCGAAAAGGGAGAAGAAACGGCGCAGGAGGTCGCCGAGGCCGTCGCCCATGCCGACGCTGAGGACGGGGGCGGTGGGATGGGTCGCGGCCTTGCCGATCAGGAGGAGGGCCTTGATCCGGGCGCCAGGCTCGATGCGGAGGGAGCCGCTCCGCAGCTCGCCGTCGATCCGGGCTTCCTTGAAGATCTCCAGGTGGTCCCGGACGTGGACCTTGCCGCGCAGCTCGCAGGCGATGCGGGCGCTCCCGAACACGGTGAGGTCGCCGATGAGGCGGAGTTCGGTGGGGAGGACGGTGGTGGGGGCGGTCGCTTCCATTGCGGATACCGGTTCCTATTTAAGACCACATTCCGCCAGTGGCAAGAAATCGACTTCAAAAATATATTTAACTCAGCGAAGATGAGCCCTTCCATGTTCCTCACCCCTTCCCTCCGCGCCGCCTGGTGGCGGCGCATCGCCGCCCTGAAGGGGGGAGACGACGTCGGCTTCAATCAAGCCGCGCTGGAGCTCTTCGCCTGGCAGTTCTCGAAGAACGCCCCCTACCGGACGTGGTGCCGGGCGGAGGGCGTCGACTCCCCCAAGGCGATCCTCTCCTGGCGGGAGATCCCCTCGGCCCCCCAGGAACTCTTCAAGAGAAAGACCCTCTTCTGCCACCCGGCGAAGAGCGCCCGCGCGCTCTACCGGACCAGCGGGACGACGACCGGGCGGAAAGGGATGCAGCGGCTCCTCTTCACCGACCTCTACCGCGCCTCGGCCCTCGCCGCCGCCGAGCTCGTCGGCCCCTTCTCGATGCCCGGCCTGCCGAAGCGCCTTCCCCTCCTCTGCCTCGCCCCCTCGCCGGAAGAGAACCCCCACTCCTCCCTCTCGGCGATGCTCGGCTTCTTCATCGAGGCCCGGGGCGACCGCCGCCATTCCCGATTTTTCGTCGAGGGGGACCGTCTCCGCCTCGACGCCTTGGCCCGCGCCCTGAAGCAGGCCGAGGAACGGCAGACCCCCGTCGGCATCCTCGGCACCGCCTTCGCCTTCGTCCACCTGATCGATGCCGGCCTCGGGCCGTTCCGGCTGCCGGAGGGGAGCTTCCTCATGGAGACCGGCGGCTTCAAGGGCCGGAGCCGCGAGGTCGCCAAGCCGCTCCTCTACCAGGAACTCTCGAAGCTTCTGGGCCTCCCCCTCCCCTCTCTCTGGAACGAATACGGGATGACCGAGCTCAGCAGCCAGGCCTACGCCCAAGGCCCCGTCGGCGCCCATCACCTGCCGCCGTGGACCCGCATCCTCCCGATCAGCCCGGTCAACGGCAAGATCCAGACCAAGGGCCGCCAGGGGCTCCTCCGGTGGATCGACCTCGCCAACGTCGACGGCGTCCTCGCGCTGGAGACCGCCGACCTCGGCCTCTCGACGATCAACGATTACCAGCACTTCCGGCTCATCGGCCGCGTGCCGCAGCTCCCCCGCCGGGGCTGCTCCCTCGACGCGGAGGATCTCCAGTGAGCTCCGCGCGGCAACGGGCCGCCCTCCTCGCCCCCCTCTTCGGACTGAAGCCCCCGGCCCTGACGGCGTGGCTCGAAGTCGAGCTCGGTTCCACCGACGCCCTCGACCGCTGGACGCCCCGCGCCCCGGGGATCGCCAGCCGCGCCGTCGCGCCCCGGACGATCTACCACCTCTGCCCCGGCAACGTCCCCGAGGCCGGCCTCCAAAGCCTCCTCATCGGCCTCCTCCTCGGTTCCCGCAACGTGGCGAAGCTCCCCCGGGATCCCGCCGTGCGGAAGGCGATCCGGGCCTTTGCGGCCTCGCTCCCCGCCCCCCTCCGGCCCTTCCTCGCCCTGCGCACCGCCTTCCGTCCGAAGGAAGTGGCCGGACCCAATATTGACGCCGTGATCGCCTACGGCGGGGACGAGGCCGTCGCCGCCGTCCGCGCCCGGTTGCGGCCCGATCAGGTCTTCCTGCCCTACGGCCATCGCGTCTCCCTCCTCTGGCTCGGGAAGCTGGTCAAGACGGCTCCGGGGCTCGCCGCCGCCGTCGCGCACGACGTCTCGGCCCACGCCCAACTCGGATGCCTCTCCCCCCAGGCCGTCTACCTCGCCCCGGGCTCGGACGCCGTCGCCTTCTGCGAGGCCCTGGCCCGGGCGCTGCACGCCCTCCCCGCCACGCCGCCGCCTCTCGCCCACGCCGCCTTCATCCGCAACGCGAAGCACGCCGTCCGCGCCGCCGGGGGCCGTCTCTGGGAAAGCGCGAGCCCGCTCGGCTCGACCGTCCTCCTCGATCCCGATCCCGCCTTCCGGGACGGCTACACCCATCGCACCGTCGCCGTCCGGATCGCCTCTCCGAAGGCCGTCGAAAAGGCCCTCCTTCCTTTCCGGGAAAAAATCTCGACCGTCGGCCTCCGCGCCCCCTTTTCCCCCGCCGACGAGGCCCTCGCCCTCGCCCTCGGCGCGGAGAGGATCTGCCCCGTCGGCCAATGCCAGCAGCCCCCCTTGTTCCGCCACCACGATGGGCGTCCCCGATTGGCCGATCTCGTGAAATGGGTTGACCGTGAGGTCCTCTAGGTCCAATCGGCAATGAGACAACCGCGCCGGCGGGGCTTTGCCCCGTCTCCCGTTGTTGCCCTTCGCTCGATGTGGCTTTAGGCCACACCTTCGCGCGGTCGCCTAGGGCCAATCCGAAGCAACGCGGTCTTGTCTCATTGCCGATTGGACCTAGGATAAAACGACGTGAAGATCACTCTCTGCAAGGATTTCGAGTTCGAGGCCGCCCAGGCCCTCCCTTCCTTTCCCGAAGGGCACAAGTGCCGGGCCATGCACGGCCACAGCTTCAAGCTGACCATCTCGGTCACCGGCGAGGTCGATCCGAAGACCGGCATTTTCTACGATCACGCCCTCATCTCCGAGGCGATGGCCCCCCTCATGGAGACCCTCGACCACGCCTGCCTGAACGACATCCCGGGCCTCGAGATCCCCTCCATCGAGAACATCTGCCACTGGCTCTGGACCCGCCTCGCGCCGAAGCTGCCGGGCCTCTCCGAGATCGTCCTCCACGAGACCTCCCGTTCCCGCTGCGTCTACCGGGGGGATTAAGGTCGGCCCCCGCGCGACATGAGCGACCCCGTCCTCCATCTCACCGCCTTCACGGCGGGGGCCGCCCTGCTGGCCGTCGCGTTGATCTTCCCGCCCGGCATCGCGCTGGCGTGGCTCCTCGCCCGGAAGGAATGGCCGGGAAAATCGCTCGTCGAGACCTGCGTCGCCCTTCCCCTCGCCCTCCCGCCGGTCGTCACCGGCCTCCTCCTCCTCGTCCTCCTCGGGCGGCGGGGACCCATCGGGGGTTGGCTCCACGCCCACGGCATCGACCTCGTCTTCGCCTGGCCCGCCGTCGTCCTCGCCCTCGCCGTCATGGCCCTCCCCCTCTTCGTCCGCACCGTCCGGGCCGCCATCGAGGAAGTCGATCCCGCGCTGGAACAGACCGCCCGGACCCTCGGGGCCGGGGAGGCGCGGGTCTTCCGCACCGTCACGCTGCCGCTCTCCCGCCGGGGCATCGTCGCCGGAACCCTCCTCGCCTTCGCCCGCGCCCTCGGCGAGTTCGGCGCGACGGTGATGGTCGCCGGGATCATTCCCGGCAAGACGATGACCCTCTCCACCGCGATCTATCAGGACGTCCTCGAAGGCCGGGACGACGAGGCGTGGCTCCTCGTCGCCATCGTCGCCGCCATGGCCTTCGCCGCGCTCTGGTTCGGGGAGCGCCTTCAGAAAAGGAAGGGGCGCGCATGATCGACGCCCTCCACCTCGAGCACGTCCGCATCCGGAACATCGAGACCGGCGACCTCGTCATCCCCCTGGGCGTCACCGTCCTGTTCGGTCCCTCGGGAGCGGGGAAGACGACGCTCCTGCGCTGCGTCGCCGGGCTCGACCGGCCCGAGGCCGGGAAGATCTTCTTCCGTGGATTCTTCTGGAACGACGACCGCTTCGTCTGCCCCCCGCAAGAGCGCCGCATCGGCTACGTCCCCCAGAATTACGCCCTCTTTCCCCACCTGACGGTCCGGGAGAACCTCGTTTACGGCCGCTTCCGCCCGGGCCACGGAGGCCCTCCTTCCCGGGAAGAACGCGAGAAAAATTTCTCGAAGCTGATAGGGCAGCTCGGGCTCTCGGGACTGGAGGATCGCCTTCCCTCGGCGCTTTCCGGGGGGCAGCGCCAACGCGTCGCCCTGGGGCGGGCGCTCTGGCCCCATCCGGGACTCCTCCTCCTCGACGAGCCCCTTTCCGCCCTCGACGTGCCGACCCGGGAACGACTCCGGGGAGAATTGCGCGCGTTCCTCGTCGAGGCCGGAATTCCCGCGCTCCTCGTCACCCACGATCCGAAGGAAGCCGCCGTCCTGGGAGACCAAGTCGTCCTGATCGACCAGGGACGCATCCTTCAACACGGCTCGGTCTCCGAGGTCTTCAATCGTCCCGCCACGGCCGAGGCGGCCCGGATCGTCGGCAGCGATACCCTGTTCGAGGGCGAAGTGGAGGAGCAAGCCGAGGGCCTCGCGCGGGTCCAGACGGGGAACGCGCGGCTCCTCGCCGTCGCCCCCCAGTTGAGCCCGAGCGTCCGCCTCGTCCACGTCTCGATCCAGGCGGCCGATGTCAGCCTCGCCCGCGACTCAGCCGATACGAGGAGGGAGACGAGCAGCCCCCGGAATCGGCTTCCCGGAACGATTTCACGGATCGGGGAGGAAGGGGCGCTGGTGCGGGTCGAGATCGATTGCGGCCTGCCGGGAGGCGTCCCGTTGAAGGCCCTCCTCACCCGGGAAGCGATGGGCGACCTCGGCCTGCGGCCCGGCCTCCCCGTCATCGCCCTGATCAAAGCCCCCTGCGTCCACCTGATGGCGCGGGATGCCTAAGGCCTAATTCTTCCGCTCGAGCATGTACCCCGCGATGGCGCGGAGGGTCTCCCCCTTGACACCGAAGATCTTCAGGGCGTCGTCGGCCTTCTTCGTCAGGCGGGCCGCTTCCTTCACGGCCTTGTCCATGCCGAGGATCGAGGGGTAGGTCGCCTTCTGCGCGGCGATGTCCTTGCCCGCGCTCTTGCCGAGCTGCTCCGAGGTCTGGGTGCAGTCGAGGATGTCGTCGATGACCTGGAAGGCGAGGCCGAGGGCCTGGCCGAATTCGGTGATGGCGGCGAGCTGCTTTTCCGTCGCGTTCGCGCTCATCGCGCCGAGGCGGAGGGAGCCGGTGATGAGGGCCGCCGTCTTGTTCTCGTGGATGTAGCGGAGGTCGGCGGGGGAGAGCTTCTTCCCCTCGCCCTCGGTGTCGGCCACCTGGCCGCCGATGAGGGCCTGGCTGCCGGAGACCTCGGCCAGCTCGAGGACGAGGGCGCCGTGGTTGTAGCGCTTCGATGCCTTGGCCTTGGCGGTCATCTCGAAGGCGATGGTCAGGAGGGCGTCGCCCGCGAGGACGGCGATCCCTTCGCCGAAGACCTTGTGCGAGGTCGGCTTGCCCCGGCGGAGATCGTCGTTGTCCATGCAGGGGAGATCGTCATGGATCAGGGAATAGGTGTGGATGCACTCGACGGCGCAGGCGAGCGGGAGGGCGTCCTTGTACTTGCCGGAGATCGCCTCCGAGGCGGCGAGGGTCAGGATCGGGCGGAGCCGCTTGCCCCCGGCGAAGATGCTGTAGCGCATCGCCTTGTGGATCGTCGCGGGACGGGTCTTCTCCTTCGGAAGGAGGGCGTTGAGGGAGGCTTCGACTTCGCCCTGACGGGCCTTCCAATAGGGGGCAAGATTCATCGCGCTGTTTTTATGATCCGAATGGGAAGCATTGGCAAACGAAAACCATTCTTCACCGAGTTGTCACGCAGCGCACATCGTCCCGTCACCGAAGGAAGGCGTTGTACGCTCCATGGTTTCTTCCCTCGGGCAGCAGGCGGTTAAGGGTGGCGTTGGCAATCAGGGTATCGAGAAGGATCGGACGGATCGGAACGGGAACAAGAACGGCTTCGCCAAGCTTTCCCTCGGGAAAAAAATCTTCTTCGGGTTTTCCCTCCTCCTCGTCCCCCTCGTCGGGCTCGGCCTTTTCATGCTCCACAGCCTGAAGTCGATCCAGGACGCCACCGTCGACCTCCGCTCGGAGAACCTCCCCGCCATCGAGGTCTCCAAGCGCCTCGGCAAGGCCTCCGCCGACCTCCTCAACGCCGCCACCCGGCTCAGCCTGACCCTCGATCCCGTCGACAGCGCCGCGACCCTCGCGGCGCTCGACGCCACCGAAAAGGAACTCGCCGCCATCCAGGCCGATCCCGCCCTCGCCTCGACTCCCGCCGCCGTCCGCCTCCTCCCTCCCTTCGAGGCCTCGTTCCGCAGCTTCGCCGGGACGGCGGTCGCCCCCGCCGCCGACGCCGCGGCGCCCGATCCGGCGGCATCTCCAGCTCCCTCCGCCGTTCCCCCCGCGCGGCAGGGCGGCGACTTCGCCGCCCTCGATTCGGGCATCTCGGCGATGCGCGACGCGCGGGAAACCCTCGACGACACGCAGCAGAACTTCCTCACCCTCCTCGGCAAGATCGCCTCGGCCCAGCGGGACAAGCTCCGCAAGGATCAGGACAGCTCCAACACGAACACGAAGGTCGCCGCCCGCCTGGAACTGATCGACGCCATCCTCGACAAGACCGCCCACGTCGCCAGCGAGACCAACCGCAACATCGCCCGCCAGGACGCCGAGGCGATCGCCGCCACGGCGAAGGAATTCGACGACGTCCTCCCGATGATCGACCAGCTCCTCGCCCTCACCCCGCCGGAGCGGGACTGGAAGCCCGCCGCCGGTTCCTCCGTCGGCCTCGCGCGGAAGGACGACCTCTCCAACGCCCAGTCGCAGGCCCAGGTCTTCCGCTCCTTCCTGCGGAACTTCGTGATCTCGTGGAAGGTCATGTCGAAGGCCAAGGAGAAGTGCGCCGCCGACCTCGCCTCCCTCCGCACGATCAGCGAGAACATCACCGCCGCCGCCTCCCAGGGCGTCGACGAGCGGAGCGGCTCGACGCTGAAGCACATCGGCTCGACGAAGTTCTTCGCTTTCGCCGCGCTCGGCGGGACCCTCCTCCTCGCCCTCCTCATGGGGCAGGTCGTCACCCGCGTCCTGACCGACTCGGTGAAGGCCGTCATCCTCCAGATCGCCAACACCCTCTCCAGCAAGACCGAGGAGACGCTGAAGACGGCGGAGCATTTCAACGCCGCCGGGAAGGAAATGGAACGGCAGACCCAGCGCCAGAGCGAGGCCGTCCGCAAGACCGCCTCCTCTCTCAGCCAGATCGCCGCCTCGACGAAGGAGACCGCCGTCCGCGCCCGGCAGGCCCGCGACATGTCCCGCGAGACCCGCTCCGCCGCCGAGTCGGGCGAGGAGGCGATGAGGACGATGAATGCCGCCGCCGAGGAGGTCCGCGCCTCGGGCGAGCACCTCCGCACCGCGATGGGGGAACTCCGCGAATTCAGCAAGGGGATCTCCCAGGCCTTCCGCCAGATCGACGCCATCGCCCTCCAGACCCGCATCCTTTCCCTCAACGCCTCGGTCGAGGCCGCCCGGGCGGGCCACCACGGGGCGGGCTTCGCCGTCGTCGCCGACGAGGTGCGGAACCTCTCCCACCGGAGCACGGAAGCCTCCCGCAACTCGGGCAGCAAGGTGGAGCTGGCCCTCCAGAAGGTCGAGGAAGGGGTGAAGACGAGCGAGGAGGCCCTCCTCCGCATCGAGGCGATCCTGGAGAGCGCGAGCCGCGTCGACGGCCACCTCCGCTCGATCCTCGACCATGCCCGGAACACCGACACCGTGATGGAGGCGATCGCCGTCGATTCGGCCCAGCAGAGCGAGGGCCTCCAGGTCATCTCCGAAGCGAGCAAGGAGATCGACACGATCACCCAGAACAACGCCGAGGCCGCCCGCCAGACGGCCTCCGCCGCCAACCACCTCCGGGAACAGGCCGCCGAGGTACGAAAGAACGTCCAGGAACTCGTCGGCATGGTCGAGGAGACCCACCGGGAACGGCCGCTTCTCCCCGTCAACTCCCCGGCGCAGCCCCCGACGGCTCCGGCCCCTTACCGGAAGGCGTTCCCGAAGCCGCCCTCCCGTGCCGCGCTGGCCTCGGTTTAGGAGGGGGAGCGCGAAGGAGGCGGTGGAGGCGATCCGCACGGGTTAGACGACGCAAGAAGGGCTTCGCCCCTCCTGGACTTGCCTCCCGGCACTGCAAGTCAGTCTCCCCTGGGGAACGAGTGTCGCTACCGCGACGGCAGTCCCCGTCTGATAGGCCTGAACTGTTCTAGCCGTACCGCATTAGGCCGTCCGCTTCGGGTAGAGCGCGTCCGCCAGATCCCTTGTCCGCTTGGGAGGAATCATGCGTCCGAGTGCTGGGGATCTTTCTCGCGCCACGAAAAAGGCGCGTCCCTTTACGGGACGCGCCTTTTCCATCTCTCGATCGATCGCTTGGCTTAGTAGCGGTAGTTCTCGGGCTTGTAGGGGCCGTCGGCGGAGATGCCGAGGTACTCGGCCTGCTTCGGGGTGAGCTTGGTGAGCTTCACGCCGAGCTGGTCGAGGTGGAGGCGGGCGACCTTCTCGTCGAGGGTCTTCGGGAGGACGTAGACCTTGTTCTCGTACTTGCCGTTGTCCTTGTTCTGCCAGAGCTCGAGCTGGGCGACGGTCTGGTTCGTGAACGAGGCCGACATGACGAAGCTGGGATGGCCCGTGGCGCAGCCGAGGTTGACGAGGCGGCCTTCGGCGAGGACCGTCAGCACCTTCCCGGAGGGCCAGACGAACTGGTCGACGAGGGGCTTGATGTTGACCTTCTTCAGCGTCGCGTCGTTGTAGAGGGAGCCGACTTCGACCTCGCTGTCGAAGTGGCCGATGTTGCAGACGATCGCCTGGGTCTTCATCGCGTCCATGTGGGCGCGGGTGATGACGTCGACGTTGCCCGTGGTGGTGACGAAGATGTCGCCGACCTTCGCGGCCTCTTCCATCGTCGTGACCTGGAAGCCTTCCATCGCGGCCTGGAGGGCGTTGATCGGGTCGATCTCGGTGACGAGGACGCGGGCGCCGAGGCCCTTGGCGGCCTGGACGCAGCCCTTGCCGACGTCGCCGTAACCGGCGACGACGACGACCTTGCCCGCGACCATGACGTCGGTGGCGCGCTTCACGGCGTCGAGGAACGATTCACGGCAACCGTAGAGGTTGTCGAACTTGCTCTTCGTGCACGAGTCGTTGACGTTGATGGCGGGGAGCTTGAGGGTCCCGTTCTTCTCGCGGAGGTGGAGGCGGTGGACGCCGGTGGTGGTCTCCTCGGAGAGGCCCGCGATGCCCTTGAGCAGCTCGGGATACTTGTCGTGGACCATGTTCGTGAGATCGCCGCCGTCGTCGAGGATCATGTTGAGGGCGGAGCCGTCCGGCCATTTCAGCGTCTGCTCGATGCACCAGTCGAACTCTTCCGCGTTCATCCCCTTCCAGGCGAAGACGGGGATGCCGGCGGCGGCGATGGCCGCGGCGGCGTGGTCCTGCGTGGAGAAGATGTTGCACGAGCTCCAGCGGACCTCGGCGCCGAGGTCGACGAGGGTCTCGATGAGGACCGCCGTCTGGATCGTCATGTGGAGGCAGCCCGCGATCCGCGCGCCCTTGAGGGGCTTCACGTTCTTGTATTCCTTGCGGAGGGCCATGAGGCCGGGCATCTCGTGCTCGGCGATGGTGATTTCCTTCCGGCCGTAATCGGCCTCGGAGATGTTCTTAACCTTGTAGTCGTTGCTCATAATGGGTGTCCGTGTGTCGGGTTGATTTGAATGCTAGAGACCGGCCAGCTTCGCGAGGGCCTTGGCCTTGTCGGTCTTCTCCCACGTCAGGGCGTTGAGATCGTCGGTGCGGCCGAAGTGGCCGTAGTTCGTGCTCTTGCTGTAGACGGGGCGGAGGAGATTGAGCTGCTTCACGATGTTCGCGGGCTTGAAGCTGAAGACCTCGCGGATCGCCTTCTCGATCTTCGCCTCGTCGACCTTGCCGGTGCCGAAGGTGTCGACCGCGATGGAGATCGGCTCGGGATAGCCGATGGCGTAGGCGAACTGGATCTCGACGCGGTCGGCGAGGCCGGCGGCGACGACGTTCTTCGCGACGTAGCGGCCCATGTAGGCGGCGCTGCGGTCGACCTTCGACGGGTCCTTGCCCGAGAAGGCGCCGCCGCCGTGGCGGCCCATGCCGCCGTAGGTGTCGACGATGATCTTGCGGCCCGTGAGGCCGCTGTCCCCCTCGGGACCGCCGATGACGAAGCGGCCGGTGGGGTTGACGAAGTAGCGGGTCTTCTTGTCGAGGAGCTTCGCGGGGATCGTCTTCTTGATGATCTCCTCGATCACGTACTTCTCGATCTCCTTGTGCTTCACGCCGTCGGCGTGCTGGGTCGAGACGACGACCGCGTCGACGCGGACGGGGACGCCGTTCACGTACTGGAGGGAAACCTGGGTCTTGGCGTCGGGGCGGAGCCACTTCACCTTGCCGCTCTTGCGGAGGTCGGCGAGCTTCCGGCCCAGCTTGTGGGCGTAGACGATCGGGGCGGGCATCAGCTCGGGGGACTCGGTGCAGGCGAAGCCGAACATGAGGCCCTGGTCGCCCGCGCCCTGCTCGGCGGTTTCCTTGCCTTCGTGCTTCTCGGCGTCGACGCCCTGGGCGATGTCGGCGCTCTGGCGGGTCAGCGCATTGAGGACGTGGACCTTGTCGGCGTGGAAGACGTCGTCGTCGTAAGTGTAGCCGATGCCGCGGATCGCCTCGCGGACGATGCTGACGTAGTCGAGGTTCGCCTTCGTGGTGATCTCCCCGGCGACGACGACGAGGTTGCTCTTCGCGAGGGTCTCGCAGGCGACGCGGCTGTATTTGTCCTGCGCGAGGCAGGCGTCGAGGATGGCGTCGGAAATGGTGTCACAAACCTTGTCGGGATGCCCTTCGGTCACCGACTCGGACGAGAAGATATACGATTTGCTCATAGAGATGGGTGAAGACCGTACACCTTCGCCCCCGCCATGCAACAAAATAAATTGACGCATCCAAATATATCAATAACTCTTCGGGAATGGCGATGGCGAAGACCCAATCCCCGAAAACCCGGACCGGCAAGTCCCCTTCCCCCGGCGCGAGCCTGAAGGAACTCTGGCCCGTCCTCGGGGACACCAGCCGCCTCCGCCTCCTGGCCCTCCTCCAGCGGGAGGAACTCTCCGTCGCCGAGCTCCAGCAGATCCTCCACCTGAGCCAGCCGACGATCTCCAACCACCTCGCCACGCTGCGGAAGACCGCCCTCGTCCATTCCCGCCGGGAGGGGCAGCGGATCTATTACACCCTCCATCCCGCCCTCTCCGAGGCGACGTCGCAAATCGTCCAGACCGCCCTCCTCATGCTCCAGGAGACCGACGAGGCCGGGGCCGACGAGGCCGCCCTCCGCGAGGTCCTGGCGAAGCGGCGCGATGCCGCCACCGAATACTTCAACCGCATGGCGGGCCGCCTCGACCGCGCCCGCTGCCCGGGCCGGAGCTGGGGCGCCGTCGGCCCCCTCCTCTCCCACCTCGTCCCGGAGAAGGTCATCGCCGACCTCGGCGCGGGCGAGGGCTGGCTTTCCCAGCTCCTCTGCCGCCGGGCGAAGCAGGTCATCGCGATCGACAACTCCCCGAAGATGGTCGAGTACGCCATGGCCGAAGTCCGCGCCAAGGCGATCCCGAACCTCGAATACCGCCTCGGCGACATCGCCGCGCCGCCGATCGACCCGGAAAGCGTCGACATCGCCATCATGAGCCAGGCCCTCCACCACACGGCGAACCCCGCCGAGGCGATCCGGGCCGCCGCCCGCATCCTGAAGCCGGGCGGCCTCTTCCTGATCCTCGACCTCAGCCAGCACCACTTCGACGAGGCGCGGGAGCTCTACGGCGACTACTGGCTCGGCTTCAACGAGACCGACCTCCGCATCTGGCTGAAGAAGGCCGGGTTCAACGACATCGCCGTCCAGGTCCTCGATCCCGATCCCGATCCGCCCGGCCTCCGCCCCCTCCTCGCCTCGGCGCGGAAGTAGGAGACGGTCTTTTCTTCTCGATTTCACGGGACCGTGAAATAACGTTCCCCGAACCATGCTCGGCGCCTCCACCGTCTCCCCTCCCAGCCCGAAGCCCGATTGGCTCCCCTGGTCCCACGTCCCGTGGCGGAGCCGCCTCCTCCGGTTCCTCGTCTTCGAGGTCTGGTCGGGCCTCGTCCGCCGCCTCCACCGCGCTCCCGACGTCTACCGCGCCCAGCGGATCACCGCCCCCTGGCCGGGAAACCGGCCCCCGGAGGCGACCGGGAGCCTCCTCGACGCCTTCCGCTTCTACAACCGCCACTGGACCACCGTCGACCACGCCCAGGACGAGTACGTCTACGACGTGACCGCGTCCGGCCGGGGCTCCCGCCCCCTGCGGATCGACCCCGTCGGCGGCTGGGTGATCCTTCCCGGCTACGGCGTCATCCGGGAATCGGTGCCGAACGGCTATTGCCTCGGCGTCCCCGGCCTCCGCTCCTACCTCCGCCAGGCCCCGGACCCCGTCCTCCCCGAGATCGTCCTCCTCACCGATCCCTTCGACACCAACCACGGCCATTTCCTCAACGACATCCTCGGCCGCCTCGCCCTCTTCGAGCGCCGGGGCGTCTCCCGCGCGATCCCCGTCGTGATCAGCGCGCGGCTGGCGAATCATCCGCTGTGGCGGGAGTGCCTAGCCAACGGTTCCCCCGCCCTGCGGGACCGGAAATGGATCGTCATGGACAGCGAGACCCCGATCGACGCGGGCCGCGTCATCTTCGGCAAATCGGCGGTGAACGACCGGGAGACCGGCGAGGGAGTGCTCCGCCTCATCGGCTGCTGCCCGCCGCCTCCCGCCGGGCCGGGCCAGGCGATCTTCCTGACGCGGCGCAACCGGCGCTCCTTCTCCAACCTCGCCGAGATCGAGGCAGCGGCCGAGGCGGCGGGGCTCCGCGTCGTCGATCCCGGAACCCTCTCCTTCAAGGCGCAGATGGAACTCTTCGCCGACGCCTCGGTGATCGTCGGCCCCCACGGTTCCGCGTTCGACAACACCCTCTTCCGCCAGGGCGCCCCCCTCCGGCTGCTGGAGATCTTCCCGCCCGGCTTCGCCCCGCCCTACCACTGCTGGCAGGCGGCGGCCTTCGGCTACACCTACCGGAGCCTCCATGTGAATGGCGCGAGGAAGGAAAAGGAAGAGGCCGGAGCCGCCGAGGCCTCCGATTTCTATCTCAGCGCCGACGACTTCGCCGCCGCCCTCCGGGCCTTCCTCTCGGAAACGAAGTAGGACGCCCCGCCTCACCGCCCTGCGGCGGGAAGGAGCATCACAAAGCTCTGCGCCACCAGCCACGAGGTCACGTAGAAGAACGCCGCCTCCTCCCAAGGCAGGATGCCGCCGAGGCGGACCCCGGTGATTTGCTTCGGATCGAAGAACCAGATCCCCGAGCGGACAGCGACCAGGTCAGCCACCGTGTAATAGGTCCCCCACAGCGCCCCGGCGCAGGCGATCACCGGCAGTTGGTGGAAGAGGAGCGCGGGGGCGATCGCCCATTGGAACGCGATCACGGGGAGGAACCAGGAGAAGAGATGCCAGGCATACCCCCAACGCGGGGAGCGGGGCTTCTCCCGCCACCAGTGCAGGACGGCGGCCCACCCCGCCAGGATCGCCAGGACGCCCAGCCCGTTGAGCGGCGAGAGCGGCGTCGCCTCCCCCGTCCGCCAGCCGGGCCGCAGGAAGAACAGGAGCGCGACCGTCCCGACGACGTTGACGCTCTGCCACAGGAAAAAGAGATACTCCTCCCACGGCAGCCATCCGATTCGGCGGCCCGTCCGATGGGGGGTGAACCCCCAGATGCCCTGCTGGACCGCCCAGTTGTCCCACGGCGAGGCGAAGAGGAAGACGAGGAGGCAGACGATCGCCGCCGCGACCAGGTTGAGCCCGAAAAAGGAAAGCCCGCCCTCCCAGTGCCGCCCCAGCAGAAAGGCGAGGAGGAGCGTCGGCGGCAGGTTGAAACGGGCGTGGAATCCCAGATAAGTCACACCGCTCCCCCCTCCCGGCCCGTAAGCAAAAACCAGCCTTAGCGGCTGATGTCGCGCTGCGAGAGGATCTTGAAGTGGTTCTGGGTCAGCACCCCGATCGCCACGTCCTCGTCGTCGACGTGGACGGCGAGGGCCGCCTTGCCGCGCGGGCGGGTCAGGAAGGAGTAGCTGAAGAAGATGTTGCACTCGGCCTGCAGCAGGGCGCTGAGGACGCTGCCGAGGTCCTCGGAGCTGCTCGGCAACTCGATGACGACGAGGGTCGACTCGGTGAAGGAGACGGTGTGCTCGAGGAAGATCGACCGCGCCCGGGAGGGATCGTCGACGACGAGGCGGACGATCGAGGCGTCGACGCTGTCGAGGATCGTCAGGGCGACGATGTGGACGTGGTTTTCGCCGAGGAGCTTCACGAGGTCGAGGAGACGCCCCGCCTTGTTTTCCATGAAGACGGAGAACTGCTTGATGCGGCTTTCCCGCAGATCGTTTTCGGTTTCGATAGACACAGCCCTCTATTGAACGAGGAGGGAGGCGGCCTGTCACGTCTTGTTTTTCCCTTTCCCCCTCCCGCACCGGGGCCTAAAAGTATCGGGATGCCCCTTTTTCGCAGTCCGCGCCTCCCGGAATTCTCGACCCGCGCGCAGATCGCCCTCCTCCTCGGCGTCGCCGTCCTCCTCTTCTGCGGCAGCTTCGGCCTCCCCCTGATCGACCGGGACGAGCCCCGCTTCGCCCAGGCGACCCGGGAGATGATGGAACGCCACGACTGGATCGTCCCGACCTTCAACGGCGAGTACCGCTTCGACAAGCCCCCCCTCACCTACTGGACGATGGCGGTCTTCTACGCCCTCGGCGGGATCAACGAGCTGACCGCCCGCCTCCACTCGATCGTCAGCACCGTCGCCCTCGGCTTCGTCGTCTGGGGGATGGGGCGGAAGTGGTTCTCGGCGGGGGCCGGATTCGCGGCGGCGTTCTCCCTCCTCACCTCGCTCCAGATCCTCCTCCATGGCCGCCTCTCCGTCGCCGACATGCCGATGGTCCTCGCCGTCACCGTCGCCCAGTGGGCGCTCTTCGACCTCCTGACCGACGACTCCGCCGAAGGAGACAAGAAACGCCGGGGCCGCCTCCTCACTCTCTACTTCGCCCTCGCCGCCGGGTTCCTCGCGAAGGGGCCGATCACCCTCGCCGTCCCGGTCGTCACCATGCTCCTCTTCCGCTTCGTCTTCTGGCGACGGCAGGAGGCATGGGGACGGCTGAAGATCGGGCAGGGACTCCTCCTCGTCCTCCTCGTCATCGGCCTCTGGGGCATCCCCGGCCTGATCAAGACCCACGGCCTCTGGTGGAGCGTCGGGATGGAAAAGCACGTCGTCGAGCGCGGCCTGGAGCCGCTCAACAGCCGCGCCTACTTCGCCCCCTACTACCTCTGCACCGCCTTCCTCAGCTTCTTCCCCTGGGCCGCCCTCTTCGGCTACGTCATCGTCCTCCTCCAGCGGAACTGGAACCGGCAGAACGCCTTCCTCTTCTCGTGGCTCGTCGCCCCCTACCTCATCTTCGCGGGCTACGCCACCCAGCTCCCCCACTACATCCTTCCGGCGATGCCTGCCTTCTTCCTCCTGCTGGGGCAGGCCCCCGGCCTCGCCGCGCCGCTGCCCCGCTGGCCCCGGATCGTCGCGTGGACGGTCTGCGGACTCTATGCGGCCCTCTTCCTCTTCCTCCACTTCGTCGTCCTCGCCGCGCCGTGGGTCCAGCCCTACCTGCCGCTCCGGGAAGCCCTCATCGGCCTCTCCATCGTCCTCGCGGGAGGCATCACGCTGATCTACGTCTACGAGACCGACCGTCTCCGCCACGCCGTATGGGCCGTCATCCTGATCGGCCTCGGCTTCTTCCTCATCGGCGTCGGCTTCCGCCCCCTCCTCCCCGCTCTCCGCATCGCCCAGATCGAGGCCGACTTCGCCGCCCGGACCGGCAAGCATCCCCGACTCGTCGCGCAAGGCTTCGCCGAGGGAAGCCTCGTCTTCTACACCGGCAGGCATTGGGACTTCGTCCCGACGCCCGACGACGTGAACAAGATTGTCGCCGCCGCCGACGCGGAACATCCCATCCTCGCCGTCACCCTCGAAAACGAAATCCACATCGACACGGCGCTGAAGCATTTCTTCCAAGGCTTGGGCCACGGCACGAAACCGTCCAGCGAAGCGCAGGACCTGAAGAAAAAGATCGAGGAGCAGGCTCTCTACGTTGAAGGCGTCCACCCCGGCATTGTGTTCACCGGCACCGCGCCTACCGGCCCCAATGGAGAAGTCTATACCTATAAATTCAACGAGTACGAAACCGTCTCCGGCATCAACTTCGCCCGGGCGAGCTGGGTGAAGCTCCGCGTCATCGTCCGGCCATGACTCTTTCCTCCGACTGGGCCGC
The DNA here is from genome assembly GCF_900105685.1 of Verrucomicrobium sp. GAS474. NCBI lineage: Bacteria > Pseudomonadati > Verrucomicrobiota > Verrucomicrobiia > Verrucomicrobiales > Verrucomicrobiaceae > Verrucomicrobium > Verrucomicrobium sp. GAS474. The sequence goes on from NZ_LT629781.1 coordinate 3,266,472, forward strand.
CTTCCCGAAGACCCTCGCCCTCCTCGAGGAAGGCCGCGAGAAGGGCCTCCACTTCGGAGCCCAGCTCTACGTCCGGCACGGGAAGAAGACCCGCTTCTCCGGCGCATGGGGCGAGGCCCGGGAGGGCCTCCCCATGCGGCCCGAGACGCTGATGACTTGGCTCTCCTGCTCGAAGCCCCTCGCGGCCCTCGCCGTCGGACGGCTGCTGGAGGAAAAGCGGCTGACCCTCGACCAGCGCGTCACCGACTGGCTCCCCGAATTCGGCCAGGGCGGCAAGGAGGCGATCGCGCTGACCCATCTTCTCACCCACACCTGCGGCTTCCGCACCGCCGACTCGATGTGGAACCGCAACACCTGGGAGGAAAACCTCGAGCGCATCTGCGCCGCCCCGCTCGAGCCGAACTGGATTCCCGGCCAGACGGCGGGCTACCAGATCTCGGCCAGCTGGTTCGTCCTCGGCGAGATCGTCGCCCGGATCACCGGCCAATCGTACGCCTCGTGGATCCGGCAGGAAATCTTCCGCCCCCTCGGGATGAACGATTGCTCCTTCGAGATGACCCCCGCCCTCTACCGGGACTACGACGCGGCGGGCCGGATCGGTTGGCTCCACAACACCGCCCTGGGCCGCAACGAGCCCCACCGCTTCTGGGACAGCGAGGAAGGCTACGGCCGGTGCTGGCCGGGAAGCAGCGGCCACGGGCCGATCGCCCAGCTCGCGCTGCTCTACGAGATGATGGCGGGCGGCGGGACGCTCCACGGCGTCCGCATTCTCCGCCCGGAGACCGTCGCCCTCCTCACCGCCCGCCACCGCGTCGGCCTCTACGACCTGACGTTCCGGCACACCCTCGACTGGGGCCTCGGCTTCATCATCGATTCGAAGAAATACGAGACCGATCCCGGGACGAATCCGATCCCCTACGGCTTCGGTCCCCACGCCTCCGAACGGACCTTCGGCCACAGCGGCGCGCAATCGTCCTGCGCCTTCCACGATCCCGAGCACGACCTCGTCGCCGCCTGGATCGTCAACGGCATGCCGGGGGAGATGCCCCATCGCCCGAGGGCGCGGGCGCTGAACGGCGCGATTTACGAAGACCTGGGCCTTGCCTCGGCGGCAGGCTAGGAAACGGAGAGGAAAGATCGGCGCGCGCCAGCTCAGGCTATTGCGCCGCGCCGTTATAGGTCCCGCCCGAAAGGCCGACGGCCTGGCGGTAGGGGGCGGCCGCCTTCTGCCAGACATTGTGGCGGCGCTTCAGCTCGTCGATCTGGGTCGAGACGACGTTGATGCGCGATTCGAGCATCTTCTTCACCTGATATTCCAGGTCGATGATCTGCGATTCGAGGATCAGGATCTCGGGATTGTCCCGTTCCTCCGGTCCCGGCATCCACTCGTGGGAAGTCATCTCGGCGATCAACGCCTGCTTCTTGGCGCCGTGGTCGGGGAGCTCCTCCCAGCGGCCTTCCTTCACGGCATTCCATTCCCACATGACCTGCTCGATCATCTTCCGAAGGAGCCGGATCTTGTCGGCAGTTTCAAAGACTTTCATGGCACCGGGTTTGAGGTGGGGGAATCGGGTGGGAGGCAGACGCATAGGCAATGCTCGTTCCCCTCCTTCATCGGCACGGAGTGAATCATTCTTGAGCCCAAAATGCAAGTGAGGCCAAAACAGTTCCCCTCACGACCGGCCGTAAGGAGTTACACGGAAAACGCATGTGGGTAAAAAAATCTAAATTACTGCTTTTAGAAAAGTAAAATGTCGCCCAGAATTTAAGGCACAAGACGTTAAACGGGAACGAAATTCGCTTCACGAACGGTATGGCCACAGTCGCCTTCAATTATTATGTCCGCCTCGGCCTCGTTTCGAGCGCGAGCCAGGACGACATCCGGAAGGCCTATCGCCAATTGGCGCGCATCTACCATCCCGACGTCGCCGTCAACAAGGCGATGGCCGAGGAAGTGTTCAAGCAACTCCAGGAAGCCTACAGCACCCTGAGCGACGCCGAGCTCCGCCGCGATTACGACCTCCGCATGAAGGACGAGCGGAGCCGCTTCTCCTTCCGCACCAGCAACCCCCGGCCCGCCGCCGCCACGCCCCCTCCTCCTGCTCCCGCTCCCGTTCCGAAGGCCCGCAAGAAGAAGGCCGCCGAGTCGTTCGACGGCGGTCCCCAGCCGGTCCACCGGAACGACCTCGACATCGAGTCGTCGCTCGAAATCACCCTCGAGGACGCCATCCACGGCGCGACCTACGTCATCAGCATCGACCAGAAGGATGCCACGACGCGCCGCCAGACGATCCATTCCTGCCGCGTCGAGATCCCGGCCAACGTCTACAGCGGCCAGCGGATCCGCCTCCGGGGCCTCGGCTACACCGACCGCTACCGGAACGCCGCCGGGGACCTCTTCCTCGAGATCGCCTTCGCCCGCCACCTCCGTTTCCGCCTCATGGGGGACAACCTCCTCACCGATCTCACCCTCACCCCGTGGGAAGCCGCGCTGGGAGGCCGCGTCCGCGTCCCGACGCTCGACGGCACCGCCGATCTCTACATCCCGGCCGGCACCCAGCCCGGCCAACGCTTCACCCTCGTCGGCCACGGCGTCCCGAAGGCCGGCGGCAACGGCGACCGCGGCCTCCTCTACGCCACCGTGAAGCTCCACGTCCCGACCGCCGCCTCGGCGAAGGAAAAGGAACTGTGGCAGGCGCTGGCGCGGCAGCAGTATAAGCAGTAAGGGAGCGCCGCCCTACTCTGTCTTCGCCACCGGCACACCCGGCTCCGGGGCCTTGCTATCGAGCGGCAACACCGGATACGGCGCGGGCGCTTCGGCCATCAACTGCGCCTCGTTCCATCCGCCGCCGAGGGCCTTGATCAGCCGCACTCCGGCATAGAGCCGCTGCCCGACGACCTGGGCCTGCGCCCGCCGGGCCGCCAGCTCGGTCCGCTGGGACTGCGTCACCTCGAAGTAATCGACCGCGCCGCTTCGGTAGCGCCGTTCGGAGAATTCCCGCGCCTTCGTCGCCGCCTCGGCGGAGCGGCCCAGGGCGGCGGCCCGCTCGGCGAGGAAGTGCTGCCGCGCCAGCGCGTCCTCGACGTCGCGGAAGGCCTCCAGCACCGTCCCGCGATAATCGGCCACCGCCCCCTCGTAGTCGGCCCGGGCCGCCTTCACCTGCGCCGTCGTCTGGCCGCCGGTGAAGAGCGGCAGGTCGATCGAGGGGCCGAAGGACCAGATGTTGCTCGGCTTCGTGAAGAGGTTGCTGGCGCTCGCGCTGAGGTAGCCGTATTGCCCCGTCAGGCTCACCTTCGGGAAGTAGGCCGCGTAGGCGACGCCGATCTGGGCGTTCCGCGCCGCCATCGTCCGCTCGGCCCGCGCCACGTCGGGACGGCGCTCCAGCAGCGTCGCGGGCAGGCCGACGGGGATCGCGGGGGGCAGCAGGTCGGCGGGAAGCGGCGACTCGCTCACCGCGAAGCCCGACGCCGCCGCGCCGCAGAGGACGGCGAGGGCGTTCTGCGTCTCGGCCCGGTTCTGCGCCACTTCGGCGAGGTCGGCCTCGGAGTTCGCCAACTCGGTCTTCGCCTGCTCGAAGTCGACCGCCGTGGCCCGGCCCGCCCTCACCCGCTTCTCGGTGATGTCGAGGGACTTCTTCCGCGTCTCGACGGTCTGGCGCAGGATGGCCAGCTCGGTATCGTACTCGCGCAGCGTGAAGTAGTCGATCGCCACGTCGGAATGCAGGGTGAGGAGGACGTTCTCCGTCTCGGCCACCGCCGCCTGGGCCTCGTCGCGGGCCGACTCGAAGGAGCGGCGGACCCGGCCCCAGAGGTCGATCTCGTAGCTGAGGTCGACGGGGACGTTGAAGGAGTTGATCGTCGCGGGCGGGATCGACTGGCCCCGCGCCGCCTGCGCCAGCTGGGGATTGTTCCCGCTGAGGCGCTCGCGGGCCGCGGCGGGCTCCAGCGAGAGGCTCGGGAAGAAGGAGGCCCCGGTGAGCCGCGCCTGCGCCCGCGCCTTGTCGACCCGCGCGATCGCGGAGCGGAGGTCCTGGTTCTGGGCCGTCGCCAACGCCTCCAGCCGGGTCAGCTCGGGATCGCCGTAGAGCACCCACCAGTCGTCCCGGGGCGCGGCGTCGCGGGGATCGGCCTTCTGCCACTGCCAGTCGGCCGGAGGCGGCTGGGCCGAGGCCGCATCGACCTCGGCGCGATGGTAATCGGGGCCGACGGCGCACCCGGCGACCAGGAGGGGGACGAGGGCGAGGGAAAGAAGGAGGGGATGTTTCATGTTCTTTAGTGGGCCGAAGGAACGCCGCCGCCCATCGGTGCCGGTTTGGGAAGGAAGAAAAGGCTGAGGCCGCTCAGGAGGAGGACGACGCCGATGACGAGGAAGGCGTCGCTGTAGGCCTGGATATAGGACTGCTTCCGCATCGCCCCGTCGACGGCCTTCAGCGCGAAGGAGGAGGCCGTCGCCGTGTCGAGGCCCTTCGCCTGGAACATCGCCGTCAGCGCGTCGATCCGGGCATGGAACGCCGGGGTGTAGGTCGTCACCCATTCCCCCATGCGGACCGAATGGAGGTGCTCCCGCTGCGTCAGGACCGTCGAGAGGAGGGCGATGCCGATCGAGCCGCCGATGTTCCGGCTCATGTTGAAGAGGGCCGAGGCCGAGCCCGCCTCGCTCCGGGGAATCCCCGTCGTCGACATGCTGAGGAGCGGGACGAAGAGGAACGGCTGCCCGATCGCCCGGACGACGTTCGAGACGCGGAACTGGTCCATGGCGAAGTCGGGCGAGAGGAAGGCGTCCATGAAGCAGCTTCCCGAGAAGAGGACGATGCCGAAGCCCGCGAGAATCCGGGGATCGACCACCTTCATCAGGCGGGGGACGAAGGGAAGGATGAAGAGCTGGGGAATCCCCGCCCACATCAGCGTCAGGCCGATCTGGAGGGAATTGTAACCCTGGATCTGGGCGAGGTAGAGGGGGATGAGGTAGACCGTTCCGTAGAGCGCGAGGCCGAGGGCCGAGAGGATCATCGAGCAGAGGGTGAAGTTCACGTAGCGGAAGACCCGGAGGTTCAGGAACGGCTTCTTCGAGGTGAGCTCGATGTAGAGGAAGAGGCCGATGAAGACGACGGCGAGGATCGCGAAGCGGACGATGAGCGGGCTGCCGAACCAATCCTTCCGTTCCCCCTCCTCCAGCACGTATTCGAGCGAGCCGAGGCCGATCCCCATCGCGAGGATGCCGAAGTAATCGCCCTCCTTCAGCAGTTCCGGCTTCGCCTCGTCCTGGGGCAGGTTCGCCGCGATGAGGAGGAACATGAGGATGCCGGGGACGACGTTGATGAAGAAGATCCACTCCCAGCCGTAATTGTCGGTCAGCCAGCCGCCGATCGTCGGGCCGACGGAGGGGGCGAAGGTCGCCGTCATCGCGAAGATGGCGTTGCCCAGGGGCTGGGCCTTCGGAGGCATGATGGTGAGGTTCACCATCATCGCCATCGGGATGAGGGCCCCGCCCGTCAGCCCCTGGAGGACGCGGGCCGCGATCATCATGTTCAGGTTCTGGGAAAAGGCGCAGAGGATCGAGCAGCCGACGAAGGCGACCGTGCTGAAGAGGATGTACCGCTTCACCGAGACGATGCGGGCGACCCAGCCGGTGATCCCGATGACGATGATCTCCGCGACGAGGTAGGCCGTCGAGATCCACGACCCCTCCTCCAGCGAGCAGCCGAGCGCCCCGGCGATGTCGTTCAGCGAGGAATTCGTGATCTGGATGTCGAGGACCGCCATGAACGCCCCCAGCATCGCGCCGAAGAGGGCGAGCCATTGCTTGGGGGAGACACGTTGTTCCATGGCGATGGGGGGGAAGTGCGGCGTTCGCGAGCCGGATTAGGGCTGGGGCTGGGCCGGGGTTTCCCGCTCCCGTTCACGCTTGGTCCCTACCGCGATGGTCGGCGTGCAGGAGAGACCGGGGACGATCTGCTCTTCGTAGCCGCGGATCGAGTCGGGCTCGAAGCGGATCTTCACCGGAACGCGCTGGACGATCTTCGTGAAGTTCCCCGTCGCGTTGTCGGGCGGCAGGAGGGCGAAGGTCGCTCCCGTACCCGGGGACCAGCTGTCGATGTGACCGCGGAAGGTCTTGCCGGAAATCACGTCGATGGCGATATCGACGGGCTGACCGCGCCGGATCTTGCCGAGTTGGGTCTCCTTGAAATTCGCCACGACCCAGACGTCCTCGACGACCGCCAGCAGCGCCCCGCCGACGGTGACCCGGTTCCCCGTCTCGACCGTCTTCCGCCCGATCCGCCCGTCGGAGGGGGCCTTGATCGTGCAGTAGGAGAGCTGGTTCTCGGCATCCTTCAGCTTCGCTTCGGCGACCTTGTAGGCGCTCTCGGCCGCGTCGAAGTCCTGCTGGGAGATCGCGTCGTCGCCCTTCAGCGGAAGCAGCCGCTCGTGGTCGGCCTTCGCCTTCTTCAACTCGGCGCGGGCCTGGTCGACCTGCACCTGGTAATCGGCGGGATCGAGGAGGACGAGGATATCGCCCTCCTTCACCACCTGGTTGTCCTCGACGCGGACTTCGAGGACCGTCCCGGAGACGCGGGAGGCGACGTTGTGGATGTGGCCCGTCGTGTAGGCGTCGTCGGTCTCCTCGTGAGTGAAGGCGTGGATCACCGTGTAGACGAGGAACCCGACGACGACAATCCCGGCGACCACCTGGAAGGTCCGGTTCCTGAAGAGCGCGGCGGCCTTCTGCTTGAACGGAGAGGGCTTTTCCTCCTTCTTCTGGCCGCCCTTCTCCCCTTCCTTGCCCCCTTCGTGCTTGGCCTCCTTGAAGCCTTCCTTGAATCCTTCCTTAAAACCTTCTTTGTTGCTTTCTTCGGGAGAGGCGGGGGTGTCGCTCATGGTCGTTCTCGTTGGGAGTTCTTGAATTAGGCTCGGGAAGCGGTTTTGGCGCGGGACGCGGGAACGTTGGCACCCAATGCCGCGAGGGAAAAACGGACGATGTGGTCGGCGATTTTCGCGACCTGATCGGGATCGGCGCAAAGTTCGGGAGCCAGCCGCTCGATCATCGCCCGGCTGCGGCGATGAAAGAGGCACTGGCCGAGGACGCTGCCGGCCAGGAGATGCAGCTCGGTCTCGGGCATCCGCTTCCCGACGATTTCATCGATCAGCTCGCAGAGGCGGCGGAAAACCGGCCCGGTCAATTCGTCGACCAGGATGGCGAGGCCCGAGGTCGGGTTGATCATCTCCTGCGTGATGACCCGCATGTGCCAATCGGGCCGGTTCGGGTCGAGGAGGTGGCTCACGAAGCGGTGGACGAAGTCCCGGAACCGTTTCTCGGCCGTCCCGGGGGCGTTCGGCTCGATCATGTCGGCGCATTTCGACTTCGCCTCGCGGAGGACGGAATGGTAAAGCTCCTCCTTGTCGCGGAAATAGTAGTTCACCGCGGCGACATTGACCCCGGCCCGGGCGGTGATCTCCCGCACCGTGGCGTCCCGGAACCCGCGCTCGGCGAAGACTTCCCCGGCGGCGGCGACGATCTTCTCCTTCGCCTGTTTCTGCGTTTCCTTCGGCGATGCCAACTTCATAAACCGATATTTAAAACGCCCGTTTGAATTCGTCAACAAGAATTAAAACGACTGTTTTAAAGTATCATTCCCCTCGGCTCCGCCGGCACTCGGACCCGTGATTCCTCCCAAGCAGACAGGGTCTCTGCCCGGTCCCGAAGGAGCACTCACCGCTCCCTTCGCGCACCCTAACGAACCGCTTCGGCTGCCTTCTTTTTCTTGTGCCGCAGGGCGAGGGAGAGATTGTAGAACCCGATGAAGGCCGGGAAGAGATTCCCGAGGATGCCGACCGAGTCGTTCTTCCCGAAGGTGAAGTAGGCCAGGACCATGAGGCTCCCCGCCGCGCTCATGTACCAGAACGCGGGCGGCACCACCGGATGGCCCGCCTTCCGGGAGGCGATGAGCTGGACGACCCACCGCCCGGCGAAGATGAGGGTGCCGCAGTAGCCGACGAGCTTCCATCCCGTCACCGTCACCGGGTGGCCGAAGAAGTGGAAGGAAAGGAGCATTTCGTTCATGGGAATCCGCAGCGTAGTCGGGAGGGGGAGACGATGCAATGCAGCGTTGTCACCCTTTCCCCCGCGATGTTACTTTCCGGGATGTCTTCCCCCGTCCACGTCATCGGCGCGGGCCTCGCCGGTTCCGAGGCTGCCTGGCAGCTCGCCGAGCGCGGGCACCGCGTCGTCCTGAGCGAGATGCGCCCCGTCGTCCCGACCCCCGCCCATCTCACCGACCGCTTCGCCGAACTCGTCTGCAGCAACTCCCTCGGCTCCGACCTCCCCGACCGGGCGGGCGGCCTCCTCCATGCGGAAATGCGGCTCCTCGGCTCCTTCATCCTCCAGTGCGCCGAGACCGCCCGCGTCCCCGCCGGGAACGCCCTCGCCGTCGACCGGGACCGCTTTGCCGAGGAGGTCACGAACCGTCTCTCCGCCCATCCCCTCATCGAGATCCGCCGCGAGGAAGTGCAGGCCGTCCCGCAGGAAGGCGTCGTCGTCGTCGCCAGCGGCCCCCTCACCAGCGCCCCCCTCGCCGCCTCGATCAAGGCGATCACCGGAAGCGACGCCCTCTACTTCTACGACGCCATCGCCCCCATCGTGGAGCACGACTCCCTCGACCTCTCGATCTGCTTCCGCTCCTCCCGCTACAACAAAGGACTTGGAGGAGATGGGGCCGAGGGCGATTACCTCAACTGTCCGTTGAACCGCGAGGAATACCGCGCCTTCGTCGACGCCCTGAAGACGGCGGAACGGATGCCCCTCCGCGACTTCGAGAAGGAGGACGAGCAATTCTTCGAGAGCTGCCTCCCCATCGAGATCCTCGCCTCGCGCGGCGACGACGCCCTCGCCTTCGGCCCGATGCGCCCCGTCGGCCTGGAGGATCCCCGCACCGGACGCCGCCCCCATGCCGTCCTCCAGCTCCGGCAGGACAACCTCGCGGGGTCGCTCTACAACCTCGTCGGATTCCAGACGAACATCAAGTGGGGCGAGCAGGAACGGATCCTCCGCATGATCCCCGGCCTGGGGAAGGCCGAATTCATCCGCCTCGGCCAGATGCACCGGAATACCTTCATCAACTCCCCCACCCTCCTCGAATCGGGCCTCTTCCTGCGGACGCGTCCCGATCTCTTCTTCGCCGGGCAGATCGTCGGCGTCGAGGGTTATGCCGGGAACGCCGCGACCGGCCTCCTCGCCGGGATCAACGCGGCCCTGCGGATCGAGGGGAAGGAGGCCCTCGTCCTCCATCCCGATACGATGCTCGGCGCCCTCTGCCACTACATCACCCACGCGGAGCCGAAACACTTCCAGCCGATGAAGGCGAACTTCGGCATCCTGCCGGAACTCCCCGCCGAGGGCCGCCCCCGGGACAAGCAATTGCGCGGGGCCGCCTACAGCCGCCGCGCCCTGACGCGGATGGAAGGCTTGGCCGCCGGGATCGCCCTCTCCTCCTCGCCCGCCCACCCCGCCGCCTCAAACGCCTGAAGGGCATAGCGGCCCATCCGCTCCAGGTCGTCCCGGCTCGCCCCGTCCCGCGCCTGGGCTCCCATGCCCTGGATCACGCCCCAGAAGAACTGGGCCAGCGACTCGGCGTCGGTCGCCTCGGGAAGCTCTCCCGAGGCGATCCCCTCGCGGAGCTTCTCGACCATCCGCTGTCGTGCCCCCGTCCGGTAGGCGGCCAGCGCCTGCCGCACCGGCGACGCCGCAGGCGAGGCCTGGACGACGGCGAGCGAGACCATGCAGCCGAGGGGCTGGTCGGTCCGGGTCAATTCCTGCGCCAGGGTCGAGAAAAGCCGCGCCATGGCGGCGCGCGCCGTCGGCTCCTCCCGCAGGATGCGGGGGTGATAGGCCCCCGGCCCGGCGGAATAACGCTCGATGGCGGCCTGGAACAGCCTCTCCTTGTCGCCGAAGGTGGCATAGAGGCTCGACGTGCTGATCCCCATCGCCTCGGTCAGGCTGTCGAGGGAGGTCCCCTCGAAGCCCCGCTCCCAGAAGAGTTCCATCGCCCGGTCGAGGGCCGCTTCCCGGTCGAACGCCCGGGGACGACCCCGGCTCCGGGGCTTCTTTTCGATATTTTGGATCGATCGTTTCATAATTATGTTGACTCCAGGCCAGGTCCCGATTAGCTTGAGGCATAATAACGGAACGAACGTTCCAAATAAATCAAAAAAGAAACGAATCTTATGAGCAACAGACTGAAAGACAAAGTGGCCCTCGTCACCGGGGCCAGCTCCGGCATCGGCCGGGATACCGCCAAACTCTTCGCCGCCGAAGGGGCGAAGGTGGTCGTCGGCGCGCGCCGGGAAAGCGAACTCGCCACCCTGGTCGCCGAGATCGAGGCGGCGGGCGGCCAGGCCGTCGCCCTCGCCGGGGACGTGAAGTCGGAAGCCTACGCGCAGGCCCTGGTCGCCCTCGCCCTCGAGAAATACGGCCGCCTCGACGTCGCCTTCAACAACGCCGGAACCCTCGGCGAGCTGGGGCCGACCATCGGGGTTTCCGAAGCGGGCTGGAACGACACCCTCGCCGTCAACCTCACCAGCGCCTTCCTCGGGGCGAAGCACCAGATTCCCGAGCTGATCAAGGCCGGAGGCGGCTCCCTCATCTTCACCTCGACCTTCGTCGGCCACACCCGCTCCTTCCCCGGCGTGGCAGCCTACGCGGCGAGCAAGGCCGGGCTGATCGGCCTGACGCAGACCCTCGCCGTCGAATACGGGGCTCAGAAGATCCGGGTGAACGCCGTCCTCCCCGGCGCGATCGACACCCCGATGTTCCGCGAGAAGAACGACACCCCCGAAGCCCAGTCGGGCCTCGCGAACATGCACGCGCTGAAGCGGGTCGGGCAGCCCGAGGAGCTGGCCAAGGCGGTCCTCTTCCTCGCCTCGGATGATTCCTCCTTCGTCACCGGCACCGCCTCGCTGGTCGACGGCGGCCTCTCCGTCCAGTAACTCTCCCTGCCCTCCAACAAAAACGCCTTGCTCCCCGGAAGGGAAGCAAGGCGTTTTGCTTGGAGCGGACAGGTCTTAGACCTTGGCGGGCGTCGGCGCCGGATCGACCCAGCGGCCGTTCTCCTTGATCAGGTCGACGAGGCGGTCGACAGCCTCGGCCTCGGGAATATTGAACTTCACCGGGGTCTTGTTGATGTAGAGGTTGATCTTGCTCGGCGCGCCGCCGACGTAGCCGAAATCGGCGTCGGCCATCTCGCCGGGGCCATTCACGATGCAGCCCATGACGGCGATCTTCACTCCCTTCAGGTGGTTCGTCGCCGCGCGGATCTTGGCCGTCGTCGTCTGGAGGTCGAAGAGCGTCCGCCCGCACGAGGGACAGGCGACGTAGTCGGTCTTGAAGATCCGGTTCCCCGAGGCCTGGAGGATGTTGTAGGAGAGGCGCAGCGCGCCGCCCGCGCCCGGCTCGCCCCGGACGAGGATCGCGTCGCCGATGCCGTCGCAGAGGAGGGCGCCAATCGTCGTCGCCGCAGTAAGGAGAGCCTCCAGCGGGTCGGGCTGGGTTCCTTCGGCGGGCGGGTTGAAGGTGTCCTTCAGGAGGATCGCGTGGCGGGCCGGGATCTTCGCCGCCAGGTAGCGGAAGGCGGCGATGGGAGCGTAGGGGGTACCGTCCTTGATCGTGACGAAGCGGGGCTCCTCTTCCTTCTCGAGGAACTCGAAGGCCTTCGCGTCGGTCAGGTCGACCTCGATGACGCCCGACTTCTCGTAGACGATCTCGGGCGCGATGTCGCCGAAGGTCTCGTTCGCCGAGGCGAGGAGGTTGAAATTCTTCTCCGGGACGACGACGCGGATCGTCTCCCCGCCGCCGAGGGCGAAGTCGCCGACCTTGATCGTCTTCGAGGCGCGGCGGGTGTAGGTGAAGGGATCGAAGGAGAGCGCGGGGGAATCGGGGAGCGGAGGGAGCGCGGCGAGCTTCGCCACCTGGGCCGCGAGGGCCCGGCCGACAGGGATCTCCCGGATGCTGTCCTCGGTGAGGGAAACGCGGAGAGTATCGCCGATGCCGTCGGCCAGCAACGCGCCGATGCCGATGGCGCTCTTGATGCGACCGTCCTCGCCGTCGCCCGCCTCGGTGACGCCGAGGTGGATCGGGTAGTTCCAGTCGGGCCCGAGGGAATCGAGGGTCGCGACGAGGAGGCGGTAAGCCCCGATCATCACCTTCGGGTTCGACGACTTCATCGAGAAGACGAAGTCATTGTAGCCGAACTTCCGGGCGGCGCGGGCGTATTCGAGGGCGCTCTCGACCATCCCCTGCGGGGAATCGCCGTAGCGGTTCATGAGCCGGTCGGCGAGGGAGCCGTGGTTCGTCCCGATCCGCATGGCGATCTTCCGCTCCTGGCAGAGGCGGACGAGGGGCTCGAAGCATTCCTCGATCCGGGCGATCTCCTCGGCGTACTGCTCGTCGGTGTAGTCGCGGACGTTGAACTTCTTCTTGTCGGCGAAGTTGCCGGGGTTGATGCGGATCTTGTCGACCCACTTCGCGGCCTCCATCGCGGCCTCGGGCTTGAAATGGATGTCGGCGACGATCGGGACGTTGATCCCCTTCGCGGCGAGCTCCGCCTTGATGTTCTGGAGATTGGCGGCGTCCTTCACCGTCGGCGCGGTGATGCGGACGAGGGAACAGCCGGCGTTCGCGAGGTCGGTGGTCTGGCCGACCGACTTCGCCGTGTCCATCGTATCGCAGGTGATCATCGACTGGACCCGGATCGGGTTCGCCGCGCCGAAGCCGATTCCGCCGACGAGGACCTCGCGGGTGAGGCGGCGCTGATAACGATAGGGATGGGGAGTGTGCTTCATGCTTCTTTAGCGGACGGAACGGTTTTTGATTAAAATAAACGCCAAATGGCCGGGGCTCAAGGCTTAGGTTGCGCGGGCGCGGAAGGGGTCGCGGGGGCGGCTGCGGGCTCCGGGGCGAACTTCATCTCCGAGGGGGCGGCCTCCTTCGCGTGCCGCTTCCAAGGCAGGTCCTGGAGGTCGAAGAAGGTGACGTAGGCGAGGAAGCCGATGACGACGGCGGCGCAGGCCGAGTTCACGAACTCGAGTGTCCGCAGGGAGAGCGGCCTCCGGCGGATCGCCTCGATGACGGCCATCACGATGTGGCCGCCGTCGAGGATCGGGATCGGGAGGAGGTTCATGATCGCGAGGTTGATGTTGAGGAAGACGCTGAACCAGAGGACCAGCCGCCAGCCGTCCTGCGAGACGAAGAGGATGTAGAGGTAACGGAGGATGCCGATCGGTCCGCTGAGGTGCTGCGCCCCGATGCCCGACTTCGGCGAGAAGACCGAACCGAGGGTGTTCTTCATCGAGTCGACCGTATCCCGGACCTGTTCCAGCGGCGTCGGGAAGATGAGTCCCATCTTGCCGTGCGGGTCCCAGACGAGGCCGATCCGGTATTCCTTCTGCCCGACGGGGATCTCCGGCGTCATCGAGATCGTCTGGGGCTGCTTCTCCCCTCCCCGCACGACGACGAGGCGGAGTTCCCCGGGATGGGCCGCCATGTAACCGCCGAGCGCCGCCGTCGAGAAGAGGCGCTCGCCGTTGACGGAGACGACCTCGTCGTTCGCCCGGATGCCGGCCCGGGCGGCGGGGCCGCCGGGGAAGACCTTCGCCACGATGGGAGTGATCGCGGGCCAGATTTCGATCTGCCGGAGCGCCTTCCGCTGGAAGACGCTCCCCTTCGGGATCTCGGGAACGACGTCGAAGCGGAGCGGGGCGGCCTGCCCGGGGCGGGCGACCTCGAAGGCGATCGTCTCCCCCTCGCTGCTGACGATCCGCCACGTGATCGACGTCGCCTTCATCCCGGAGAAGCGGTCGACCGGGTGGCCGTCGATCGAGAGGATCTTGTCCCCCGCCTGCAACCCGGCGCGGGAGGCCGGGGAGTTTTCCTCGACGTAGCCGACCACCGTCGTGCTGTCGCCCTCGCCGAGGGGACGTCCGACGGCCCAGACGAGGCAGGAGAAGACGAGCGCGAGCCCCATGCTGAAGAGCGGCCCGGCAAAGGCGACGATCGCCTTGTCGAGGACCGAGATCGGGGGAAGGTTCTCGCGGGCGATATCGCCGCCGGCGCCACCCCCTTCGATCGCTTCCATCGGGGCCATCTGCGGCAGGGCGACGTAGCCGCCCGCCGGGATCGAGCCGAGGATCCAGTCAACCCCGCCGATCCGCTTCTTCCAGAGCGGCTTGCCGAACCAGAGGGCGAACCGCTCGATCACCAGCCCCCGCCACTTCGCGGCGAGGAAGTGGCCGAGCTCGTGGACGAAGATGAAGAGGTTGAAGGAGAGCAGCACCTCCGCCAGCACGACGAGGGGCTGGGCGGTGCGGAAATACCAAGCCACCCCGGCGGCCAGCGCCAGGGCGATGGCGATCTTGAGCCAAAAACGGAAAGTGAAGCGTCCCATATTAAAAAAGAAAAAATCAGGCCTTGGCCAGGGATTGGAGGGCGGCGTACCCGCCCGCCTCGACGCGGACCCATTCGGCGGCCGCCTGCCGGGCCCAGCCGTCGGCGGCGATGAGGGCGTCGAGCGAGGGGGTCGAAACGAGCGTGTGGCGGTCCATCACCGCCTCGACGCAGGCCGGGATCTCGTCGAAGCGGATCGTCCGGGCGACGAAGGCGTCGACGGCGACCTCGTTCGCCGCGTTGAAGACCGACGGCAGCGTGCCGCAGGCCTCGCCCGCCTGCCGCGCGAGGCGGAGGGCCGGGAAGCGGTCGGCATCGGGGGCCTCGAAGGCGAGGGAGCCGACCTCGGCGAGGTTCAGCGGGCGGAGGCTGTTCGGCAGCCGCGCCGGGTAGGTGATCGCGTACTGGATCGGGAAGCACATGTCGGAATGGCTGAGCTGGGCGAGCTGCGAGCCGTCGACGAACTCGACGAGGGAATGGACGATGCTCTGCGGATGGACGACGACGTCGACCTGCGACATCGGGACGTCGAAGAGCCACTTCGCCTCGATCATCTCGAGGCCCTTGTTGAACATCGTCGCCGAATCGATCGTGATCTTCCGGCCCATCGTCCAGGTGGGATGCTTCAGTGCCTGCTCGAGGGTGACCTCGCGGAGGGCTTCCTTCGCCGTCTTGCGGAAGGGACCGCCCGAGGCGGTGAGGATGAGGCGGCGGACATGCTTCGGGGTCTCTCCGTGGAGGCACTGGAAGATCGCGTTGTGCTCGCTGTCGACGGGGAGGATCGGGACGTTCTTCCGCTTCGCCGCCTCGGTGACGATGGCCCCGGCCATGACGAGGATTTCCTTGCTGGCGACGGCGAGTTCCTTGCCCGCCTCGATGGCGGCCAGCGCGGGATGGAGGCCCTGGGTCCCGACGATGGCGACGAGGACCATGTCGGCCCCCGTGACCTCGACCAGTTTGATCAACCCTTCGGCCCCGGCATAGCACTCGGTCCCGACGGGGAGACCGGCCTTGAGTTCGGGGAGACCGGCCTCGTTGAAGAGGGCGACGGCCTTCGGGCGGAATTCCCGGGCCTGCTCGGCCAGGACCTTCGCGGAGCTGGCGGCGGCGAGGCCGACGACCTCCATCCGGTCGGGCAGATCGCGGGCCACCTTGAGGGCGCTCAGGCCGATCGAACCGGTCGAGCCGAGGATGAGAACTTTCTTACGCATGGATAGGAAAAATCAGGAACAAATTAGGAACCCTTAGCGTAGGGAGTTCCCGCTTGATTACCATGCAAATCCGACCCGGAACTGGACGTAAAAATAGAAGACGGGGGCGGTGAAAAGGATGCTGTCGATCAGGTCGAGGGCGCCGCCGATTCCGGGGATGAACCGGCCCGAATCCTTGATTTGGGCGTCCCGCTTCACGACCGACTCGGCCAGGTCGCCGACGACGCTCGCCAGAGCCAGCAGGGTGCCGAGGCAAACCCCGTCCCAGAGGCCGAAATCGGGGAGGCCTTTCGGGAAATAATGGATCAGGAGGACGCTGATGACGACCGAGAGGGCGACCCCTCCGGCAAACCCTTCCCACGTCTTCCCGGGGCTGATCCGGGGGATCATCTTGTGCTTCCCCGCCAGGCTCCCGGCAACGAAGGCCCCGGCGTCGCAGAACTTCGTCACCGCCAGGAGGTAGAAGAGGATGAACGCCGTCTGGTAGGTCGCCCCCGGCCAGAAGGCGAGGCGGGCGAAGAAGGTGAAGAGGAACGGGATGTAGAAGAAGCCGAGGAGGGTCAGCGCAACGGTGACGATGGGGGTCTCGAAGGCCTCCTTGGAGAGGACGACGCGGACGAGGACGCCGATGGTCAGGAGGACGAAGATCGCCTGTTCCAGCAGGTCGATCCGGGCGATGTATCGGGGCGCGCCGATCAGGATGATGCCGCAGCCGACGTAGAGCAGGAGGCCGCAGAAGACCCCCCAGCGCCGGAAGACGCGGAGCTTCTTCTCCCGCTGGATCTGATAGAACTCCCACTGGGCCAGGAGGCCCGAGACGGAGAGAAGAACCATCGGCCAGAGCTTCGAGCCCGAGAGCAGAATCCAGAGGACGATGCCCCAGAGGAGGAGCGTCGAGAAGCCGCGGCGGAGAAGGACGGAACGGGAAACTCCCATAAATTCCCCTCCCCTATACCTTACCGAAGCGCCGTTGTCTCCCCGCATAATCGGCGAGGGCGGCGAGGAACTCCGCGCGGCGGAAATCGGGCCAGAGGGTCTTCGTGACGTAGATCTCGGTGTAGGAAAGCTGCCAGAGGAGGAAGTTCGAGAGACGCATCTCGCCGCTGGTCCGGATCAGGAGGTCGGGATCGGGGTAGTAGCGGGTGTAGAGATGGTGGCTGAAGGCGTTCTCGTCGATCTGCGCCGCGTCGAGACGCCCTTCCTGGACCTCCCGGATGAGGGAGCGGACAGCCTCGACGATCTCGACCCGTCCACCGTAGCTGAGGGCGAGGATGAGGGTGAGGCCGGTGTTCTCCTTCGTCGCCTCGATGCTCTTGTGGAGCTGGGCCTGGACCCGCTTCGGCAGATCGTTCAGGCGGCCGATGGCGTGAAGGCGGACGTTGTTCCTGTGGAGCTCGGGAACCTCGTTCTTCAGGAACGACTCGAGGAACCGCATGAGGGTCGCCACCTCGGCGGCGGGCCGCTGCCAGTTCTCGACCGAGAAGGCGTAGAGGGTCAGGAACTCGACCCCGACCTCGCTCCCGACGCGGACGATCTCCCGGACCGACTCGACCCCCTCCCGGTGGCCCATCGCCCGAAGCATCTTCCGCGAACGGGCCCACCGCCCGTTGCCGTCCATGATGAGGGCGACGTGGCGGGGGATCTTGCTCTTTTCGGGGGCGGATGCCATGGGGATGTTCCGTCCGCTGGAGGGGAGTCCGGTTAAACCCAGAGCGTCGCCTCGCGGCGGGGGCCGACCGAGGCGATGGTCAGCTTTCCGCCGGTGAGATCGCCGATCGCCTTGAGGTAGTTCCGGGCCGCAAGGGGGAGCTTCTTGTATTCGCGGATCTTGCTGGTGTCGCTCTTCCACCCCTTGAACGTCTTGTAGACCGGCTTCACCGCGTTCCACTCGGCGATGTCGGCGGGGGGGTGGGCGAACTTCTTGCCCTTGATCTCGTAGGCGGTGCAGACCTTGATCTCGGCGAGCGAGTCGAGGCCGTCGAGGTTCGTCACGGCGAGTTCGTCGAAGCCGTTCACCAGGCTGGCGTAATGGGTGGCGACGGCGTCGAACCAACCGCAGCGGCGGGCGCGGCCGGTCGTCGCGCCGAATTCCCGGCCCATGCCGTGGAAGAGATCGCTCAGTTCCTCGCTCTCGGTCGGGAGGTTCCCCTCGCCGACGCGGGTGGTGTAGGCCTTCATCACGCCGACGACGCGGTCGATCCGGTGAGGCGGGACGCCGGAGCCGGTCGAGGCGCCGCCTGCCGTCGTGTTCGACGAGGTGACGTAGGGATAGGTGCCGAAGTCGATGTCGAGGAAGGTTCCTTGCGCGCCCTCGAAGAGCATCTTCTTCTTCTTCGCCAGGGCCTCGTGGAGCCAGACGACGGTGTGGGTGACGTAGGGGCGGAGGACCTTCGCCGCGGCTTCGTAGTCGGCGTGCGTTTCCTTGAAGGGGATCGCCTTGCCGCCGAGGGCCTTGATCGCGATGTTGTTCGTCTCGATCCGCTCGGCGAGCTTGTCCTTGAACTTCCGGGCGTCGAGGAGGTCGACGAGGCGGAGGCCGACGCGGGCGGCCTTGTCGCCGTAGGCGGGGCCGATGCCGCGCTTCGTCGTCCCGATCTTGCCCTTGCCCTTGCGGATCTCGCGGAGCTCGTCGATGGCGCGGTGGTAGGGGAAGACGAGGTGGGCCATCTCGCTGAGGAGGAGGCGTCCGGCGGTCTTGAAGCCGCGCGATTCGAGGCCCTTGATCTCCTTCACGAGGGAGACCGGATCGATGACGACGCCGTTGCCGATGACGCAGGTCTTCTTCGGCCAGAGGATGCCGGAGGGGATGAGGTGGAGGATGTACTTCTCCTCGCCGACCTCGACGGTGTGCCCGGCGTTGTTCCCGCCCTGGGAGCGGACGACGATGTCGACGTCCTTCGTCAGGACGTCGATGATCTTCCCTTTTCCTTCATCGCCCCATTGGGCTCCAACCAAAATCGTGTTCATGGCAATAGTCTGATGCGCGATCGGCCCGGCCTAGCGGCGGCCGATGCTGTGGTATTCGAATCCGAGGGCGGCGACCTTCGCGGGGTCGAGGAGGTTGCGGCCGTCGAAGAGGAGGTTGCTGAGGGCGCGCTTCCGCATCGAGGCCCAGTCGAGGTCGCGGAATTCCTTCCACTCCGTCGCCACGACGATGACGTCGGCCTTCTCGGCGACGTCCTCGCCCCTGGAGACGATCTCGAGGCGGGGCTCGATTTCCTTCGCCTTCTCCGCGCCCTGCGGGTCATAGGCGATGACGTGGGCCCCTTCCTTCAGGAAGATCTGGGCGAGGTCCATCGCGACGCTGTTGCGGACGTCGTCGGTGTTCCCCTTGAAGGCGAGGCCGAGGAGGCCGACCCGCTTTTCGCGGAAGACCCAGAGGCTGTCGCGGATCTGCTTCACGAAGTGCTCCCGCTGGTCGTCGTTGATCCGGGAGACCTCCTTCAGGAGGCCGAAGTCGTAGCCGAGATCCTCGGAGATGCGGATGAAGGCGGAGAGATCCTTCGGGAAGCACGAGCCGCCGTAGCCGATGCCCGCGTTGAGGAAGGCGCGGCCGATGCGGTGGTCGGCGCCCATGCCCTGGGCGACCATCTCGACGTTCGCCCCGGAGGCCTCGCAGATGCGGGAGATCGCGTTGATGTAGGAGATCTTCAGCGCGAGGAAGCTGTTCGCGGCATGCTTGATGAGCTCGGCCGAGTTGAGGTCGGTGACGAGGATCGGCGCGCCGAAGGGGGTGTAGAGCTCCTTCATGATGTTCCCGGCCTTCTCGGTGTCGGCGCCGACGACGACGCGGTCCGGCTTCATGAGGTCGGCGACGGCGGAGCCTTCGCGGAGGAACTCGGGATTGCTGACGACGTCGAACTCGACGCCGCCCGAGTTGTAGCGGGAGATGGTCTGGCGGACCTTCTCGCCGGTCTTCACGGGGACGGTGCTCTTGTCGACGACGACGCGGTAGTCGGTGATGACGCCGGCGATCTCGCGGGCGACCTTCTCGACGAAGCTGAGGTCGACGCTGCCGTCGGGCTGGGGCGGCGTGGGGACGGCGATGAAGACGACGAGGGCGTTGTCGACGCCTTCCTTGATCGAGGTCGTGAACTTCAGCCGCCCGTTGGCGACGTTGCGGACGATCATCTCCTCGAGGCCGGGCTCGTAGATGGGGATCTTCCCCGCGCGCAGGGCGGCGACCTTATGCTCGTTGTTGTCGACGCAGATCACCTCGTGACCGACCTCGGCAAAGCACGTTCCTGTCGTAAGACCAACATAACCCGACCCGATAATGGCTAGCTTCATAAAAAGACGAAAAGTAGGAGGTTGCGACGAAAAACGGCGTCTGAAAAGCGTTATTCCAGAAAGGCTGCCGCACGCTTATTCGGAAACGCGGATGCTCGCGTTGGGGAAGGCCTTCAGCGTGAAGCTCAGGTAGACCGACTGCTCGCTCTCGCTGTTGCGGTTGTTCCGCTCCGAGAGGGTCAGGCCGATCTGCCAGGAGGAGAGGTCGCGGTAGATGGTGTAATTCTGCTCGCTGAGGTGGCTGTCCGTGGTGTCGAAGGCGTGGAAGGTCTGGAACTGCCAATGCTCGTTCAGGCGCCAGAAATTCTTCACGTAGATGTTGTTCGAGTTCTGGATCGGCAGGCCGTAGATGTCGACGGCGGTGACGTTCTGGAGGAGGCGGTCGCCGACGGTGAACTGGTAGGAGCGGTCGGGCTGCCAGGAGATGCTCTGGTCGTACATGTCGTAGCTGTTCCCCTTCGTGTCGATCGCCGCGCGGGAATCGAAGTGGAGCCAGGGGAAGGGCCGGATCGTGAGGTCGCTGTAGGCGTGGCTGAGAGTGTCGGAACGGAGGATCTGCTCTTCGTCATAATGCCGGGTGAGGTTGACGTCGGTGTAGAGGTCCCAGTCGAGGAGGTCCCAGTTCTTCCCGTCGCGCTTCGTCTGGATCTTGTTCCGGACGCCCTCGCGGAGGACGACCTGGCGGTCGATGGAATCGACCGAGTTCCAGCCGGGGAAGCCGAGGGGGTTGGCCCAGGTGTTCGCCACCCGGTCGTCGAAGCCCCGGACGAGGTCGCGCCCGGCGGTGGGGAGGATCGCCTCGGCGTTCATGTAGGGCTCGACGACATGGCGTAAGCCGTCGACGGCGAGGCCGGGGACGTTTGCGTCGTTCCAAGTCTGGGAGAGCTTGAAGGAGAGTTCCTCGCCCGCGTCGACGACGGCGCGCTGGGCCGAGTCCTGGACGTGGTCGGTATAGAGGCCGTTGTTGTCGTTGCTCCACGCCGTCCCGCGGAACCCGACGTGGGGGGTCGAGTTCAGCCAGCCGAAGAACTGCTGGGGCAGGGAGAACTGGTGGTAGGTGTCCCAGCGGTAGGCGCTGTAGTTCTTCGGACGGACGGCGTTGTAGTAGGTCTGGTTCGAGAAATTCTGCTGGAAATTGACGACGCTCGCCTCGCCCTGATACTGGACGCGGCTGCCGAAGAGGCTCACCGGCTTCAGGTCGAGGCGGACCTCGGGGGCCCGCTCGGTGCCGTCGAAGAAGCGGTTCGGCTGGAGGCGTCCGAGGACGGAGACCTCGAAGTTCGGCGTCCACTGGGTGAACTCGACCGTGTTGTCGGGCATCCGCTCCCCGGCGAACTGGTTCCGGTAGAAGTCCTCGGTGATGTAGGGATCGCTCCAGACGTTGGCGTTGATCTTGCCGGTCAGGCCGTCGGAAACGGGGAAGATCTCCTGGAGGGCGAAGAGGTAGCGGTCCCGCCCGATGGGGGAACGGGGAATCGAGGTCGGGTTCTCCTTCGAGTCGTCGTCGTTGACGGAATAGGCGCGGAAGAAGCCGCTGCCGTCCTTGGTCGGCCGGAACTTGAAGTCGACGCCGCCCGCCTCGCCCCGGCGGGAGCGGTAATCCTCGTGGAAGGCGACCTGGAAGTCCTTGCTCACCCGCCAGTTCACGGTCGAGAGGAGCTCGACGCCGAAGCGGGAATTGGTGCCGCCGCGGAAGCTGACCGTCGTGTCGTTCGACTGGAGGTCCTGGTAGAAGAAGGGCATCCACATCACCGGCACGTCGCCGACGTAGAAAACGACGTTCTTCAGGACGACCCGGTCGTTGGGATAAATCTCGATCGTGTGGGCCTTGATGCGGAAGCCGGGATTGGTCCGGTTCTCGGTCGTCACGTAGCCGTCGGTGATCTGGTAGTGGTTGTCGTCGGGGGTGGAGACTTTCCGGCCCGCGCCGAAGACGGGGAAGGTGGCGAGGGCGAAGTCGGTCGACGTCACCGCGTGGGTCTCGAAGTTGTAGCTGATGTGGTCGCCCCGGTAGAGGCGGGGGCCGGTATAGATGCGGACGTTCCCCTCGGCCATCGCCGTCTTCGTCTTCGAGTCGAAGACCACCTTGTCGGCGTAGAGGATATCGCCCCCGTAACGGACGATGACGTTGACGCTCGCCGTCGCCAGCCCGGCGATGAAATTCGTCTCCCCGTCGGCGGTGATTTCCATCGGGATCGCCCCCGTCGGGACGGCCGGCACACTGGGCAGGGGGGAAAGGGACGTCGATGCGTCGGGGCCGACCCCCGCTTCCTGGGCCGAAACCGGCCGCTCAGGAAGCGCGAGTCCAAGGCACAAGCCTATGACACAGAGGATCGAACGAGCCCTCATTCAGAGGACATTTGATAGCAGGGGGCGTAAAAAGTGCAAAAGAATTACACAGAGAGCTGAAATAAATTCTTCCCCCGCTCTTTTCCGATCGAAGCGAGTGCTTCCTTGTATTCGTTAAGCGAATACTTTCCAGCCACTTCGGCCTGGAAAATCCCTTCCCGGAAGCAATCGGCGACCATCGCCTCGGCCTCGGCGAGCCGGGCCGGGCTCACCCCCTTCAGCCAATGGGTCAGCCAGAAACCGCGATAGGTCATCGCGCTGAAGATCAGCGCCCCGTTGGAGACCTTCACCGGCTGGCGGCTCATCGCCCCATAGGTCACGTGGACCCCGCCTGGGGCAAGGAGCTTCGAGACCAAGGCGGCGCTCTCCCCGCCGACGGCGTTCAGGCCCAATAAAGCTTTCCCCTTCCCCATCTCCTCCCGGATCGCCCCGGCGTCGGCCCCCTCGGTGACGGCGACCACGTCGGCCCCGAGCGCCTTCAGGAGGGGGATATCGTCGGCCTTGCGGACGAGGTTCACTGTCCGCAGGCCGAGCTTATGGGCGAGGGCGATCACCTGCCGCCCCACCGCCGAGGTCGCCGCGTTCTGGACGATCCAGGCCCCCGGCTGGAGGGGGACGATCTCGTGGAGGAAGGCCCAGGCCGTCAGCGGATTGATATGGAACATCGCCGCCTGCTCCGGCTTCAACCCCTTCGGGAAGACCCGGAGGTCGGCGGCGGGGGCGACGAAGGCTTCCCGCCAATTCCCGAGTTGGCGGGGCGCGGAGACGAGGTCCCCTTCGCTCACGCCCTCGACGCCCGGACCGACCTCGACGACCTCCCCCGCCCCTTCGAGCCCCGCATGGGCGGGGAGTCCCGGCTTCAGGCCGTAGGTCCCCTCGATGTAGTTCAAGTCGGAGGGATTGATCGGGCTGGCGATCATCCGCACCTTCACCTCGCCCGGCCCGGTCTCCGGGAGGGGCTCCTCGATCAGCTGCAAGACTTCCGCAGGAGGGCCGAACTTCTCGAAAACGAGGGCGTGGGTGCTTTTCACCCGGGCAGGATGCCACTCTCCTTGCCCCAAAGCAACCGATCGGATACCGTAGTCCGTTCGCATGGAATACCTTCTCGACCATCTCCCCCCCGCCTGGGACCTCGGCCCCGGCCAGCCCGAGTACCGGCGGAAGCAGCTCGTCGAGTGGGTCTTCGTGAAAAAGGCCTCCTCCTTCGAGGCGATGTCGAACCTCCCCGCCCCGATGCGGGCCCACCTCGCCTCCCGCTACAGCCTGACGCCGATGACGGCGGCGAAGATCCAGGGCTCGAAGGACACGACCCGGAAATTCCTCTGGAAGCTCGAACGGGGCGACTTCATCGAGAGCGTCCTCATTCCCGCCAACGTCGATCTCTTCGGCGAGCGTTCCGCGCGGCAGACCCTCTGTGTCTCGAGCCAGGTCGGTTGCGCCTACGGGTGCAAGTTCTGCGCCAGCGGCCTCGACGGCTGGAAGCGCCACCTCTCCCCGGCCGAGATCGTCGGCCAGATCATCGAGGCGGAGCGGGTCGCCGAGTCCCGGATCGACAACCTCGTCTTCATGGGGATGGGGGAGCCGATGGCCAACTACGAGAACCTGATGCAGGCGATCGAGATGATCAACTCCCCCTGGGGCCTCAACATCGGGGCGCGCCACATCACGATCTCGACGAGCGGCCTCGTCCCCCAGATCGGGATGCTCGCCGCCCAGCCCCGGCAGCTCCGCCTCGCCATCTCCCTCCACGGGGCGAGCGATCCCGTCCGCTCCCAGATCATGCCGGTGAACCGGAAATACCCGATCGCCGCCCTCCTCGACGCCTGCGAGGACTATGCGGGGAAGAAGAGCCAGTTCATCACCTTCGAGTACATCCTGATCGAGGGGGTGAACGACGCGCCCGAGGAGGCGAAGCTCCTCGCCCGCCATGCCCGCCGCGTCCGGGCCAAGGTCAATCTCATCCCCTACAACACCGTCGAGGGCCTGCCGTGGAAGCGCCCCTCCGACGCGGTAATCGAGGCCTTCGCCGCCCATCTGAAGGGGGCCGGGTGCACCGCCACCGTCCGGCACGAGAAAGGCCACGACATCGACGCCGCCTGCGGCCAGCTGCGGCTGCGGGAAATCCAGTCGGCCTAGGGCCGGGAACTTCCTCCTACTTCAGGAGGAAGAGCTCGGCCCCGTTGCGGACGCAGTGGGGGATCTTCACGCCGAAGAGGCGGACCGGCTCGATGCGGGGATCGTTCTTGTAGGCGTCGTAATAGGTCAGGCTGACGGCGTTGACGACCCAGACCCGCTTCTGGCCGTGGCGCTGCTCCGGCGTCAATTGCTGCCACTGCGCATAATCGAAATCGGTGAAGACCGAATCCCGGGCGTTGGGCGGCAGCCGGTAATCGTACAGGTAGCGGAGGGCCGACATGTCGATCTGGATCAGGTCGGGCGGCTCGGCTTCCAGCTCCTGCCGGATGGCGGCGAGGTTGGCCGGATTCGGCGGCTTGCAGAAGATCCAGTTCACGATCTGCCAGCAGGCGAGGAGGTAGAGGCCGCAAACCGCCGCCGTGAGGCCGACCGCGACCGTCCTCCGGCCGAGCTTCCAAGCCCACCCCGCCACGGCGACGGCCCCGAAGCAGCAGATGAGGTCGAAGAGGGCGAGCCCCGCCGAGGAAACGGCGATGCCCCGCACGATGAGCCCCAATGCCAATAGCACCGCCCCGAGGCGGAGCGAGAAGGCCACCTTTCCCGGGCCGTCGCCGGAGCGGGCGAATTCCCGGTAGGCCGAGACGAGGTAGCAGGCCGCCCCGGTGAAAAAGAGGGCCGGGAAGACGACCAACCGCAGGAAGATGCCGGGGGAGCGGAAAAGGTTGTGGAGGTAGATCGATCCGAGGAGGTTGACCGTGTCCTCGGCGTTCCCCTTGAAGTTCGTCCAGAACGGCTCCAGGTGGAAGCCGATCATCGCCAGGAAAAGGAACCCGGTCACCGCGCCCGCCACGGCCAGCCGCAGCGCCAGGGCCCCCCAGCGGGCGTTCCGCAGGGCCCGGTCGGGAAGGAGGAAGCCCTCGGCGAAGCGGTAGAGGAAGAGCGGCAGCGCGAGGACGCCGAGGAACGGCAGCGTCGCGACCGAGGCGAAAATGAGGAGCGTGCCCGCCAGCTTCCTCGGCCCCCCTCCCCCGGCCTCCATCCAGGCCCCGACAGCGAACAGGGCGAAGCCGCAGAGATCGGGCCGGAAGCCCCGCGTCGGCAGGAGGATGACGAAGAGGAGGGCGGCGACGGCCTCGGTCCACGTCGGCAATTTCCAGCGGCGGATCCAATAGGCGAAGGCGAGGGTCACCGCCGCGCCGCAGGTCGACATGAAGAAGAGGAAACTCGCCGTCGTGACGCCGAACACCTTCAGCCAGCCGCCGAGGAGGTAGGCGTAATAGGGCGGGTAGCAGGAATGGCCGCCGAACCGCTCGAGGTAATAGGCCGACCACGGAATCATCGGCCCATGGCCGTTCGCGACCTCGATGGCGGGGGCCCCGTAACAGATGTCGTCGAGGAACGGGATCGGGAAATCAAGGAAGGCGAGGACGAACCAGCCCGCGACGAGCGCCCACGTCAACCGACCGGAAGGCCAACTCCTCACGCCTTCCCACGAGAGACCCATACTACTTCAGCTGGCTTTCGAGCTGGGAGATCTTGTCGCGGAGGCTGGCGGCCTCCTCGTACTTCTCCTCGGTGATCGCCTTCTGGAGATCCTTGCGGAGGTCGCGCATCTGGTCGGCGAAGATCCGCTGCTTGGCGAAGCGGGTCGGAGCCTTGCCCTTGTGGCTCGTCCCCTTGTGCATGTCCTTCAGGATCGTCGCGAGACCCTCGTTGAAGGTCTCGTAGCAGGCGGCGCAGCCGAGGCGGCCCGTCTTCTTGAAGTCGGGCTGGGTGAAGCCGCACTGCGGGCAGATCAGTTCGTCGGGCGTCGCCGTCTTGATCTGGTCGGCCGCGCCGAGGCCGAGGAGCATGTCGGCCAGGGAAAACCCGGCGGGGTCGGAGACCCCCTTTTCCTTGGCACACTTCTCGCAGAGATCGATCTTCTGCATCTTGCCGCCGACGATCTGCGTCAGGTGGACCGTGGCCGTCTCAGTGCAAAACTGGCATTTAAGCATGGCGATAGGGGCTCGCGCGGAGGGGTTTTGCCCCTCCACAGGCCTTAACTATAAATTGCCACACCCGACGTCCGGGTCAATTCCCGAAAACGACGGGTCAGGTCGCCCGAGACCGGGCCGGGCTTGCCGTTGCCGATCGAGCGGCCGTCGACATCGACGACGGGGACGACCTCGGCGGCGGTGCCGGTGAGGAAGATCTCGTCGGCGACGAAGAGGTCGTACCGGGTCAGCATGCTCTCGCGGAGGTCGCGCCCGGCCTGCTTCGCCAGGGTGATGACGCAGGAGCGGGTGAGGCCGCCGAGGGCCCCGGCCCAGATCGGCGGGGTGGTGATCACGCCCTTCTTCACGACGAAGACGTTGTCCCCGGAACATTCGGCGACGTACCCCTCGTGGTTCAGCATGATCGCCTCCTGGGCGCCGGCCTGCTGGCACTCGATCTTCGCCATGATGTTGTTGAGGTAGTTGAGCGACTTCACCGCCGGGCTGAGGGCCGCCGGGGGGATGCGCTGGCTCGGCACCGTGACGACGCGGAGGCCTTCCTCGTAGAACTTCTCGGGGTAGAGCTGGATCGTGTCGGCGATGATGAAGATCGTCGCCTTCGGGCACTTGTCGGGGCTGAGGCCGAGGTTGCCGACGCCGCGGGTGACGACGAGGCGGATGTAGCCGTCGCGGAGGTTGTTCTGGCGGCAGGTTTCGAGGGTCGCCTCGCGGATCTCGGCGAGGGAGAGCGGGAGCTTCAGCAGGATCGCCTTGGCCGAATCGGCGAGGCGGTCGAGGTGTTCCTCCATGAGGAAGACCCGGCCGTTGTAGACCCGGATGCCCTCGAAAACGCCGTCCCCGTAGAGGAGGCCGTGGTCGAACACAGAGATTTTGGCATCGGCCTGATCGTAAAAGGCCCCGTCGATGAAGATTTTCATAGTAGCGTGAGGAATATCCCGAAACATCGATTCCTACTCTTCCCGGGACGGAAAGCGAATCAAAATTACGTTTCCCGGAGCTTCCCCCCCTCGACCACGACCCGGCGGGCTCCCAGGGCGGCGATTTCGGGATCGTGGGTGACGACGACGAGGGCGCTGGAGGCGAATTCGGGCCGGGCGACCCGCTCGGTCAAATAACGGAGGATTTCCCGGCCCGTCTCCCGGTCGAGGCTCCCGGTCGGCTCGTCGGCCAGGATCAGGGAGGGGCGGTTCCGCAGGGCGCGGGCGAGGGCCACGCGCTGTTGTTCTCCCCCGGAAAGCTCGTTCGGCCGGTGCTCCGCCCGCTCGGCGAGGCCGAAGCCCCGGAGGAGGGCGAGGCTCGCCTCCCGGTCCCCCTCCCCCCGGATCACGGCGGGGAGGTCGACGTTCTCGACGGCGGAGAACTCGGGCAACAGCTGGTAGGACTGGAAGACGAAGCCGACCTGCCGCCCCCGCCATGCGGCGATGCGGGCGCGGGACCATCCCCGGGTCGCCTCGCCCCGCCAGAGGAGTTCCCCCGAATCGGGCCGCTGGAGGCCGCCCAGGATCTGGAGGAGGGTGCTCTTGCCCGAGCCCGAGGCCCCGCAGATCGTCAGGAAGTCGCCGGGAGCGATCGTCAGATCGATGCCGGAAAGGACGGGGACGGTGCCACTCCCCATCCGGTAGGTCTTCCCGATGCCCCGCGCCTCGATCAAGGGATTACTCATGACGCAATGCCTCCACCGGGTCGAGACGCGCCGCCGCCAGCGCCGGAATCAGCGCCGCCACCATGCAGATGACGACCGCCGCCCCGGCGATCGCCCCGACCTGGCCGAAGGAGACCTCGGCGGGGAGCGAGGAGAAGTTGTAGACCTCGGGCGGGAAGAGATCGATGCCGAGGCGGCGGCCCATGAAATCGCGGAACGGATTGCGGTAATAGAGCGCGACCGCCGCCATCGCGACGCCGAGGACCGCCCCGAGGCAGCCGACGACGAGGCCGTGGACGACGAAGATCCCGAGGATCTGCCCGTCCCGCGCCCCGATCGCCTTCAGGAGGCCGATCTCCCGGGCCTTCTGGACGGTGATCGTGATGAGGGTGCTGCAGAGGCCGAAGGCGGCGACGATCATGATGAAGAAGAGGATGAAGGCCATCACCGTCTTCTCGGTCGCGATGGCGGTGAAGAGGGTCCGGTTCATGTCGCTCCACGTCCGCGCGTGGATCGGGGCGGGGAAATGGTCGTTGATCCGGTCCCGGACCGGACCGGCGCGGAGCGGATCGGGCACGCGGAGGGCGATGCCGTGGACGCTGCCGTCGGGGAGATTGTAGAGGTATTGGGCCGTTTCGAGCGAGGTGAGGAGGAAGTTCAGGTCGTACTCGTAGAGCCCGGTCTCGAAAATCCCGGTGATGATCAGTTCCGATGGGAGGACGACCTCCTGCGGCTTCCCTCCCTTCGCACTCGTCTTCGTCATCCCCTGGAGCTGCCGGGGGCCGTAGACGGTGACCTTGTCCCCGACGAAGGCCTGGTTCCGCCACGCCCACTCCCGCCCGACGAGGACCGAATCGCCGCGCAGCTCGAACTCCCCGGCGACGAGGTATTTCTTCAACGGCAACACCCGCTCCTCGGCGACAGGGTCGATTCCCCGGAGCATCGGCGCGTTGGTGTGGCCCTGGAAGATGGTGAAGATCGGCCCGGTGACGTAGGGGGCGGCCCCGAGGACCTCCGGCTCCTTCTCCAGTTTGGCGAGGAGGTCGGGGTATTTCTCGACGATCCCCCCCGAGGTGACGACGAGGTGGGCGTTGAAGCCGATGATCTTGTTCTGCAGCTCCCGCTCGAACCCCGCCATGACGGAGAGGACGATGATCAGGACGGCGACGGCGAGCGTCACCCCGAGGACCGAGAGGACCGTGATCGCCGACACGAACGTCCGCCGCGGGCGCAGGTAGCGGAGCGCGACGGAGAGTTCGAGGATCGGCTTCATTTCATGGCGGAGCGGGAACCCCGGCCCCGGTTCCTAGCGGCGGCCCCGTTCGCGGTCGCTCCGCTCGCGGTCGGAACGGTGCTCCTTCGACTCCGCATGGGCGGTGGCGGCCCCGGAGGCGGCGTCCGACTTCGGGTCGATCTCCTGGTCGGTGGCGACGTTGACGAGCTTGAAGTCCTCGATGCCGAGCTTCGGGTCGACGCGGAAGGTGAGGCGGCCCTGGAAGCGCCGCTCGAGGTCGACGAGGAGCTCCTCGTCCTCGTTCTTCAGCCGCTCCATGACGACGCCGTTCACGTGGATGCGGAGCTCGTGGACATCGGGGTAGAGGCGGAGGATGCGGATGATCGCGCGCTGGATCTCGACGCTCATCGTCTCGGGAGACTTCACCATGCCGCGGCCCTTGCAATGGGGGCACTCGGCATAGAGGGAGCGGCTGATGCTTTCCTGGACCCGCTGGCGGGTCATCTCGAGGAGGCCGAGGCTCGAGATCGGGAGGATGTTCGTCTTCGCCTTGTCGCGGCGGACGCCGTCCTTGAGCTTGTTGACCACGGCCTGCTGGTCCTTGCGGTCCCGCATGTCGATGAAGTCGATGATGACGAGGCCGCCGATGTTGCGGAGCCGGAGCTGGCGGGCGACTTCCTCGGCCGCCTCGAGGTTCGTCTGGGTGATCGTCTTGTCCTGGTCCTTGCCGCCCTTGTTGCGGCCCGTGTTCACGTCGACGGCGACGAGCGCCTCGGTCTCGTCGATGACGAGGTAGCCGCCGCACGGCAGCCAGACCTGGCGGCGGAAGGCGCCGTCGATCTGCTTGTCGACGTTGAAACGCTCGAAGATCGGCGTCGCCTCGTTGTAGTAGCGGATCTTCTTCTGGGAACGCTTGGAGATGCTCCCGATCAGCTCCTTCACCCGGTTCGCCTCCTCCTCGTTGTCGAGGATGATCCGGTCGATCTCGTCGGTGAGGAAGTCGCGGACCGTCCGCTCGACGAGGTCGGGCTCCTGGAGGAGGAGGGCCGGGGCGGGGACGTTCTGGAGCTTCTGCTCGACCTTCTTCCACTGCTCGAGGAGAACGGCGAGGTCGCGGACGAAGAAGCGGGGGCGCTGCCCCTCCCCGACGGTGCGAATGATGACGCCCATGCCGTCCGGCACGTCGAGGCCGGCGAGGATCTTCCGGAGGCGCTGCCGCTCCTTCTGGCTCTCGATCTTGCGGGAGATGCCGAACTGGTCGGTGAACGGCATGAGGACGAGGTAGCGCCCGGCGAGGCTGATGTTCGTCGTGATCCGGGGGCCCTTCGTCCCGATCGGGCCCTTCGTCACCTGGACGATGACGTCGGAACCGGGGGGGTAGAGGCGGGGGATGTCGTCGGCGGTGACGCGGCGCTGGTTCTTCTTCTTGTTGCCGCGCTCGATCGTCTCGACGCTCGAGTCGAGCGCCGCCGGGATCGCGTCCCAGTAGTGGAGGAAGGCGTTCTTGTCGATGCCGATGTCGACGAACATCGCCTTGAGGCCCGACTCGAGGTTCTTCACCCGGCCCTTGTAGATGTTCCCCGAGATCTGGCGGTCGCTATCGCGCTCGATCGCGAATTCCTCCAGCCGCCCGCCCTCGAGGAGGGCGACGCGCCGCTCGAGGCGCTCGCAGCTGATGATGATTTCCTTCTCGTCGCCGTGCTTCTTGAAACCGAAGAATTCCCGAATTTTGTCTAAGACCATAATTGTTTTCCTTTGTGAGGGTTGGAGAAAGGGGGTGTGAAAAAGTAAGGACTACCGTGTCCGACGATGGATCCAGACGCTCTGGACCAGGCCGATCATCGAGAAGCAGATGACGAGGAAGGTGCCGCCGTAGCTCATGAACGGCAGTGGGATGCCCGTGACGGGGACGACCCGCATGGTCATGCCAATGTTGACGAAGAAATGGGTGAACAGGAGGGTCGATACTCCTGCGGCCAAGAGGGCCCCCGCATTGTCGGCCGCCTGGGAAGAGACATAGAGGCAGAGGGTGAAGGCGGCCCCGAGGCCGATGATGACGAGGGCCCCGGTGCGGAAGCCGCCTTCCTCGCCGATGCTGGCGAAGACGAAGTCGTTGTAGGAGGTGTTTTTCGGCAGGTAGCCGAGCATCGCCTGGGTCCCCTTCAGGTAGCCCTTCCCCGTCAGGCCGCCGGAGCCGATGGCGATGAGGGACTGCTTCGTCATCCAGCCCTTGCCGAGCTTGTCGAAATCGGGGTTGTAGAACGTCTCGATGCGCTCCATCTGGTATTGCTTCAGGCCGGGAATCTTCATCCCCATCTTGTGGACGCCGAAGTAGGTGAAGCCGACGAGGCCGACGACGAGAAGGATCGGAACGAGGATGTAGCGCTTCTTCACTCCCGCGATGAAAAGGAGGATCAGCGAGATCGGCAGCAGGACGGCGCCGGAGCCGAGGTCGGGCTGCATCTTGATGAGGAGGAACGGAATGCCGACGAAACCGCAGGTGATGGCGCACATCTTGAAGCCCCGGTTCGGGATCTTGCACAGCAGCCAGACGAGCATGAGGATGTAGGCGGGCTTCGCCACCTCGGAGGGCTGGATGGTGGTGACGTGGGGGATGGGGAGCCACCGCTTCGCGCCGTACATCGAGGTGCCGAAGAGGAGGACGGCGACGAGGAGGACGAGCGAGACGAGGTAGAAGATCCAGGCGTGCTCGATCCAGACGTGGTAGTCGACGAGGGCGACGACAAAGAAGACGGCCAGCCCGATGACGAGCCAGTAGATCTGGTTCATCCAGGCGTTGCGGAACTCGGTCCCCTCGGAGAAATAGGTGGCGCTGTAGATGAAGGCGATGCTCGCCCCGCAGAGCGCGAGGATGAGGAAGAAGAGCGGCCAGTGAAGGCGTCCGATCTTGGAGAAAATTTCTTTCATGGCTTGGCGGCGCGTGGGGCTTCCGGCGGATCCTTAACGTTTCGATCCGCGGGGACCCTTGGAGGAGGTGGGGAGGAAGCGCTCGTTCTCGGGCGGCGGGCTCTGCGGGGCGTCGGCCGCGTCCTCGGGGACCGCCGTTCCCGACACCGGCCCGTCGCTCGGCATCGCCGGGGCGGTGTAGGAGGTCATGCCGCTGAAGTTGCCCGCCGCGGGATTCAGGTAGACGAGGTCGGGCACCTGCCCGAGCTCGAGCTGGTGGAGCCCCTCGAGGATGTCGTGGACGAGGGGGCCGTTCGTGCTGCCGCCCCATTCGCCGCCCTCGACGAGGACACAGACGACGTAGCGGGGCTTCTCGTAGGGGGCGTAGCAGTAGAACCAGGTGCGGAGATCGCGCATCGTCTGCCCGTCGACGCGGCGGAAGGCCTGCGCGGTGCCGGTCTTCCCCGCCACCTTCCAGTAGGGAAGCTGAACGAGCGTCGCCGTGCCGGAGTCGACGACCTGGCGCAGCCCCTCGCGGACCGCGTCGAGGTTCTCCTTCCCGGCGTCGATCGTCCCCCGGACCCGGGTCGGCACCGAGACGACCTCGCTCCCGTCGAATGCGTTCACCCCCTCGATGAGCCGGGGATAGTAGACCGTGCCGCCGTTGGCGACCGCCGACATGACGACGGCCATCTGGACGGGCGAGACGCCGACTTCCCCCTGCCCGATCGAGACGTTGGCCGTGCGGGCGTCGCTCCAATGGTCGAGGGGGTGGACCTGCTTCAGCCAGGCGGGGGTCGGGATCAGCCCCTTGTCCTCGGGCAGCGGCAGCTCCGTCGGCAGGCCGAGGCCGAGTTCCTCGGCGAAGTCCTTGATCGTATTGATCCCGATGCGGATGCCGAGCTGGTAGTAGAAGGTGTTGATCGAGAGACGGAGCGATTCCTTCACGTCGACGGCGGGGCGGTCGGCCTTGTCGTCATTGTGGAAGAGGCGGTTCCCGATCCAGATTGCGCTGGGGCAGTTGATCGTCGTGTTGGGCGTCAGCTTCCCCGCCTTCATCGCGGCGAGGCTGACGACGACCTTGAACGTCGAGCCGGGGACGTAGGTGCTGAGGGCGCGGTTAAGGAGGGGGGCCGTCGGGTCGCCGATGAGGTTCTTCCACTTGTCGCTGCTGATGCGGGGGATGAAGTCGTTCGGGTCGTAGCTGGGGACCGAGGCCATCGCGAGGATGTCCCCGTTCCACGGGTCCATGACGACGGCCGAGGCCCGGCCCTGGCGGCGGAGGACCTGCTCGACGATGTACTGCATCCGGGCGTCGATGGTCAGGCGGAGGGAATTGCCGATGGTCGGCGGGATCTCGTCCTCGACCTTGTTGATGTAGCCCCGGTGGTCGACCTGGAGGACGCGCGCGCCCGGCTTCCCCTGCAGCTGCCCGTCGAAGGCCTTTTCCAGGCCGTGCCGCCCGACCTCTTCCGGGATCAGCTCGCCGTCCTCGAGGGCGGCGACGTCCTTCTCGTCCGGGACGCCGACGTAGCCGAGGATGTGGGGGGCCATCGCCCCGTAGTTGTAGGAGCGGACGGGCCGCACCGCGATCTGGATGCCGGGGACGCCGAGGCTCCGCTCGGAGAACTTCGCCAGCGTGGCGAAGTCGACGTCGCTCCGGTATTGGAACGGGATCGTCGGCGTCGTCTCGTAGTGGCGGTTGATCGCCTTCTCGTCGAGCTTGATGGCGAAGCCGAGGTTGAGGGAGATCGGCTCCAGGTAGGTGGTGACGATCTTGACGATGTCGATCCGCTGGCGGGTGCCGCCGGAGCGTTTCGGCACGGTCACCATCGGCAGGCGGTTCTTGTGTTCCCGGCGGTAGTTGCGGACCAGCTCGTCGAGGTAGAAATCGATGTCGAAGCTCGCCCGGTTCTCGGCGAAGGCGACGCCGTTCCGGTCGACGATCGCGCCGCGCGCCGGGGAGAGGCGGACATTGACCGTCGTCTGGTCCCGCTGCTGCCCCGCGTAGGTCTTCCCCTCCGCCACCTCGATGTTCCAGAGGCGGACCAGCAGGACGCAGGCCCCGAGGATGAAGCAGCCGCCCACCACGACGAAGCGGGTGCGGGCGTAGGCCATCGGCTCAAAGAGCATACTTGCTCCTCTCCCCCTCTTCGGGAGGCCGGACGCCGAGCTTCCACCAGCGGATGAAGACCAGGTCGCACAGCCAGAAAAACGGCACCGCCAGCACCATGTTGATCACCGCCATCCACGCGAAGCGGACCCAGACGGGGAAGTGCCAGGAGGCGTCCCCCGACTGCCAGCTGAAGAAGGCGTAATCGACGAAGGAGCAGACGAAGGTGGTCACCATCGCGAGGACCGCCGCGCTGAGGTAGCTGGCGAAGGGGAAGACGCCGCGCTGCATCCAGGTGAGGACGATGAGGAGGGAGAGGACGATCGCCTCGGTGCCGAGGCGCTGCGGGGAAAGGATGTCGATCAGCGTCCCGAAGAGGACGGCGAGGACGAAGGGGGAGCCCCCCTCCATCCGCATCGCGCCGTAGAGGACGGGGAGGACGATGAGGAAGGGACGCACTCCGATGAGGGGAAGATTCGGCTCGATCATCTTCACGACGATCGAGAGGAGCCCGATCCCAAGGAGGCAGAAAATCATGTCCTGCGTGCGGTTCTATTCCGAGAGGACGACGAAGAGCTCGTCCAGGTCGGTCAGGTCCAGTGCGGGATCAAGGACCGCCTCGCGGTAGAGGCCGAATTCGGTCGAGGCGCTAAGCGGAGGCGCCTCCATGATCGTTCCGATGAAGAGCCCGGGAGGGAAAACCCCGCCCGCGCCTCCCGTGAAAATCCTCTGCCCGACGGCCAACTGGGCCCCCCGGGGTAAAAACTTCATCCGCAGGCGGGGGCTCCCCTCGGCGGGCGCGCCCATGCCGATCACGATGCCCTGGTCCCGGGAACCCTCGACGACGCCGGAGACGCGGCAGTTCTGGTTGTTGATGAGGATGACCTCGGTGACGTTGCGGGAGACGAGCTTCGTCTTGCCGACGAGGCCGCGCGGCGTGACGACGGGAAGGTCGGAGACGAGCTTGTCGCTGTCGGTCCAGCCGCGGTTGATCTGGACGGTGTCCCACCAGTTGGCGGGATCGTGGCTGACGACGCGGGCAGCCATCAGCTTGTAGCGGGTCGCCTGCTTGAACTCGAGCATCTCGCGGAGCTTCGCGTTCTCCTCCTGGAAGTTCTTCAGCACGGCGTTCTCCGTCGTGAGCTGGATGTTCTTCTCGCGGAGCTCGGCGGCCTCCTTCTGGACCTGGTCGAGCGACTTGAAGCTGTGCCGCACCTCGCGGGCGACGTCGCGCTGGTGGTCGAAGAGGCTGATCGCGGGGGAGACGAGGTCGAGGACCACCTTCTGGATCTGCTGCTTGGAATCGGGCTCCATGAAGAGCCCGCCCATCACCAGGGCCAGGGCGAGGATCGAGACGGTGTACCAGACGAGGCGGTTCACGACGACATCGGTACGCCGGCACCCGCCGTCAGGGGACGGCGGAGCGCGGCGGGGAGTGGGATACCGAGATTAGGCTCAGGAGCCTTCACCTTCGGAAATCTTGCGAAGGTACCGGAATTCTTCCAGCACCTTGCCGGTTCCTTCCGCGACGGCGCTGAGGGGGTCTTCCGCCACGTGGACGGGAAGGCCGGTCTCCTCGGCCAGCAGGCGGTCGAGGCCGCGCAGCAGCGCGCCGCCGCCCGCGAGGACGATGCCGCGCTCGACGAGGTCGGCGGAGAGCTCCGGAGGGCAGCGCTCCAGCGTGATGCGGACCGACTCGACGATGACGGAGACCGGTTCCATCAGCGCCTCGCGGACTTCCTGCGAGGTGATCGTGAGGGTCTTCGGGAGGCCGGCGACGAGGTCGCGGCCGCGCACTTCCATCGTCGTCTCCTTCTCGGGGGGATAGGCGGAGCCGATCTTGATCTTGATCTCCTCGGCGGTGCGCTCGCCGACCATGAGGTTGTAGGCCCGGCGCATGTAATTGATGATGCTCTCGTCGAGCTCGTCGCCCGCGACGCGGACGCTGCGGCTGTAGACGATGCCCGCGAGGGAGATGATGGCGACCTCGGTGGTGCCGCCGCCGATGTCGACGATCATGTTGCCCGCGGCTTCCTGCACGGGAAGGCCGACGCCGATCGCCGCCGCCATCGGCTCCTCGATCAGGTGGACCTCACGCGCCCCGGCGTGGCGGGCGGAATCCTGCACCGCGCGCTTCTCGACTTCGGTGATGCCGCTCGGCACCGCGATGACGACCCGGGGCGGACGGAGCTTGAGGCGGTTCTGGACCTTGCGGATGAAGGCGCTGAGCATCGCCTCGGTGATCTCGAAATCGGCGATGACCCCGTCCTTCAGTGGACGGACGGCGATGATGTTGCCGGGAGTGCGGCCGAGCATCCGCTTCGCCTCGTCGCCGACGGCGAGGACTTTCTTCGTCCCCTGCTGGATCGCGACGACCGACGGCTCGCGCAAAACGATTCCCCGGTCTTTTACGTAGACCAGTGTATTCGCCGTGCCGAGATCGATACCAATGTCATTTGTGAAGAAACTCGAAAAGGATTTGAAAAGCATAGAGTTATATCAATTTTTAAAACGGAAAACGGGGGTAACTGAATCCATCTGGATTAGCCGCTTAAGTGTGTTTTGGCAAAGTCTTTCGGGTTTGTACAGAGGAAAATACGTTTTGACCTTCGCCCCCGGCTGTTCGACGATTCCCTCCCCTTCCCGCCTCATTCACCTCCTTATGCCCCTCTCCTTCCCCCCGCTTTCGACCCGCCCCCTCATCGTCGGCACCGTGACGACCCCGAAGGGACTCGCGCTCCTCGCCTCCCTCGTCGGGAACGGGATCGGAGCCGACCTGGCCGAAGTCCGGGTCGACGCCCTCCTCAAGGCCGGGCTGACCATCGACGCCATCGAGCCCGCCCTGCGCCGCCGGAAGCTCCCCGTCCTTCTCACCTGCCGCATCCCCGCCGAGGGCGGCGTCCGCGCCTGGAAACCGGGCGAGCGGACCGAGGCCTACGCCTTCCTCATGCACGAGGCCGAGGCGATCGACCTCGAGCTCGCCTCCCGCAACGAGCTGGAGGGCATCCTAGAGGCCGCGAAGGTGACCGGCAAGACCGTCATCCTCTCCGCCCACTCGATCCCGAAGCCCCTCACCCCGGCCCTGCTCCGCCGGTGGATCGCGGCGTTCCGCAAGGCGAAGCCGACCCTCGCGAAGATCGCGGCGCGGATCGAGAGCCAGGCCGATCTCGCGCTCCTGGCCCGCGTTCTGCTGGAGGAAAAAGGAAGGCAGCCGTGGGCCGTCATGGGCGTCGGCCCCCACGGCAACCTCTCGCGCGAGGTGCTGGGCAGCCTCGGATCGAAGCTCCTCTACGGCTACCTCGACCGCCCCGCCGCCCCCGGCCAGCCCTCGGCCAAGGCGCTGGCGGCATTCCGCAAGACGCTGCCGGCCTAGGACCCATCTCCATTCATCGGCGGCCCGCCGATGAATGGAGATGGCCCTAAGGACTCTTCAGCGTCGTCCGCTGCGCCACGGCGGGCGCGAAGGCGTGGGTCCTCCCCTGCACGAACTCCAGCTGCCGCGAAGCGGCCGCTTTCAGGTTGTTGTAGAGGACGCAGACCCCCGACGGCGGGCAGACGTAATCGCCGAGACCGGCCACGATCGTCGTGGGGCAGGTAATCCGCTTCGCCATGTTGGCCCCGTCGTAATAGCCGAGACCGGCGACGTAATCGGGCCGCCAGCCCCGGAGCCGCCCGAGAGTGATCCCTCCCAGGTCGCAGCACCAGGGAATGCCGACCCGGCAGAGCGTGACGTCCTTGTCCAATGCCGCCCCGGCCAGCGATTGGAAGCCGCCCTGGCTGCCGCCGCTGACGATGAGATCGTGCCCGTTCCACTCCGGCTGGCTCTTGAGGAATTCAAGCGCCCGCAGCACCCGGAGGATCATCCCGTTGAAGTAGGCCGTCTCCGGCTTGGCGTTCTCGTCGTTCTTGAAGGCATAGCCCTTCAGCTCGCCATTCTTCAACGCCTCATAGTAGGCGGCGTCCTTGCCGTTCTCGATGCCGTGGGCGTTGATGGTCAAGACCAACGTCTCCTTCTCCCGGTCGATCGGAGGGCTGCCGACGCCGTACCCCATGAATCCGGCGCGGGCCTTGAGCGACTTCGGCGCGGCGTCCTTCGGCTTGGTGAAATAGCCCGAGACCGGCTTTCCGCCGGCGCAATCGATCTTCACGTCATAGACGACGAAGGCGGGATCGGGTGAGGGAATCTCGGTGAGGGAGACCTTCATCGGCACCTCGGCGAGGCGGGCCTTCTGCGCGGTCCAGAAGGAGTCGAAATCGGCCGGTTCGGGAACGCCCTCGAGCTTCTCCGGCTCGACTCCCGCGCCGCCGTCGAAGCGGACCGATCCCTTGGAATTGACGAGCGGCTTCCCCCCCTCGTCGAGCGCGGCGACCTCGATGCGGACGAAGCCCGGCTTGTCGATCGAGGTCGTGATGACCAGCGGCTCGGTCTCGGACGAAACCATCTCGCCGGTCTCGGTCTTCGCGTCATCGCCGGTGCGAGTCCATTTCAGCTTCTTCCCGGCGACGAGCTTCGCATCGGGAGCCGCACCGTCGGCGAGGCGGATGGTGAAGACCATTTTTTCGCCGGGATCGTAGAAGGCCTGTTCCTTGTCGGTCGTCCCGATCAGCGTCAGTTCCCCGGCCCACAAGGCCAGGGAGGGAAACAGGAGTAGGGCGGAGAGAAGGCAACGCATGGGACAGAAATCCTATGCGAGAACCGCCCTTTTTGAAAGGGCCGAATGTCTAGGAAGGAATGCCGCTGCTGAGGAGCTTCTCGGTCCCCGTGACGATCTCGGGGAGGAGCTTCTCGAGCAGTTCCTCGGTCACGCCGAGGCGCTGGAGGAGTTCCTCGTCGAGTTCGACGCTGAAACCGTCCTCGCCGACGCCATAGCCCATGCTCGTCGCCAGGTGCTTCCCGGCATGAACCAGGGCGACCAGCGGCTGCTGCTCGTTGCCCGCCATCCGAGGACGGGGATAGTAGCAGGCCACCTCGATGAGGCTGACGGGATAGCCCCAGCCTTCGGTGAGGACGCCGCCGACGTCGGTGTGGTCGTAGCCGAGGAGATCGTGTTCCG
Organism: Verrucomicrobium sp. GAS474; assembly: GCF_900105685.1. Taxonomy (NCBI): domain Bacteria; kingdom Pseudomonadati; phylum Verrucomicrobiota; class Verrucomicrobiia; order Verrucomicrobiales; family Verrucomicrobiaceae; genus Verrucomicrobium; species Verrucomicrobium sp. GAS474. Next base: position 3,305,836 of record NZ_LT629781.1, read on the forward strand.
CCTGGCGCCAGGGGATGTTCTTTTCCAGCTGGTGGACGCGGATCCGCTCGAACTGATCGGCGCAGGCGTGCGCCAGGGCGAGCTTGCCGACATCGTGGAGGAGGCCCGCGGTGTAGGCCAGCTCCGGCTGGATGCCGTGACCGACCTTCTTCGCGAGCGCTTCCGAGGCGACGGCGACGCAGAGGGAATGCTTGTAAAGATCGCCCGGCTCCCAGCCGTAGGCGCCGACGGGCTGATTCGCCAGCCAGCGGCCCGCGAGGGAACCGGCGGCGATGCGGTAGAGCTGCTTGAAGCCGATCCGGACGACGGCGTCGGCCACGGTCTCGCACTGGGCGGAAGAGGCGAAGAAGGCCGAGTTGGCCATCCGCAGGACCGCCGTGGAGAGGCCGGGGTCCTTCATGATCATCGACTGGACGTCGTTCGCCTCGGCCTTCTCGGGCTTCGAGAGGAGGTCCATGAGGGGCGGCAGGAGCCAGGGGGAGCAGGGAATGCTTCGCGCCATCTCGCAAACGAGGCTGAGAGGCAGCGGCTGTCCCGGAGGCGGCGTGGGCGTGGGATCGCTCATTTCCAAAAGAGAGGTTGGTTGGGGGTCCGAACGGAGACCTGTCCCGATTCGAGATAGAATTTGATCGTTCGATTGACGTGGCCGCCGACTTCCCAGGCACCGACGCGGAGGCCGAGGGTCTGGCTGAGGGTCTTGAAGGTCTCGATGTTCCGGTCGCCGATGCGGAAGAACTTGTCGGCACTCATCACCTGGGAGCCGCCGAAGACCTTGCACTCCAGGTGGCTTCCCGCGCCCGCCTTCTTGAGCTGGGCGAGGAGCTCGTTCATCCCGCTGTCGAGGAACATGGCGATCTTCGTCGCGCCCTGGCTCTGGTGGAGCTTCGAGTCGGGAAGCATCGCATGGAGCATTCCGCCGATCTTCTTGGCCGGATCGTAGAGGGTGATGCCGAGACAGGAACCGAGGGCGTAGGTCGTGATGATCCAGGAGGCCCCGGAGGCCATCTTGATATCGGCCACTCCGACGATCGTTTCCCGATATTCCGTTCCCGACGCTGAGGTGGGGGCAAGCGGGGTGTTCAAACAGTCACTTTCCGAAGAGGCTATAAAGGATTCAAGCCCGGAACGGCGGGGCGACATCGCCCTTCACCGAGCCCGCAGCGCGAACATTCGCCGCACAATACTGTCCCGGCTCGGGGGCTGTCGAGGAAGAAGGTCTTCCTAGGTGTTATTTCATGTTCGGACCCGCGTCGTGGACGGGGACCGGCGCCGGCTGCGGCGTCGAGGGGGAGGAGCCCGAGGGAATCGGGACGAGGGAGCTTCCGGCGACCGAATCGGGAGACTGGGGCGTGGCCGGGGTGGGGAAGACGTCGATGGGCTGGGGCGTCGCGCTCCCCGCGGCGCCGTTGCCGCCGGCCCCGCCCGCTCCCGCGCCGCCGCCGGCGCTGTTGAGGATCGACTGCTCGCGTACCATGACGAGGAGGGCAGACTGGTCGTCCATCAGGTTCTTCAGGCCGTCGTACTCGGTCTGCAGCTGGCCGATGCTCCGCTCCTTCGCGGCGATCTCGTTCTTGAATTTGTCCTCGAGCGTCGCGACGGCCGCGGCGTGCTCGCCGTCCTTCTTGCGGACGGCGTCGAGATCGCGCTTGAAGTCGTCCTGCAGCGTCGACATCGATTCCCGCTCGGCGGCCAGGGAACGCTCGATCGTGACGAAGCGGCCCTGCTGCATGGCGATCTCTTCGGAAAGCTTGAGGAGCTGGAGGTAGCGGCTGTTGAGGTTCGCGCTCAGCTTGCTGACGTTGTCTTCGCCGTCCTTCTTGACGCCGTCGATCTTCTCCTGGACCGCGAGGAATTTCTTATCGAGGAGGAATTTCTGGACGCCGACGAAGCAGGCCAGGGCGATGATCGCCAAGACCAGCAAAATTTCGGGGGTCGCCTTCCCTGACTGTGAGTTCATAACCCTGTGATCCTTCAGATTAAATCTACCACACTAAATCAATTGCAGAGAGGGGCGTCCAGTTTTTAATTAAAAAAACATAAAATCGCGTCCTTCTCATTGATTAAAAAGAAGCAAGACCCATTCCAAATCGGCTTTCCGGGTAAAATTACTTCCCCTCCCCGTCCTTGCGGGCGCGGGCCTCGGCGGCCTGCCGCAGGAGGTCGGCGGGAAGGACGTTCGGCTTCAGGACGGCGTCCTGGTTCGACTGGATGATCTTCGGGTCGATTTCGGTGCGGAGGATGCGGACTTCGCGGGGGGCCTTGATGCCGATGCGGACGCGCTGGCCCTCGACGGCGACGATGACAACCTCGATCTCGTCTCCCAGCTTGATCGATTCTCCGGGCTTTCTGGAAAGTACTAACATGGTGGGTTTTCCTTTCTAGAATTCGAAGGTTTCCTGCTCGGAGTAGCGGGCATCGTGGAGGACGATCTGGCTGCCCAGCTTCTTCTCCTTGTGGAGGACGAGAGGCGCGCGGAGGTTCGCGTGGATGCGGAACGGCTTCCCGCTTTCGAGGCGGATGATGAAAAGGATGACGCAGTCGAGCGGCCCGGGGGAACCGATGGGCTCGAGCTCGATGTCGTCGACGTCCATGACGTAATCGGGCTTCAGGTAGAAGGCCTCGATCACCACGAAGGCGACGTTGACGTCCTCGACGCTCCGCATGACGGTGAAGGGGCGGTGGCCCTCCTCCTGCGAGAAGACGAAGCGGTGGAGCGTGGGGAAACCGGGGATCCCCTGCGGAAACGTGAAGGTTTTATCGAGGATTTCCCTCTCGATGGGGTCAAGTTCGGCCATGGATAAGAATTAGGTGATGTAATCGAGCAGGCTCATGTTGAGGATCTTCGCGCCCGATTGCAATGCCGCCTGATAGGCCGTCTGCACCGTCGTCAGGTCGGTGGCCAGGTTCGCCGTGTTGGCGTCGCTGAGGGTACTGGCCTGCTTCCTCAGGTTCGTCATCTGGTTGGTCAGCGCGGTCGCGTTCGTCGAGAGCTGGGTCAGCTTCGCCGAGGCGATGCCGACGCTCTCCGAGGAGAGGGAGACCGCGGCGTTGACCTGCTGCATGGCCGAGGCGTAGCCGCCCTCCGCCGCGAAGGGATCGGCCGTCGAGGTCGCGTTCTGCATCTCCGTCGCCAGGGAGGCGATGAGGGTGTAGGTGTCGGTGCTCGTCTGGCCCGCCTTGTAGAGGAAGCCGTTGAAGCCCGCGGTGCTGCTCCCCGCGGTGAGGCCGATGTTCACGCTGAGGTTCGCGTTGATCTCGTAGGAGGTGACGTTGGAGCTGTAATTGGCCGAGCTGTTGAAGACGTAGCTGGGCGGCGCGCTCGGGTTCGAGACGAGGGGGGGGACGTTCCCGGTGCTGCCGTAGAGGTAGACGCCGTTCGTCGACCGGTTCGCGATCGAGGCGATCTGGTCGGCGATCGTCCCCATTTCTTGGCCGATGATGTGGTAGGTGGAGGCGTCGGAGACGCCGTTGGCCGAGGTGATCAGCTCGCTGGCGCGGCTCATCAGCGTCTGGAGGTCGGCCATCCCCTGGTAGCTGTTCTGGGCCGCCAGCGTCGCGGAGTCGGTGTTCGCCGAATACTGCTGGGTCTGCAGCTCGTTCGTCCGGTAGTTGTTGAGGTCGCCGAACCCGGCGACGTTGTCCGACGGGTCGAGGATGTTCATCCCGGTCGAGATCTGCTGGCTCAGCTTGTTTTCCCGGCTCAGGAGGGTGCTCGTGGTGTCCTTGAGCTGGTTCGGGAAGGTCTGGGAGGTGACGCGCATGGGAATTTCTCCTTGGGATTAACTCTGGGGCTTAACCGAGGTTGTTGATGATCGTCTGGTACATCTGGTCCAGCGTGTTGATGAACTTCGAGGAGGCCTCGAAGGCGCGCTGGAAGGTGAGGAGGTCGACGGTTTCGTCGTTCACCGAGATGCCGGAAACCGAGTTCCGCTGGTTCGTGACCTGGGTGCTCATGAGATTCTGCGAAGTGAGGTTCGTCGCCGCCGCGCTCCGGGCCGCCGCCGTCGTCGTGACGACCGACTTGTAGAAGGAGAGCGTGCTGGGATCGTCGGCCAGCGCCGCGATCTTCGTCGCGTTGCTGCCGTCGAGCTGGCCGGCGGTCGTCGTCGCCGCCGGGATGAGGTCGTTGTTGTAGTTCGCGTTGTTCAGGTCGTAGACCTGGTTCACGGCGAGGTCGAAGGCGCCGGTGCTGGCGGTCGAGGAGGAGGAGCTGGTGGTGAAGAAGGGAGTGGTCACGGCGGCACCGTTCTGGTCGTAGCCCGAGGCCACCGCGGAGTTGATCCCGGTGACGACGTTGTTGATGAAAGTGTTGTAGCGGTCGAGGAGCGAGGAGCCGCCGCTGAAGGCGCTCGCGGTGGTCTGCTCCTTGCCGATCACGTTGTTGTCGATGTTGAGGAGGCCGCCGAGGCTGCCGCCCGTCGGCGAGGCCGTCGTCGTCCCGTTCGACGCCGAGGTGGCGGTCAGGGTGAGGTCGTTGCCGATCGCGTAGCCGGTCGCGCCCGTCGTCGGGTCGGAACCGGTGACGGAGAGGGCGTAGCTGGTCCCCGCGCCGCCGCCGTAGATCCCGGTGACGAGGGAGACGCCGGGGGTGTCGGTCAACGCGATGTCGATCATGTTGCTGTGCTGCGCGTTCGTCGTGACCGTGACGTTCGCGAGCTTGGAAAGCTGCTCCACCGCCAGCTGCCGGGCGTCGCGGAGGTCGTCGGCCTGGTTCAGGGGGACGCCCTGGGCCGTCGCCGTGTTGAGCTCGGCCTTCGAGATCTGGACGTTGTAGTTCGCGATCTCGGTGGTCAGGGAGTTGACCGTCGCGACCTCGGTGTTGGCCTCGGTGAAGCCGCCTTCCTTCACGCTGGCGATCTGGTTGTAGATCGTCTTCGCCGTCGTGACGAAGGAGTTCGCCGCGCTGGAGACCGCATCCCGGTAGTTGTCCGAGGTCGGGTTCGCGCCGAGGGCGCTCCACGCGGTGTAGAGGTTCGTCGCCGCCGAGGTGAGGCCGGTCTGGCTCGTCGCCTGGGTCGGATCGAGCTGGGTGCTGCTGAGTTGCTCCGCGAGGGCGTCCTGCGCCTCGGCGGTGAAGGAATCCATCTCGGTCGCGTAGCCGAGGTTGGAGTTCTCGTTCTGGACCTGGGTGTCGAGGTACTTGTTGCGGAGCGAGGTGAGGCCGAGGCTGACGACGCCGATGCTCATGTCGCCGCCGCCGATGTTCAGCGTGATGTCCTCCGTGGAGACGACGCGCTGGCGGGACGCCCCCTCCGTGGAGGCGTTCGCGACGTTGCGACCGGCCGTTTGGATCTGCAGCTGGGCGACCTGCAACGCGCCGTTGCCCAGGTAGATTCCGCCCGCAAGACCAAGACTGTGTGCCATAATGCGTTCCTCGCTCCTATTCCTGTTTCAGAAAAAACCTAGACCTTCACGTCCATCAGCAGGCCGCTGCCCGCGAAGGCGCTGGAGATCGATCCCATGTGGTTGTAGGTGGTCTGCTTCCGCTTCGCGCCGAGGAACTCGCACATCACCTGCTGGAGGAAGCGGAGGCTGTTCTCCAGGAGCATGTGGTTCTGCTGGGCGAGGTCCTGCATCCGGCGGAACTTCTTCACGCACTCCTGCCGGAGGCGGTCCTGCCCCTCGGAGAGCGGGCGGGCCTGGATGAAGGTCTTGAGGTTGAGCTGGTGCCGTTCCAGGTTCGTCGTGAGGTGGGTGATCTTCTCGCAGATCGTGGGAAGCCGCGTCACGTCCCGGTTCAGGATGCATTCCTGCTCGTCCCGCTGGCACTGGATCAATTCGTCGAGCATCTCTTCGAGCTGCTGGAGGACGATCTGGCCGGCTTCGTTTTCGACAGGGAGGGTTTCGGAGGTCGCGGTGGTCATAAATTGGGGATGTTATTTGGAAAGAGGGGTCAGGGGCTCGTCGGCAGGGTTCACGGCGGTGGCGCGGAGGGCGATCAGCGATCCGGCGGGGAGCGCGATGCCCTGCTTCTGCGCCTCGGAACGGGCGTGCTTCTGCAACATCTGCTGGTACATCTGCTGGGCGATGCCCGTGGGGCCGGTGTTCTGCTGGGCCATCTGGGTGGCGATGGCCTGCTTGAAGATCCCGCCGAAGACCTCGCCGGAGAACTCGTCGGTCTTGCCGCCCGAGGTGCCGGGGAGGCCCTTCACCATTTCGTCGAGCATGTAGCCGTTGAACGTCGCCTCCATCTGGACGGCGGTGTCCTTCAGCTTCTTCGTGTCGGCCTCCTTCAACGCGGGGGCGGTGACGGGCTGGCCGGCCTGGGAGGCGATCGAGTTGATGGAGGAGATCGTCATGGTTTTGGCTTAGTGGACGACGAGGTCGGCCTGGAGGGCGCCGGCTTCCTTGATTTCCTGGAAGATCGCCATCACGTCGCGGGGCGTGACGCCGAGGGCGTTGAGCGCCGCGGCGACGTCCTGGGCGGTGGCGAGGTCGTTGAAGACGATGATCTTCTTTTTCTCTTCCTGGACGTTGAGGCTGACGTTGGGGGTGGCGATCGCCGCCCCGGGCGCGCCGGTGACGGGGCCGCCGGGGCCCGCCGGGGCCGCCGCCGCGCCGCCGCCGGTGATCGTCCCGTTCCCGTTGTTGACGATCGCGGTGTTGCCCGTGCCGGGAGGCGGCTGGGAGACATCGTAGCTCTGGGCGACCTGGACGGTGAGGTTGCCGTGGGCGATGGCGACGGAGTCGATCTTGATCGCCGAGGTGAAGACGATGGTGCCGGTCCGCTCGTTCATGATGATCCGGGCGGGGACGTCGGGCCGGAAGACGACGTTCTCGACGCGGGCGATGAATTCGAGCTGCTTGTCCTCGGCCTGCGCTTCCTTGGGGACGAAGACCCGGACGGTGCTCGAGCTGAGGGCCTCGGCGATCGGCCCGATCTGCTCGTTGACCGCGTTGGCGAGGCGGACGGCGGAGGTGAAGTCGGGGGCGCGGAGGGAGATCTCCAGGGCGCCGCTGGCGAAGTAGCTGGTGGGGATTTCACGTTCCATGATCGCCCCGTCGGGGATCATGCCGACGGTGGGATGGTTCTTCGTGAACTCGGCCCCCGCGCCGCCGCCCGGCGCCGCGCCCGCCCCGGCGCTGAGGGTGAAGCCGCCGATGGAGAGCGGCCCCTGGGCCTGGGCGTAGACCTGCTTGTCCGGGCCGATCAGGTAGGTGAGCTGGAGGGTGCCGCCCTGGAGCGACTTCGCATCGCTGAGGGAGGAGACGACGACGTCGAACTTCTTGCCGTTCCGGAGCCCCGCGCCGATCCGGGCGGTGACCATGACGGCGGCCGAGTTCTTCGCCTTGATGTTCTGGGCGGTGATCGTGAGGCCGAAGTTCTTCAGGAAGTTGGAGACGACCTGCTGGGTGCTGATCGGGTCGGAATCGCCCTGCCCCGCGAGGCCGGAGACGATGCCGTAGCCGTAGAGGAAGTTGTCCCGGTTCCCCTGCACGTCGGCGACGTCCTTCACCCGGGACTGCGCCGAGGCGGTGCCGAGGGAGAGCGCGCCGAGGAGGACGAGGGCGGCCAGGGTTTTGAGAGAGAGGTTCATGGGCGGATTAGTGATTGCCTTCGACGAGGAACGGCTTCGCACTCCCCTGCCCCGCGACGGCGGCGGCGGTGGCCGACGCCTTCGGCGAGGTCGAGGCCAGGCTGAGGAGGACTCCGAAGAGCACCAGGGCGGCGAGGAGGGTCAGTTTGTTCACGTGGGGTAAAGCGGTTGGCGGTTAAGAGTGTCGGAGGGGACTGGACTTGGGGCCTCAGGCTAGAAAGGGTTGATGAACTCGTAGATGGTGGTGATCCAGCCCTTGCGGGTGGCGCGGGTGACGTCGCCGACGCCGTCGCTTTTGATCTGGAGATCGGCCACCTGGGTCGAGCTGACCGCGTTGGTCGCGTCGAGGTCCTGCTGGCGGACGATGCCGGAGAGGGTGAGGGTCGTCCGTTCCTTGTCGTTCTGCTGGACGCGGAGCGCCTCGACGCGGAAGGTGCCGTTCGGATAGACCTCGGTGATCCGGGCCTGGACCGTCGTCGTCATGACCTCGTTGCTGGTCTGGGAGCCGCTCCCCGCGAAGGTCTGCGCCCCGGCCCACTGGTTGCCGTAGTTCCCGGCGACGTTGTTCGGGATGAGGAAGGAGGTGACGCTGTCGTTGACGCTGGCGGTCTTGCCGGTGGCGAGGGTCTTCGCCCGGGTCGACACCTGGCTGAGGTTGACGACGATCGTCACCGTGTCCCCGATGCTGCAGGCCGAGGGATCGGAATAAAGCGACTTCGAGCGGCCGCCGACCGAGTTCGGATCGGCGGGGAAGATCGAGCCCGGGGCGCTGTAAGGCGAGATCCGGCCCGGCCCGAGGACCTCGGCGAAGCCGCGATCGACGAAGAGCAACACTGCGGCAAAGAGCAAAGCCGACATCCGATTCATTGAACGATCTCCAATTCCTGTTCCCCGACGACCTTGGCGTAGATCGTCTTCTGGGAGTTCATGTTCCTCACCGGGATCACCTCGCCCCGGGCCCCGTCCTGAAGGCAAAGGCCCCTCATGCTGATCTTCACGTGATTCTGGTTGTAGGTCACCGTGACGTTCTTCCCCTTCTGCACGATCTTCTTCGGCGCGAGGGCGTTCGGCACCAGGACGGTCCCGACGGGGATCAGCCGGGCGGCGACCAGCTCGCCCGGGTCGGGGAGCTTGTCGACGAAGTTCGTGCCGAGCTTGATGCCGTCGACGGCGGTCTCGCGGAAATCGATCGGGTTGTATTCCTCGCCGGGGGAGATGGGGCGGAGGGCGATCCACGCCGTCCGCTGCCAGCTCCAGCGGAAGCTGACCGTCGAGGTTCCGACGAGTTCCCCCGTGCCGGAGTAGTAGCGGACCGTCGCGGTGCCCCAGGTGTGGTTCAGCGCGCCGTCGCCCAGCTGGACCTGCGCGCCGATCCGCCCGGCGGGGATCATGCCGCCCTGGATGCGGGCGACTTCCTCGATCTTCACGTCGCCCGCGCCCTGCGTGGCCCGCTGGATCTCGGGGAGGAGGACGGCGGGGAGCTCGGCGGCGGAGACGGTGCGTCCGGGGCGCTTCACCATGCAGCTGTCGACGCCGATAAGGCTGTAGGAGCGGAATTCGGGATGGCCGAGGAGGACCCCCTCGACGGCGTTGCGGGAGACGATCCGGCTCGTGTTGAAGGCGGGGGCGACGGCGATCGGGATCGCGGCCAGGTCGGCGGGCAGCGGCTTGTCCGAGGCGACGAGATCGCCCAGCACCACCGTGCCGCCGACGATGTCGGTCTCCTGCCGGAACTGGAGGATCACCCGGTCGGAAGGCGCGCTGATCGTCACGCCCTGGGCCGGCGCGGGAGCGGGAGCCGCGTCGGCGGCGGTGGCCGGAGCCTGGGCGGCGGAGAAAACCTGGCCCGACGCCTGGAAGGAGGCGAGCTGCTGCGCGCCGAGGTGGCCGAGGCTTCCGGCGAGGGAAGCCAGCACCAGCGCGGAAGCGGAGAGGCGGAAGGTTTTCATCGGTCAGGTGGGGAAAGGTTTAGCGGCGGAGGTTGTCGGCCTGCTCCATCATGTTGTCGGCGGCCTGAATCGCCTTGGAGTTGACCTCGTAGGCGCGCTGGGCCTGGATCATCTTCACCATCTCGTTGACGACGGAGACGTTCGAGTTTTCCACGTAGCCCTGCTGGAGGGAGCCGAGGCCGGTCGAGCCGGGCTTGCCTTCGGTCGCGGTGCCGGAGGCGGGGGTCTCGGTGAAGAGGTTGTTGCCCTCGGCCTTGAGGCCGTTCGGATTGATGAAGTCGGAGAGGGTGATCTGACCGGCGCTGGCCGTCTGGCCGGTCGAGTCGGTCAGCGTCACGGTGCCGTCCGGCCCGATGGAGACCGACTTCGTCCCCGTCGGGATCGTCGGGGCGCCGACGAGCTTCGCGCCGTCGGGGGTCACGATTTCGCCGTTCGCGTTCAGGGCGAAGTTGCCCGCGCGGGTGTAGCCGTTGGTCCCGGAGCCGTCGGTCATGAGAACCTTGAAGAAGCCGCGGCCGCTGATCGCGACGCTATACTGGGGATCCCCGGCGACGAATTCGCCCTGGGTGAAGTCGCGGGCCGTGGCGGTGACCTTCGTGCCGTAGCCGACCGCGAGGCTGCCCGGGGTCTTGTCGCCGGTGCCGAGCTCGGTGCCGGGCTGCTTCTGCGTATCGTAGAGGAGATCCTCGAACTGGGGCGTCGAGCCCTTGAAGCCGGGCGTGTTGACGTTGGCCAGGTTGTTCGCGATGACGTCGATGTTCGTCTGCTGGGCGAGCATCCCGCTGGCGGCGGAGTAGAGGGAACGGATCATGGTCTTGGGTCTCTCGGGTTAGGAATGGGAAAAGGGGCCGTCTTAGGTGTTGTTCATCGCGTGGACGATGTCGCCGGTGAGGGTGTCCTCGGCGGTGGTGAGCTTCTGGCTGGCCTCGTAGGCGCGGACGACGTTGACGAGGCTGACCATCTCGCTGACCGAGTTGGCGTTGGAGCTTTCGAGCGCGCCCTGCATCACGGCGCTGTCCTTGCCCAGGCCGGACTTGAAGGCGGTGGGGGGGGCCTCGCTGCTGGCGACGAAGCGGCCGTTGGGAGCGCCGAGGGAGAGGACGGTCCGGGGATCGTCGAAGTGGGCGAAGGTGAGGCTGCCGATCTTGACGCTCTTCGCGCCGTCGTCGGCCCGGATGACGCCGTTCGGGTCGACCTTGACCTTGACCGAGTCCTTCGCGGCGATCGTGATCGGGGCATCCCCTTCGCCGAGGACGGTGGCGCCGTCGAGGGTCACCATCTTCCCCTCGTTCGTGAGGTGGAACTGGCCGTCCCGGGTGTAGGAAGTGGAGCCGTCCTGTTCGCGGACCTTGAAGAAGCCGTCGCCGACAATGCCGAAATCGTAATCGGCGCCGGTCCGGGCGACCTCGGCGGGGGTGAAATCGGTGACGGTGCGGGCCTGGAGCGGGGCGGCCTTCATGCCGAGGCGGCGGATGGTGCCGGGGATGTTGCCCCCCTTCTGGAGGTCGGAATCCTTCGGGATCTCGAAGGCGACCATCGTCCGCTTGTTGCCGGGCATGCTCATGCGGGCCAGGTTGGAGGAAATCGTCTCCTGCTGGATCGCCTGCGACTTCATCCCGCTGACTGCTTCGTAAAGGCCGATTTCCATCTTGCCTCATACTTCGCACGCCTTGTGCCAAGTCCCCTGCCCGGGATCGAGAACGGCTATTTTATCCCCTCCCCGAAGGGCTCATAAGAGAGGAAGGCTCGGTTTTCTCCGATTCTTTTCGGAGGACCGGCAGGAAAGTCCCTTTTGGAAAGGGATTTTTTTGCCGCTTTTTTGCCTAGGAGGGCAAATTGGGCGCGGAAGATTTTTCCTCCGCCTTGGCCTTGTCGGCCGACTCGCAGCGGATGAGATACTGCTCCCCGCAGGAGCAGGAAAAGTGGACTTCAAAGACGCCGGGAGCGGTCTCCAGGACCTCGACCTTCGGCGGCGCTTTCTGCTTCACGATGGCAACGACGGCGGTCGCCGGCTTCGGGGCGGGGGCACCCGGCTTCAGCCCGGGCTTGGCACCCGGCAGCGGAGGCTTACCCGGAACTCCGGGGGCTCCGGCCTTCACGACGCCGACGGGGGAAGCGCCCGCGGCGGGAGCCCCGGCAGGCGCGGCTGAGGGAGCGGAAGGCTTCCGGATCTGGATCCGGGTCTTGTCGTCGGGATTGAGAAAGCTCATGGAGATTGGGATTCCTTCATTTTCTGACGGAAACTGTCGGGATCTTCACCCGCCCCCGGACGCAAGACAATCGCAATCCGCCGGTTGTCCTCGGAACCGGGGTTGGCCGGGTCGATCGGATCGGAGGAGCCCTTCCCCGCGATGCGGAAGAACTGGGAGGCCTTCACCCCGCTGTCGCCGAGGGCCTGCTCCGAGGAGACGGCCCGCTGGGTCGAGGTCTCCCACCCCTTGATATTGTCGGCGTTCCCCTCGCTACGCTCGGCGTGGCCCTCGACCTCCACCTGGACGGGGAGCCGCTCGATCTGCCAACCGATCGTCTGGAGGACGAACTGGCCGAAGGCGGTGAGGTTGGGGGAGTTCGGCTCGAAGAACGGCTTCTTCGCCTTGTCGATCATCGTGATGCGGACGCCGTCGGCGGTGTAGTCGAAGCGGATCTGGTCGTCGCCCACCTCGCTGCTGTTGCTCAGCTGCTTCCGGATCTCCTCGACGGCCTGCTGGAGCGGATTGATCGAGACCATCTCCTTGCTGGCGTGGTCCTGTGGGACCTGCTTGTACTCGTGCGTCACTTCCTTCGCGAGGATCGCCTTCTGGCCCGCGTGGATGTTCGTCTTCTTGCCTTGGAAATAGTCCTCGATGGCGCGCTTCGTCTCCTCGTCGGCGCCCATGATCCAGAGGCACAGGAAGAGCGCGAACATCGACGTCATGAAGTCCGCGTAGGCGACCTTCCAACTTCCGCCTCCGTGTCCGCCGCCCATAGTCGTGACTTCTGGTCCTGGCTAGCCACCGGGGCTAGGCGGGCCGCTTGAGGGATTTGAGTTCGGTCTCGAACGCGTCGCTCACGGGCTGACGGTCGGGGGGAATCGCCTTGCGGCCCGATTCGGCGGCCATGATCGGCGGGGAACCGTTGGCGTAGCTGACGATCATGTTGCACATGACCTGGTAATAGGCGATCTCGTCCTCGTTGATGAACTCGATCTTCACGATGAGCGGCTGCATCAGGCCGTAGCTGAGCAGGAGGCCGAGGAAGGTGCCGACGAGCGCCGAGGCGACCTTCTCGCCGATGACCGCCTTTTCACCCGAGAGGAAGCCCATGGTGACGACGATGCCGAGAACGGCGGCGACGATGCCGACGCCGGGGAGCGCGTCCGAGACCTTGTTGAGAATGATGAGCGGCCCCTGCTGGTGGTGGTGGATCTTCTGCACTTCCTCGGTGAGGGAGACGCGGAGCTGTTCCGGCTTCATGCGGCCTTCGATGAGGGGCCGAAGGGCGTCCTGGAGGAAGGCGATGGCGTGGTGGTCGGCGAGGAAGGCGGGATACTTCGAGAAGATCGGGCTCGAGGCCGGATTGACGACGTGTTCCTCGATGCCGACGACGCCCTGCTCGCGCGCGATCATGAAGAGCTCGTACAACCCCTTGCAGAGATCGAGATACCGTTCCTGCGGATAGGGTACGGCCCCCGTCGCCTGCTTCATCTTCGCGAGCGTCGCCTTGAGGACCGAACCGGGGCTGCCGCCGACGAGGTAGCCGACGCCGACGCCGATGATGATGAACCATTCGCCCGGGTGGAGCAGGGACTCCATGTGGCCCCCGTTGTACAGGAAGCCGCCGAAAACCGAGCCGAACACGATACCCCAACCAGCAAGCAACAACATAGGTGTCCTTTTCTCTGTGGGGTTACCGCTTCCGCTCCTTCAGGAAGGTCGAACGGAGCCGGGTGATCGCCAGCGTATGCACCTGGGAGACACGGGATTCCGTGATATTCAGGATCTCGGCGATGTCTTTGAGGCGAAGGTTTTCCATGTAATACAGCGTCAGGACATGGAGCTGCTGCACGGGCAGTTTTTCCATTGTCATGCGTAAAATGGCTTTATCCTCCTCATTTAGCAAGCTCGCAAATGGGGTCAAAGAAGTGGGATCGGCGACAACGTCCTCGTGGGAGAGAGAGTCGCCCTCCTCGCTGTTGAAGACCGGTTCCTGGAGGGAAAAATAGGAGACGGGACGGATCCGGTCGAGCATCTCGAGGAGGTCCTTGACGCTCATCCCCATTTCCTTCGCCAGCTCGTCCTCCGTCGGCTCCCGGCCGAGGCGCTGGGCGGCGGCGTCCTGGGCGGCCTCGAGGGTCCGGGCATCCTTGTGGACCGAGCGGGGGACCCAGTCGAGGCGGCGGAGCTCGTCGAGGATCTGGCCCCGGATGCGGAAGGTGCAATAGGTCTTCAGCGTCGTCCCGCGGGAGGGATCGTAGCGGTCGACGGCGTCGAGGAGGCCCATGACGCCCGCGCTGATGAGGTCGTCCTGCGCGATGTGGGGCGGCAGGTAGAGCCCCATCCGGGCGACGACGAAGTTCACCATCGGCAGGAGGGACCGGATCAGCGTGTCGCGCTCCTCCTCGGTCCGCTTCACGGGCGGCGGGGGCGGCGGCACGACCGCCCGGCGGGGAAGAGGAGAGGGTTGCGGGTCCATGGAAATTCGGGAAAAAATCGAGGGACTAGGCTTTCTTCTGCTCGTCCTTCTTGTCTTCCTTCATCAATTCCTCGGCCTTCCGCTTGGCCTCTTCCCGCTCGTTGGCGGCCTGCTCGAGCTTTCCTTCCATCCAGGCGCGGATGAATTTCACGATGACGAACTTGACCCCCGCGGCGGCGAAGCAGCCGAAGAGCGCGGCGAAAAGGAGCGAATAGGGAAGCGATTCCCGGTTGGTGTAGCACAGGAGGAGCCCGACCAGCATGCCCAGCAAACCGGCGACGACGACGACCTTGTTGATCATCGGCGGGAGTTTGGTCTCGGTCAGAATTTTGAACATGTCGGTATCTCCCCTTTCCTTTGCTTATCTCAGTCGGTTGCGGCTGGCAATTCCCCGTTTTACAAACATGTAAAAAGTGCCATCGCTTTTAGATCGGCGCCGTCGCCGCATAGTTCGGGATGGCGTAGGCCGGCTGGACGTCGTACTTCGACGGAATCTCGTTGTAGGCCGCGATCTGGAGGAGCGGGAAGCTCTCGGCGAAGAACCGCTTCAGCCCCAGGCGGACGAGGGGGGAGCAGAGGAGGACCGGGTTGCGGCCCTGGCGGGAGAGTTCCTTGCTGCCGCGCTGGAGATGCTCGTGGAGGTGGCGGGCCATGCCGGGATCGAGGACGAGGGAGATGTCCTGCTGCGACTGGCGGACCCCCTTGGCGACGTATTGCTCGAGCTCCGGGACCATCGTGATGCAGAGGAGCTTGTTCTCCTGGATCTCGAGGTGGCGGCAGATCTCGAGGCTCAGGACCTTGCGGCAGGCCTCGACGATCTCGTCGGGGTTCTTCGTGTAGCCGACCTGGTCGCAGAGCTTTTCGAGGATGACGGGGAGTTCCCGGATCGAGATCCCCTCGCGGAGCAGCCCCTGGAGGACGCGGTGGATCAGGCCGACGTTGATCTGGAGGAGCTTGATTTCGGCGAGGAGGGCGACGTGGGTCTCCTTGATCGTGTCGAGGAGGTTCTGGGTGTCCTGCCGGGTGAAGATGTCGGCGGCGTGGCGGCGGAGGGTCTCGCTGACGTGGGTGATGAGGACCGAGAGCGGATCGACGACGGCGTAGCCGAGGCGCTCCGCCTCGCGCCGCTCCGCCTCGACGATCCAGGTGGCGGGGAGGCCGAAGGCCGGTTCCTTCGTCGCGCGGCCCCGGAGCGGCTTCTGCGAGGTCCCGACGCCCATGGCGAGGAACTGGCCGAGGTAGAGGTCGCCCGAGGCGACGTCGTGGCCGCGGAGGAGGAACGAATACTGGTGGGAGGGAAGGCTCGGGTTGTCGCGCACCGCGATGGAGGGGACGATGATACCGAGGTCCTGGGAGAGGCTCCGCCGCAGGACGCTGAGGCGGTCGAGCATCCCCTTCACGTTGCCGTTGACGAGGGGGAGGAGGTCGAGGCCGATCTCGAGGGCAAGGGGGTCGAGCTTCAGGATCGTCTCGGGGCGCTGTTCTCGGTCCCGGGCTTCCTTGTCTTTCTGCTCCTTCGACTTCAGCTCCTGCTGGAGCTTCTCCGCCTCGACCTTGTTCTTCGGCAGGAAGTAGGAGATGCCGAAGAGGACCACCCCGATGCCCAGCATCGAGACGGTGGGGAAGCCGGGGACGAGGGCGAGGACGCAGAGGGCGACCCCCGTCGTGATCATGACCTTGCCGCTGGCGAAGAGCTGCTTGGAGAAGTCCTCCCCGAGGGCCGAGCCCGAGCTGGAACGGGTGACGAGGATACCGGCGGCGACCGAGGTGATCAGGGCCGGGATCTGGGTGACGAGGCCGTCGCCGATACTGAGGAGGGAGAACTTGTGAATCGATTCCTCGACGCTGTAGCCCTTCTGCAGCACGCCGATGGCGAAGCCGCCGATCAGGTTGACGAGGGTGATGATGATCCCGGCGATGGCGTCGCCGCTGACGAACTTGCTGGCGCCGTCCATCGCGCCGTAGAAGCTCGCCTCCCGCTG
This sequence comes from Verrucomicrobium sp. GAS474, assembly GCF_900105685.1. Lineage (NCBI taxonomy): Bacteria > Pseudomonadati > Verrucomicrobiota > Verrucomicrobiia > Verrucomicrobiales > Verrucomicrobiaceae > Verrucomicrobium > Verrucomicrobium sp. GAS474. Next base: position 3,321,976 of record NZ_LT629781.1, read on the forward strand.
GATGCCCTGGCGGCGGTCCCGGGCCTCCTTCTCGGAGATGATCCCGGCGTTGAGGTCGGCATCGATCGCCATCTGCTTGCCCGGCATCGCGTCCAGGGTGAACCGGGCCGAGACCTCGGCGACGCGGCCCGCGCCCTTCGTGATGACCATGAAGTTGATGATCGTCAGGATGATGAAGACGACGATCCCGACGACGGCGTTCCCCGAGACGCCGAACTCGCCGAAGGCCGTGATCAGATGGCCCGCGTCGGCATTGACCAGGATCGAGCGGGTCGTCGCCACGTTCAGGCCGAGACGGAAGAGGGTCGTGAAGAGGAGGACGGTGGGGAAGACGAAGAACTCGGTCGGGTCCTTCAGGTTCGCCACCGTGAGGATGATGAGGATCGAGAGCGTCATGCTCATCACCAGGAAGAGGTCGATGAACGCGGGCGAGATCGGCAGCACCAGGATCAGGACGATCCCGAGGAGCGCGACGCTGAAGATGCCGCTTCCGCCCCGGATGAATCGGCTGATGAGGGTGGCGTTCATGACAACAATGGCAAATTACTTGAGCCCGTCCCGCTGCTCGTTTTCGGCGAGCATGGCCCGGTACCCGCGACGGTAGAGATCGGCGAGGATTTGTGCAACTGCCTGGAAGTAGAGGGGCGGAATCACCTCACCGACCTCGGCGTGCTTGTAGAGGCCCCGCGCCAGGGAGACGTTCTCCATCGTCGGGATGCCGAGCCGGGCCGCCTCGGCCTTGATCGCCTGGGCGTTCCGCCGGACGCCCTTGGCGAGGACGACCGGGGCGTCGTTCTCCCCGCGGACGTAGCGGAGGGCGACGGCGTAATGGGTCGGGTTCGTCACGACGATCGTCGCGTTGGTCATGTCCTCCAGCTGGCGGCGGAGGGAGCGGATCTTCCGCATCATCCCGCGCTGGCGGCTCTTCACCTCGTTGGAACCTTCGGACTGGCGGACTTCGTCCTTCAGTTCCTGGAGGGACATCTTGTTGTCCTTCTCGTATTGCCAGCGCTGGTAGAGGTAATCGACCGTCGCCAGGATCAGGAGGGCGACGAGGATCCGCCAGCCGACGGCCCAGGCCGCCTGCTGGAAGAAGGCCCCGAGCTGGGAGACGTTGACCGGCCCGAGGAAGACGGGGGAGTTCCACAGTTCCCGCACCGCCGCGTAGGCGAAGGCGACGATGATGATGAGCTTCAGGATCGCCAGCCCGGAGGCGACGAGGCGGCGGAGGGAAAAGATCGTCTTCACCCCGTTCACCGGATTGAGACGGCTCATCCCCTGCTCGATCTGGAACGGGACGATGATCGGGCCGGTCTGGACGAGGTTCGCCAGGATCGCCGCCAGGACGACGGCGGCGCAGAAGAGCATGAGGGCCATGACGGGCGTCCCCGTCAGCATGGGGCGGATGATCCCGGAGACCGTCTCCTGCCCGGCGGGCTTCCCCGCCTCCTGGAAGCACTGCTCCATGAACTGGGCGAAGCCGATCCCCATCCGGCTCCCGAAGTACATCAGCCCGAAGAGGGTCACCCCGATCACGACGGTGGTGACGATGTCGGGGCTGCGGACGACCGACCCCTTGCCGCGGAGTTCCTTCCGCTTCTTCGCTGACGCTGGTAGGGGTTTGTTCTCGTCCGCCATGGTGGGTTACCTCGTGGTTAGGGGAGGGCGAATTTGAAGTACCGGGACGACATTGGGAGGATCTGCTCCATCTCGATCCGCATGAGGAGGAACAGGAGGGGAAGGAAGACGACGACCCCGGCGAGGCCGATGACGATCCGCAGGACGAAGCTTTCCGAGAACAGGCTCAACCCCTGGACGGTGCGGGCGAGGAAGCCGACCGAGATCGTGACGAAGAACATCAGCGCCATGATCGGCGCGGCGATGGTCAGCCCCCCGACGAAGAGGGCCCCGGAGAGCTTCACCAGCAGCCCGATGTCGAAGAGGGCCCCGCCGATCGCCCCGACGGGGACGAGGACGAAGCTTTCCTTCAGCGCGAAGAGGACGACCCGGAAGTAATCGAAGAGCCAGAAGTAGAGGACCGAGAGGAGGAGGAAGAGGCGGCTGAAGATGCCGCCGCTGAGGGGGACGAAGGGATTGACCTGCTGCGCGTAGAGGTAGCCGAGCTCGCTGTCGATCAGGACGCCGCCGAACTGGACCGCCGAGAAGATCAGCCGGAGCATCAGCCCGTAGCCGGCCCCGATGACGAACTCCCCCATGAGGGCGATCCCGAGGTCGGGCAGGGAGCCGAGGGGCGCCTCGATCGGCCCGATGAGGGGAAGGAGGAGGTAGCTGAGCCAGAGGATCAGCGCGGCGCGGGTCAGCTGGGGGGTGTTGATCTCGGTGAAGCCGGGGCTCAGCAGCATCCATCCCGAAAGGCGCGAGGCGACGAGCCACAGGGCGATGGGATCGATGAAGAGATGCATGATTCCCCTTCCCTTCCCCCTACTTGGCGATCTCGGCCGCGCGCTGGAAGAAGGTGCTGGTGAGCTGGGTGAGGTGGGCCAGCATGTAGGGGGCGAAGAACCACGTCCCCGCGATGGCCCAGAGGAGCTTCGGGACGAAGGAGAGCGTCGCCTCCTGGATGGTGGTGATGGTCTGGAGGATGCTGACGATGAGGCCGATGATCAGCGCACCGAGGATCAGCGGGGCCGAGACATAGATCCCCTCCCAGAGGCAGAGCCGGATGACCTCGAGGGCCTGGTCGACATTGAATGAACCCATACGCTTGATCCTAGGTCGGAACCTTGAAGCTATCGACGATCGATTTCACCAGCAGCGTCCAGCCGTCGACGAGGACGAAGACCATCAGCTTCACCGGCAGGGAGACGGTGGGCGGCGGCAGCATCATCATGCCGAGGGCCATCAGGATCGAGGCGACGACCATGTCGATGACGAGGAAGGGAAGGAGGATCATGAGCCCCATCTCGAAGCCCCGCTTCAGCTCGGAGAGCATGAAGGCCGGGATGATGATCTGGATCGGGAGGGCGTCGGGCGTCGTCAGCTCGACCGGCGTCGGCGACATGCTGATGAAGAGGCGGAGATCCTGTTCCCCGGCGTACTTCAGCATGAAGGTCTTCAGCGGGGCCTCGGCGCGGTCGACGCCCTGCTCGAAGGTGATCTTGTTGTCCCGCATCGGCGTGATCGCGTCGTCGACGACCTTCTTCCACGTCGGCTGCATGATGAAGAAGGTGAGGAACATCGCCAGCGCCAGCAGCACCTGGTTCGGCGGCGTCTGGAGGGTCAGCGCGTTGCGGAGGAAGGAGAGGACGATGATGATGCGGACGAAGCACGTCGTCATGATGACGAGGCCGGGCGCGATACTCAGCACCGTGAACATCACGAGGATCTGGAGCGGCATGCTCAGGTTGGCGCTGCCGGGGCCGTTGTTGATCGTGACGTTGAGGATGTCGTTCCCCCCGGGGGCGGCGGCGGCGTGGCCCGCGCCGGGGCCGAGGAAGAGCCAGCCCGCGAGGAGGACGACGAGGCCGCAGAGGCTGCCGCAGGCGGCCCGCCTCAGGAGGCGGCTCCGGCGGAGGCGGGCGACCGGGGCGGGGATGGAAGGGGACGGGGAGGAACTCATGACGCGGGCGGAAGAGGGGTGGCGGAGGAGGAGGGCTGCAGGGGCTGCCAGGAGGCGGTATCGGGACCGTGGGCCAGGAGGAAACGCTGCCCGTCGACCTCGACGAGGGCGACCGAGGTCCGCGAGGTGAGCCAACGCTGTTCCTTCACCTCGATCTTCCGCCCGCCCCCGACCGTCGAACCGAGCGAGCCGAGGGAGCGGAGGTTGAACCGGCTCCGGTTCAGGTAGAACCAGATCCCGAGCAGGACGGCGAAGAGGACGATCAGCGCCGCCAGACGCCACCACGCCAGCGGGGGGGTGACGGCGGCGGAGCCGACCGAGGCGAACGCGGAGGAGGAGGGAAGCGAGGCCGAGGCCGACGTCGCTTGCTCCGCCGCCGCGCCTAGGAACCAAGCCACGCTCATTTGGGATTGGGGCGTCCGTCCTTCAGCGACCGACGGCCTGTTTGAAGACCTCGGTGATCTTGATGCCGAGCGATTCATCGACGACGACGACTTCCCCGCGCCCGATCAGCTTCCCGTTGACGTAGAGGTCGACGTTCTCGTCGACCTTCTTGTCGAGCTGCAGCACGGTGCCGCTGGAGAGCGCCATGACATCCCGCACCTTCATCTGCGCGCGCCCGAGCTCGACGCTCAGGCCCACCATGATGTCCATCACCAGATCAATGTTCTTTTCGGCCATAGTGTGTGTGAGGGTGCTCGGGAATTATTCGATTTTGCTGTTTAAAGTGACCGAGGCCTTCGTCCCGAGGGGGGCGGTGACGCCGGGGATCGCGTCGACGTCGGCGTAGAACTTCGGCAGGAGGCCGAGATCGACCTCGGCGCGCCGGGTCTTATTCGGGTCGAGCATGAGGACGTCGCCGACGGCGAGCTCGCTGATGTCGGCCAGGGAAACGGTGAAGCCGCGCCAGTGGGCGGAGACGGGGATCGAGATGTTGTAGGTCGGGGAGTTCATGTCCTCCGGGAGCTTCTGCTTCGTCTCCTCCTCGTAGGAGCGGTCGTCGGTGATCTCCCGCATCAGCTGCTCCACGAGGCTCTCGATCATCGTGTAGGAGAAGATGAAGCGCATGCTGGCGACGCAGTCGCCGAAGCGGGCCTCGATCTCCAGGTAGAGCATCGTGGCATCCTCGTCGGCGAGGTTCAGGAAACGGACGGTGTTCTCGTTCCCGACCTTCTCCCATTCGAGCTTCTGGAAGCGGAGCCAGCTCTCGGTGTACTCCTTGATGATGACCTTGATGAAGTTCTCGAGGACGGTCTGCTCCATGTCGGTGAACTCGCGCTCCACCTTCACGGAGTGGCCGGGGCCGCCGAGCATCCGGTCGATGACGGTGAGGCCGAGGCGGGGGGAGATGTCGAGGACGCCGATGCCCGTGAGGGGCTTCATGCGGAAGAGCGTGAGGTAGCTCGGCATCGTCATGCTCTCGACGAGCTGGCGATAGGTCGTCGTCTCCAGCCGGGACATCTGGAGCAGGAACTCCATGCGGAGGAAGACGGAAAGGGTCGCGCCGAGGTTGCGGATGAATTCCTCGTGCTTGATGCGGAGGCGGCGCATCTGCGCCGGGGTCAGGAAGACGGGACTCCGGAAGTCGAAGGGCTGGACCTGGTGCCCCTCGCCGCTGCTGGTGTAGGACTCGCCGCCGCCGCCGCCGCTCGAACTGGAGGAGGTGGTGACTACCTTGGCCGAGGGGTCGACGCCGGTCTGGATCGAGGCGAGAATCGCCTCGACTTCGGACTGGCTTAGGACATCTGCGGCGGAGGTTTCGGCGGCCATCGAGTTACTGGATGATGAATTCCGGGAAGTAGATGTTCTGCACCTCGCCCTTGCTCTTCAGCAGAGGGTTGATGGTGGCGAGGAGCTCGGAACGGAGGCGTCCGCGGACGCCCGAATCGGAGAGCTCGGCGAGGCTTTTCTGGGCCAGCGTGTTGGAGACGATGTCCTTCAACTGGTCGCGCATCCCCTGGAGCTCGGTCTGGACGTTCATCGGGGCCTGGAAGTAGACGGAGACCTTGATGAAGCGGCTGCCGCCGGTCCCGGTGACGTTGACGAGGATGTCGGAAAGGGTGAAGCCGGCGCCGGGAGCGCCGGTCGCGCCTTCCTTGCCTTCGCCCGCCTTGGCCTCGCCCTTGGCCCCCTCGGCGGGCGCGGCGGCTTCGGCTCCGTGGGAGTCGCCCCCCTCGGAGGCGTCGGCGGCGGGCATTTTCTTCGCCAATTCATCGGCCAGACGCCCGGGAAGAATGAAGTAAACCATGGCAAATCCGGCCGCCAACATGATGACGGCGACGGCGATGGCCACAACCATGCCGGAGGAAGAGCTGTTTCCAGAGGCACCAGAGTCGGCGGGAGGGGTATCGGACATAGCTGGCTGAAAGAGTGGATAGACCCTGAAGGAGGGTCAAGTTTATTGATTCATGTGATCTATTTAGCTTCCCACATTCGCACAAACGCCCGGTCCCCAAAAAAGGGACCGGGCGCCGCCAAACCGGAGGAGGAATTCGACCGCGAATCCCGCTTACTGGACCATGTTCACCGCCGTCTGCAGCATCTGGCTGCTGGTGGTGATGACCTTGGCGTTGGCGTCGTAACCGCGCTGGATGACGATCATGTTGGAGAACTGCGTCGCGACGTCGGCGTTGGAAAGCTCCAACGCGCCGGCCTGGGTCGCACCGACGGGGCCGGTGTCGGCCGCGTAGTAGCTCGCCGAGCCGGAGGCGGCCGTCGTGGTGTAGTAGCCCTGGCCCTGGTCGCTGAGGCCGTTCTGGTTCTGGACGCTGGCCAGCGTCACATAGCCGATGATCGCGGAAGTCCCCGCGCTGTCGGTGACGGTGATCGCGCCGTTCGTGCCGATGCTGAAACCGGAGCCGCTGATCTGGAGCGTCGTGCCGGTCGTGCTGTCGTACATCGAGGTCGGGATCTGGATGTTGCTGAGGCTCGCCTGGGCGACGGCGCCCGTCGGGGCCGTCGGCGCGGTGTAGGTGCTGCCGAGGGTGGTGTTGAACCCGAGCGAGGTCCCCGTCCCGGTGTAACCCTGGACGTAGTACCCGTCGGAGGTGCGGAGGTAGCCGTTGACGTCGGTCACGAAGTTGCCGGCGCGCGTGTAGACCGTCGCGCCCGCGGAGGCGGTGCTGGCGGTGTTCACCGTGAACATGCCGCTGCCGGAGATGCCGACGTCGGACGGGACGTCGGTCCGCTGGAAGGCGCCCTGGCTGAAGTCGGTCACGGTGCCTTCGATGCGGCTGCCGAGGCCGATGTCGAGGCCGATGGGGGTCGAGGTGTTGGCGAGGCGGGCGTTCTGGCTGAAGGCCTGGCCGAACTCGGCCGTGCTGGCCTTGAAGCCGGTAGTGTTGACGTTGGCGATGTTGTTGCCGATGACGTCCATCGCGGTCTGGTGATTGACGAGACCGCTGACTGCGGAGAAGAGGCTGCGAACCATATAATTATATCCTCGGTTGGGGTTGGCTGGGTTGCTTGCGTTATGCGGTGCTTTGAAATTACTGGGCCGTCGTGCCGGTCGACGTCGAGGACGCCGTGTTGGCCACGCTCAGGACGGTGCTCAGGTCGTAGGAGTTGTTGTTGATCGTGATCGAGGCCGTGCCGTCGGACGAGTAGGTGACGTTGTCGACCGTTCCCGTCACGGTGTCGGAGGAGAGGGTCGAGGGGGTCACGGTCACCGTCTTGCCGAGCAGGGAGTTCGCCGTGCTGTAGTTCGACAGCTTCGTCGTGTCGGTGCTCATGCCGTTGATCGCCTGGTAATTCGAGATAGCCATCATGTTCTGGACCATCGCGTTCGAGTCGGTCGTGTCGTCGGGGGACTGGTTCTGGAGCTGGGCGACGATGATCTTGTAGAAGTCGGCCGTGCTCATCGAGGCGTTCGACGAGGTCGAGGCCGTCGTCGAGCCCGAGGCCGTGGCGGAGGAGACTGTGGAGATGCTCATGGTGTTTGGATTCCGGTTACCGGTGTGCTGGTTTTCCTTGGGGTTGGATTAGGCGTAGGCCGGTTTGTTGACTGCCGCGAGTTGCCCCAGGGAATAATCCTGGCCGGCAACCGAGAAGACCGGGAATCCGTTCTCGATCCGAAGTTTGTTCAGGGCCCCGCTGACGAGCCGGCCCGAGGCGTCCTGGACGGTCACGTCGGCGCCGACGAGCTGCTGGGAGAGCGCCGTCTGCTGGTCGGGGTTGAGGGAGGAAATCGTCTTGCGCAGGTCGGCGGGGCTCATCCCGACGAGGCCCGAGGGGCTGACCGTGGTGGCGCGGCCGAGGGTGGAGGCGAAGTTCGCCGAGGCGCCGCCCGCGGTCTTCGTCGGGGCCGGGGCCAGGAGGCTGGTCGGATTCAGGCTCATGACGCCGTGGACGGCTTTGGCGGCGACGGCGGAGGCGGGAGCGATGAGGGCGGGTGACATAAGGGTGGATGGGGTGGGTTGGATTAGCGGGAAGTGAGGGAGCTGAGGGCTCCGTTCGATCCGAAAAGGGAGTCGGCCAGGGCGAGGTCCTCGGCACTGCGGGTGCTGGGGCGGTTCTGTCCGTTGGGGTTCTGTTGATTCTGCTGGGGATTGTCCTGCCGGGCGTCGCGGTTCTGCTGGTTGTCGAGCTGCGGGGGGAGCCAGACGACGTTCGCCCCGTTGCCGTTCGTGCTGCCGCGCAGGGAATCGACCTGCTGCTGGAGCCACTGGAGGGAGGTCGGATCGCTCGCGCTGAGCTGCGCCCGCACCTGGCCGCTGTTGTTGTTCTGGGAGAAAATGACCGTCACCGTCTCGCCGGGAGGCGTCTGGAGGTCGACCGAGATCCGCTGCGGCGTCGCCAGCGCGGGCTGGGCGGCGGCCTGCTTCACCAGGTCAAGGAAACGGTTCGCCGAGGCGGCGTCGACGCCGTCGGAGCCCGACTGCGGGGCCGTGGCGGCGTGCGACTGGGTTTGGGAGGAAACCGCGCCGGTCGCCCCATCCTGGGCCACGGTTCCCCTCACGCGAGCGCGGAGCTGGGCCTCGGAGAGGGAGCTCTCGTCGCGCTCCCCCGACCCCGGGGTGGAGGCCGAAGACGAGATCGTCCCGCCGCTCCCGGTGCGATAGGCCTTGAGGGCGTTGCCGAAGCTGATTTCGGTCGTCGTCCCGAGGCGGGCAGAATTTTCCGTGAAGAGACCCATTGCCGGTACTCCAGAAAAAACCGTGCCAACCTCCGTTCCATCGGCGCTCGAATCGGCAGAAAGATCCTTCGAGGCCTCTTTCCCCTTACTTTTCGCCGAAGAATCGGTGATTTCACCCGTTTTCCGGGGATCGACACTCGCGGCGAGGACGCCGAGGTCGGCCAACGAAGGTGAATTTGTTCCGCCCACCACCGTCGCAGCGGCATTATTTTCCACCACCGAACCGGCCGCGGTCACCGCAGGAGCGGTGAGAGCCGCCGCCACCTCGGCGGGAGAAGGCGCGGCGGACGAAGCCGAGGCCGTATTCGTGCCATTGGCGATATTGGAAGAAACGGAAGTCCCGAAGGCGCGGGCCGAAGAGGCAGCAGCATCGGCACTCCCCTTCCCTTGATCCTTGCCCGCCGTCTTCGCGTTGGAAGCCGTGGCGGCCTGGGCCTTGCCCGACTTCGGATCGACGGAAGCGGTCTTGGTTCCGGCGGCGGCGGTGAGAGCGGAAGCCGCATCGGGCGTCACGCCGGCGGCGGAAAGGGAGGCGGTCGTCGCCGTGGCGGCCGGGGCGGGAGCGGAGGCCGCGGCCGGAGTCGCTCCGTCGGGCAGGGTCCCCTGCCCGGGGATCGACGGAAGCGAGGCGAGCGCATCGGCGGCGGTCGAAGGGAGCGTCGCGGTCCCCGCAGCTGTCGCCGTTGCAGCAGCCGCAGTCCCCTCGGCCGGCGTCGTCGAATCCGCGCCGGGCTGGGGCAGCGGCTGGGGCGCCGCCGGGATCGGAGCCTGGGTGAAGGCCGCGATGGCCTGCATCACCGCCGAGAGCGTCGCGTCGGAAACCGTCAGCGAGGAGGCCAGGGCGTCGGCCGCATCGGTCGTCCCGGCGTCGGCGGAGGCGGAGGCATCATCGGAAGTCGCCGAGGAGGATGCCGTCGCAGAGGGATCGGCCAAGGGAGCCAGGGCCGTCGCGGCGGAAGCCCTCGCGGGATCGATCGCCGCCTCGTCGAACCAGGAGGCGAAGCTGCCGCCCTGGCCGGAGGTCGGGGCGAGCGGATCGGAGACCGTCGAAGAGGAGGACGCGGACGCGGCTCCAGCGGAGGCCGGGGCGGAAGCGCCCGGCGAAAGGGTGATAGGCATGAGGTACTCCGGATGGTTAGGGGGCGTTGGAACCCGATCCATCGGAAGTACTGTCCTTCGTCGTCCTGACGAGGTCGTTGGTGATCTGCGCGACGATCGCCTTGTCTCCGGGATATTTGCTCACCCAGAGGCTCAGCAGCTTGGCCTGGACTTTCCTGTCCATGGCCGAAGTCGACAAAATTTTTGTGACCTGCTCCGAGGGGAGCGCCCGCATGAGGTCGATGGCGCTGTCGGGCTTCATCGTCTTGTAGAGGCCGGCCAGCTCCTCGAGGCGCGGGGCCTCGCTCTCCCGGATCTTGATGAGGCGGGATTCCATGTCCTTCTGGACCTGGGCGAGGCGGTCCTTTTCCTTGTCGAGGGCCTCCCGCTCCGCGCGGATGATCTCCTCGCGGCGGGCCAGCTCGGCGTCGAGGGAGAGCGATTTTTCGTTCTTCTCGTTGAGGTCGCGCCTCCAGGAGTCGAGCTCCGAGGCGACCTTCGAGACATCCTCGAAGGTCTTCGGCACGGTCGGCGTCGAGTCGGCGAAGCTGACGTGCTTCGCATGGGGCCACGCGGGAAGCTTCACCTTGGAGAGGCTGATGAAGACCCCCCCGAGGATGCCGAAGATCATGCCCAAACCGGCGGCGATGGAGATAATGACAGGTGCCATGATGAAATTTCCTTACTCGATTCCGGCCGTTTCCCGGGCTTCGGCGGCCTCGGCCATCGCGCGCTGGGTGAATTGGTTCTGGGCCGCCTCGTCGTTCTCCCGGCGCTCGATCCGCTCGAGCTCGGCGAGGTCGTCGGCGCGGCGGCGCTCGAGGACCCGGGCGATCATGTCGGCATGGGCCTTCGCCTTCAGCGTCGCCTCGACCTGCTCGCGGCGGGCGAACTGGGCGAGGCCGAGGTGGCGGAGGTCGAGGTTGTGCTGGATCCCCGCCTCGCGGATGCAGACGTCGCGGCGGGCATACTCGTAGACCTTCATCTCCGTCGTGCCGTGGGAGAAATTGTCCTGCAGCGCCGCAAGAGAGCCCTCGCAGACGGCCTGCTGGGCCAGCTCCTCGCGCTGGCGCTCCATGAGCTTCACCTCTTCCTGCTCCAGGGCATATTCCCGGAGGCGATGGAGGATCTCCAGCGGGCGGTGTTGGGGGTTTTTGGAGCTCATGGCTTAACCTTATGCGGCCCGCTGGCCGAGGATCTGGCCGAGGAGGCTGAACGATTCCTCGACCGTGCAGGAATCCTCGACCCGCTGGCGGAGGAACTGGACGAGGCGGGGATAGACCGCGAGGGCGTGGTCGAGGTTCGTGTTGCTGCCGGGCGTGTAGGCCCCGATCTCGACGAGTTCCCGATACTGCCGCTGGATCGAGAGGATCTGGCGGGCGCGGCTGACGAGGTCGCGCTGGTCCTCGGTGATGAGGTTGCTCTGGAGACGGCTCAGGCTGTCGAGAACGTCGAGGGCGGGATAATGGTTCTCCGAGGCGAGGCGGCGGGTGAGGAGGAGGTGTCCGTCGAGGATCGAGCGGGCGCAATCGCTGACCGGATCGTTCCAGTCGTCGCCCTCGGTGAGGATCGTGTAGAAACCGGTGATGATCCCGTTGTCGAGGCAGCCCGCCTGCTCGAGGACGACGGGCATGAGGCCGAAGACCGAGGGGGGATAGCCGCGCGTCGCCGGGGGCTCCCCGACGGCGAGGCCGACTTCCCGCTGCGCCATGGCGAGGCGGGTCAGCGAGTCCATCATGAGGAGGACGTGCTTCCCCTGGGCGCGGAACCAGGCGGCGATGGTGTTCGCCGTGAAGGCGGCCTTGATCCGGGCCAGCGCGGGCTGGTCCGAGGTGGCGACGATGACGACGCTCCGCTTCAGGGCCTCGGGGCCGAGGTCGCGCTCGACGAATTCGAGGACTTCCCGGCCCCGCTCGCCGATGAGGGCGATGACGTTGATGTCGGCGTCGGCGTAGCGGCAGATCATCCCGAGGAGGGTGCTCTTGCCGACGCCCGAGCCGGCGAAGATGCCGAGGCGCTGCCCCGCGCCGGTCGTGGCGAAGGAATCGATGGCGCGGACGCCGGTGCGGAAGACGTTCTTGATCCGGGGACGCCGGGAGGGGGGCGGCACGTCCTTCACCAGCGGGGCGTAGACGGTGTTCGTCGGGAGCGGGCCGAGGTCGTCGATGGGACGTCCGAGGGGATCGATGATCCGGCCCAGGACGCCGTAGCCGACGGGGATCTGGGGCGGCGCGCCGGTCGACTGGACGCTGTCGCCGACGCCGATCCCTTCGAGGCCCTCCCAGGGCATGAGGAGGAGCTTCCCGTCGCGGAACCCGACGACCTCGGCCAGGCGGCGCTTGCGGGTCCCCTCGCAGTAGATCCAGCAGGCCTCGCCGAGGGAGGCGGGCGGTCCCTGCGACTCGACCGTCAGGCCGACGACCTTCGTCACCCGGCCCGCCACCCCGATGGGGCGCACCTGCCCCAACGCACGCGAGGTGCGGGCGACGGCGCCGGAGAAGGAGGTGGGCTTGGGCATGCGGTTGGCTTTAGAATGGGTTAGCTGTCGAGTCCCGTGCGGATCTGGGAGAGCTTCGAGTGGCGGCGGCCGTCGACCACGCCGAGGTCGGTGTGGATCATGTACTCGCCCCGGGCGAGGTCGGCGTTCCCCTTCCACTGGATCCGACCGCTGTGGATCGAGAGGTCGAGTTTCTCGACCCGCGCCTGGAGCGTGGCGAGGGCGTCGGGGGCGATCTCGATCGTGATCGACTGGGCCTGGTGGACCTCGCCGAGGAGGGCGGCGACTTCGCGCCCCATTTCCTCCTGGGTGAAATCGTGCTCGCGGAAGACCCGTCCCAGCGCCGCCATGAGGAGGTCGGGGAGATGGCCCTCGGCGGTGCGGATCAATTCCTGGAGGACGTTGTCCATCTGGGCGAGGACGGCCTGGAGGGCGCGGGCGTCGGCCTGCCGCGCCGCCTCGGTTTCCCGGAGCGCCATGAGGCGTCCGGCGCGGACGCCGGCCTCGTAGGAGCCGTCGTAGAGGGTCTCGTAGATCGGCGACTCGTCGGCCGCCCTCCCCTCCCCTTCCACCGGCTCGACGGCGATCACCGGGATCGGCCGCAGGCGGCGAACCTTGATGCAATCGACCGAAAACGGGACGGTGACCTGGAAGGTGTTCATGGAAGGGCGTTACGTTGATTGACGCGCGTCAGACGAGTTCGTTGCGGCCGCCGCCGCCCTTGCTGACGGTGATTTCGCCGTTCGACTCGAGTTCGCGGACGACCTCGATGATCTTTTCCTGCGCTTCCTCGACGTCGGTGAGGCGGACGGGAGGCATGTATTGGATTTCTTCCTGGAGACCCTCGGCGGCGCGCTTCGAGAGGCTGTTGAGGACCGCCGACTTGAGGCGCTCGGAGGCCGTCTTGAGGGCCACGGCGAGCTGGTGGTAATCGACCTCGCGGAGGATGCGGGCCATGGTCTGCTTGTCCATGTCGCCGATGTCCTCGAAGACGAAGAGGAGTTTCTGGATGTTCTTCGCCAGGTCGGGGTTCCGCTCCTCGAGGCCGGTGAGGACCTGCTTCGAGATCGAGTCCTCCAGCGCGTTGATGACCTCCGCGAGGATGCGGGCGCCGCCGGAGCTGGTGACGGAAAGGGTGTTCTTCAGCGCGACGCGGCGCTTGATGTGGTTGAGGATCTGCTCGACGACCTCGGAGGAGGTCGGCTCCATCGTGGCGATCCGCTCGACGATGTCGGTGCGGAGGTCGGCGCTGATGAGGGAGAGGACCTCGGCGCAGCGGGCGGGATCGAGGTAGGAAAGGACGAGGGCCCAGGTCTGGATCTGCTCCTTGCGGAGGAGGTTGATCAGCTGGCGGGGCTGGATGTCGCGGAGGACGGTGATGTCGACGTTGCGGGCCTTGTTCGGCGCGATGCGGTTGATCAGCTCGTTGGCCTTGAAGCTGCCGATGGAACGCTCCAGCACGTCCTTGGCGAACTGGGGGCCGCCCGCCGCCGAGGCGACGGCGTCGACCGCGACGCCGGTGAATTCCTTGAGGAGCGCCTTCTGCGTCTCGACGGGGACGAAGTCGATCCGGGCCATTTCGGTCGTGACTTCCTCGACGTCGCGCTCGTCGAAATCGTTGAGGATCTGCGCGGCGATGTCCTTGCCGAGGACGACGAGGAGGGCGGCGAGGCGCTGCTTCTTCGACCACCCGCGCAGGGGATCGACGACTTCGTTTGCGCCCGGCTTGCCGGGAACGGCGAGGGCTTTTGTCGGGGTTTCAGCGGCGGCGGCCATAATATTTTTCCTTTTTTGGAAACTCTATCGCATCAGTTGCGCATCATCCAGACCTTGATTGCCTGGGAAGTATTGCCCGGATTGTCCCGGATCAGCTTGCCCAGCTCGTCGGCGGAGAGGGCGGAGGGGGCCACCCGCTGCTCGTCGGCCTCGGCGAGGGCGTCGTCGGCCATCTTCTTGTAGCGGTTCAGGATGCTGGAGAACTCCCCGGAGGTGTCGTTCTCGAAGCCGTTGGAGGTCTTCAGCATGCCGCGGAGGTAGAGGAGGACGAGGACCGCCAGGAGGATGAGGATGCCCTGGCTGACGTAGCTGAGCCACTCTTCCTTCAGGCCGAGGACGGTCTTGGCCGGCTCCATCGGGACTTCCTCGAACATCTGGGTGAACTCGGTCTCGTTGACCGAGACCATGTCCTTGCGGTCGCCCGTGTTCGTGTAGCCGATGGCCTGCTGCACCATCTCGGTCAGCTTCTGGATTTCCTGGGGCGTCCGGGGCGTCACCGTCTGGGCCGCGCCGGTGCCGGTCTTGCGGACGTTGACGAAGACGGCGGCGGTGAGCCGGACGGGAACCCCCATCGCCTTCGAGGTGCTCTGGACGACGCGGTTCATGTTGTAATGGTTCGCCTGGCTCTCCTTCGTGGCGTCGCTCTCGTTGGAGGTCTTGCCGGTGTCCTGGTTCTGCTCGGTGTTGGTCTTGGAGCCGACCGTGGCGTCGGTGCCGGAGGTCTTGCTGTGGGTCGACTCGTTGGAGATCGTCTCCTGGCTGATGACCTGGCTCTTCGGGTCGAACTGCTCCGAGGTCTGCTGGACGGCGTCGAAATTGAGGTCGGCCGAGATCTGGACCGAGGACTGGTTCATGCCGAGGGTCTGGTCGAGCATCACCTGGACCTTCTGGCGGAGGTAATCCTCGTAGGCCTTCTTCGCGGCCAGCTGCGTGTTGCTGAGCGCGCCGAGGCTGTTGCCCTCGTCGTTCTCGACGAGGGACTTCCCGGTCGAGTCGACGATGCTGACGTGGTTCGGCTGGAGGCCCTCGACGCTGTTCGCGACGAGGAACTGGATCGCCTTGATCTGGTTCGGCCCGAGGCTGCGGCCCGATTTGAGGAGGAGGAAGACGGAGGCCTTCGCCTCCTTCTGGTCCTTCTGGAAGAGGCGCTGCTCCGGGGTGACGATCATGACGCGGGCCTGCTCGACGTCGTCCATGTGGCGGATCGTCCGGGCGAGTTCGCCCTGGATGGCGCGGTTGTAGTTCGCCTTCTGCATGAAGTCGGGCATGCCGAAGCTCGGCTTGTCGAAGAGCTCGAAGCCGGAACCGCCCGCCGTGTCGTCGGCGCGGGGGATGCCCGACTCGGCCAGGCCGAGGCGGAGGCCGTCGACCTCCGTGGAGGGGACGCGGACCGTGCGGCCCTGGTCGGCCAGCTCGTAGGGGACTTTCTTCTGCTTCAGGAAGTCGACGACCTTCGCCGCCTCGGTGATCTGCATGCCCCCGAAGAGGACGTCCATCTTCGGCTTGTTGGCCGAGTAGACGATGACGGTGGTCAACGCGATGATCATGACCGCGGCGGCGATGAGGATCGGCATCCGGCGGTTGGCCGGGATCCCGGTCCAGACCTGCTGCACATTCTTGAAAAGTTCGTTCATTGAGGGGTTTCCTTACTCTTGACTCTGGGGCGTTGTCTCCTGGGCATCCTTGCGCTGCTCAAATCTGCATCCGCATCACTTCCTGGTAGGAATCGACGGCTTTGTTTCTCATCTCGGCCAAAAGCTTGAAGGCGACGCTCGACTCCTGCGAGGCGACCATCGCCTCGTCGAGGGTCGTCTTGCCGCCCATGAGGACGTCG
Organism: Verrucomicrobium sp. GAS474; assembly: GCF_900105685.1. Taxonomy (NCBI): domain Bacteria; kingdom Pseudomonadati; phylum Verrucomicrobiota; class Verrucomicrobiia; order Verrucomicrobiales; family Verrucomicrobiaceae; genus Verrucomicrobium; species Verrucomicrobium sp. GAS474. The sequence goes on from NZ_LT629781.1 coordinate 3,337,895, forward strand.
CGGACCTTCTCGCCCGCCGAGGCCTGGTAATCGTTCACCGAGTTGATCATCTTCACGATCGTCCCGCCGCCGTCGGCGCTGGAGAGGCCGCTGGTCGACGTGCTGGGGGCGAAGGCGGAAACCGCGTCGGTCCCCTGCGCCGGGGTGGCCCCGCCGACCGGCTTCGGCAGCTCGAAGGAGAACGACATCCCGTTCCCCTGCTGGATCATGTGATTCCCGACGACGTTCGGGGCGGCGGCACCGGTGCCGGAGGCGGCGGAGGTCACCGAGGAGAGGGCGGAAATGAAGTCGATCATGGCCGGTTATCTTTTACGCTTCGGCGATCTGCATCGCCTGGGTCACCATCTGGCGGGCGTTCTTGATCACCTCGAGGTTCGCCTCGTAGGCGCGGCTGGAGGTCATCATGTCGACCATCTCGTCGACGATGTTGACGTTCGGCATCTTCACGAAGCCCTTGGCGTCGGCGTGCGGATGGCCGGGCATGTAGATGTTCTGGAAAGGGGTCGGGTCGTCGACGATCTTGCCGATCTTGACGCCGGTCGCCTTGTTCCCCGCCGCCTGGGCCTGGTCGAGGACCGGGGCGAAGATGACTTCCTTGCGCCGGTAGGGCAGCCCGTCGGGGCCGCGCGTCGTCTGCGCGTTGGTGATGTTGGAGGCAACGATTTCGAGCCGCGTCCGCTCGGCCTGGAGGCCGGAGGAGCTGATGTCGATGGCGGGGATCAGATTGGCCATGGTCGTTTCTCGTTAGCGTCGGGTTAGCTGGTCTTGCCGGTGATCGCGTCCTTGAGGGCCGAGTACTTCAGGGCCAGGAGCTTCGCGGAGAAGGAGTAATTCGCGCTGTTCTTCATCATCTCGGTCACTTCCTGATCGAGGTTCACCGTGTTCCCGTCGTAGCGGGCCGGGTTCTGGAGATCGGCGGTGTCGAAGGCGGCCTTCGGCGTCGCGGAGAGCGGGGAACCCTGGTCGAGGTTCTTCAGGGCGCTGTTCAGGTCGTTCTGGAAGGAAGTGGTGAGATCGACCCGCTTGTACCCGGGGGTATTGCTATTGACGATATTGCTCGCGAGCGCCACCTGACGCGCCGAGCTGGCCTGAAGGGTCAGCTTCAGGCTGGAAAGGGTGGGATCGTTGAAGATCTGTCCGACGCCGTCACTCATGTTGCAGATTAGTTAGCAAACCTCATGCCATGGGGTATGGCATTTTTTCACAAATAACTCTGAATAAGATATTTGCATAAGATAAAACTTTTATTTTAGACGCTATTTTGCGCGAAAATCGGCGAAATGTGGATATTTTTTCCCGTCCAGGAATCGGCAAAATATTCCCAACCTCCTCTTAGGACCGTCGAAGGGAAAATCAGTCCTCCCACAGAATCGAGACCGGGACCCGGGTCGCGAGGACATTGGCGTGGGTGATCACCCGGGCGTAATCGCTATCGAAGCGGTAGCCGCGGCAGGTCGGGCAGAGGGAGACGTTCTTCGAGAGGATCGATTCGCACCCCTCGCAGACCTTGTAATTGCCCGGAGCGCCGACAATGCGGGCGGCCCGCTGCATCCGGTCATGGAGCAACGGGGCGGGAGCGGCAGCCACGGACGATAAGATCGGCTTCGCACTCATGCTTGGGTGCGAAGGAGATAGGCTCTTTTATGAACTGAGACAAGATTTTTATATTAAAATACGTAAAAACAAGCCTGTTGCACATTAACCTAAAGCGCGCTTTCTTATAGGGAGCAATGAAAGATGCGCTTCCGTGGGCTGAGGATGGGGCTGGTCTCCACAAGACCTTTGTTTTCGACGATTTCAAGGCCGCGATCGGGTTCACCGTCGAGGTGGCCCGCCTGGCCGAGGATGCCGACCATCATCCCGATATCGATCTCCGCTGGAACAAGGTCACCCTGACCCTCGTCACCCACAGCGCGGGCAACAAGATCACCGAGAAAGACCGTTCCCTGGCGGACCGGATCGACAAGATCCCGGCGGAGACGGTGGCCCTGCGGACGCAGGGGGTCTTTACGCTCGATTGGACGGCGTAAGCCGTCTTTACCGCTTGCGGCGAACGCCGATCTTCTTCCTCGGCTTCGCGGTGGCGGGCGTGGTGGAGAAGAGGGCGGTGTAGCGGTAAGGGAACTCCTCGAGCTTCTGCCGCTCGACCTTCTGGCCGATGAAACGCTCGATCGACTCGACTTCCTTGATCTCTTCGGCCGTGATCAGCGTGAAGGCGTCGCCCGTCGTGTCGGCGCGGCCCGTCCGGCCGATGCGGTGGACGTAGTCTTCCGCATGGAGGGGGACGTCGAAGTTGATGACGTGGCTGACTCCCTGGATGTCGATGCCGCGCGCGGCGAGGTCGGTGGCGACGAGAACCTCGAAGGTCCCGTTCTTGAACCCGGCGAGGGCCTCGGTTCGCTCACCCTGGGAGCGATCCGAATGGAGGACGGCGACCGAGTGGCCCGATTCCTCGAGGCGGGCCGCGATGACGTCGGCCCCGGCCTTCGTCCGGGAGAAGATGATGACGCTGTGGTAGCTCGTCTTTTCGAGGAGCGCCTGGAGCAGCTCGTGCTTCTGCATCACCGAGACGGGATAGAAGTAGTGGCTGACGGTCTCGGCGGGGGAGCGGCGGCCGCCGATCTCGATCACTTCGGGCTCCTTCAGGACGAAGGAAGCGAGGCGCTCGATCTCCGGGGGCATCGTGGCGGTGAAGAGGAGCGACTGGCGGCCCTCCTCCGAGGTCGGCGTCGCGCCGACGATCCGGCGGACGTCGGGGATGAAGCCCATGTCGAGCATCCGGTCGACCTCGTCGAGGACGAGGTGCCGGACGCCGCCGAGCTTCAGGGTCCCCTTTTCCAGATGGTCGAGGAGGCGGCCGGGGGTCGCGACGACGATGTCGACGCCCGAGGCGAGGGCCTCTTCCTGGCTGCCGTAGCCGACGCCGCCGAAGAGTGCCGTGACCTTGAGATTCGTGTAGCGGATGAAGTCGCGGAACGCCTCGTCGACCTGGGCGGCGAGTTCCCGCGTCGGCTCGAGGACGAGGACCCGGGGTCCGCCCTTCTGGTGGTCGCCGAGGCGGCTCAAAATGGGGAGGCCGAAGGCGGCGGTCTTGCCCGTGCCGGTCTGGGCGGCCGCGATCAAATCCTTGCCGGACAGGACGGCCGGGATGGCACGGAGCTGGATCGGCGTCGGGTCGACATAACCCAGGCACTGAACTCCGTGAACGATGGCCTCGGAAAGGCCGAATTCCTGAAACGACATCGCGGCAATCTACCGGAAGCGGAAAACCGCGCAAGGTTTCCTTTAAAACAAGGGGGACTCGATGCTATAAAACTTCGGATGACTGTCGTTTCCGCCCTCCTTTTCCTCCTTCTCGGTGCCCTCCTCGGCTTCCTGGCCGCCTTCTGGCTCCGCCGCGACGCCGGGACCGAGACCGCCGTCCTGAAGGAGCGCCTGGAGCAGGAGCGGAAGCAGAACGCCGAGAAGCTCGCCGCCGTCGAGGCCGCCCACCGGGACGGCCAGATCGCCCTCTCCAACGCCTTCAAGACCCTCTCCGGCGAGGCCCTGGAGGCCAACAACCGCCGCTTCCTCGAAATGGCGAAGACCAGCCTCGCCACCTTCCAGGAAGGGGCGAAGGTTGACCTCGACAAGCGCCAGACCTCGATCGTCGAGCTGATGAAACCGGTGCGGGAAAGCCTCGAGCGGTTCGAGGGGAAGATCGGCGAGATCGAGAAAAGCCGCGTCGGGGCCTACGAGGGCCTCCGCCAACACCTCGAGACGATGGGCCAGACCCAGGAAAAGCTCCGCCTCGAGGCCTCCAACCTCGTCCGCGCCCTCCGCGCCCCCGCCACCCGGGGCCGGTGGGGGGAAATCCAGCTCCGCCGCGTCGTCGAGATGGCCGGGATGGTCGAGTATTGCGACTTCACCGAACAGGAGAGCGCCACCACCGATACCGGCCGCCTCCGCCCCGACCTCATCGTCCGCCTCCCCTCGAAGAAGAGCATCGTCGTCGACGCCAAGGCTCCCCTCTCCTCCTACCTCGAAGCCGCCGAGGCCCAGGACGACGAGACCCGCCTCCTGAAGCTCCGCGACCACGCCCGCCAGATCCGCGACCACATCGCCGCGCTGAGCCGGAAGAGCTACTGGGAACAGTTCACCCCCTCGCCCGAGTTCGTCGTCCTCTTCCTGCCGGGGGAAAACTTCTTCGGCGCGGCGCTGGAGCACGATCCCGGCCTCATCGAGGCGGGGGTCGAGAAGCGGGTCATCCTCGCCACGCCGACGACGCTGATCGCCCTCCTCCAGGCCGTCGCCTACGGCTGGCGGCAGGAGAGCCTCGCCGCGAACGCCCAGGAAATCAGCGCCCTCGGCACCGAACTCCACAAGCGCCTCGCCACCATGACCGACCACTGGAACGACATGGGAAAGCACCTCGGCCAATCGGTCGACGCCTACAACAAGGCGACCTCCTCCCTCACCAGCCGCGTCCTCGTCACCGCCCGGAAGTTCAAGGAACTCGACGCCGCCCACGCCGCCGCCGAACTCCCCGACGCCCTCCCCGTGGCGAAGATCATCGAGGCTGGGAAGCTCGGCGAGCTGGGGCTCTGATCGGGAGCCGACCCCAGGGTCAACGCCCTTCCTTGAGAACGAAGAGACGCATGCCGTCGGCCTCGGTCCGCAAGGCGTAGTGCTCGTTCACATAGCGGCCCACTTCGGGGAAACGGTCGATCCCCTCGGTCGCCCGGTCGTGGAAGAGGTAACTGCCCGGCCCCACCGCCTCGACGAACAGCCGGGGACGATTCCTCGCGAGGTCGTGAAGAAACCGGGCCTGATAGAACGCCTGCCGCGGCCCTCCGCCGATCGCCATGTCGGTCGAGGGCTCCCGCGTCCCGAGGGGGAGGCCTGCGAAGACCGCCAACTCCGGGGACCATCCCCAGATCGCGATCCGGTCGCCGGGCCGGGCCTCGGCCTGGACCGCCCGGGCCATCGGCGAATCGACCGGGCAACGAGTCACGAGAAGCGTCCGCCCATAGCCCTTCGTGTACTTGGCCAGGAAGAGGAGCGGAACCGCCGCGCAGAGAAGGAATGGGGCGAGACGCGGGAACCGTTCCGCCTGCCCCCAGAGCAACGCCATGAGAAGGAAGATCCCCAACGCCGAGAAATGGTGGAAATGGGGAATCTCCACCAAGACCACAACGAAGAGGGCGATGCCCACCCACCCCCACCGCTTCCCCACCTGCGCCCGCGCCAGGGCGAAGAGAACGAGGAGCACAGCCACACAGACCGCCGCCGCAGGCCACGCCATCACGCGGGACCCGCCGGTTCCCCTCGGCGCATAATAAAAGACCACGATCCCGCCCCAGACGATCAAGCCGGCCAGAAGCGCCCCCGGAATCGACCACCCCCGCCGACCAGCAAAGAGCGCCTGCCGCGCCCCGATCGTCATCAGGACCGCCAAGGCCGGAAGGAGATAAAGGATGTAATGGAACGTCCCCTTCCCCGAAGTCGTCACCGCAACGACGGCCACGAGGAAGAAGCCGAGCGCCCAGGAAAGGATCCACCGCCCCTGCCGCCGCCTCCACGCGGGGAAAACCAGGCAGAGCAGGAGAAAGGAAAGCATCATCGAAAGGACGTGAACCGCCGTCTTCGGATTGAAGAGGAACTCGAGGGCAACGTCGCCACGCTGGAGCAGGCCCACCCCCTTGCTGTACTCGACGGCCCAGACGATGTAGGCGTTCCAAAAATCGCCGACAGCCCCCTGGCTTTGGAGAAAGGCGAAAAACAGCGCCAGCGGCACCCCCGCCCCGCCGACCAGGAAGCCAGCCGCCTTCCATCCCCCCGGCTTCCGCACCGCGAGGCCCAACCCCGTTAACCCAAGGAAGAGCGCCTCGGGCGCTCCCTGCAGCTTCACGAAGGGCTGCAGCGCGAGCACCCCCCCCAGCGCCGCCAGATCGAACCGCAGCCAGCCGACCGCCGTCCCCTTCCAGATCCGGGCCAACAGCCAGAGGGCGGCCCCGAAGAGCGGGAGCGAGAGATGCTCGCTGCTGTAGTGGATCCATTCGATATGGATCGCCAGGGCGAAGAAGAGGAAGAACGGAAAGACCGAGAGCCGGGCCAGCGGCTCCCCGAAGAGACGCCGGACGGCGAGCCAGAAAAAGAGGAGGAAGAGCCCCTCGTCGAAGATCGCCGTGATCCGCTCGGTGATAAAGCTGAGGGGAAGGCCGAAGGGGGCGGTCCACAACAGCTGGAGCGCGATCAGGGGGCCGCCCGAATAGCTGTCGACATCGCGCCAGGGGACGATCCCGTGGAGGTCGCGGTAGGTGATCGCCTCGGCGAGGAAGACATCCTCGTCGGTGTTGAACGGGAGGGGAAAGAGGATCGTCGGGACGCGGAGGGCGTAGACGGCGAGGAAGAGGCCGAGGGCGAAGAGCCAGGGCCGGTCCCAGGCGGGACGCCGCGCCTTCGGCAGGAACGAGGACCAGGCCAGCATCGCCATCCCCGCGACGAGCGCCAGGCCCGTCCCCTGGGAAAGCAGCGGGAAAAGAGCGGGACTGGAAAACATAGTCTGGGCTGCGAGGCCAAGGTTCTGGCTTTTATTTCCATTGAAAAGAAAAAAAAGTCTGTTTGAGTTTGGGGCGCATGAAGCCCACCCCGATCGTCCCTCTGACTGAACCGGTCTCCATCCTGATGCCGGTGTGCAACGAGGCCGACGTGATCCGCGGCGTCGTCGAGGAATGGATCGAGGACGTCGTGCGGCACCTCCCCGCGGGCTCCGAATTCGTCTTCGAGGACGGGAACAGCACCGACGGCACCCGCGAGATCCTCCGCGAGCTCGCGGCGAAGCATCCCTTCCTCCGGGTCGTCGAGCAGCCGATGCGGGACGGCTTCGCGGCGGCGACCCGCCGCCTCTACAACGAGGCACGCTGCCCCTGGATCTTCTTCACCGATTCCGACGGCCAGTACGTCGCCGCCGATTTCTGGAAGGTGGCCCGCTACGCCGGCCAATACGACCTCATCCACGGCGCGAAGATCGGGCGGAAGGATCCCTGGCTCCGCCGCTACGCCTCGGCGATCTTCAACAAGCTGACCTGGTTCTTCTTCGGCGTCCCCTACCTCGACGTCAACTCGGCCTTCCGGCTGATGCGGACCGCCATGGTCCTCGACATCCTCCCCCGGACGACCTGCATGCCGACCCTCCTCAACACGGAGCTCCTCCTCCGCGCCGAGCTGGAGAACTACACGATCAAGCAGGTCTACGTCCTCCACCGCGTCCGCCGCTTCGGCGTCAGCCGGGGTCTGCCTCCGGGGCGTTTCGCGTCCGAGTCGTGGCGGGCGTTTATTGGCCTTCTTAATATTAAGAAGAGCTATCGGGCGTAGGGGGCGCGCCACGCTGTGACCCTGAAAGGGTCACAGAAATTAGCCGGGGGTCGAGCGTAGCGACACCCCCGGGACCGGATCGAATATAAGGCGCGCTCCGCAGAGGATCTTTCTTTCCCCGTGATTCCAGCCGGAGCGCGCTTCGGAGAAGGAAAGATGGCCCTCGGGGAGGCCTAGGGAGCCTGCGAGTCCCGCTTCTGCGCCATTTCCTGGGCCACGGCCTTGCCGACGTTCTCTCCCCACTTCATTCCCAGCTGCATGCTTTCCTGCATCAGCTTCGGCTGGACGGCCAGCATGTGCTGCCCGGCGGGGCTTTGGTAGAAGGCGTTGAGCGCCTTCAGGTCGTCGACGGAGTAATATTTCGCGTAGAGCGCCATCGTCTGGTTGATGAGGCTCTTCGTGTCGAGCTTCTCCCGCAGGTGGTCCCAGAATTCGGTCGGGACGGTCGTGTTCGTCGCCCGGGCTTGGCCGATGATCTGGTCGAGGATCTGGTCCATCATCCGCGAGACGCCCGAGACCTCCATCAGCTTCCGGATCTCCTCGGCCTTCGCCGGATCGACCTCGGCGGCCGAAGGGGCCGACGGAGCCGAAGGCAACGACGGCGTCGCCTGGGCCAGGGCCCGGACGGGAGAGCCCGAAACGAGCACGGAAAGCGACAACGCCAGCAGGAGGATCTGTTTCATCGTGAGAGGGGGATGGACGACTCTCGCAGAGCCGCCACCCGAGCCGCAAGGCCGAAAGAATTCGTTCAACCCAAAGGGATCAAGAACCTGTTTGCCTCCCGCAAAAGAGGCGTCTACCGTCATTCCTTCCCATGGACGAACTCAGCGAATTGCTTCAACTCCGCCGCGCCAAGCTCGACGCGTGGCGCGCCGAGGGGACCGACCCCTTCGGCACCTCCTTCCCCGACACCCTCTCCGTCGCCTCGGTCATCGCCGACTTCGCCGAGGAAAAGAGCGTCCGCGTCGCGGGCCGCCTCGTCGCCCTCCGCGACATGGGCAAGAGCATCTTCGGCCACTTCCTCGACCAGACGGGCAAGCTCCAGTTCTACGCGAACAAGCAGTCCCTCTGCGGCGACGCCGCCGACGCCGCCCTCCTCGAATCGTTCCGCCGCCTCGACCTCGGCGACATCGTCGGCTTCGAGGGAACCCTCTTCACCACCCGGACCGGCGAGAAGACGGTGAAGGTGACGAAGTTCGTCCTCCTCTCGAAGTCGCTCCGTCCCCTCCCCTCGGCCTGGCACGGCCTCTCCGACGACGAGACCCGCTACCGCCAACGCTACCTCGACCTCATCGTGAACGAGGAGGTCCGCCGCACCTTCGTCCTGCGGAGCAGGATCGTCAGCGAGATCCGCCGCTACCTGGAGGAGCGCGGCTTCCTCGAAGTCGAGACCCCGATGATGCAGGCCATCGCGGGCGGCGCGGCGGCCCAGCCCTTCGTCACCCACCACAAGGCCCTCAACCTCCAGCTCTACCTCCGCATCGCGACGGAGCTCTACCTGAAGCGCCTCCTCGTGGGCGGCTTCGAGCGGGTCTTCGAGATCAACCGCAATTTCCGCAACGAGGGCCTCTCCCGGAAGCACAACCCCGAGTTCACCGCGATCGAGATCTACCAGGCCTATGCCGACTACGAGGCGATGGCCTCCTTCGTCGAGGGCCTCGTCATCCACCTCGCGCAGACCGTGATCGGGAGCCTCCGGATCGCCACCGGCCCGACCCCCGAGGACGGCAGCCCGCGCAAGACGATCGACCTGACCGGGCCGTGGCCGCGCAAGCGTTACCGCGACGCCGTGAAGGAAGCCGCCGGGGCCGACTGGTTCGACCTCACCCCCGAAGGCCGCCGGAAGCGGGCCGCCGAGATCGGCGTCGAGATCGGCCCCGACCTCCTCGACCACGAGGTGACGAACCACGTCTTCGAGAAGAAGGTCGAGGCCGTCACGGTGAACCCGGTCTTCATCACCCATCTCCCGAAGGAACTCGTCCCCCTGGCGAAGCAGAACGCCGAGGATCCGAGCGTCGTCGACGTCTTCGAACTCCTCATCAACGGACAGGAAATCTCCCCCGGCTACAGCGAGCTCAACGACCCCATCGTCCAGCGCTCGCGACTGGAGGAGCAGGTCGGCGAGGAAGTCCACAACCTCGACGAGGACTTCCTCCTCGCCCTGGAGCACGGCATGCCCCCGGCGGGCGGCATCGGCATCGGCGTCGACCGCCTCGTCATGCTCCTCACCGGGGCCGAGTCGATCCGCGACGTGATCCTCTTCCCGCTCCTGCGGCCCAAATAACGGTGAGCACGGAGGGACAGGCAGCGGCGGTCGTGCCCCCGGGATCGGGCATGCCGAAGGGGATCTGGAACGCCCACGTGTTCCAGTTCTTCAACACCTTCTCCTTCTCCATCGTCATCGGGGCCCACATGATCCTGTACTTCAAGTACCTGGGGGCCTCCGCCACCGTCATCGGCATTGTCACCGCCCTGCCGAACATCCTGAACATCCTCCAGATCCCCGCCGCCAGCTTCGTCGAGCGGGTCGGCTACCGGAACTTCGTCCTCCGGGGCTGGACGGCGCGGACCTTCATCATCCTCGGCATCGTCTGCGTCCCGGCCATCGCCTTCCGCCTCGGCGGGACGACCGGGATGATGCTGATGATCTTCCTCCTCTTCGCCTACAACTTCTCCCGGGGCATCTCCGCCTGCGGCTTCCTGCCGTGGATGACCCACCTCGTCCCCGAAAACGTCCGGGGGACCTTCGTCTCCCGGGACCAGGCCTTCGGGGCCGTCGCCTCCTTCATCACCGTCATCGGCGGCGCCCTCCTCTTCCGCGCCGTCACCGGAGCCACGGCCTACACCATCTCCTTCTCCCTCGCCTTCCTCACCGCCGCCGTCAGCCTCACCTTCCTCCGCCGCATCCCCGACATCCCCGTGCCGCCCGAATCCCGCAGCACGGAAAAGATCCCCTGGCGCTCGATGATCCTCTACCGGCCCTTCCTGAAGCTCCTCGTCTACAACGTCGTGGTGAACCTCGGCCTCGCCGGGGCGGGCGTCCTCTGGGTGCCGACCCTCCGGGACGTCTACCATTGGCCCACCACGGACATCTTCCTCCTCACCTCGGTCGCCGCCTTCTTCGCCATCTCCGTCATCTGGGGCTTCGGCCGGATCGTCGACCGCGTCGGCAGCCGCCCCCTTCTCGCCTTCTCGGGCCTCTGCCTCTTCGTCCACTTCATGCTGTGGGCCGCCGTCTCGACCCGGCTCCTCTACCCCCATTTCGCCGTCGTCGTCGTCCTGGAACTCTTCGCCGCCCTCGGCAGTTCGGTCTTCGGCATGGCGAACACCCGCCTCGCCATGGCCACCGTCCCCGCCATGGGCCGGAGCCACTTCTTCGCCCTCTTCAGCGTCACCATGAGCATCGCCCTCGGCGTCGGCCCGATCTTCTGGGGCATCCTCGCCGACAGCCTCGCCCCGCTCCACATCGCCCTCGGCGCGACCGGGGAGATCAACCACTACACCGTCTGCTACGTCGGCGTCGCCCTCATCTGCCTTTCCTCCCTCCTCTTCCTGAAGAAACTCGACGAACCCCGGGCGATGACCACCGAGGCCTTCTTCCACGAACTCTTCGTCGCCACGCCCTGGCGGGCCATCTCCCGCCTCATCTACCGGAGACCTCCGACCCTCTAACCTTGGCCCGACCCTCCGTGAAACGCCTCCTCACCGCCCTCCTCCAGGCCGCCATCGTCCGCCTCGCCGCCTTCCTCATCCGGCTCCTCTCCGCCAGCCTCCGCTTCGAGGTCGTCGATCAGGGCGGCGTGATCGCCCATCCGCCGCAGGGGCCCCTCATCTACGCCTTCTGGCACAACCGCCTCCTCCTCATCCCGCCGATCTACCGCCACTTCTTTCCGAAGCGCCCCGCCGTCGTCCTCGCCAGCCGGAGCAAGGACGGGGAGCTGATCAGCCGGATCGTCGGCCGCTTCAACGTCGGCACCGCGCGCGGCTCCACCTCGAAGAAAGGCGGCCTCGGCATCCGCGCCTTCCTCCGCTACATCGCCGAGGGCCACGACGCCGCCATCACTCCGGACGGCCCCCGCGGCCCCCGCTACCGCGTGAAGCCCGGCGTCGTCACCGCCGCCCAGCTCTCCGGCGCGGCCATCGTTCCCATCACCTACACCCTCGGCTGGAAGAAGGAGATCCGGAGCTGGGACCGCTTCCAGATTCCCCTCCCCTTCTCCACCTGCCGCATCGTCTGGGGAACGCCCCTCCACGTCCCGCCCGAGCTCACTCCCGAGGAGATCGAAGCCTGGTGCCTGAAGGTGGGGGAGGCCTTGGGCGGGGATTGAACGGTGATTTGTTGAGCTTTTTTCGACCTTCGCTGCAAATTGATTTGCCAGCCGGAAAAAACTCTTCTACACCTACCTTTCCCATCGCCGGGAATGCGCGGTTAGCTCAGTGGTAGAGCACTACATTGACACTGTAGGGGTCGGCAGTTCAAACCTGCCACCGCGCACCACCTTCCTCCCCCCGATCGGGCCCCGATGCCCGATCTCTTCTACCGGCTCTGCCAGTTCTCCGTCCGGCTCCTCGCGCTCCTCTTCGTCTCCCTCCGCGTCTCGGGCCGGGAGCATCTCCCCCGCCGGGGCGCCTTCATCCTCGCCTCGAACCACGTCAGCCACTTCGATCCGCCCGTCCTCACCGCGGCCACCCCCCGCCCGATCGATTACCTCACCTCGGCCGAGTTCTTCCAGCATCCCTTCGTCTCCCGCTTCTTCCGGGCGCTGAACGCCTTCGCCTTCGACCGGACCCGCCGCGACCTCGCCTCGATCAAGGTCTGCCTCGACCGCCTCGAGCGGGGCCGCTGCGTCGGCATCTTCGTCGAGGGCGGCATCCGCCACGGCCCCACCTCGGTCCTCAACGGCGGCCCCATCAAGGACGGCTCCCTCACCCTGGCCCGGAACGCCCGGGTCCCCATCGTCCCCGTCCTCCTCGTCGGCCCCGACCAGCTCTACCAATGGCGGAGCCTCTTCCGGCGCCCCCGCCTCTTCGTCCGCTTCGGCCCGCCCATCGTCCCCTCCGAGGGGGCCGATCCCCGGGACCTCTCCCTCCTCTTCAAGGAAGAGATGATCCGCCTCCACGCCGACCTTGACCGGGAGGTTTCCCTCCGTCCGGTCGAGCGGGCCGTCTCGGCCCAGGTGCGTTGGGAGAAAAGATAAAACGTAATTTATATAATGTCATTTTAAGCAGATTATTGTTTTCAATTTGCAACGATTCTGCTACATTTTTCACCCAACTCCCTACTCTCTTTCATGGGGAAAAAGGGCGTTCAAACAGAAGGCCGGGCTTCCTTCTTACGTTCAATAAGGCATGGCGAAAATTTTGATCATCGAGGACGAGGCCCCTTTCCGAACCGTCCTCGTCCGCGTTCTCCAGGAAAAAGGCCATACCGTGACCGAGGCCCCGGACGGCACCGATGCCCTCCGCCTCTGCCAGGCCCATGCCTTCGACCTCATGATCACCGACCTGATCATGCCGAACAAGGAAGGGATCGAGACGATCATCGAGGTCCGGAAGCACCTGCCCACCCTCCCCATCATCGCCATGTCGGGCGGAGGCCGCACCGGCCCCCACGACCTCCTCACCGCCGCCGCCGCCCTCGGTGCCCAAGCCACCATCAGCAAGCCCTTCCACATCCACGAGCTGATCGCCCTCGTCGAGACCCAGCTCGCGGCCTCGTTGAAGTGAAGGGGGATGCTCCTTCGGGACTTGAGATATCCCCCTGTATAGGTGGATGCAACCCGCACGTTTAAGACTCCAAAAGGTCAGATATGAAGAAACTATTTTTGATTACAGGAGGAGTGTTAGTCGTAGGCGCAGGCTATGGCATCCACCTAGCGTTGACTCTCTTTCCCATGATTTCCAAGATGCATAACCCAGACGCGCTCGCGAGCATTGCTCAGAAAATGACATTTGCTTTTGGGGCGTTGTCTTGTGCATTTGTTGTTGTCGGCTTGTTTTTGTTGGGAGCGGCATTTGCCTTGATTAGGAAAGCACAGAAGATCGCCGAGACTTCCTGACCAGGAGATACGCGTCCCAGTGCTGGCGGAGGCAGTCGATTTGAGGTAGCTTCTTACTCCACCATGTCGGAGCCCGAGCCCCTCGACCCCCGCAGCCTCCTCGCGGAGACCGTGCGGAACCTCCCCCACAAGCCGGGCGTCTACCTCTTCAAGGACCGCCTCGACCGGATCATCTATGTCGGCAAGGCCCGCGACCTCCATCGGCGCGTCAGCCAGTACTTCCATCCCTCCCGCCGGACCCTCGCCGAGCCGAAGACCCGCGCCCTCGTCGACGCCATCCGGGGGATGACCTTCCACGTCGTAAAGTCGGAGCCCGAAGCCCTCCTCCTCGAAGGCAAGCTGATCAAGGAATACCGCCCCCGCTACAACGTCAGCTTCCGGGACGACAAGCACTTCCTGATGGTGAAGATCAACCTCACCGAGCCGTTCCCCCGCTTCCACCTCACCCGGACGAAGAAGGAGGACGGCGCACGCTATTTCGGCCCCTTCGCCCATTCCGGCTCCCTCCGCGCCTCGATGAACATGATCCAGCGGCAGTTCCACCTCCGCACCTGCTCCCCCCGCATCCCGGGGGAGATCGATCACAAGCACTGCCTCGACGACGTCATCCGGAACTGCTCCGCCCCCTGCATCGGCCGGATCAGCCGCGAGGCCTACATGGAGACCGTCAACCAGGCGTGCGAGTTCCTCCAGGGCCGCTCCTCCGACACGATGGAGAAGATGGAGGCCGAGATGAAGAGCGCCGCCGACAAGCTCGACTTCGAGAAGGCCGCCCGCCTCCGCAACCTCCTCGACGACCTGCGGAAGACCACCTCCCCCACGAAGCGCTTCCTCCGCCCCTTCCAGGGAGAGAGCACCGTCGTCCCCCAGCGGGACATGGAGGAGCTGGCCAAGGCCCTCGGCCTCCCCGGCCCGCCCCGCCTCATGGAATGCTTCGACATCTCGAACATCTCGACCACCCACAAGGTCGCCTCGATGGTCTGCTTCCGGGAGGGCAAGTCCGACCGCTCCCTCTACCGGCGCTACCGGATCCAGAGCGTCGAGGGGCAGGACGACTTCGCGAGCATGGCCGAGGTCGTCCGCCGCCGCTACGGCCGCGTGCTGAAGGAGAACCTCCGCAAGCCCGACCTCATCGTCGTCGACGGCGGCCTCGGCCAGGTCGGCTCCGCGTGGACCGAGCTCCAGATCCTCGGCCTGAAGGAGATCCCCCTGATCGGCCTCGCGAAGCGGAACGAGGAAATCTATCGTCCCGGCACCTCCCTCCCCCTCGTCCTGCCGAAGTCCCACCCCGGCCTCCGCCTCCTCCAGCGGATCCGGGACGAGGCCCACCGCTTCGCCAACGGCTACCATCGCCTCCTCCTGAAACAGCGGATGACCGAGAGCCTCCTCGACGACTGCCCCGGCATCAGCACCTCCCGGAAAAAGGCCCTGCTCGCCCACTTCGGCTCGGTCGCCCGGATCAGGAAAGCCTCGACGGCCGAATTGGCCGAGGTCCCCGGCATCAGCCAGCGCCTCGCCGTCGAGATCGTCGCCTTTTTCGAGCGCCTCGACGGCCGCCCCGTCGAGACCGCGCCCGACTACGAGGACTTTTCCGGGGAAATCCGGGTCGACGAGGAGTAGCCCGCCCGGGCCTACGATTCGCCGACGAAGGCCGTCTTCGATCGCACCTTGGAAACCGTCACCGTCCGTTCCGGCGGGAGCGGGATCGCCCCTGCGGTCGTCCGGCTCAGCGGCCGGTGGCGCGCCCCCTCCTCGTGCCAGACCTCCCCGGCCTCGGGGCCGCGCGCGTGGCCCCGATCCTCCACCTCGCCCGCCTCCCGCCCCACGAGGCTCAGGAGCATCGTGATCGAGCGGCGCAATTCGGTCGTCTGCTGGTTCAGCTCCTCGGAGGCGCTCGCCGTCTCCTCGGAGGCCGCCGCGTTCGCCTGCGTCACCCGATCGATCTGCTGCACCGCCGTCGTGATCTGCTGGACGCCGCCGTTCTGCTCCTTGGAAGCCATGGCGACGGAAGAGACCAGCGTGTCGACCTGCCGCACCTTCTCGACGATCTCGCCGAGGCTCTGCTCGACCGCCGCCGATTTCTTCCCGATCTCGGCGACCCGGGCGGCGACCCGCTCGTTCGCCTCGACGCCCCGGGCGCTCTGCGCCGCCGACGCCTCGATGAGGCGCGAAGTCTCCTTCGCCGCCTCGGCGCTCCGCTGCGCCAGCGCCCGCACCTCCTCGGCGACGACGGCGAACCCCGCGCCCGCCTCCCCGGCCCGCGCCGCCTCGACGGCGGCGTTCAGGGCGAGGATATTCGTCTGGAACGCGATCTCGTCGATGGCTTTCAAAATCTTCGAGACGTCGTCGCTCGACTGCTTGATCCCCCGGATCGCGTCGGCCATCTCGCCGACGGCCCCGACGATCCCCTCCGTCGCCCCCCGCATCTCGCGGGTGCGAAGGACGCCCGTCTCCGCCGCCTGCCGGGTCTCCCCGGCCAGCGTCTGCGCGTGATCGGCGCTCTCGGCATTCTTCTGCGTCATGCTCGAGATCTCCTCCAGGCTGGCGCTCGTCTCCTCCAGGCTCGCCGCCTGCTCGCTCGACCCCGTGGCCAGGATCTGGCTGCTCCCGGCGACCTGTTCCGCCGCGCCTCCGACCTGCTCGGAGCTTTGCCCCAGCAGGGAGCCGATCGCGTTCAGCTGCCGGTTGACGTCCCGGATGATGAACCACCCGGTCCCCAGCGCCAGGAGAAAGGCCGTCGCCACCCCCGCCACCGTCGCCTGGACGGCGAAGGTTCCCTCCTCGTTGCTCTCCTTCGCGACGGCACGCATGTGCTCCTTGTTGAAATTGGCCTCGTCGGCGAGGGCCTGGAGCATCGCGTTGTAGGTCGTCCGCATCGCGTCCTTCGAGAGATGCTGGGCTTCCTTCAGCTGGCCGCCGAGGGACATCGTCCGGATCACGGCGAGGGCGGCGAGGTACTTATCCCGCGCGTCGAGGGTCGCCTGATAAAGGGCGGTTTCCTGGGGATCGACCAGTTTCTTGTAGTCGACGAGGATCGTCGCGAACTGGTCGACCTGCTTCACGATGTCCGATTCCTTCTGCTGCGCCTCCTCGGGCGTCTCGGCCATCATCATCCGCAGCACGGAACGCTGGATCTCCGAGGCCTTGATCTGCCCCTCGACGAGCTTCTCGACCGAGGGATACCAATTGAGGGCGACGTCGCCCGCGCCCTTCTTGAGGGAAAGGAAATGGAACACGGCGAAGAGGCCCAGCGCCAACGTAAGGGTGATCAACACACCAAAGCCGAGTGTCACCCGGGCCCGAATCGTCCAGTTTTTCATAGTGGACTCAAACTACGGGGAGGGAGGAAGGAGGGGTATCGGACGGGGCGGTTTTCGGTTGTAGGATGGAGGCGGACAAATTGGAGAACGGAAATGCTTGGAGGAGACCAAGGCGACTTGCTATTTCGTGGAGCTTTTTCCAGGAGGTACGCTTCCCTGGATGCCGTGGGAGTGGGGCGGCCCTTCGGGGCTGGCGCGGTCGACCCTGTACAGCTGGAGGCGATCCGCTTTATAGCCCAAGAGGGGCTTCGCCCCTCCTCGAACCTCCCCTTCGGAGGGCCTGATCTAGGCGGACGCGCTTGGGCGGCGCCTTGTCTCCAAACTGTTTTAAAATCGGCTGCTTCCTGGAGCGCCCGAGGGTACGCACTATAGGGAGAGACGGGGCCAATACGCCCAGACTTCTATCGGGAGAGGAACGCTTGGGATGACTTGCGCGTCTTCGCACTCGCGGAGCCGAAGGCGGCCTAGCCCCCGAAGAGGACGCCCGGGTCGTACTGATCAAGATCGACCAGAATTTCCCGCGGCTTGGCTCCGTTTTCGGGGCCGAGGATGCCGTGGCGTTCGAGGAAGTCGACGACCCAGGCCGCCCGGTTGTATCCGAGCCGGAGACGCCGCTGGAGCATCGAGGTGCTCGCCCGCTTCTCCTCCCGGATGACGTCGAGGCAATCGACGATGAGTTCCTTGTCCTCGTCGGCGATCTCCTCGTCGGTCGCGCCCTGGGGGTTGAGCTTCTTGTGGATCTCGGCCTCGAAGCGGGCCCCGGCCTGCTTCGCCGTGAACTCGACGACGGTCTTCACCTCGTCGTCGGTGACGAAGGCCCCCTGCCCGCGCATCGTCTTCCCGGAGCCGGGCGCGAGGTAGAGCATGTCGCCCTTGCCCAGGAGGTTCTCCGCGCCGTTCTCGTCGAGGATGACGCGGGAGTCGAGCGAGCTCGGCACCTGGAAGGCGACGCGGGAGGGGATGTTCGTCTTGATGAGGCTGGTGATGACCTCGCGTCGCGGCGTCTGCGTCGCGACGATCAAATGGATCCCCGCGGCACGCGCCTTCTGGCAGAGGCGGACGATGGCGGTCTCGACGTCGGCCCCGGTCGTCTGCATGAGGTCGGCCAACTCGTCGATGATGATGACGAGGTAGGGGAGCTTTTCGGGGATCACGTCGTCGGGATCGGGCCGGAGATGCTTCGGGATCTCGGCGGGGAGCTTCACCCCGTCGGCGTCGCCGCCCTCGGCCCCGGCCAGGAGGTCGAGCTGCTCGGGCTCGTCCTGCTTCCGCTTCGACTCGATCTCGGCCTTTTCCTTGTCCTTCGGGCGGGCGTTGAAGGCGGCGATGTTCCGGACGCCGGTCATCGCCAGCATCTTGTACCGCTTCTCCATCTCCTTCACCGCCCAGTTCAGGGCGACGAGGACCTTCTTCGGATCGACGACGACGGGGACGACGAGGTGGGGGATGTCGTTGTAGACCTGCATTTCGACCTGCTTCGGATCGACGAGGATGAGGCGGAGGTCGGCAGGGCTGAACTTGTAGAGGAGGCTGAGGAGGATCGAATTGATGCAGACCGATTTGCCCGAGCCCGTCGTCCCCGCGATGAGGAGGTGGGGCATCTCCGCGAGGTCGGCGACCAGCGTCTCCCCGTAGACCCCCTTGCCGAGGGCGAGCGGGATGCGCGACTTCGCCGAGGTCCACTCGGGCGTCTCGAAGAGGTCGCGGAGGACGATGGGGACCTTCGAGGTGTTCGGGATCTCGATGCCGACACTGTCCTTGCCGGGGATCGGGGCGAGGATGTTGATCCGCTCCGCCTTCATCGCGCGGGCGAGGTCGCGCTGGAGGGTCACGATCCGGTCGACGCGGACGCCGACGGCGGGATAGACCTCGTAGCGGGTGATCGTCGCCCCCTTCGTGATGTCGCCGCGCGTCACCTCGATGCCGAAGGTCGAAAGGGTGAAGACGAGGAGCTCCGCATTGGCGACCAGCTCCGCCTCGCTCGTCGGGACGTGGCGGCTGACATCGGCCTTCTTCAGGAGGGCGAGCGGCGGCAGGAGGTAGTCGTCATACCCGCCGACGGCGGAGAGGCCGGAGAGATTCGCCGGGGCGTGCGAGGAGGAAACCGGCGCGGGCTTCCGCTCCCGGACTTCGGGAGCCTTGGCGGGAATCACCGCCTCGATTTCCTCGGGCTCCCTCACTTCTTTGGCCTCTTCCTTCTTCGCCACGGGGAGCGGCTCGACCGGCGGGGGGACCTCCGCCTTTACCGCCGCGTCGATGATCCGGGGCGGGGGGAGCGGGACGGCGGGCGCCTCTTCCTCGTCGAGGGCCGGAATCGGCATGACCTGCGGGACCGGAGTGGGCCTCGGCACCGAGGCCGCCGCCTGCTTCGCGAGGGTCTTTTCGAGGATCTTCTGTTCCCGGCCCAGCTTCCGCTTCGCCACCTCGATCTGGCCGACGGCCCCCTGCTTCTCCAGGCGGCTGTCCTGCCATTCCTGGATCTGATCGGCCAGCCAGTTCCAGCACCGGGCGACGAGCTCGACCGGGCCGAGGCGGTAGAGGAAGAAGAGGGCCGTCAACATCAGCGAGCTCAGGAGGATCGTCGCCCCCGTCACCCCGGCCACCTTCTGCAGGAAAAGACTGATCCACCGGCCCAGAAACCCGCCGACGCTGTCGGCGATGCCGATCTTCCGCTGCCAGACCTCGCCGAAGAAATGCTGGAGGTCGAGGAGGGCCGAGGTCGTCAGGAGGAAAAGGAGGGCCCAGAGAGCCGCCTGCCCCCAGGCCGTCTCCTTTTTCACGAAGAACGAGATCGCCGCCACCAGGAAAAGGAACGGCACCAGATGGGCCGCCATCCCGAAGCACCAGAACAGAATGAACGACCAGACCGCCCCGATCCAGCCGATGGCGTTGCCGATCTGCTCGTTGGAGTGGGAAAGATTGAAGCCGAGGTCGCCCGCGTCGTAGTTCACCAGGCTCAGGAAGGTCAAAATCGTCACCAACGAAAAGACCCCGCCCCAGACTTCCGAATAGACATGCCCCTGCTTCTGTTTGGTGACCGTTTTTGCCATGGACTTTGAGGCTGGGAGTATCGGCTCCCCGGCCCCTCCTTTCAATCCCGAATAGAAATTTTATGCGTAAGAAATAAAAATCACTCGAAACAATCGAACGGTTGACGCTTTCCCCCCATTGGTTAATGATAAGCGGGTGGAAAAGTCGACTGTGCAGGTAGCCCGCAACGGGGACCTGGTTTATATCCAAGTGATCGGGCGGGGTTCGTTTCAAAATGCCTCCCATGTGAAGCATTTCTCCGAAGAAGTGCTCAAAAACGGTGCCAAAGAGATCGTCATCGATCTCAAGGAATGCACCTATCTCGATAGCACCTTCCTCGGGACCCTGGCCGGAATCGGCATCAAGCTCCGCGCCGCGACCGCCGAGGCCTCGACCCTCCAGCTCCTGAACGCCACGGCCCGGAACACCGAGCTGATCCAGAACCTCGGCCTCGACCGCCTCTTCCGCTTCGAGACCTCCGCCCCCGTCCCCGCCCCCGAGACGACCGAGAAGCTCGACGGCACCGCCGCCGGCAAAGTCGAGACCGGCGAGACGATGCTCGAAGCCCACGAGACCCTCATGCAGTGGGACGCCCGGAACGTGGCGAAGTTCAAGGACGTCGTCGCCTACCTGAAGGAAGACCTCGGCCAGACGGTCGATTAGGCCCCCCCCTTTCGGGCCCTTCCTTTTCCCAAGCAGCCGGAAGACCGGAAAACGGGATGACCGCCCGTTTCCGTTTTCCCTTTATCTCCATTTTTTCACTTTCCTAGAGATCAGAACCGACGTAACGAATCTAAAGAGCACCCGACCATGAGCGAAGAAGTACAGAAAGAAGAGATCCCCGCCTCCCCTGCCGCCGAGGCGTCCGAGACCCCCGTCGACCTCGCCGCCGAACTGGCCAAGCAGACCGCCAAGGTCGCCGAGCTCCAGGACAAGCTCGTCCGCACCATGGCGGAATGGGACAACGCCCGGAAGCGGATCGCGAAGGAAAAGGAGGAGGCCATCCGCTTCGCCAACGAGGCCCTCCTGGAGACCCTCATCCCCGTCGTCGACAACTTCGAGCTCGGCATGCTCGCCGCCGCGAACGCCGCCGACGCGAAGGCCATCTCCGTCGGCCTCCAGATGGTCCTCGGCCAGATGCAGAATTTCCTGAAGGAATCGGGCCTCGAGGCGATCGACGCCGAGGGGAAGCCCTTCGACCCCCACCGCCACGAGGCGATCGGCCACGAGCACTCGGAGACCGTCGCCGAAGGCTCCGTCGTCACCCAGCGCCGCAAGGGCTACCTCCTGAAGGGGAAGCTCCTCCGCCCCTCCATGGTCACCGTTTCCGAGGGCAAGCCCGAGAAATCGGACAAGAAAGAGAAGGCGAAGTCCGAGGCCAAGTAAGGCAGACCCCGTCCGACTCAGCTTTCCTCCCCTTCCCCCACCTCCCATGGCCTCCAAACGCGATTACTACGAGATCCTCGGCGTCGACCGCAACGTCACGCCCGAAGACCTGAAAAAGGCCTACCGGAAACTCGCCGCCCAGCACCACCCGGACAAGAACCCGCAGGATCGCAAGGGTGCCGAGGAGAAGTTCAAGGAACTAGGCGAGGCCTACGAGGCCCTTTCCGACGCGAACAAGCGGGCCGCCTACGACCGCTACGGCCACGCCGCCTTCGATCCCGCCGCCGGGCGCGGGGCGGGCGGGGGGGCGGCGGCGGTGGAGGGGGCGGCGGGTTCCACGATCCCTTCGACATCTTCCGCGAGGTCTTCGGCGGCGGCTTCGACGACGCCTTCGGCGGCGGGGGCGGCGGCGGACGCAGCTCGCGCGGCCGGGGTTCCGACCTCCGCTACGACCTCGAGATCTCCTTCGAGGAAGCCGCCCGCGGCTGCGAGAAGGAAATCAACTTCCACAAGCTCGACACCTGCCCCCAGTGCGACGGGAGCGGCGCCGAGCCCGGCTCGAAGATCACCACCTGCGCCACCTGCGCCGGCCACGGCCAGGTCACCGTCCGCGCCGGATTCATCCAGATGGCCCAGACCTGCCCGCGCTGCCGCGGCACCGGGAAGACCATCGAGAAGAGCTGCACCCGCTGCAAGGGCGAGGGCCGCGTGAAGCACAAGGCCTCGATCAACGTCCGCATCCCCGCCGGCATCGACGACGGCACCCGCCTCCGCTCCGCCGGTCACGGCGAGGGCGGCGTCAACGGCGGCCCCTCGGGCGACCTCCTCGTCGTCGTCCACGTCCGCGAGCACGAGCTCTTCAAGCGCGACGGCGCCGACCTCTTCTGCGACGTCCCCATCAGCTTCGCCCGCGCCACCCTCGGCGGCGACCTCGAGGTCCCCACCCTCGACGGCAAGGCCATCGTGAAGATCCCCGCGGGCAGCCAGCACGGCCGCCTCTTCCGGCTCAAGGGGAAGGGCCTTCCCGACCTCCGCAGCCGCACCCCCGGCGACCTCCACGTCCGCATCCTCATCGAGGTCCCCACCTCCCTCAACATCGAGCAGCGGGAGCTCCTCCAGGCCTTCGCCACCAGCTGCGACGAACGGATCCATCCCCAGCAGGAAAGCTTCGTGAAGAAGGCAAAACGCTTCTTCAGCTAACCGACGCCGTCCCGTCGTGAAAATCCTCGTCACCGGCGCCGCGGGCTTCATCGGCTCCCACATCGCCCTGCGATTGGCGCAGGCCGGTCACGAGGTCGTCGGCATCGACAACCTGAACGACTACTACAACCCGAAGCTGAAGGAGGCCCGCCTCGCCGAGCTCCCCTTCCCCAAGGGCGGCAACTTCCGCTTCGTGAAGCTCGACCTCTCCCACCGCGAGGCCTCCGAGGGGCTCTTCGCCGGGACGAAGTTCGACCGCATCGCCCACCTCTCCGCCCAGGCCGGGGTCCGCTACAGCCTCACCAATCCCCACGCCTACGCCGAGAGCAACCTCCAGAGCTTCCTCAACATCCTCGAGGGCGCCCGCCAGAACGCGACCGGCCACCTCGTCTACGCCAGCTCCAGCTCGGTCTACGGGCTGAACCGGAACCTCCCCTTCGCCGTCGGCAACAACGTCGACCACCCCGTCAGCCTCTACGCCGCCACGAAAAAGGCGAACGAGCTGATGGCCCACACCTACTCCCACCTCTACCGGATCCCGACGACCGGCCTCCGCTTCTTCACCGTCTACGGCCCCTGGGGACGGCCCGACATGGCCTACTACAAGTTCACCAAGGCGATCCTGAAGGGGGAGAAGATCGACGTCTTCAACGGCGGCAGGATGCGCCGCGACTTCACCTACATCGACGACGTCGTCGAGGGCTTCATCCGCGTCCTCGACCTCCCCGCCGCACCGAATCCCGCCTGGGACGGCGTGAATCCCGATCCCGCCTCCAGCACCGCTCCCTACCGCGTCTACAACATCGGGAACAACCGCCCCATCGAGCTCATGGCCTTCATCGAGGAAATCGAGAAGGCGACCGGAAAAAAGGCGATCCTGAATCACCTCCCCATGCAGCCCGGCGACGTCGAGGAAACCGCCGCCGACGTCGAGGCGTTGCGGGAGGCCGTCGGCTTCGCCCCCTCCACGCCGATCTCCGAGGGGATTCCCCGCTTCGTGAAGTGGTATCGGGAACGGGGCCACGCGCTCGATTAGCCAGGGCTAGCGCCCCGTCTTCTTCGGATCGAACGCGTCGCGCAGCCCGTCGCCGACGAAGTTCAGCGAGAGGATCGTCGCCCCCAGCGCCACGGAGGGGAAGACGATCAGCCACGGGAACTCCTCCATCACCTTCGCGCCGTCGTCGATCAGCGAGCCCCACGAACTCATCGGGGGCTGGACGCCGAGGCCGAGGAAGCTGAGGAACGCCTCGGTCAGCATGACTGCCGGGACGGTCAGTGTCGCGTAGACGATCACCGGGCCGATGGCGTTCGGGATCAGGTGCCGGAAGACGATACTCCGCTCCGAGGAGCCGAGGATCCGCGCCGCCGCCACGAAGTCCTGCTGCCGGAGGGACTGGACCTGCCCCCGGACGATCCGGGCCATCGAGAGCCACTCCACCGCCCCGATGGCGACGAAGAGGAGGATGAAGTTATGGCCGAAGAAGACCGTCAGCAGGATGACGAAGACAGTGAACGGAAGCGCGTAAAGGATGTCGACCGCCCGCATCAGCACCGAGTCGATCCACCCGCCGCAATAGCCCGAGATCGCCCCGTAGACGACGCCGATGACGAGGGAGACCGCCGTGGCGCAGAGGCCGACGGAGAACGAGATCCGCCCGCCGTAGAGGATGCGGACGAAGAGGTCGCGCCCCAGCTCGTCGGTCCCGAACCAATGGGCGCGGCCCGGCCCCGTCGCGCCGAGGGCGAGGTTGTTCGCCGCATAGGACTGGCCGCAGAGCCATGGCCCCGCGACGACCAGGACGATCAGCCCCAGCAGGAACCAGAGGGAGTAGAAGGCGAGCGGCCGCCGCCGGAACCGCTTCCAGACGCCGGGCTGGGCCGAGACGGGGAGGTGATCACTCATACTTCAGCCTCGGGTTGATCGCGATGAGGACCATGTCGAAGATCAGGTTGAAGACCAGCAGCAGCACGGCGTAGAAGAGGATCGTCCCCAGCACCATCGTGTAGTCCCGGTTGAAGGCCGCCGTGACGAAGAACCCTCCGAGGCCCGGGATCTGGAAGATCGACTCGACGGCGAACGATCCCGTCAGCACCCCCGCCGTCGCCGGGCCCATGAGGGAGAGGACCGGCGTCATCCCGCCCCGGATGGCGTGACGGAAGACGACGGCCCACTCGGTGACGCCCTTCGCCCGCGCCGTTCGGATGTAATCCTGGGAAAGGACCTCGAGCATCCCCGCCCGCGTCATCCGGGCCAGGACGGCCGCCGCCCCGATGCCGAGCGTCAGCGCGGGGAGGAGACGGTTGTTCCAATCGAACCATCCCGAGGCGTCGCACCAGCCGAGGGTGAAGGCGAAGAAGAGGATGAGGAGCGGCCCGAGGACGAACGACGGCAGGCAGATGCCGAGCATCGCCCCCGCCATCGGAATCCAGTCGGCGGGCGTGTCGGCCTTCAGCGCCGCCACCATCCCCAGCGGGACGCCGACGAGGAGGGCGAAGCCGAGCGCCCAGAGCCCCAGCTCGGCCGAGACCGGGAACGCCTGCGCGATCAGCTCGTTCACACTCCGCGTCGGGTACTTGAACGAGGGGCCGAGGTCGCCATGGAGGAGATTCCCCATGTAGCGGACGTATTGGACGCCGAGCGGCTGGTCGAGGCCGTAGTGATGGTTCAGTACCGCCAGCGTCTCCTTCCGCAGCGCCTTCTCGCCGGAGAACGGCCCCCCCGGCGCGAGCCGGATCAGGAAGAACGAGAGCGTCGCGATGACAAAGAGGACGGGGATCATCTCCAGCAGGCGCCGGGCGAGGAAGCGGATCATTGTTTCTCCAATCGGGCCTGTCCGGCCTTCGCCGGATCGAGCCACAGGGTCTTGTAGGAATGGGCCTCCAGCAGGTTCGGCCTCCATCCCTGCACCTCGGGTCGGACCAACAGCGGTTTCGTGTAGAAGTAGATCGGCATGAGCGGCATCTCGTCCATGAGAAGATGTTCCGCCTGCTTCAGGAGCACGAGCCGCGCCCGGGCGTCGGCCGTCCGCTTGGCCTGTTCCATCAGTCCGTCGTACCGGGGATTCGCCCAACCGGTGTGGTTGTTTTCGGCATCGCCCCGCATGATGTCGAGGAAAGCCGTCGGGTCGAAGTAGCCGCCGCCCCACCCCATGCGCGCCACCTGGTAATCCTTTTTCTGAAGCGTCTCGTAGTAGACTTTCGCTTCCTGGTTGTAGAGCGTGACGTCGATCCCGAGATTCTTCTTCCACATCTGCTGGATCGCCTCGGCAATGCGACGATGCCCCTCGCTGGTGTTGTAGAGCAGCTCGACCTTGGGAAAACCCTTCCCGTCGGGATATCCTGCGGCGGCCAGGAGCCGCTTCGCCTCGGCCAGATCGGCGGAAAACATCGGCCCGCTATCGTCGACGTCATAAGCCCCCATGCCCGGCGGCGTGAGACGATAGGCTGGAACCTGCCCCCCCCGCATCACTTCCTTCACGATGCTCTCCCGGTCGATCGCCAGCGCGAGGGCGCGGCGCACCTCGACCTTGTCGAACGGCTTGCGATCGACGTTGAACTGATAGAAATAGCTGACCAGGATCGGCCCGTTCTGGAAGAACTCCGGATGATGGGCGCGGTACCCGTCGATCTTCGAGAGCGGCATCGAGAAGGTCACATGGATCTGGCCGGAGCGGAACGCCCGCTCCTCGCTATCCTGGCTTCCGATGGGGAAAAACCGGATCGCGTTGAGGCGGACCTGCGCGGCGTCCCAATAGTAGGGATTCTTCACCACCTCGATCACGTCGTTCACCTTCCATTTCTTCAGCGTGAAGGCCCCGTTGCCGACGAGGTTCCCCGGCAACGTCCAGGCGGTGTCCCGCTGGTCGATGGCTCCGAATTTTTCGATCGTTTTCTGGTGAATCGGATACCACGGATCGCCCGACATCAAATAAAGGAGGTAGGGAACGGGATAGTCGAGATGAAGGCGGAAGGTGTGGGCGTCGGGAACCTCGTAACCGACCTGGGAAAAATCGGTGATCTTGCCCAGGTTGTAGGCCTGGGCGTTGTGGACCATGAAATGATGCCGCGCCGCCTCGGACCCGAGGTTCGGCGAGAGAATCCGCCGCGCGGCGTAAAGGAAGTCGTAGGCCGTAAGGGGATCGCCGTTCGACCACTTCGCCTCGGGCCTCAGGTGGAAGGTGTAAGTCAGCCCGTCGGGCGAGATTTCCCAGGAAGAGGCCGTCGCCGGAATCGGCTGGAGCGTCGTCGAATCGACATCGGTCAACCCCTCGAAGAGCGCCGCCGTGATCTTTCCATCCATGTCCCACTGGGTCATGTGGGGATCGATCGAGCTCGGCTCCGACGCATTGCCGAGAAGGAGAACCCCTTCGCGGTCGCCCTTCTCGACGGGGGTCTCCCGCTTCTTGCAGCCGGTGAAGGCCAGGGCCAAGGCCAGGAGAGGAAGCAGGAGGCGGTTCATTGCGCGGGCCCCGGGGGGTAGTCGACGCCGAGGCGGTCGATCAGGAAGGCGTACATATCGGCCTTCTCCTCGACAGTGGAGCGGACGAGGTCGGCCCCGCCGTGACCGGCGTTCTTCTGGACGCGGAGGAGGAAGGGACCGCTCCCGGGAGCGGCCTCGGCCTGGAGCTTCGCGATCATCTTCCGCGCGTGCATCGGGTCGACCCGGTCGTCGCTGTCGGCGGAGAGCATCAGGACGGCGGGGTAGGCCGCCCCCTTCGTCACGTGCTGGTAGGGGGAATAGGCCGCGAGCCACTTCAGCGCCGCCGGATCGGCCGGATCGCCGTATTCCTCGATCCACGTCCTCCCGCTGCCGAAGAGAGTGTAACGGACCATGTCGAGGAGCGGCACCGCGCAGACGACGGCGCGGTAAAGCTCGGGATGCTGGGTCAGCGCCGCGCCGACGAGGAGGCCGCCGTTCGAGCCGCCCGAGATGGCGAGCTTCTCCGCCCGCGTGTACTTCCCGTCGATGAGGAACCGGGCGGCGGCGGTGAAGTCGTCGAAGACGTTCTGCTTCCGCTCGAGCATCCCGGCCCGGTGCCATTCCTCGCCGTACTCGCCCCCGCCCCGGAGGTTCGCCACCGCGTAGATCCCCCCCGCCTCCAGCCACGCATAGAGGCTGGAGGAGAAATAGGGCTCCATCGTCACCGAGAAGCCGCCGTAGCCCGAGAGGAGGAGCGGATGATTCCCGTCGCGCAGGCCGTCCTTCAGCGCCTCCTTCCGCCCGACGATGAACATCGGGACCCGCGTCCCGTCCTTCGACGCGTAGAAAACCTGCTTCACCTCGTAGGGCGCGGGATCGATCGGGAACTTCACCTCATCCCAGAGCGTCGTCTTCGCCGTCCCGACGTCGAGGCGGAAGATCCGGGGCGGGATCGTGAACGAGGCGAAGCGGAAGAACGCCTCGCCGCTCTTCGCCCGTCCCGAAAGGCCGCCGAGGCTCCCGAGGCCGGGCAGCTCGACCGTCTTCGGATGGCCGCCGTCGAGGTCGCGGAGTTCGAGCGAGTGGCTCGCGTCCTGCGTCCGGACCAGCGCCAGCTTCCCCCCGATCAGCGAGATCGACTGGATCACCCCTGCCGAGGCCGGGACGATCTCCTTCCAGTTGTCGCGGGCCGGATCGGCGGCGGAGACCTGGTAGACCGCGCCGTGCGATTCCCTGTCGGCGCTCAGGATCGTGAAGGACCCGTGCCACGGGATCACCGAGGTCTCCCCCTTCAATCCCTTCGCCAGTTCCTTCCAGCCACCGTCGGGCGATTTCAGGTCGCGGTAGAAAACATCGGTCTCGGACCAGCCATGGCTGATCGTCGCGATGAGGTAGCGCCCCTCCTCGTCGACCCCCGCGCCGAGGAACGTCCGGGCGTCGCCCGTCGCCGGATGGACGACCTCGTCCCGCGCCGGATCGGTCCCGAGGCGGTGGAAGCGGACCTCCGCATGGCCGGGCCGGTCGGCCGTCGGGATCGCCGGATCGACCGGGAGCCACGTGTAAAAATAACCGCTCCCGTCGGGGAGCCACGAGGGGGAGGCGTACTTCGCCCCCGGGATCACGTCGGTCTCCGCCGTCCTCCCCGTCGCCACGTCGAGGAGGTAGAGCGTCGCCTCGTCCGAATTGTTCCGGTGGAGCGAATAGGCGACCTTCGTCCCGGCCTCGTTCGGAACCCAGACGCCGAGGGAGGTGCTGCCGTCGGCGCTCAACGTCTCGGGGTCGAGCAGAATCCGCTCCTTCCCCTTCTCCCGCACCACCTCGACCGCCTTCTCCCGCCCCGCTTCCTTCCGGGCATAGAAATAACGGCCGTCCGCCTCCTCCGGCACGCCGACGGCGGGGAGGTAAAGGAGTTCGGAAAGGCGCTTCTGCAGCAGGGGCCGCGAGGGCAGCGCGTCGAGCCACGCCCGGGTCGTTGCGGCTTCCTTCGCCGTCCATTCCTCGGTCCGGACGCTCTTCGCGTCTTCCAGCCACAGGAACGGATCATCAGACACCGCGTTCACCGGAGCCCCTTTCCGCTCACAACCCGCGAGGGCAAGGACGACGAGGAGCAATGGCAGAAAAAAGCGGCGATCATCCACAAAGAGTAATTAGATCACTCTCCTCCCCTCCGCAAGGATTGAACCCTTGCAAAAGCTACGCTACAAAGCGGGAACCGATCCCGCCATGAAAGCCCTCTTCCCCCTCGCCTTTCTTGCCCTGACCTCCTCTCTCCTGGCCGACACGCCCGCCCCCGCCGCAGCGGACGCGATCCCGGGCCGCGTCGAGAAAGGGAACCTCGTCATGGAGAACATCCCGGCGATCCCGCCCGCCCTCTCCGACCGCCTCCTCCAATACCAGAGCACCCGGGGCGCGGGCCTTGCCGGATGGGAACAGGGACCGAACGCGGGCAGCCTCCTCATCCTCACCCGCTTCGCCGAGACGGCCCAGGTCCACCGCGTCGCCGGGCCGGGCATGGACCGCCAGCAGCTCACCTTCTTCAAGGAACCGATCGGCGGCGCCTTCCCCCGCCCCATCCCCGCCGGTTCGGGCAACGCCCCCGGCTTCCTCTACCTGAAGGACGTCGGCGGCAACGAGAACCACCAGATCCATTTCTTCAACAGCCAGACCGGCCTCTCCACCCTCCTCACCGACACCAAGACCCCCGCCAAGCACGGCGGCATCCGCTGGGCCCACAAGGGGAACCAATACGCCTACTACGACCTCGGCCGCAACGGGCGGGACTGGGACCTCTACGCCGCCTCGCCCGACGACGCGAAGTCGGCCCGCCTCCTCCTCGCCAACGCCGGGGCCTGGGTCCCCCTCGATTGGTCGCCCGACGACCGCCGCCTCCTCGTCATGCACGAGATCTCGGCGACCGAATCATACCTCTTCGTCCTCGATATTTCCTCGAAGAAGCTGACCCCCGTCCATCCGACCAAGACGAAGATCAGCTACGGCGACGCCCGCTGGAGCCCCGACGGCAAGGGGATCTACCTCACCTCCGACGAGGGCTCCGAGTTCCACCGCCTCGTCTACTTCGACCTCGACAAGGAAAAGCTGAAGTCCCTCACCGACGCGATCCCGTGGGACGTCGACGAGATCGAAACCTCCCCCGAGGCCGGCCTCCTCGCCTTCACGACGAACGAGGGCGGCGTCGGCAAGCTCTATCTCCTCGACCCCAAGACCCAGGAATACCAGCCCGCCGCCGACATCCCCGTCGGCCAGGTCGGCGGCCTCAGCTTCTCGCCCGACGGGACGAAGCTCGGCCTCACCCTGAACTCCCCCCAGAACCCCGCCGACGTCTACGTCCTCACCCTCGCCCAAAACAGCTCGGAAAGGAGCCTCCAGCGGTGGACCAACAGCGAGGTCGGCGGCCTCAACACCGCCACCTTCCCCGTCCCGACGCTCATCGCCTACGACACCTTCGACACCGTCCCCTCCGCCCCCGGCGCGAGCGACACCAAACCCCGCCAGATCCCCGCCTTCTACTACAAGCCCGCAAAGGCCGACGCGAAGAGCCCTGCCCCCGTCGTCATCCTCATCCACGGCGGCCCCGAGGGGCAGTTCACCCCCGGCTTCTCCGCGATGATCCCCTTCTACGTGAACGAGCTCGGCATCGCCCTCCTCGTCCCGAACGTCCGGGGCTCCAGCGGCTACGGGAAGAGCTACCTCGACCTCGACAACGGCGAGAAGCGCGAGGATTCCGTGAAGGACATCGGTGCCCTCCTCGACTGGATCGCGAAGCAGCCGGAGCTCGACGCGAAGCGCGTCATCGTCTCCGGCGGCTCCTACGGCGGCTACATGGTCCTCGCCTCCCTAATCCACTATCCCGACCAACTCCGCGCCGGGATCGAGGAGGTCGGCATCACCCACTTCGTCACCTTCCTGAAGAACACCGAGGACTACCGCCGCGACCTCCGCCGCGTCGAATACGGCGACGAGCGCGACCCCCGCATGGCCCTGATCCTCGACGACATCTCTCCGCTGACCCATGCCGAGAAGCTGACCCGCCCCCTCTTCATCGTCGCCGGGGGCAACGATCCCCGCGTCCCCGCCTCCGAGGCCGAGCAGCTCGTCGCCGCCCTCAAGAAAAACAAGCAGGCCCCCTGGTACCTCCTCGCCAAGGACGAGGGCCACGGCTTCGCGAAAAAATCGAACCGCGACTTTCTCGGAGCTGCCAAGGTTCTCTTTCTCCAGGAGAATCTTACGAAATAAAACTAAAGCGTTTACATAAATAATCGGGGTCGTTGACACCCCCAAACGGGGGGCCGACATTATAGGTAATTACGCCAAGTGGGCGTTGAGTAGGAACCCTCAACCTTGGAGTCTGCCACATGAAACCCCGCACCGCGCCGGTGATGAAAGTCACCGGAGCCTTTCCCGACCTGGAAACCGCCACGAGCGCCGTCCGTACCCTGCGTAAGACCGGCTACCGCAGCGGGCAGATCCGCATCCTGCGCCGTCTCATGCCGCAGCAGTTCCTGAAGAAACTCCCTCACCCCCTCTTCGCCCGCTACCTCCGCCACCTGGCGGGCGTCAGCACCATCCTCGTCTGCGTCAGCGCCCGGAACATCGACGACGCGAAGACGATCCTCGAAAGCGGCGGGGCCCAGGTCGCCCACAACCGCTACTTCCATTCGTTCTCCGACGCCCCCTCCCCGGGCCCCCAGGCCCTCTCGGTCAACCGCTGGCACGAATAGCGTCGGCCATTGTTTAGCCTTCCCCGTGAGGGGCCGAAGTGGCATCTTCGGCTCCTCATGAGTAAGATGGAATGGCCGAAGCTCCTCTCGCACCGCCGCCTCGGCAAACTCGACAAGGCGACCGAGGCGATCGATCCGGCGCGCCCGCCCTTCCATCAGGACTTCGACCGGATCGTCTTCTCCACCGCCTTCCGCCGCCTCCAGGACAAGACCCAGGTCTTCCCCCTCGCCGACAACGATTTCGTCCACACCCGCCTCACCCACAGCCTGGAGACCTCGTGCATGGGCCGGAGCCTCGGCACCGCCGTCGGACAGGATCTCGTGAAGCGGGACCGCCGCCTTCGCCATCTCCATCCCTCGGACATCGGGGCCATCGTCTCCTCCGCCTGCCTCGCCCACGACATCGGGAACCCCCCCTTCGGCCATTCCGGCGAGGACGCCATCCGCCATTGGTTCAAGACCTCGAAGACCATCGACACCTTCCGCGCCGACCTCAGCGAGGGCGAGCAGAAGGACCTCGAATTCTACGAGGGCAACGCCCAGGGCTTCCGCCTCCTCGCCCGCCTCCAGATGGCGAAGGACAAGGGCGGCCTCCAGCTCACCTGCGCCGCCCTCGGGGCCTTCGCGAAATATCCCGCCCCCTCCTCCGCCCACGGCGATCCCTCGACGCCCTGGGCGAAGAAGAAATTCGGTTACTTCCAGAGCGAAGCCGCCCTCTTCGACCAGGCTGCCGGGGAACTCGGCCTCTTCCGGCAGGGCCAGGGCTGGTGCCGCCATCCCCTCGTCTTCCTCGTCGAGGCCGCCGACGACATCTGCTACCGGATCATCGACTTCGAGGACGGCTTTCGCCTCGGCCACGTCACCTACAACGAGGTCCATACCCTCTTCGACAAAGTCATCGGGAAAAAATCGAAGGCGGAGCGGCTTCCCGACCGCCAGCGCAACCACGTCGGCATCCTCCGCGCCCAGGCCATCGGCTCCGCCATCCAGCAGACCACCCAGGCCTTCCTCCGCCACCACGACTCCATCCTCGCCGGCGAACTGATGATCCCCCTCATCAAGCTCCCCGACTTCCCCTCCGGCCCCGCGCTGGAGAAAATCCAGAAAGTCTCGATCCCGAAGATCTACGGCTCCGAGCAGGTCGTCCGGATCGAGGCCGCGGGCTTCGAGGTCCTCGGCGGCCTCCTCGAGCTCTTCGCTTCGGCCCAGTTCTCCCCCCGCCGGAGCGCCCAGGACAAGACCCTCCTCCGCCTCGTCCCCGCTCAGTTCCGCAACGACACCCTCCCCCGCTACCACCAGCTCCTCGACCTCCTCGACTTCGTCTCGGGGATGACCGATAGCTACGCCGTCAGTCTGTACAAGATGCTGAAGGGGATTTCGTTGCCCGGCCGCTAAGCCCGTCCCCCTCGGTTCCCCCAGCCTTTATCCAGCTGTAGGGGGGTCTCCACCCGGTCCCGAAGGAGCACCCAGCGCCCCCCTTCGCGCCCCCTTTCCCCGATCAGCATTGAAAAGCCCCCGTATCGGGGTAGATTGATCCCATCCCCCCGATGAAAGAGACCCTCTCGTTCCAAGGCCGCAACGTCGTCCGCCTCTCCTGCGGCACCGCCTCCATCCTCATCGCTCCGCAGCACGGCGCGCAGCTCCTCGAATGGAGCTTCGGAGGGAAGCAGATCATCCGCTGGCCCGCCGACGCCGATTGGTCGGCACCGACGAAGATCCGCGGCGGCGACCCGATCCTCTTTCCCTTCATCGCCCGCCACTACGTCGACGGCGTCCTCGGCAAGTGGAAGGACGCCGCCGGGGTCGTCCGCGACCTCCCCGCCCACGGCTTCGCCCGGGAGATGCCCTACGAAGTCCTCGAGAGCATCGATTCCCTGGAACTCCGGATGGCGATCACCGACACCGAGGCGACCCGCCTCGCCTATCCCTTCGCCTTCCGCTTCGAGGTCGTCTATCGGCTGACCGAGACCTCCCTCGAAGTCCAATTCATCACCACGAACACCGGCGCCCCCGGCTCGGCCCCCCTCCCCTACTACGCGGGCCACCATTTCTACTTCAACATCCCCGCCAAGGACCGGGACGCCTGGGAGATCGATCTTCCCTTCGCCAAGGCCGGCTATCGCGGCGACGACGGCAACCCGGTCTGGAACGCCACCCCGCCCGCCGACACCACCCTCGGCGATCCCGACCTCGTCGACCGCTTCCACACCGGTCCCCTCGAAACCACCTTCGCCGCCCTCGACCGCTCGACCGGGGCGAAGATCGCCTTCGACCTCAACCCCTCCGGCAACGCCGTCCCCTGGCACACCGTCACCACCTGGACCGAGAAGCCCGAATCCGACTTCTATTGCATCGAGCCGTGGCTCGGCCTCCCCAACGCCATCCACCATGGCGAAGGCCTCCGCCTCCTCGCCCCTGGCGCGACCGAAAAAGCCGTTTGCGTCCTCCACTATTCGCCCGGACATTAAAAGGGTATGAGCATGGCCTCCGAGCCGACGACGGCACTCCACGCGGCGATCCGGGATCTTCCGGCCGCCAGCGCCGCCGTCGTCCCCCGGAAAGTCGACTACCTCCGCCTCTCCGTCACCGACCGCTGCAATGAGCGGTGCCTCTATTGCCTCCCGGAAAGCTTTTCCGCCTGGACCGACCGGGAGGAGCTTCTCACCTGGGACGAGTTCCTCGCCATCGTCCGGGCCGCCGTCCGGCGCGGCTTCCGCCACTTCCGCGTCACCGGGGGGGAACCCCTCATCCGGGACGGCATCGTCGACTTCATCGAGCGCCTCGTCGCCACCCCCGGCGTCGAGACCGTCCAGCTGACCACCAACGGCACCCGCCTCCCCGAGCTCGCCCCCGCCCTCCGCAAGGCGGGCCTGGAGCGGATCAACATCAGCCTCGACGCCCTCGATCCCGACACCTACCACCACATCACCCGGGGCCACATCGCCCCCGTCCTCGAAGGGATCGCCCTCTGCAAGGCCCTCGGCTTCCCCTCGATCAAGCTCAACACCGTCCTCATGCGCGGCAAGAACGAGGACCAGATCGACGCCCTCGTCGCCTTCGCCGCCCGGAACGACACCGCCCTCCGCTTCATCGAGCTCATGCCGATCAGCCTCACCGAGATGCTCAACGAGTCGAATTTCCTCCCCGCGGGCGAAGTCTTCCAGCGCCTCGCCGCCCGGAGCGAGATGATCCCCCTCGAAGTCGGCAAGCCCCCCGGCCACGGTCCCGCGAAGTATTACCGGATGAAGGAGACCGGAGCGACCCTCGGCTTCATCGGCGCCCTCACCGACCTCCATTTCTGCGACGCCTGCAACAAGGTCCGCCTCACCTCCGACGGCAAGCTCCGCCCCTGCCTCGGCAACCACCTCGAGATCGACCTGAAAGCCGCCCTCCGCTCCGGCCAGCCCGCCTCCGAAGTCGCCGCCACCCTCGACTCCCTCTTCCTGCAGACCCTCGCCGAGAAACCTCTCGAACACCTCTTCCGCAACAACTACCAGCCCTCCCGCGTCATGACCGCCATCGGCGGTTAGCGTTCTCATGCGCCTCCTCGCCTTCGCCCGCGCCCGGGACATCCTCGGCAGTTCCGAGATCGAAGCAGCCCTCCTCCCCGGCGATACTCCCTCCACCTTCCTCGACCGCCACTTCCCCCAGGCCCGCCTCTCCCTCCCGCGCGGCACCCGCCCCGCCCTCGACCAGGAATACATCGAGTGGGACGCCTCGATCCCCGAAACCGCCCGGGAACTCGCCATCCTTCCCCCCGTCAGCGGCGGCTAGGCCGCCCCGGAACGCCCATGCAGGTCTCCATCGCCTTCACCGACCGGCCCATCACCGTCGCCCCGCCCGCCTTCCCCCTGGCGCAGGACAGCGAAGTCGGGGCTATCGTCGACTTCTACGGCGTCGTCCGGAGCCTCGAAAACGGGGAGCCCATTCCCGGCCTCGACTACGAGGCCTACCTTCCCATGGCCGAGAAAGAGCTCCGCCGCATCTGCGCCGAGCTCGAAAAGGACCACCCCTGCCGCTCCGTCTCCTTCCTCCACCGCCTCGGCCACGTCACCACCCGGGAAGCCTCCCTCCACGTCCGCGTCGCCGCCAAGCACCGCGCCGAGGCCTTCGCCTTCGCCAAACTCCTGATCGACCGGATGAAAGAAGACGTGCCGATCTGGAAAATCTGAATAACGTTCCCCTCCCATGGCAGACCCCTTCCTCCAAGCCGCGATCGAAGAAGCCCGCAAAGGCCGGGCAGCCGGCGGCATCCCCATCGGCTCCGTCCTCGTCCACAACGGCAAGATCATCGGCCGGGGCCACAACCAGCGCGTCCAACACGGCAGCGTCATCCACCACGCCGAGATGAATTGCCTGGAAAACGCCGGACGCCAGCCCGGCGCGCTCTACCGCGAGTGCGTCCTCTACTCCACCCTCTCCCCCTGCCCCATGTGCAGCGGCGCGGCCCTCCTCTACGACATCCCCAAGATCGTCGTCGGGGAGAACAAGACCTTCCAGGGGCCCGAGGAGTACGTCCGTAGCCAAGGCATCACCGTCGAAGTCGTCAACGACCCCACCTGCATCGAGCTGATGGAGAAATTCATCGCCGAAGAGCCGACGCTGTGGAACGAAGATATCGGGGTTTAAGGCAGGCGGGTTTCTATGATTTGGATCGCGCTACCTTTCTCTTCGTGGCAGTCCTGGTTTTCGTTTCACCTGCACACCGCCGCTAAACGCTTTTAAAACACCCCGGAGGGGTGTCAGCCGGTAGCCGGTGGTTGAGCGAAGCGACACCACCGGTATTAAGCCCATCAAATCGCGCCTCGAAAACAGGATCTCTTCCCGTTGAAGATGACCGGGGCGCACCTCGAAAGCCCTCCGCCCCCCTTTCCAGAGAGTGCCGGGCTACGTCCTCAAACCTCGGCTACCCGCCTTTGATCCCTTCGGGATCGGCATCCCCATGCTATTTCAAGGGACGCTTCATGATGATGCTCCAACGCCTCAAAGAACCCTCGGCGATTTCCGTCGGCGTTGCAGTAACGGCCTCCCATCCTTCTTTTCCCAGATCGTTTAACTCTCGTTCGGACAGATAGCTTCCAGTCAAAAGCTTATACTCCCATCGAACGCCGGGAGCCGGAGCCGTCTGCGCCCGGGAACGCTCGGTAACAGCAAAAATCAGCACCAAAGCCAGAAGCAAAAGCCCCACGGCAGAGAAGTATTTGTTCATTGCCTCACGCTAAGGCATTTTGTAGCCCACTCAAGCCTTCTCCTCCTCAACAAAAAACCCCGGAGTCACCTCCGGGGTTTTTTAAAGCTTGGGAAAGCAGGCTTATTCAGCCTTCTTTTCCTCGACCGTCGCAGCGGCCGCGGCGGAGGCGTTCGCCTCGGTGCCGGGGAGCTGGTAATCGACCCACTCGATGAGGGCGATCTTCGCCGCGTCGGTGGTGCGATGGCCGAGCTTCAGGATGCGGGTGTAGCCACCCTGGCGATCCTGGAAGCGCGGTCCGATTTCGGCGAAGAGCTTCTTCACCGCGTCCTTGTTGCGGATGCGGGAGACGGCCAGACGGCGGTCGTGAAGGGTGCCGCCCTTGGCGAGGGTGACGAGCTTTTCGGCAACCGGGCGGATCACCTTCGCCTTGGCGAGGGTGGTCTGGATCCGGCTGTGCTGGATGAGGCTGCTGACGAGGTTGGCGACGAGGGCTTCCTTATGCTTGGAAGTGCGTCCCAGCTTCGTGACTTTGCGTAAATGGCGCATGATTCAAACTCCTGATGGATGGTAAAGCGCTTCGATTACTCGATGGGCGCGGCCTCGACGGGATTGTCGAGGAGATTGGTGTCGAACTTCATGCCAAGGGAGAGGTTCAGCGAGAGGAGCTTGTCCTTGATCTCGTTGAGCGACTTCTTGCCGAAGTTGCGGTACTTGAGCATCTCCGCCTCGGTCTTCATCGCGAGCTGACCGACGGTGGTGATGTTGGCGTTGTTGAGGCAGTTGGCGGCGCGGACAGAGAGCTCGATCTCGTTGACGCTCATGTTGAGGAGCTTCTTGAGCTTGCTGTCCTCTTCGCGGGCGACGGGCTTCGTCTCCTCGAACTCGATGGGCTCTTCGCTGTAGTTGACGAAGATGTCGAGGTGGTGGCGCAGGATCGCGGACGACTGGAGGAGGGCCTCGTCGGGCGTCAGGCGGCCGTCGGTCCACATTTCGAGGACGAGCTTGTCGTAATCGGTGCGCTGGCCGACGCGGGTGTTCTCGACCGCATACTTGACCTTGCGGACGGGGGAGAAGAGGGAGTCGATGGCGATGACGCCGATCGACTGTTCCGGCTTCTTGTTCAGGTCGGCGGTGGCGAAGCCGCGGCCGACGCGGACTTCGATCTCGGCGTCGAAGCGCTGCTTCTTGTCGAGGGTGGCGATGACCAGATCGGGGTTCAGGACCTCGACGCCGGCGTCGACCTTGATGTCGCCCGCCGTCACGGAGCCTTCCTTCGTCACGCTGAGGAAGAAGGTGCGGGGCTCGCGGTTCGGGAACTTGAAGAGGACCTTCTTCAGGTTGAGGACGATGTCGGTGACGTCTTCGACGACGCCCGGCAGCGTGGCGAACTCGTGGAGCGCGCCCTCGATCTTCACCGAGGTGATGGCGGCCCCTTCCAGGGAGGAGAGGAGGACGCGGCGGAGGGAGTTGCCGATGGTATGCCCGTAGCCGGCCTCGAAGGGCTCGGCAACGAACTTGGCATAGGTGGGCGTCGCGCTCGCTTCGTCCTTGACGAGGCGGTTCGGGATTTCAAAACGGCCTAAACGGATGGGCATAGCAGTAGGGTTGTGTCCGGTTGAGTTAAGCGGGTGGGTCTCGCGCCTGAAGGGGGCCGCAGCGGGGCCGAAGCCCCTTCAGGTAAGCGAGGGTTTAGCGCGAGTAGAGTTCGACGACGAGCTGCTCGTTGGCGATCGGGGCGATCTCCTCGCGGCTCGGGATCCGCTGGATCTCACCCTTGAAGGCACCCTTGTCGAGCGAGAGCCAGGCAGGGACGGGGGCGATCTGCATGATCTCGAGGTTCTTCTCGGCGAGCTTGCGGGCATTGGGCTTGTCGACGACTTCAACGACCTCGGAGGGCTTGGTGTTGTAGCTGGCGATGGTGACCTTCTTGCCGTTCACGAGGATGTGGCCGTGGCTGATGAACTGCCGGGCGGAGCGGCGGGAATTGGCGAGGCCGAGGCGGAAGACGACGTTGTCGAGCCGGGACTCGAGGATCTGGAGCAGGAGGAGGCCGGTTACGCCGCGCTTCTTCTGCGCCGCCTCGAAGTAGCGGCGGAACTGGCGTTCGAGAACGCCGTACATGAGCTTCAGCTTCTGCTTTTCGCCGAGGGCGACGCCGTATTCCGAGACCTTGCGGCGGCTTTTTTCGCCGTGCTGGCCGGGGGCGTAGGGACGACGTTCGAGCGCCTTGCTGGGGCCGAAGATGGGGGCGCCGAAACGGCGGCTTTTTTTGGTGCGGGGGCCGGTATAACGAGCCATGATTTTTCTCCTAGGGGATAAGTAAGGGGTTCCGTGATGCGACGCGGCGCATCAGACGCGGCGCTGCTTGCGCGGGCGGCAGCCGTTGTGGGGGACGGGGGTGACGTCGAGGATCGTCGTGACCTCGAGGCCGACGGCCTGGAGGGCGCGGACGGCCGATTCACGACCCGTGCCCGGGCCCTTGACCCGGACGCTGACTTCCTTCAACCCGTGGGACATGGCCTGGCGGCAGGCATCCTGCGTCACGACCTGGGCGACGTAGGCGGTCGACTTCTTCGAGCCGCGGAAACCGCACTTGCCGGCGCTGGACCAACCGATGACGTTGCCGCTGAGATCGGTGATCGAGACGATCGTGTTGTTGAAGGAGGCAAGCACATGGGCGACGCCGATGTGGATGTTCTTGCTTCCCTTGGCCTTGACGATTTTCGGTTTCTCGATGATGTTGGGATCGAGGGAGAGATCGAGGGAAAGGTCGGGGGCGGGCGCCGGCGCGGGGGCGGCGGCTTCCGCCTTCTTGCCCTTGGGGGCGGCGGGCTTCTTTTCTGCCGTGGCGGCGGGGGCGGCGGACGCCTCGGCCTTGGGCTGCTTCTTGACTTCGTCGGACATGACTGGTTGCGGGTCTGGGGTTGGAACGCGGATTTGGGTCGCGCTTATTTGCCGGCCTTCGCGTCCTTGTTGCGGACGACGCCAACGGTCTTCCGCGGGCCCTTGCGGGTGCGGGCGTTGGTTCCGGTGCGCTGGCCGCGAACGGGGAGACCCCGGCGGTGGCGGATGCCCCGGTAAGAATTGATGGCCTGGAGGCGCTTCAGGTTCTGCTGGAGTTCCCGGCGCAGGTCGCCTTCGATGACGAACTTGTTGTCCTGGATGACGGTGATGATCCGGTTAAGCTGCTGGTCGGTCAGCTCCTTCGCCCGGATGTTCGGGTCGATTTCGGCGAGTTCGCAGATCTGCTTGGAACGGGTCGGCCCGATTCCGTAAATGTAAGGCAAAGAGGCTTCGAGGCGTTTGTCGCCAGGAATATCAACTCCCAATAAGCGCGGCATATATTTTCCTTGGATGCTAAGTAACGAGTTCCCGCGAATCAGCCTTGACGCTGTTTCAGGCGCGGATTCTTCTTGTTGATGATGTAAATACGCCCTTTGCGACGGATGACCTGACAATCCGCCGTACGACGCTTAACTGAGGCTCTGACCTTCATAAAATAAAAAAATGTTCTTGACTCTTTGTGAGTCAAGTTTGCTTACAACTATTCCCGTCGAGAGACAATGCGTCCTCGACTCAAGTCGTAAGGTGAAATTTCTAGCAGGACTTTGCTGCCTTGCAATACTTTTGTTAAATTCATTCGCATTTCGCCGGAAACGTGCGCCAACAGACGATGCCCGTTCGCCAGCTCGACCCGGAAAACGCCGTTCTGGAGGACGTCCAGGACGATGCCTTCTACTTCGATGCAGTCGCGGCTCGACATGTGAGGATTTCCGGTTCGCCCTCGGTGACGAGGACGACGTGTTCGAAATGGGACGACTTCAGCCCGTCGGTGGCCACGACGGTCCAGCCGTCGGCGAGGATGCGGACATCGCAACGGCCCATGTTGACCATGGGCTCGATGGCGAGGGTCATGCCGGCCTTGAGCTTCGGGCCGTTGCGGGGGCGGCCGTAGTTCGGCACCTGGGGCTCCTCGTGGAGCTTCCGTCCGACGCCGTGGCCGACGAACTCGCGGACGACGGTGAAGCCGTGGCGGATGACGTACTGCTCGACGGCGTGGGAAATATCGCCGACGCGGTTTCCGTCCTTCGCCTGGGCGATCCCCTCGTAGAGGGAGGCGCGGGTGACGTCGAGGAGCTTCGCGACGGCGGGCTCGACGATGCCGACGGGGACGGTCGTCGCGGTGTCGCCGATCCAGCCTTCCTTGATGAGGCCGACGTCGAGCTTCACGACGTCGCCGACCTGGAGGCGGCGGGAGCCGCCGATGCCGTGGACGACCTCCTCGTTGACCGAGATGCAAATGTTGCCGGGGAAGCCGCGATAGCCGAGGAAGGCGCTCTTCGCGCCGAGGCGGGCGATCTCAGCCGCCGCGAAGGCGTCGACCTCGCGCGTCGTGAGTCCAGGGGCGATGATCGCCGCCGTCTTCTCCAGCACCTCGGCGACACATGCCCCGGCCCGCCGCATCCCCTCGATCTCGGCGGGGCGTTTGATGGGAATCACGGCAGGAAGGCGCGAAGGGGCGGCGCGTAAAAGTTAGCGGGCGTGGTGGCTGAGGAAGATGGCGATCCCCGCGACGACGACGACGGCGATGCCCGTCCAGAGCCAGATGACGGCGTCGCTCGACGCGCCGTTCCCCTGCGAGGAGGAGGCGGTGGCGGAACGGCCCTTGACCTTGCCGCGCTTCAGGAAGCCGTCATAGTGGCGCTGGAGGAGGTAGGTCTCGGTCTGGCGCATCGTGTCGAGGACGACGCCGACCATGATGAGGAGGCTGGTGCCGCCGAAGAACTGCGCCGTGAGGGCGGGGACGCGGAGCCAATACTGGATGATCATCGGCAGCACCGCGAGGACGGCGAGGAAGGTCGCCCCGGCGAGGGTCAGGCGGGTCATCGTGAAGTCGAGGAAGTCGGCGGTCGGCTGGCCGGGACGGACGCCGGGGATGAAGCCGCCGTGCTTCTTCAGATCGTCGGCGATCTGGACGGGATTGAACTGCGTGGCGACCCAGAAGTAGGAGAAGAAGAGGATCATCAGCACCGTGAAGGTGTAGTGGAGCCAGCCCGAGGCGAGGCTCTGCGCGATCGAGGCGACCCACTGGGACTTCGAGACGAAGCCCATGAGGACGGCCGGGAAGAGGAGGATGGCCTGGGCGAAGATGATCGGCATGACCCCCGCGTAGTTCACCTTCAGCGGGAGGAACGACGACTGGCCGCCGTAGACCTTGTTCCCGCGCACCTGCTTCGCATATTGGACGATGATCTTCCGGACCGCCTGGGTCATGGCGATCGTCCCCGCGATGACGACGAGGAGGAAGAGGAGGAGGAGGATGACGAGGAGCGGGCTTCCGCCGGAGATCAGCTTCTGCCAGCCGTTGACGAGGGCCGCGGGGAAGCGGGCCAGGATGCCGACGGTGATGATGAGGGAGACGCCGTTGCCGATCCCCTTCTCGGTGATCTGCTCGCCGAGCCACATGAGGATCATCGTCCCGGTGGTGAGGGAGATGACGGTCATGATGCGGAAGCCCCAGCCCGGATCGGCGACGAGGGGCATGCCGAGCTGAGCGACGACGCTGCCGATGCCGCTGAGGAACGGGATGCTCTCCGGCTTCTCGAAGCCGAGGGCGAGGAGGTAGCCCTGGACGAGGCAGAGGATGAGGGTGAGGACGCGGGAATA
Source organism: Verrucomicrobium sp. GAS474 (assembly GCF_900105685.1). NCBI lineage: Bacteria > Pseudomonadati > Verrucomicrobiota > Verrucomicrobiia > Verrucomicrobiales > Verrucomicrobiaceae > Verrucomicrobium > Verrucomicrobium sp. GAS474. The sequence goes on from NZ_LT629781.1 coordinate 3,380,263, forward strand.
CTGGGTCACCTTCTGGCGGCCGCCTTCCTCGCGGGCCAGCTTCGCCAGGCTGGGGATCACCGCCGTCATGAGCTGCATCATGATGCTGGCGCTGATGTAGGGCATGACGCCGAGGGAGAAGAGGGCGCAATTTTCGAGGGCGCCGCCGCTGAAGAGATTGAACATTCCGATCACCGAGCCCTGCGACTGCTGGTCGACGATCTTGGAGAAGAACTCCCCGAGGACCTGCGTGTTGACCCCGGGGCAGGGAATCGCCGCGCCGACGCGGACGACGACGAGGAGGGCCAGGGTGAAGAGAATGCGCTGGCGGAGTTCCGGAATCTTGAAGCTATTGGTGAACGCGGAGAACATGGTGATCGGTTTTCTTGAAAAAGTGAGAAATGAAAGGGCTCTTAAAATGCCCCGAACCGGGGGAGAACTGCAAGGGCCTTTCGCGACGGATGCGAGATAAAATAAAAAACCGCCCTTGAACTGCCTTGAACAGGGCGGCAGCCGGGGCGGTTCCTCTTTCTCGATCCCTCCTCCTCTCCCCTCCCCGCGCGGGGAGAGGAAGAGGAACAGGGGCCGGGATGGTGGGAAGGGGGCTTAGGCCGCCTTGGCCTTCGTCGCCTGGGGAGCTTTGGCCTTGGGGGCCTTCTGAGCCTTCGCGACGAGCTCGATCGTGCCGCCGGCGGCTTCGATCTTCTTCTTCGCCGACTCGCTGATCGCGGTGACCTTGACGGAGACCTTTTTGGTCAGCTCGCCGGTGCCGAGGATCTTGACGCCGTCCCAGTTGCCGTTGACGAGGCCCGCGGCGCGGAGCGCCTTCTCGTCGATTTCCGTGACCTTCAGGTCCTGGAGATCGCCGACATTGACGGGGGCGTAGACGGTGGCGAAGTCCTTGTTGTTAAAGCCGCGCTTCGGGATACGCCGGATGAGGGGCATCTGGCCGCCCTCGAAACCGAGGCGGATGCTGCCGCCGGAGCGGGCCTTCTGACCCTTGTGGCCCTTGCCGCTGGTCTTGCCCTTGCCGGAGCTTTCGCCCGAGCCGAGGCGCTTGACGCGGTGCGTCGCACCGGGGCGGGGCTTCAAATCGTGGAGTCTCATGATCGTGATGGAGTGCTAAGTGTTGTGACCGGTGGCTTAGGAAGCCGCGACTTCCGCGACGACCTTCTGCTTCGCCTTCTTGCCGCGGCCCGTGAAGATCTGTTCGCGGGTGCGGAGCTGGCGGAGCGCGTCCAACGTCGCCTTGACGACGTTGTAGGGATTATCGGAACCGAGGGACTTCGTGAGGACGTCCTTGACGCCGGCGAGCTCGACGACGGCGCGAACCGCAGAACCGGCGATGAGGCCCGTACCGGGGGAGGCCGGCTTCAGGAGAACCTTGCCACCGTCGAAGGTGCCGAAGACCTCGTGCGGGATGGTCGCATCCTTGAGGGAGATCGGCTCGAGCTGGTGCTTGGCGTTCTCGGTCGCCTTCTTGACGGCGTCCTGGACTTCGTTGGCCTTGCCGAAACCGATGCCGACGCGGCCCTTCTTGTCGCCGACGACGACGAGGGCGCTGAAGCTGAAACGACGGCCGCCCTTGACGACCTTGGAGCAGCGATTGATGTGGACGAGCTTGTCGGAGATGCCGTTATCCTCGCCCTTGGGCTCGGGGTTACGGGGACGACGGGGACCGCGGCCACCGCCGCCGGGACCACGACCGCCGGGGCCACGGCCACCGGGACCACGTCCGCCACCGCCGCGGTAGTTCGACTGGGCGGGAGCGCCAGCAGCTGCCGCCGGAGCGGGAGCGGCGGCGGTTTCTGCGACAGCAGGCGCGGCCTGCTGTTCCTTGACTTCAACGTTGTCGGCCATATTAGAATTCCAATCCGGCCGCGCGAGCCGCGTCAGCCAATGCTTTAACTTTTCCGTGGTAACGGAAACCGCCGCGGTCGAAGACGACCTTGGCAATCTGTTTCTCCTTCGCCCGTTCGGCGACGAGCTTGCCGACGTGGTCGGCGCCCTTGGCGTTCGGCTTCAGGGCCGCGGAGTCGAGGGACTTCTCGGTCGTGTGAACGCTGACGAGGGTCTTCCCCTCTTCGTCGTTGATGATCTGGGCGGTGATGTGGCGGCCAGTGAAGTTGATGCTGAGGCGGGGCCGTTCCGTGGTCCCCGTCACCTTGCGGCGGAGGCGGGTGTGCACCCGGTTGCGGATGGCCTTTTTGGTAAGAATGGGCATGGCAGTATGATGTGTTGGTGGCCGCGATTACTTGCTCTGGGCCGTCTTGCCCTGCTTGCGGCGGACGACTTCGCCCGAGTAACGGACGCCCTTGCCCTTGTAGGGTTCGGGGGGGTAGTAGCCGCGGATGTCGGCGGCGACGGCGCCGACGAGCTGCTTGTCGGATCCGTCGATCTGGATGTTCGTCGGATCGATGACGGTGACCTTGATGGCGGGCGGGACCTTGAAGAGGATCGGGTGGGAGAACCCGAGGTTCAGGGTCAGGACGTCGCCGGCGAGGGCGGCCTTGAAACCGACGCCCTGGATCTCGAGCTTCTTGGTGAAGCCCTTGGAGACGCCTTCGACGTGGTTCGCCAGGAGGCTGCGGTGAAGGCCGTGCAGCGCGCGGTCCTGGCGTTCCGTCCCCTCGTTCTTGAGGGTCAGGATGCTGTTTTCAAGACGGGCGACGAGCGACTTCGGGAGGCTGTGGGTAGCCTTGCCCTTGGGCCCTTCGACCTTGATTTCGGAACCGTTGACGGCGATCTTGACGCCGCCGGGAACGGGAATGGGGTTATTACCAACGCGGGACATAGTCTTACTTTAGTAAACGGTCAGGAGGAGTTCGCCCCCGACGTTGAGTTGCTTCGCCCGGTGTCCGGCCATCACGCCGCGGGGCGTGGAGAGGACGGAGACGCCGAGGCCGCCGAGGACGCGGGGGATCTCCCCGGCGCCGACGTAACGGCGAAGGCCGGGCTTGCTGATGCGCTTGATTTCGCGCAGCGTCTTGATCTTCGCCGTGCCGCGAAGGGTGACCTTCAGCTTCGGCTTGATCTTGTTGTCGTCTTTGTTGAGGATCTCGACGGAGTCGAGGTAGCCTTCCTCTTTGAGGACGTTCGCGACGTCGCCCTTGAGGCGGGAATAGGGCATGACAACTTCGGCCTTCGAGGCGCGCGAGGCGTTGCGAAGGGCGCTGAGGAAGTCAGCCAAAGGATCGGTCTGCATGGCAGGTTCTGGTTTCTAAGGGGTTGGGGTAGTTTACCAGCTCGACTTGGTGACGCCGGGGATTTCGGCGGCCAGGGCCAACTCACGGAAGGTGAGGCGGCTGACGCCGAACTTCCGCATGAAGGCGCGGCGACGTCCGGTGATCTGGCAACGATTGTAGGCGCGGGAGGCGAACTTGGGGGTCCGCTTCTGCCGGTTAATCCATGCTTTTTTAGCCATAGTCGATCCTTAGTTCTTGCCGGCGACTGCCGGCTCTGCTGCCGCGGTCGCGGCCTGCTGTTTGCGTTCCGTAAAGGGCATGCCGAGGAGGGCGAGAAGTTCGCGGGCCTCTTCGTTGGTCGGGGCGGAGGTGACGATCGTCACGTCCATGCCGATGGTGCGCTTCACCTTGTCGAGCTCGATTTCGGGGAAGATCGTGTGATCCTTGACGCCGAGGGTGTAGCTGCCGCGGCCGTCGAAGGCGCGGTTCGAGACACCGCGGAAGTCGCGGATGCGGGGGAGGGCCGCCACGATGAGGCGTTCGAGGAATTCCCACATGATCCGGCCGCGGAGGGTGACCTTCGCGCCGATTTCCTGGTTCTCACGGAGCTTGAAGTTCGCGATGCTCACCTTGGACTTGGTGCGGATCGGCTTCTGGCCGGTGATGGCGGTGATTTCCTTGACGGCGTCCTCGAGGGCGAGCTTCGTGTCGATCGAGGCGCTCACGCAGGTGTTCACGACGATCTTCTCGATCTGCGGAATCTGGTGGACGTTGGCGTACTTGCGCGAAGCCTGGAGGGCCGGGGCGACCTTTTCCTTGTACTTCGTCAGGAACGCGGGGGGCGGGAGAGGAGTGGAGTCAGACATGGTTTAGGCTCCCTTCACCTTGGCGGCGCGGCTCTTTTCGTAGGCGCTGACAAGCTTGAGGTTCGAGATGTGGATGGAGCCTTCGAGCTCCTTGATGCCGCCCTGGGGATTTTCCTGGGTGGGGCGGGCGACCTTCTTGATGAGGTTGACGCCCTCGACCAGGACGCGATTGCTCACGCGGCTGATCTTGAGGACCTTCCCCTTCTTGCCGCGCTGCGTGCCGGCGATGACGATCACTTCGTCACCCTTCTTCACGTGGTAGCTGGCCTGCTTGGGCTGGCGGGAAATCTTGATGAGTTCTTTAGCCATAATTAGACGACCTCCGGCGCGAGAGAGATGATCTTCATGAAGCTCTTTTCACGAAGTTCCCGGGCGACGGGCCCGAAGATACGGGTGCCGCGGGGGTTGAGATCCTTGTCGATGATGACAATGGCGTTGCTGTCGAAGCGGAGGGCGGACCCGTCCGTACGACGGATGGACTGCTTGGTGCGGACGACGACGGCGCGAACGACTTCGCTCTTCTTGACCGTGCCATCGGGGGCGGCTTCCTTGACGGTCGCCGTGATGACGTCGCCAATGCCGGCGTGGAGGGTGCGTTTGCCGATGACGCCGATCATGGTGGCACGCTTGGCCCCCGTGTTGTCGGCGACGTCAAGCCATGTGCGGATTTGAATCATATCGGTAGACTTTCAAATTTTGGTTTGACGCTTTAGTGCTTGAGCACTTCGACGAGTTCCCAGCGCTTCAGGCGGCTGAGAGGGCGGGTCTCACGGATGAGGACGCGATCGCCCTCCTTGGCCGTGCCCTGCGCGTCGTGGGCGTAAAACTTCTTCGTCACGTTGACGATCTTCTTGTATTGAGGATGGGGCACGCGGCGATCGACGCGAACGACGATCGTCTTGCTCATCTTCGTCGAGACAACGGTGCCGGTCTGCTCCTTGCGGTGCGCGACGGCGGCGGCGGTCTCGGGGGGTACTGCGGTTTCAGTCATATTTTAGAGAGGGTTGGGCAGAATGGGCGAAAATTCCCGGAGTTCAAGAAGTTTTTCGCCTCATCCCAAAATTGCCGTTCTTACGCAGTCTTCTTCGTGGTCTTCGGGGCCTTGGCCGGCTTCGACACGATCTTCAGGCCCTTGCGGCGCTCGCTGGAGACGGTCTCGATCTTGGCGATATCCTTGCGGAGTTCGCCGAGGCGGCTCGTCTTTTCGAGAGCCCCCGTCTGCTGCTGCAGGCGGAGGTTGAAGATTTCCTGACGGGCGTCCTGCTTCTTGGAAGCGAGTTCGGCGTCGGAGAGATTACGGGTTTCTTGGATCGTCAAGCTCATGCTGCCACCTTTCCTGCGCGGGTAATGAAACGGGTCCGGATCGGCAGCTTCGTGGCGGCCAAGCGGAGACATTCCTTGGCCGTGGCCTCGGGAATACCGTCGAGTTCAAAGAGAATGTTGCCGGGCTTCACCACGGCGACCCAATATTCGGGCTGACCTTTACCCTTACCCATCCGGGTTTCCGGGGGGCGGGCGGTGACCGACTTGTCGGGGAAGATGCGGGTCCAGAGCTTGCCCTTGCGCTTCATGTTGCGGGTGATGGCAACGCGGCAGGCTTCGATCTGGATGTTCGTGATCCACGCGCGCTCCAGGGTCTGGAGGGCGTAGTTCCCGAAATCGATCTGGATGTTGCGGGTGGCGGTGCCTTTGCGGCTGCCGCGCTGGGTTTTGCGGTATTTAACGCGCTTGGGTAACAGGGGCATGAGTGGATACCTGGCTAGGTGTTACGAGGGGCTTAGGCGGCCTGGGGAACTTCGTCCTTGCGGCAGATCCAGACCTTGATGCCGATCTTGCCGGCGATGGTGTTGGCTTCGGTGAAGCCGTAGTCGACGTCGGCGCGGAGCGTGTGGAGGGGAACCTTCCCCTCGAGGTAGCGTTCCGTGCGGGCGATTTCCGAACCGCCGAGGCGGCCCGAGGCGCGGATGCGGATGCCGAGGGCGCCGACGCTCATGGTGAGCTGGAGGGCCTTCTTCATCGCGCGGCGATGGGAGATACGGCGCTCGATCTGGGCGGCGATGTTCTCGGCGACGAGCTGGGCGTCGAGCTCCGGGTTCTTCACTTCCTTGACGTCGATGAGGACTTCGCGGTTCTGGTTGGTGAAGGCGCGGATCTCTTCCTTGAGCTTGTCGAGCTCGGCGGCCTTGCGGCCGATGACGAGGCCGGGGCGGGCCGTGTGGATGTTCACGCGGACGCGGTTGCCGGCGCGCTCGATGACGACCTTGGAAACGGCCGCCTGCTCGAGCTTCTTCTTCACGAAGCGGCGGATGTGGTAGTCCTCGACGACGTAGACGGGGAAGTCCTTCTTGTCCGCATACCAGATCGACCGCCAGTTGCGGTTGACGGCGACGCGGAAGCCGATCGGATTAACTTTTTGACCCATAGTGGTTCTCTGTGTTCTTTTTTAAAATCGAATCCGATTACTCGGCCTTCTTCGCCTTTTCCTTCTTGGGCTTGGCGGCGGCCTTCGCGGCCTTTTCGGCCTTGGCCTTGGCGGCCTTGGTCTCACCCTCCTCGAGGACGATGCGGACGTGGCTGGTGCGCTTGCGGATCGGGCCGGCGCTGCCGCGGGCCTTGGGCTGGAAACGCTTGAAGGTCGGGCCTTCGCCGACGATCGCTTCCTTCACGATGAGCCCAGCGCGGTCGAGATTGTTGTTGTTCTCCGCGTTGGCGATTGCGGAGTGGAGGGTCTTGTAGACGATGCGGGCGGCCTTCTTCGGATAGAATTCGAGCCGCTCCAGGGCGTCCGCCGCGGGAAGACCCTGAATCGCACGCGTCACTTCCCGCGCCTTGAAGGCGGAGATACGCGCAAACTTCGTCACTGCTTTCACTTGTGCCATAACTTTTTTCCTTCGGGACTTTTCGGAACCCGAGCTCCTTATTTTTGTGCCGCGACAGCGACACGATCACCTGACTTCAATTCTTTTCCGCTTGCGATGGTTTCGACCACCGCCGCGCAGACCTTTTCCCTGACTTCAAACGCGCGGACCGTGCCGATGGTCTGGCCATCGCGCACGATCCGAAAGGGCATCCCGGGGTTCACACCCAGCTCGGCTCCCGCGTTCAGGATCACCGCGCCCAGGTCGCCATTCACATGGACGACCTGCATCTGGCCGAGGTCCCCGGCGATGGGGACCCCCGGTTCCTTGCGCAGGGCCAAAAACTCGGCCGCCGCGCGGGAGGCGACTTCGTAATCGTTCCGCTTTTGCAGATCGATACCCGTCGTCCCCTTCAGAACCTCGCGTCCGGAGTCGAGGAGCTGCTGCAGCCGGTTGACGGCCTCACGCCGTTCCTTTTCCGTCTGATACAACTCCCGCACCGCCTCGACGACCCGGTTTTGCAACCGTTTTTCGTCTCCCGTCAACATCTCGACGCCGATGGCCTGGTCCCTCAAGCGAAGGTCCTGCCACTGCCGCCGAAACGCTTCCGCGTCCGCGTTGGCCAAGGCGAGGCTCTGCTGCAGCCGCCGGACCTGCTCTTGCAGATCGGCCACCGTAGCGGTGCCGTCACCCTTGCTGCCCTGGGGAACCGTCGCCTTCGGATCTTTCGATCCGGCGGCTCCGGCTCCCCCATTTACCGTCAAAGAACTATCGGCCCGGGCTTCAGCCCCGGCCAAAATCAACCAAATCGCAAGGACCGCCGTGGCGGTCCCCATCCCCATTCCCGCCCCGAAGGGCGAAAATCCCCGACTCTCCTTCCCTTCGACTAGACGCCGAAGCCACCGGGCGAGAATCCCGATGGCTCCCTTCATGGCGTCCGTCTCCGGAAGACCAAAGCAAGCCCCGCTCGCGGGGCTTACTTCGCGGCCTTTTCCGTGTGGCTGCCGTGCCGCTTGAAAGTGCGGGTGGGCGAGAACTCGCCCAGACGGTGGCCGACCATGTTTTCGGTCACGAAGACCGAGTTGAAAATCTTGCCGTTGTGAACCATGAAGGTGTGGCCGACGAAGTCGGGCGTCACCAACGAGCGGCGCGACCAGGTCTTGATCGGCTTCTTCGTTCCGGCTTTTTCCATTTTGTCGATCTTCTCCTGGAGATGATCGTCGATAAACGGACCTTTTTTAAGACTGCGTCCCATGATGTGTTAGCTGTAAGGGGTTTTTGAGAGTGATGACCGGACTATTTCTTCTTCTTCCGGCGCTCAACGATGAACTTATCGCTGGCCTTGTAGCGCGCCCGGGTCTTGAGACCCTTCGCGTATTGACCCCAGGGGGACTTCAGCTGCTGGCGTCCGCCGCCGCCCTTGCTCTTGCCCTGACCGCCACCGTTCGGGTGGTCGACCGGGTTCATGACCATGCCGCGGACCGTCGGACGGATGCCCATCCAGCGGCTGCGACCGGCCTTGCCGAGAGACTTGTTGAAGTGATCGAGATTGCCGACCTGGCCGACCGTGGCGTAGCAGGTGGCGAAGATCTTGCGGATTTCGCCCGAGGGCAGGCGGATGTTCGCGTAGCCCGCGTCGATCGACATCACGGTGGCGTTGCCGCCCGCAGAGCGGACGAGCTGGCCGCCGCGACCGGGGATGACTTCGATGTTGTGGATCGGCACACCGAGGGGGATCTTGTCGATCGGGAGGGCGTTGCCCGCGGTGGGCTCGGCGTCGGGGCCGGTGACGATCTTCGCGCCGACCTGGAGGCCGTTCGGGGCGATGATGTAGCGCTTCTCGCCGTCCTGGTACTTCAGGAGGGCGATGCGGGAGGTACGATTCGGATCGTACTCGATCGACTCGACGACGGCGCTGACGCCGATCTTGTTCCGCTTGAAATCGATGATCCGGTAACGCTGCTTGTGACCACCGCCGCGATGGCGCATGGTGAGACGGCCGTTGTTGTTACGGCCGCCGGTCTTGCGAATCGGCTCGGTGAGGGAACGCTCGGGCGTGCTCTTGGTGATGTCGGAGAAGTCCCCGAGCTGCGTGGTGCGCAGGGAGGGCGTCAACGGGCGGAAATTCTTGGTAGCCATGGTGGTGTGCCTGTGGATGTTTTAGCCGTCTTAGACGAGCTCGATCTTGTCGCCTTCCTTCAGGGTGACGATGGCCTTCTTCTTGGCCGAGGTGGTCGTCGCCTTGCCGAGGCGGCTGCGCTTGGCCTTGCCGCGGACGTTGAGGGTGTTCACCGAGGTGACCTTCTTGTTGAAGATCCGCTCGACGGCGAACTTGATTTCGATCTTCGTGGCGTCGCGGGCGACTTCGAAGACGTACTGGTTGACCCGCTCGGCAAGGGCGGAGCCCTTCTCCGTGACGCGGGGGTTCTTGATGATGGCGTAAGGATCGCGCATGGTCTTGTCTCTTCTGTGAGTCTCTAAGGGTTACTTGAGACGGGCCGCGATCTTGTCGAGGGCGGCCTGGGTGAGGACGATCTTGTCGAAGCGGAGGAGGTCCTCGGCGTTGACCGAATCGGCGGTGACGGCTTCCAGAGCCAGATGGTTCCGGGAGGCCAGGTAAATGTTGTCGTTGGCTTCGGCGAGGACGATGAGGACGGAGCCCTCGATCTTGAACCCTTCGAGAAGGGCGACGAGGTTCTTCGTCTTCGCGTCCTTCAATTCGAGAGCCTCGACCAGGATGAGGGACTCATCCTTGGCGCGCTCGCTGATCGCCTTCTTGAGGGCGAGCTGCTTCACCTTCTTCGGGGTGATCTTGGAGAAGTCCCGGTTCTGGGGGCCGAAGACGACGCCGCCGCCGCGCCAGATGGGCGAGGAGGCGTAGCCGGCGCGGGCGCGGCCGGTGCCCTTCTGGCGCCAGGGCTTCTTGCCGGACTTGTTGACGGTGGCCTTGGTCTTGGTGCCACGGGTGCCCGCGCGCCGGTTGGCGCGGTAGGCGACGATGGTGTCGTGGAGGGCCTGGGTGCCCTTGCCGTTGGCGATCAGCTCGACCTGCAGGGCTTTGCCGGCGGTTTCGAGGGTGAGAGGAGTTGCTTTGCTCATGGCTTGCAATGGATAGAGATGAATGAGGGAAGAAGACTACTTCTTCTTCTTCGATTCCTTCATCGGGTTGGCCGACTTCGAGGCGGCGACTTTCTTGACCTTGGGCTGGCCCTTGATCGCCGTGCGGACGACGACGAGGTTCCCGTTGGCGCCGGGGATGGCGCCGCTGATGACGAGGGTGTTGTCATCGGGGCGGACCTGGATGACGCGGAGATTCTGGACGGTCTTGTTCTCGTCGCCCATGTGGCCGGCCATGCCCATGTTCTTAAAGATGCGGCCGGGGGTGGAACGCTGACCGACGGCGCCGTTGCGGCGGTGGGTCTTCGATCCGTGGGCGGCGCCCTGACCGTGGAAGTTGTGCTTCTTCATCGGTCCCTGGAAGCCCTTGCCCTTGGAGACGCCGATGACGTCGACGGTCTGGCCGACGGTGAAACGATCGACCTTGATCTCGTCGCCGACCTTGAAGTCGTCACCGGTGCCGGTGCGGAATTCGCGGACGAAGCGCTTCGCGGAGACGCCCGCCTTCTTGAAGTGGCCGGCGACGGGCTTCGAGAGGCGCTGTTCCTTCTGCTCGGAAAAGCCGACCTGGATGGCCTGATACTTGTCCTTCTCGAGGCCCTTGACCTGAAGGACGACGTTCGGGGCCGCCGAAATGACGGTGACGGGGGTGGAGACGCCCGCCTCGTCGTAGACGCGGGTCATGCCGATTTTCTTACCTAAGATGCCAACACTCATGATGCTCAGTTCGGTGAAAATTAGATTTTGATCGTGATGTCGACACCGGCGGGCAGGTTGAGCTTCTTCAGCTCATCCACCGTCTTCGAGGTCGGCTCGATGATGTCGAGGAGGCGCTTGTGGGTGCGGATCTCGAACTGGTCCATGCTCTTCTTGTCGACGTGAGGCGAGCGGTTCACGGTGTACTTCTCGATCTTGGTCGGAAGGGGGATGGGGCCGGCAACGGCGGAGCCGGTGCGGCGGGCGGTGTCCGCGATCTCGACCGCGGCGCGGTCGAGGAGGCGATAGTCAAAGCCTTTGAGGCGGATACGAATCTTAGTGGCTGCCATAGAAATGCGAGGTTATGCGTGTAATAAAGAACGATTATGGCTGCTTTAGCCCTTCTTCTGCTCCTTGATCTGGGCGAGGACCCCGGCGGGGACCTGCTCAAAGTGGGAGGGCTCCATCGAGTAGGCCGCACGGCCCTTCGACATGGAACGGATGTTGTTGACGTAGCCGAACATTTCGGCCAGAGGGACTTCGGCGTGGACGTTGGAGCTGTTGCCCTTCGTCTCGACATTCATGATCTTGCCGCGGCGGCGGTTCAAGTCGCCGAGGATGTCGCCCTGGAATTCGTCCGGGGTCGAGACTTCGACTTTCATGATGGGCTCGAGGAGAATGGGCTTGGCCTTTTCCATCGCGTTCTTGGTCGCGAAGATGGCGGCCATCTTGAAGGCCAACTCGTTGGAGTCGACTTCATGGAAGCTGCCGTCGAGGATGTTGACCTTGACGTCGATGACGGGGCTGCCGTTGACGACGCCGTTGAGGAGCGCCTCTTCGACACCCTTCTTGGACGGCCCGATGAATTCCTTCGGGATGCTGCCGCCGACGATCTTGCTCTCGACTTCGTTGCCCTTGCCCCGCTCGTTGGGGATGATCTCGAGGACGACGTGGCCGTATTGACCGCGGCCGCCCGACTGCTTGACGAGCTTGCCTTCGCCGTTGGCGGCCTGGAGGATCGTTTCGCGGTAGGCGATCTGGGGCGCGCCGGCGTTCGTGAGAACGTTGAATTCGCGCTTCAGACGGTCGCAGATGATGTCGAGGTGGAGTTCGCCCATGCCGGCGATGATGGTCTGTCCGGTCTCTTCGTTCGTGGAGACGAAGAACGTGGGATCTTCTTCCATGAGGCGGCCGAGGCCGTCGCCCATCTTCTCGCGGTCGCCCTTGGTCTTCGGCTCGATCGCCATGGAAATGACGGGCTCGGGGAAGGACGGGGGCTCGAGCTGGATGGAGTAATCGGGATCGGCGAGGGTGTCACCGGTCTGGATGTTCTTGACGCCGACGAGGGCGGCGATGTCACCGGCGTAGACGGTCTCGATGTCTTCGCGCTTGTCGGCCTGGATCTGGACGATGCGGCTGATGCGCTCGGTCTTGTTGGTCCGGGGATTGTAGACGGAGTCGCCCTTGTTGAGCTTGCCCGAGTAGACGCGGAAGAAGACGAGCTTGCCGACGAAGGGGTCGGTCCAGAGCTTGAAGGCGAGGGAGCAGAACTGGTTGTTGTCGTCGGCGGGGGCGAGGACTTCGACCGAGTGATCGTCCGGGTCCTGGCCCTTGGCGGGGAGACGGTCGAGGGGGCTCGGGAGATAGTCGATGACGGCGTCGACGAGCATCTGGACACCCTTGTTCTTGAAGGCGGAACCGCCGACGACGGGGACGAGCTCGCTCTTCAGCACGAGGCGACGGATCGCCTGCTTGAGCTGCATCGGGGTGGGCTGCTTCTCGGAAAGGAAGAGTTCGCCGACTTCTTCGTCCTTGTCGGCGACGGCTTCGATGAGGTCGCGGAGGGCCTGGGCGGCCATTTCCTTGTGCTCGTCGGGGATCTCGACAGCCTCGTAGGTCGAACCGAAGCGATCGTCGTCGTTATAGACGAGGGCCTTCTGGTTGACGACGTCGATCTGGCCGGTGAGGTAGTCTTCCTTGCCGAGGGGGATGAGGACGGGCCAGGCGTTCGCGCCGAGCTTCTCGCGCATTTCCTTCAGCGCGTTGTCGAAATTGGCACCGACGCGGTCCATCTTGTTGACGAACGCGATGCGGGGGACGTTGTACTTGGTGGCCTGGCGCCAGACCGTCTCGGACTGGGGCTGGACACCGGCGACGCCACAGAAGACGGCGACCGCGCCGTCGAGGACGCGGAGGGAACGCTCGACTTCGGCAGTGAAGTCGACGTGTCCGGGAGTATCGATGATGTTGATGCGGAACTTCTGGCCCTCGAAGATCTTGGCGATCCCCTCTTCCTTCCGGGCAGGCCAGAAGCAGGTGGTGGCGGCGGAGGTGATCGTGATGCCACGCTCGCGCTCCTGCTCCATCCAGTCGGTCACGGTCGTACCTTCATGGACTTCGCCCATCTTGTGGACGGCGCCGGTGTAGAAGAGGATCCGCTCCGTCGTCGTGGTCTTACCCGCGTCAATGTGGGCGCAGATACCGAAATTCCGCGTGCGCTCCATCGGATAGGGGCGCTTGGGGGAATTGGGGTTCGTGCTTTTCTTGGGATCAACGACGGCGGACATGGTAATGGGATCGGTAAGGAATTGAGAGACCGGATTAGAAGCGGAGGTGGGCGAACGCACGATTGGCCTGAGCCATCTTGTGCACGTCGTCCCGCTTCTTGATGGCGTTGCCCTGGGCATTGGCCGCGTCCTTGAGCTCGGCGGCGAGGGCCTTGAGCATCGAGGTGCCGCGACGCTTCTGGGCGAAGCCGACGATCCAGCGCATCGCGAGGGCGAGCTGGCGTTCGGGCGGAACTTCCATCGGAACCTGGTAGGTCGCACCGCCGACGCGGCGGGACTTGACCTCGAGGCGGGGCTTCACGTTGTCAATGGCCCGCTTGAGGATGTCGAGGGGGTTGCTGTCCTTGTTCCCCTCGTTGATCGAGTCGATCGCGCCGTAGACAATCTTCTCGGCGGTCGCCCGCTTGCCCGAGAGCATGAGGGAGGTGATGAGGCGGGTGACGAGGGTCGACTCGTACTTCGCGTCGGGAATGGTTTCGCGCTTAGCGGCGCTGCGGCGTCTGGCCATAGGATCCTTGGTTGTTTTCTGGAAAGGGTTATTACCGATTGCTTACTTCTTGGCGGCGGCGGCGCCGGCCTTCGGCTTCTTGACGCCGTACTTGCTGCGGCTGACGTTACGGTTCAGCTTGTTGGTGCTGCTCGGCCCGACGGCGCCGGTGGCGTCGAGGGTGCCGCGGACGATGTGGTAACGGACACCGGGCAAATCCTTAACACGACCGCCGCGAACGAGGACGATCGAGTGTTCCTGGAGATTGTGGCCTTCACCGGGGATGTAGGCGATGACTTCCTGCCCGTTCGTGAGGCGAACCTTGGCGACCTTGCGGAGCGCGGAGTTCGGCTTCTTCGGGGTGCGGGTCATGACCTGCACGCAAACGCCACGGCGCTGCGGGCAGTTCTTAAGGGCGGGAGCCTTGGTCTTGTTCTTCGCCTGGCTACGGCCCTTACGCACTAACTGGTTGATCGTCGGCATATTTTTCGCTTGTTCTTTGAAACTGAAAACTTTTCCCGTCTCAAAACGGGAAGGGTTAGAATGCTAAAAAGAATTTTTCTCGCAAGAAATTTTTTGTTTTTTTATCCGAGGGTGGTTCGGTTTCCGCTTGCATCGGAAACCATCCCCTGCCCCGCCGTCGTCAAAACGGCCGCTTTTGGGGACGAATCGGCGGCCGATTCCCTCCCCTTTTGGGAACGAAACGCCGGGAAGGCCACTTCCCGGGCGAACATTCCCTTGACAGAAAATCAGGGATTCGCGGGAGCGGCGGCGGCCGTCTGAGCCGCGCTGTCAGGGGTTGTAGCGGGGGTCGCCGGGGTCGCGGCGACCTGCCGGACCGTGGCGGGAGCGCCGTAAATATCGGCCATTCCCTGAATCTTCTCCTCCACGTGGGTCCACTGGACCCAGAGGACGACGCCGAAGGCGACGCAGGCGGAGACGATGTTGCCGAAAAAGGTATTCATACGAGGAGGAAGCGGGGTGGAAAACGGGGAAAGCGGAGGTGAAGGAGGCTGATTTGCGAGGCGGAGGAGGAGGAAACGGTGTGATCGGGGCGGCTCTTTTCCCGATTTAGGCCGCCGGGAAGGCGACCTCGACGGTCTCCAGAATGGCGTGCATCGCCCAGGTATGGAGTTCCTGGATGCGGGCGGTGTTCTTCGCCGGGACGATCCAGGCGACGTCGACGAGGGGGGCGAGTTCCCCGCCGTCCTTGCCGAGGAGGCCAAGGGTCTTCACGCCGAGATCCTTCGCGGCCTGGACGGCCAGGACGAGATTCCTCGAGTTCCCGCTGGTCGAGTAGACGACGAGGACGTCGCCGGGACGGCCCAGCCCCTCGACCTGGCGGGAGAAGATCTTGTCGAAGCCGAAGTCGTTCCCGATGCAGGTCAGGGCGGTGGCATCGGCGGCGAGGCAGACGGCGGGAAGGGCGACGCGGTCGCTCCGGTAACGGCCGATCAGTTCCTCGGCCATGTGGAGGGCGTCGGAGGCGCTCCCGCCGTTCCCGGCGGTGAGGATCTTCTTCCCCCCGCGCAGGGCGGCGACGACGACCTCGGCCATGGCGGAGACGGGACCGATCGAGCTCCCGGCGGCCTCGACCAGAGCGCGCAGCTCGGCGAATTGTGTTTCGACGATTGACCCGTATGCCACTGCTTCGCTACTCATAAGAGCTGCCAGATTAGATCGTGAAGATTCTCCTTCGCCACCTTTTTGTTTCCCTCCTGAGTTCGTTCCTGTTCTGCCTGGGGGCGTGCCTCCTGCTGCTGATCGTCCAGGACCTCTTCAATTCGATCGACGAATTCACCCAGAACCGGGACCGGGCCTCCCTGATCTTCTCCTATTACGGGGCGCTGATCCCGGGGGCGCTCCTGATGGTCCTCCCCCCGGCCCTCCTCTTCTCCACTCTCTATACGCTCCTGACGCTGAACCGGACGAGCCAGCTGGTGGCGATGCAGGCCTGCGGCGTCAGCCCCGGGGCGATCTTCCTTCCTTTCATCGTCCTCGGCTTCGCGGGGACGGTCCTCCTCTACTTCCTCACCCTCGGCCCCGGGGGCGACGCCCGCGCCCGCCAGAAGTCGATCATGGAGGAGCTCCGGAGCAAGCCGGGGACGGAGCGCGTCTATAACGCCCAGGTCTACCGCGATTCCTCCCGCCACCGGACCTGGTTCGTCCAATCCCTCTCCCTTTCGACGAACCTGGCCTCCGAGATCGAGGTCTGCGACCAGAACGAGGCGGGCCGGGACGTCCGCCTCCTCTTCGCCCGCCGGGGGCTCTGGGACGCCGCGACGGCGACCTGGACGCTGGAGGACGTCCTCGTCGAGTCGTTCGACGAGCAGGGGGCGATGGCGACACAGCAGTTCTTCGACCGCTTCCCCCTCTCCGACGCCGGGGAGGCCGCCGCCCCCCAGCAGATGGTGAAGACCCTGCGGAGCCCCGACGAGATGTCGATCGGCGACCTCCGCCGCGCCGTCGACAACTCGGAGATCGATGCCGCCCGCCTCTCCCCCTACCAGGCCCAGATCGATTACCTCCTCGTCTACCCCTGGGCGGCGGTGGTCCTCGTCCTCTTCGCCCTCCCGCAGGGGCTCGAATCGGGGCGGCGGCACGTCGGCGCAGGGGTCTTCAACGCCATCTTCCTCCTGATCGGCTTCTACGTGGTCTGGAATTTCTTCCTAGCGCTGGGCCGAAGCGGCCGTCTGCCCCCCTTCCTCGCCGTCCTGATCCCGATGCTCGGCTTCGGCGGCTGGGCGCTCTGGCGGATCGCCCGGATGGGCGGCTTCAACCTCCTGGAAAACCTCCTCCCCAGAACCGAATCCGACGCCAAAGCATGAGCCTCCCCAAACTCGGCTCGAAAGCCCCCGCCTTCAGCGCCCCGACCCAGACCGGGGAGATCGTCTCCCTGAAGGAATTGCTCCTTCAGGACAAGCCAGTCGTCCTCTTCTTCTATCCGAAGGACGATACCCCCGGCTGCACCGTCGAGGCCTGCAGCTTCCGGGACGCCTATGCCACCCTGCGGAAGAAAGCGACCCTCCTCGGCGTCAGCCCCGATCCGGCCGACAAGCACGAGAAATTCGCCGCCAAGTTCAAGCTCCCCTACCCGCTCCTCGCCGACACGGAGAAGGAGATCGTCGCCGCCTACGGCGTCTGGATCGAGAAAGCCCTCTACGGGAAGAAGTACATGGGCGTCGCCCGGACGACCTTCATCATCGATGCCAAAGGCAAGATCGCGAAGATCTTCGAGAAGGTGAAGCCCGAGGGCCACGCGGGGGAAGTACTGGCGGCGTTGAAGGATTTGTAGTCCTCGGCCGCCCCGGTGCGACCAAAGCGGCAAAGCCTACTTCTTCAGATCGACGGCCTTTGCCACGTCCCACTTCGTCTTTTCCAAGCGCTTCAGCGCGTCGTCGTCGCTGACGCCGGTCAGGGTCTTCACCAGGCGGCGGGCGCGGTCCTTCAGCTTCACGTTCGTCGGGCGGACGTTGATCATCAGGTTGTCGCGGACCCGGCCGGTGCGGATCATCGCGATGGTGCTGAAGAGGTTCAGCGCCAGCTTCGTCGCAGTCCCCGCCTTCAGGCGGGTCGAGCCGGTGACCAGCTCGGGGCCGGTGGGGAGGACGACGACGGTCTTGGCCGCCTTCAGCTTCGGATAATTCGGGTTGCAGACGAGGAGGACCGTCTGGGCGCCGATCCGGGCGGCTTCCTCGATGGCGGCGCGGACGAAGGGGGCGGTGCCGCTGGCGGTGATGCCGACGACGATGTCCTTCTTCCCGATGCCGCGGGAGCGGATGGCGTCGCGCCCGCCGTCGGCGCTGTCCTCGGCCCCTTCCTGGGCCTTGAAGACGGCCTCGGAGCCTCCCGCGATGATCCCCTGGACGAGGCTCGGCGGGACGTTGAAGGTGGGGGGCATCTCGCTCGCATCGAGGATGCCGAGGCGGCCACTGGTCCCGGCCCCGACGTAGAAGAGACGGCCCCCGGCCTTGAGGGCGGCGGCGATCTTCCCGGCGGCGGCGACGAGGGAGGGCTCGGCCTTCTTCAGCGCCTTCTCGACCTGGCGTTCCTCATCGACGAAGAGCGCGACGAGGTCGGCGACGCTCTTCTTGTCGAGGCCGCCGGAGCGGGGATTCCGCTCCTCGGTCGTCGCCTGGGCGTAGGGGGTGGCGGCGATCGCCTTGCCGGCCTTCATGACCTTCACGGCCTTTTCCCCCTTCTTGGCAGGTTGGGCGGCAGAGTCGGAGAGGGCGGTGCCGGGGATCATCAGCGCCGCGCCGACGGCGCCGGGCAGGGTGATGATGAAGAGGCGTCCGGCGGTGATCCGCTTGCGGACTTCCTTCTCGAACATCGCGAAATAGAAGGGGTTCTTCTCCGGGAGGCTGCCGATGATCCCGATGTCGGGCTTCTTCAACCCGAGGCGCCGGGCGACGAAGAGGACCCGGTCGGCCAGATGGGCCGCGCCCTCGGCGAGGGCGGCATGGGCCAGCTTGTCCCCCTTCGCCGCCGCCTCGAAGACGGCGAGGACGAGGGAGGCGACCTCGGTCTTGGAATCGTGCTCGAGGATCCACGTCACGAATTCGACGAGGTTGTTCTGGCCCGACTTTTCGAGGAAGGCCTGGGCGAGGAGGCCGGTTTCCCCGGTCGAGTCGAAATGCTTGTAGGCCGCCTCGAGGCCGCGCCGGGCGATGTCGTAGCCGCCGCCGAAGTCGCCGAAGAGGTGGCCCCAGCCGCCCGCCTTCTCCCAGCGGTCGCCGTTGCGGCCCTGGACGTTGGAACCGGTCCCGGCGATGACGATGATGCCGTCCTTGTCCCCGTGCGCCGCCGCGAAGGCGGAGCGGGTGTCCTCCCCGACGACGATCTTCTCGACATCGGGCCAGACGGCGCGGAGATGGTTCTCCGCCCGGAGCTTCGCCGCAGGGAGATGGCAGCCCGCGAAGGCCCCGCCGATGGCGGCGACGCGGAAGCCGGCGCCGATCCCGGCGCGGATCGACGCGAAGAGGGAGGCGAGCTGGGCATCGTCCAGGTGGTGGAGGTTGCCGCTGTTGTTGCCCTTGCCCTTGCCGACGACGTTCCCGGCGGCGTCGAGGATCGCCCAGGTCGTGTTGGTGGCTCCGCCCTCGATGCCGAGGGTGACGGGAGTAGCCGGAGCGGAAGCAAGGGGTTGTCTTTTCATGCGAAGACTTCCAGTATTCTTAACTGGAAAACGAAGGCAAGAACCGATGAGCGAAAGCGGCAAAAATCCCGAAGAACGACACTCCGAATTGGTGGCCGAAATCAATCGTCATAATCACGCCTATTATGTCGATGCAGCGCCCACAATTTCCGACCAGGAATACGATCTCCTCTATCGAAATCTCCTCAAACTTGAACAACAACACCCTGATCTCATCACTTCAGACTCCCCTACTCAGGTAGTGGGAGAAGGCTCTTGGAGCCGCATGCAAGGGTCCTGGAGCCAAATTCAAGGATCTTGGGAGCAACTCAATACGAGAATAGGACCTGCACTTACCTACTTCGCATCGGTCCCCCATGCCGCCCCGATGCTCTCCCTCGACAACACCTATTCCAAGGAGGAGGTCGAGGAATTCACGAAGCGGGTCGCCAAGCTCCTCCTCGGCAAGCCCCATTCCTTCGTCGTCGAGCCGAAGGTCGACGGCGTCGCCGTCAGCCTCCGCTACGAGGGAGGCCGCCTCGTCCTCGGCGCGACCCGGGGCGACGGTAAGCAGGGCGACGACGTCACCCAGAACCTCCGCACCATCCGCCGCCTTCCCCTCACCCTTGCCCCCGTCGACGGCGCCTCCCTCCCCGAGGTCCTCGAGGTCCGGGGCGAGGTCTACTTCCCCTCCGCCGGGTTCGCCGAGATGAACCGGAAGCGGGTCGAGGCGGGGGAGGCCCCCTTCGCCAACCCCCGCAACGCCGCCGCCGGATCGCTGAAGCAGCTCGACCCGAAGCTCGTCGCCCAGCGTCCCCTCGCCATCGTCCTCTACGGGCCGGGGGAGATGAAGGGGGTCGATTGCGCCACGCAGGAGGAATGGTTCGCCCTCCTCCCCCGGTTCGGCCTCCCCACCCCCTCGTGGCATCGCCCCTGCGCCGACACCGCCGCCGTCCTCGCCGCCATCGAGGAACTCGACGCGCTGCGGAAGACCTTCCCCTACGAGACCGACGGGGCCGTCGTGAAGCTCAACGAATGGCCCCTCCGCGCCCAGCTGGGCCTCACCTCGAAGGCCCCCCGCTGGGCGATGGCCTACAAGTACAGCGCGGAACGGGCGCGGACGAAGCTGAACGACGTCACCTTCCAGGTCGGCCGCACCGGGACGATCACCCCCGTCGCCGAGATGGAGCCGGTCTTCGTCTCGGGCTCGACGGTGCGGCGGGCGACCCTCCACAACCTCGACGACCTGGAGCGGAAGGGTGTGCGGAAGGGCGACTTCGTCTACGTCGAGAAAGCCGGGGAGGTCATCCCCGCCGTCGTCGGCGTCGACCTCGAGGCCCGGACCGGGGCCGAAGAGCCGGTCGTCGCCCCCGCCCTCTGCCCCTCCTGCCAGGCCCCCCTCACCCGCGAGGGGATCTTCCTCCGCTGCACGAACACCGCCCGCTGCCCGGAACAGGTGAAGCAACGGCTCCTCCACTACGCCCAGCGGTCGGCGATGGACATCGAGAACCTCGGCGACGCGGCGGCCGAACAGCTCATCCAGAAGGGCCTCGTCCGCGACCCCGTCGATCTCTACGGCCTCGCCCTCGAGCCGGTCATGGCCCTCGACCGGATGGCCGAGAAGTCGGCCCGGAACCTCCTCGACGGCATCGCGGCGAGCAAGGAGCGGCCCCTCGGCAAGTTCCTCTTCGCCCTCGGCATCATCCACGTCGGGGCGACGTCGGGGAACGACCTCGCCGCCCACTTCGGCTCCCTGGAGGCCCTCATGAACGCCTCGCTGGAGGAGATCGAGAGCGTCCCGCAGATCGGCGGCGTCATGGCGAAGAGCCTCCGCGATTATTTCGACAACCCGGAGAACCGGGCCCTCCTCCAACGCTACCTCGACGCCGGGCTCCGCTTCACCGTCCCGCAGAAGGCGACCGAGGGGCCCCTCTTCGGCAAGACCTTCGTCCTCACCGGCACCCTCTCCGCCCCCCGCGAGGCCTTCGCCGAACGGATCCGCGCCGCCGGGGGGAAGATCGCGGGGAGCGTCAGCAAGAAGACCGACTACCTCCTCGCCGGGGAGGGCGGCGGCCAGAAGGCGAAGGACGCGAAGAAGCACGAAGTCCCGGTCCTCGACGAAGCCGCCTTCGAGCGGCTGGTCCGGGGCGAGGAGCCCTTTCTCCCGGCAGGGACATTCCAACTGGAAGGCTGATCCCTGCTGCCCATGCCCTCCCGCCACCTCCTCTGCGACAGCCCCGCCGACCTCCTCGGCACGCTGCGCCTCCTGTGGCGGGGCTGGCGGAATCCCGGAGAGATGGGGACGCAGGTCACCCGGCCCCTCACGATCGTCTTCCCGACGCCGATCCACCGCGCCGCCTGCAAGCGACACCTGCTGGAGCACGGCCTCTCCCTCTTCAACGTCTCCCTCCTCCTGCCGAACCACCTCCGCACCCGGCTCGGCGCGACGCTCCTGGCGGCCCCCGAACGCGCCCCGCTCTGGGGCCGGGAGGAGCTCGACTTCCTCCTGCGGGAAACCGCCGCCCGCTCCGTCGCCCACCTCGGCCTCGACGAGGAGGAGAACCCCGCCCCCCTCTGCCGCGCCCTCGCGCGGAACGCAGCCCCGCTCCGCACCGCCCTCGACGAGCTGACCGTCGCGGGCCATTCCTTCCGCTCCTTCCTCGCCGCCGAGGAGCGGGACCACTCCCACCTCGCCCCGCTCCGCCGCGCGTGGGAGGAGATCGAGGAGAGCATGGCCCCCGGCCTCCGGGCGAGGCGGGACCGCCTCGTCTTCGAGGCCGCCGCCGCCCGCCCCCGGTCGATCCCCGGCACCCTCGTCCTCTTCAACTGCGGCATCCGGCAGAGCGCCGACTTCTCCCTCCTCGGCGCCGCCCTCCGGGCGTGGGAGGAGAGCGCCGTCCTCACCCTCCTCGCCGCCGGGCAGGAGGAAACCGTCGAGGGGCCCTGGTTCGACCTCGTCGAGCAGGCCCTCCCCGGGGCCTCCTCCCGATTGCCCGAACAGGACGAGGCCTTCGCCCCGTCGTCCGCCCCCGCCGCTCCCCGCTTCCACATCACCCCCGGGGGCGAAGACCTCGCCCAACTCATCGTGAGGCAGACGACGGTCTGGCTTTCCGAGTCCCCTTCATCGGCAGCGCCCTCCCACGACAGCCCCATCGGCCTCGTCTTCCCGCAGGATTCGCCCGTCGCCTCCCGCGTCGCCCAGCTCCTCCGGGCGCGCGATATCCCGTTCCATTCCGCCTTCTCCACCCCCCTCCCGCTCCGCTTCGAGCAGGCGATCCTTGCCGACTGGATCGCCCTCCAGCAGGACGACCTCTGGGCCGAGCCCTTCCTCCTCTTCTGGCGGAAAGTCATCACGATCCGGGCCTTCGCCGACCGCTTCGGCGAGCCCCAGCTCTGGGGCGGCGAACTCGGCCGCGCCCTCGCCGAGGCCTACACCCGGATGCCGAACGACCACGTCGCCGTCCTCGCCGCCGTCGCCGCCCAGCGGAAGCCCCTCCCCGCCCTCGACAAGTTCCTGAAATGGTGGAACGGCCCCCAGGGCGAAGGGCGCTGGCCCGCCGAGGCCCCCCTGCGAGACTACCTCGACCGCCTCTCCGCGCAGCTCGACCTCCTCGTCGGCCCCCTCGGGAAGCAGATCCGGGGCTTCCTCTCGCGGGAGTTGACCCGCCTCGCCTCCGAGTGGCGGCGGCCCGTCAGCCGCGAGGCGGCGTGCAGCCTCCTCCTCTCCTTCGTCACCCGGAGGGAGGAGACGCGGGACGCCTCCGAATGGGCCCCCGTCCACCTCCTCTCCCCCGAGGCGGCGCGCGGCCTCCCGTGGCGACGCCTCCTCCTCGCCGAAGTCACCGAGCGCCAGTGGCCCCGGCCCGACGCGGGGAAGAGCGGTTCCTCCCCCCTCCTCTCCGACGCCCTCCGGGAGCGGCTCAACGCCCAGGTCCGCCGCCCCTCCCCCTCCGGCGAGGGCGCGGGGAAGAGCGAGGAAAGCTACCTTCCCGGCACCGCCCCCCTGCTGACCGGCCTCGTCCACGCCCACCTGGAACGGGAAACCTTCGCCGCCCTCCTCGACGGCGGGGCCGAGGAAATCGTCCTCTGCAGCGCCGCCGCCAACGAGATCGACGGCGCGCGGGAACTCCACCCCTCCGAGTTCTTCCGCCAGGCCTGGGAGGCGCATCGCGGCCCCTGGAACGACGGCCTCCCCGCCCTCCTCCTGAAGGCTGCCGATATGAAGGCGGCCGATCCGACGCCCGCCCGCCCATCGACCGATTCCCCCGCCCTCGATGCGGTCGCCCAGGCCCGCCGCGCGCGGACCGATCCGCAAACCGCCTTCAACGAATTCTCCTTCCTCCTCCGCTCCGGCCCCGGGAAGCCCAACCCCCTTGCGGAGATCACCGCCCGCGCCGCCGAGGCGACCCTCCGGGACCCGGCGACCGCCTGGTTCGCCCACGCCCTCCGCCTCGACGCGAACGAGCGGGAGCGCCCCGAATGGACCGAGGAAAGCCGCTGGGCACTTTTCCAGGGAAACCTCCTCCACCGCCTCATCGAGCAATCGATCACCCGCCTCCGGCCCGCGACCGCCGAGGGATTGCATCTGGGCTCCCGCTGGATCCCGATCCCCGAAATCGCCGCGTGGGACGCCGCCCTCGCCGCCTCCCTCGCCGAGGGCGAGGCCGAACTCCGGCGCGCCTTCACCGCCGCCCGGCGGGAGCCCCCCCGCTGGTGGAGGAGCGAATGGCAGCGCCTCGCCACCCACGTCGGCCAGCTCGCCCGGAAATGCCGCGCCCAGCTCCCCGCCGCCTTCACCCACATCGCCGTCGAGATCCCCCTGACGCCGCCCCTTTCCGATTCCGCGGGCGGCGGCGAGTCCGTCCTCCCGCCGCTGTTGTGGAAGGGGAAAGCCGACCTCGTCGCCCTCGACGCCCCGACCCCGGAGGAGGCGACCCGCGCCGTCGTCATCGACTTCAAGACCGGCGAGAACGCCAGGGACTTCTCCCCCGGGGAGACCGCGCGGGAGGGGACCTACTTCCAGCTCGTCGTCTACGCCGCCCTCCTCCGCGCCACCTGGCCCCACCTCCGCGAGACCCACGCCCTCGTCCTCCACCGCGGGGCCGAGGAACCGGCCGCCCCCGTCGAGGTCGATCCCGCCGATCCCGCCTTCGCCCCCCTCTGGGCCGTCCTCCGCGAGGCGTGGATCGAGGGCCGGTGGGGCCAGTTCCTCGCGCTCCGGGAACGGTTCACCCAGAAAAAGGCGGTCCCCCTCGCCCTCCTCGACATTCCGGCGAAGACCCTCGCGGCCAAGTGGGCGCGGACTCCCGGCCTCTCCGTCTGGGAGCGGGGCAAGAAATCGGCGTAACAAAGCGGGGCCCCTCGCGTCAGGCAGTCCAATCGCCCCATTTCCAAACGTCGACCCATGCCCGAACTCGAAGCCACTCCGGTCTCCTCCATCCTCCTTCAACGCGAGGCCGCCGCCCTTTCCAGCGCCGTCTTCGCCTACGGCAGCCCCTGCAACAACTTCCACGGCCAGCTCGTCCTCCGGCCCGGCGGCACCTTCTACGGCTACCGTCCGCCCCACGTCATCCGATGGGCGCTCGAGGAAAAAGAGGACGGGATCGACCTCATCCTGATCGACGAAGGCGGGAAGGTCGTCAGCCGCTTCCGGCGCGAGGGGCGCACCTGGTCCGGCACCCTGGAAAACCACCGCTGGCCCCTCCTCTTCGCCCCCCTTCTGGAGAACGACGCCCCCCTTCCCTCCCCGGCCTGCCCGCTCCCGCCCCTCCTCATCAACAGCATCCCGAAGAGCGGCACCTACTTCCTCGAAAAGGCCCTCGCCTCCGTCGGCTGGCACAGCCTCCGCCTCCACCTCGGCCACGGCATCGTCGACGACTACCGGGGCCTGCCCGACGAACACCTCCACGTGAACCCCTACCGGGTCCGCCTCGCCTGCGACGAAGACCTCATCGCCGCGATCCTCCACCCCGGCCAGCTCCTCGTCGGCCATCTCGGCAAGGAAGCGGAGACCGAAAGGATCGCCCGCCTCGGGATCAAGACCCTCCCCTGCGTCCGCAACCTGCGGGACATCCTCGTCAGCCTCTACCGCTTCAAGCTCAACAAAGTCCACCCCCTCGACATCAAGGACGCCCTCTGGCGCAAGGCGGGCGACCTCGACCGCTTCTCTCTCTTCCTCGACGCCTTCCGGGACCACGACCTCCACTTCATCGGCGACATGGCCGCCACGCTCCTGGCCCAGGCCGAGGCCGCCCATCCCGGCGTCGATTCGTTCCTCCGCTACGAGGAGCTTGAAAACGGCCTCCTTTCGCCCTTCTGGCGCAAGGAATTCGAGAACATCGCCCCCGGCCTCGCCGTCACCATCCAGGTCGCCCTGATCCACACCCGGAACACCCCCACCCCCACCTACAGCGGCCGGCGGAGCCGGTGGCAGGATCATTGGACCCCTGCTGTGGAGGTTTTCTTCAAGGAGACGGGGCTATTGGAACTGAACCGTCGGTTGGGCTATGAGGCCCAGCCTTCCGGGTTCTAAACCCTCCTGATTCGGGGTCCGGGAAAAGCGAGCCTACTTTCGATCGAGCATCTTCTCCGCCAGCGCCAGCGACTCCTTGTTCGCCCCGCCGAGCATCCGGGCCAGTTCCTTCGCCCGGGCGGCGCGGTTCAGCTCGGTCAGCTTCGTTGTCGTCCGGCCTTCCTTCACCGCCTTCTCGACGTGGAAGTGGGCCTTCCCCTGGGCGGCGACCTGGGGCTGGTGGGTGATGCAGAGGACCTGCCGCTCCCCGTTCGCGCCGAGGCGGGCGAGCTTCCGCCCGACCTCCCACGCCGTCTCGCCGCCGACGTTCGCGTCGACCTCGTCGAAGACGAGGACGGGGACCGAGTCGACCTCGGCCAGCGTCGTCTTGATCGCCAGCATCACGCGGGCCATTTCGCCGCTCGAGGCGATGGAGCGGAGGGGCTGGGTCGCCTCGCCGACGTTCGGGGCGAAGAGGAACTCGACCTCGTCGGCCCCGTCCGTCGTCGGTTCGGCCTTGGCCTTGAGGGAGACGTCGAAAACCGCCGACTTGAAGCCGAGGCCGCGCAGCTCCTTCGTCACCGATTCGGCGAGCGGCTTCGCCGTCTTCTTCCGGGCGGCGGTCAGCTTCTCCGCGAGGGCGGAGAGCGCCTTCTTCGCGGCGGCTTCCTCCTTCTCCAGCCGGGCCAGCGTCTCGTCGCGGTCCTCCAGGCCCTTCAATTCCTCGGCCTCGGCCGCGCCGGTCGCGATGACCTCGTCGAGGCTCGGGCCGTACTTCTTCTTCAAACCGTGGAGGAGCGCCATCCGTTCCTCGACCTGCCGGAGCCGCTCCCCGTCGAGGTCGACCCGCTCCGAGTAATCGCGGACCGAGGAGGCCAGCTCCTGCAGCTCGGCGACGGCGCGATGGTTCGCCTCGGCCCATTGGACGGCGTCGGGATCGATCTTCTGCCAGGCCAGGAGGGTCTTCTCGACCTGCGCCAGCTGCCCGAGGACGGCCCCCTCCCCGTCGGTGACGAGGTTGAGGAGGGTCGACGCCCATTCGAGGAGCTGCCGGGAGTTGTTCGCCAGCTTGAAATCGCGCTCGACCTCGGCGTCCTCGCCCGGCTTCAGGCGGGCGTTCTCGATCTCGGAGACGCGGTGGCGGAGGCGGTCGATCCGCTCCGTCCGCTCCTTCTCGCTGAGGGTCATCGCGGCGCGGCGCTGGGCCGCCTCCCGCCACGCCCCGTGGGCCTTGGCGACCTCGGCGCGGAGCGGGGCCGTTTTCCCGTGGGCGTCGAGGAGGTGGAGCTGCTCCGCCGTCCGCAGGAGGGACTGGTGGTCGTGCGGCCCGTGGAGGTCGACGAGGAGATCGCCGATCCGCTTCAGCGCCTGGAGGGTCACCGCGCCGCCGTTGGCGAACTGCTTGTTCGAGAGGGAGGCGCCGGTCGCCCCGGAAGCACTGAGCGTCCGCTTCAGCAGCAGCACCCCGTCTTCGCACGGCTCCGCGCCGATGTCGTCGAGGATCGCCGCCATGGCGGCGGCCAGCTCCCCGGAAAGGGCGACCTCGGCCTCGACGGAGCAGGCCGTCTCGCCGGAGCGGATGAGGGTCTTGTCGGCCCGTTCCCCGGCCAGCAGCATGAGGGCGTCGATCAGGATCGATTTGCCCGCGCCGGTCTCGCCGGTCAGCGCGTTGAAGCCCGGCCCCATCTCCCAGCGGAGATCGTCGATGAGGGCCAGGTTTTTGATGCGGAGGGAGGAGATCATGACCGAAAAACGAGGTTGGAGGGACGGGGTTGCGGCGGGAGAGGAACGGGGTTTATTTAGCTCTTCCTCCCCTCCGTGCCAACTGATAAGAAAGGGATCATTCAGAGCGGCCATCCATGACCCCCGTCACCGTCACCCTCCTCGGCTCCGGCACCTCCCAGGGGGTCCCCATGATGGTCTGCGATTGCGCCGTCTGCACCTCCGCCGATCCCAGGGACAAGCGGACCCGCTCCTCGATCTACCTCAATGACGGTGACGAGGGGCCGGACGGCACCCAGATCCTCGTCGACACCACGCCGGAGCTCCGCCTCCAGTGCATCGCCCAACGGGTCCGCCACGTCCGGGCCGTCCTCTTCACCCACGGCCATGCCGACCACCTCTTCGGCTTCGACGACCTCCGCCGCTTCTGCGAGCTGAACCGCGCCCGGATGCCGGTCCACGCCTCCCCGGAGACCCTCGAAGTCCTCCGGCGGACCTACGCCTACGCCTTCGATCCCTCCATCGTCGTCCACGGCTATGTCCGGGCCGACGCCGTCCCTTTCCCGCCGGAGGGGGAGTCGTTCCGCGTCGGGGTCCTCGACGTCATCCCCCTCCCCGTGACTCACGGCCGGACCGTCACCCACGGCTTCCTCTTCCGGGGGACCGGTCCGCAGGCGGGACGGAAGCTCTTCGCCTACATCCCCGACTGCAAGACCCTCCCCGACGCGACGAAGGCGGCCCTCCGCGACGTCGAGCGGCTCGTCATCGACGGCCTCCGGGACGAGGAGCACCCGACCCACATGACCATCGCCGAGGCCATCGCCGCGGGCCGGGAAGTCGGGGCCGGGGAGACGATCCTGACCCACCTCACCCACCACAAATCGCATGCCGACCGAGAAGCGGGATTGCCCCCCGGCGTCCATGTCGCCTATGATGGGATGCGGTTTACCCTTGGAGAACCCCTAAAGCAATCGTCTTAATCCTCCCCCTTTTCCTGCCGATACACCGATACACACGACGATGACGCTTCCCCTCCCCCGGCTCCTCCTCCTGACGACGCTCCTCGTCCTCGGTCTCCCGCTCCTCCTTCCGTCCCCCCTCCGGGCCGAAGGCGGTAGCGGCAGCGGCGGCGGCTCCTCCGCGCTGAAGGAGCACCTCCTCATCGTCTACAACAACCTCTCTCCCGACAGCCTCTCCCTCGCCCGCTACTACGCCAAGGCCCGCGGCATCCCCGACGACCGCATCCTCGGCATCGACGCCCCCCTGGAGGAGGAGATCAACCGCGCCCAATACGAGAAACAGATCCGCGCCCCCATCGACGACTACCTCGTGCGGAAGCGGTGGATCAAGCGGGCCCCCGGCCAGTTCCCCCTCGGCCAGAACAAGACCCTCGACGTCAGCCTCGCCATCGAGAACAAGATCTGGTGCATCGTCCTGATGAAGGGGATCCCCCTGAAGATCGCCCACGACCCCAGCGTCCAGGAGACCCCCACCGCCGTCGCCGAGCTCAACACGAACGCCGCCTCCGTCGATTCCGAGCTCACCCTCCTCCCCCTCCAGGGCCTCCCGATCATCGGCGTCATGCCGAACCCCTTCTACCTCCTCGGCTTCAAGCGTTCCTTCGACGAGCTCGACGCCCTCCAGATGATCCTCGTCGGCCGCCTCGACGGCCCGACCGCCAACGACGTCCGCCGGATGATCGACGACGCGAAGCTCGCCGAGCAGAACCGCCTCGCCGGTCGGGTCGAGATCGACACCCGCGGCCTCGACAAGGCGAGCAGCGGCTACTTCTCCGGGGACAAGATGCTCCTCGACAGCGTCCCCTACTTCCGCCGCGAGGGGATGGAGATCGAGGTCGACACCAAGCCCGACCTCTTCCCCGACAACCTCCCCTGGACCAACGTCGCCCTCTACGCGGGCTGGTATGCCGGGAACGCCAAGGGTCCCTTCATGCGCGAGGTCAAGGACGGCTCCACCAGCGAGCCCGCCTTCGCCAAGGGCGCCATCGCCTACCACATCCATTCCTACGACGCCGCCACCCTCCGCTCCGACAAGGAAAACTGGGCCGGCCCGCTCCTTGCGAAGGGCGCCGCCGCCACCATGGGCGCCGTCTACGAACCCTACCTCGACTTCATGCCCCATTGGGACGACTTCTCCCGCCGCATCCTCGACGGGGAGAGCTTCATCGAGGCCGGTTACGGCTCCCAGAAAGTCCTCTCCTGGATGACCACCTTCGTCGGCGACCCCCTCTACACCCCCTTCGGCCTTCCCACCGACAAAGCCATCGCCGTCAGCGGCCCCGGCAAGCACCGCGACCTCCTCCTCATCCAGTCCCTCCGCCGCCAGCTCAACGCCGCCGGCAGCGCCGAGGACGACACCGACAACCTTAATGACCTCAAGGAACGGCTGAAGACCGTCGCCCAGGACCCGAAGCTGACCACCGCCGGATGGGAAGGCTACGGCGACCTCATGAGCGACCCCCGCCTCCTCCCGGCGAACACCACCGTCGCCCAGGCCTACGAGAAGGCCTTCAACACCGCGACCAGCCTCGAAGACCAGGAGCGGACCAACCTCAAGGCCGCCAAGGCCTATCAGAACCGCTTCCGCCTGAAGGACGCCAAGCGGGTCCTCCTCCTCCAGCTCAACCGCTACCCGAACGAGTCGGTCTACTACGGCCTCATGGACTACTACAAGCAGGTCATGAACTCCGACGGGATTCCCAGCGCCGCCGGGAACACCTCGGCCCCCAGCCTCTCCGGGACCGCCCTGCCCCCTGCCGTTGCGCCTTCGGCCGCTCCGGCGATCTCGAGCCCGGCGCTGGCGAAGCCCGAGGCGCCCTAGCTTTCCGTCCGATCAGGTCTTACGTTAGCGCCATGCTGATCGACACCCACGCCCACCTCGATTACCCCGACTTTGCTCCCGACTTCGATGCCGTCCTGGCGCGGTCGAAGGAAGCCGGGGTCACCGGGATCGTCTCCATCGGCACCCGCATCGATTCGAGCCGCCGCGCCCTCGGCCTCGCGCAGAAATACCCCGGCGTCGTCCATGCCGCCGTCGGCATCCATCCGTGCGATGTCGGTTCCGAATCGCTCTCCCAGATCCCCCTCCTCCGCGAGATGGCGAAGGAAAAAGGGGTCGCCGCCATCGGCGAGACCGGCCTCGACTACTACCGCCTCCCCGGCGCGAAGGAAGCCCCCGAAGACCCCGTCCTCGCCGCCGAGATCGACGAGCAGGTCAAGAAATGGCAGGCCGAGGTCTTCCGCGCCCAATTGGAAATCGCCGCCGAGGCAGGCTTGAACGTCGTCATCCACCAGCGCGGCGACTGCTGGGCTGACACGCTGGCCGTTTTGAAAGACTTCACCGGGAAACTGCGCGGCGTCTTCCACTGCTTCGGCGGGAGCCCCGCCCAGGCCGCCGAAGTCATCGCCCTCGGCCATCTCGTTTCCTTCACCGGCATCGTCACCTTCAAGAACGCCGAACTCGTCCACCAGACCGCCCGAGCCGTCCTCCTCGATCAGTTCATGGTCGAGACCGACTGCCCCTACCTCGCCCCCGTCCCCCACCGGGGCAAGCGGTGCGAGCCCGCCCACACCCGCCTCGTCGCCGAGAAGATCGCCGAGCTGCGCGGCATCCCCCTGGAAGAACTCGCCACCGCCACGACAAAGACGGCGCGGGCGTTTTTCAGGATGGGTTAATATCATCCATCCTCTTATGGACCCCCTCTTCCAACGCGAACTCTTCCTGGAACGCGAGGGTGTCGTCACAAAGATCGTCGCCACCGTTCATGGCTTCACATCATGCGGAAATGGCGACTACGCCTGCACCATCAGCCTCGACGAAGTCGAGGCACGCCCCATCGAGATTTTCCAAGTCGATCAACTCGGCAGCCTTCTGCAGGCCCTGACTTTCCTTGATCGACGCATCCGGGATCTGGAGAAGAAAGGCTGGCTGATTTGGTGGCTCGAAAAAGGAGACCGCGGCCGATTCAATCCCTGGCACACGCATCCGGAGCCTCCGGCGGCGCAATAAATTCTCTTACCCGCGCCTCCTTCGCGCTGTGCGGGCTTACACCGCCACCGCTTCAGCAACCAAAGCCCGCCGTTCCGGCATCGGCTGCCGCGCCTTGCGGAGTCCGGCCAGCTCTTCGGTCACATGGCGGCACAAGTCGGCATAGACCTTTTGCTCATCCTTGCCGTGGCAGATGCCGCCAATGAAAAGATCGGGGCAGTAACCCACATAAAGGCGATCCTCGGCGCTCCACTGGACGAACTTGAGATAATCACTTTTCATTTTTGACCTCCTGAACCGCTTTTTTAACCAGCTTTTCCTGATAAAAATGGGCATCGGCTCCCATCGCCCCGCTCAGGATCAGTTTACGCCCTGATCGGTCATGCGCAAACTTGCGATGGCTCCCCTTCCCTCCCTCGATCATCACCCATCCGGCACGCTCCAAGTCAGCGATCAATTCCTGACTTTCCTCGGCATGAGGGAAACCTACCCTCACCGCCTATCTCTTGGCAATCCGCGACACAAGCTTGCCCCCTCCCCTCCCTTCCCTTAGAGTGATCCACCTCCCATGAGAACCATCGACGATCCCAGCCGCAAGGGCTCCGCCAAGGAAGCCGCCCATCCCGCCAAAGCCCACCGCGCCTTCTCGGCCACGGTCGTCGACGGCGTCGAGCGCGCCCCGAACCGGTCGATGCTCTATCCCACCGGGTTCAAGCCCGCCGACTTCGACAAGAACATCATCGGCATCGCCTCGACGTGGAGCATGGTCACCCCGTGCAACATGCACATCAACAAGCTGGCCGACGAGGCCGCCGCCGGGACCGACGCCGCGGGCGGCAAGGCGATCATCTTCAACACCATCACCATCGCCGACGGCATCTCGATGGGGACCGAGGGGATGAAATATTCCCTCGTCTCCCGCGAGGTCATCGCCGATTCGATCGAGACCGTCGTCGGCTGCCAGGGCATGGACGGCTACGTCGCCATCGGCGGCTGCGACAAGAACATGCCGGGCTGCCTCATCTCGATGGCCCGCCTGAATCGCCCCTCCGTCTTCGTCTACGGCGGCACCATCCTCCCCGGCTGCTTCAAGGGGAAGGAGATCGACCTCGTCAACGTCTTCGAGGCCGTCGGCCAGCACGCCAACCACAACATCCCCGAGAGCGAACTGACCGCCATCGAGAAATGCGCCATCCCCGGCGCCGGCTCGTGCGGCGGCATGTATACGGCGAACACCATGGGCTCCGCCATCGAGGCCCTCGGCATGAGCCTCCCGAACAGCTCCTCCCAGATCGCCGAGTCGGACGAGAAGCGCGAGGATTGCCGCAAGGCGGGCGCGGCGGTGCTCAACCTCATCGCGAAGAACATCCGCCCCCGCGACATCATGACGCGGAAGGCCTTCGAGAACGCCATCACCGTCGTCATGGCCCTCGGCGGCAGCACGAACGCCGTCCTCCACCTCCTCGCCATCGCCCACACGGCGGGCGTGAAGCTGACCCTCGAGGACTTCACCCGGATCGGGAAGAAGGTCCCCGTCCTCGCCGACCTCAAGCCGAGCGGCCGCTTCGTCATGGCCGCCCTCAGCCGCATCGGCGGCCTCACCCCGCTCATGAAGCGCCTGCTGGCGAAGGGCCTCCTCCACGGCGATTGCCTCACCGTCACCGGGAAGACCCTCGCCGAGAACCTCAAGGACGTGAAGGACTACCCCGCCGGGCAGGAAATCATCCGTCCCTTCGACAACCCGATCAAGCCCGACGGCCACCTCGTCATCCTCAAGGGCAACCTCGCCCCCGACGGCGCGGTCGCCAAGATCAGCGGCAAGGAAGGCCTGAAGTTCGAGGGCAAGGCCCGCGTCTTCGAGTCGGAGGAGAAATCGCTCGCCGCGATCCTCGACGGCACCGTGAAGAAGGGCGACGTCATCGTCATCCGCTACGAGGGGCCGCGCGGCGGTCCCGGCATGCGCGAGATGCTCGCCCCCACCTCGGCCGTCATGGGCAAGGGCCTCGGCAAGGAGGTCGCGCTCATCACCGACGGCCGCTTCTCCGGCGGCAGCCACGGCTTCGTCGTCGGCCACATCGCGCCCGAGGCCTACGCGGGCGGTCCCCTCGCCTTCGTGAAGAACGGCGACCCGATCACCATCGACGCGAAGAAGCACACGATCACCCTCGGCGTCCCCGCGAAGGAGCTCGCCGCCCGGAAGAAGAAGTGGAAGGCCCCCGCCCCCCGCTATACGAAGGGCGTCCTCGCGAAGTACGCCGCCCTCGTCAGCCCGGCGAACCTCGGCGCCGTCACCGACTTCCACCTCGACCCGCAGATCGCGCCCGGCAAGGGCCACCAGTAGGAGGCCCGAGCGCCTGCGCCAAGGGAACCGACCGATGGAAAAGGACCTCACCTCCCACCTCCCCTCGGTCGGTTCCCAGGCCAGCTCCTCGGATTCGAGGGGGAACGCCCCGCTGACGCTCGACACCCCCTCGATCCAGAACGCCCTTCGGCTCGCCGGGCTCGGCGTCGTCACGAACCTCGGCCTCGCCGCACTGAAGATCGCCGTCGGCCTCCTCGGCCACTCCTACGCGCTGATTGCCGACGGCATCGAGTCGACCACCGACGCCGTCACCTCCTCCGTCGTCTGGATCGGCCTCCGCCTCTCCCTCCGCCCCGCCGACTCCTCCCACCCCTACGGCCACGGCAAGGCCGAGTCGCTCGCGGGGCTGATGGTCGCCCTCGCCCTCATCGCGGCGGCGGTCGCCATCGCCGTCGGCGGGATCAACCGAATCATGCACCCGGGGGAACACGCCCCGAAGTGGTTCGTCCTCCCCGTCCTCGGCCTCATCATCGTCGTGAAGGAGCTCCTCGCCCGCCGGGTGAAGAGCGCCGGGGAAACGCTGAAAAGCAGCTCCCTCATGGGCGAGGCGTGGCACCACCGCTCTGACGCCATGAGCTCCCTCGCCGCCTTCGTCGGTGTCGGCATCGCCATCTTCGGCGGGCCGACCTACCGTTCCGCCGACGCCATCGCCGCGCTCGCCGCCTCGGTCATCATCGGGATCAACGGCATCGCCCTCGCCGGACCGGCCTTCAACGAGATCATGGACGCCGCCCCGCCCGAGGACCTGATCGAAAAGACCCGGAAACTCGCCGCCCGGGTCGACGACGTCGTCGGGATCGACAAGTGCCGCATCCGCAAGAGCGGCCTCGAATACTACGTCGACATCCACGTCATCGTCGACGGCGACGCCTCGGTCCGCACCGGCCACCGCATCGCCCACCAGGTGAAGGACAGCCTCATCGCCTCCGACGAGAACATCGTCGACGTCGACGTCCACATCGAGCCGACGCCGAAGGGCTGGGTTTAGGGCCAAGCGCGTTCGGTCCTGCCCGCACAAGGACACGCGCCGGCGTTCCACGCCAATTTCGGTCCACCCACGCCATTTTAGTAAATCTTATCTAACATTTACTCCCAATTGATTACTTAGATCGCATCTTTTTAATTGTTCTCGAAAAGGTCTGTGCTTGCCTTGCTCAGCTTCCCTTTTTTATGCGACTGAATCAGCCCGTCACCAACCAGGAACAGGAACTCCGCGAAGGCTCCTCCATCGTCTCGAAGACCGACCTCAAGGGCCACATCACCTACGTCAACCCGGCCTTCATCGAGATCAGCGGCTTCACCGAGGAGGAACTCCTCGGCCAGCCCCACAACCTAATCCGCCATCCCGACATGCCCGCCGCGGCCTTCGCCGACCTGTGGGAGACTGTCCGCACCGGCGGCCAGTGGACCGGCGTCGTGAAGAACCGCTGCAAGAACGGCGACCACTACTGGGTCTTCGCCAACGTCACCCCGGTCCGGGAAGACGGCGTCCTCGTCGGCTACATGTCGGTCCGCACGAAGCCGACCCGGCAGCAGATCGCCGCCGCCGCCGACCTCTACGAGCGGATCAACCAGGGCCACTCCGGCATCCGCCTTCACGGGGGCCGCGTCATGTCGTCCGGCCTCCGCGGCCTCGCGGGCCGCGTGCGGGACATGTCCCTCACCGTGAAGATCGGGGCCGCACTCGGATTCACGATGCTTCTCCTCATCGCCCACGGCCTCCTTCCCTTCTTCGGCTTCGACGGCCACGTCCTCTCCCTCCTCTCCCTCGTCGGGATGATCGTCATCGGGATGCTCTGGGTCGTCCTCCATGCGGGGATCCTCGTCCCGCTCCGACAGGTCACCCAGGCCGCCTTCGCCATCGCCTCGGGCGACCTCACCCTCCGCATCAGCACCCGCCGCCGGGACGACTTCGGCCTCCTCATCGAGGCCCTGCGCCAGATGAACGTCAACCTCATCGCCACCATCGGCGACGTCCGGGCCAACGCCGACCAGCTCCGCGTCGCCACGGGCGACCTCGCCTCCGGCGCCGCCGCCCTCTCCGACCGGACCACCGCCCAGGCCGCGAACCTCGAGGAAACCGCCGCCAGCGTCGAGGAACTCTCCTCCACCGTGAGGCAGAACGCCGACCGGGCCTCCGAGTCGCGGACCCTCGTCGCCACCGCCTCGGAGATCGCCGAGCAGGGCGGCAAGGCCGTCGCCCGCGTCGAGTCGACGATGTACGAGATCACCGCCCAATCGAAGAAGATCGCCGACATCACGAAGCTGATCGACGCCATCGCCTTCCAGACGAACATCCTCGCCCTGAACGCCGCCGTCGAGGCCGCCCGCGCCGGGGACGCCGGAGCCGGGTTCGCCGTCGTCGCCGACGAGGTCCGCTCCCTCGCCCACCGCTCCGCCCAGGCCGCCAAGGAGATCGACGAGCTGATCGAGGAATCGCACCAGAAAGTCGCCCTCGGGAACACCCTCGTCACCGAGGCCAACGCCACCATGGGCCGCATCGTCACCTCGGCCCGGAACATCACCGTCGCCGTCGGGGAGATCACCACCGCCACCGAGGAGCAGAGCCTCGGCGTCACCCAGATCAACACTGCCCTCACCCAGGTCGACGAGCTGACCCAGCAGAACGCCACGATGGTCGCCGAATCGCTCGACAACACGCGGGATCTCGAAGAGCAGATCCGGAAGCTGTCCGAAGCCGTCTCGATCTTCCACCTCGGAGACGGGGAAGCTGCCGCCCCCCGGCCCCGGGAAATCAAGGCCCGGGCGAAAGCGGTACGGCTCCAGAGCTAAGCGTTCGGGAGGTTTGCCGGTCAGGGCCCGAGAAAAGCCCTGGTCCTCCCGTTGGGCCGCTTTCGCAAAAGCATCGCTAGGAATTATCGGGATTCACGGGTAGTTTGGGAGTGCCCCGGGAGCACTCTCGCGCCCCACCCGGGGTGCTGGGCTCACGACCGTTTTCCCTCATGAAAAAAGAAAACCCCACGATCCTGATGGTGGAGGACGATCCCAACGACCAATTCCTGATGACTCGAGGCTTCAGGAAAGTCGGCGTCACGACCCCCATTCACATCGTGAACAACGGCCTGGAGGCGATCGCCTACATGATGGGGGAGGGCCAATACGCCGACCGGAGCCGTTTCGCCTATCCCACGTTCGTGATGACCGACTTGAAAATGCCGGAGGCCGACGGCTTCGCGGTCCTCGAGTTTCTCATGGGAAATCCCGAATGGGCCGTGATTCCGACAATTGTTTTCTCGGGATCGGCCGATCAGGACGACATCAAAAAAGCCTACATGCTCGGCGCCAGCTCCTATCATGTGAAGCCGTCCTCTCCCGACGATCTCGCCCACCAGCTGGAGGTGCTCCATTCCTATTGGATCACCTGCGAGGTACCCGCCGTCGATCGGACGGGCAAGCAGCTCCATACCGAGAGTCACGGCAAACTCGGAGAACGCTTCGAGCAACCCGGTGACGAGAAGGGACCCGAAGCAACTCCCGACGCCCCCCATCCGATTCCTCCCGAAGGAATCTGAAGGCGATTCAACCTGGACCTAGGTCAACTCGTTCTGGAAGAACTCGATGCTCTCCCCGCCGGGGGCGCGGACGAACGAGATGCGGAACGGGACCTCGGCGGGCAGCCCCGCCTTGCTCGTGTTCTTCACCGGCACCGTCGTGGGGGCCATCGTCTCGACCGCGCCGAGGGAGAGGGCGAGCTTGTGGGCCGCGTCGGTGTCGGGCGTCCGGATCGCGAAGTGGATGATCCCGTCGGAGACCGCCCCGGGCTTGCCGCCCGCGAAGACCTCGACGTAATTTCCGTCCCCGGTATCGAGCATCACGGCGCGGCCGTCCCCCTCGCCCCAGGAGACCTTCTCGGTGAAGCCGAGCTTCGTGTAGAACGCGACGGCGGCGTCGAAATCGACGACCTTGACCGCCACGTGATGAAAACCGCCGCCGATGAGGGGATTCTTGTTCGCCATAAAAAATGAAAATTTAAGAGAGCTTCGCGCAGACACCGCCGTTCACGGCCTCCACCGCCTCGGGCCCGAGCAGCCGCCCGACGAGGGCGTAGCCGAACTCGACCGCGCTCCCAGCCGCGAGGCTGGTGATGAGGTTCCCGTTCGCCGCGGTGACGACGCGCTCTCCGGCGGCGAGCCGCTCCGGGGGGAACTGGGATTGGACCGAAGGATGGCAGATCACCTTCTCGCCGGGCAGGAAGCCCCACTCGAGGAGGAGCGTCGGGGCCGCGCAGATCATTCCCAGCAGCCGCCCCGCGACGATCTGCCGCTCGACGATCGCCTTCACCCGCCCGTCGATCTTCAGGTGGGCGACGCCGTCGTTGCCGCCCGGGAGGACGATGAGGTCGTAAAGGTGCTCGATGACGTCGCTGAGGTCGATGTCGGCCAGGTGCCGGGTTTTCCGCGAGGCGATGAGGATGCCGGGGATCGTCCCGGCGACGGTCACCTCGACTCCGGCGCGGCGGAGGAGATCGATCGTCGCGATGGCCTCGATCTCCTCGAAGCCGGGGGCCAGAATCACCAGGGCGGTCTTGCTCATAGGTTGGTCTTTAAATTTCAGCAAGTGCCGTTCCAGGCAACGCCGCGCCGATCTCCCCGACGATAGCACGATAGGCGGCCTCGTCCAAAACCGGATCGGCGGACGAGAAGGCGACGGGGACCTCGACCCACGACTTGCACCCGTCGAAGCCCTTCTCCCAGACGATCTCCTTCGGCTCCCGGAGGCGGCGGACCCGGACGAGGAAGGCGTGGATGCCCGGCTCCTTCCACTCGAACCGCTCCCGGATCACCTCTTCCTTCCACGGATGGAAGGGGGCGAGGGCGGCGACGGCGCTCCACTCGGTGAGGTAGGCGACGTGGGTGACTTCGGCAAAGAACTCGACCCGCACCGTGTCGACGCCCGAGGCGGGGACTTCCTCGAAGCCGCCCGTGACGATGGCCCCGGCGGGGAGCCGCTCGGCCAGGAGCTTCTCCCCCTGCTGATGGAACCGGGTCGGGAGGAGCCAGAAACGGCGGTGCTTCACCGAGAAGCCGCTCTTCCCCTCGGCGATCCCGCCCTTGCGAAGGATGAGGGCCTGGCGGCCCGCGCCGAGGGAGGTGACGACGGCCTGCCATTCCTTGAAGGCGGGCTCCTTGACGGGAGCGGCGGGAGAGGGCGCGGGGGCGTCCCCCTTCTTCTCCTCGACCTCGTCCTCGACGGCAAAGAGTCCCCGGTTCTTCCAGAAATAGATCCACCCCGAAAGGAGGGTGATGCCGAGGGCGATCCAGAGGAGGGCGGGCTGGATGTAATCGAGGAAGGTGATGATCGGGCCGTCGGGGATGCTCATCTCGAGCGTGGCGGCGAGGAAGAGGGAGACGATCACGAAGACCATCTGCGAGATCGTCTTGTGCTTCCCGGCCTTCTCGGCGGCGAGTAGGTATCCCCGGTTCGCCGCGACGATGCGGAGGCCGGTGATGAGGAACTCCCGGGCGATGATCGTGACCACCATCCACATCGGCGCGCCGTAGTCGTCCCCGATCATCCCGACGAAGGCGGCGCTGACCAGGATCTTGTCGGCCAGCGGGTCGAGGAGCTTCCCGAGGTCGGTGACGATGTTCTGCTTCCGGGCGATGTAGCCGTCGAGCCAGTCGGTGAGGCTCGCCACGACGAAGATGGCGAGGGCGACGGTGTAGCGGAAGGAGAAGTCGATGCTCAGCGCGGCGACGAAGAACGCGCAGAGGACGAGCCGCCCGAGCGAGAGCTGGTTCGGCAGATTCAGGGTGAAGCGAAGCGGCTTGGCCATAAGACTCCCCGTGTTTTTGGGACGGGGCCTAGGCCGTCATCTCGATTTCGGAGGCGGCGGTCGCGGCGACCTGCGCGGGATCGGAGCCCTGCGCGATCAGGTCGTAATCGTGGGCCTCGGCGATCGTCACCGTCGCGAACTCGGAGACCGGGAGCGCGGGATCGACGAAGACCTGCCCGTCGACCTCCGGCGCGTCCCCCTCGGAACGGGCGATGCCGGGGGCCTCGACGAGGACGCGGAGCTTCTTCCCGACGAACTGCCCGCCGACCTGCCCGGCCAGCTCCTTCTGGAGGGCCATGGCGCGGTTCCAGCGGGACTGCTTCACCTTGTCGGAAAGCTGCCCGTCCATCTTCGCGGCGCGGGTCCCCTCCTCCTGGGAGTAGCGGAAGACGCCGAGGCGGTCAAAGCGCGATTCCTCGATGAAGCCGAGGAGGGTCTCGAAATCGGCGTCGGTCTCGCCGGGGAAGCCGACGATGAAGGTCGTCCGGACGGTGACGCCGGGGATCCCCTTGCGGATGCGGGCGACGAGGTCGCGGATATACTGTTCCGAGGTCTCGCGCTGCATCTTCTCCAACATGTTCTGGGCGATGTGCTGGAGCGGGATGTCGATGTAGCGGGCCACCTTGTTCGAGCGGGCGATGACGGCGATCAGCTCGTCGCTCCAGTGGGCGGGGTGGGTGTAGAGGAGTCGGATCCAGAAATCGCCCTCGATCTCCTGGAGGGCGGCGAGGAGGTCGCAGAGGGTCTCCCCCCGGCTCGAATCGATCTGCTGGCGGGGACCGGCCTTCTGCTCCCAGCGGTCCATGCCGAAGTAGGTCGTGTCCTGTGAGATGAGGTTCACCTCGCGGACGCCCGCGGCGACGAGCTGCCGAACCTCGGCGACCACCGAGGCAATCGTCCGGCTCCGGTGCTTCCCCCGGATCTGGGGGATGATGCAGAAGGTGCAGGGATGGTTGCACCCCTCGGCGATCTTCACGTAGGCGGTGTGCTTCGGCGTGAGGCGGATGCGGGGCGTGTCGAAGTCGGGGATGTAGGTCGACTTCCCCTCGATGAAGCTCGGGGGCGGCGTCGCCGTCGATTTCTTCCGGGAGGGAAGGCCGAAGATCTGCTCGATGATCGGGACGATCTTCGTCACCTGGTCGAGGCCGAT
Organism: Verrucomicrobium sp. GAS474; assembly: GCF_900105685.1. Taxonomy (NCBI): domain Bacteria; kingdom Pseudomonadati; phylum Verrucomicrobiota; class Verrucomicrobiia; order Verrucomicrobiales; family Verrucomicrobiaceae; genus Verrucomicrobium; species Verrucomicrobium sp. GAS474. Next base: position 3,420,705 of record NZ_LT629781.1, read on the forward strand.
GAAGGCGTCGACCTCGGGCATGATCCCGGGGAGGTCCTTCGAGAAACGCTGCGCCATGCACCCGGCGACGATGAGCTTCTGGCCCTTGCGCCGCTTGCTCATGCCCCGCTCCTTGTTCGCCTCGAAGATCGCGTTGATGCTCTCCTCCTTCGAGGCGTCGATGAAGGAGCAGGTGTTGACGATGAGGACGTCGGCCTCCTCGGCGTTCGCGGTCATCGCCATCCCGGCCTGGTTCAGGTGGCCGATCATGATCTCCGAATCGACGAGGTTCTTCGCGCAGCCGAGGGAGAGGAGGCCGACGCGGATCACGTCGGGAACGGGGGCGGCAGGAGTGGGAAGGGCGGAAGAGGGGCTCATGGAAGGAGGGAGGGTCCGAGTTGACTAGTTTCCGGGGGGCATCGAGAAATCGCCCTGGGAACGGGCGTCGCTGTGGTAGCTCTCCCCGTTGAAGATCGCCGTGATCGCCGACGGATTGGCGAGCCGCAGCTGGAATTTCTGGCCGCTGAAGTGCTGCTCCGCCCCCGCCTTCATCACGGCGGAGAAGAGTTCCTTGCTCTGCCCCCCCTCGGTCAGCAGCACGCGGACGTAGCAATCGTCGGTCGCCTTGATGACGAGGTTGTCGGCGGCGGCGGGGGCGGCGACGACGGGGGCCGACCCGGTCGCCGACGGCTGGGCGGAAGCCCCGCCCTCGACGGGAACGGCCTTGGCGACGGCGACGGGCTCCGAATCGGGAGAGGGCGCGGGACTCACCGCGACGGCCTTCGCCACCGGGGGCTCCGACTCGACCGCGACGGCCTTGGCGACGGGGATCTCATCCTTCTCCTTTTCCTTCTTGTCCCCCTTATCGGCCTTCTCGCTCTTTTCCGTCGCCTGGTTGTGGGCCACCTGGGCGGCCTCGATCTTGTGCCGGACGTCGGGCATGACCTGGGTGAGGCGGATCGAGAGGAAGGTGATGACGACGGCGATCACCGAGAGGGCGAAGAGAAGGGCGAGGCCGCGCGGCGAGAGGAGCTTCTTCCAGCGGGGCTCGACCGGGATGCAATGGACCGGCGAGGAAGCCAGGTAAACCTCCTCCCCCTCGATGGCGAGGACCTTGTCGAGCTCGTGCAACACCTTGGCCTCGTTCAGGCCGAGGGTCTTGGCATAGATCCGGACGAAGCCGCGGACATAGGCGGGGGCGGGAAATTTCCCGTACTCCTCTCCTTCAAGGAGAAGGATCTGCTGCTCCTTGATCTTCGTCGCCTTGGCGGCGGCCTTCGGGGTCCATCCCCGGGCATGACGCGCCTCGCGCAATTGAGTGCCTACACTTTTCATTTAAAAGAGAGGACAGGGTAGGCGGGTGCCGCAGGGTTGGCAAGGCCCTCTTCGCCCGATTTTGCAGTGTCGACCAGAGAATCCTCCAGGAGAGAAAGCAAAGAGAAAAGTGGTTTGTCGATGCCTTGCGCGTGGTTCTGCGCTACGGTGCTAATATGAAGCCCTGCCACCTCTTCTTTGTCTCGGCCTTCCTGGCGCTCGCCGTCCACGCCGAAGACCTCATTCCGACGGCGGCTGTTGATTCCATTCCGCCTACTCACACATTCATTCAGGTCCGCTCTCAAATTAAGGGAGGCGCTCCCAAAGAGATCGTGAACGATGGAGTCGATGCGTCCGAATCCGATAAGTACGAGTCGAAGCTCTACAAGACCATCGGCACCTACTGGTATATCAACGTCGAAAAAAACATGCCTCTCATCGGCGTCGGGGAAGTTCGATTCAAATTCTACGTCCGAGCCAACGGCATGATCGATCAGATCACTACCATTTCGTCCAGTGGCCAGGCCGACGTTTTGAAAGCAGTTTCCCTTAGAGCAATCCGAGAAGGCCTTCCGTTAGAGCCTTTTTCTGACAACATGAAAAAGGAGCGGGGGGACGGCTACTGGGAGGAGATTGTTTTCGCGATCCGTTAGGCTGAATCAAGAGCAAGGCGAGGCCAATCCAGCACACCCAAGCGGGTCGCTGACGAAGACCGGAATGGTGATTCATGCAACAATGAGGGCAACCAAGGGCTGTTTTCGAGTCGGCAGAGTTACGGCCGGCCGCATTTCAGCTCCAAACACTTACAGTCCGTTTGATTAAATACAAATCCCTGCATTTTCCAGGGCGTAACACCCTTTGGGGCAATGGTGTTGGAAGTGGTGCACTCGTTGGGATTTGAACCCAAAACCCCAGCCTTCGGAGGGCTGTACTCTATCCAGTTGAGCTACGAGTGCGATGGCTGTCCGGGGGAATCGGACGGCTCCCGATAAGGGAGAGGGACTATGAGGGGAGCCCTTCCTTCGGGCAAGTCAGAAGTGAGCCCTAGCGCGAAAAAGCAAACCGCGCTATCTTCGGGGATATGATCGACTGGCTTCCCCTTCTCTGCGGCGTGGTACTCCTCCTTCTCGGCCGGACTCTCTTCTGGGTCGGCGTCGCCGTCATCGGGGCGGTGATCGGCTGGCAGCTCGGCCTCCAATGGCTCGTCGGGCGTCCCTGGTGGATGGAACTCCTCGCCGCCGTCGCCGGGGCGGGCCTCGGGATCGTCCTCGCGATCTGCTTCCAGCCGCTCGCGGCGGCCTGGGTCGGCTTCTTCGCGGGCGGGGCGGCGGTCTGCGAGATCGCCTTCCGCCTCGGCCTGGTTTCCTCGACCGGCCCCGATTGGGCGCCCCCCGTCTCCCTCCAGGAACTGGGCCGCTTCATCCCCCACATCGCCCCGAACCTCCCCTTCATCATCGGGGGCATCCTCGGGGCGGTCCTCGCCCTGGTCCTCTTCGATTGGGGCCTGATCGTCCTCTCCTCCCTCTACGGGGCCTCCCTCATCGTCCGCAGCTGTGGCATCGCCGCCGTCGCGGGCGGGGCGGGCCGGACGGGACTGATCGTCTTCGCCGTCCTCGCTGCGATCGGCATTACCGTCCAGGCGATGAACCGGGCGGGGAATCGAGCGGTAAACTAAGTCCCCCTCGGCTCTCCCCCAACATTCGGACGCGTAGTTCCTCCCAAGCGGACAGGGGAACTAGCGGACGCGCTTTACCCGAAGCGGACAGCCTAATGTGGTACCGCTCCAAACAGTTCAGGCCTATCTGACGGGGAGGTCCAGGAGGGGCGAAGCCCCTCTTGCGTCGTCTAACCCGTGCGGGTTACATCCACCTGTACAGGGTCTGTACCCAGTCCCGAAGGGCATTCACCGCCTCCTTCGCGAACCCCCTACCCCTCGATCTGGTTGATCCGGTTGAGGTGGCGTCCCCCCTCGAACTCGGTCGCCAGCCACGCGTCGACGATCTGGAGGGCCAGTTCCTGGCTCACCGTCCGCTCTCCGATGGAGATGACGTTCGCGTTGTTGTGGCCCTTGGCCCACTTCGCGGTGTCGAGGGAGAAGCAGACCGCGCAGCGGATCCCCTTCACCTTGTTCGCGACGATCGCCTCGCCGTTGCCGGAGCCGCCCAGGACGATGCCGCAGACGGCCTCACCCTTCGCCACCGCCTCGGCGGCGGGACGGATGTAGACCGGATAATCGCACGAGGCGTCGGAATGGGTCCCGAAGTCGAGGACCTCATGGCCCTTGCCTTCGAGGTGAGCTTTGATGGCCTCCTTGTAGCGGAAGCCGGCGTGGTCGGAGCCGATGGAAATTTTCATGGGGGAGTGGTGTAGCAATTGAACCTATTTCATGACGCTTTTCAACCGCAGACTTGAATCGAAGATTGGCAATCCCGCCCGTTCCGTCGTAGATATAACCCGTCTATGTCCACCTCCCCCGCCCCCCACCGCCCCGTAGCCCTCATCATCCGCGACGGCTGGGGCATCAGCCCCGCCAGCGGCAACGACCACCAGTCCCCCGCGGCGGTGAAGGAGGGGAACTCGACCCTCCTCGCGAAGACCCCCTTCCACGACCACCTCTACGCCACCTACCCCCAGAGCCGCCTCAGCGCCTCGGGCCTCGACGTCGGCCTCCCCGAGGGCCAGATGGGGAACAGCGAGGTCGGCCACCTGAACCTCGGCGCGGGCCGCATCGTCTACCAGGACCTCACCCGGATCAACAAGGCGATCGCCGACGGCGAGTTCGCGAAGAACCCCGTCCTCGCCGCCTTCCTCGCCGACCTCAAGGCGAAGAACGGCGCCCTCCACCTCTTCGGCCTCCTCTCCGACGGCGGTGTCCACTCCAGCCAGGAGCACCTCTACGCCTTCATCGAGGCGGCGAAGGCGGCGGGCATCGCGCAGGTCTACGTCCACGCCTTCCTCGACGGCCGGGACACGCCCCCCTCCAGCGGCCTCGGCTACGTGAAGGCCCTGCAAGCGCAGCTCGCCCGGATCGGCCACGGCACCCTCGCCACGATGATCGGCCGCTACTTCGCCATGGACCGGGACAACCGCTGGGAGCGGGTGAAGCAGGCCTACGACCTCGTCGTCTCCGGCATCGGCGCGAAGGCGGCCGATCCGATCGCCGCCATCGAGGCCGCCTACGCCGCCGGGAAGACCGACGAGTTCTTCCCCGCCACCGTCCTCGTCGACCACCCCCGCCCCCTCATCGCCGACGGCGACGCGATCCTCTTCACGAACTTCCGCTCCGACCGCGCCCGGCAGCTCTCCCACGTCTTCCTCGATCCCGAGTTCAAGGGCTTCGAGACCGGGAAGGTCCCCCGGGTCGCCTTCGCCACGATGACTGCGTACGACGCCACCTTCGGCGCGCGCGGCGTGAAGGTCCTCTACGGGCCGCAGAGCATGAAGAACATCCTCGGCGAGGTCGTCAGCGCGGCGGGCAAGACCCAGCTCCGCATGGCCGAGACCGAGAAATATCCCCACGTCACCTACTTCTTCAACGGCGGCGTCGAGATCGCCTACCCCGGCGAGGACCGGGAGATGGCCGCCTCCCCGAAGGTCGCCACCTACGACCTCCAGCCCGAGATGAGCGCCCCGGAGCTGACCGGCAAGGTCCTCGCCCGGCTCGACACCGGGAAGTACGACCTCCTCATCCTGAACTTCGCCAACCCCGACATGGTCGGCCACACCGGCATCGTCGAGGCCGGAATCAAGGCCGTCGAGGAGATCGACCGCGACGTCGAGAAGGTCGTGAACAAGATCCTCTCCCTCGGCGGGGCCGTCCTCGTCACCGCCGACCACGGCAACTGCGAGCGCCTCATCGCCGAAGACGGCACCCCCCACACCGCCCACACGACGAACCTCGTCCACTTCCTCTACGTCGGAGCCGATCATGAATCGGTCGAATTGAAGAACGGCGTCCTGGCCGACGTCGCCCCGACTCTCCTCGACCTCCTCGGCGTGCCGCAACCGGCAGAAATGACGGGGCATAGCCTGATCGTGCGGAAGTAGGGGGAGCTCCCGGCACCGAGGAGCATAAGATTGCTCCTCGGATGCTCCTTCCCATGGCTCGGCCCTCAAGGAGGTTAGATCCAGCGGAATAGAGCAGGCTTATGGGAGATAGGCCTTTTGGGTCGCGCTCCGCCTACACCAAGGCCCATCAGAGGGGGCGGTGCAGGAGGGGCGCAGCCCCTCTTGCATCTTTAAACGCGCGGATCGCATCCAGCTGTACAGGGCCATGTACCCCGTCCCGAAGGGCCGCCACTCCCCCGCGCCCCCTTTCCCCACTCACTCATGGCCCTTTTCCCCTAAGTGGTAAAAGGAGCCCTTTTTGCCTGACTTTGATTGCTACCCAACGGATTCCAAGGTATCCTTAAGCAGTGAAGGTACGCAGTTTAACTTTCCAGACCCTCCTCTTGGGCTCCTTGGCCGCGTTCGGGACACTCCCCCTGCGCGCCGACGGTACCGCCGTCCTTCCCCAGTCCATTTACGCCCCCGTCGACTCCTCCCGAATGGGGCCCTCGACCTCGCCCGCGCTGACGCCCGATTCGCTCATGCCGAATACGCCCGTCGCCACGCCGACGCCCGCCCCCTCCCCTTCCGACTCGACCAGCCTCCTGAAGCCCGACGGGAAGACCCTCAAGGACCCGAAGGCGAAGAGCAACGATTCCAACCCCAATTCCGACTGGCTCGCCAAGGGGATCAAGAAAGAGCAGGACGCCCTCGGCACCGACAAGAACGGCCAGAAGGCCAACCCCTACGACGAGAAAAAGCTCCTCGATCCCCAACAGATCGCCAAGGACCGCGAAAAGGCGAGCAAGGAAGGAGCCGGCCTCGGCTCCGACGAGACCGCCGACGCGAAGAAAACCGCCAAGGCCGCCGACAAGGACAAGGATAAAAACACCGCCGCGACGAAGAACACCGGCGATGGCCTTGCGATGACGAACTCCGCCCCCGGCCAGGACAAGGGCTCCGATTCGTCGGGCTCCGCCAACTCGGCCAACGGCAACGGTTTCAAGCCCCTCCTCCAGGGCCTCAACAAGGAAGTCAGCAAGCCGCTCGAAGGCGGCGGCAACGCGACCGCTTCGGCGGCGGCAGGCTCCTCCGCCGCCATCGCCTCGATCGAGCCGATCAACCCCGACATGCTCGCCCCCGTCGTCCTCACCGGCAACGGCAAGGGAGGCGCCGCCACGGCCTCGACCCCGACTTTCTCCTCCACCTCGATCGCCGGGACCGCCCCCATCACCTCGGGCATCGTCCCCGGCTCCGCCTCCTTCGGCCAGACCGCCGCCCTTCCCTCGGCCAATACCATGCGGACCGCCTCGATCAGCCCCTCCTCCCTCCCCCCTTCGGCGATGCCGACCCTCTTCACCAGCCAGAGCTTCTCCAATCCGATCCCCGCCTCGATGCCGACCTCGGCCATCTCGACCCCCCGCCCGATCGTCACCCCCTCGATCCCGACGAGCGCCGCCCCGCCCACCACGGCCCCCTACCGCTCCAAGGTCAAGGACCCGAACGACTTCGGATTCGGCCACTAGAGCCTCCCTCCTTCCGGCCCCTCACTCTTCAGCCGGATTCGTCATTTTCCCCGGCTACTTCGGGAGACATCGCTTGTTCGCCGGGTCCGGGATGGCTACAACGTAACCCTCCCTCACCCCTATGGACTCGAACACGATCCTCATCATTGGCGTCTCCGTCGTAGCCCTGATCCTCCTCCTCATCGCCCTGGTCTGCTACAAGGCGATCCTCCGCCTCTTCGGCGTCGTCATCATCCCGAACGACGCCATCGGCCTGCTCAACAAGAAGTGGGTCCTCTTCGGCGAGCACCGCAGCCTCCCCGACGGCGAGATCATCGCCCTCCACGGCGAGGCGGGCTGGCAGGCGGACACCCTCTCCCCCGGCGTCCACTTCTGGCTCTGGCCCTGGCAGTTCGCCGTCAGCATCCAGCCCTTCACCACCGTCCGCGGCGGCAAGGTCGGCGTCGTCGAGGCCCGCGGCGGCAACCCCCTGCGGGGTGGCAAGGTCCTGGCGAAGAAAGTCGCCTGCGACTCGTTCCAGAACGCCCGCGCCTTCCTCACCGACGGCGGCGAGCGCGGCACCCAGATCACCATCATCCCGCCCGGCGACTACCGGATCAACACCGCCCTCTTCACGATCACCGAGGCCGACGTCCTCGACATCCCCGACAACATGGTCGGCGTCGTCACCACGAAGGAAGGCTTCCCCCTCGCCACCGGCGACATCGCGGGGAAGGAGATCGAGAACCACAACATGTACCAGGACGCCCAGTCGTTCCTCGACAATGGCGGCTCGAAGGGCCTCCAGGAGCAGGTCCTCCTCGCGGGCCGCTACTTCATCAATCCCGCCTTCGCCCGGATCGAGCTGAAGCCGATGACCGAAGTCCCCATCGCCTACGCGGGCGTCGTCATCGCCTACGTCGGGGAAAAGGGGGTCGACCTCTCGGGAGACAGCTTCAAGCACGGCAACCTCGTCGGCCGCGGCCAGAAGGGCGTCTGGGCGGAGCCCCTCGACCCCGGCAAGTACCCGATCAACCCCTATACCCACAAGGTCGAGAACGTCCCGACGGCCAACGTCGTCCTGAACTGGGCGACCGGTAAGAGCGAGTCCCACAAGCTCGACGAGAAGCTCTCCACCATCACCGTCCGCTCCTCCGACGGCTTCCGCTTCAACCTCGACGTCTCGCAGATCATCCACATCCCGCGCAACGCCGCCCCGAAGGTCATCGCCCGCTTCGGCAACATGGCGAACCTCGTCACCCAGGTCCTCGAGCCGACGATCGGCAACTACTTCCGCAACGCCGCCCAGGGGGCCGACGTGATCGACTTCCTCAAGCAGCGCCAGCAGCGGCAGGCCGACGCCCGGAGCCGGATCGCCGGGGCGCTGACCGAGTACGACGTCGTCGCCGTCGATACCCTCATCGGCGACATCGTCCCGCCCGAGGACCTGATGAAGACCCTCACCGACCGGAAGATCGCCGAGCAGGAGACGGTGACCTACCAGACCCAGAAAGTCGCCGAGGACAACCGCATGGCCTTCCAGCAGGCGAAGTCCCTCGCCGACACCCAGGCCCGCGTCGTCGACGCCGAGCGGAGCGTCAGCATCGCCGACTTCGCGGCGAAGGCCGCCGTGAAGAAGGCGAGCGGCGAGGCCGACGCGAAGAAGATCAACGCCGCCGCCGACGCCGAGGTCCTGAGCCTCGTCGGCGACGCCGAAGGCCGGAAGATCACCGCCGTCGGCACCGCCGAAGCCGAGGTCATCCGGCTGAAGACCGAGGCCGTCGGCCAGGGCAACTACGCCACCATCGAGATCGGAAAGGCGCTCGCCGCCTCCGGAATGCCCCTCGTCCCCCACATCACCGTCGCCGGCGGCGGAGAAAAGGGAGAAGGCGGCTCCCTGGTCAGCGTCCTCCTGGCGAACCTGATCGCCAAGGATCACCCCGCACAGCCCCGCGTAATACCGCCAGCACCGTCCGCCTAGGCGCAGGAACGCGTGATCATCCCAAGCGCCCCTCCCAATAGGAGTCAGGGCGTATTGGCCCCGTCTCTCCCTATAGCTCGTACCCTCGGACGCTCCAGGAACCATCCGATTTTAATCCAGTTAGTAGACGAGACGCCGCCCAAGCGCGTCCGCCTAGCTAAGGCCCTCCGAAGGGGAGGTTCCAGGAGGGGCAAAGCCCCTCTTGGGCTATAAAGCGGATCGCCTCCACCTGTACAGGGTTGACCGCGCAGGTCCCGAAGGGCTGCCCCGCTCCGTGGCGTCGCCGAGCGTCCCTCTCCCAAGCACTCCATTTGCCAAGCGCATGGAAGAAAAACGTTTCCCAGCACTGGCGGAACCGAGAGGCCGATCTCCCATACGCCCGCTCTACTCCGCTGGATCTTAACCTCCATGAGGGCCGAGCCATGGGAAAGAGCATCCAAGGATACAGGCCTATCTCCTCGGGGCTGAACCCTGAATATATCTCTCCCATACGCTTCCCTCCCGATGGGAGTCAGGGCGTATTGGTACCGCTACCCCTTCCGTACGTACCCTCGGGCGTACTGGAACCATCCGATTTTAATCCAGTGAGGAGACAAGGCGCAGGGGGAAACGCGTCCGCCTAGTTCAGGCCCTCAGAACAGGAGGTCACGGAGGGGCGGAGCCCCTCTGTGGCGTTAAAGCGGGTTACCTCCAGCTGTACAGGGTCGACCCCGCCAGCCCCAAAGGGCACACCCCACAACTTCGCGCCCCCCCTCTCCAGATGCCATTGACGGAGTGTCCCCCTCCCGCCTAGTCTCTTCGGTTCCATGATCGCACGCTATTCGCGGCCGGAAATGACGGCCATTTGGGAAGAAAAGACCAAACTCGACCATTGGCTCGAGATCGAGGTCCTCGCCGTCGAGGGGATGGCCAAGATCGGCCAGATCCCGGCCGCCGACGCCAAGACCGTCCGAGCCAAGGCCACCTACCGCGCCGCCCAGGTCCACGAGAACGAAAAGCGGACGAACCACGACGTCCTCGCCTTCCTCGAAGAAGTCGCCCACCACGTCGGCCCCGCCGGGCGCTGGATCCACCAGGGCCTCACCTCGTCCGACCTCCTCGACACCACCCTCGCCCTCCAGCTCGTCGCCGCCGCCGACATCCTCCTCGCCGACCTGAAGAGCCTCCGCAAGACCGTCGCCGCCAAGGCGAAGAAATACGCCCTCGTCCCGATGATCGGCCGTTCCCACGGCATCCACGCGGAGCCCCTCACCTACGGGCTGAAGCTCGCCCTCATGTACGACGAGTTCGGCCGCTCCATCACCCGCCTCCAGGAGGCCCGCGCCCAGATCGCCGTCGGAAAGCTCTCCGGGGCCGTCGGCACCCACGCCCACCTCGATCCCCGCGTCGAGACCTACGTCTGCAAGAAGCTGAAACTGAAGGCCGCCGACCTCAGCACCCAGACCCTCCAGCGGGACCGGCACGCCCACTTCATGACGACCCTCGCGCTCATCGCCTCGAGCGTCGACCGCTGGGCCACCGAATTCCGCCACCTCCAGCGGACCGAGGTCCTCGAGGTCGAGGAATACTTCGCCCCCGGGCAGAAGGGGAGCAGCGCCATGCCCCACAAGCGGAACCCGATCACCGGGGAAAAACTGAGCGGCCTCTCCCGCCTCATCCGCGGCCACGCCGTCGCCGCCCTGGAGAACGTCGCCCTCTGGCACGAGCGGGACATCTCCCACTCCTCCGTCGAGCGGATCATCTTCCCCGACGCCACGATCGCCCTCGACTACATGCTCGTCCTCCTCGACAAGATGATCGAGCGCCAGATCGTCTACCCGGAGAACATGAAGCGGAACATGGAGCTCACGAAGGGCCTCTACGGCTCCCAGAGCATCCTCCTCGCGCTGACCGACAAGGGGGCCGCCCGCCGCGACGCCTACGAGGCCGTCCAGAGCGCCGCCATGGACTGCTGGCGGACCCAGGAGCCCTTCATCGGCCACGTGAAGAAGTCGGCGACCATCGCGAAGTACCTTTCCCCGAAGGAAATCGAGATCGCCTGCTCCCCGGCCAAACACTTCCGCCACGTCAAATCGACCTTCAAGAAACTCGGTATCACCAAATAACAGGAACCATCATCATGATCGCCCGCATCATCGTCACCCCGAAGAAGAGCGTCCTCGACCCCCAGGGCGAGGCCGTCCGCCGCGCCATCCACTCCCTCGGCTTCGACGCCGTCTCCTCCGCCCGCATCGGCAAGTACATCGAGCTCGAAGTCTCCGGCAACAACGTCGAGGCGCTCCGCAAGAAGCTCGACGAGATCAGCGGCGACCTCCTCTCGAACCCCGTCGTCGAGGACTACACCCTCCAGCTCGAGGGCGTCGCCTCACCCGCCAAGGTCGAAGCCAAGCCCAAGACCGCCGCCGTCCCCGTCGCCAAGGTCGAGAAAGCCAAGCCCGCCCCGGTCAAGACGAAGCCCGCCGTCGTCAAGATCCCCAAGGCCGTGAAGGTCGCCAAAGCCGCCAAGCCCGCCGCCCCGGCGAAGAAGGCCGCGCCCGCCCCGGCCCCCGCCAAGAAAACGGCGAAGAAGAAGTAGCCCGCAACGAAGCAAGCAACCCTCCCCTCAACCTCACCAAAACAGATGCGCTGGGCCATCCTCCAATTCCCCGGGTCGAACTGCGACCAGGACTGCCACCACGTCCTCAAGAACGTCCTCGGGCAGGACGCCTACACCGTCTGGCACAAGGAGGAAAACCTCCGCGACGCCGACGCCGTCATCGTCCCCGGCGGCTTTTCCTACGGCGATTACCTCCGCTGCGGCGCCATCGCCCGGTTCTCCCCCGCGATGAAGGCCGTGAAGGAAGCCGCCGCCAAGGGCAAGCCGGTCCTCGGCATCTGCAACGGCTTCCAGATCCTCACCGAGGCGGGCCTCCTCCCCGGCGCGCTCCTGCGCAACCGGGACCAGCACTTCCGCTGCGAGACCGTCCGCCTCCGCGTCGAGCGGCCCGACTCCCTCGTCACCCGCCACTACCTCACCGGCCAGACCCTTGAGATCCCGATCGCCCACGGCGAGGGGAACTACTACGCGGACGACGCCACCCTGAAGGCGCTCCGCAGCAAGGGCCAGATCCTCTTCACCTACGTCGACGCCGCCGGCAAGGCGACCGACGAGGCGAACCCCAACGGCTCCCGCCTGAACATCGCGGGAATCTGCAACGAGGCCGGCAACGTCGTCGGCCTCATGCCCCATCCCGAGCGGGCCGCCGAGGCCGTCCTCGGCTCGACCGACGGCCTCGCCTTCTTCCAGTCGGCGATCGAAGTCCTTTCCAAGAACTAACGTCCTTTCCCCTTTCCTCCTATGCCCACGAGCAAGAGCAGCACGAAGAAAACGCCCGCCCCGAAGGCCACCACGAACGCCAGCGGCAACCCCGCCATGCCCGAGGCCGTCATCGCGAAACACGGCCTCACCGCCGAGGAATACGAGCACGTCGTGAAGATCCTCGGGCGGCACCCGAACATCACCGAGCTCGGCATCTTCTCCGTCATGTGGAGCGAGCATTGCTCCTACAAGAACTCCCGCCCCGAGCTGCGGAACTTCCCCACCACCGGCCCCACCGTCCTCGTGAAGGCGGGCGACGAGAACGCGGGCGTCATCGACATCGGCGACGGCTGGGCCGTCGCCTTCAAGATCGAGTCGCACAACCACCCGAGCGCCGTCGAGCCCTTCCAGGGCGCGGCGACCGGCGTCGGCGGCATCCTGCGGGACATCTTCACCATGGGGGCCCGCCCGGTCTTCAACCTGAACTCCCTCCGCTTCGGCGAGATCCGGGGCGATTCCCCCGCCGCCAAGCACAACCGCCGCCTCTTCAGCGGCGTCGTCAGCGGCATCGCCCACTACGGCAATTGCATCGGCGTCCCGACCATCGGCGGCGAGGTCCAGTTCGATCCCTCCTACGAGGGGAACCCCCTCGTCAACGCCTTCTCCCTCGGCATCCTCCGGCACGACCAGATCCGCCTGGGCAAGGCCTCCGGCCTCGGCAACCCCGTCTTCTACGTCGGCGCCCGCACCGGCCGCGACGGCCTGGCGGGTGCCGCCTTCGCCTCCCGCGATTTGACCGAGGACTCCAAGGCCGACCGCCCCGCCGTCCAGGTCGGCGATCCCTTCATGGAGAAGCTCCTCCTCGAGGCCTGCCTCGAACTCTTCAAGCATCCCGAGGCCGTCGTCGGCGTCCAGGACATGGGCGCGGCGGGCCTCACCTGCTCCACCTGCGAGACCGCGAGCCGCGGCGGCACCGGCATCGAGATCGACCTCCAGTACGTCCCCCAGCGCGAGGCGAACATGACCCCCTACGAGATCATGCTCTCCGAGTCGCAGGAGCGGATGCTCATTATCGTCCGCAAGGGCTTCGAGGCCGAGGTGAAGGCGATCTTCGAGAAGTGGGACCTCCCCGTCGCCGAGATCGGCAAGGTCACCGACGACGGCATCATGCGCGTGAAATTCCACGGCATCACCGTCGCGGAGATCTCCGCCGCCTCCCTCACCGACGAGGCCCCCATCTACTACCGCGAGTCGAAGATGCCCGAGCACCAGGCCGAGCTGAACCGCTTCGACCTCGGCATGACGCCCGAGCCTTCCGACTACAAGAAAACCCTCCTCGACCTGATTTCCGCGCCGAGCCTCGCCTCGAAGCGGTGGGTCTACCGGCAGTATGACCACATGGTCCGCCTCGGTGCCGCCGTCCCCCCGGGCAGCGACGCCGCCGTCTTCCGCGTCGTCACCGAGGAAGGCGCGAAGCCGAAGTTCCTCGCCGCCACCGTCGATTGCACCGCCCGCTACTGCCTCCTCGATCCCCGCCGCGGCGGCGAGATCGCCGTCGCCGAGGCCGCGCGGAACCTCGCCGTCACCGGAGCCCTCCCCATCGGCGTCACCGACAACCTCAACTTCGGCAACCCACACAACCCGGCGATCTTCTGGCAGCTGAAGGAATCGGTCCAGGGCATCTCCCACGCCTGCCGCTTCTTCGACGTCCCCGTCACCGGCGGCAACGTCAGCCTCTACAACCAGTCCCCCGCCGGGGCCGTCGACCCCACGCCCACGATCGGCATGGTCGGCGTCATCGAGGACGAGAAGCACATCACCACCGCCGACTTCAAGAACGAGGGGGACCAGATCGTCCTCCTCGGCGGCTTCGGCTGGGAAATGGCCGGGACCATCTACGCCCAGGAGATCCACGGCGTGAAGCGCGGCTTCGCCCCCCTCCTCGACCTCGGCCGGGAGAAGCACCTCCACCACACCGTCGTCGAGCTGATCAAGAAGGGCTGGGTCCGCAGCGCCCACGACGTCAGCGAGGGCGGCCTCGGCCTCGCCCTGGCCGAATCGTGCCTCGGCTCCCCCTCGAAGTCGCCCTCCCAGCCCGGCCTCGGCGCCATCGTCGACCTCCCCTGGGACCAGCGCCTCGACATCACCCTCTTCAACGAGACCCAGAGCCGCATCATCCTCTCGGTCTCCAGCGAGAGCCTCGGCGCGGTGCTGGCCGAATGCGACGCCGCGGGCGTCCCCGCCCAGCGGATCGGCGTCGTCGGCGGGAAAGACCTCGTCCTCCACTACCGGGAACAGACCCTCTCCTGGCCCCTCCCCGAGCTGGAAACGGCCTGGGGCGAGAGCCTCGACCGGATCATGGCCTAAGAGATCCTCGCCGACAAAAAGGGCGTCCCGGAACGGGACGCCCTTTTTGTTGAAAAAACGATTACTGCTGCGGGCTCCGTAGCGCCTCTTCCCGCGCCTTCTGCCGCTCGATCTCCTCGAGGACCGAGAGGACGCGGTCGCCCCGCTCCTGGCCGTTGTCGAAATCGAAGTGGAGGCGCGGGGTGAACTTCGCGCTGATCCGCTTGCCGAGCTCGTGCTGCCACTCGCCCTTGCAGCGGTTGAGGAGGCCGAGGGCCTTCCCCTTGGAGACCTCCTGCTCGATCATGCTCAGATAGACGTAGGCATGCTTCATGTCGGGGCTGGTCTCGACCGCGATGATCGTCAACAGGAGGCCCTCCAGCTTGTTTTCCCGCAGCATCAAGGTGCTCAATTCCCGCCGGATGACTTCCGACATTCTCTCCGTCCGTTCGCTCATATTCCCACTCTACCTCCCCCCGCCAGGGTTGCCAACCCCTAGTGTCTGGGCTTTAATGCCAGCTCCCTTATGTCCCAGCAGCCCAAGCCCCAGCAGCAGCAAAACGCCAAACCGGCGACCGCCATCACCCCCACCCGCCAGGCCGATTTCCCCGAGTGGTACCAGCAGGTGATCGCCGCCGCCGACATGGCGGAGAACTCCGAAGTCCGCGGCTGCATGGTGATCAAGCCGTGGGGCTACGGCATCTGGGAACTCATCCAGGCCCAGCTCGACGTCCGCATCAAGGCGACGGGCCACAAAAACGCCTACTTCCCCATGTTCATCCCCCTCTCCTACCTGGAGAAAGAGGCGAAGCACGTCGAGGGCTTCGCGAAGGAATGCGCCGTCGTCACCCACCACCGCCTCGAGGCCGGTCCCGACGGAAAGCTCGTCCCCACGGGGAAGCTCGCCGAGCCGCTCGTCGTCCGCCCCACCTCGGAGACGATCATCGGCGCGGCCTACAGCCGCTGGGTCCAGTCCTACCGCGATCTCCCGATCCTGATCAACCAGTGGGCCAACGTCGTCCGCTGGGAGCTCCGCCCCCGCCTCTTCCTCCGCACGGCGGAGTTCCTCTGGCAGGAAGGCCACACCGCCCACGAGACCGCCGAGGAGGCCGTGATCGAGACGGAAAAGATGCTCCGCGAGTACGAGGCCTTCGCCAAGGAGCACCTCGCCCTTCCCGTCCTCACGGGAGAGAAGTCGGAGAACGAGCGTTTCCCCGGCGCCCTCCGCACCCTCTGCATCGAGGCGATGGTCCAGGACCGCAAGGCCGTCCAGGCCGGGACCTCTCACTTCCTCGGCCAGAACTTCGCCAAGGCCTACGAGATCAAGTTCCTCGGCCGCGAGAAGAAGCTGGAGCACGCCTGGACGACGAGCTGGGGCGTCAGCACCCGCCTCATCGGCACCATGATCATGGCCCATAGCGACGACGACGGCCTCGTCCTCCCGCCCCGCGTCGCCCCCACCCAGATCGTCATCATCCCCGTCATCCCGAAGGACGACCAGAAGGACGCCGTCCTCGACGCCTGCTACAAACTCGCCGCCGAGCTCCGCGCCCAGACCTACGCGGGCGAGCCCGTCCGGGTCGAAGTCGACAACCGCGACACCGGCGGCAGCTCCAAGGGCTGGGAGTGGATCAAGAAAGGCGTCCCCCTCCGCGCCGAGATCGGGCCGCGCGACCTCGCCGCCGGGACCGCCTTCGTCGGTCGCCGCGACAAGGGCGTGAAGGAAAAGAGCGGCATCCCCCTCGCCGACCTCGTCGCCCACATCGGAACGACCCTCACCGAGATCCAGGCCGCCCTCTACGCCCGCGCCGAGGCCAACCTCCGCGAGCACACCCGGAAGATCGACACGAAGGAGGAATTCTACGCCTTCTTCACCCCGCAGAACCCCGACAAGCCCGAGATCCACGGCGGCTTCGCCCTCACCCACTTCGCGGGCGACACCGCGCTGGAAGAGAAACTGAAGGAAGACCTGAAGGTCACCATCCGGTGCATCCCCTTCGAGGAAAATCCCGAAGGCGGCACCTGCCCCTTCACCGGCCAGCCGAGCAAGCAGCGGGTCGTCTTCGCGAAGTCGTATTGATGCGGCGAAGCCGTTTGTGATACAAACGGAGTGTGAGGACCCCTCCCACATGTTCGCCGCTTCGGCTTGCGGGAGCTTTCGCGCTCTTCAGCGTCTTGCCGCTCGCAGGGTGCGCCTCCTCCCATGCCGATAACACGGTCTCGCCGTGGAGTAGCGCCACCAGCTCCAATGACGATTTCTCGGGACGCAGTTCCTCCACCTCGGGGGGAGGCCCCGATGTGGCCGGAGGCCTTCTCCACGCCTTGGCCAGCCCCAGCATGGCCAGCATGCTCAATGGATTGAAGGGGAAGTAGGCCCGGCCCCGGGATTGCCTTCCCCTCCCGAGCGCCTACCTTCTTTACCATGAGCAGCACCCCCATCCGCGCCTTCGCAGCTCCCTCAGCCGGAGCCCCCCTCCAGCCCTTCTCCTTCGATCCCGGCCCGCTCGGCGCGTCCGAGGTCGAGATCGCCGTCAGCCATTGCGGCGTCTGCCACTCCGATCTCTCGATGCTCGACAACGAGTGGGGGATGACCGCCTATCCCTTCGTCCCCGGCCACGAGGCCGTCGGCACCGTCCTCGCCCTCGGCTCCGAGGCGCAGGGGAAGGGGCTGAAGATCGGCCAGCGCGTCGGCATCGGCTGGACGGCCAACAGCTGCATGTCGTGCCCCCAGTGCCTCTCGGGCAGCCATAATCTCTGCACCACCGCCCAGCCAACCATCGGCGGCCGCCACGGCGGCTTCGCCGAACGGCTCCGCGCCCATTGGGCCTGGACCCGTCCGATGCCCGAGGCCCTCGATCCCGCGAAATCGGGCCCCCTGCTCTGCGGCGGCATCACCGTCTTCGACCCGTTCCTCTCCTTCAACATCTCCCCTACGGCACGCGTCGGCATCATCGGGATCGGCGGCCTCGGCCACATGGCCCTCCAGTTCGCGAACAAATGGGGCTGCGAGGTCCACGCCTTCACGACGAGCGACAGCAAGGAAGCCGAGGCCCGGCAGATGGGCGCTCACTTCGTCCACAACACAAAGAAAGCCGACGCGCTGAAGTCCCTGGCCGGGAGCCTCGACCTCATCCTGTCGACGATCAACGCCCCCCAGGACGACAACGCCCTCCTCTCCACCCTCGCCCCGAAGGGCCGCCTCCACGTCGTCGGCGCCGTCCTGAAGCCGCTGGAGATCCCCGCCTTCAGCCTCATCATGGGACAGAAGGAAGTCTCCGGCTCCCCCACCGGAAGCCCCGTCGCGATGAGCCGGATGCTCGACTTCGCCGCCCGCCACGCCATCGCGCCGGTCACCGAGACCTTCCCGCTCTCGAAGGTCAACGAGGCCCTCGACCATCTCCGCTCCGGCAAGGCCCGCTACCGGATCGTGCTGGTGAACGACCTCGCTTGAGCAGCGAAAGCGGGTGATTAAGTGTTTTTACCCATCGCCTCTTGCCTCACCCCCTTTCACGGGGTATAACTAGGACACACGTGAGCCCCACCCCTTCCAAATCGGAGCACCCCCACAGCGAAGCCGTCGTCGTCCTCCTTCGGGCTTTCGGCCTCCTCGCCTTCACCACCACCGATGGCCGCGTCGGGATCTCGCGCGACTCGATGTTCGCCCTCTTCGGCGAGCCCGACCGGTACGAAGGGCATTACGACAAGGTGCCCAAGCTGGCGCGCCTCGAGTGCATCGCCGACAACGTCGATTGGGATTGGGTCGAGGCGGATCAGGAAAACGGCTACCTCGCGCCGACCTTCCACACCGTCTTCACCGTCGAACGGTAAAGCGTTCCCCCTTCTTTCCTACGCCTTCAGCTCGAAGGAGAGCGGCTTCCCGGCCTCGAAGGCCGTGATATTTCCCAGCGTCGTCCCGGCGATTCCTCCCAGCGCCTCTTCGGTCAGGAAGGCCTGGTGTGCCGTGATCAGGACGTTAGGGAAGGTCAGCAACCGCGCCAGCACGTCGTCCTGCAGGACCTCGTTCGAGAGGTCGCGGAAGAAGAGGTCTTCCTCCTCCTCGTAGACGTCGAGGGCCGCGCCGCCGATCCGCTTCCGCTTCAGCGCGTCGGAGAGCGCCGACGCATCGATCAACGCCCCGCGGCTCGTGTTCACGATGATCACCGAGGGCTTCACCTTCTCCAGCGCCTCGGCGTTGATGAGGTGGAAGGTCTCCTTGAAAAGCGGCACGTGGAGGGAAATCACATCGGCCTCGGCGTAGAGACGATCGAGGGAGACGTACTCGATCCCCGTCTCGGCGATGAGCGGCTGATTCGGGTAGGCGTCGTAACCGAGGAGGCGGCAGCCGAAGCCCTTCGCGATCCGCGTGAAGGCGGCCCCGATCTTCCCCGTCCCGATCACCCCCACCGTCTTCCCGTGGAGATCGAAGCCGACCAGTCCGTCGAGGGAGAAGTTCCCATCCCGCACCCGGTTATAGGCCCGGGGCAGCTTCCGGTTCAGCGCCATCAGGAGCCCCATCGCATGCTCCGCGACCGAGTAGGGGGAATACTCCGGCACCCGCACCACGCGGATCCCGGCCTCCCCCGCCGCATTGAGGTCGACGTTGTTGAATCCCGCGCAACGGAGCGCGATCAGCCGCGTCCCCCCCTTCGCCAGGAGGGCGATTGCCGCCGCATCGAGGCGGTCGTGAACGAAGACGCAGACCACCGGGAACCCCTCGGCGAGGGCCGCCGTCTGGGCCGTCAGCATCGGCTCGAAGAAGGAGAGCTCATGCCCCAGCGCGCCCCCGACATTCGCCTTCTCCAAGGCTTCGCGTTCAAACCGGTGGGTGTCGAAGACGGCGATTTTCATTCCTTATTTTAGGAAGATCGCCCTCCCGCCGTAAAGGGGCATTCCGCCGCACCTCGCCTATTCGTCCCTCAGCACATAGAGCCGCATCCCGTTGACCTCGACCGCGAGGCGGTAGCGCCGCTCGATCTCGTCCCTCAGTTCGGGGAACGTCTCCATGCCCATCGCCTTTCGATCCTGGAAAAGACCGGATTCCGCGCCGACGCCGTCCGCAGGAGGTAAATCCGCACGTCGTCGATCTCCGTGACGAGGCGGTAATGCGCCTCCACATAGGCGGCGAGTTCCGGGAAGGAATCGATCCGTTCCTGACGCCAATCGGCGAAGAACCACGCGTGGGGCGTGACGGCGTCGACGAGGAACCGGGGCCGGTTCCGCCGCACATCGTCCAGGAACCGCGCGCGGTACATCTCCCGCAGCGGGCCGGGGCGGATCGCCATGTCGCTCCCCGGATCGCGGGTCCCCATCGGCAGGCCGGTCTCGGCGCTCATCGCCGAGTACCAGCCCCAGACGGCCACCCGTTCGGGCACCGCCGCATCCCCTCGCAACGCTCGGATCTGCGCCGCCACGGGATAGATCGAGGGATCCTTCCATTTGGCCACCTCCCCCACCTCGCTGATCCGGAAGTGGACCATGAAGGCATAGGGAAGGACCACCGCGAGGAGGCAGGCCGCCGCCCCCTCCCCCGGCCTCCCCCACCGCACCACGACCAGCGTCCCGAGGATCACGGCCAGAAACCCGAAGGGGGTGAAATGGGGCATCGCCGCCACGACCCCGGCGAAGAGGATCACGCCCAGCCACTTCCCCCGCCGCGCCAGCGCCCAGGCCAATCCGGCCAGGGCGAGCAGGGCGACCCAACCGCCCCACATCATCGCCCGGGGCAGCACCGCCGCCTCGCGCGGGCCGAATTGATCCATGTCGATCGCATGATGCTGCGTGAGGCCGATGAACAACGCCTCCCGCGTCACGAGGAGAAAGACCGTCCCGACCGCGAGCCATCCCAGCGCGAACGAGGAAGAAACCGGGCGCCTGACCAAGCCGACCGGGATCGCCTCCCGATCGACACTCCATTCCCATCCCCGCGCCACCACGGCCCATCCCACGGCGAGGGCCGGGATCGTGAAGATCGCGTAATGATGATAATTCCGCCCCGAGGCCCCCACCGCCAGGAACGCGAATACGCCGAAGCCGACCGCCCAGGCGGCCCACAGCCATTGGGTCCGCCCCCAGCGCCTCCAGCCCGGCAAGAGAAAGACCGTCGCCACGACCGCCGCCTGCACCAGGAAAAGCGTCATGGGGATTTTGGGGTTCAGCACAAACTGGAGGATCAGCTTCACCCGCGCCACGATCCCGGCCCCCTCCCCCACGTAACCGAAGGCCCAGACGACATATCCGTTCCAGAAATCGAGGAACCGCCCCGCCGCCGCCAGCGGCCCCAGCAACGCCGCCGCCGGAACCCCCGTTCCCGCAAGGAGGCAGAGACAGAGCCACAGCGATGCCCCCTGCCGCCGCCATCCGATCAGCGCCACGCCGGAGAGGAACAAAAAGAGCGCGATCGGGGCCGCCTGCAGCTTGACGAACAGCATCGCCCCGACCGCCACGCCGAGGCCGAACGCCGCCCACCTCCCCTTCCCCCCCTCCGAACGCCTGGCGAAGAGAACAGCCAGGGCCCACAACGCCCCGCCGCACAAGGGGAGGCAGGGATACTCGCTCGCATAAAACAAGAGGCTGAGGGCGAACAGGGAGAGAAAGGGCGGCACCGCCAGCCCCGCGATCCGCTCCCCCCAGACCCGCCGCGCCCCCAGCCAGAACAGGCCGAGGAAGAGAACCATGTCGAGGAGGACCGTGATCCGGGCCGTCGCATAGTCGATCGGCAGGCCAAAAGGAACCGTCCAGAGCAGTTGCAACGGAATCAGCGGCCCGCCCGAATACCCGTCGACCTCCCGCCACGGCAGGGCATGGGGGACATCGCGATACGTCACCGCTTCGGAGACGAAGACCGCCTCGTCGATATTGAACGCCTCCCGATGGACGACGAGGGGCGATTGCAGCGTCAGCAACGCCGCGAACGCGAGGAGGAGGAAAAGCCCGAGGCGGAGGGCGGTCCGCCTCCCCCCTTTGCCGACCCCCGCCGGAACCTCCGGGAAAAAGGGCGCCAAGGCCACCGCACCCGCCCCCGCCAGCAACAGGAGGCCGAGGCTCCAGCGAAGGACAGGATGCCCGTCGAGGAAGAGGAGGAGCGTCATTCGCCCGTCCCGAGGAGGGTCTTGAACTTCATCAACAGCAAACTCAAACAGAGTTTTTATTCTTTTCAATGGAAATAAAAGAGAGCAAACAAGTTAGACTCATTCGGCCCCGTTCCCCTTCCATTTATTACCCTCGAGAACAGGCAAACGGCACACCCCTTGCTTAAATCCCATCGGAGCCTTATCCGGTCTTTCCCCCATCGATCCTTTCCCCATGTCCACGGTCAAAACTGAAAAAAGCGATTCGTCCCAGTCTCAGAAATCGACCCCCGCCGCGGAAAGCACCCCGCCGCCCTCCGTCTTCGACTCCTACCCCCTCGACGAAGGCATCTACGACGAGATGTTCGAGAAGGAAGGCGGGGCCCGCAAGGCCTACCGCCCCCTCCACCGGAAGCTGAAGGAACTCCCCCACGAGGACGTCCGGAAGCGCCAGCAGGCCGCCGACAACGCCTTCCTCCACCAGGGCATCACCTTCGCCGTCTACGGCCGCAAGGAAGGGACCGAGAAGATCATCCCCTTCGACCTCCTCCCCCGCATCATCACCGGGGCCGAGTGGGACCACCTGGAAAAGGGCCTCACCCAGCGCATCACCGCGCTGAACCTCTTCCTCAAGGACATCTACGGCCCCTGCAAGATCATCGCCGACAAGATCATCCCCGCGGAGCTCATCTACACCTGCCCCCAATACCGCCGCGAGATGCGCGGCTGGCGCGTCCGGCGGGACATCTACGTCTCCATCTGCGGCTCCGACATGCTCCGCATGCCCGACGGCAGCTTCGTCATCCTCGAGGACAACCTCCGCGTCCCCAGCGGCGTCTCCTACATGCTGACGAACCGGCAGGTGATGAAGAACACCTTCCCCGGCATCTTCCGCAACAGCCACGTCCGCCCGATCGACCACTACGGCCAGTCCCTCCTCACCACCCTGCGGGAGCTCTCCCCCCTCGGCCGTTCGGAGCCCTCCATCGTCCTCCTGACGCCCGGCATCTACAACTCGGCCTACTTCGAGCACTCCTTCCTCGCCTGGCAGATGGGCATCCCCCTCGTCCAGGGCCAGGACCTCATCGTCCACGACAACATCGTCTACATGAAGACGACGGCGGGGCTGAAGCGCGTCGACACCATCTACCGCCGGATCGACGACGACTTCATCGATCCCGTCGCCTTCCGCGAGGACTCCATGCTCGGCGTCCCCGGCCTCTTCAACGCCTACCGCGCGGGCAACGTCAACCTCGCCAACGCCCTCGGCACCGGCATCGCCGACGACAAGGCCATCTACGCCTACGTCCCGGACATGATCCGCTACTACCTGAAGGAGGAACCGGTCCTCCACAACGTCGAGACCTACCTCTGCGTCCGCGACAAGGACCGCCAGCACGTCCTGGCGAACCTCGACAAGCTCGTCGTCAAGGCCGTCGGCGAGTC
The DNA here is from genome assembly GCF_900105685.1 of Verrucomicrobium sp. GAS474. NCBI lineage: Bacteria > Pseudomonadati > Verrucomicrobiota > Verrucomicrobiia > Verrucomicrobiales > Verrucomicrobiaceae > Verrucomicrobium > Verrucomicrobium sp. GAS474. Next base: position 3,443,688 of record NZ_LT629781.1, read on the forward strand.
GGGCGGCTACGGCATGCTCATCGGGCCGCAGAGCACGAAGGAGCAGCGCGCCGAGTTCGCCGACAAGATCAAGTCGAACCCCCGCAACTACATCGCCCAGCCGACGCTCAGCTTCTCCCGCTCCCCCTGCTTCGTCGATGGGAAGATGGAACCCCGCCACATCGATCTCCGGCCCTTCATCCTCTTCGGGGAAAAGGTCCGCATCGTCCCCGGCGGCCTCACCCGCGTCGCCTTCACCCGCGGTTCCCTGGTCGTGAACTCCTCCCAGGGCGGCGGCAGCAAGGACACCTGGGTCGTCAACGACGAGCCGGCCAAGGGAACCAAAGCCGACTAAGCACAAACGCCAGCCCACCCCAGCGAAACCCTTCCTATGCTTTCCCGCGTTGCCGACAGCCTCTACTGGATGGCCCGTTACCTCGAACGGGCCGAGCGTTCCGCCCGCCTCCTCAGCGTCCACCTCCACCTCATGCTCGACCACTCCGGCGGCAGCGAGGAGGAACGCTGGAAGCGGATCCTCGACAGCCTCTCGATCCCCGTCCCGAAGGACGTCCCGCTGGAGAGCGCGCCGATGCTCCATTACCTCGTCCTCGATCCCGAGAACAGCGCCTCCATCCTCACCTCGATCAGCGCCGCCCGGTCGAACGCCCGCCAGCTCCGCGACCACATCAGCTCCGAGATGTGGTCCCAGCTGAACCGCCTCCACCTCCGCCTCCGGGAGCCCGGCTTCGCCTCGATCCTCTCGACCGATCCCAACGACCTCCTGCGCCAGATCATCGACAGCATCACCCTCTTCAACGGCCTCACCCACACCACCATCAACCGGGGCGAGTCGTGGCAGTTCATCCTCATCGGCCGCTACCTGGAGCGGGCCTCCCTCGTCTCCACCTTCACCAGCACCCACTTCCGCACCTTCTACAAGAAGAAGGAGGGCGGGGGCGTCGGGGAGAACTTCATGGAATGGGTCGGCCTCCTCAAGGCGTGCAGCGCCTTCGAGTCGTTCTGCAACCACCACACCGCCGACATCCAGCCGAAGCTCGTCGCCGAGTACCTCCTCCTGGAGCCCGAGTTCCCGCAGGCCGCCTGCTTCGCCGCCCTCGCCGTCGACGAGGCCGCCCACCGCATCGTCGAGCTCAATGACGGGGAGCACACCCCCACCCTCGTCCGCCGCGCCGGGAAGCTCGCCTCGATGCTCCGCTACGCCGAGATCGACGACGTCCTCGCCGGGGATCTCCACGCCTTCACCGCCTCGATCGAGGCCCAGTCGGACCAGATCCACCAGGCCGTCTACAGCAGCTACATCAACTTCCCCCTCGAAAACGCCATCGCGATCTAGCCCCCTCCGCGCCATGTTCTATTCCATCCTCCACCGCACCCGGCACGAGTACTCGGCCCCCGTCTCGGAGAACCTCGTCGAATGCCGGATGATGCCCCGCTCCGAGGGAGCCCAGCGCTGCCTCGCCTTCGAGCTCCAGACCGAGCCCCGCAGCAACGTCCTCCACTACCCCGACCACCAGGGGAACACCGTCCACCACTTCGACATCCCCCGCCTCCACGAGCACCTCGTGATCACCGCCCGGGCCATCGTCGAGGTCGTCGATGAGTTCCCCTCCGTCACCACCCAGAACTCCGACATCTGGGAGGAGATCGAGCACCTCACCTCCCAGGGCGGCGACTACTGGGAGGACCTCATGCCGAGCAAATTCGTCCAGACGACCCCGGCCCTCCTCGAACTGGTGAAGGCGCTCAACGTCGTCCGCCGGGGCGATCCCTACACCCTCCTCACCGAGATCAACAAGGGGCTGAAGAAGAAGCTCTCCCTCGTCCCGCCCCCCTCCCGCGTCCCCTCGCCGTTGGAAGAGGTCCTCGCCAAGGGCAAGGCGACGAGCCAGGACTTCAGCCACCTCATGATCGCCCTCGTCCGGCAGCTCGGCATCCCGGCCCGCTACGTCAACGGCTACTACCTCTGGAGCGCCGAAGGCCACAAGATGGCCGACCGCGCCGACACCCATTCCTGGGTCGAGGTCTGCCTCCCCGGCTGGGGCTGGGTCGGCTTCGACCCCACCCACGGCACCGTCCCCACCACCCGCCACATCCGCGTCGCCACGGGCCGGGACTACGCCGACGTCCCCTCGACGCGCGGCGTCTTCCAGGGCATGGCCGAGCGCAAGATCGAGAGCAAGGTGACCGTGAAGGAGCTGCAGGAAGGGCCGAAGCACGTCTTCTCCCTCCCCGCGCAGCTCGACCATCACTAGGGCCCATCGACATTCAGGGCCAGGCCGCGTTGCTCCTTGGCCCTAGACCTCGATCGCCGCGATCCTCTCCGCGATCGTCCGCGTTTTCGGCCAATCGCCCGGCTGGCGCAGGAGGACCGTCTCGATCCGCCACAGGGCGACGAAAAGCGCGTCGGCCCCCAGCTTCCGCTCGGCGATGTCATGGAGCTGGAGCAGGTAGGGATCGTACTCGTCCTCGATCGGCCGTTCCGACGCGATGTCGAGCGGGTCCCAATCGCGGACGAGGATCGTGCGGATCGCTTCGTTGAGTTCGGTTCCCATGCGTCCCCTTAACCGATCTTCAGGGCATAGCGCCCGTTCCGGCGCGACACGCCCATCCTGGCGCCGAAGGCGGCGGAAAGGACCGCCCTCGTCACCGTCTTTTCCAGCGTCCCCGAGGCGATCACCCGTCCCTTCCGCAGGACCAGCCCATGGGTGAAGCCGGGAACGATCTCCTCCACGTGATGGGTCACGAGGATCACCGTCGGGGCGTCGGGCCGGGCGACCCATTTTTGGAGGAAGCCGAGGAATTCCTCCCGCGCCGCCGGATCGAGGCCCGCGCAGGGCTCGTCGAGGATCAGGACATGGACGTCGGCCATCAGGGCGCGGGCGATCAAGACCCGCTGCCTCTCCCCCTGGGAAAGGAAAAGCCACGGCCGGTCGGCCAGGCGGCGGCAGCCGAGGCGGGAGAGGAGCGCCAGTCCCTTCTTCCGATCGGCCGCCTTCACCGGCCCCCAATGATTGACGACGGCCTCCTTGCCGGTGACGACCACCTCGAGCCCCGTCTCCCCGTCCTCGACGCGCTGCCGGAGCGCCGAACTGACCAGCCCGACCTGCTTCCGCAGTTCCCGCCAGTCGTACGCGCCGAAGGTCCGCCCGAGGAGCGCGACCGTCCCCGAGCTCGCCGGGAGATACCCCGTCAACGCCGAGAGGAGCGAGGTCTTGCCCGAGCCGTTGGCCCCCAGCAACACCCAATGCTCCCCCCGCCCGATCGTCCAGTCGATGTCCCGCAGGATCGCCGTCTCCCGGAGCAGGGAAAGGCCGTGGATGTCGAGAATCGGTTGGTCTGAAGACGAAGAAGGCCGCCGCATAGCAAGCCACTATGGCGGCGGCCCCGACGGAAATCAACCGAGGGCGGTGAAGTCGCTGCCTTAGTAAGGCCGCGTCACGAACTGGAAGATCGCGTCGTCGTTCCCCGGCAGGCCCTCGTGGCCGAAGTCGGGATAGATGCGGAGCGATTTCGGCGCCGTGATTTTGTTGTAGGCCGCGAACTGGGTCGAGGGCGGGCAGACCGAATCCATCAGGCCGACGCTCATCACCGTCTCCGCCTTGATGCGCGGGGCGAGGTTCTGGATGTCGATGTAGCCGAGCTTCATGAAGATCTCGTCCTCCCGCTCGTGGAGCGGATCGAAGTTGCGGAAGTAGGTCTTCAGCTCCGCGTAGGCGTCCTTCGCCTGATCCATCTCCCAGACCCGGCGGTAATCGCTCAGGAACGGGAAGACCGTCGCGAGGCGGCGGATGCGGGGCTCCAGCGCCGCGCAGGCGATGGCGAGCGCCCCGCCCTGGCTGCCGCCCATCGCCGCGACGCGGGTGGCGTCGACGCCCGGAAGGCCCATCACGATCCCGGCGAGCTGCGCCGTATCGAGGAAGATCTGGCGGAAGAGGAGCCCCTCGGGCGCGCCGTCGAGGCCGCGGATGATGTGCCCGTTATGGGTCGTCCCGGAGACGCCGCCCCGGTCCTCGGAGCGCCCGCCCTGACCCCGGCAATCGAGCGCCGCGACGGTGAAACCGGCGGCGACGAGGGCGAGTTTCCCCTGCCAATCGCCGCAGCTCCCCGTATAGCCGTGGAACTGGACGACGGCCGGCTGGAGTCCCGCCGAGGCCTTCGGCCGGAGCAGCTTCGCGTGGATCCGCGAGCCGCCGACGCCGGTGAAGTAGAGATCGTGGCAATCGGCGAACGGCGCCTGGAAGGCGGCGGGAACGAGATCGACCTTCGGGTCGAGGGCCTTCATCTCGGCCAGGCTCCGGTCCCAGAAGGCATCGAAGTCACCGGGCCGAGGAGAGAGCCCCTGGTAATGATGGAGCTTTTCGAGAGGAAGATCAACGAGGGGCATAGTGCCGTGAACGGTAGCAGGCCCGCCGGAAAAGAAAAGCGGGGGCTATCGTCCCGCCACGTAAAACCGCAGCGCCTCGATCTGCGGCGTCAATTCCCGCAGCGGATAGACCCCCTGCGCGAACCCCGCCCCCGGATCGCGGATCAGGTAATCGAAGCCCCGCTTCCCGACGATGACGACGAAGTGCGTCGTCCCGCCCCGCATCCGCAGGCGGACGATCGAGGGGATGCCGCGCCAGAGGTTCCGGTCGACGAGGAAATGGGAGGGCAGATCCTCGTAGACCTTCCGCACCGTCCCGGGCCGCAGGGCCTCGGCCCCCTCCCACTCGATCCAGCCCTGCGGCGTGTAGCCGCCGGTCTCGGTGAGGAAGAGATTGAGGAAATGGGGATCGGTCGGGATCCCGAAATAACAGAGCACCATCGCCGCCGAGGTGACGGCGCACCCCTCCCCGCCGAGCCGTCCCGGCGTCGCCCCGAGGAAGTCGTCCCCCCAGCGCGGGTCGTTCTGCGCGAAGCCGGGCACCGGGAGGAGGATCGTCTTCGGGAACCAGAGCCCGCCCGACGAAGCCATCGGTCCCGTCGCGGTCCATCGCCAATAAAAAAACCCGGTCCCGAGGAGAAGCAGCAGGAGCAACGCCGCCGAGGAGACCAGGACGCGCCGCATCGCCCCTCTCCTACCGGATCAGCCCCCAACGGGCGCCGAACGGCCAATAGACGACGAGGCCGACCCCCACCGTGTTCTCCCGGGGAACCGCGCCCCAGAAGCGGCTGTCCTGGCTGTTGTAGCTGTTGTCCCCCATCGCCCAGAACGTATCGGGCTCGACGCTGTACGTCTCCGCCGGTCCGCGCAGGAAGCTCGGCGGATTGACGAGGGAGTTGAGATAGCCGTAGCCCCGGTAGCCGTCCTGCGCCGCCTCGACGCGCCGGATCGCCCACGGGATCGTCGCCCCCTCGGAGACCCCGTTGATCTCGAGCAGCGGCGGGATGAGGCGGAGGGTGTCGCCCGGGAGGCCGACGCACCGCTTGATGTAGAACTGGGAGGTGAAGATGCCGCGCCGGGCCATGTCGTCCTCGATCCCCCGGATGCCGTTCGTGCGGAAGACGAAGACCTCTCCCCGCTTCGGGAGGCGGAAGTTGAAGGAAAACTTGTCGACGAAGACCTGGTCCCCCGCCGAGTTCCGGTAGCTGAGGACCGGCTCCCCGGCCTCGAAGCGCTGCCCCACGGCGAGGCCCAGCTTGTAGGTCACCGCGTCCTTCGTGATCCAGGCCCGGCGCGTCTCGCCGGTGTCGAAGAGGATGTCGGTGTAATCGAACCACGGGGTGAGGCTCCCCCCCTGGATGTCGGTGATCCTCGCCGGATGGTCGAGGACGATCAGCCCGTCGCTCTCCCCGAAGACGAGCTGCCGCCAGATCGAGCCGAGGAACGAGGTCTTCGCATGGGAGGCCGCGTCGACCTTCACCGTCTGGATGCCGTAGAGCGTCGGCTTCATCGAGTCGGTCGGGATCTTGAAGGGTTGGAGGAAGAAGGCCCGCAGCGCGAGGGCCGCCGCGATGGCGACGAAGGCCACCTCGACGTTCTCCCGGAGCCAGTCGTTCCCCCGGACCGGGAAGAGCGAGACCGCGATCTCCTCCCCCTTTTCCATCAGCGGCGCGTAGCGGGCCGTCTCCCGCCGCTTCAGCGCCCCGCCCAGTTCCTCCTCGAAGGCGAGGACCTCGCGGAGCTGCGCCGCCGGGATGCGGTCGGAATTATAGATGCGCTGCTTGCGGATCGCCTTCAGGTAATCGTCGGCCTGGGAACGGAGCGTCCACTTCGCCCAGAACCCTTCCGGGGCGGCCTGGGCCGGCCTGACCTGCGCCGCCTTGGAGTCTTTGGGCTTGGGGGAATCGGAGGGGAGACGATCCATAAAAAGGGGCTGGGGGAATGGCGATCAACCGACGTCGGTCTTCAACACGGCGATGAAGGCCTCCTGCGGGATGTCGACGCGGCCGAACGACTTCATCCGCTTCTTGCCCTCCTTCTGCTTCTCGAGGAGCTTCCGCTTGCGGGAGATATCGCCGCCGTAGCACTTCGCCGTCACATTCTTGCCGACCGAGCCGACGTCCTCGCGGGCCACGATCTTCGCGCCGATCGTCGCCTGGATCGGGATGCGGAAGAGGTGGGGCGGGATCACTTCCTTCAGCTTCGCCGCGATCTGGCGTCCCCGGGCGGGGGCCTTCTCGCGGTCGACGATCGAGGAGAAGGCGTCGACCGGCTCGCCGTTCACCATCACGTCGAGCTTCACGAGGTCGCCCGCGCGGTAGGGGGCCGTCTCGTAGTCCATCGAGCCGTAGCCCCGGGTGATCGACTTGATCCGGTCGTTGAAGTCGACGAGGATTTCCGAGAGCGGAATGTCGCAATGGAGCATGACCCGCTTGTCGTCGACCGACTCCGTGTGCTCGCACGAGCCGCGCTTTTCCATGACGAGCTGGAGGATGTCCCCGATGTTCTCGTTCGGGATCATGATGAAGACCTTCACCATCGGCTCGCGGATCACGTCGATCGTCGAGGGGTCGGGCATCTTCACCGGGTTGTCGACCTCGATCTCCTCGCCGTTCGTGAGGCGGATCTGGTAGATGACGCTCGGGTAGGTCGCAATGATGTCCATGTCGTACTCCCGGCGGAGACGCTCCTGGACGATCTCCATGTGGAGGAGGCCGAGGAAGCCGCAGCGGAAGCCGGAGCCGAGCGCGACGCTCGACTCGGCGGTGTAGACCAGCGCCGCGTCGTTGATCTGGAGCTTCGCGATCGCGACCTTCAGGAGCTCGAACTCGGCGGTGTTGATCGGGTAGATGCCGCTGAAGACCATCGGGGTGATCTGCTTGAAGCCGGGGAGCGGCTCCTTCGCGGGGGCGACCGAGGTCGTGATCGTGTCGCCGATCTTGATGTCGACGGGGCTCTTGATGTTCGCGATCAGGTAGCCGGTGTGGCCGGGGAGGAGCTTGTCCTGCCGGGTCATCTTCGGAGTGAAGATGCCGACTTCCTTGACCTCGTAGGCCTGGTTCGTCGACATCAGGAGGATCTGGGTCCCCGCCTTGAGCTCGCCCGAGAAGACCCGGACGTAGGTGACGACGCCCCGGTAGGTGTCGAAGAGGGAATCGAAGACGAGGGCGCGGAGGGTGTTGTCCTTCGGCTCCGGCGGGGCGGGGATGCGGGCGACGACGGCCTCGAGGATCTCCGAGATGCCGATCCCCTGCTTCGCGCTGCACGGGACGCAATCCTCCCCCGGGATGGCGAGGAGGTCCTCGACCTGCTTCTGGACCGAGGGGACGTTCGCGCTCGGGAGGTCGATCTTGTTGATGACCGGGATGAGGGTCAGGTTCTGCTTCGAGGCGAGGTGGACGTTCGCCACCGTCTGCGCCTCGACGCCCTGCGCCGCGTCGATGACGAGGAGCGCGCCGTCGCACGCCGAGAGGCTGCGGGAGACCTCATAGGCGAAGTCGACGTGGCCGGGGGTGTCGATCAGGTTCAGCCGGTAGGTCTTCCCGTCCTTCGCGTGATAGACCATCGTGACCGGGTGGGCCTTGATCGTGATGCCCCGCTCCTTCTCCAGATCCATCGAGTCGAGCATCTGGTTCTGCATGTCCCGGAGAGAGATCGTATCGGTGGCCTGCAGCAACCGGTCGGAAAGCGTCGTCTTCCCGTGGTCGATGTGGGCGATAATGCAGAAATTACGGATCAGCTCGGAACTCATGAAAAAGGGAGATAAAGGGGCAAAAAAGGGATTGTAGTGGAAATCCCCCCTACGGCAAGAGGGTTCGGACCCCCTGCACACCCCTCTCCCATAGAGCCGTCTCCCAATAGGAGTCTAGGCGTATTGGTCCCGTCTACCCCCCGCAATCCGTACCCTCGGACGCTCCAGGAAGCAGCCGATTTCAATCCAGATAGAAGACGAGGCACAGCCAAAGCGCGTCCGCCTAGCTAAGGCCCTCCGAAGGGGAGGTTCGAGGAGGGGCAAAGCCCCTCTTGGGCTATAAAGCGGATCGCCTCCAGCTGTACAGGGTCGACCCCGCCAGCCCCGAAGGGCACTCCGCAAAACGGCGCGAAGGACGCGCCCCCAAACCCCTACCCCGCCGCGTTCGCCTCCGCCGCCTTCTGCCGCAGAAGCTTCACCGCCGCCGGAATGTCCTGCTTCCCGAAGATCGACGACCCCGCGACAATCAAGTTCGCCCCCGAGACAACCGCCGGTCCGATCGTGTCGGCAGTGAGGCCGCCGTCGACCTCGATGTCGTAATTGAGATTATTCTGATCCCGGAAGAGACGGGCGAAGCGGACCTTCTCAAGCACTTCCATGATGAACGGCTGCCCGCCGAACCCCGGGTTCACCGTCATGCAGAGGACCAGGTCGACCCGCTTCATGTACTTCTCGGCCTTCTCGATCAGCGTCAGCGGATTGACGGCGATCCCGGCGCGGCAGCCCATGCTCTTGATGAGGTCGAGGGTCCGGCCCACGTCATGATACGCCTCGAGGTGGATCGTGATCGTGTCGGCCCCGGCCTCGATGAAGGAGCGGACGTAGCGGTCCGGCTGCTGGATCATGAGATGGACGTCGAGCGGGAGCCGGGTGATCCGGCGGAGCATCGCGACGAAGTCGGGCCCGAAGGTCATGTTCGGGACGAAGTGGCCGTCCATGATGTCGACATGGAGGCAATCGACCCCCGCGGCCTCGACGGCACGGACATCGCGCTCAATGTTTCCGTAGTCGGCGGCCAGGATCGACGGGGCCAGGAGGATCGGCTTCATGGATGACAGGGGACCCTATTTCTTCTTCTCGATCAACTCGATTTCGTACCCCTCGGGGGCGTCGATGAAGCCGATCCGGGAGCCCGAGGCCGAGGGGGCCGAGGGCCCCTCGCTGAAGGGATAGCCCTTCGCGGCGGCCTCGGCGGCGAAGGCCTCGATGTCGGCGACCTCGAAGGCGAGGTGGGTCAGGTCGGGGCCGACCTGGACGGGGCCGCTCTTCGGATAGTGGCAGATCTCGATCAGTTCCTCGCTGCCCGGGACCTTGAAGAAGACCAAGGTCGAGCCGCGCGAGGAGGTGTGGGAGCTGACCTGCTCGAGGCCGAGGACCTCCTTGTAGAAGGAGACGGTCTTTTCGAGGTCTTCGACCCGATAACGGGTGTGGAGGAGGCGGAGGACGGGCATGGGATGGGAAGGGTTTAGATTTTGACCTTGAATTTCTCCCCTTCCTTCACCCCGGCGGTGAAGGCGCAGAGCCATTCGGAAAGGTTGACGAGGTCGCCGAGGTCGATCACCTCGACGGGGCTGTGCATGTAGCGGTTCGGGATGCCGAGGGCCGCCGTCGGGACGCCACCGCGCTGCTTGAAGATCGCGTCGGCGTCGGTGCCCGACCAGCGGGCGTCGATGCTCAGCTGGATGTCGATCTTCTTCGCCTTCGCCGTCTTCGCGAGGCGCTCGACGAGGACGGGATGGTTCACGCTGCCCCGGTTCAGGACCGGCCCCTTGCCGAGCTTGATGTCGCCGAAGCGTTTGGCGTTCGCCAGCGGCATGTCGGTCGAGTGGCCGACGTCGACGACGAGGGCCGCGTCGGGCTGGAGGGAGTAGCCGACCATGCTCGCGCCGTAGAGGCCGTTCTCCTCCTGGATCGTCGAGACCGCGATCAGGCAGACGTCGATCCCCTTCAGCTCCGAGGCGAGGCGGAGGGTCTCCGCCGCGACGAACGTGCCGACCCGGTTGTCGCAGGCGCGGGCGACATAGACATCGCCGTTGAGCTGCTCGAAGCCGGCGGTGTAGGTGACGAGGTCGCCGACGGCGGCCCGCTTCTCGGCGTCCTTGCGGTTCTTGGCGCCGATGTCGATGAAGAGATCGTGCCAGGCCGGGACCTCGGGCTTCTTGTCCCGCTCCTGCATGTGGACGGCGAGGGAGCCGACGACGCCGAGGGTCTTTTTCCCCTCATGATGGATGTGGACGCGCTGGCCGCGGGCCAGGGCCGGATCGGGACCGCCGACCGGGGCGAAGTAGAGGAAGCCCTCCTCCGAGATATATTGGATCTGGAAGCCGATCTCGTCCCCGTGGCCGACGACCATGATGCGGGGGGAGCCCTTCGGGTTCAGGATCGCCCACGAATTGCCGTAGGCATCGCTCCCCGTCTCGTCGGCGAACTCGGAAACGTAATCGAGCCAGACCCGCTGCCCCGCCGCCTCCCCGCTCGAAGGGCTGGGGGTTTCAAGAAGCTTCCGCAGGAAATCGAGGGATTTTTGTCTCATAGAGATAGGCCCACCAAGGTATCTCATTTCGCCCAATTGAAAAGGGCCTAAAAAAGATCCCCTCCCAACGCCCTCCCTCTTCCGTTAGACCGGACGAATCTCGGGAGCCGCCGCCCGCTCCATCAATCCGGCCACCGCCCGCTGCGGGGGGAGGCCCTCGAAGAGGATCGCGTAGACCTGGCAGGCGACCGGCTTCGCCTCGGCGGGGACCGCCGCGAGGCTGTAGAGCGACCGGGCCGTCTCGACCCCTTCCGCGACGCCGACCTCGGCCAGGATGGCCTGGAGCGTCCTCCCCCCCGCCAGCAGGCTGCCGACGCGGTAATTGCGGCTCAGTTCGCTTCCCGAGGTCAGGAGGAGGTCGCCCACCCCGCTCAGCCCGGCGAAGGTCTCCGGCCTCCCGCCGAGGCGGACGCCGATCCGGGTCATCTCGGCAAGGCAACGGGTCAACAGCGCGGCGAAGGCGTTGTGACCAAGGTTCATCCCGACGCAGAGCCCCGCCGCGATGGCGTAGACGTTCTTCAACGCCCCGCCCAACTCGACCCCGGTCAGATCGGTCGAGCGATAAAGCCGGAAAGAACGATGGTGGAAGAGGGCCTGGAGCCGTTCGGCGAGGGCCTCGCTCCCGGCGGCGACGACGGCGGCGGCGGGAAGCCCGGCGGCGATCTCCGAGGCGAAATTCGGGCCGGAGAGGGCCGCCGTTTCGGTCCCGGGCCAGACCTGCCCGATGATCTCGCTCACCCGCAGTCCGGTGCCGACCTCGAGCCCCTTGCTCAGGGAGAGGACCGGAACACCCGGGGCGGGGAAGCGGGAGAGCGTCGCCCGCATCGCCTGGACGGGGATCGCGACGATGAGGAAGTCGATGCCCGGGGGCCACCCCTCGGCCGCATCGCCGTGATGGCGGTAAATCGGCTCATGGCCGTTGCGGAGGAGGACGTCCCCCATCGCCGTCCCCCACTTTCCCGCGCCGAGGATGCCGACTTTCATGGAAAAATGGAAAAGGGGCGGGGTTCTGCTTCGCCGTTACTTCGCCTTCGGGGAACCCATCCGCTTCTCCTCGCCGCGGAGGAGGCGCTCGATGTTCGCCCGATGCCGGAGGATCGTCATCCCGCCCGCGAGCAGGCCGAAAACGAAGAAGATCCGCTTGTTCGGATAGAGGACGAAGGCGGCCACCGGGAGCACCGCCGAGGCGAGGATCGAGGCGAGCGAGACGATGCGGGTCAGCCAGAAGGAGGCCCCCCAGACCGCCAGGATCACGAGGAAGGCCTCGGGCATGAAGGCCGCGATCGCCCCCGCCGAGGTCGCCACCCCTTTGCCGCCCTTGCCGCCCAGCCACGGCGTGAAGTTATGCCCCAGCGTCGCCACCAGGCCGATCAGCACCACGGCCACCTCCCACTCCATCCGCCGCCCGTGGGGGACGAAGAAGACGAAGATGAAGGCGGGAAGGAAGCCCTTGAAGAAATCGAGGAGAAACGCCGGAAGACCCCACTTCCAGCCCAATACCCGCCAGACATTCGTCGCGCCAATATTGCCGCTGCCGTGCTTGCGCAGGTCGAGGCCGTTCCACTTACCCAGCAGGAATCCGAACGGGATCGACCCGATCAGGAAAGAGAAACACAACATCACCGCCGCCGCCATCCGCAGGTGACGGGAACCGGTTTCGATAAAATAGGGCAATTCCACAGGGGGAGCGTTCTACCGCTCCGACTGTCTTGCGGCAATCTGAAATACGCTGTAGCCTCCCCCCCACTCATGATCTCCGAAATCGAATTCAAGGGCTGGAAACGGAACCTCCGCCTCAATGACGGCATCGCCGAACTCGTCATCACCCTCGACGTCGGCCCCCGCATCCTCCACGCCGCCCCCATCGGCGGGAAGAATCTCTTCTGCGAGTTCCCCGACCAGATCGGCCGGGCCGGGGAGGAGGAATGGAAGATCCGCGGCGGCCACCGCTTCTGGACCGCGCCCGAGAACGAGGAGAGCTACACCCCCGACAACGTCCCCGTCGACTACCGGAAGATCGACGACAACACCGTCGAGATCGCCTCCCCGGCCCAGTCCGACCACGGCTGGCAGAAGACCCTGCGCATCGCCTCCCTCGGCAACGGCCGCTTCACCGTCCTCCACACCCTCACGAACAGCGGGACGAAGCCCCTCGAAGTCACCCCCTGGGCCCTCAGCGTCATGGCGCCCGGCGGCACCGCCGTCCTCCCCCAGTCGGCCCCGAAGCTCCATCCCCTCGACAATCCCCCCGGCACCCCCGTCAACGTCGACGACTACCAGTCCAACCGCCGCGTCGTCCTCTGGAAGTACAGCCACCTGAACGACCCCCGCCTCACGCTCGAGAAGGAGTTCTGGTTCGTCCGCCACGAGGCCGACTCCAAATGCTTCAAGATGGGCCTCCACTTCCAGGAAAAGTGGGTCGCCTACCAGCTGGGCAACCACTACTTCGCCAAGACCGTCCCCGCCCCCGGCGGCACCTACCCCGACGACGGCTCGAACTTCGAGCTCTTCACCAACAAGGACATCCTCGAGCTCGAAACCCTCGCCCCCCTCGGCCCCCTCCCCGTCGGCGCCAGCCGCAGCCATGAAGAGACGTGGCAGATCGGCACCCTCTCCGAATCGATCACCACCGTCGCCGGGGCCAAGGCCTTCTTCGCCACGCTGAAGTAAGCGCCTTCCTCCGGTAAAAACAAAAGCCCCACCCCTCCTCGGAGGGGTGGGGCTTTTCGCTGGCAGCAGAAACTACCCCTTCTTCAGCGCCAGCTTCAGCGTCACCACCTCGAAGGGGCGCAACGCCAGCTTGATCCCCTCCTTGCCGACGGGGACCGCCTTGCCTCCCTCCTCCAGCAGGTTGACCTTCGCCGCCTTCGCGATCGGGAAGGCGCTGCGGAACGTGGCGTTTTGGTGCGCGCCGTGAGACTCGAAGAGACGGACGACGAGGTCGTCCGAGTCCTCGGCCTTCTTGATCGTGTCGATCACCACCGCCGGGTTCGTGCTAGCAAAGAAGCCCTTCGCCCCGGGAGCCGCCCCCGTCGCCGAAACCTGCAACGGCTGATTGAACGCCGCCGCCTCCGGGATGACCCCGCCGAGCTGCGGCCCGTTCGCATGGGGATAGAGCGCGTAACGGAAGCGATGGACCCCCATGTCGGCCTCGGGATCGGGCGACTTCGGGGCGCGGAGGAGGGAGAGCCGCAGCACATTGCCGTGGCAGGCGTAGCCGTACTTCGAGTCGTTGAGGAGAGCGACGCCGTAGGCGGGCTCCGAAAGATCGGCCCACTTGTGCGCGCTGACCTCGAACCGGGCGAAGTCCCACGTCGTGTTGAAATGGGTCGGCCGGCGAACGTGGCCGAACTGGATCTCGAAGGTCGCGTAGTCGCTGCGGAGGGCGAGCGGGAACTCGACCTTCAGGAAACGGTCCTTCTCGCGCCAGTCGACCTCGGCCTCGAAGTCGAGCCGGGGCGATTCGGCGGAAAGCGAGATGCGCTGCGTCAGCGTCGCCTTCGCACTCACCGTCATCTCGACCTCGACCGTCGCCCGCAGCGGGTCGTCCCCGACCACGCGGAGCGCCTTCACCGCATCGACGTCGGTCCGCTTGTCCAGGTGATAGATGTCGGTATCCCAGGCATCCCAACGTTCGGGCCGATCCTCGAAGAGGACATACTGATTCCCCTTCTTCCCGGCCTCGACCGTCTCACGGCCTCCGTCGGCCTCCCGCTTGTCGAGGAAGCTGACGAGCCGCCCCTGCCCGTCGAACTTCGCCCGGACCAGACCGTTTTCGAGGGTGAAGCCGTTCTTCCCCAGCGTCACCTTGACCGGGGCCGCTGGGGCCGCCGCCGGAGCCGCCACGGTATAGCCGTAGGCCGGTGCCTCGGCAAAAGTCCATTTCCCGCCGAGCGAGGCCACCTCGCGGCGGGGCCAGCCCAGCGTGTTGAGGGCGAGGACATTCTTGCCCTTCCCATTCCCCGCCGGGACGACCTTCGCCAGCGCCTCTTCCCGCAGCTTTCCGGCGGAGCCGAGGACGCGGGCATAATCCTTGTCGGAATCCTCATAGACCTCGCGGATCGAGGAGCCGGGGATGATGTCGTGGAACTGGTTGAGGAGGACCGTCTCCCACAGGCCGTTGATCTCGGCCTGCGGATACTTCGCCCCCTTGAGGGAACGGGCCAGGAAGGAGAGGAACTCGACGTCGTGGAGCAGCTCCTCGCTGCGCCGGTTGTCCCGCTTGTTCGCGGCCTGCGTCGTGTAGGTGCCGCGATGAAGCTCGAAGTAAAGCTCGCCCGACCAGACCGTCGGGTCCTTCAGGTTCTCGTCGCAGCGCTTGAAGAACTCGCGCGGCGTCCGCATCGCCACCTCGGGAAGTCCGGCGACGTTCTTCATCCGGCGCAGCCGCTCCACCATCTCCTCCGTCGGCCCGCCGCCGCCGTCGCCGAAGCCGAAGAGCAGGTAACTCTCGGCGGCCCGTTCCTTGTCCTTGAAATTCGTGATGTGCTTCTGGATTTCCTCGACCGTGCAGACCGCGTTGTAGGTGTCGGTTGGCGGGAAGTGGGTCAACACCCGCGAGCCGTCGATCCCCTCCCACTGGAAGGTGCTGCTCGCCGGCCGGTTCAGCTGGTTCCAGGAAAGCTTCTGCGTCAGGAAGTACTCGATCCCCGCCCCGCGCAGGATCTGCGGCAGCGCGCCGCTGTAGCCGAAGACGTCGGGATTCCAGAACTCCTCGCAATAGGAGCCGAACTCCCGCTTGAAGAAGCGCTGCCCGGCGAGGAACTGCCGCACCAGCGATTCCCCCGAGGGAATATTGCAATCGGGCTCGATCCACGTGCCGCCCGCCGGGACGAACTGCCCCGTCTTCGCCTTCTCCTTCAGCTTCGCGTAGAGCGCGGGCTGCTGTACCTTGATCCAGGCCAGCTGCTGGGCCTGGGAGCAGACGAACTTGTACTCGGGATAAGTGTCCATCATCAGGACGGCGGTCGAGAACGTCCGGTAGCACTTCCGCATCGTCTCGGCCAGGGGCCACAGCCACGCGGTGTCGATGTGGGCATGGCCGATGGCGGAGACGTGATGGGTCCGGTCCCCGTTCTTCGCGGCCAGGAACTTCTTCGCGATGGCGCGTCCCGCCGCGTACGTCGAGCGGTCGCCCAGGACCACGGTATTGACGATCTCGTTCGCCGCCGTCAGCGCGGGGCCCTGGGCGAGGCCGTCGGCGGGAAGCCGCTCGGCCATCTCCTTGATCACCGCGAAGTCCCACATCAGGTCCCAGGCCAGCCGGTCCCGCGTCACCAGCCGCGCCTGCCGGAGGTGGCCCAGCGCCTCGTCCTGCGTCCGCCCGCCGCCGTCGCTCAGGCCGAACATCCCGTTGATCGCCCCCTCGACGTAGAAGACGCCCCGCTCCCCCCCCTTCGCCTTCGCGGCGAGGGTGTAGTGGGAGCGGATCTCCTCCGGCCCCCAATTATAGCTCGTCAATCCCTGGATCGGCACCCCGTCCCGCCAGACGCACCCCTCGGACGACGAATCGAAGTGGAGGAGGACCTCCTCGCCCGCCCACTCCTTCGGCACCGCATAGCCGATGCGGAACCAATGGGTCGACCAGCCGGGGCCGAAACGCTCCCCGACCTTCGCGGGCCGGAACTTCCCCTTCACCGCCTCGGCATAGGCAATCCGGCCCGGCGCGGCATAGGTCTCCAGCTTTTCCAACGCCACGGAGCGCGGATAGAGAACAGCCTTGAGTTCGCTCGCAAAACGGACCAGGCGGCCCTTGGTGATTTCGGGGTGCTTCAGCATAAATAATATTAATACCAAAATTGGTATGTTAACTCAGTTTTGGCAAGTCGATTCAGAAAGGCCAAATAATCAAACAATCAAAGCAACAAAGGGGCCCCGGGTCAAAAAGGATTAAAACGATCGCAGGGCCGCACCCGACGATTCCCCGACGAACATCGGGATATCCTTCGGCTCCACCCACAGCGACCCCTGCCACTCCTTCCTTCCGATCATCCATTCGACGGCCGAAAGGAGGAAATTCTCCCGGGGCGGCGATTGGAGGCAGGTCAGCGAGGGCGTCAGGTAGGGGCCCAGCCCCTCGTCATTCATCGCCACCACGGAGAGGTCGCGCCCCACCGCGATCCCCTCGTCGGCGCAGGCGCGGAGCGTCCCGACAGCGGCGGGGCCGGTCACGCAGAGCAGCGCGGTGCCGAGCGGCGACCGCTCCCGCGCCTTCAGCTTCCGCCGCATCAGGCGATAGGCCATCTCCACCGCCGGGTAGCCCGGATCGGAATGAAGCCGGCCCGTGAGGCCGAATTCCGCCAGCCCCTCCCGCCACGCCGCGATGCGGGCCTCGATCACCGGATCGAGGGGCTGCGCGTTGACGCAATCGACCCGCCGATGGCCCAGGTCCCGCAGGTGCTCGAGGAGCTTCCACTCGGCCCGCGCCGGGAAGACCGAGATCGAGGGCAGGCCGTAGGCGGTCCAGTCGAAATCGAGAATCGCCACCCGGCACCGGGAGGAACGGAGCCGCTCCCCCAGCCACGGCGAGGCACTTTCCCTCGACGGATGGAGGAAGATCCCGTCGAACGCCTCCAGCGCCGCCGCGAGCGCCGGATCGCCGAAGTGGTCGAAGGAAACCTCCCGCACCGTCGCCCGTCCGTCGACGGCCCGGGTGATCCCGTTCAGCCAAAACGCATTCTCCTGGGATCCCTCCGCGCGCCGGACGAACCCGATCTCCGGCCGCCGCGCGCTCCCCTCCCTCCCGGCAGCGGCCCCGATCCGCCCGTTCGGCAGCCGGGCCAGGCATCCCTCGCGCTCCAGCTGCCCGATCGCGCTCCGCACCGTCTGGCGGCTCACCCCCAGCTCGATCGCCAGCTGCCGCTCCCCCGGCATCCCCCGGAGCGCGTCGCTCCCGTGGGCAATCCGCGCCCGGATCACCTCCACCACCGCCCGGAGCTTGTCAGCGGGTCTCGCCATGATTCTTCAAAGGATAACGGGAAGGCTCTTACCGAATCGCCTTGGCCGACGCCAGCCGCTTCTGCTTCGGCCCCGGCTTCCCCGCTTCGCTCCGGTTCCGCCGACGATAGAGCGTCGGGGAGAGCCGGTTCCGCCGCTTGAAGAAGACCCCCATCTGCGTCGCCGAGGCGAAGCCGCTCCGGAAGGCGACCTCGGCCACCGGCAGCTCCGTCGTCCGCAGCAGGCGGGCCGCCATCTCCAGCCGGATCTGCCGGAGGAAGAGCGCCGGGCTCACCCCCATCTGCTTGAAGAAGAGCCGGGTGAAGTGTTCCCGGCTCATCTCGACCAGCGCCGCCACCTCCTTGATCCGCAGCGGCGTCTGGTAATGGTTCCGCAGGTGGGCGATCGCCCGGGCCAGCGGCTCCGCCGTCTTCCGCTGCACCGGCCGCACATGCCGGAGGACCTCCAGGTAAAAGCGGTACGCGTCGCCGCTCACCTCGTAGGGATCGCGCCAGGCGCGGCTCCGCGCCCGCGCGATCAGCGCCTCCAGCAGCCGCACCGCCGCCGGGGCCAGCGCCACCACCGGGCCGCCCCGCTCCCGCAATCCGCCCCAGAGCCGGAACGCCAAGTCCCCGTAGAAATTGATCCAGGAAAAGACCCACTCCCCCTTTTCCTCCGGCGGATAGTAATAGCGGCTCGCCTCCGGGATCATCGCGATGAAGGCGTGCCCCGGCGGCACGTCATAGGCCTTCCCGCCGAACTCGATCGTCCCCCGGCCCCGGTAGGTGTACTGGAATATCACAAAAAAATCGTCCCCTCGCGCCTGGTTGTCCCAGGAATAACGGGGCCCACCCTGTTTCTCCATGGAAATACCGAACGGCACCAGAATCAGATCTTCGACCTCATTTCCCATGACCCATCTATATCACAAAAATGATAAACCATGTCACAAGTATTTTCTGGCCCCGGGGCCGCTTCGTGACAGCGTGGAACCATGAGCCTCAAGATCACCCTCATCGGTGCCGGATCGGTCGTTTTCGCCAAGAACCTCATCAGCGACGTCCTCCAGTTCGCCGAACTTTCCGACGCCACCCTCTGCCTCATGGACATCGATCCCGCCCGCCTCAAGGTGGCGAAGGTCATGGCCGAACGGATCGTCGCCGCCCTCGGCGTGAAGGCCACGGTCACCGCCACCCTCGACCGCCGCGAGGCCGTCCGCGGCGCCCGCTACGTCATCTGCACCGTCCAGGTCGGCGGCTACAAGCCCGGCACCGTCATCGACTTCGAGATCCCCCGCAAATACGGACTCCTCCAGACCATCGGGGACACCCTCGGCGTCGGCGGCGTCTTCCGCGCCCTCCGCACCATCCCCGTCATCAACCGCATCGCACAGGACATCGCCGAGGTCGGCGCCCCCGATTGCCTCCTGCTGAACTACACCAACCCGATGGCGATGAACTGCACCGCCGTTCACCGCGCCGTCGGCATCCCCCACGTCGGCCTCTGCCACTCCGTCCAGGGCACCTCCCAGCAGCTCGCCACCCTCGCCGGGCTCCCCTTCGAGGACGTCACCTACAAGGTCGCCGGGATCAACCACATGGCCTTCTTCCTGAAGTTCGAGTACAAGGGCCAGGACGCCTACCCCCTCCTCTTCGCCCTCCTCGACAAGCCCGGCTTCAATGCGGAGAAAGTCCGCTTCGAGATGATGCGCCGCACCGGCTACTTCGTCACCGAGTCGAGCGAACACCAGAGCGAATACGTCCCCTACTTCATCCACCACGGGAAAAAGGTGATCGAGCGGTTCGACGTCCCCATCGACGAATACCTCCGCCGCTGCGAGGCGATCATCGGCACCTGGGAAAAGACCGAGGCCGAGCTCCTCGGCGGCAAGGACGGCATCGTCGTCCACCCCCAGTCCCACGAATACGGCTCCTACATCATCCACTCGCGGGAGACCGACACCCCCCGCGTCATCTACGGGAACGTCCCCAACCGGAACCTCATCGACAACCTCCCCGCCGGGGCCTGCGTCGAGGTTCCCTGCCTCGTCGACGCCCAGGGCATCCAGCCGACCCACGTGGGAACCCTCCCGCCCCAGCTCGCCGCCCTCTGCCAGAGCAACATCAACGTCCAGGACCTCACCGTCGAAGCCGCCCTCACCGGAAAGCGGGAACACATCTACCACGCCGTGATGATGGACCCCCACACCGCCACCGTCCTCCCCCTCGACAAGATCTGGGCCATGTGCGACGACCTCATCGAAGCCCACCAGAAAGTCGGCCTCCTCGGCGACTTCGCCCCCGTCATCCCCCACACCGGCCGCGCCTGGGCCGGCACCGGAGACCGCCTCATCGCCGACATCCGCCTCGACGAAAAAGCCACCAGCAGGAAAAAGGATGGCACGCTCCACGCCGAGGTCGTCGTCATCAACCCCCGCCCCAAGGCCGTCACCGCCTCCCTCGAGCTCCGCGCCACCCCCTACGGAAGCCGCCTCTCCTCCCGGCCCCCGCTCAAGCTCAAGATCGCCGTCCCCGCCGGGAAGACCGTCCGCAAGCCGGTCACCCTCCCCCACGGGACGCCCCTTTCCCAAGGCCTCGCCCTCCGCCTCGAAAGCCCCTCCTCCGACATCCTCACCAAAGACTACCTCGTCCGCCCCCGCACCGTCCTCCAAGCGGGAGGAGAGGGAGCCCGCTTCGAGCTGAAGCTCGCCGGATTCCCCGCCGCCGAAGGAACGCTAAAAGTCAAAAACCGGTCGATCCATTTCCGCATCGCCGTCGACGACTCGAAGATCACCCCCTCCGCCGTCACCTGGGAAGGATCGACCGTCGAACTCTTCTTCGCCGCCTCGGACAGCGATCCGATCACCCCGTTCTTCCTCCTCCCCCAGCCCGGCGCGAAGAAAGTCACCTGCCTCTCCAGCGCACGGAAACCGTTCCCCGGCCTCGCCCCCCGCATCACCCCGAGCCGGAAAGGCGCGGGCTACGAGATCGAGATCGAGATCCCCTTCGCCACCGCCGGAATCAGCTCCACGGCGGAGAGCCTCCTCTTCGACGTCTACGCCAACGTCACCGCCCTCGGCGACGCCCACAGCGGCGGCCGCACCTCCCTCGGCGGCCACTTCGACTCCCACGCCAACCCCAACCACTTCACCCGCGTCGAGTTCGCCCGATAAGGCCGGGCTTCACCCCTTCATCGTTCAGTAAAACCTCACGCAACCCACTCAAAGCTCACAACAGCCCTAGGGCCGTCAAGGGAACCTTGCCCTCTAGCGAGGAGAAACGAAGCGAAGGCCCGCGAGGCGGCGGGAGGAGGCAGCCCGAAGGAGAACGACGACGAGCATAGGGGAGCCGTAGAGAGGCTTTCGCTCAAGCACACCGCCCGAAGAAGGGCGGCACCTCTCACCTATTTATGGGCCCAGATTGTTATAGTCTTCGTTGAAGCGCGAGCCTGCCTCTCGAAAACTTGACGCTTTGCCGTTTCGAGGCTTCAATGAGGCCGCGCAAAAGGGCGCATCCCGGTCCGCGGAAAGGACGTTGTCCACTTGACGAAGAAGCAGCGCCGTTCAACCTTTGTGCGGCCTGACGGCGGACCCCAGGCACCACGCATGGAGGTCTTATGTCCGGATCGCAGCCCGATTTCCCTCGTCCCAGCGGTTCCCCTACACGGCAATTGCCGCCCCGTCCCAACCTCGATTTCTACAGGAACGAGGCCAAATCTCTGCTGAAGGCCCACGCGACGGGAGCCCCCGAAGCTCTGGCGCGTTTTGTCTCCCTACGAGGAGCGAAGGAGGAGCCGCCCGCGCTGAATGACGCGCAATGGGTGATCGCCCGGGAACATGGCTTCAAGAATTGGGCTGAATTCAAGGAGGCGGTCCTTTCCAGAACCCGGACGGAGGGAGGTATGCTGTTTCGCGTCGTCGATCCTGAAACGGGAGAGCCGATTGTCGGTGCTGTTCTTTCCATCGAGGCAAGTCCTGCGGCGAAAAACCAACTCAAGACCGGGGCCGACGGGACGGCGGTGGTGCCTCCCCTCGCTTCTGGCTCTCAGTATCTGAGCATCCGGGTCGTCCATTCGGAGCGGGTGCCGCGCCTGGTTTCCTGGAGCTGGAATCGACAGACAGCGCGATTGCCCGAGACCTTTGTCCTAACAATGGAACGGCGGCGGACGATCGGGGGCGTGGTCCGAAATCGCCGGGGAGAGCCGGTCGGCCATGCCCGGGTGGTCCTGATTCTGCGAGGTTCCTCCGGGGACCGCGAGGGCGCGCAGGTCTTCAATGATCTGTGGGAGCGGGAGGCGGTGACCGATGCGGAAGGACGCTGGACTTTCTCCGAGGCTCCGTCCGATCTCATCCGCATGAGTGTAGCCGTCGCCCACCCAGAGTATGTCCGGGAACGAATCGACCCGCTCCCTCCTGCCGAGGCGTTCCGCGCCAGAGAGGCGGTGCTGATCGTGAGGGACGGCTCCGTCTGTGAGGGAACGGTTATCGATGCGGCGGGAGTTCCCTTGAACGGGGTCGAGGTCTTTTTCGGGGAGGCGGGGTCCGATTCGGTGACGCGGCCTTCGACGATCACCGATGTGGCGGGGCGGTTTCGCTTCGGAGCCCTTTCCCTCGAAGGAGGCCGGGACCGGCCGATTCTGACCTTCATTGCGCCGGGATATGCGCCCGAGTTGATCGAGCTTTTCATCGATGTCCCTTCGGTGCCGCTGCGGGTGGTCCTTTCCGAGGGGACGCCGATTCGAGGGCGGATTGTCGATGCCGAGGGGAAGCCGGTGGCCGGGGTTCACCTTGGGCCGCATAGTTGGCGCGGACATCGCTCGCTGCGAAACTGGTTTGCCGATTCGGATGAGAACGGTGAGTTCGTCTGGGAACATGGGCCGGACGATTCCGTCTGGTGCCTTCTCGTTCACGAGGACTTCGAGGTCCAGATGGGAGAGTTGCGGGTTCAGGCCGATCCGCTGGTCTTTCGCATGCGGCGACCTCTTCGCGTGGAAGGGAGCGTCGTCGACGCGCGGACGGGGCTGCCGATTCCGATCTTCACGTTGCTGGCAGGGAAAGAGTTCGGGGGACAGACGGTGCCATTTTGGAATGATCCCCGCCTTCGCCGCCCTGTCGAGTATCGGGAGGGAAGGTATCTCCATCACTTCGGACGATACGACTTCTTGAGCGTGGGTCATGGCGGGGGACCAGGGGAAGAGCCGTTTCAACGGATTCGGATCGAGGCGAATGGGTATCTTCCCTCCGTTTCCCGGCGCATTGCGCGTGGAGAAGGGAATGTCGTGATCGACTTTCCATTGTCGCCCATTGCCGATGTTTCTGGAACGGTGGTTTCGCCCGAAGGGAAGCCTGTTGAAGGCGCACGGTTGACCGTGGTCGGGACCGGAGGTGTCGCCACGATCCGAGCGGGAAGGGTTATCCAGGAGGATGAGCATTGGACCGTAGAGACAGACGAGAAAGGGAGCTACGACTTTCCTGCGCAGGAAGCGAACTTTCCAGTCGTCGTTCTCCATCCCGATATCGGTTATCTCGTAACGACCAGCGAAGAAGTGCTGGGGACTTCCGTGCTCCGACTCCAGGCGTGGGCCGGTGTCCGAGTTAAGACCTCTCCTTTACCTGTCGGCAGCCATATCTCACTCTTTTTTCCCGATGAAAAAGGTCCAACGGCCCTACCGGCGATCTTGCTTGAAAAGCAGGCTACGGCGGAAGAGGGGGGCCTTTTCTTCGGCCATTTGCGGGCCGGTTTGGCTCAGATGGCGGTAGCGGGGTTGGCTTGGGGCCACATGCCGTTTATCGAGGTGGTCGAGGGCTCAGTGACGGAGATCGACCTGCGGGGGAGAGGTGAAGGATCGATCTGCGGTAGGCTGACGCTCCCCGGCGACATGTCGCGTTTCGAGCCTCTGGCGATCCAAGGACGGTTGATGCCGTGCTTTTCGGGGGCTGCCTTCACTGGGGCTTTCGAGATCGATCCCGATGGAGTGTTCCATGTTGATGGCGTGGCTCCCGGCAAGTACCGCCTTGTGATTCACTTCCGTTCGCCACGACCGGCCACGGCAGAGGGGATGCCTGTTTATATCGCGACGACCGAGTTCACTCTCGGCGAGGAAACGAAGCGGCTCGACCTAGGAACGATGCAGCCCGAATTAAAGATAGCAACAGTGAGCAAGCCACCAATCCCTTAAGCAGGATTGTTAAAGAGAGAGTTTTCGCCACGAAGAGGACAGAAAAGCTGGTGCCACCTAGACGCGCTGCTCTGGATGATTCCAGAGTTCCCCTGATTACTCCCCCTTAGAGAGGAGTCTTTCCCTCAGAGAGAGAAAAAGTTGCCGCGCTAGGACTCGAACCTAGTTGCCCTCAGAGTAAAAACGCATTTACCAAATTTTTGGGCTCTTTTTTGGGCATTAAAAGAAAGATGCAGTACTCTTTCCCGAAAAGCCCGAATTCGCAGATCAGGGCATCACTACTTCAAACGACTTTCCGGTAATCCCGCGGTAAACCGTGCGGGCAAGGATGCCTGCTCCCTCCTGATTCGGATGGAGTTTGTCGGGGAAAAGCGCTCCCTTGTCGCCAGTGACCGCATGGTTGTCGATTTCTGGCAGACCCGTTTCCGTCGCGACTTGGTCGATGAGGGGCAAGAGCTGCTCAAGGCCCTCTTCCGTGTCTCCCCCGCTGTCTGCTCGAAAGATGAAGGGAGGACGACAGAGGAAGATACGTGGCTTCGTGTCGAGTTTTTGGAAAAGAGCGATCAACGCCTTGTAGTCGCCGACGAAATCGCCCTTGAGCTTGAGGTATTCTTGTTTCGTGTCGTTCGTCCCGAGCTGGATGACCACGACATCGGGCTTGAAGGCAAGGGCCTTGTTCAACGCGCCGGTCTTCCAATAGGGAGCCAGGGTATTCTTGAGAAGAGTCTTGCCGGAACTGCCGAAATTCCCGACTTCCCAACCTTCCCCCAGTAATTTTCCAAGCTGGGCCGGATACGATTGGGCCGTGGAAGGCAGTCCGTAACCCGCCGTGATGCTGTCCCCAACGCAGGCAACGCGAATCCGCTTGGGTGCTTCGATGGGATCTCCGGAAGCGGCCGCTTTTCTTCGCTTTTCTCCGCCCCGCTTCCCGACGGAGGGAGGGATTTCTCTTCCTTGGTCGATGTCGAATCGGTGGAAGCGGGCGAGGAGGACGACTCCGGCGGGGATGTCGAGACGAGAGAAATTCCCTGCTCGTTCAGCCAGCGAGCCACGGCGTCGAGCCAGCCGACGGGAGAAGAAGGCCTTCCCCATCCGAAGCCATGGCCACCTTTCGGATACTCCTGAAGCGTCGAGGGAACTCCCGCCTTCTGCAAGGCGGCGAGCATGAGGTTCCCATTCCCGGGGTCGACCGACTTGTCATCGACGGCCCGGACGATCAGCGTGGGCGGCGTCCGGGAGGTCACCTGGGTCTCGTTCGAGAGCGATGCCACCAGCACCGGATCGGGAGAGGGACCCAGGAGGTTCGCCTTCGAACCCGCATGGGCGACGCCGTCCGTCATCGAGATCACCGGATAAACCAACACGGCGAAGTCGGGACGGCAATCGATGCGCTCCACCGGATCGGCCGACGCGGGATCACCTCCGTCGTAATGGGTTTCCAGCGTCGATGCCAAGTGACCTCCGGCCGAGAATCCCATGATCCCGACGCGCTGCGGACTGAAATGCCATTCCTCGGCATGACTGCGGACGAGGCGCAGCGCGCGCTGGGCGTCCTGCAAGGGGGCGGGATGCCGGTAGCCCTCCCCCGGCAATCGGTACCGCAACACGGCGGCGGCCACGCCGTGCGCTTGCCACCACCGAGCCACATTCGTCCCCTCGGTCTCCATCGAAAGATGGGCATAGGCTCCGCCCGGGCAGATGACGACGGCTCCGGAGGCGTCGCCCTCCGGAAGGAAGACGAGGAGGTACGGCTTATCGACCTCGCCTTCCCCATGGCTTCCCGGCGCGGGGCCGTCGTACAGGGCGATCTTCTGCTGGGCGCCCGCCGCGCAGAGCCCCCCCAGCATCACCCCCAGAACAAGAGCCCCTAGGAACGCCGTTTTCAAGGATTGGAAGCCGTCGGCGCCGGTGCCGAAGCCGCTTCCGCGATGGGGGGAGCGACACTGACGGCGGCACCCTTGTCCGAGAAGAACGACGCCAGAGGATTGTCGGCAAGGCCCTTGAGGCCCATCACGACCGACTCGGCGTTGATCTCCGCCCCGGCGGCGTTGGTGTGGGTGTGCTCGTCGGCGAAGAGGGTGTCGACCTTCTCCTTCCCCATCGCGTTGTAGCGGTCGGCGATGATCCCGTTGAGATCGATGAAGAGACCCCCGGCGGCTTTGGCCGCGTCCTGGGCCCAGGCCCCGTAATCGGTGGAATGGCCGATCTTGCCTTCGCTTCCCCACAGCTTGCGGGGAATCAGGGAGCAGACGATAGGCGTCGCACCCTTCGCCTTGGTGTCGGAGACATACTGACGCATATACCAGCCATAGGAATGGACGACGACTTCCTGCTGGTTCTTGGGGTTCACGGCATTCACCGTGTCGTCTCCTCCCCCCTTGAGGGTGGCGCGGTCTCCGCGCTTCGGATCGCTCGGGGAGCCGCCGTCATTGTGGCCGAACTGGACGAGGAGGAAGTCGCCCGCCTTCATCTTGGAGAGGACAGCCGCCCACCGGCCTTCCTCGATGTAGGAACGGCTGCTTCGCCCGCCAATCGCCATATTGACGACGTTGATCTTCTTGAGGTCGAAATAGGAGACCAAGGGCTCGCCCCAGCCGACGTGCCCGGCATTGCCGTTCTCGACCGTCGAATCGCCGACAATGAAGAGGGTCGGGAGAGAAGGATCAACCTGCCGCTTGGTCGGAGTCGGTTCCTTCTCGACGGGATTGATCTCATTCTGGGCCAGTACCGAGGAAAGGGCGAGGAAGGGCAGGAAGAACAGGAGCGTTTTTTTCATAGGGGAGTGAGGTTAGATTTCGGGCGGCCGGTAGCCGGAAGGCCCGCCCAAGGCGACGAAACGGCGATAGAGGAAGAGGCCTGCGATCACGGCAAGGATCGTCATCGCGACGCTGACGTGGAAGGTGTGGACGTAACCGTGCCCCGTCCGGTCGAGAAGCAATCCGAGCGCCGGGGCGAACCCGAATTGGACGAGGCTGAAGAGAGCGCTGGTGACGGAGACCATCTCGGAGAACTTCGACCTCGGCAAAAGACGCTGCCCCAAGGATGCCGCGGCGGTCATGGCCACTCCGGAAAGGACGCCATGAACGACCAGCGCCACGCCGAACGACGTGGCATCGTGGACGTAAAGAGGGCAGATCGCCATCGCCGCGGCATAGAGAACGAGCCCCGCGATGGTCACGCGCAGGGGATGGAAACGATCGGCCAAGGCGCCCAGGGGATAGGCCAGGAGCAAGGAAATGCCGAAGGTCAGGGCGATGCATTTCCCATAGGAGTCCATGCTCATGCCGACACTGTCCGCATAGAAGAGGGAAAAGAGATTGAACGCGAGCGGAGAAAGGCAGATGAGCACCACCGTCGCGAAGTAGAGTCGGTAATAGCCGAGCCCGAAATTTTCCCGACAGTATCCCGCCAAGCCGCCGCCCTCGGTCGCAGCCGGAGACTCCGGAGGCGGAGGATAGCCTCCCTCCTTCACGCGCAGGCACATCATCGTGAGGCCGACGCCGTAGAGGACGGCGACGGCCAGGAGGATCCCGATGTAATGGGTCTTCGCCATGCCCATCATTCCGTAATTGAAGACGATCCCCGCGCCGAGGCTGAAGGCGCGAACGAGCCCCATGACCCGCCCCATGACCTCTTGCGGAACGACGTCGTTCAACAGGCCCTGATAGATCGGCGTCAACGTGACGCAGCACATCTCGAAGAAAAACCAGAAGGTGCCCAGCATACCGAGCGAGCACGCCCCGAGCCCCGGCGAGCGACTCCCCAGGAGTACGTGAAGCGACGCTCCCAACTGGGAGCAGAACGCCATCCCGACCATGGTGAGGACGATGAAGGGGGTCGTCCCCAGAAGAAACGGAATGCGGCGTCCGAGTCGGGAGCGGTAACGGTCCGACCAATACCCCATGATCGGCCCGACGGTGAGGCCGAGCAGGGACGGCAGCGAGGAGTAAAGGATGCCGACCGTCGTGTCGGAAGCTCCGAAACGCTTGAAGAGGAGTTGGACGATCGGCACCACGGCGCGGTCGCGGAGGGAAAGGGCGAAATCC
Organism: Verrucomicrobium sp. GAS474; assembly: GCF_900105685.1. Taxonomy (NCBI): domain Bacteria; kingdom Pseudomonadati; phylum Verrucomicrobiota; class Verrucomicrobiia; order Verrucomicrobiales; family Verrucomicrobiaceae; genus Verrucomicrobium; species Verrucomicrobium sp. GAS474. Next base: position 3,471,494 of record NZ_LT629781.1, read on the forward strand.
CCCCACAGCAGCCAAGCCAGGAGAACTGCCAAACCAGCGCTCCCGTACGCCAGCGTTCCCACCCTCCATTGACGGGGCTGCGACGGTGCCGGGTTCGGCTCGTCGGGAACAATGACGGAGGACTCCATACTCGATTTCGCTCTGAACGGCTCAATTTCCGGCCGGCTTTTCGACCGACTGGGAGAGACTGGGCGGGATGCCGAGGCTCGACGGCGCGTCGGGCTTGGCCGGATCGAAGGTTCCGATTCCCTCACGCAGAAAGGGCGCGAGGGCAGGAACCTGCGCCCGGATTCCCTCGACGATGCACCGGGCCAATTCGTAGGCGCCGTAGGCGTTGTGGTGAGTATTGTCGGCCAGGGGCTTGTCCTGGCCCGGGAAGGTGTTCGCCGGATAATGGACGAAGGCCTGCTTCGACGGCTCCGGCCCGAGCGCCTTGTAAAAGACCATGCTCATCGCATTGAGATCGATCACCGGCACATTCATCTCCTGCCCCACCTGCCTCACCGCGTCGGCATAGGCTCCCAGGCTGGGCTGGAATTCGTCCCCCTTCCAGAGCCGCCGCTCCATCGAGGTGACGAGGACCGGCAGCCCTTCCTTCGCTCGGACCGCCTCGACATAGCGCTTGAGATCGGCGGTGTAGGTCGTCGCTGCTCCGGCTCCTGGACGCTTGTCCTTCTGGTCGTTATGGCCGAACTGAATGAAGAGGTAGTCCCCCTTTTTCATCGTCGCGAGGATCTTCTGGAGACGCTTCTGTGACTCAAAACTGAACAGGGCGAGCCCCGAGTGCGCCTGATTCGAGACGGCGATGCCGGGCTGAAGGAAAGACGGCAGCATCATGCCCCAGCCCGACCACGGCTCGTTCGGCTGGTCGGTGACGGTCGAATCTCCCGCGATGAAGAGCGTGACAGCGGAGGGTGCCTCGGAAATCTCAACCGAGGCGATGCAGGGACGCTTCCCGTTGAATTCGAGCGTCAGCTTGTCGTCCCAGTCGGGCGTCCCTTTTTCCCGGGCATCGATGGCGGCCTCGCCGCCGCCGGGAATGGCAGGCGTGCGGACATTGAGCGTGAAGGTGCGGGACTCGATCTGCCCTGCCGTCGTGGGAGTCTCCGCCAGAAGAAGGCGGCGCGCCTCGGCCTTGATCGCCGTCGAGGCCGCCTCGGCCGGATCGCCGAAGGTAACCTTCACGTCGTAGTTCCCTTCGGGCAGGTCGACGGCGAAGACGAAGGGCGAGGACGCCGTGCAGAAGCTGCCACGGGAGCCCTCGGTCTTGCGGTCGACGCCCGAAACCTCCGACGCGTCGAGGAAGCCGTAGCCCACCTCCTTCGAGTACGTCGATGTCGCCAAAACCTGCACATGCCCGTCCTGAGCCGGGGCGGGACCGAAATCAAATTTCCACTCCTTGGCAGCGGAAGAAGCGATCGGAAAGAACGCCAGAAGGGCAAAGAAGGCCAGGCGGGACAACATGGGACGGAAAAAGATAAGGTTGCGCCCTTTTCGGACCGAAATGTAGATGAAGAAGTCGTTGCCGACAGCGCAGCAAACACGGCAAACACACTAAACAATCGTGGCGTGAGAGTCAATTTATTTACATTTTTTTACTGCAATTTATTGCAATTACAATTACACTCCCCCTCACCCGGCCACTGCGCGGACGAGCATCATTCCGCCGAGTCGCCGAACGAAAACGAGACCTTCACACCGCAATGAATCCCCTCCCCCTCTTCACATGGCTCCTCGTGGGAGCACTCTCCCCGCTGATCGCCCATGCCGCCGACGCCCCCCTTGCCGACGCATTCAAGGATTCCGACACGGGAGCCCAAATCGTCCACCTCTCCAAAAGCCTCGATCCCGCCGCCGGCGTCATCTACTTCACCCAGGCCAGCACCACCCCGGACAGCCGCTACACCCTCGTCCGCCATCTCGATCCCGGCTCCGGCCATACGGCAGGGCTGATGTACCGCTACGACTTCAAGACCGGCGAACTGCGCAAGCTCACCGACCTGATGACAAAGAACCAGGTTCTGGCACCCGCCTCCGGCAACCTCTATTTCACCGGCGACAACGACCACGCGATCTACGTCACGAACCTTCTCGATTTCAAGACCAGGAAAGTCGCCGACATCCCCGCCGAGTTCGTCTGCACCGGAGGGCTGGCGGTCAATGCCGACGAGACTCTCGTCGTCGGGACCGGAGGCCTCGCCAAGGAACATCAGAACGACAAGCCGCTCACCACGCCGCCGAATCAAAGCAAGGCCTTCAACGACATCCTCGAGCGCCATGAAACCAACCTACTCCTGGCCGCCGACATCAAGACGGGGAAGGTCACCGAACTCCACCGGATCGACACCTGGCTCGGCCACGTCCAGTTCTCGCCCACCGATCCGAAGCTCCTGATGTACTGCCACGAAGGCAACTGGGCCAAGGTCGACCGCATCTGGCTCCTCCGCATCGGCGACGGCTCGCAGCCGCAGCTCGTCCTCAAGCGCACCGAGGAGAACGAGATCGCCGGCCACGAATTCTGGTCGAGCGACGGCACCACCGTCTGGTACGACCACCTCTACCGCAACACGCCCGACAAGCATTTCCTCGAAGGCAAGAACATCGCCACCGGGGAAATCACCCGCTACCCGATCGTCCCCCCCTTCGGCTCGATCCATTACACGAACTCTCCCGACGGGAAATTCTTCGTCTGCGACGGGGGGACCAATAAGACGAACCCCGCCTTGCAGGCCATGTACATCCTCGTCCCCGAAAAGGGAGCCCTTCGTCCCATCAAGCTCTGCACCATGGCCGCCAACGACTACAAGGCCGCCGAGCCCAATCCCCACCTCACCCCGGACCAGCGCTGGGTGACGTTCACCGCGACCTTCTCGGGCAAGCCGCAAGCCTACGCCGTCGAGATGCCGAAAGAGTTCCGGCGCTAACGCCCCTCCCGACTGGGGAAGAGGACCCCTCTTCCCGGCAGGATGCCTTATTCCAGCTCGATCACGGCCACGTCGCTCGCCTTCAGCAAAACGGCCTTCCCGCTCTTCCGTCCGGAGATCAAATCGGTTCCTTTCAGGCGTCCCAGCGGAAGGCGCACGGCCTTGCCATTGTGATTCAGGAGGAAGAGGAACCGCTTTCCCCCGCCCTCCCGAAGCGTGACCTCGACCCCCTTCGGAGCCTTGATCGGCGCCGCCAACTTCAGTCCGCGGGAGAGGTCGTCAAGGAGGACGCCGAGAGAAGAGTCGTCGAGAACCGTGCCGACGTAGAACGCCTGTCCCTTGCCCAGGGCATGCCGCGTCACGGCAGGTTTCCCCTTCAGGTAGCCTTCCTCGAAGGTCGCCAAAGCCTTGGCCCCCTTCAGGTGGATCACCTCGCTCCAGCGCGATCCCGAAAGGGCCTTCGCACCCAGGCGGACCTTTCGGGTCTCGGACGGGCCGAGCGGCCACCATTCCTCGATCCAGAGACCAAGAGTCTCCCGCAAATGGCCGGGATAGCCGCCAGGGACGATCCGCTCGTTCTCGTCAACGATGCCCGAGAAGCATGTGGCAAGGAACGTTCCTCCTTCTCGGACATAGCGGTCGAGATGCTTGGCGTCCTTCCCCCGCAGGAGGTAGAGCGTGGGAGCGACGACAAGACTGTAGCCGGAGAGATCGCTCTGGGGTGTGACGAAGTCGACCGCGATATTCCGCTCATAGAAGTAGCGGTGGACCGGTTCGATCGCGGCGAGGTAATTGAACTCCGTCGGCTTCGAAGGAAGCTCCAGCGCCCACCACGTCTCCCAATCGACGACGATTGCCGCCCGGCTCCGGACGAGAGTGCCCGCCACCGGCTCCAGCTTCTTCAGCTCGGCCCCCAGCTCGCGGACTTCCTGGAAGACCCGCGTCTTCTCGGGATCGGGGCTGTGGGGAACCATCGATCCGTGGTATTTCTCGGCCCCCGAAGCCGCCTGCCGCCATTGGAAGAACATGACCCCGTCGGCGCCGCGCGCGACCGACTGGTGGCTCCAGAGACGCATCGTCCCGACCGGCTTGGCGACGTTGACCGGCCTCCAGTTCACGTGCGAGGTCACCTGCTCCATCAATACGAACGGACGGCCCGGCTTGAGCGAGCGGGTCAGGTCGTGGCCTCGCGCCCCGATCAGCTCCCCGTAGTCGAGAGGATCGGGGTAGCTGTCCCAACTCACGAAATCGAGTTCCTTGGCCCACTCGAAGTAATCGAGGGGCTTGAAGAAACTCATCAGGTTCGTCGTGATCGGGAGATCGGGCGTCGCCTTGCGCAGGATGGCACACTCCATCTTGGCGATCTTCAGGAAGGCCGCGTTGGTGAAGCGGTGGAAGTCGAGCGTCTGAGCCGGATTGGAAAACATCGGCGTCTTGCGGGGCGGCTGGACGTCCTCCCAGGCCGAGTAGTGCTGGCTCCAGAACGCCGTCCCCCACGCCGCGTTGAGCGCGTCTAAGGTGTGATAGCGCTCCTTCAGCCAGAGACGGAACGCCTTCGCCGAGGCCTCGCCGTAACACATGTTCATGTGGCAGGCGTACTCGTTGTTGAGATGCCACGCGGCGAGGGCCGGATGCTTTGCGTAGCGGGCGGCAATTTTCTTCACCAGCGCCTCGGCGAAGCGCAGGTACGTCGGGCTGCTCGGCGAGAAATGCTGCCGCGATCCATGGGAATAGACGTGCCCGTCGACGTCGACGGCGAGGAGATCGGGATAGCGGGACATCCACGGGGGCGGCGAGGCCGTCGCCGTGGCGAGGTCGGCCCAGATCCCGTTCTCGCCGAGGAGATACATCAGGCGGTCGAGCCATCCGAAGTCGAAGGTCTTCTCGGTCGGCTGAAGCTTCGCCCAGGAAAAGATGCCGATGCTCACGAAGTTCACCCCCGCAAGGCGCATCAGCCGCATGTCCTCCTTCCAGACGCTCTCAGGCCACTGCTCCGGGTTGTAGTCCCCGCCGTAGAGAATCTGGCCGGTCTTCGCGAGAATCGTGTTCTTGTTCATTTCAGGAAAGGAGGATCATGAAAAAGCGCCGTCCCTCACGCAAGGAAGCGGGGGGACGACGCAGTGGGAATGGGAGTCGTCTCGACTCCATCGTGGAGAGCAAACAGGGATCCCTCAAGCTCAAGCGGCGAACCGGAACCGCTTCCGGGCCGCGAAGAGCAACGCCGCGGAGCCGAACATCAGGAGGGAGACCGTCCCCGGCTCAGGAACGGCGGCCAGCGTCAGATCAATATCACCCGCCCCGTCGTAAACAAAGGTAGCCGTATAGCCGCCATTGGTGAGGACCCATGTGCTCTCCGTCCCGGGATCAGAGGCAAGACCAGTGATGATATTATCGTAGGTGCCGGCCGCCAACGTTCCCAAAAGGGTCACTGAGAGAGCCGAGGCGAATGCATTCGTCTGCGAGTTCGTCGGTGCCGCGGCGAGAGCGAGCGTCGTATGACTAAGGTCAGAATTGACGACGAACTCCAGCGTCGATCCCGAAAGCATCTTCAGACCACCCAGGAGAGAAAGCGTCGTCCCCGTCGTCGTAGAATCGGCTCCCGCCTGAAGAATGGCCCCGCTGGCCACTGAAACTAGACCCTGGGTGCCCGTTCCCGGACTGATGGTTCCCGTTCCCCGGAAAGTCCCTCCGGTGACATTTATGAAGCTCGACGCAATACTGCCGCTCAGCGTAAGGGCCCCGGAGGAAATGCTCGTCGAGCGGGTATAGACATTGGCTCCCGCCATCGTGACATTCGCCCCCTGGACCGTCCAACCCCAGTTGGAACCGGTCGTGATGTTTGCGTTGAGGACGATATTGCCTCCACCCGTCAAGACCAGGGTACCTTGAGTCGTCCCGCTCGTGCTGATGGTTCCGCTATCGAAGGTGAGCGTTCGGCCTGTGGCAACATTCCACGTCTGCGTGATGGCAGCGGTTGCGGCAATGAGCTTGTAGGAAGCTCCCGTCCCCATCGCGAATTCCAAGTTCCCTCCCGCCTGGCTCATATCGATCATGTAATAGGCAGTGGAGCCGTAAGCGGAGTAGAATGTGTTGGGAGTGGCCTTGATCGAGATCGAGGCACCGCTAGAGAGCGACAGCGTCAGATTCTCAGCCAAGTTGTCGACGATATTGCCGTAGGTGAGGGAAGCTTCGGTCGAAATGGAGAGATTCGTGGGAGACCCTGCCGCGAGGTAGGAACTGTTGTCACTGAAGACCAGCGAATTGCCGCTGCTACCGAGAGTCGCCGTATCAGCTGGTGCCGAGGCACTGCCGTTGACCCAATCCGCAAGCCCATGAAGGACGTTCGTCGTCCCCGCTCCATTGTAATAATAGACGTCGGCCGAAAACGCCCTTGTCCCGAACATCAAGACTAAGGCGACCAGAACGCGGGCGGCGATTCCCAAGTTTGCTTGTTTCATAAGACGATCCGTTTTCCTGCGTATTGAGTTATCGCGTTGTCCTCCCCCCCAAAAAACATGCTGCGGAGCAGAGGATTTGCGGTTGAACCATCTCAAGAATCTCAAAAGCCGCTAATCATGTAAATACAATTTTATAATTTCTCAGCAAATTTTTGCAAAATATCTTCTGAATGGATTTCGATTTAAAAGAGTAATAATAAAAAATTGAGCATTTTCACCTATGTCTTATTTTATATTTGTATTTTATGCAAAATATTGCAAAATAATGAACAACCCCCGGAGAATCTCCTCCACTATTCCCTTATGATTCGTTTCGGACTGATCGGCGTCGGCGGCATCGGTTCCTATCATCGGGCCTCCATCGAGCGCCTCGAAAAGGCCGGAAAGGGCCGCTTGATCGCCGTGGCCGAGCCCTCTCCCCTCCCTGAGCAGAAGACCGCCCTGGAGGCTCTCGGCATCCGCTGGTATTCGGATTACCGTTCCCTCCTCGACGAGGAGACCGAGCTCGACGCGGTGACGATCGCCACGCCGATCCCCTTCCACTATGAGATGGCCTCGGCCTGCATTCATCGCGGGCTCTGGGTGAATCTGGAGAAACCGCCCGTCCCCCTCGTCCAGCAGCTCCGCTCTCTCGTGGCCGCCGACACGGAACGCCGGGTCTCCGTGGGCTTCCAATATATCGGGTCAACCTGCATGCAGGAGCTCAAGCGCCGGATCGTCGCGGGGGACTTTGGAAGGATTCAGGAAATCCATGCGGGAGGTTGCTGGCCCCGCCTCGACGGCTATTACAACCGCTCCCCTTGGGCCGGGCGGATGATCCGCGACGGAAACCCGATCTTCGACGGCCCGGCGACCAATGCGCTGGCCCACCTCGTCCACAACGTGATGTTCCTGGCGGGCGCGACGGAATCCGATTTCGACGTTCCCTCGGAAGTCGAGGGCGAGATGTATCGGGCGCGCCCCATCGAGAGCTACGACACCGCCTGCCTGAGGGGGAAGTTCGGCCGCAGCGGCATCCGCTTCGCCTTGGCCGTGACCCACGCCACCGAGCAATGCCTCCCCTTCCGGATCGACGTGCGCGGATCGAAGGGCTGGGCCCGGCTCGGCAACGACGGTGCCACGCTCGAGACCAACCTGGGCCCCGGCCTGAACCGTCCCGAGACGACCCAGGAACTCCTCGACCGCAACTACGACGCCTTCGTCGACGTGCTGCGCGGGGATCGCGACCATTTCGAGACGCGGCTCCAGGATACCCTGGGCTACGTCTCCGCCACGAACGGCATGCTCCTCTCCTCCGGGGGCATCCACGACATCTCCCGCGCCCATATCCGGCACTACACGAAGGAAGAGCAGACGGGCTTCTCCGTCGCCTTCCTGCACGAGGCCGTGAAGCACACCCTTCTCAACGGAAAGCTCTTCTCGGAGCAGGGCATCCCCTGGGCCACGGCGAAGCCGCGCCCCGTCCGTCTCGCGGAACTCACCCATTTGCTCCTCGATGGGGACTTGACGGCGCGGACCGATGCGCACCCCGTCCAGGTGGCCGCCTAAGACGGTCCGCTTCAAACGGATCGGCGATAGCGCAGACCGACTCTTTCCGATACGCTAAAAGAGAAGCGGCAAGCGGCATTCCTCCTGTCCATGACAAAGCCCGTTCTCCTCCTCCTCGCAGCTTGGTCAACAGCTCTCCTGCCCTTGAGCGCCCAGGATGCCACCCCCGTCTGGCCTCCCGTCACCGAAACCCAGAAGCCGTGGGCGTTCTGGTGGTGGATGGGGAGCGCGGTCGACAAGGAGAATCTGACCCGGGAACTGACGCGCTATCGGGATGCCGGAATGGGCGGGGTCCAGATCATTCCCATCTACGGGGCGAAGGGATCGGAAGGCAGCTACATCCCGTTCCTCAGCCCGCAATGGATCGGGATGCTCCAGTACACCGTCGCCGAAGGAAAGCGGCTCGGCCTGGGCATCGACATGACGCTCGGATCGGGTTGGTGCTTCGGCGGGCCGGGCGTCACCAAGGAGGAGGCCTCGGCCAAGATCGACTTCAAACAGCTCTTGGCGGCGAACGGCGATTCCTCCGCCGTCCGCACGCAGCCGAGCGACAAGGTGAAGCGCGCCGGCCCCGGCGGCGAGGGCTGGATGATCAATCCCTTCTACGGCAAGGCGATGGACGATTACCTCAAGACCTTCGACGGCCCCCTCGGCAGCCTGGGCGACCTCAAACCCCGAGCCGTCCACCAGGATTCCTACGAGTACTTCGGCGCGAACTGGAGCCCCGATTTCCCGGAAGCCTTCGAGAAACGCCGGGGGTATCGCTTCCAGGACGAGCTACCGGCCCTGCTCACCACACCGTCCGACGACCATGCCTCCCGCGTCCGCTCCGATTACCGCGAGACCCTCTCCGACCTGATGTGCGAGGTCACCATGCCGAAGTGGGTCTCCTGGTCACACGATCACGGCTTCCTTGCCCGCTATCAGGCCCACGGAGCCCCCGCGAACCTGCTCGACCTCTACGCCCTCGCCGACATCCCGGAGACGGAGATGTTCAACAAAGCCCGGAACCGGCTCTTCTCGAAGTTCGCCTCCTCGGCCGCGCACGTGGGAGGGCATCCCCTCTGCTCGGGCGAGACCGGAACCTGGCTCGCCGAGCACTTCACCGAAACTCTGGCCGACATGAAAAACCTCGTCGACGACATGTTCCTCTCCGGCATCAACCACATCGTCTACCACGGAGTCTGCTACTCCCCCGACGAGGTCGCCTGGCCCGGCTGGGTCTTCTATGCCTCCACCGAGATGAACCCGCGCAACTCGATCTGGCACGACGTGGGGACACTCAACGCCTACATCACGCGCTGCCAATCGGTCCTCCAGGCAGGCCAGCCGGACGGCGATCTTCTCCTCTATTGGCCGGTCTACGACGCCTGGAGCGAAGCGGGCAAGAGCCTCGTCCATCCGTTTGCCGTCGACGACAAGACGATCTTCGAAGGCCAATCCTTCGGACGGGCCGCGGCGAAGCTCTACGAGCGGGGCTATCAGTTCGACTACGTTTCCGACCGGCAGATCGCGCGCCTCCAGACGGAGAAAGGCCGCATCGCGATCGGCGACGTCCGCTATCGGGCCCTCGTCGTTCCGAAGTGCAAGCTCATGCCCGAAGGAACGTTGGAAACCCTCCTCGATCTCGCCCGCAAAGGCGCCACGGTGATCTTCGAGGAGCAATTGCCCGAAGACGTGCCGGGATGGACACGCCTCGACGAACGGCGCGAAAAGCTCCGCACTCTGACGGCGGCGGCCCGCGGGCTCTCGGGCAAAGTCGTCGTCGGCCCCTTGCTGGCCTCCCTCGAGGGAGCGGGCGTGCCGCGTGAATTCCTGTGCGACCAGCCAGGCCTTCAATATGTGCGGCGCGCGCTTCCCGACGGGGTGTTCTACTTCATCTCCAACAAGGGAAACCAGGCCGTCGACGGATGGATTTCCCTCGCGAAGCACGCCGAGGTCGCCTACCGCTTCGACCCGATGAGCGGCGCCATCGGATCGATCCCGATCCGTGCCAGGGAAACGGACCTCTCCGAAGTCTATCTCCAACTCGCGCCAGGAGAATCGACGCTGGTCCGCCTCTTCTCCGAACGCAGGCCCGACGGCCCCAGCGCCGCTCTATGGCGCTCCACCGCCACGCCCGTGCCCTTGACGGGCACCTGGCACGTCCGCTTCCTGACCGGGGGCCCGGAACTTCCTCCGCCCTTCGATATGGATACCCTCGCCTCCTGGACCCAGAATGGAGGCGACACTGCACGGGCATTCGACGGCACAGCCCTCTATACTCTGACTTGGGATGCGCCTACGGGCATGGGCACCACAGCCCGCCTCGACCTCGGAAAGGTCTGCCAAAGCGCGCGCGTGCGCCTCAACGGACAGGAAATGGGAACGCTGATCGCGCCCCCCTTCCAAATCGTGATCGGTCCCCTCTTGCCGAAAGGCAATGTCCTCGAGATCGAAGTCACGAACACCTCGGCCAACCGAATCAGCGACCTCGACCGCCGAGGCGTCGCCTGGCATGAGTTCAACGATATCGGCGTCGTCGGCACCAACTACAAGCCTTTCAACGCTTCGAAGTGGCCCCTCGCCGACTCGGGGCTTTTAGGTCCGGTGACGCTCACTCCGGTGGCACCCCTTCTTCCCGCGAGCACGCCATCCGCCCCTTGATGTCTCCTCAATGGAGGGGCGGCTCAAAGGGAACGGCGGTCGAGCGGAAAATCACCGTATTCTCCGCCGCCACCTGCTCGAACTCGACATCGGCGTCGAAGGCATCGTTCACCGACAGGAGGGGAATCTTGTCGGCGGAGAACGATTCGAAGACATCCTTCGACGCGTTCCCCTGGTTCACCCCCTTGGGAGGGACCTTGTTCTTCTGCTTCGGCGGAGCGAGCGTCTCGGAGTAATGGAGTGCGATGCAGTTCAGATCCTTGTCGTAATAGGCGTCCGTATTGATCTGGTTCATCGTCCGCTGATAATCGGCATAGTGCTTCTCCGGGCTCTTTGGCCTCTTGTCTTCGGGAAGGCAAAACGCATCGAGCTGATCGTGAGAAAAGCGGACGTAGACATGCCACGGCGCATCGGCCTGCGTCAGGTCGACGAAGAAATCATGCTCATGGTTCAGCGGATGCTCGTCGTGAAAATTCCGGACATGTCCCTTCACGCGGATAGGCTTGGAGGAGAGCCTTTCCACGGCGCCCTGCTCCTCCTTCTGAAAGAGCTTCACCACATCATCGGCCTGGATCACCTCTTTACCCTGGGCTGGCGGAAGCACCCCTTTTCCCGCAGGAACCGGATGAATTTCTGCTCGGAGAGACTCAGTTCCGATAACAAGGCAGAGCACGGATAACATGAAGGCAAAGGCGATTCGCGACATTTCATTCAACGATGGGGTGTTGGAACCATAGGCCGTCCCCCTTGAGATACGGTATAGTTATTGCAATATTTTACAATAATTTACCGCAATTCGTCTATCGAAATGTGTCGTGAAATACTTCGTCAGTTACCACTCGCCTGCGGCTCGTTCCCGTAAAAAACCCCGTTGATCTTCACGTTGTCGAATTTCAAGCCGCTCACCCTCTTCGTGATCACATCGGGAGTCTTCAGGGTGATGTCGATATTCTTGAACGTGACATTCTGGACCGTGCTTTTCTCCGGCCCATCGATCTGACCAAAGCTTTTCAAGGTTCCGGTGATATCGGAAAGCGTAACGTCAGAAACCCATTGGCTCGGCGCAGGCTTTCCCTGCAAGTCGAAGAACTGCGTCCAGCCCTTGATTTGGATCAATTGAACCGCCGGATTGTCGATCGTGATGTTGCGGACGACGATGCCTTCGTAATGCTGTTCCGTGTCGGGACGAAGCTTGAGCGAGACAAGGCAATTCTTCTCCTTTCCCGCAATTTTGCAGTTTTCCATCACCACATTGCGTACCGTCGTCGCCTCGCTGCCGAGGGTGAGCGCCGCGTTCCCCAGCCCGAACGTGCAGTTGGAAATATGGATGTTCTCGTCGGGCAAAATCGTCGGGTCGTCGAGAGCAGTCGGCCCCTTGCTTCCCTTGAGGCAGATGTTGTCGTCGTCCACGGAAATGAAACAACCGTCGATGCTCACATTCTGGCAACTATCGAGATCGATCCCATCGGTGCTCGGCGCTTTAAGCTGTGTACGAATATCGAGCTTCTCGATGTGCACATCCTGGCAGCGGAACAGATGCAAGTTCCAGAAACCCGATTGGCGCAGGGCGATACCGCCGAGGTAGACGTCTTTCGAATCCTGGATGAAGACGTTGCGGGGGCGCTTCACCTCGAGGTTCGTGGCGTCCTTATTGGCCGCGCGCCGTTTCCAGAAGGCGTCCCAGAAAGCTTTTCCCCCGCCCTGGATCGTCCCCTCTCCGTCGATACGGAGATGGTCGGCGTGCGCCGCGTTGACGAGAGCGGGCACCCAGGTCTGGATCTTGCCTTCGATGCGGGTTTCCCCCTCCGGATAGTCGGCGATATCCGTCGATCCCTGAAGCACCGCGCCCTTGTCCAGATGGAGGTTCACGCCGGGCTTCAGAAACAGCGCCCCGGAAAGGAACGTCCCTGCGGGAATCAGGAGCGTCCCTCCTCCGGCGTCCGCGCACTTGTCGATGGCAGACTGGATCGCCAGGGTGTTCAGCGTCTTGCCGTCCCCCACAGCACCGTATTGGACGATGTCGACTCTTTCCGGCGAGGAGGAGGTTTCGGCCCTCCCGCAGGAGAGCAAGACAAGGACAAGGACGAAGAGGGACGAAAAAATCTGTGACATGATAATGACTGGTTATTAAGGCTTCGCCGCCGCGCCGAGGTAATTGCCGTAGCCCACGATCACCGTCGATCCGACAAGGGCAAAGAGGCCGAGGCCGATGAGGAGGTGAGTGCGGAAGCTCGTCCCCTTCCATTCGCGAAGGGCGATTCCCCACAACGTGCTGAAGATGATGATGCTCGCCATGTGGAGCGTCCAACTCGAGAATCCGTAGGCTCCCATGCAGGTCTCTCCCATCGAGTAAAAGAAGAACTGGAGATACCACGTTACTCCGGCGATCGCGGAGAAGACGTAATTGGCCAAGAGCGGCACGTCATGGCCGTGGCCATCCCTGCGGGAAATATAATCACCCCACGTCCGGTTCCTCAGGTTGAGGACGAGGCACCACACACCATTCGTTGCGAAACCGCCCAGGAGCACCACGACAAGGACCGGCAGGTTCCGCCAGAGAGGCCCCGCCCCGTCCTCCGCAAGGTGCTTTGCGGCGATCTCCGCAATCGGCTTTCCCGAGGCGAAGCCGTACGACATGCAGGCGCTCATCACCCCGGAGAAGACCGCCATCCCCAGCCCTTTCGCGAAATGGAACTCCCGGATGGTCCGTCGTTTCTCCTCTTCCGAAAGCTCGCTCTCCTTCGACATCCCGGCGCACCCGCTCACGCCGATCCCGAGAAGGCACACCGCCACCCCGGAGAGAATCCACTGTCCCGAGACCGTATGGGCGATTCGTCCCAAATCCCCGGCCACGAGAGGAGGCATCAGCGTCCCGAACGCGGCGCAGAACCCGAGGGCGATCGCCATCCCAAGCGCGATACCCAGATAGCGCATCGTGAGCCCGAACGTCAGCCCCCCCACCCCCCACAAAGTGCCGAAAAGAAACGACCAACCGACGGCCCCGCCGGGTGCCTCCCTCAGGATCGCGCCGAGATGGGGGACGAGGAGCCACGCGAAGAGCCACGGTGCGACGATCCAACTGAAAAATCCGCCCACGATCCAATAGCTCTCCCATGCCCATTTGCGGACGCCGCGATAGGGAATATAAAAGCTGGCCGAGGCCAGGCCGCCGATCCAATGGAAGATCAGTCCGAGGAGGGGATTGGGAGTCATGAAAAAAGACAAATCTCTACTGTTGGACGACCTCGACTTGCTTATCGAGCACCTTGCCGGTGAGGCGGTCGATCGCGAGGTGGACCCAATAGCGTCGCTCCCCCTCCATGATGAAGTCATCAGCCGACTTCGCGGCAGTTGGATAGCGGCCTGTCTGCGAAACCACATCGATCATAAGATTCCAGACTCGCGTCTGCCCCACGGACGCCAACGGGCGGATCGCCGACTCGCGGAAGCGCTGGATGTTCGTCAGCGAGGGAGAGGCGGTGAAACCGGAGATTGCGCCAATATCGTTGCTGAACCCGTCGAACGCCTGCCCGTTGAAACCGCCCGCGTAGCCGGGGATGTACTTGCCGACCAGCTCGCTGACGTTCTGGAAAGGTCCCTTGTTCGACGCTGAAGAGGTGCTCCGGCTGATCACGGCATTGGCCAGATCCTTCACGAGCGTGGGATCGCTCATCGCGGCGATGGCGCCCGTGGGAGTTGTTGCGAGATGATTGTTCTCGTCGATACAGGCTCCCGAGAACAAGGCCTGGAGGACGGGGGCCTGGCGCGTGTTGAGATCGACCATCCCGGCCACGAGGCCCGCGGGATCGGGCGTGTCGTGGACGCAGAAGATGTCGAGAAGCGCGGCGTCTCCGCTCTCCGGAGTGAAGAAGTCGAGGTTCTTCCAGGGCGTTCCCGAAAAGACATAACCCAACTCGGCGACCGAGGCGAAAGGCCGGTTCAAAACGATCGGTCGACTCTGGCTTTGATTCTGCGCCGGCGTGACATTCACAGCCCCGTTCGCGAGGGTGCTCGCAATCGGCAGGCCGACCGTCGTGGCGGCCGGCGTCCCCCCCGAAGGAACGACATACCCCCCCATGGCGCGCCGAAGGACGCCGTCCGGATCCTGGTAGTAGGAGGCCGAACCGCCGCCGCCGGAGGTGGCGCCCGAGGTGCTCTTGCCGTCGTCGAGGGCCGTCGGGAGGTTTTGGGCGTAGAGGCCGGAACGGAAATAGGTGCTGCTACCGAACCAATTGATGCTCCCGCCCCTCGACATCTTGCCGTAACTGGCCGAAGCTGAACCGTAGGGCACCCCGTAGCCCGCATTGACTCCGGGGCGGGTGCTCAGGAGGATGCCGTTGGCCGTGTCGATCCAATCGGTGCGGGTATTGCCCACACCGTTGACCCCGCTCGCATACATCCCCGCCGGAGAGGAGAAGCGGCTGCTGCGGGGATCGACGAAGCCCGTCCACATGCAATCGGCGCCATACGTATAGATCGGCGGAAGGAGCGACCCCTGTGTCGCCGCATTCCGGTTGCCAACGGCCGTGCCCCCGCTGTTTCTAAGGCTCCCGACGGCTGTACCACTCCCGAAGGGAGTCAGGGTTTGAAGCATGGCATAAGGGGAACCCGAAACGAACTTCATGTCGTAGGTCAGCCAGGAACCGGCGGGATCCGCATTGCCGTTGTTGATGTTCGGATTGCTGCATTGCAGCCGCATTGTCATCGGGACAAGGCCTCCCCCCAACCCATTGGCGCTGGCCAGTGGAGCCCAGCTCCGATAGACATTGCCGTCGGCCACCCACTCGACGGGATAGAGGCCGATGACGAACCCGGTGAAGTTGGCGTTCGGATTGATCGCGGGCGCGGCGCTCTGGTTGAGAGGATCGGGCGTTTCGCAGCGGAGTCCTCCCGCCGAGGCATCGTACACGGCCTGCCCTGCGGCGTTCTTCAGGAGAAGCAGATCGGGATCGGACGCAATGTTCATCTTCAGGTTGCTTCCGCTGACGTTCACCTGTCCCAGCATCGTCGGCTCGCGGAACATCGTCGTCGCGGCGGCCGAAGTCGAGCCGGAGGCCGGGATTGTGAAATTCAACGTGACGTTCGAGCCCTTCGTTGTATTGGGAGATTGGATGACGAACCCCGTCGCCTTACCCGCGTTGCCGTTGAACGCCCGGGACATCGTCGCGCCTCCCCGGCTTTGCTTGAATTGGGTGGTATCGATGGTCGTGAACGAACTGTAGGAAGAATAGACGTCGACCGTGTCGGACCCGGCGGCGGCGGAGCCAATGTAGTTCGTCGGCTCCGTCTCGACGATCCCCGAGGGATAGATGCTGTCGGCCGTGACCCGGAAGTCGGCGGGAGAGGGATACCCGGGGGAGGTATTCACGTCGTGCGGATTCCAGACGTCGGGGATCATCATCAACGCGACGACGCCGGTATCGCTCACCGTGTTGCCCGAAATCGAGGTCGCCACCGCATAATTGACTGCTGTGGAGCCGTTGCTCGTGATCTTGTTCGCGTCCGGGCTCTCCATCCGCATCTTGAGCATGCCGTAATGGAACCGGTAGAGGTAGGGGAGGTTCTTCACGCCGCGAAATTCGGTCGCCACATCCCCGGAGACGCTGCCGCTGTCGTCGAAGACGATGCGGGGAGGATAGGCGTCGAGGGTTGCCTGGGCGATGATGTTGGCACCGATCTGGAGGATGGCGTAATCGAGGGAGCCATCGAGCTGGCTCTGGACGTAGAGGGGATCGTACTGATAGCTGGTCCCGTTGCGCGCCTTGGCCAGCGTCGGATTGGCGGCCACCTTCGCCTTCGATCCGGCGGAAACCGTTGCCTTGATCAGTTCGAAGAAATCGGGATCGCGGGCTTGGCTCCCCAGGGCGGCAATGTCCTTGAGAAGCTGGATCGAGCGCTTGCTCCCCGCCGTGGGAGACCCCGTGGTGTTGTGGTAGTCGTAGAACCACTTGTGTTGGCTGTCGGCCGGATCGACTTTCCACTCGAGACCGAAGTATTTCTTGATGTTCGCCGGTCCTCCCTGCTTCAGGAAGGTGGGCGCGAATCCGTAGGTCTCCTCCAACGTTGCGATCATCGTCGTAATTCCGGAATCACTCGCCGGATTGAGGTTGCCGTTGTCGTCCGCGATCGGTCCGGCATAGGTGATCCAGACCAGACGATCGAGGGCGAAGCGCTTCTTGACGAGGGCATCGCCCACCGAAGCCGTGCTGCCGTCGTTGCGAGTAAACGTCCCCGACGCCGCCACCTGGGGAAAGATCGGGTTGATCGACTTGTCGAGGCCGTAACCGGTATTGCCCCCGCTTACCGCGGACAACGCTACCGTGGGAGCCGACGTGCTCAGCACTGGATTCGAGGTCGGGGGGATGTAGCTGGGCTGGCTCACACCCCGGCTGAACGTCCCGAGGTAACGGAGGGCGTTCTGGGTCGCGCTGAGGGAATTCCCGCCGACCTTGGCGATCTGAGTCGCGAAATTGAGAAGCTGCTGGCGGCTGACGAAGACGTGGTCGGTCGTCCCCGCCGGAGCCGTTCCGACCGGGGAAGCATTGAGGAAGCCGCTTCCGTTGCGGTTGGCCCAAACGAAGAAGTTGGTGTAAACGGCGCTCGAAGCCGTCAGGGCGAAACTGCTGGGGCCGCTACCCGAGGAGAGGAGCGTGCCGCTGTTCCGCCATGCCGCAAGCTGGTCGATCTGCTTTTGATTGAGCCCAGTCTGGGTCAGGTCGGCATAGGCGAGCGAACTTTTCAGGTCGACCTGGTTCTTGATGCCATAGCCGGTCGTCGGCTGATTGGTGACGACGGAGGGATAGCCGGCCACATTGGCGTCGAGAAGGCCTCCTTCATTGTAGACAACGTAGGCATAGCGGCCAACGACTGCCGCCGTGTCGGCGGCCGAGGAAGTCCGGATCAGGTCGGAGTTCCACGCCGTGGGATTACTACCGGAGCGATCGACCAGGATCCAGTCGGGGGCGGTGAAATTTTTCGGCGTGAAGTCGGTGGAGGAACCGGAGGTCGCCTTGGCCATAAGGAGTGGCTTGTTCCATGCGCTCAGCGAAAGCGCGTGCCCGTTGCGGGCGGCATTCGTGGTAGAGGCGGCGATCGCCCGGGAGGCTCCACCGGAATAGAAGGACAGGCCGGATTTGCTCACCTTCACGACGTTCTCGAGGCCCGAACCGACGATCGTCGCGCTCGTGTAGCCGGGGACAGCCAAGGCCGGGATGGCGTTCGCCGCCTTGGAGGGAAGATAGAGGATGGCCGTCCCGGCACTGGGACTGAGCGTCTTCGATCCCGCCACGATCTCGCTCTTCAGGTCGCCGATGATGCGGTTCACCGCGCCGTCGGCGAGGATCTCGGCCGAGGTCTGGCTGGAACTGCTCTTGGAGACCTGCCGCTGGAGCTGGCTGATCGAGAAAAAGGCGAGGACGACGCCGACCAGCAACGCCATGAAGGAGAGGACGACCACCAGGGCCACGCCGCGCTCCCGACCGAGCACAGGCGGGAAAGCCTTCGGATTTTGCGAACAAGGCATCGATTTCATGGAGTGGGAGTGCGGGTGTGCAGGTAGAAATGCCGCTCGTAGACCCGGATCGCCCCGGCGATCCGGACAGGCAGGCCGGACGAAGTGGCAAACGAGCCCGACTGAATCACGTCGGTCCATTTCTGGGCAGGCAGGAGCGGCGACGACTGGCCGAGATCGGAGGTCCCGATGTCGGGCAAGGCTTTCGCCGCGGCGAGGAGATCGAGCTTCATCGAATGGATGATCCCGAGGCTCGCGTTGTCGAGCCCCGCGACAGTGACGACGACGGCGGAAACGTCACCCCAGCCCAGGGGCGTCCAGACGGCACTCCCCGACGTCGCGTCCGTGCAGATGTAGCCACGATAACCTGTCGAATCATACCAACGGGAACCTCCGGCATAGCCGGAGCCCGAATCGGAGGAACTCGTCGGCGCCCCCTTCTGGGAAGCGTAAAACGGGCTCGATCCCCATCCCGAGGGCGTCTTCTGAAGCACCGGGATCGTCGAGTAGGTGCCGTCCCGCAACAGGTAACAGACGGAAAAACGGAAGACCCCGGCGCCGATCTGTTGGTAGAGGGTCGAGGAAGCGCCCTTCCAGGCGGCGAGGTCGGGATTCGTGGAGGGGGAAAGGGTGCTGTTCGGGAGCGGCTCGAAATTGAAAACTCCGCCGGAGGTGCTCCCCTTGGGCGTCAGGAAGACCATTCCGCTGCCGCCGGAGCCCGAGGCACTCCAGCCGACCGCGGACCCGCACCGCTCCAGGGAGTTGTAATTCGCGCTGGCCGAGGACGTATTGACGCGATACCCAACGAGGGAGACGCCGCAGGAAGCGCCCGCCGAGGCGTCGGCGTAGCCCGGGACCTCCGAGTAGAAGAGCATCTGGGCGTTCCCCGTCTGCGTGGGGAAGTAGGAGTCGACGTCGGAACGCGAGACCATCCGCGCGAGGTCCTGCCCCAGGCAGTCCATGATGAAGCGGGCCTGCTCGTCGATGTCGAGGCGCTTTCGGGAGAGGCCGGCCGCCGCCGTCGTGTTCTGGACCAACTCGGCATTGAGGACCATCAGCAGGACGAAGACCGCCAGCGTGACCAGCATCTCGACCAGCGTGAACCCCCGGCGGCCCGCCAGCTTCGGAAGGCGGGAACGCCGGTCAGGGATTGAGAACCGTGACCACCTCATAACTTCCCGCCTGGCCCGAGGGCCATTGATCGACCGTTTTGATCCCCGGAGCCGGCCATGTGACGAGAATCCGTACCGCGGAGGACTTCAAGAAGGCCACGTCGAGCCGGTATTGGGCGGCTCCCGAGGCGCCGGTGAGACTGGTCGAATACGATCCGTTCGGAAAGACGTAGAGGGTCTGCGGCGCCGCGTCGGAAGAAGAGGCACTCGTCACCTTGAGCTTGAAGCGCCCGGTGATCCCGCTCGAGCCCACCGTCTGGATGTCGGCGACAGCCGCCCGGACGATCCCGGCGGCCTCGGTCTGCGCCACCGTGTCGCGATTCGTGTTCAACCCGATGGGAAGGAGCCCCATGATTCCGATGATGCAAAAGCTGCAAATGCCAAGCGAGAGCGCCAGCTCGACGAGGTTGAAGCCTCGGCTCCCGATGCGGCGATGGCGGCTCCCCACGTTCACGGACATTGACGCACACATCGGGCCCCGTCTTTACATCTGGCCCGGGCGATAGAAACGGACGAACCCGGTGACCCCGTCGACGCGGATGAGGGAACAGTTCGCCGAGACGGTCGCGCTGCTTCCGGTAGCCGGAACCAACCCCACCGCGACGTAATGCGGCACGGTCTGTCCGGTAAGATCGGTGACGACGTTGGCGCCTCCGTTCGGCTTGAACTGGATGACGAGATCGAACGTTCCCACGGGATTGCGTCCCTGTCCGAAGCCGAGGTCCTGCGCCGTGAACGTGGTGAGGGCCGTCGTCGTCGCGGCGTCGAGGCTCGAGAACGTCATGTCGACGTTCGGCAGGTAGGTCTTGATGCTGTCGACGGGGACGAGGCTGACACCTTCGAGGCACTGGAGCTTCGAGAGGCTGACCAGCGAGGGCGTCCACGAACCGTTCTCATATCCCGAAGTGCCGTCGACCGTCGCCGCGACGCTGACGTAGACGCACGAGCCGCTGCCCCGCTTCGCGAGGTCGGCCCCCGAGGGTTTGTAAAACCCGACGTAGACGTAACTGTTGTTGGCCATGGCGTGGGACCGGGCCATCTCCAGGATCGAGACCAAATCGCCGGTGGCCTTGCCCACCGCTTGATTCCGCCCGACGGACGAGAAGGACTGGATCGAGACTACCGCCATCACGCCGATAATGGCAACCACGATAAGCAGTTCGATCAGGCTGAATCCGCCCGATCTCCGCGCTCCCATTCCTCGTCTCTTCCGGCAAAGAGCAGAAACTCGAACCCTCGTGCAGCGATGCGTCGTGGTTTGCATAATTCGACCTTTTTGAAGTCTGCCCTCAGCCTAAAGCAGCAATTCTTGAAAGTCAATTTTATGCCGTAATTTTTTGCAACTTTAATCCTAACTAGTTGATTTTTAAAAACTTTTAAAAAATACACCTATTGCAAATAAGTAGGAATACGAACCATACAACTGCAAATTGACTGAGTAGGAACCCTTAGAAAAGGGAGGCTGCCAGAGAGAAGAGACGCCCCGATGGGGCACAGAATGCAATCAGTCGAGGTGGAAGACCTCAACCAGCGGGCAACTCACCGGACTGTGGTCCGGGTTCGAGGGCATGATCTCGCTCATGTGCGCCCACCATTTGCGGCAGATCGGCGTCTCCGCAATCGCCTTCCATCGCGTCTCATCCTCGATTTCGGCATAACCGAAAAGCTGGCGCGTCTCCGGATGGAGGAAGATCGAGTAATTGCTCACCCCGTGTTGCCGGAGGACTTCCTCCAGTTCGGGCCAGATCGGAGAGTGCCGACGTTCGTACTCGGCCTCGTTCCCCTCCCCCACGGACATGACGAAAGCCTTGCGGAGCATCGGATCAGGAAGCCTTGGAGGGAACAGGACCGACGGTCGAGCCCGGATAAAAATCGCTCGGGAAGAGGATGGAACGACACGATTCGGCCGGATTCTTGATCCGAATCTGGAGCCGCTTGAGCGCCGCCGCGCCGATCGCCTCGTAGGAGGCACCGACGCTGGTGAGGTCGGGCCGCGAAGACTCGGCTTGGTTAGGCCGGTGGAAGCCGGTGATCGAGACATCCTCAGGCACGCGAAGTCCTCGCGCGGTAAACCAATCGTGAAGCATCCACCCCGCGGGCTCAGTCGAGCAGACCCAAGCGGTGATCCCCGCCTTGCGCAGCTTCTCGACCTTCTCCCCATAGCCTTCCCAGCCTGCTTCCTTGCTCGAAAGGGTATCGAAGTCGACATCGATGACCCAATCGGGCCGGTATTCGATCCCGAGGGAGGCAAGCGCGGCGACATACCCCCCGAAGCGGGCGGTCGACCAATGGAGCTGCGAGCAGCGCCCGACGAAGGCGATCTTCCGGTGCCCCTTAGCGTAAAGCTCCCGCACCAGAAGATCCATGCCGCCCTCGTTGTCGAGGCCGACCATGTCGACGTCGGTGCCGGGATACTTGTGCATGATCGAAACCGTCGGAAGCTTCTGGCTCAAGGCGCGGACGACATCGGAGGGCCACCAGAAGATCAGGACGACGCCCGAGAGCAGCCCGGAGCGCATCGCCGTGGGCTGCTGCGCCGGGTCGAGCACACTGGCGCATTCGCCCGGCTTCACATGATGGATCACGAGCGAGCTGTTCAGGGACATCGCCGCATCACTCAACCCCGTGAGGTAGGGATGGGACTGGGTGCCGTTCGTCGTCTCCATGAAGACGCCGATATGCTGCAAGCGGTCCTTCCCGCCGACCGTCGAACTCCGGTAGCTGCGCGGCAGGCGGTAGCCGACCTCGGAGGCGGTTTGAAGGACCAACGCCCGGGTCTCGGCATTGATGCCCGGAACCCGCCGGAGGGCGCGGGAGACGGTCGCCACCGAAAGGTTGAGCTTCTTCGCCACGTTTTCCATCGTAGCCGAGGAATCAGTCTTCTTGCGGGTGCGTGCCATAGTGAACGTGGTTACGTTGCGTTAATTTGCAGCCATTTACAACGTCGATTTAGAGATTTGCTGCAAAGCAAAACAAGATTCCCCCCTCAGCCTCTTTCCGACGACCATGCCCTCTTCCATTATTTGGACTCAGGAAGAGTCGAAGAGGTCGAAGCCTCGGGTTGCGACATCCGGATCGGTTTGATGGTCCCATCAGCATTGTAGAAAAGGGGCTCGACGCAGGTTTGCCGCTCCCGCCGACCCGGAAAAAGAGCGGCGTGGTAAAAGAGATATGCCTGCCCTTTGAACTCCGTGATCGAGCCATGGACGTTCGGGGAATGATTGTCGATGATCTCTCCCTTGTATTCCCAGGGCCCCAGGGGATTCTTCGCCATGCTGTAGACCATCACGTTGGCCTGGGCCGCTCCGCCGGGGCGCGTGGGATAACTCGCGTAATAGATGCCATTGCGCTTATGAATCCAGACACCCTCGTAGAAGTTCGCCATGTCGAGAACCTGAATCGCTCCGTCCCGTGTGATCATGTCGTCTTTCAGCTTCACCACACCCAATTGCCTTCCCCCTCCGTAATAGAGGTAAGCATGACCGTCGTCATCGATGAAGACCGCCGGATCGATGCAATACCGGATACCGGCCTCCTTCGAGGCAATCAACGGCTTGCCGAGCGCGTCCTTGAACGGACCGGTCGGTGAATCGCCGACGGCGACCCCGATTTGCCCTCCCGCGGGAAAATAGAAGTAATATTTTCCGTTCCGCTCGATGCAATCCGGCGCCCATGCCTCCTTGTCCGCCCAAGAGATCTCCTTCAGGCTGAAAATGACTCCGTGGTCCGTCCACTTCACCATGTCATCCGTGGAGAACACATGCCAATCGACCTCGTCCCAATGCTGCATTCCGGCGATGTCATGGGTGGGGTAAACGTAGAGCTTCCCGCCAAAGACTCTGGCCGAGGGGTCCGCATGAAAATCGGGCAAAATCGGAACCTGTGCCTGAACCTGGGGCAAGGCGAGACACACAAACAAAATGAGCAGCAGAAGAATGCTATGCCCCGCGCGGAGTCGAATCGTCATGGATTTGTGGGGGGAATCGCCGGAGTCGAAGAACTCGCCGACATGGAGGGGAGAACCGCCGCCATCAACTTGGGATCAACCTTCGCCAGTTCCGTCGCCACCAGACCGGCGATGGCCTTCGCTCCCTTCGTGGTAAAGTGGGTGCGGTCGGGCTTGCCCTGCTGGTCGGCATTGCTGACGGTGTTCATCGTGAGCGTATCGCTCGCCTTCTCGCCGAGCGATTCGAAGAAGACGCCGCTCGCCTGGTAGAGATCGACGAGGGGGGTATCGACTTCCTTCGCCACCTCGCGCATCGCCGTCACGTAGGGCTCCAGTTCCGTGGTGAGGTGGCCCGATTCGTCGAACGTCCGCCGGTGGACCGGCGTGACGAGGACCGCGACGATCCCACTCGCCCTCGCCTCGGCGATGTAACGCTTGAGGTTCTCGCGGAAGTCGGTGGCGGCGTCGGTCGCTTCCGGGCGGCTCTTCTCATGGGAATCGTTGTGGCCGAACTGGATCAGGACGTAGTCGGGCTTGAAGTCGAGGATCTGCTTCCAGTGGGCAGCGGGAAACGTCTTCGTACTCCTCCCCTTCTCGGCGGTGTTCAGGAACGTCGTATCGGCCGAGAAATAGGAGGGCAGCTCCTCTCCCCAGCCCTCCTGCCGCGATCCGGCAGGATAATTGCACACCGTCGAATCCCCGATGATCCCGATCTTCAGTTTCGAGGCATTCGGAACGTCCTGGGCGATGGCACAACCGCAACCGAAGGTGAGGATCAGCAAGGACCGTACCAGCATGAGGGTTTTCATAAAAAAGGCAGACCTCAATCGAGGCGCACCCGCTCAAATCGGGGGGCCAGAAGATGATTCACGACAAACGCCAGGATGTAGGCACCCGAGCAAAAGCCGAAGAGGATCGCGTAGCCCTCCGTGAAGCGGTCGAGGATCACCCCCGAGACAATGGGGAAGATCATCGCCCCGATCGATCCGGCCATCCCGCCGAGGCCGACGATCGCGGCCACCGCCCGCTTCGGGAACATGTCCGAGACCGTCGAGTAAAGGTTCGCCGACCAGGCCTGGTGGGCGGCCCCGGCCAAACCGATGAGAATCACCGCCGTCCAATCCCCGACCCGCGTGGCGAAAGCGATGGGAACGACGCAGAGCGCGAAGAGCGCCATACCGGTCTTCCGCGCGCGGGTGACCGTCCAGCCCAGCTTGACGAGCCATCCCGTAACCCAGCCGCCGAAAAGGCTTAGCACCGTGACGATCCCGTAGACGCCGACGAGGAGCGCCCAGCTTCCCTTGATGTCGAGGCCGCGCGTCTTCTTGAAGAAGTCGGGGAGCCAGATCAGGAAGAACCACCAGATCGGATCGGTCAGGAACTTGCCCGCGATGAAGGACCACGCCTCGCGATGGCGCAAGACCTCGCGCCACGTCATCGCCGCCCCGGCGTCGCCCGGATCGCCGGGGTCGGACTCGATATGGGCCAGCTCGGCCTCGGAGACGCGATCCGAACGCGTGGGGTCGTCGAAGAAGCGCCACCAGAGGAACAGCCAGACCACGCCAGTGAGGCCGACGAGGACGTAGGCTCCGTGCCAGCCGAGCGAGAGGGCGATGGGCGGAATGATCGCCGGGGCCAGCGTCGCCCCCACGTTCGCGCCCGAGTTGAATAGGCTCGTCGCCAAGGCCCGCTCCGCCCGGGGGAACCACTGTGCCACCGCCTTGATCGCTCCCGGGAAATTCCCCCCCTCGCCCAGCCCGAGCGCCACTCGCGCCACAGCAAAGCTGCCGATGCCGCCCACGAGCGCATGCCCGACCGCGGCGATGCTCCACGCTCCGATGGAAAGGGCGTAGCCACGCTTCGTCCCCCAGCGGTCGATCAGCCAGCCGAAGAAGAGGAGACTGACGCCGTAGGCAGCCTGGAATCCGGCGTTGATCGCGCCGAACTGGGTCGCCGTCCACCCCATCTGATCGTCGAGGATCGGCTTGAGGAGCGAGAGAATCTGGCGATCGACGTAGAGAATCGTCGTGGCGAAGAAGAGAAGCGCGCAGATGACCCAGCGGAAGCGCGTCACTCCCATGGGGATCAGTCTGTGCGGCTGCGGGGGGAGGGATGCGGATGACATCGTGGAAAGAGGTCGAGTTACAGCGTGGACCGGGAAGGCACCGGAACGTTTTCCGGAGGGCCGTAGAAAGAATAGGGCAGCGGCTGCGACGAAAGGACGACCTTGTCGTACAGCAACCCGGGATCGAGACTCCAGACCTTGATCGTGTGCCGTCCCGGCGCGGCCAGGGTGTGGGCGCTCGCATGAATCGCCGCGCCGCGCAGGACGTTGCCCGACCAGGCTCCCTCCTTCTTGTCGTCGGCGGAGGTCTCGATATCGACCACCGTCGGTTTCTCGTCGTCGATCGCCACCGCATAGCGCAATTTCCGCCCGGGATAAACCGCATGGGTGGGCAGGCAATAGAGGGTGACGGTGACCGGGCCGGAGAGCCGGGTTTCGACGTCGTACTCGAGGCCGGGAGCCTGGGTCGCGATCGACTCGGGAGGGATCGCAACGAAATCGGTCGCCGGCAGGACGCCAACGGCGTTCCCCGATCGCGCCAAGCCATCGATCACCGTCCACCTCCCCGGCCCCCGATCCATCGCCCGGGCATAGTGCTCCGCCTCCATGGCCAGCGTCCCCTGAGGCCACGCCGGTTCTCCGTCCCCCGCTTCCTTCGCCGCCGGACCGAAAACCTTCTGCTTCCGGGGGGCGATATCCATCATCAGGGACCACTTCCCGTTTTCGACGGCGTTGTACGCGGCTGTTTCCTTGCGGATCGCCTCGTAGGCGGCTGTCGATTTCGCGTCGTCTCCCGCTGCGGCGGCAAGGAACTTCTGGTTCATCCGGGCCGCGCCTCGGACCGGGTAGGCGACGAGTTCGAGGAAGGACGATTTCTGGTTTGCTGCGAGCTTCGCCTCGACGACTTCGAGCTGCTCAAGCAGGCGCGCGAATCTTTCGAGCCGCGCCGCCCCCTCGGACGGCGTGAAGCGGACTTCCTTGGAGTCGAGATGCTCCGGCTTCGGGGCGTAGTTGAGCCGGTAGTACTCGTCGAGGATCGCGCCGATGGCGTCGGCATTCTCCGTTCCGAACTGCCGTCCTGCCCAGGCGGCCAGCCACTTCCGCTGGTTGAAGTCCCGCCGCCCGTCGACGTCCCAGGCGAGTTGGAGGAACCATTCCATGCCGATTTCCCCCGGCTTGATATCGCCAACGTTGGCGATCCAAACGTTGCGCGTCCCGTAATCGTAGGCCTTCGTCATCTCCTCCCAGGTCAGGGCGGGGGGCGTGGTGCAAAGCCAGAGATAGTCGGCGGGGCTGCCCCAGTAGGAGAGATGGTAGTAGACTCCCGCGCCGCCGGAACGCTTCTGTTCCCCGGCATCGGAAAGTTGGCGGATGTAGCCGTAGTTGTCGTCGACCCAGACCAGAGTGACATCCTCCGGCACACGTAGCCCCGCCTGATAGATCTTCAGCACCTCCTTGTAGGGGACGAAGATCTGGCCGACCTTCGCAAGGTCCGGGTTCACGAGGCGGGAGAGCATGTCCCGCTGGTCGGCGAAGATCTTCTCCATGAGCCGGGCCTTCTCCTCCGTCGTCCCCTTGGCGGGCATCGCGCCGTCGTGGATGCCCCGCATCCCCAGCGTGTAGAGGTTCTCGTAGGCCCCGTTCTCGGAGACGCGCTCCTCCCAGTACTTCTTCACGTTCTCTCCGTTGGTCTGGTAGTTCCATTCGCCGCGCGAGGCGGCGTCCCACTCGGTGACGTTGTCCCGCAACATCGGTTCCGCATGGGACGAGCCCATGACGATCGCGTAGTCGTCGGCCACCCGCTTGTTCTCGGGATAGAGATTGAAGGCCTTCGTGCAAGGATGCATCGCGGGCCAGATCGTGTTCGCCCGCAGTCGGAGCAGCAGTTCGAAGATCTTCGCGTAGGTCTTGGGGCCGATGTCCTTCGTCTCAGGCTCGAACGTCTTCGCGGCCCAGGGTTGCAGCCCCCAATCCTCGTCGTTGAGAAAGATGCCGCGATACTTCACCGCCGGAGAAGCCTGGACGTAGCGCCCCGCCTTCACGAAGGCGGCGGCGCGATGGGTTGCCGGGACGTCGGCCCACCAATACCAGGGCGAGACGCCGAGGGCCTCCGAGAGGCTGAACACCCCGAACGCCGTGCCGCGCCGGTCGGCCCCGGCGATGACGAGCGCCCGATGGATGCCCGGGACGGGATCGACGACGGTGGCGACCACCCACGATTCCCACTTCCCCTTCACATCCCCCGCGTCGAACTTCCCTGCCGCCACCAGGCCGTCGATCAGCGGACTCTTGCCCAACGTCCCGACGAAGACCACGTCGGCTCCCGGCTCCGGCGCCGTCGTCCGGACTTCGGGTTTGCTCCCTGTCACCCGCTCCACGTCCTCCGAAAGGAGCCGCACCGCGATCTGGACGACCTTGGCGTCACCCGCATCGTAATAAAGAGGCGTCGCCTTCCCTGCCGCGACGAGAGGAGCGTCCTCGGGGCTGGCTTCCTGCTCGACGATCGGCACCGCGGCGCGCGCCATCCCGACGCCGAGCACCAAAAGCCAGAGTGCCGTCCTCATCAGTGCTTATCCTGATCGAGCCCCGTCCCGCTCGCGTTTTCCAGCGAAAGAAACGGCCCCTTGAAGCCCGAGACGTGGATATCCCTAAGGGTCACGTTCGAGGCATTCTTGATAATCCAGGGTTCCGAACAGGTGCCAGTGATGTTCTCCAGCACGATCCCGTCGGCCGGATTGTCGGGGGTGGCCTTGATGGAGACGACGCTTTTGCCGTTCACCCGGGCGTTGGAGATGCGGATGTTCTCGAACTTCGTAAAGCCTTCCGGACCGGCGACTCCCTGGGGATCGGGGTTGTACTTGTAGTCGGTCTCGACCCAGAGCATCGGCTCGGGACCGACATCGATGTCCTCCGCGACGAAGTCCCTGATGTAGCCCGCCCTTCCCGCCCGGCTCTTCAACTGGATGGCGACCCAGCCCTGGCTGAACTTGCAGTGGCTCACCCGCACATTGCTGATCCCTCCGGAAAGCTCGCTACCCAGGGCGATGGCGGCAGCGCCCTTTACGAACGTACAATTCGTGATCGAGATGTCCTCGCAGGGACGCCCCACCTTGACGCCCTCCTGTCCCTTCCCCGACTTGATCGCGATATTGTCGTCGCCCGTCTCAAAGGTACAGTTGTCGATCACCACGTGGCGGCACGAATCGGGATCGACTCCGTCCGAATTCGAGCCGTAGGTCTGGACCATCAGGTTCCTCACCGTCACGTCCTCGCAGAACGTGGGATGGAAAGTCCAAATATGGGTGCTGTGGAGCGTGGGACCGTCGAGAAGGATCTTTTTGCACTCCGTGAACTCGATCAGCGTCGGAGCCCTCGGATTCCGCAGAGTGCCGATCTTTGCGTCTCCCTGAATCGTCCCCGCCCCCGTGATCGCGAGATCCTCAGCATGGTCAGCACGCAGGAGAGCCAGATAAGCAAGTGCCATCAGCCCTTCCCAACGGGCCGTCCCCAACGGGTAATCGGCCTTGTCTCCGCTGCCCTGGAGAACCGCCTTGGCATCGAGAACAAGGTGGACGTGGCTTTTGAGTTCGATACTTCCCGTCAGATACGTCCCCTCGGGGAAAAGCACTTCCCCTCCCCCGGCCTCGGCACAGGCGTCGAGAGCCTTCTGGATGGCCAAGGTCTCTTTTGTCACCCCGTCGCCGACGGCACCGAAATCTCTGACATTGAAGCGTCGGGTTTCGTCCCCCTCTCCATGGGCACCGACCGCAAGGAGAGACGCCCAACCGAAAAGACCTAATCCAGCCAGGAGGAGGGAGCGAAATATTTTCATGAAGACACTTTCGCTTTGGGCGTCGATTATCTTAATGACACCCAGCAGCAGGGCCACACTAGAACACCCTTTTTAAGGAGTCAATTTTTTACCTTCTTTTTGCTGTAATTTTTTGCAATACTAATACAACCCCCGCAATTCATCCGTCCTTTTCACATGAAGCCACCCCTCTTCAGGAATCCGCATGGATGGATCATTTCCCGCGTCTTGCTGCGGCCCGCCCTCCTCGGGTGGACCCTCGTTCTCAGCCCTATCGTAGCCCACCCCACACCGGAGGAAACGTCTCCCGAAGCTCAGGCAATCGAACTTAGAGGGGACGCCGGCGGCAGGCAGTTCGACGGGATCGGTGCCGTGAACGGAGGGGGAGCCACCTCGGTTTTGCTCAAGGATTATCCCGAACCCCAGCGGAGCCAGATCCTCGACCTTCTCTTCAAGCCCAAGTTCGGCGCCTCGACGAGCGCGGTCCTGGTTGAAATCCCCGGCGACGCCAATTCCACCCAAGGCTCGATGCCCTCCCACATGCATGAGCGGGGAGACCTCAGTGCCAGCCGGGGCTATACGTGGTGGATTTTGCAGGAAGCCAAGAAGCGCAATCCCGCCATCACCCTCGACGCCCTCGCATGGAGCGCTCCGGGGTGGATCGGCAAGGGCCAATTCTGGTCGCAGGACATGTGCGACTACTACGTGAAATGGATTGAGGAACTCAAGAAGGCCTACGGTCTCGATCTCGACGCCGTCGGATGCCGCAATGAAAAAGGGGTGAACCTCGATTTCCCCAAGAAACTCCGCGCCACGCTGAACGAAGCCGGCTTTCAGAAGGTCAAAATCCACGGCTTCGACAATTTCTCGAAGACCAAATTCGACTGGGCCTCCGAAATGCTGACCGACGCGGCGTTGCGCGACTCCGTCGACATCATCAGCGCCCATACCTTCCTGGCGATGCCCGCGCCGCCCGAGGTCCGCGCCCTGGCCGACCGGCTGGGCAAGCCGATCTGGAACAGCGAGGAGCACGTCTATAAAAAGGGGTTCGACTGCGAAATCAGCATCGTCCAGGCCATGAACGAGAACTTCATCATCAGCGGCGCGACCAAGGTCATGTTCTGGTACGACGTCGCGGGGGTCTATCCGATGGAACCCTATTCGGAAGATCCGTCCATGCTGCTGGCCCGGTCCCCCTGGAGCGGCCACTATGAGATCCGCGAGGCGCTCTGGGCTTACGCCCACTATGGCCAATTCTCCCAGACAGGGTGGCAGTACCTCAACGGCGGTTGCGGCAACCTGAAGGGCGGCGGCACCTTCGTCACGCTGAAGTCCCCGGAAAACGACTACAGCGTGATCGTCGAAACCAAAGGCGCCCCTTCGCCCCAGCGCGTCCGCTTCACCGTCGGCGGCGGCCTCTCCAGCAAGGAACTTTGCGTCTGGCGGAGCAACGAGAAAGAGCAATTCGTCCAACAGGAGAAAATCGTTCCAGACCAGGGCAGCTTCACCCTCATTCTGGAGCCCGACTCCGTCTACTCCCTCTCCACCACCACGGGACAGCAAAAGGGCTCCTTCCCCGACATTCCGCCCGACAAACCCTTCCCCTTCCCCTACTATGAAACCTTCGAGGAATACGGCTCTCCCGAACAATGGGGATACCTGCCCCGATACACCGCCGATATCAGCGGCGCGTTCGAGATCGCCGAGCGTCCCGATCATCAAGGGAAATGCCTACACCAGTCCGTCCCGATCCAGCCACTTTCGTGGGCTCCGGAATGGCTTCCTTACACCATCCTCGGAGATGACCGGTGGAGCGATTACGAGATCAGTGCCGACATCTCGCTCGGCCAAGGCGAATCGGGCGGCGTCATGGGTCGCGTGAATCACGTGGGCACCGGCTACGGAACCATCCCCAAAGGCTATTTCCTCCAATTGGCATCGGACGGTCAATGCCGCCTCGTCGTCGTTCGGGGTAAAGCCCCCAAGAAACCCGTCGGCGATGTGGAACAACAAGCACTGCTCAAGGCCCAAGGGAAGCAAGAGGGCGAATGGGGAGAAAAGGTACTGGCCACCGCTTCCCTTCCCAATATCGCCCCGGGCCAGTGGCACAACGTAAAACTCCGTTTCTCAGGATCGGCGATCACAGGGCTGGTCGATGGCGCGCCCGTCCTTTCGGCCATGGACACCCTCTATCCGCGGGGCATGGCGGGACTGATCGCCGGGGGAGGGAAAACCTTCAGCGGCGCCTATTTCGACAACCTGCTCATCCACGCCCCCGATGCTCCCCTTCCCTCGCCGACGCCGGCCAATGCAGGAACAGCCCCTCTGTATAAAAGCCAGGACAAACCCTAGACCACATTTCGTGAACCCCGACCTTTCCGAATGAATACGCACCCCTCCCCCTTCCATTCCGCGAAACTTGGTTTGGCCCTGCTCCTGGTCGTCTCCGCGACCCTGTCGACGAGGGCGGCTGACGATGTCGTGCCGGTCGTTGCTCCCCCGACCGTTTCGTCGCCTGTCACCGTCAAGGACACCCCCACCGTCTGGATCCTCGACAACGGCATCGTCAAGGCGACCGTGAGCAAGAAGAACGGCAACATGGTCCAGTTGACCTATCGCGGCGTCGATCTGATCGGTCGCGGCGGCAATTGGGAGGAGACGCCATCAGGCGAGGTCAAGGCGTCGCTGACGATCGATCCCGCCTCTACCGGCGGGGACCGGGCCGAGATCTCCCTGAAGGGAGTGAATGGCAAACTCGACATCGAGACCCGCTACTGCATGGAACGCGGCGTCAGCGGCTTCTACACCTACGGCATCTTCACCCACAAGGCCGACTACCCCGAAGTCGGCATCGGCGAAGGCCGCTTCTGCATCGAGGGCAGGCCCGTCATGGACTGGCTCTCCGTCGACGCCGACCGGAACATGCTGATGGCCTCCGGCCAGGACTTCGAGGCGGGGCCCGTCATCCACGCCAAGGAGCAGCACATCCTCGGTACCGGCGTCTACAAGAACTCGGTCGAGCACAAGTACAACTACTGCGCGATCATGTATCGAACCCCCGCCTGGGGCTGGTCGAGCACCAAGGAGCACATCGGCCTCTACTTCATGAACCCGTCGATGGAATACATCGGCGGCGGCTCCGAGAAACTCGACCTCCTCTCCCATCTTAGCGCGACCATGCTCGATTACTGGACCTCCGGTCACTACGCCGGAGGGACGAACGTCCATATCCCCACGGGCGAAGAATGGAACAAGGTCGTCGGCCCCATCTTCGTCTACTGCAACACCCTCGCCAACCCCCGCGTCCCCTCCCAGGCCGATCTCGACGCGCTGGCAGCCACATCCGGCAGCGGCAACCCGTCCGTCCCCGACGCCTGGAGGCAGAACGGCCTCGCCCTGTGGCAGGACGCCGTCGCCCAAGCAAAGATTCAGAAGGCCAAGTGGCCCTTCGATTGGGTCAACGGCGTCGACTACCCCAAGAAGGCCGAGCGCGGCACCGTCACCGGCCAGTTCATCCTCGACGATCCCCAAGCCGCCACCGCCAAGCTTCCCAACCTCACCGTCGGCATCGCCCATCCGGACTATCAAGGCAGCGGCTCCTCCTTCCAGCTCCGGGCGGGCAACGGCACCCTCGTCACCTGGCCCCACGACGGGAACTACTACCAGTTCTGGGCCGACGGAACCGAAGACGGCAAGTTCACCATCGAGAACATCCGTCCCGGCACCTATACCCTTCACGCCTTCGCCAACGGCGTCCTGGGCGAATATGAGCAGGCCAACGTCACCGTCGCCGCCGGCCAGACCGTCGATCTCGGCCAGATCAAATGGACGCCCGTCCGCTACGGCAAGCAGGTGTGGGAGATCGGCTATCCCAATCGCAACGCGAGCGAGTTCTTCAAAGGCGACGGCACGAATTTCTGGCGCTGGGGCTGGTGCGTCCGCTATCCGCTCCTCTTCCCGAACGACATCACCTACACCGTCGGCCAAAGCGACTGCTCCAAAGACTGGTTCTTCGAACAGGTCCCCCATGGAGAAAACCGGTCCTGGCTCAACCCGGCCGCCGAAGATCCCGCCAACCAGCCCTTCGGATGGGTGATGACCGGCACCGAAGGCAAGGACATGTGGAAAACCATCGGCCACGGCAAGGACACCACCTGGACCATCAAGTTCACCACGGAGGCTCCCTCGCGGGGCACCGCCACCCTGCGGCTCGCCTTGGCAGGCGCGGACAGCACCACCCTCCTCGTCGCCGTCAACGGAAAGAAGGTGGGCGGCATCCGTCCCGTCTCCACCAACGCCATCCGCTACAATACGGACAAGGGCGTCTGGCAGGAAAAGAGCCTCCCCTTCGACGCCTCCGTCCTCCGCTCCGGCGAAAACCAGATGACGCTGACCGTTCCCGCCGGAGACCTCACCAGCGGCGTCGTCTACGACTACCTCCGTCTCGAGGTCGATCCCGACAAAACCCCTCCCCCTCCCGGAAGCAACGACGTCACTCCCTCGACAGCGCCCCACGGCAAGCAGGACAAAGCAGACGAAGAATAAAGCGCGTCTCTGACGAAATAAGCCAAAACCAGATCACAAGAGGATGCGGAAGCGCATCGCACCAAAGCTCATGAAATCGACCATCCTAGCGCTGTGCGGAACGCTTCTATTGTTCACCTCGGGAACAGCTTCCGCTCAACGCATGACAAGCCCGCTGACTTCCGGATGGAAGTTCATCAAGGCAGACGTCCCTCTGACGGCATCGACCGGCGATTGGGAAGAGATTTCCATCCCCCATACGTGGAATGCCATGGACGGACAATTAGGCAAAAAAGGGAATCCGGAAGTCAAAGGAGGCTATTACCGAGGCATCGGCTGGTATGAACGCAGTCTCGACATCCCGGCCGACTGGAAGGACAAGCGAGTATTCATCCGCTTCCAAGCCGCCTCGCTGATGCACTTCGGCTCGGCCAACGAACTGCGAGTGCAAGTCGACAATTCTCACTAGGACGACGTTCCCCCCATCGGAGGCGATTTCAACGTCGATGGCGGCATCTATCGGCCCGTCGAATTGATCGTCACCGACCCCGTTTGCATCACCCCCCTCGATTTTGCTTCGCCCGGGGCATATCTCACCACGAAATCCCTCGAAGCAGACAAGGCCTCAGTCGAAATCCGATCCCTCGTCTCCAACGGTCTCCCCGCATCGGCGAACGTGACAGTCGAATGCGAGATCACCGATGCTGGCGGAAAATCGGTAGGCAAGATCTCCACCAACGAGACCGTCGAAAGCCGAGCGACGAAGACAGCCACTGGTCTTATCACCCTATCGTTCCCTCATCCTTGGAATGGACGCAATGATCCCTATCTCTACACCGCGACCATCCGTGTGTTGCGCGACCAGAAAGTAGTCGATGAAATCACGCAGGCCCTCGGCTTGCGGACCCTTGCCTATTCCAAAACCGACGGAATCCTCCTCAACGGAGTTCCCTACCCGATCCACGGAGTGAACCGTCATCAGGATCTTCGCGACAAAGGCTGGGCCATGAGCCCCGAAGACGAGGAACGGGATGTGCGGATCATCTCGGACATGGGCGTCACCGCGATTCGCCTTTCTCACTACCCCCAAAGCGAGCATCTTCACAACTTGTGCGATCGGGAAGGGCTGATGCTCTGGAATGAAGTCCCCCTGGTTAGTAGCATTGGCATTCGCGATACACCCGAGTTCAGCGCCAATGCGGAACTCCAGGCGAGGGAAATGGTCCTGCAACACTACAATAGCCCCGCCGCGACCTTCTGGGGCCTATTCAACGAGCTGGACATCCAAAAAGCCCCGCCGCCCGACGCTCTCCTGACCCACCTGAAGGCGGTGATTCAGGAACTCGATCCGACCCGCATCGACGTCGCCGCGACGGCTCACCCCGGCCGAACATTTAACACCATCCCTACCGCCATTTGTTTCAATACGTATCCCGGCTGGTACAAAGGGAATCCGAACGATATGGCGAAGTTTATCAGCGATCGCTTCGAAGAGATGGGCGAGCGCATCTGCATTTCGGAATTCGGTGGAGGCGCCAACACCGACCAACATCAGGAAGGTTCGCTCGACAAGGTGAATCCCAAAGGTCCGTTTCATCCCGAGGAATGGCAAAGTTACATCCACGAGCGCATCTGGAAAACGATGCAAAACAATCAGAAGCTATGGGGATGCTTCATCTGGGTGATGTTCGATCTTCCCAGCGCAGGCCGCGACGAAGGGGGGCAAACCGGATTGAACGACAAGGGATTAGTCACCCAAGATCGGGCAACGAAGAAGGACGCCTACTTTTTTTACAAGGCGAACTGGAATCTGCAACCCATGGTCTATATCGCCTCACGCCGATCGACGCCGAGAAAAGTCGCCGTCACCGAAGTCAAAGCTTACTCCAACAGTGCCGAGGTGGAATTGATCGTGAACGGTCAGTCTCTCGGCAAGACAAAACCGGATGCCGTGAAAATCGCGCATTGGGAAAATGTACTTCTTCTTCCGGGCAACAATCACATTGAAGTAATCGGCTCGTCCTCGACCGAAAAACCAACCGACTCGTGCGATTGGGTTCTGGAGGCTAGCTCCGCCCCCGCTCCCTGATTGGAAGAAATCAGCGCAGCCGCCCGATCCCATGGATTAGCTCGGTTCATGCGGCAAGAGCGCCGCTCCACGAGGTTGCGCTCCCACGTCACACCAAACCCGCTTGAATACAAAGGAAAAGCCCGCCCTCAGATGAGGACGGGCCTTTCGAAAGTGGTTGCCGCGCTAGGACTCGAACCTAGAACACCCAGATCCAGAATCTGGTGTGCTACCAATTGCACCACGCGGCAATGGAGGAAGAATCGTTCTACGTGAAAACGGGAACTTGGCAAGCCTGTTGCTAAAAAAATGGCCCCTCACCGGCATTTTGCCCGGCACCGGCGCACTCAGCGGACGAGGACGTGCTGGTGGTAGAGACTCATCTCCCGCTCGACGAGGTCGAGGAGGGCGCGGTCGGAAAACTTTCCGACGAGGGGCTTGGCGATGTGGTCGCGGAGGTAGGTGACGAGGTCGATCCATTCGCCTCCGGCGTAGACCTGGCCGGTGAGAGGGCAGACGGGGAGCGCCAGCTCGGCATCCCACAGGCGGAGGGCCTCCCAGACGGCCCGCTCGATCTCTTCTCCGAGGCCCTGGGGCCATTTATGCCCGGCGGCAACGGATTTCCCCTTCCCGATCGCACGGGAATCGAGCTCCCGCCGAATCTCTTCGACGAGGTCCATCGAACGCTTGAGAACGCTCATGCTTTTAGGGAAGCATCGGACGTGCCATCGCCCGGGACGCGCAAAATAAAAAGGGCGACCCGGCAAGCCGGATCGCCCTTCCCATAACCTTTTAACGCGTATCTCTACGAATTAGACAGCCTTGTCGCCCGTCTCGTCGGTGCGGATGCGGAAGGCCTGCTCGATGGGGAGGATGAAGATCTTCCCGTCACCGATCTTGCCGGTCTTGGCGGTGGTGAGGACCGACTTCGTGGCGGCCTCGACCTTGTCGTCGGCGACGACGATCTCGACCTTCACCTTGGGGAGGAAGTCGACGGTGTATTCGCTGCCACGGTAGATCTCGGTGTGGCCCTTCTGGCGGCCGAATCCCTTAACCTCGGTGACGGTCATCCCTTCGATGCCGATTTCGGAAAGCGCGGCTTTCACTTCTTCGAGCTTGAAGGGCTTGATGATGGCTTCGATCTTTTTCATGTAGTGATCTCAGTTTTGTTTGGATCCCGGCGGAGTGGAGCGATGCGCCCCGCTCCGCGCGGGTTCCTGGATTGGATTCTTCTAAACCGAAGTTTAGAGGATGTAGCCCTCCTCGCCGTGATCGACGATGTCGAGACCCTGGGTTTCCTGCTCGGGGGTCGGGCGGAGACCGATGGTGAACTTCACGAGGTAGGCGATGACCGCCGTGGCGACCACGGAGAGGACGATCGTCACGCCAACCGCCTTGAGCTGCTCGTAAACCAGGGTGTGGTTCGCGATGAGGTCCTTGAGGTTGGTGTTGAGGTTGCTGTTCACGTCGGGGGTCGCAAGGACGCCGGTCAGGATGGCACCGAGGGTGCCGCCGACGGCGTGGACGCCGAAGGTGTCGAGCGCGTCGTCGTAGCCGAGCATCGGCTTGAGGAAGGTCACGGCGAAGAACGGAACCACACCGGCGGCGAGGCCGATCCAGGCGGCGCCTTCGGCATTGACGAAGCCGCAAGCAGGGGTGATCACGACGAGGCCGGCGACGGCGCCGGAGCAGAAGCCGAGGACGCTGGCCTTCTTCTTGAAGATGAATTCAAGGGCGGCCCAGACGAACGAGGCGAAGGCGGTGGCGAGCGTGGTGGTCATGAAGGCGTTGGCGGAGACGACGTCGGCGGCGCCGGCGCTGCCCGCGTTGAAGCCGTACCAGCCGACCCAGAGCATGCCGGTGCCGACCATGCAGAGGACGACGCTGTGGGGGGCGAAGCTCTGCGTGCCGAAGCCGAGGCGCTTGCCGACGATCAGCGCGAAGACGAGCGCGGACCAACCCGAGGTCATGTGAACGACGGTACCACCGGCGAAGTCGATCGCCTTGATCTTGGCGTCGGCGTTCCAGACACCGTTCATGAGGCCGTCGCCGCCCCAGACCATGTGGGCCATGGGGAAGTAGACCGCGAACATCCAGAGGGTCATGAAGACCGCGATGGCGGTGAACTTCACGCGTTCGGCGATCGCGCCGACGATGAGCGCCGGGGTGATGATAGCGAACATGAGCTGGAACATCGAGAAGACGTTCTCACCGGCCCACGCGGAGTAGCCCGTGTTGGGGGTGGAGCTCACGCCGTGGAGGAAGGCCTGCGTGGTCCCGCCGAGGATGCCCTTGAGGAGGCCGTCCGAGCTGGCGGAGAAGCAGAAGCTGTAGCCGACGATCCACCAGAGGATCGAGACGATCCCGGTGATCAGGAAGCACTGGGCCAGGACGGAGAGGACGTTCTTGCGACGGACGAGGCCGCCGTAGAAGAGCGCCAGGCCGGGGAGCGTCATGAAGAGGACGAGCGCCGAGCAGGTCATCATCCAGGCGTTGTGGCCCGGTCCGATGGAGAGGTTGGACGTCCAGGTGGTCGTCTTGTCCCCTTCGGTCGCCGTTCCGACGGCACCGTTGTTCATGTAGGCCTCGAGGTCGGCCACACGCTGTTCGAGCGTGCCGGGAGGAGGCGTGGCGGGGGCGGCGGAGGTGGCAGCGGCGTCAGCGACGATGGCCGCGGACGCTTCTTCGGCATGGGCCGCCGGGAAGCCGAGAGCCGAAAGGCCCAAGAGCAAGGAGCAACAGATCGATGCAATTTTCTTCATGTTATTGTTGTTTAGTGATTAGGACCGCACAGCAGTCCGTGTTTCTTTCTGTTCATCGTCCAGGCTCCCGGCACAAAACCGAACCCGGACGAAATGGTTTAGAACGCCTTCCTCCGGATTCCCACCCGGGGCCCTCCATCATGACGATGATGGGAGGACCGAACCGCCACGGGAGCTGGGGAAGGCATCGACTTCAAAATGGGCAAAAGGGCGGAGAGGACGGCAAGCCATCCGTTCCACGTCTGTTTCCATTCCGAAATCATATGGAGGAGTTAAAGCAACAGTCATGCCACTTTCCTAAGTGTTTTCGCTCGGCTCCCGATTAACCGAGGAGCCACTGCTCGAACTGCGATCCCTCTTCAGGCGTGGC
Source organism: Verrucomicrobium sp. GAS474 (assembly GCF_900105685.1). Classification (NCBI taxonomy): domain Bacteria; kingdom Pseudomonadati; phylum Verrucomicrobiota; class Verrucomicrobiia; order Verrucomicrobiales; family Verrucomicrobiaceae; genus Verrucomicrobium; species Verrucomicrobium sp. GAS474. Next base: position 3,510,298 of record NZ_LT629781.1, read on the forward strand.
GAGGATCAGGAGGGCGTCCCCCGCTTTGAAAGTCTCTTTCGCCGAAGGATTTAAGAACGTTTTACCCTCGCGACGGATACCGATGATTTGCACGCCTGTTTCAGTAAAAACTCCGAGCTCGGCGAGGGTCCTTCCGAGGTGGGGACTCCCCTCGGGGATGAGGACCGTTTCGAGGGTGTTTTCCCGGAACGATTCAGCCTCGTCCTTCCCTTCCCGCTCGAGGAAGGCGCGGGTCTGGGCCGTCTCCTTTTCGCCGCCGACGAGGAGGACGCGGTCTCCCGGATAGAGGGACTGATCGGGATGGGGATTGGCCAGCTCGACGCCCTGCCGCTCGATTTCGACGACGGTGCACCCCATCCGGCTCCGGATGCCGAGGGCGCGGAGGCTCTGCCCGGCATAGGCGACCCCCTGGGGAATGGTGACCTCGACGAGGTCGACGCCCCAATCCTCCTCCCGCATCGTCTTGCCCGGGCGGAGCTTCGCGCGGGAGACCTCCTCCTTGAACGCCCGCGTCATCGAGAACTGGAGGCGGCTGTGCCACCGGATCAGCCGCTTCCGCAGGAACCAGAGGAAGGAAATCATCGCGGCGAGAAGGAGCAGCCAGCCGACCTTCCCGCCCGGGACGTAGACCGGGAAGAGCCGGTAGAAGACCCCCAGCAGCACCGCGCCGGAGCCGATCTGGATCGCCAGATCGAGGAACCGGCCGACCTTCCGCCCCTTCTCCCAGAAGAAGGCCTGCGAGACGATCATCCCGAGGGCCGCCACGTTCCGCCACGTCGCCACCGCGAGGACGAGGGCCGAGACCAGCACCACGCCCCAGAAGGCCCACTTCAGCTCGTCCATCCACGCGCTGACGCCGAGGAACTCCGCCGTCCAGCCGACCGACCGCCGCAGCATCGGGGAGAACCCGAGGATGCCGACGAAGAGAAGCCCCTCCAGCACCACCTGCCCGATCCTCCCCCGGGTCAGCACCCAGAGCGGGCTCCGGTCCATCCGGGCCCCGGTCTTCGTGAGCCGGTCGCGATAGCCTCCCAGCAGCCACTTCAGTGGGGCGGGCTGCCTCTTCTCCACTTCCTCCGCGATCCGCTCCGAGAACCGGACGAGGAACGGGGCGAGGAACGCCGAGATCACCGAGGCCCCCGCCGCCACGCTGTAGAAATAGAGGGGGACCGCCTTCGCGTCGACCGCCAGCTGGGCGATGATGTAGGAAAATTCGCCGATCGGCGTCACCACCAGCGCCGTCCGGACGGCGGCGCTCAGGGGGATGCCGGTCACCAGCTGGGAGAGGGTCGCCGCCGTCGCCCGCGCGGCGATCGAGAAGGAGGCGACGAGGAGGACGAGGCCCCAATGGGCGAGCACGTCGTGGATATTGATCAGCATCCCGACCGAGACGAAGAAGACGACGACGAACATCGCCTTCACCCCGGTGAAGGCCTTCTCGACCCGCTCCCGGTAATTCGTCTCCGCCACCACCATCCCGAAGAGGAACGAGCCGAGCGCCACCGAGTAACCCGCCGAGGCCGCCATGTAGGCGATCCCGAGGAGAATCCCCGCCACCGCCGCCACGCGGAGGTCGACGTCGGAGACCTTCGAGAGCCCCCGGAGGAACGAGGGGACCACGAGGATCCCCGCCACCACCATCAGCGCCACGAAGCCGCCCATCAGCACCAGCATCTTGCCGAGGTCGAACTCCTCCGCCCCGCCTCCACTTCCGCCATGGGCCGCCGCCCCCTTCGTCGCCAGCAGCGCCAGCATCACCACCGCCACGATGTCCTCCAGCACCATCATGCCCATCGCCCGGCGGGCGAAACGCTCGTGCATCGCCCCCGACTCGCCGAGGGTCTTCGTGATGATGGCGGAGCTGGAGACCATCAGCATCCCGGCGACGTAGAGCCCCGCCGTCGGGTCCCAGCCGAGGGCCTGCGTCAGCCCCTGCGAGAGCCAGAAGACCCCGCCCGCCGTCCCCGCCGTGATCAGGAGGAGCGGCGCGCCGAGCTGCCGCACCCGGCGCAGGCTCAGCTCCATCCCGACGAAGAACATCAGGAAGACGAGGCCGAGTTCCGAAAGGGTGTGGATGCGGGCGATGTCGTGGACGAGGGAGAAGGGCGGCGTGTTCGGGCCGACGATCATCCCCGCCGCCAGGTAGGCGACGACGGTCGAGATGCCGATCTTCCGCAGCAACACCCCCGCCGCCGCGGCGAAGCTGAGCACCACGGCCAAATCACGGATCAACAGCAGGCCCTCTTCCATCGCGCTCTCCTCGGTCTAAGATTTACTGCGGCTTTCCCGCCTGCCATTCCCGCATCGGCTGGTAGCGGCCGCCATACATCAGGCAGAGCTTCTCGAAGAGGCGGTCGGTCCCGTCCTCCATCGGCCCCGCCGTCATCCCGAAGGTGTAGAGCCGGGGCTTCACCGGCATCGCCGCCATCTCCTCCTGCACCTTCTCGATCACCTTCCACTCCGGCTCGTTGAGGCCCCCGTCGGTCGTCAGGAATAGCGTGTCCCCGCCGTTGCGCAATGCCTCGTGGATGCCCGCCACGAAGCGGGTACTCCCGCCCATGTCGGGGAGCTTGGAAAGGAACGCCTCGGCCCGCCGCTTCGCCTCGGGCGTCGCCGGGAGGGGATCGGGGGAGAGCGAGACCGCCCCGTCGGCGAAGAAGACGATGTTGAAGGAGACCTGCGGCGGAAGCCCCCGGATCGAGCGGCGGATCTCCTCCGTCGAGACCTCGAAGCGGCTCTTCCCCGTCCCGCCCGGCGCGGCGGGATCGGAAGGCTCCTGCATGCTCCCCGAGACATCGAGGAGATAGACCACCCGGCGGGAGGAGACCGCCATGTCGAACAACGCTACCCGCCCCTCCCCGCCCTCCTGGGAGGGGGCGTCGGTCGCCGCCGGGGCCGAAGGGGACGCCGCAGCCAGCGCCGGGGCCGAGGACGCCCGGTCGGTCTTCGCTGCCGTCGCCGCCGGGGGCGGCGTCGCCGCGAGGGGGCCGGGCGTCGGGGACGGGAGGAGCGGGGCGGGGGCCGGGCGGAGGGAGGCCGGAGCGGGCGTCGCCACCGAGGCGAGGGCCGGGAGGGAGGCGCCGCCCCCCTCGATCACCACCTCGGGGACGACGGGCGGGGTCTCCTGGAGCGTGTTGAAAAGGGGGAGGCCGCGGAAGAGCCCGAAGAGGGCGAGGTAAAGGACGACGGCCCCGACGAAGAGCCACCCCGTCCGCCCGAGCCCGCCGTAGCGGCCGCCCGAGGAGGGTGCCTCCCATCGCTGGGAGCGTTCCTTCTCTTCCTTACTTAGGCCCATCCAGCATCTTCCAGAATTCAGGGTTTTTCTGGAGCGCCTCGTCTTCCGCCGCGAGGACGGGGAGATTCGAGCGGAAAAGGAAATCCTTCAGCGTGTTCCGGTTCAGGACGCGATGGACGATGATGCCCCGCTCCCCCTTCTCGAAATAGATCCGGTAATCGCCGACGCGGTAGCGGTAGATCGTCCGCCCCTCGCGCTCCAGGCGGCCGTAGTCGCCCTCGCCCCCGGCGCCGAAGTGCTCCGGGATCGATTCGAGGCTCGCCGTCACCGAGAGCTGCAGCACCGTCGGCAGCGCGGCCAATTCCTCGGCGCTAATGCTGTTGAAAATAATCTGGAAGGTCTTTTTCAAAGTAAGGGTGGTCGGGGGTCTAGGGAGGCGTCGTCTTGTACAGGAGATACTTCTCCCGCCGAACACGGAAATCGTCAAGGAAAGGCTGCCAGCTGGCGATCAAATCGGCGACCGGCTTCCGGGCGATCAGGTGGAGCCGCACCGTGTCGCCGCCGCACAGCTTGTCGAAGAGGTCGGTGTCGGACTTGCTCATCGAGGAGAGGACCTCGTGGCCCAGCTCCGTCTGGATCTCCTCGATCAGCGCCATCGAGGTCGTCATCAGGTTCGCCTTCGCCGGATCGGTGCAGATCACCTGGACCCCGGAGAGGAGCTTGTCCTTGTTCCCGAAATAGAACGGCTGGAAGAGCGTGGGGATGAAGAGCATCCCCGGCAGCTTCCGGTCCTCCATCCCCTTCTGGAGCGCATAGCGGTCGATCGTCGCCCCGCCGACCAGGCCGAAGGGGAGCGTGTAGCCGACCCCGTTCGCGATCCCCGGGATATCGCCCCACAGCCCCGTCAGCACATAGCCGAAGGTGCTCTCCGGCGTCGGGATGTGGGGGGACGGCGGGACCCACGCCAGGTTCGTCTCCTTCCACGTCATCTCCCGCTTCCAGCCCTTCATCGGGATCACCGTCAGCTTCTTCGGGGCCGCCTTGATCCACCCCTCCCCCACGATCATCTGGGCCAGTTCCCCCATCGTGAGGCCGTGGACGTAGGGGATCGGAAGGTTCCCGACCAGGGAGCGGGACTTCAGGTCGAGGGCCAGCGTCTTCGCCCCCAGCGGCATCCCCTCCACGCGGTTCCCCCCGATCGGATTCGGCCGGTCGAGGACCATGAATTCCTTCCCCGCCTCCCCGCAGGCCTCCATCGCCAGCGCCATCGTCCCGATGAAGGTGTAGCTCCGCGCCCCGATGTCCTGGATGTCGAGGACCAGGACGTCGATGTCCTTCAACATGTCGGGGGTCGGCTTCTTCGTGTCGCCGTAAAGGGAATAGACCGGGAGCGAGGTCCGCGTGTCGACCGAACTCGCCACGTAAAGCCCCGCATGCTCCGCCCCGTAGACCCCGTGTTCCGGCCCGTAGAGGGCGACCAGCTTCACGTTAGGAGCCGCCCGCAACACGTCGATCGTCGAGATCCCCTTCCGGTTCACCCCCGATTGATTCGTGATCAGCCCCACCCGCTTCCCCGCCAACGCCTTGAAATCATCGGCCGCCAACACATCGATCCCGAGGCGGACGACCTTCAACCCGGAAGACGCCGAAGGAGCCGTCGAGGCGGCGGGGGGGGAAGGGGCGGGTGTCGCCACCGTCGTCGTGATCGTCGTGGTGGTCGTCGTCGTCGGGCTCGGCGGCGCGGCCGGGACGCTCGCCGCACTCGCCGCCGGGGCCGCCGTCGGCGCGGGATCGGAGGGCGCTGCGGCGGGAGCCGTCGCCGTCACCGGCCCGGGCGCGACAGGCGGAGCCGGGGCCGGAGCGGGATCGGGCGTCGCCGACGGCGCGGGGGCCGAGGCCGCTGGGGCCGCAGTCGTCCCGCTTCCCGACGCCTCCTGCGCCCGGCCCAGGACCGGGCTCAGCGCCAAAAACGGCAACAGGAACAGGAAAGGACGGAAAGACATGAGATAGAATACCAGAAAAAGACCGGCGCGCTTGGCTGACGCGCTTCGATCGGCCCCCGTTCTAGAGGCTGTGATTCACTTTGAAAAGGTCGCGTTCTTTCTAAAAGACGGAGCAAGCCCCGGCAATGCCCCGCCCCCCTCCCCGCTTGCCCTTCCCCCCAAATCCCCCTAACTTCTGGCTCCCGACCCCGATCCATCCCCGTCCCGACCCCATGTCCTCCCCGTCCTTCCTCCAATCCCTCTACATCTTCCTCCTCTTCATCCCGCTGGTCACCCTCCACGAGGTCGCCCACGCCTGGGCCGCCCACTGGTTGGGCGACGACGAGGCCGAGGACGAAGGCCGCCTCACCCTCAATCCCCTCAGCCATATCGACATCTGGGGGACCCTCATCCTCCCCGTCCTGAACTTCGTCCTCAACCACAGCCTCACCCCCCTCGGCTGGGGCCGTCCCGTCCCCTTCACCCCGGACGAGCGCCAGCCCCGGCTCCAGATGGTCCTCTTCGCCGTCGCGGGGCCCCTCGCCAGCCTCCTCATCGCCGTCATCCTCACCGCCTGCCGTACCCTTTTCCTCGCCCCCGACTCGACTTGGTGCAACCTCCTCGACACCGCCGCCTTCATCTCCGGCTTCATCGGCCTCTCCCACCTCCTCATCCCCATCCCCCCCTTCGACGGCTGGCTCCTCCTCGGCGCCTTCTTCCGCCTCCCCGAGGAGCTCATGAACCCCGGCAACGTCTGGTGGTTCGTCGCCTTCTTCGTCCTCCTCTCCTTCACCCCCCTCCTTTCGGCGATCGGCGCCCTCACCTATTACGTGCTGGCCCACACCGAACACCTCATCCTTTTCCTCAAATGAATTCCCCCCTACGCGAAGACCAGATCATCGCCGCGCTGAAGACCGTCAAATACCCCGGATTCAGCCGGGACATCGTCTCCTTCGGCCTCGTGAAGGGGACCGCCATCGCCCCGATCGGAACCGGGGATCGCCAAAAGATCACCCTCCGCCTCGCCCTCGCCACCGCCGACAAGGAACTGCCCCGGCAGATCGACCTCGCCGTCCGCGACGCCCTCCACACCCTCCTCCCCGGCGGGGCCGACCTCGAGATCGAGGTCGAGATCGCCGTCGCCGCGCCGCCCGCCGCCGCCCCCCACGCCCACGCGCAGGCCCCCGGGGCCACCGGTCCCGTCTCCTACAAGACCGAGATCCCCGGCGTCCGCCACATCGTCGCGGTCGCCAGCGGCAAGGGCGGCGTCGGGAAATCGACCGTCGCCGCGAACCTCGCCGTCGCCTTGCGGCAGGCCGGATGGCGCGTCGGCCTCTGCGATTGCGACATCTACGGCCCCAGCATCGCCCACATGTTCGGCACCCGGGAAGCCCCCGTCGCCGAGGACGAGACGAGGATCCTTCCCATCGAGCGCCACGGCCTCCGCCTCATGAGCATGGGCTTCCTCCTCGAGGGGGACGCCCCCGCCGTCCTCCGCGGGCCGATGGTCACCCGCTACACCCAGCAGTTCCTCCGCAACGTCGCCTGGGGCGAGCTCGACATCCTCCTCCTCGACCTTCCCCCCGGCACCGGCGACATCCAGCTCACCATCGTCCAGACCGTCGCCCTCTCCGGTGCGATCATCGTGACGACGCCGCAGGAAGTCGCCCTCATCGACGCCCGCAAGGCCGCCTCGATGTTCCAGAAAGTCAACGTCCCCCTCCTCGGCCTCATCGAGAACATGAGCGCCTTCCTCTGTCCCGACAACGGCAAGCGGTACGCCATCTTCGGCTCCGACGGCGGCAAGCACGAGGCCGCCCGCCTCGGCGTTCCCCTCCTCGGCGAGATCCCCATCGAGATCGCCCTGCGCGAATCGGGCGACGCGGGCGTTCCCCTCAGCCTTCACTCTCCCGAATCGGCGACCGCCCAGGCCTTCCTCGCTGCGGCGACGGCGATTCAGAAACGGCTCGGGTAAGACTCCATTAAAGTTTTACAAAATATTTCCCGATTTTTAGGTAAAATACCTGAGCCGGTTATTGCGTTCAGCGGCCCCGCCACTTGACAAACGCCCTCTCTCGCATATACAGTGTAACTCGAAAGTGACACCCGCTTCATCGACCTGATGGACACCTCGCACGATAACGAAAAGCTCTTCCGGAACTCCGCCCTGTATCAGGAATTCCTCGCCGAACGCGAAGAAATCCTCAAGCACAAGTGGTTGGAGAGTGAAAAGGCCGGTCAGGACGTCGGCTTTGAAAAAGCCCTCCTCGACTGGATCGTCAACCACCGCGCCACCTGGCGCGAACACCGCCACGGCGTCCTCCAGCGCCGCAGCGACGGCTCCCGCATCGGCGTTTCCTAACGCCTGGAGAGGGCAGCCCCTCTTCCCTCCGGCCTCCTCCGGGCCTCTTTAACTTCAAAATAACCGGCTCTTGCCTTATTTTGTTATTTAAAATACTAAATCCATAGACTAAATATAAATAAATTCCCTCATGCAAGACCAGCTCCTCTCCTTCTTCTCCCTCGATTCCGTCACCACCACCCGGAGCGAACAGGAGCGGACCTCCTCCGGCTTCCTCTATCCCCTCCCCGTCCCGGCTTCCCCTATCGGGCGCGCTCCCACCGAGGAGGAGGATCGCTTCCGCCTCGCCGCCCTCGGCTCCCGCACCGGCATCTGGGATTGGGACCTCGTCACCGGCAACGCCTACTTTTCCCCCATCTACGGGGAACTCCTCGGCTACCCGCAGGACGATCCCGCCCCCGACTCCCGGATCGCCGACTTCGAGGCCCGCCTCCATCCCGACGAGCGGGAGCGGATCCGCGACATCCACATTGCCCACCTCGAAAACCGCGCCCCCTACGATTTCGAGTTCCGCATCCGCACGCGAAGCGGGACCTACCAGTGGTACCGCAACCGGGGCCGCGCCTTCCACGACACCGCGGGCCGCCCCGTCCGGATGCTGGGGACGATCCACGAGATCAACGCCCGCCGCCGCGTCCTCGAGGAGCTGACGCAGCGCGAGCGGAAATTCCGCTCCGTCATCGAGACCGCCGCCAGCGTCATCATCGGAATCAACCTCGACTACACGATCTTCGAGTGGAACACCGAGGCCGAGCACGTCATCGGCGTGAAGCGCGAGGCCGCCCTCGGCCAGAGCTACCTCTCCCTCGCCGTCCCCGCCGAGCTCCGGGAGGAGATCACCCGCCGCATCGCCGCCGCCTTCCACGGCCATCCCATCCGGAACTACGAGATCCCCGTCACCCCCGCCCCGGCGGCCGGGGCCACCAGCGGGAACGTCGCCACCCCGATCCTCCTCTGGAACATCTCGCGCCTCCTCGACGCCCACGACCTCCCCTCGGGGGCGATCCTCGTCGGCCTCGACATCACGGAGCGGAAGCGGGCCGAGCAGGAGCTCCACCAGAGCCGCCGCCTGAAGGCCGTCGGCGAGCTCGCGGCGGGCGTCGCCCACGAGTTCAACAACATCCTCACCCCGATGCTCCTCCACGTGGAGAACGTCACCGCCCAGCTCGGCGACCGCCCCGGCCTCCAGGACGACCTCGCCGCCGTCGACCGGGCCATCCACTCCGCCGCGAACCTCGTCAGCCGCATCATGCAGATGAGCAAGCCGGGGAACGAGAAGCTCGAGCTCCTCCGCCTCTCCGACATCGCCGGGGAGACCCTCCAGTTCATCCACCGCACCCTCGATCGCCGCATCCGGATCGAGACCGCCTTCGATCCCGACCTCCCCCCCGCCCTCTACAACCGGGGCAGCCTCTCCCAGGCCCTCATCAACCTGATCCTCAACGCCAAGGACGCCCTGGTCGATAAGTTGGACAAGGCGTCCGAGGGCGGCGATCCCGCCTGGGTCCCCACCATCGTCGTCGGCACCCGCGCCCTGATCGCCCAGCCTCCGGCGACCGCCACCGCCTCCGGGAAGCCGGAGCCCTTCCAGCAGCTCTACGTCACCGACAACGGCACCGGCATGTCGACCGAGACCCGCCAATGGGTCTTCCAGCCCTTCTTCACCACGAAGGGGCCGCGCAAGGGGACCGGCCTCGGCCTCGCCGCCGTCTGGAGCTTCGTCGAGGCCGTCGGCGGCTTCATCGACCTCGAGAGCCGGCTCGGCCACGGCACCACCTTCCGCCTGAACCTCCCCCGCCGGACCCAGTCCGAAGAGCCCGCCGGGAAAAAGCCCCCCGGCAAGGCCCAGCCCGCCGCCCCCGCCAACCCCGCCCTCGGCCGCCAGATCCTCTATGCCGAGGACGACGACTTCGTCGCCGGGGCCATCGGCGCCTTCCTCCTCCGCCAGGGATTCGTCGTCTCCCGCCAAGCCGACGGCCTCGCCGCCCTCCGCGCCTACGAGGCCGAGCCCCGGCGCTGGGACCTCGTCCTCACCGACCTCAACATGCCGAACCTTTCCGGCCTCGACCTCATCCGCGAGCTCCGCCGCGCGCCCCGAGATTACCGGGGCAAGATCGTCGTCTTCAGCGGCATGATCTCCGAGGAAGCCCAGCAGCAGCTCGAGGAACTCGGCGTCGCCGCCATCCTCTCCAAGCCCCTCCTCCCCCAGGCCCTCCGGGACAAGCTGTGGGAAATCCTGACGCCCGCGGAGGATGCCTGGGATATTTGACGCGCCCCGTTTTTTGACATCGCCCGCTCCTGCATTACTTTTGGGCATGAAATGGGCATTCCTCGCATTGGGCGTCGTGGGCTACATCCTCTACCGCAAGCTCGACCAGCAATTGCAGCTCCAGCGCCAATTCGTCCGCGACAGGTCCCGCCTCCCCCTTCCCTGACCGCGGGCCCCCGCTAACGCTTGCAGTCCCCTGCCGGATCGGGTAGTTCCATGAGACTCTCTTTATCCCATGGAAACCCGGCCCCTCCTCGACGGCGCGCAGATCGCCGCCCTGATTGAACGCCTCGCCTCCGAGGTCGCCGCTTCCGTTTCTCAGCCCCAGTCCCTCGCCCTCGTCGGCCTCCCCACGCGGGGCGTCACCCTGGCCCGCCGCCTCGCCGACCGGATCGGGGCGATCACCGGCAGCCAGATCCCCCCCGTCGGCCAGATCGACATCACCTTCCACCGGGACGACCTCAGCCAGCACCTCCCCATCCCCCACCAGACCGAGATCCCCTTCGACCCGACGGGGAAGACCGTCCTCCTCGTCGACGACGTCCTCTTCACCGGCCGGACGACCCGGGCCGCCCTCGACGCGCTGAACGACTTCGGCCGCCCCGCCGCCATCCGCCTCCTGGCGCTCGTCGACCGGGGCCACCGCCAGCTCCCGATCCAGGCCGACTTCGTCGGGGCGGCCTTCACCACCTCCCTCGCCGACCGCGTCACCGTCCACTTCACCGAAAACGACGGCCACGATTCCGTCCTGCTCCAATCCTGACGCCCATGCCCACCACCGCCCCAGCCCAAGCCTGGAAACGCAAAGACCTCCTCGCGATCCGCGACCTCGAATCGTGGGAGATCGAGCTCATCCTCTCGACCGCCGCCGCCTTCAAGGAAGTGCTGGGCCGGCAGATCAAGAAAGTCCCCTCCCTTCGGGGCAAGACCGTCATCAACCTCTTCGTCGAGCCGAGCACCCGCACCCGCGCCTCCTTCGAGCTCGCCGCCAGCCGCCTCAGCGCCGACGTCCTCTCCCTCGACAGCGACCGCAGCTCCTTCACCAAGGGCGAGACCCTGAAGGACACCGCCCTCAACCTCCAGGCCATGGGGACCAACCTGGTCATCCTCCGCCACTCCGCCGCCGGGGCCGCCCAGTTCCTCGCGGAGCGCCTCGAGGCGGGCGTCATCAACGCCGGGGACGGCGCCCACGAGCACCCCACCCAGGGCCTCCTCGACCTCTTCACCATCCGCCAGCACTTCCCCGACCTGAAGGGGAAGAAAGTCGCCATCATCGGGGACATCCTCTTCAGCCGCGTCGCCCGCTCGAACATCTGGGCCCTGCTGAAATCGGGCGCCGAGGTCACCCTCGTCGGCCCCACCACCCTCCTCCCCCTCGTCTTCTCCCAGTTCGGCGTCGCGGGAAACCGGGTGAAGCTCAGCCACTCGATCGACGACGTCCTCGCCGAGAGCCACGTCCTCATGCTCCTCCGCATCCAGCACGAGCGGCAGCAGAAGACCCTCTTCCCCTCCCTCGGCGAATACACCGCCCTCTTCGGCCTCACGGCGGATCGCTTCAAGAAATGCCGCCCCGATGTCATGATCATGCATCCCGGCCCGATCAACCGCGGCGTCGAGATCGACAGCGGCGTCGCCGACTGCGCGAACTCGGTGATCCTCGAACAGGTCTCCAACGGCATGGCCGTCCGCATGGCCATCCTCTATCTCCTCTCCGGCGGCCAAGGCCCGCAGGGAGTCTCCGCCTAGCCTAATTTCACGACGCGCCCTGCATGAGCATCCAAGAACGTCCCGCCCCCGGCACCCAACCCCTCGCCCTGAAACTCCAGGGCGGCCGCGTCATCGATCCGGCGTCGAAGCGCGACGCCGTCGGCGACGTCCACCTCCTCGACGGCAAGGTCGTCGATCCCGCGCTCCATCCGGACGCCGCGTGGCAGACCGTCGACGTCGCCGGGAAGATCGTCACCCCCGGCCTCATCGACGTCCACGTCCACCTCCGCGAGCCGGGCGGCTCCGCGAAGGAGACCATCCGCCACGGCAGCCGCGCCGCCGCCGCCGGGGGCTTCACCAGCATCGTCGCGATGCCGAACACCCGGCCCGCCGTCGACAGCGTCGATACCGTCGTCTGGATGCAGCAGAAGATCGCGAACGACGCCGTCGTCAACGTCTACCCCACCGGCTGCCTCTCGGTCGAAATGAAGGGCGAGCTGCTGGCCCCCATCGGCTCCCTGAAGAAGGCGGGCGTCGTCGCCATCACCGACGACGGCCACTGCATCCAGAACAACGAGCTGATGCGCCGCGCCCTCGAATACGCGAAGATGTTCGACCTCCCCGTCCTCGACCATTGCCAGGACTACGCCCTCACCGCCGGGGCCGTCATGAACGAGGGCTACTGGAGCACCGTCCTCGGCCTCCGGGGCTGGCCCGCCATCGCCGAGGAGATCATCGTCGGCCGGAACGCCATGCTCTCCGAGCTGACCGGGACCACCATCCTCTGCCAGCACCTCTCCAGCATCGGCTCCGTCCGCATCCTCCGGGAGGCGAAGCAGCGCGGCATCCGGATCCACGGCGAGGCGATGCCCCACCACCTCCTCCTCACCGACGAGACCTGCCAGGGCTACGACACCAACTACAAGATGAACCCCCCGCTCCGCACCGAGGCCGACCGCCAGGCCCTCCTCGAGGCGGTCGCCGACGGGACCATCGAGGTCCTCGCGAGCGATCACGCCCCCCACACGAGGCACGAGAAGGAGGTCGAGTTCGACCGCGCCCCCTTCGGCATCATCGGCCTCGAGACCGAGCTCCCCGTCTTCATCAAGGCCCTCATCGAGCCGAAGGTCATCGATTGGCCGACGATGATCTCCCGCCTCACCATCGAGCCCGCCCGGATCCTCCGCCTCGACAAATTGAACAAGGGAACCCTCGCCTTCGGGGCCGACGCCGACGTCACCGTCATCGACCCCTCCCTGGAGTGGGTCGTCGACGCGGAGCAGTTCGAGTCCCGCTCCCGGAACTGCCCGTTCGACAAAATGCCCTTGCGTGGCCGCGCGGTACTCACCATTGTTAACGGACACATCATCTGGAAACTGTAATGCCCACTCCCTCCCCCCGCCCCGCACTCCTGGCCCTCGAAGACGGACTCGTCTTTCGCGGACAAGCCTTCGGCGCACCCGCCACCCGGGTCGGCGAGGTCTGTTTCAACACCTCGATGACCGGCTACCAGGAGATCCTCACCGATCCCTCCTACGCGGGCCAGATCATCACAATGACCTACCCCGAGATCGGGAACTACGGCGTCAACCCCCTCGACGTCGAGTCGGACAAGGCCCAGGTCTCCGGCTTCGCCGTCCGCCGCCTCTCCCCCCGGGCCAGCAGCTGGCGCTCGAACCAGGACCTCTCCAGCTACCTCTCCGAATACGGCATCCCCGGCATCTCCGGCATCGACACCCGTGCCCTCACGAAGCACCTCCGCACGAAGGGCGCCCTCCGGGGCGTCCTGACCACCGAGGACGTCTCCGAGAAGGAAGCGATCGCCCAGGCCAACGCCTGGCGCTACGAGGACCAGGACTTCGTCGAGCTCACCTCGACCAAGAAAACCTACGAGTGGGACGTTGACGGCTCCCGGAGCCGGAAATGGACCCTCGTCCAGGGCACCCGCCCCGAAGGAGCCCGCCCCCTCACCGGCGAAGACTACTTCGCCCCCCTGCCCCCCGTCCGCCACCGGATCGTCGCCTACGACTTCGGCATCAAGTACAACATCCTCCGCCGCCTCCGGCAGCACGGCTTCGCCGTCACCGTCGTCCCCGCCCGGACCCCCGCCGAGGAAGTCCTCGCCATGAAGCCGGCCGGCGTCTTCCTCTCCAACGGCCCCGGCGACCCCTCGAAGCTCACCTACGCCCACGAGACGGCCCGGAAGCTCGTGGCGTCGAAGATCCCCGTCTTCGGCATCTGCCTCGGCCACCAGATCCTCGGCTACGCCCTCGGCGGCAAGACCTTCAAGCTGAAGTTCGGCCACCGCGGCGGCAACCAGCCCGTCCAGGAAGTCGGCGGCGAGAACACCGGCCGGGTCAGCATCACCTCCCAGAACCACGGCTTCGCCGTCGACGCCGATTCCCTCCCCACGGAGACCGTCGCGATCAGCCAGATCAACCTGAACGACCGGACCTGCGAGGGCCTCACCCACCGGAAGCTCCCCGTCTTCTCCGTCCAGTATCACCCGGAGGCCTCCCCCGGCCCCCACGAGACCACCCGCTTCTTCGACGACTTCGCCACCGCGATCGAAACCGGAAAAGTCCCCGGCGTCTCCTAAAACCGCTCCCGCAGCCTCATCCAAAGAATAACGGTACCCTCCTATGCCTCGTTTCATCGGCCAGAATAGCGATTTTGCGAATCAGGTTTTTGACCTCGCCGGTCAGAAGATCACCGTCGGCCGGACTCCCGACAACGCCCTCCACCTCCCCGACAACAGCATCTCCAGCCACCACGCCGAGCTGAACCTCGAAGCCGGGGACTACATCGTCACCGATCTCGAGTCGACCAACGGGAGCCGGGTGAACGGAGAAAAAATCCAGACCTCCCCCCTCCGCCAGGGCGACACCGTCCGCTTCGGCAACGTCGATCTCCTCTACGAGTCGGAGAACTCCCCCGCCGAGACCCCCCTCCCCGAACTGCGGATCGGCATCCCCCTCGACCAGTCGGTCTCCCGGGGCCGCCCCTCCCACTTCTCCGGCACCACCGCCGCAACCCGCTCCAAATCAAAGGAAAGCGGCCCCTGGCCCCTCATCCTCGGGGCGGTCGGCCTCCTCGCCCTCGGCGCCGTCGGCTACGCCCTCTTCGTCCTCTTCACGACGAAGTAATCCCGGGCTTCCCCCTGTTCCCCGGTCGCTGGGAGGGCGATTCGACCCCCTCCGTTTACTTCATTTAAATGAAGTAAGCTGACTTGACACGGTACCGAAACGTGGCAGATTCAACCCTTATCGTACAGGGTCGTTGTACTGAGTGTACTTACTCAAGGAAACTCACGCAGCGAATAGGACGAACTTAAAAAAGGTCACATCATGAAAAGCATCAACCTGACACACGCCATCGCCCGCCGGCCCTTCTTCGAGGACAAGCCGAAGCGCGTCGGCCTCTTCACGACGCTCGTGCTTTCGAACGCCTTCTGGATCGCCGTCTCGGCGACCCTCCTCCTCACCGTCATCTCGATGAGCAAGGTCGGCAAGTCGTTCGCCGCCTCCTACTGGGAGCAGCACCAGCGGATGGCCGAGATCGAAGACGCCAAGGCCCAGGCCATCGCCGAGCGCGACCTCAAGATCGCCAACCTCCTCAGCGTCCAGAACAGCTCGACCGCCGATATCCTCACGATGGCGAAGACGCTGAACTCGGTCTTCGAGACTGCCCAGAATTCGGCCCAGGAACGCTTCCTCGAAGCGGCCCTCCCCGAGGCCCTACGCATCCAGATCACCGAGGGGATCCCCGCCTCCGCCGTCATGGCCCAGGCGATCCTCGAAAGCCGCTACGGCCAGAGCAGCCTCGCCACGAAGGGAAACAACTTCTTCGGCATCAAGGCCTTCGACACCTGGAAGGGCCCCCGCCAGAAGAACGTCCCCACCCTCGACGACGGCAGCATCCCGACCATCGCCGACTTCCGCGCCTACGCGAACCTCGCCGAAGGGTTCTCCGGCTATGCCGCCTTCCTCCGGGAAACCGGCCGCTACGACAACGCCTTCAACAAGAAGACCGGGCTCGAATTCATCAGCACCGTCCTCCGCGACGGCTACTGCGGCGACCCCCACTACGTCGAGATGGTCCGCACCATCATCAACCGCCACAACCTCGACAAGCTCGACACCATGTACTCCTCGCAGGTCGCCAAGGCCAACGCGGCGATCACGGCGAAGAACTCGCGCTCGTAAGCTTAAGCGTCGTACGAAAAAAACCGGCTCCCGAAAGGGAGGCCGGTTTTTTTGCGTCTTGGGATTAGGATTGGAGCACCAACCTTCGGAACGCTTCCCCCCGTTCCTCGAAATTCTTGTACTGGTGATAGCTCGACGCCGCCGGGGACAGGAGGCAGAGGCTCCCCGCCTTCCCCTCCCGCTTCGCCACCGCCACCGCCTCTTCCAGCGTCCCGACCGCGGCGATTTGAAAACGACATTCCCCCGCCCGCAGCTGGGCCGCCAGGATCGCCCCGGTCTCCGGCATCACGATCAGCCAGCGGAGCCGCGACCGGCGCAGCGCCTCGGTCAATCCCTTGTAGGAAACCCCCCGGTCCATCCCCCCGGCAATGAGGATATCGGTCTCGGGCAACGCCTCGAGCGCCGCCAGCGTCGCCTCCGGCACGGTCGAGATCGAGTCATTGTAATACCGGATTCCCCCCACGATCCCCACCGGCTCCAGCCGGTGCGGCAGGGCCAGGAAGGTGTCGAGGGCCTTCTGCACCGTCGCCGGATCGAGGCCGGGAAGAAGGAGCTTCGCCGCCATCCAGGCGGCCATCGCATTCAGCCGGTTATGATTGCCTGGCAGCTGGGCGTTCCCGGCCAGCGAGAACGGGAACTCCCTCTCCGCATCGAACGGGTGGCGGACCACCCCAGGCGGAAGCGCCACCTCGGCCAGGCCCTGCCCCAGACGGGGATCGTCAGCCCGGTAAATCAGGTGGCCCCCCGGCTTCAGCGCCCGGGCCAGATTCGCCTTCGCGCTCCGGTAGGCCGCGAAGGTACCGTGATAATTGAGATGCTCCTCATAGAGATTGAGCCAGAGGGCGACGTGAGGGCCGTGCCGGATATTTTCCAGCTGATAGGAGGAGAGCTCCGCCACCGTGATCGAATCGGGCCCCAGCTCCTCGATCAGCTCCCAGAGCGGAATCCCGATATTCCCCCCCAGCCGGACGTCGGCCCCGGCGGCGGCCAACAGATGCCGCAGCAGATGGGAGGTCGTGCTCTTCCCCTTCGTCCCCGTCACCCCGGCCACCCGGCCCGGCGCGAAGCGGAGGAAAAGATCGGCCTGCCCCGCGATGCGGTAAGCGGCGTCGGGCGGGAGGCCGAGGCTGGCCGTCGGGATCCCCGGGCTCTTCAAGACGAGATCGAACGCGGTCAACCGCCCCGGCACCGCCTCCTGGGAAAGGAACGAAAGGAGCGGATCGGCCTTCAGCTCTTCCTGGATCGGCGCGATCTTCGCATCGGCGATCGTCAGCCGCTTTCCCGGAAAGTGCTTCCTCAAAAAGCGATAACTCGACCGCCCCTCCCGGCCAAAACCCCAGAGAAGGATCTCCTTCCCCGCCAAAAAATCGATGAGACCGGAAACCATGATGTTACGTCAGGAGGGGAAGAAGATGGGCCGGAACCCCATTTCGGTCATTAAAAAAGCGTAACACACCGGCGGCCTCTTCGGCGGAAGGGAGTTTCTCCCCATGGCCGGAAGCAAAATCACGGACCAGCACCGGGGCCTCCCCCTTTTCCAACGCCAACGCCAACGCCGCCCGGACCTCCCCCACCTCCCCGACGCACTCGAACGGCTTCGTCGCCGCCACCCCGGTCAATTCGTCGAAAATGGGCTGCAACGAGGCCTCCTCCAGCGGGGGGAACCCGCCGAAGACCGCGCTCCGTTCCGCCCGCCCCACGAAGGGGGCGAGGAGGATGTCGACAAAGAGGCACTTCGGACACTTCCCGCACCAGCGATCGTCCCGGCTCCCCACATTGCAGCTGCGGAAGACCCCCAGCGCCCCCGGGATGCGGGCGAAGCGCTCCGCGATCCGCAGCTCGTTCCACGGGCGCAAGAGGCTGAAATAGGAAATCCCCGGCGCGATCCGGCCCAGCTCGGCGGCGAAGCGGCGCTCGAACTCCCACCCCTTCGAGAACTGGTGATTCACCTCGGTCCCCGGCACCGTCGGCTCGCTCGCGCTCGACTCGTTCGAGAGCGCGATATAGCGCCTCCCGTGGAGCGCCGCCGTCAGCGCCGTCACGTAGCCGAGCATCGCCGAGAACGGCGTATGCCCGTTCAGATAGCCCTGCCGGTTCAGCTCCAGCAGCTCCGGCGCGATCGCCCGCCGCCCCTGGATCACCTGCGCCTCGCCGTAGCCCATCAGCCGCACGCTCTCCGCCTGCGCCCGCGTCCGCCCGAGGAGGAAACAGCTCACCTCATCGCGATGGCCGCGCAGGAGGTCGAGCGTCACGAGGGAATCTTTCCCCCCGCCGATCGGGACCAGGATCCCCTTCCCCCCGGAAGCCGGGAGCAACGGCCAATCGGGCGCGGCGGCGTCCTGCTCCAGCGTCAGGAACGTGTCGATCTCGGCCCCGATCTTGTTCAGATAGAAAAATTCCCCGAGGCCGTGGAACCAGACCCACCGCCACCACGCCGCTTCCTCCGCGCCGAGCTTCCCCGCCCGCAACACCACGCGGGGCGGGCAGGCCGCCTTCCAATAGCTGATCAGCTCGACGAGCCCGATGCGGAAGACCAAAGCCTTCAGCGCCCCGGACGGGACGCCCCCTCCCTCCGTCGGCAACGGGATCGAAAGCGCAGGCCGGAACGTCGGCCCCTCCTCCAGCGAGAACTCGAAATGGCAGACCAGATTCCCCTCCCGCTCCTCGGCGGTGAAGCCCTCGTAGGTCAGCGACGGATGGCGCTCCCGGAGGGCGCGATAACGTTCCTCGCTCATCTCGAATGCCACGGCTGCTTCCGCGTCGCCGGGGAGATCGCCGTCTTCGCGTCCCACGTGCACATCCCGTCGGCCTCATAGATCCCCCGCCCCACCGCCACCACCTTGATGTAGTCGAAGCGGCGGAACCCGGGCCGGTCGACGAAGACGGCGATCACCCGGTCGAGGTCGGCCGTCGCCGCCTCGGGAGAGTTGCCCCAGCCATTCGGGAGGAAGAGGAAATCGGGCCGCTGCCCCTTGGGAGGCGTCGGCTCCATGATCCGGGCCTTCGCCAGGGCCGCATCCTCCTCCGCGCGGGCAGGGAGAGCCCCTCCCGCCGCCAGGAGAAACAACAGAAAGAAAAGGCGAAGCATGGCTTTCTCCATTTAAAACTTCATTTCAGCGGGGGAAAGGCCCATTTTTATCCCCGTGACGAATTTCCGCCTCCTGCTCCTCCTGCCGCTCCTCCTCCTCCCCCTCGCCTCCTGCAAAAAGAACGAGGCCGCCACCTCGGCCCAGGCCCCGGCCAAGAAAGCCGTCCACACCCTCGACGACCTCCCCCGCCACACCTACCCCCTCGACGGCAAGGCCGTCTCCCTCTTCGACTCGGCCCCCAAGGCCAACGCCCTCGCCGACGCCGTCCAGAAGGACATCGAGGCCGACCTCGCCACCTACGACGTCGAGGACACCACCACCCTGAAGAAACTCAAGGGGACCCTCCTCGCCATCGCCATCCTGAAGGACGACACCGAGACCGCCCTCCGCCTCATCCGCGAGATCCGCGACCTCGAGACCAAGCCCTCCGCCAAGCTCGTCACCGGCCTCGTCTCCGAGACCCGCCTCACCGTCGGCCAAGTCTCCTCCTACTCCCAGATGGGGCCGAATTTCTCCCTCTCCGCCGCCTTCCGCGAGGCCCTCGCCGCGAAGGTCGCCGCGATGCCCTGGAACGTCGTCCAGGCCGAGGTGAAGGACCTCAAGGGAAGCTTCGAGATCCGGAGCGAGAACCTCATCCGGGGCGTCGTCGAGAGCGAGATCGAGCCCGCCGTCGCGAAGACCCACACCCTCAGCGCCGACACCGCCGCCCGCCTCCTCTCCCTCCGCGCCTTCCTCCTCTACTCCCTCCCGCTGAAGGCCGACGTCGTCGCCGTCCTCAGCGACGCCGTCGCGAAGCATCAGACGAAGAAGCCCGACATCTGGGCCGCCCGCAACCTCGACCTCTCCCGGGAAAAGAACCTCGTCCCCGTCCCCGTCGGCATCTGGGACTCCGGCGTCGACCTCCCCCTCTACAAGGGCAACGTCGAGACCGGCGGCGACAACGCGCCCGCCGTCATCGCCTTCGACCTCCACTCCAACCTCGTCACCGGCCCCCTCTTCCCCATCGCCCCCGCCGACCAGAAGCGCCTCCCCGAGATGAAGAACCAGATCAAGGGCTTCCTCGACCTCCGCGCCGCCGTCGACAGCCCCGAGGCCACCGAGGTGAAGAAAAAGACCTCCTCCATCCCCCAGGACCAGGTGAAGCCCTACCTCGAGGACCTCGAGCTCTTCGGCAACTACGCCCACGGCACCCACGTCGCCGGGATCGCCGTCGCCGGGAACCCCGCCGCCCGCCTCGTCGTGGGCCGCATCACCTTCGACTACCACATGATCCCCGAGGTCCCCACCGTCGAGCAGGCCGTGAAGGACGTCGAATCGTACAAGCAGACCGTCGCCTTCTTCCGCGCCCGGCGCGTCCGCGTCGTCAACATGAGCTGGGGCGGCGACCTCCGCAGCATCGAGGACGCCCTGGAGGCGAACGGCGTCGGCAAGGACGCCGCCGACCGCGCCAAGACCGCCCGGAAAATCTTCGACATCGGCCGGGACGGCCTCCTCGACGCCCTCCGCAGCGCCCCCGACATCCTCTTCGTCACCGCCGCCGGGAACTCCGACAACGACGTCGCCTTCGACGAAGTCATCCCCTCCTCCTTCATCCTGCCGAACCTCATCACCGTCGGCGCCGTCGACCAGGCGGGCGACGAGACCTCCTTCACCAGCTTCGGCAAGAACGTCTCCGTCTACGCCGACGGCTTCGAGGTGAAGAGCAAGATCCCCGGCGGCACCGTCATGCCCTTCTCCGGCACCTCCATGGCCTCCCCCAATGTCGCCAACCTGGCGGCGAAACTCTTCGCCCTCGATCCCGCCCTCAGCCCCCTCGACGCCGCCGCCCTGATCCGGGACGGGGCCGATCCCTCCCCCTCCGATTCCCGCATCCTCCTCATGAACCCGGCCCGATCTTTTGCATTGCTCAAGGCCCGGCATCAAAAATAGGATGCGCCAGCCCAAGCCCTCCCCCATGCCGTCCTTCCCGAAGTTCCTTTCCTTCCTGCCGGCCGTCCTCCTGGCCGCCCTCGTCTTGGCGCCCGGCCTCGCCCCCGCCTTCACCACCGTCGTCGTCGATCCCGGCCACGGCGGCCAGGACCGCGGCGGCATCCCCGGCCAGCGGATCGCCGAGAAAACCATGACCCTCGACGTCGGCCTCCGGCTCGAGAAACTCCTCGAAGCCGCCGGCTACACCGTCGTCATGACCCGTACCGACGACACCTTCATCCCCCTCCCCGACCGCTGCACCATCTCCAACCGCGCCCGGGACGCCATCTTCGTCAGCATCCACTTCGACGCCTACCGCGCCAGCCACGCCGACGGCGTCACCACCATCTACTACAGCGGCGGCGGCAGCCGCACCCTCGCCTCCTCCGTCCACCGCTGCCTCGTCCGCCGCCTGAAGCCCGATACCGACCGCGGCGTCCAGTCCCACTGCCTCTTCGTCCTCCACCACAACCGCTGGCCCTGCATCCTTGTCGAGGGCGGCTATTTGACAAGTCCCGCCGAAGGGAAGAAAATATTGGACCCCGCCTACCGCCAGCAGATCGCCCAGGCCATCGCCGACGGCATCGCCAACTACGGCAAAGACGAGTAGCGGGCCGCCGCCTCCCCCCTTTTTATGAGCCGCCCCCGCCATTCTCTCCCCGAAGCGCGGGTCACCCCCGAAGCCCTCTTCCTCGGACGCCGGAAATTCCTCAAAGGCCTCGGCCTCGGCCTGGGGGCCTACTCCCTCTCCTCCGGCCTCCTGCGGGCCGCCGATGCCGAGGCCCCCGGCAAGCCGCCCTACGCCCCAAAGCCCAATCCGGCCTTCCCCGCCCTCGCCGACCGCCGCCTCACCCCGGCCAACATCGCCGGGAGCTACAACAACTTCTACGAATTCACCACCGACAAAAGCCGCGTCGGCCGCCTCGCCGCCGGTTTCCCCACCAACCCCTGGACCATCCGGGTCGGCGGCCTCGTCGAGAAACCGTTCGAGATCGGCATCGAAGACCTCATGGCGAAGTTCCCCGCCGAGGAGCGGATCTACCGCATGCGCTGCGTCGAGGGCTGGTCGATGGTCGTCCCGTGGGACGGCTTCCCCTTCGCGAAATTCGTCGACTACTGCAAGCCCCTCTCCGGGGCCAAGCACCTCCGCTTCCTCTCCTTCAACGATCCCGCCCACGCCCCCGGCCAGCGGGACAACAGCTTCCCCTGGCCCTACTACGAAGGCCTCCGGATCGACGAAGCCCGGAACGACCTCACCCTCGGCGTCACCGGCGTCTACGGGAAACCCCTCCCCATGCAGCACGGCGCCCCCTTCCGCCTCGTCGTCCCGTGGAAATACGGCTACAAGAGCCCCAAGTCGATCGTCTCCATCGAATTCATCGCCCAGCAGCCCCCCACCTTCTGGAACGACCTCGCCCCCGACGAATACAGCTACCTCTCCAACGTCGATCCCCGCGTCCCCCACCCCCGCTGGTCCCAGGAAACCGAGCGCGACATCGGCAACGGCGACGAACGCATCCCCACCCTCCCCTACAACGGCTACGCCGCCCAGGTCGCCGCCCTCTACAAAAGCTAGAGCCTCCGCTCTCACAGAATGAAGCTCCTCCGCCGCCTCCATCTCTATCTCGGCGTCTTCTTCGCCCCCCTCCTCATCCTCTTCACCGTCACCGGTTGGTGGCAGACCGTCAGCCCCAACCGGAACAAAGGTCTCGGCTTCGGCCAAAGCTGGATCGAGAAACTCTCCACCATCCACATCGACCAATACTACCCCCTCTCCGGCCCCCACACCTACGCCACCCACGCCTTCAAATGGCTCGTCGTCGCTATGTCGATCGGCCTCCTCCTCTCCCTCCTCCTCGGCCTCATCCTCGCCTTCAAGGGCAGCCCCCGGAAAAAATCGGTCATCGCCGCCCTCCTCGCCGGCATCCTCGTCCCCATCGTCCTCCTCTGGATCGGCGAAAAAGCCCGCCCCCATCGCCTCCCCTCCCCGGCCCTCCAGCCCCTTTCCGCCGTCGAGGCGGAACCGGCCCGCTAAAGGAAAAGCGAGCCGCCTCTCCTCACCCCTCCCGGCCATGGCGCAGCCATCCAAGCCCAGGCACCTCCCCCTTGCCTTCTACCGGAACCCCGACCCCGTCGCCGCCGCCCGCTCCCTCCTCGGAAAACGCCTCGTCGCCCAAGCCCCCGACGGCACCCGCACCGCCGGAATCATCGTCGAAACCGAGGCCTACGGCGGGGCCGAAGACAAAGCCTGCCACGGCTTCGCCCACCGCCGCACCGCGCGGACCGAGCCCCTCTTCGCCCCCGGCGGCATCGCCTACGTCTACCTCTGCTACGGCCTCCACTCGATGCTCAACGTCGTCACCGGCCCCGCCGACTCCCCCATGGCCACCCTCCTTCGGGGCCTCCGCATCACCGAAGGAAAAGAAACCGTCGCCCGCCGCCGCCCCGGCATCCCCGAAGCCCGCTGGGCCGACGGCCCCGGAAAAATCGCCACCGCCCTCGCCCTCACCCGGGCCGACAACCGCCTCCCCCTCACCGGCCCCCGCGCCCAACGCCTCTCGATCGAGGAAACTGGCCTTCGCC
This sequence comes from Verrucomicrobium sp. GAS474, assembly GCF_900105685.1. Classification (NCBI taxonomy): domain Bacteria; kingdom Pseudomonadati; phylum Verrucomicrobiota; class Verrucomicrobiia; order Verrucomicrobiales; family Verrucomicrobiaceae; genus Verrucomicrobium; species Verrucomicrobium sp. GAS474. The sequence goes on from NZ_LT629781.1 coordinate 3,533,698, forward strand.
CCCGGCACATCGTCGCCGGCCCCCGCATCGGCATCGATTACGCCGGTCCCGAATGGGCCGGGAAACCGTGGCGCTTTCTCTGGAAGCCCGAAGACGACGGCGTTATATTGGAGGCATGAGTTCCGAAGCCGCCCACGCCGAGCTGAAAGCCGCCCTCGAAGCCTTCTTCGCCGACGTCGCCCGCCAAAAGAGCGTCACCCCCCCGCCCCCCCTCCTCCCCCACTTCGAAATCATCGACCGCTGGCAGGCAAAAAACACAGCTCACACCTCCCCCCAGCTCCGCCACTTCCTCCAAAACAAAAGCTACCAAAAAGCCCTCCACCACCTCGAAGGCAAGCCGGTAGAAGGGCATTAGACAGACTGCCTAGCATCCCTCCCCCATAGAGCCGTCTCCCAATAGGAGTCAGGGCCTATTGGCCACGTCTCTCCCTATCGCTCGTACCCTCGGGCGTACTGGAACCATCCGATTTTAATCCAGTTCGGAGACGAGGCGCAGGGGGAAACGCGTCCGCCTAGTTGAGGCCCTCAGAACAGGAGGTCACGGAGGGGCAGAATGCCGTCGCGGTAGCGACACTCGTTCCTCAGGGGAAACTAACTGGCATGGCCGGGAGGCAAGCCCCTCTGTGGCGTTAAAGCGGATCGCCTCCAGCTGTACAGGGTTGACCGCGCAAGTCCCGAAGGGCACTCCCCAATCCGCGATCCCTTTCCCCCACACGTCCCTTTCCCATGGATGCTGCTTCCAAGCGTCAGTCTTTCATGGATGCCAGGGGAGCCATGCAGCCCTTCGGGACAGACCGGCGGCCACCCCGTGTCCCCTCCATGACCACCGCACTTTAAAGCTTCTGAGGGTTGCACCCTCAGACTCCGCTCTGAGAGGCCTGAGAGAGAGGACGCGCGTCCGTTCGCGGAGTCCTTCGGAGAGATATCGTCCGCTGCTTCCCCAAGCGTCCGAGGTTACGTACTGAAGGGGTAGCGGTACCAATACCCCTAGACTCCTATTGGGAGAGGAAGCGTATGGAAGAGCCACGCTGGGGCGGATCAAACCATTTCGGCCGCCCTCCCCATTGCGCCCCAAAAACAACGCTTCTCCCCTGCAAATCCATCCGGAGAGACACATCGGAATCCCCCCATCCCCATCAAAACAAAAAACCCCGATCCTTTCGGATCGGGGTTTTTTGAGAGAATCTCAGCGTCGCTTAGCGAGCCGCGGGAGCGCCACCCTGGGGCGCGTTCACCCGGATCTGGAACTCGTCGACAATCTTCTTCGCATTCGCATCGGTCGCCGAGAGATCGACCACGCCGCGAACCAGCGCGTCGAGGGTCTTCGCCGTCTGCTGCGCCTCGGCCAGCTGCTTCTTCACGTCGTCGCGAAGCAGCACTTCCTTGTTCTTCGTCAGCGTCGAGCGGGCGTCGAGGATCTTCACAAACTGCACCATGTTCGTCCCGAGCAGTGTCAGGACGAGGATCGCAACGGGAACCTGCCAACCGAACCAATCCAGCCAAGCGGGGGTGTCGTTGGAACTCGGGGACTCAAAATTCTGGCTCATAGAAATACCTTAGAATGGGGATGAAAATTACTTCGCGGGCGTCGGATTCACCGTGATCTGGAGGCTGGTGAGGAGCTCACGCAGCTTCGGATCGAGCGGCGCGTCCTGATTCACCCGGTTCGCCAGGCGGATCAACGCTTCACGCTTTCCCGGGGCCGTCTGCGCGATCTGCTGGACGGCGCCCAGCTCGTTCTGAATCTCGGCGTTCGAGCTGATCAGGACATTATTCGTGATGATGCTGATCGTGACCAGCAACGCAAACAGGGCGATGACAAAATTGACTACTTTCATGTGAGGTGGAAAAGCCTAGGAAACGACTCCCGGCTCGACAACTGTTTTTAGGTTTTTTTTAGAAATTCAGGGCAGCCTCCCGCGGTTCAAAACCAAAGTGGAGACGCCATCTGGGCAAAAAACAACCCCGACTAGTTTTCACTAGTCGGGGTTGATGAATCTGGCAACAGCCTACTCTCGCGCAGCCTATAGAAGCACTACCATCGGCGATGACGCGTTTAACTTCCGTGTTCGGGATGGGAACGGGTGGGGCCACGTCTCAAAGCCACCAGAGTGCTGGCATCCGGGTTTGTGCTGAGTAAAGTGCGCGTTTCAGCGCCCGACACTCAGTTGTAACCGGATCGATTTTGACACCGACCGGAGGTCGAAGCCAGAATCTCTGGTGACATACTGAAAACCAGTATTCAAAAATTTTCAAAAGAACAATCGTTCTCTGAAAACTACAGGCAAAGCAGAAAAAATCCAACGTGCATTGTTGAAAAAATAAGCCAATCGGGTAATTAGTATCGCTCAGCTGAACACATTACTGTGATTACACTTGCGACCTATCAACGAGGTGGTCTACCTCGACCCTAATGGGGATATCTCATCTTAGGATAGGCTTGGCGCTTAGATGCTTTCAGCGCTTATCCTTTCCGAACATAGCTACCCGGCGCTGCGTTTGACAACACAACCGGAACACCAGAGGTTCGTCATTCCCGGTCCTCTCGTACTAAGGAATGAACCCTTCAAATATCCTGCGCCCACAGTGGATAAGGACCGAACTGTCTCACGACGTTCTGAACCCAGCTCGCGTACCGCTTTAACCGGCGAACAGCCGGACCCTTGGGACCTTCTCCAGCCCCAGGATGCGATGAGCCGACATCGAGGTGCCAAACCGCGCCGTCGATATGAACTCTTGGGCGCGATCAGCCTGTTATCCCCGGCGTACCTTTTGTCCGTTGAGCGATGGCAATTCCACATTCTACCACCGGATCACTTAGTCCTACTTTCGTATCTGCTCGACTTGTAGGTCTCGCAGTTAAGCTCACTTCTACCTATATGCTCGACGCATGATTACCAACCATGCTGAGTGAACCTTCGAACTCCTCCGTTACTCTTTGGGAGGAAACCGCCCCAGTCAAACTGACCCGCTGCCATTGTCCCCCTGCCAGATAATGGCGAGGGGTTAGAATTTTCATGAAGAAAAGGTGGTGTTTCATTGGCGGCTCTGCAATCCCCGCAAGGATTGCTTCAAAGCCTCCCACTTACGCTAAGTATTCCACATAAAAATCCAGTAACAGCTTACAGTAAAGGTGCACGGGGTCTTTCCGTCCTACTGCAGGAAGGCGGCATCTTCACCGCCATTACAACTTCGCTGAGCTCCTCTTTGAGACAGTCGTCAACTCGTTACACGATTCGTGCAGGTCGGAACTTACCCGACAAGGAATTTCGCTACCTTAGGACCGTTATAGTTACGGCCGACATTCACTGGGACTTGGGCTCAAAGCTTCGCCTTGCGGCTGACCTCTTACCGTAATCTTCCAGCATTGGTCACGTGTCACTCCCTATACGTCGTCTTGCGACTTAGCAGAGAGCTGTGTTTTTGTTAAACAGTCGGTTGACGCAATTTTCTGAGACCCTATTGCTAGGGTACCCCTTCTTCCGAAGTTACGGGGTTAATTTGCCGAGTTCCTTAAAGAGGTTTCACTCACGCGCCTTAGTCTACTCGACTCACCCACCTGTGTCGGTTTACGGTACGGGCACCTTAGTATACACCAGAGCTTTTCTCGGCACAGTATTCAAGAAATTCCCTCAGAATTGCTTCCTCAGTATGCCTTGCGGCACCAGGACGTTCAACACCTGGAATCTCTCCTACCATGCGTCCCTCTGGATTAAATGTCGGTGGCGCTGGAATATTAAACCAGCTTGACATCGCCTACGCCTTACGGCCTCGACTTAGTTCCCGGCTAACCCTGGGAGGACGAACCTTCCCCAGGAAACCTTGGGTTTACGGCGGACAGGAATTAAACCTGTCTTATCGCTACTCATGTCTGCATTCTCACTTCAAAGCGCTCCACAGTTGGTTTCCCTCCTGCTTCACAGCACTAAGAACGCTCCCCTACCAAACACCAGGATCGAAATCCCGGTGCATTCGAAGCTTCGGTATTGTGCTTAATCGCCAATCATTTTCGGCGCTAAGTTTCTCGATGAGTCAGCTATTACGCACTGTTTAAATGATGGCTGCCTCTAAGCCAACATCCTCACTGTTTTAGAAACTTAACATCCTTTCCACTTAGCACAATTTGGGCACCTTAGCTGTCGATCTGGATTGTTTTCCTCTCGACTACGAAGCTTATCCCTCGCAGTCTGACTCCCGTGTTTCATTCTATAGTATTCGGAGTTTGATTAGATTCGGTATCCGGGTATGGACCCTAGTCTATCCAGTGCTCTACCCCTATAGATCAGCACACGAGGCTAGCCCTCAAGCTATTTCGGGGAGAACCAGCTATCAGTGGGTTTGATTAGTCTTTCGCTCCTACACACAGCTCATCCCAGAAGTTTTCAACCTTCACGGGTTCGGTCCTTCATTTCCGGTTAAGGAAACTTCAACCTGGCCATGCGTAGATCACCTCACCTTCGGGTCTACTGCCAGCGGCTTAACGCCCATTTCAGACTCGCTTTCGCTTCGCCTCCATCCCAAAGGGACTTGGACTTGCCACGGACAGTAACTCGCAGACTCATTAAGCAAAAGGCAGGCCATCACCCTTGCGGGCTCTGACACCTTGTAAGCACATAATTGCAGGTTCTATTTCACTCCGCTCACAGCGGTTCTTTTCACCTTTCCCTCGCGGTACTGGTTCACTATCGGTCGCTAGTTAGTATTTAGCCTTATGCCGTGGTCGGCACGAATTCATACGAAGTTTCACGTGCATCGTATTACTCAGGGTACCTCTAGGTATGATCATGTTTTCGATTAAAGGCCTCTCACCTTCTATGGGGCGACTTTCCATCCGCTTCATCTAACACAATCAATTCCACATCGAGGCCCTATAACCCCCAAAAGTAAACTTTCGGGTTTGGGCTGTTCCGCTTTCGCTCGCCACTACTTACGGAATCACTGTCGTTTTCTTTTCCACAGCTTACTGAGATGTTTCACTTCAGCTGGTGTCGCGCAGACGGTGCTATGAATTCACACCGCTGTAGCCAAATATTACTCTGGCTGGGTTACCCCATTCGGAAATCCCCGGATCAAAGTGTGCTTACCACTCCCCGAGGCTTATCGCAGTTTGCCACGTCCTTCATCGCCTACTAGCGCCAAGGCATTCATTATGTGCTCTTAGTAGCTTATTTTCTTACATTGGTTCTCATCTCAACGATTGCTCGTTGAGTTGAAAAAATTGCTCAACAAAAGTTGTAATTTTTTCCGCGTTACCTGTAGTTTTCAAAGAACGTTACCCTGGCCTTGCGGCCGGGAAAGCGTTGCAAATCGGGAATCTTTATTTTTGATTGAGATAATTTTTGTCAGGCTCTTATCACCAGCATTGAAGTGGTGGGCCTGACTGGATTCGAACCAGTGACCCTGCGCTTATCAAGCGCATGCTCTAACCAACTGAGCTACAGGCCCCTGCAAAGTGTCCGAAAAATACTTTTGTGGAGGCAAGGGGATTCGAACCCCTGACCTATAGCTTGCAAAGCTACCGCTCTACCAACTGAGCTATGCCCCCGGTGAGTGTTTTGGTCAGGGTCTCTTACCTTGTTTTAGATCGAAGCGACAAGACTGAATTGTGCGGAACGTCAAGTACCTTAATTCCTTTCGGTTTTAAGGCTTTAACCACATGCAGAACATCTTGCGACGTTCGGGTTAGTGGTCGACCTGATTTGCCAGAGCCTTTGAGCAATAAATTGCAAAGGGTAATCAAATCTACTCCTTAGAAAGGAGGTGATCCAGCCGCAGGTTCCCCTACGGCTACCTTGTTACGACTTCATCCCAATTACCGACCATACCTTAGGCGGAAACCGACTTCGGGTACAATAGGCTTTCATGATGTGACGGGCGGTGTGTACAAGGCCCGGGAACGTATTCACGGCGCCGTAGCTGATGCGCCATTACTAGCGATTCCAACTTCATGGAGGCGAGTTGCAGCCTCCAATCCGAACTGGGCTCAGTTTTAGGGATTTGCTCCACCTCGCGGTCTTGCTTCCTTCTGTACTGAGCATTGTAGTACGTGTGCAGCCCCAGGCGTAAGGGCCATACTGACTTGACGTCATCCCCACCTTCCTCCCCGTTAAACAGGGCAGTCTGAACAGAGATCCTTTCGGCAACAGTTCATAGGGGTTGCGCTCGTTGCGGGACTTAACCCAACATCTCACGACACGAGCTGACGACAGCCATGCAGCACCTGTGCAATTCGCTATTGCTAGCCAGAGACTTTCATCCCTTGAACAATGCATGTCAAGCCTGGGTAAGGTTCTTCGCGTTGCATCGAATTAAGCCACATACTCCACCGCTTGTGCGGGCCCCCGTCAATTTCTTTGAGTTTTAATCTTGCGACCGTACTCCTCAGGCGGTGCGTTTAACGAGTTATCTACAGCACCAGCGGGGTCGAATCCGCTAGCGCTTAACGCACACCGTTTACAGCTAGGACTACTGGGGTATCTAATCCCATTCGCTCCCCTAGCTTTCGTGTTTCAGAGTCAGGTATCTTCCAGGAAGCCGCCTTCGCCACCGGTGTTCCTCTTGATATCTACGCATTTCACCGCTACACCAAGAATTCCGCTTCCCCCTCCGATCCTCTAGTCTGACAGTATCGAATGCAGTTCCATCGTTGAGCGATGGGATTTCACACCTGACTTATCAAACCTCCTACACACCCTTTACGCCCAGTGAATCCGAACAACGCTCGGGACCTCTGTATTACCGCGGCTGCTGGCACAGAGTTAGCCGTCCCTTCCTCCCTGCATACTATCAGACTCCGGTGATATTAGTACCGTAGCTTTGCTCTGCAGTGACAGGAGTTTACAATCCGAAAACCTTCATCCTCCACGCGGCGTCGCTCCATCAGGGTTTCCCCCATTGTGAAAAATTCTCGACTGCTGCCACCCGTAGGTGTCTGGACCGTGTCTCAGTTCCAGTGTGGCTGGTCGTCCTCTCAGACCAGCTACCCGTCATAGCCTTGGTGAGCCATTACCTCACCAACTAGCTGATAGGCCGCGGGCTGCTCGAAAAGCGTCAGGTCTTGCGATCCCTAACTTTAAAGTCTCCTTCACATGGGGCATTACCTCACCTTTCGGTGAGCTATTCCCCACTTTTCGGCACATTCCCACGTGTTACGCACCCTTTCGCCACTCAAACTCATCTAATATTGCTATCAAATGAATTCGCGTTCGACTTGCATGTCTTATCCACGCCGCCAGCGTTCGTTCTGAGCCAGAATCAAACTCTCCGTAAATGATGGCCTATTGCTAGGCCTTTATTTTCGTGAATCTGTATTACTGACCTTCACTAAATTCGATCCGAGAATCACGAAGACTCATCGAACCGTGTTTGTATAGGTCACACCCTTCGCATTGCTGCGGAGGGTTGATATTACTCTTAGAACTTGACGTTCCGCACAATTCAATCTTGTGCTTCGTCTATCTAAATTATCTCAATCTTCCGCTCACTCCCTATGGAGCGGTCGATTCCCAATATTGCCAAAGAACGCGTTTGATTTTACTCAAACTAAAAATCTTGTTTCAGGAGCCGCCTCCCAAACCCTTTCGTCTCGTCTTCCGATCCGAACCCTCTCAACTTTTTCAATCGAAGGGGTGTGAACCGTATCAGCTTTTTCAAAACCGTCAAGCGACTTTTTTTAATTTTTTCGCTTTTCTTTCACACCCTTTCGTTTGATCGAGTCAATCGAAGGGGTGCTAAGCGTATCAGTTTATTTTAAACCGTCAACCGGTTTTTTTAACTTTTTTCGCTTTCGTTTTGGCGGCTTCGACTCGGCTTTCGCTTTCGTCTCATTCCGCGCTGCTGAAGTAATCCAAAGAACAATCTCGAACGGGAGGGTCATCATATTGAAATTGGCTCTCGGGTCAACGGGTTTTTGGAATGTTTTCCCCGCTTCATTTGCTTCTCGCTGATTATCAGCGCGAAAACGGGTGTTCTTTTTTTCGTCGTTTCTCGTACTGCGGCAGCGGATTGCGCGAGTTTGTACGTTTTTCGCATCGAAACTCCCCTCCCCGATGGCTGCGGAGGCTGATGAAATGGGCGTACGCGGCGCTTTCCCTTCTCCTCCCTCTTCTTGCGTTTTCGGAGCTAAAAAGAGAACGCGAAAGCGGAGTTACCCGATAAAATGGGGCTTCGGCGGGGTACGGAAAAACGCGAAAAGGGCGTCTCTTCGCGATGGAAGAGACGCCCTGGAATGCGAGCGCGGCGGTGCGGGAGGACTGAACGAGGCTTATTTGGCCCCTTGGGCGATCTCGGAAACAGTGGTTTCGAGGCGGAGATGGTCCATTTTTTCGAGAGGAAGGCTGATGAAAAGCTCGAGACGGCGGCGGATGAGGAGGCTGACGGCGGCAATCTTCTCGAGTTTTTCCTCTTCGCTGCCGGTGAATTGGGCGGGATCGGGGACGCCCCAATGGGCGATGACGGGCTGTCCGGGCCAGGCGGGGCAGTCTTTGCGGGCCTCGTCGCAGACGGTGATGACGAAGTCGAAGTGCTGGACGGGAAGGTCGTTCACGCTCTTGCTGCGGGCCGCGGAGGCATCGATTTTCCAGACTTCGCGCAGGTGGCGCAGGATGAGGGGATTCACTTCCCCGGCGGGACGGACGCCGGCGCTGTAGATCTCGAAGCGGTCTTTGGAGAGGTGCCGGAGGATGAATTCGGCGAGAATGCTCCGGGCGGAATTGCCGGTGCAGAGAAAGAGGATCTTGGGTTTGGGGGGGAGCATGATCCCCTGTGGTAGCACGCCTTCGTTACGATACGGGGGCGAATGGGTGAAACCTGGCGGGACAGCGGGAAGGGCTATTCCCCGCCCCACACCCCAAGAAAGCCCTACTCCCCCATCGACGGCGCGGAGGACGGTGCCGGGGGGACCGGCTGGGCCTCGGGGGCGAAGATCACCTTCTCGAAGCGGCTGATTTCCCTCTTGTGCGCGTCGTAATCGAGGACTTCGGCGTACCGGCACCAGTTGAGGATAGTCTTCCAGAGCATCTTCGGCTTTTCGTGCGGGAAAATGCGGCCCAACTCGGCGATGAGCCGGTCTTCGTGAAGGATCTTATCGGGGCTGGCCTCGATGAGGCGGATAACGAGTTCGATCATCTTCAATTTGCCGATCTGGTCGTGAAGGATCCCCTTCTTGCCGCCGATGCCGAGGCTGCGGAAGCGTTTCCCGAGCGGCGTGAGGACGACGTCCTGGCCGGGCGTATCGACGAAGCCGAGCAATTCGGCCGCCTTCACGACGTTCAGCGTCGCCGCGAAGTCCTTGTTGATGAGGCAGGAGAGATCGTACAAATCTTCCGCCTCGTCGCCGAGGATCGACACGAGGCCCTGGACTTCGGAAAGGAGCGCCCGCGGCAGGGGTGTGATGATATGGGCCTGCCCGCGATCGGCGGGGCTGGTGGCGGGGATGACGCCCGATTCGGGGGAGAAGGTCGTTTCCGGCCCGTCGGGGAGGATGCTCTGGGTGAGGATGCCGTGAATCTGGGAGACGAGCTGCTTGAAGGCGGGCGAATCGGGGTCACGCGGATAGGGCAGCTCGTTCTTCACGACCGTCTGGACCCGGCACGGATGGGCGGCGAGGACGACGATCTGTCGCGCGAGGAGGACGGTCTCCTCGATCTTGTTGGTCACCAACACCATGCTATTCAGCGAGAGGGCCGGATCGGTCCAGAGGCGGAGGAGTTCGCTCCGGAGCGTCTCCGCCGTGAGGATGTCGAGGGCGCTGAAGGGATCGTCGAGACAGAGGATCTCCGGCTGGGCGATGATGGCCCGGGCGAAGCCGACGCGCTGCTTCATCCCGCCGGAGAGTTCCTTCGGCAGCGAATTGGCGTAGCCCTGGAGGCCGACCAGGTCGATGACGGTGTTGAGGCGGTCGAACTGTTCCTGCTCGGGCAACTGGAGCTTGTGGAGGCCGAGGAGGATATTCTGGCTGACAGTGAGCCAGGGGAAGAGGGCGAAGTTCTGGAAAACGACGCCGACGCCGGGATTGATCCCGTGGAGGGGGCTGTCCTTCACCCGGACCTCGCCCTGCTTCGGGTGGATAAGGCCGGCGAGGATGCGGAGGATCGTCGATTTTCCGCAGCCGGAGGGCCCCAGGAGGGCGACGGCGTCGTTGCCCCGGACGACGAGGTTGATCTCGTGGAGGATCTCCTCGCTTTCCCCGCCGTAGGCGTAGCTGACGCGGCGGAGCTCGCAAAGCGGAAGCGCGGCCGGATCGATCGGCGCGGGCTGGAAGAGGGAGGAAGGGGCGTTCATGGGAGGGTCGAGGGTTCGGGTCCGGGATGAAGGGAAGTTAGTTCAAAATGCGGAAACGATCCTGGGAGAGCCGCTGCAGGGGCTTCCAGAGAACGCGCCGGATGAGGACGAAACCGGCGATCATGACGAGGGAGGCGGCAGCGAGGTTGCCGAAGTGCTCGCTCGTCATCGCGGTGTTGATATAGGCCCCGACGCCGGTGGCGGTGTAGGCATGGCCGCTTTTCTCGACGTATTCGGAGACGATGCTGGCGTTCCACGCGCCGCCCTCGGCCGTCACCCAGCCGGTGACGAGGGAGGGGAAGATCGCCGGAAGATAGAAGCGGGTCCACTTCACCCAGCCGCTGAGCCCGGCCATGCGGGAATATTCGTCGAGCTCCGCCGGGATGACCGAGGCGCCGCTGATGATGTTGAAAAGGATATACCACTGCGCCCCGGCGAGCATGAGGACGATCGCCCCCCATTCGAGCGTCCCGTGGACGAAGAGGACCAGCGTGAGGAGGTAGACGAAGAGCATCGGCGCGGGGAAGGAGGCGATGATCTGAATGATCGGCTGGAGGCGTCCGCGCCATTTCTGGCTCTTCCCGATCCAGATGCCGACGGGGACCGTCCACAGCGTCCCCAGGATGATCGTGGCGAAGACCCGGAGCCCCGTCAGAGTGGTGACGCCGAAAATCTTGAGCCATTCCCCGAAGGGGACCGCCTTCAGCAGCAGGATGACCTGCCAGACGCCGCACCCGGCCAGGACGACGAGGGCGCCGACGGCGAGGAAGTAGATCCCCTGCCCCACCCATTCCGGCGCGCCGTCCTTCCCGTCGTCCCGCCCGGGGAGGACCGAGGCGGGGAGGACGGCGGCGGCGGAAAGATCGAAGCGGAAGATCTTCGGCTTCTGGATGAATTCGAGGAAACCGTTGATCAGGGTCGATTTCATGATCCATTCGAGGAACCACGACCGCTCGACGGGGCCCGACTGGGTCTCCTCCATCTTGAAACGCTGGGAAAGGACGACGAGGGGATACCAGAGGAGCTGGTCGAGGACGACGATGATGAAGACCATCGCCAGGCCCCCCGCGATCTGCGCGACGATGTCCCCCTCCCCCTGCGCGACGCTCATATAGGAGCCGATGCCGGGGAGGCGGAAATCGTGGTCGCCCAGGGTGAAGGCCTCCGTCGTCATGAGGAAGAACCAGCCGCCCGCCATCGAGATCATGCTGTTGAAGACGAGGCCCGAGGCCCCCATCGGCAGCTCGACGCCGAAGAGGAACTGCTTCCGCGTCATCCCCGTCAGCCTGCCGACGTCCCGATAATCCTGCGGGATCGCCTTCAGCGTGTAATAGAAGCTGAACGTCATGTTCCAGACCTGCCCGGTGAAGATCATGAGGATGCAGGCGATCTCGAGCCCGACGTTCGAGTGGGGGAAGAAACTGACGCAGGCGAGGACGAGGCCCGGGAGGAACGTCATGACTGGGAGGCTCTGGAGGGCGTCGAGCGCCTGGATGAGGAACCGTTCGGCCCGGCGGTCGTACGCCGCCCAGTAGGCGTAGCCGATCGTGAAGAGGAGGGAGAGCGCGTAGGCGATCATCCCCCGCGTGAAGGAAAAGAGCGTGTACTTCGGCAACGCCCAGAGGGAGAGATCGATGTCGACCTTGTCGCGGAGCGGGGCCTGCCACTGGCGGGAGACGTCGATGATCCCCATGAAGACCGCCACGACACCGAGGATCACGACCAGGTTGATCCAGCCCGCGCCCCGGAAACCGCGCAGGAGGGACCGGCCCAGGAGGTCGGAGACCGAAAGGCGCTGGGGGGAAGGCCGGAACGTCGGCTCAGCGTTATCGGGAAGGGGTTCGGAGCTCATCGTAAAAAACGGGAAGGCAGGGACGGGGAGTTCCACTCTGCTCTCTCTTTGTACAGCGCGTCAAGCCGCCTTCCCGATTCCTCCGGTTACGATTTGAAGACCTCTTTTTTACCGGCTCTGGAGGCTCTCCCGCGCCGCCGTCTTGCGGAGGGCGGCGGCATGGGCATGCCGGGCGCGGAGCCGTTCGTCGAACCAGACCAGCTCGAAGACCTCCCCGATGACCGTGCAGATCCCCAGCACCGGCAGGACCAGCACCATCCCCGCGATCCCGGCGATCGCCCCGCCGACGAAGATCATCCCCACGGTGAGCAGGGGATGGATATTGAGCGATTTCCCGACCGTCAGCGGCGAATAGATGAAATCGTCGACCAGCCGGACGATCAGGAAGAGCCCCCCCGCGCTCACCAGGAGCGTCGGATCGCCCGGGGCCTCGGCGACGCAGACCAGGAGAATCAGGAAGCAGCCGAGCAGGGAGCCCAGGTAGGGCAGCCACGCCAACACCGCACAGGCGAGGCCGAGGAAGAGGCAATTCCACGGATGGAACAGGGGATGGTGATGGCCGATGAGCCAGAGGCCGAACCCGAGCGTCAGCGTATCGAGGGCCGTGAGGGCCGCCATGCCCCGGAAATACTGGTGGATCTGATGATCCATCCGGTGAAACAGGAGCATCACCCGCTCGAAGAACGCATTCGGCACCCCCCGCATGAGGAGTTTCTTGAAGGAAGAGCCGTCCCGCAGGAAGAAGAACGTCATGTAGGGGACCAGCAGCAGCGGAAAAATCCAGACGGCGAGCGAGCCGAGGACCCGCGCCACGTCCCGATGGATCAATTGCCCGGCCCAGCCATGAATCGTCCCCCCCGCCAAATCGGCCGCATGGAGGCGGGCCATCCACGGATAATGATCCTCCAGCAGCCGCAGGGCCGAGAACGAGAGGCCGTCGGCCTTGCTGACGTAGAAATCGAACCGGTCGGAAAACGTCCCGAACCCGGGCAGGAGCGAGGTGACCACCAGGCCCGTCGCCGCCAGCAGCCCGACGACGACCGCCGTCACCGCCTGCCCATGGCTGAGGCCGAGCCGCTTCAGCCGCTCCGCCAGCGGGGCGCAGAGATAATAGGAGACCAGCGCCAGGGTCAACGGGACCGAGAGCCAAAGGACCGCCTTGAAGAGGAGCAGGATCAGGAACGTCGCCCCGATCACGCCGAGCCAGACCAGCGGCTGCCGGATGCCCGGACCCGTCAGATGGCGAAAGTGGGGGGAGGCCATGGCCGATCGGTCAAAAAATCAATGGATCAACTCGTTTCCCGTCTCCCGCGCCAGGAACGTCCTGAACCGCTTCGAGATCATGCAGGCCAGCTGGTAGGAAATCTTGTACCCGATCCGGTGATGCCCCTCGAGAAGCTGGAGTAACTCGGGCTGGAAGAGGCTCAGCAGCCGGGTCGGGCTCTCCGACGCGACGAGGGTCGCGGGACGCCGCGCCCCTTGCAGCAGAGCCATTTCGCCGAAGGAATCGCCGACGCCGAGGGTCAATTCGCGCCGTTCCCGGTCGCCCGTGCGGAAGGCCGTCGCCTTCCCCTCGATGATCACATACATGCTGAGCCCCTCTTCCCCCTCCTCGCAGATCACCTCGCCCGCCGTGTAGGTCCGCTCGTGGAGGATCAGCCGCAGCAGGCCCCGCTCCCGCCGGGTCAGGGTGTGGAAGAGCGGCAATTGCCGGATCACCTCGTCATTCCCCGCCGCCGGGGCCGAAGAAGGGAGAGCCTTGGCAAAGATCGATTTCAGCCGGGAGATCACGCCCCCTAACGTGGGCCAACCACCCGACGGCGTCAAGGAGCGCGGGGCAGGCTCTAGAGCCTGTTAGCGCGCCAAGGCCGCCGCCGGAATCCGGCGCACCGTCCGGGCGGGCCGCTTCGGCACCGCCGAGGCGCGGGCGGGAACCGCGGCGCGGGCCCGGGGCGAGACGACCTTCGAGGTGAAATCGGTGAACGTGATCGGCCCGGTCCAGTTCCGGGACCAATAAACGGCCCCCAGCTGGAAGCCCGACTGAGGGAACGAGGCCGGCATGTCGACCATCACCAGCTCCCGGAAACCGAAACCGGCCTCCCGGACATCGCGGACCCGCGCCTTCGTCCAGGCATGGTTCACCGTCATCAGGAAAACGACATGATCGGCGATCTCCATCCCGTGGGCCAGGAACTCCCGGATCTTCGACCAGGGGGGGTTCGTGATGATCCAGTCGCACCGCTCCTTGTAGTCGAGGAAATCGCGCCCCTCGGAAATTTCGCACCAGGCGGCATCGGCGGGCAGGTAGCGGAAAATATTCCCCTCCCCCCGGCACGGCTCCAGCACCCGGCCCGTGGGATTGAAGTGCTCGACCAATTGCCGCGCCAAAGGCAGCGGAGTCTGCACCACATCATTGCTCACATAATCCCGGTTCGGCTGGAAACGCATGGAGCTCACTGTACACTTTTTACGTAAAAGTACAGAAAATAATTCACATGTTACTAACAAGCATTCGGGAATGCGATATTTTTACCTATTTTCAATACAACATGAAGGGATCGCGAAAAAGGGGCCGCCCTTCGGGACCGGGTACATCTCCCTGTGCAGCTGGAGGCGATCCGCGCGTTTAGAGATGCAAGAGGGGTTGCCTCGCGCGACCCAAAAGGCCTACCTCCCATACGCGCACTTTACTCCGCTGAATCTAACCTTCTTGAGGGCCGAGCCATGGGAAAGAGCATCCAAGGAGCAAGCTCATCTCCTCGGTGCTGAACCCCTGAAGATATCTCTCCCATAGAGCCGTCTCCCAATAGGAGTCTGGGCGTATTGGTACCATTTACCCCCGCAGTCCGTACACTCGGACGCTCTGGAAGCAGCCGATTTTAATTCAGTTAGAAAACGAGGCGCCGCCAAAGCGCGTCCGCCTAGTTCAGGCCCTCAGAACAGGAGGTCACGGAGGGGCGAAGCCCCTCTGTGGCTATAAAGCGGATCGCCTCCAGCTGTACAGGGTCGACCCCGCCAGCCCCGAAGGGCGCTCCCCAATCCGCGCGCCCCCCTAAAAACCAATCTTTTGATATTGCATCCCGCAAAACCCTTCGGCACGATCTGCCCTCCCTTCTCTGGCTGGGTAGCTCAGTTGGTAGAGCAGAGGACTGAAAATCCTCGTGTCACCGGTTCGATCCCGGTCCCAGCCACCATTTCCCTTTAAATCAAAGGCGTCCGAATGAAACTCGTCGTCGCCATCACCGGGGCCAGCGGTTCCCCCTACGCCCAGCGCCTCCTCGCCGCCCTGGCCGAGACCGACCATCACGTCGATGTCGTCCTCAGCCCCCACGCCGCCGAAGTCGCCGCCGCCGAGACCGGCCCCCTCGTCCTGCCGG
This sequence comes from Verrucomicrobium sp. GAS474, assembly GCF_900105685.1. NCBI lineage: Bacteria > Pseudomonadati > Verrucomicrobiota > Verrucomicrobiia > Verrucomicrobiales > Verrucomicrobiaceae > Verrucomicrobium > Verrucomicrobium sp. GAS474. The sequence continues at coordinate 3,549,208 of NZ_LT629781.1, forward strand.
AGCGGTTCCCCGTCCACCCGGACAATACCATGCAGGTCCCCTTCGTCAGCGGCTCGTCGAAGTACGACGCCATGGCGATCGTCCCCTGCTCCATGGGGACCCTCGGCCGGATCGCCCACGGCTTCAGCGACAGCACCATCACCCGCGCGGCCGACGTCTTCCTGAAGGAAAAGCGGAAATTGCTCCTCGTCCCGCGCGAAATGCCGTGGAACCTCGTCCACGCCCGCAACGTCGTCACCCTGATCGAGGCCGGGGCGCTGATCCTCCCCGCCTCCCCATCCTATTACGGCAAGCCGCAGAGCGTCGAGGAAGTCGTCGACACCGTCGTCGCGCGGATCCTGGACCACCTCGGCGTCGCCCACGCCCTTTCCCATCGGTGGAAAGAGAGCCCGGCGAAGGAATAATGCTCCCGGGGTTGCGGAATCCCCTATCGGTTGCGGATCTCCCGGAGCGACCTTCCCCACGGCAGGCGGAAAGAGCCCGCCCCCCAGGTCGCCACCGTCCGCCATCCCTCTCCCCGAGGCTTTTGCAGCTTGGCCTTGGCACACGTGCCACCCTGCCAATATTCCAGAACGCGGTACTCCCCGGAGAGGAAGCCCGTTACCGCCTCCACATACGAGTCGGCCACCGGAGCATCGGTGCACGGAAACCACTCCATCCACAGATGACCCACCGAAAAATGCAACTCATCCCCGTTTTGCAGCGCGAGCCGAACGTCGAATTTCAACCCCGCCTGCTTCGGCAGGGTGAGACTGATTTCGACCGGTTCGCCTCTGTTTTCGACGATCTCCAAGGCCGGAAACCTCGCCGCGATGTTTGAGAAGGCTTCCCGCGCGATACCGAGCGCATCCTCGGTTTTCCGATGCGACCGGCGGAAATTCTTAACCAAAAAAGGGGCGACCATAGAATGGGAGGCGCTGCAGCGGCCGTTGTGTAGCCTATGGAGGCCCACGTCCTGAAACAACTCAAACCCCGCGCCTTCATCGGGGTTCGATCTTCCGGCAGACCCAGGATCGTCCTCTTTTTCGCCCTCTAAAACTGGACAATCGCCCGACCTCTACGATAGTAGGAGCCTTGGTCAACAAGAGCGAATTCATGCCTGAGAAAGAATCCCTTCCCCCTCGGGGCGACCTGGAGCGAGCCGTTCGCATCTACGAGACGATTCTTTCGACGACTGACGATTTCGCCTACATCTTCGACCTCCAAGGTCGCTTCCTCTACGCCAACGTCTCCCTCCTGAAGGTCTGGGACAAGACCCTCGACCAGATCGTCGGCAAGACCTGCCACGAATTGGACTACCCCGCCTGGCACGCCGACATGCACATGCGCGAGATCGAGGAAGTCATCCGGACCAAGGCCCCGATCCGGGGCGAGGTCCCCTTCACCGGGGGGAGCGGCATCTACGGGATTTACGACTACATCTTCAAGCCGGTCCTCGACGAGGCGGGCAACGTCGAGGTCATCGTCGGGACGACCCGGGACGTGACCGAGCGGAAAGGGAGCGAGGAAGCCCTCTACCGGATGGCCGCCGTCGTCGAGTCGTCCGACGACGCCATCATCGGCAAGACCCTCGACGGCATCATCCGATCGTGGAACCGGGGCGCCGAACGGATCTTCGGCTACACGGCGGAGGAAGCCGTCGGGCAGCCCATCTTCCTCCTGATCCCGAAGGAGTTGCACGAGGAGGAACTCTCCATCCTGGCCCGGCTCAGCCGGGGCGAGCGGCTCGAGCACTTCGAGACCGTCCGCCTCGCCAAGGGAGGCCGGAAGATCTCCCTTTCCCTGACCGTTTCCCCGATCCGGGACGCCAGTGGAAAAATCATCGGCGCCTCCAAGATCGCCCGGGACATCACCGAGGACAAAAAACGGCAGGAAGCCCTCCGCGAGAGCGAAGCCCGCTTCCGCACCATGGCCGACGCCGCCCCGATGCTGATCTGGGAAGCGGGCCCCGACAAGCTCTGCACCTATTTCAACCAAACCTGGCTCGCCTTCGTCGGCCGGAGCCTCGAGCAGCAGGTCGGCGACGGCTGGGTCGAGACCCTCCACCCCGACGACCTCGCCCCCTCCGTTCGGATCTACACGTCGGCCTTCGACGCCCGCCTTCCCTTCGAGATGGAGTACCGCGTCCTCCACCACACGGGGGAATACCGGTGGCTCCTCGGCCACGGCGCGCCCCGTTTCGGCAGCCAGGGCACCTTCCAGGGCTACATCGGCGCGAGCGTCGACATCACTGACAGCGTCGCCGCGAGGCAGACCGCGGTGGAGCGACGCCAGGAACTGGAGCGGCTGGTCACGGAACGGACCGCCTCGCTTCAGGAAGCCGTCTCCCAGATGGAGGAGTTTTCCTACAGCGTCTCCCACGACCTCCGCGCGCCGCTCCGCGCCATGCAGGGCTACGCCACCGCCGTGCTGGAGGACTACGGGGAAAAACTCGACGAGGAGGGCCGGGCCTACCTCCAGCGGATCATCAGTTCGGGATCGCGGATGGACCGCCTCACGCGGGACGTCCTCGTCTACAGCAAGATCCCCCGCTCCTCGATGCCCCTGAACCCCCTCTCCCTCGAAAACCTGGTTTCGGACATCGCCCAGCAATATATCCGGACGAAGACCCGGGAGGCCGAAATCACGGTCGTGAACCCGCTCCTACCGGTGGTGGGGAACGAGTCGTTCCTCTCCCAGGCGATCTCCAACCTCGTCGACAATGCGGCGAAGTTCTTCTCCCCCGACCGCCCTCCCCGGATCCGGATCTGGACCGAAGCCTGTGGGGACCAGGTCCGGCTCTGGGTCGAGGACAACGGGATCGGCATCAAGCCCGAGCACCAGTCCCGCATCTGGGGTATGTTCGAGCGGGTCCATCCGCAGCATTTGTACGAGGGGACCGGCATCGGATTGGCGATCGTCCGGAAAACCGTCGAAAAAATGAACGGCACCATGGGCGTGATCTCGGACGGCTTCTCGGGAAGCCGGTTCTGGATTCAACTTCCCGGCATCTAAACACTTATGAATCCGAACGCCGTCCTTTTGCTGGTGGAAGACGATCCCAACGACGTCTTCCTGATGAAACGCGCCCTGAAAACCGCCAAGATCGGCAATCCCCTGAAGGTCGCCGAGAACGGGCAGGAAGCCATCGACTACCTGGCGGGCCTCGGAAAATTCGCCAACCGGGAGCGGTTCCCCCTCCCGAGCCTGATCTTCCTCGATCTGAAGCTCCCCTACAAAAGCGGGTTCGAGGTGCTGCAATGGATCCGCAGCCAGTCCTTCTTGAATTCGACCCTGGTCGTCGTCCTCACCTCGTCGGAAGAGGATCGGGACAGCAGGAAAAGCCAGGAGCTCGGCTCCCGCTCCTTCCTGGTGAAGCCGCCCACCCCGGCCATGCTCACCACCCTGATGGCCTCCCTCAACGATTACTGGATGAAGGCCGCCTATTCCCCCCTTCTGTCGAGGCCCCGGTCGAGAGAGTGACCGAAAGGCCGCCGCGGCCCGGATCCGCCCAACTTTCCCCTCCCCCGCCCTCGACGCCCCTTGCGCTCTTTGTTAAAGTGGCGAAATGTTCACGTTTCACCCCGCCCGGATCCAGGAAGTCCCCCTGGAAATCGAGGAGGACCTTCCCGCCCACATTTTGGAGCTCAACGAGCCGATGGCCAAGGGGAAGGAGCCGATCCATGCCAAAATCACCATTATCCGGGACGGCGAGAGCCTGATCGCCAACGGCACCCTGGAAACCACCCTCGACGTCGAGTGCGGCCGGTGCGGCAAATGGATCAAATGGCCCGTCCGGGTCGATCCCTTCGTCCAGCTTTTGGACGCCCCGCTTCCCGATACGGTGGACTTGACACCCTTGATCCGGGAAGACATTCTACTCGACTTGCCTGCAGTGGCCCATTGCCCCCCGGTCGACGGGAAGCTATGCCGCATCCACGCGCAGGAGGACGACGCGCTGGTTCCAATTCCCGGCACGGATATCTGGAAGGAATTGGACAAGATTAAGACTGATAAGGCCGGCACGAAGAGTACCAAGCCTCAGAAGAAGAAAAAGTAAGGAAGAATATGGGAGTTCCCAAACGCAAGACGTCGAAGGCCCGCATGCGCACGCGCAAGGCCGCCAACAAATGGACGGCCCCCGGCCTCTTCACCGACAAGAAGACCGGCAACCGCCACCTGCCCCACACCGTGGACCCGAAGAGCGGCACCTACCGTGGCCGTCAGGTTCTCGCGGTCGAGGAATAACATCCTCCGTCGCCCCGCCTCCGTTTTAAAAGAACGGGCGCGGCGATCCAGACCGATTTAAAAACGGGTACGGCCATGCCGGCGCGGGGAGTCGCTTCCCTTCCGGCATGGCCGTTCCTCTTTTTTCTCCCCCCGATTTTTTCCCGACCGCAGGTTCCAGCCTTCCCCTCCCCTTTCCTGAAATGAAAATTGCGCTCGATGCCATGGGTGGCGATTTCGCCCCCGCCAATCCCGTTGCCGGAGCCGTCCTGGCCCTCCGGGAATACCCCGAAATCACCCTCGCCCTCGTCGGCGACGAGACCCGCGTCCGGGCCGAGCTCGCGAAGCACGACGTCCGCGGCCTCGAAAGCCGCTTCGAGGTCATCCACGCCTCCCAGGTCGTCGAGATGAACGACAGCCCCGTCGAGAGCGTCCGCCGCAAGCGCGATTCCTCCATTTCCCGCTCCGTCGACCTCGTCAAGGAAGGGGCCGCCGAGGCCGTCGTCTCCGCCGGCCACACCGGCGCCGCCGTCGCCTCCGCCGTCATCAAGCTCCGCACCCTCCCCGGCATCGAGCGCCCCGGCATCGCCACCGTCCTCCCGACGGAGACCAACCTCTTCGTCCTCATGGACGCCGGCGCGAACATCGACGCCACCCCCCGGCACCTCGTCGATTACGCCATCATGGGCTCGATCTACTCCCGCCAGGTCCTCGGCTTCGAGAACCCCCGCGTCGGCCTCATGAGCATCGGCACCGAGGACGCCAAGGGCAACGAGCTGACGAAGGAGACCTTCACCCTCCTCGGCTCGTGCGGCGTCAACTTCAAGGGGAACGTCGAGGGCCACGACCTCTTCGAGAACCCCGTCGAGGTCGTCGTCTGCGACGGCTTCGTCGGCAACGTCGTCCTCAAGACGGCCGAAAGCCTCGCCAGCGCCATCTTCCATTGGCTCAAGACCGAGCTGATGCGCTCGAAGCTCCGCATGATCGGCGCGTGGCTCGCCCGCGGCGCCTTCAAGGCGATCAAGAAAAAGACCAACTACGAGGAATACGGCGGCTCCCCCCTCCTCGGCATCAACGGCATCTGCATCATCGCCCACGGCTCCTCGACCCCGAAGGCCGTCAAGAACGCCATCCGCGTCGCCAAGGAAGCCATCGAGCACCGGATCAACCCCACCATCGTCGAGTACGTCGCGAAGCTCCGCCCCGAGAGCGCGGCCTAAGGATCGTCACCGCAGAAAAAGACCTTCTTCCCCTTCCTCCATGCCCGGAACCCGCAAGCACCCTCGTCAAGCCCATCCCCGCCGCAACGCCTCGATCGTGGCGACCGGCATGTACCTCCCGGAGCGGGTCCTCACCAACGCCGAGCTCGAAAAGCTCGTCGACACCACCGACGAGTGGATCCAGACCCGGACCGGCATCAAGGAACGGCGCATCGCCGCCGAGGGCGAGTTCACCTCCGACCTCGGGGCCAAGGCCGCCCTCGACGCCATGCACGAGGGCGGGATCTTCGCCGACGAGATCGACCTGATCATCGTCGCCACCTGCACCGCCGACACCATCTTCCCCTCCACCGCCTGCCGCATCCAGCAGAAGATCGGCGCGAAGAAGGCCGCCGCCTTCGACATCCAGGCCGCCTGCTCCGGCTTCCTCTACGGCCTCATCGTCGCGGAACAGTTCGTCGCCTCCCACGTCTACGAGACCGTCCTCGTCATCGGCGCGGAAAAACTCTCCTCCATCGTCAACTGGAAGGACCGCAACACCTGCGTCCTCTTCGGCGACGGGGCCGGGGCCGTCATCATCCGCAACCGCGCCGAAGGCCACGGCATCCTGGCGAGCGACATGGGGGCCGACGGCTCCCAGAGCGACATCCTCTCCCTCCCCTCCAGCGGCTGCGCCATCCCGGTCTCCGAGGCCGTGATTCAGGAAGGGCTCCAATACCTCCAGATGTCGGGCAAGGAAGTCTACAAGCACGCCGTCACCGCGATGAACAGCTCCGCCGAGAAGACCCTCGCCCGGGCCGGATTGAAGGGGAGCGACATCGCCCTCGTCGTCCCCCACCAGGCCAACCTCCGCATCATCGAGACCCTGGCCCAGAAGCTGAAGACCGACATGGACCATTGCTACGTCAACATCGGCCGCTACGGCAACATGTCGGCCGCCTGCATCCCCGTCGCCCTCCACGAAGCATCGAAGGAGGGCCGCTTGAAGGCCGGGGACAACGTCCTCATGGTCGCCTTCGGCGGCGGCCTGACGTGGGCCAGCGTCGCGCTGGAGTGGTAGCCGTCTACCAAGCGCTTCTCTCCCGATAGGAGTCTAGGCGTATTGGTACCGCTACCCCTTCAGTACGTACCCTCGGACGCTCTGGAAGCAGCGGATTTTAATCCAGTTAGGAGACGAGGCGCAGGGGGAAACGCGTCCGCCTAGTTCAGGCCCTCAGAACAGGAGGTCACGGAGGGGCGAAGCCCCTCTGTGGCTATAAAGCGGATTACATCCAGCTGTACAGGGTTGACCGCGCAGGTCCCGAAGGGCTACCCCGCCCACGCGAACCCTTTCCCCCCCGTACGTCCGATCTTCCATGCGCACCTTTCCCATGGATACTGCTTCCAAGCATAAGTCTTCCCTGGATGCCATGGGAGCAATGCAGCCCTTCGGGGCTTGCGCATTCCACCCTGTATCCCCTCCATGCGCACCGCACTTTAATAGCTTCTGAGGGGTTCCCCCTCAGACTCCGTTCAGAGGGCCTTGGAAAGAGGATGCTCGTCCGCCTATGGAGTCCTTCAGAGAGACTTTGTCCGCTGAATCCGTGAACGTCCGAGGGTACGTATTGCAGGGGTAGCGGTACCAATACGCCCAGACTCCTATCGGAAGAGAAACGCTTGGGAGAGGAGCGCTTCCCTCCTCCCTCCACACAATTCCCTCAGAATGTGCTAAAGTGATGCACCGGAACGACGAAGAAAGGACCAGAGAAAACACCCTACTCCACCCTTTACTCCCGCTCGAAATCCTCGCTAAAGTCGCCCTTCCGAACGTCTTTTCCGTCACACGATTTTTACAATGAAACCGGCTGCCGTCTCCTGTCACCCCGTCTCCCGATGAAATCGCCCTACTATCCTTCCCATGAATGCGGGGTCTTCGCCATCTACGGCCACCCCAACGCGGCGGAACTGACCTACTACGGTCTCTACGCCCTCCAGCATCGGGGACAGGAAAGCGCGGGCATCGTCAGCTCCACCGGCAACGGGGCCGACTTCAAGATCCACCGGGGCATGGGCCTCGTCTCCCAGGTCTTCACCGAAGGGACCCTGAAAGACCTCGTCGGCAACCGTTCCATCGGCCACGTCCGCTACTCGACGACCGGCTCCAGCCACATCAAGAACGCCCAGCCGATTACCGTCACCTGCTCCAAGGGACAGCTGGCCGTCGCCCACAACGGCAACCTCGTCAACGCCCACATCCTCCGCGCCGAGCTCGAGGCCGAAGGCTCCATCTTCCAGACGACGACCGACAGCGAGATCATCCTCCACCTCATGGCGAAGCCCAACGCCAGCCGGGACAGCAGCCTCATCCAGACGCTCACCCGCATCCAGGGCGCCTTCTCCATCGTCATCATGGGGGAGAACGAGATCATCGGCGCGCGGGACGCCTTCGGCTTCCGCCCCCTCTCCATCGGCAAGCTCGACGGTGCCTGGGTCCTCTCCAGCGAGACCTGCGCCTTCGACCTCATCCACGCCGAATTCGTCCGCGACGTCGAGCCGGGCGAGATCGTCATCATCAACGACCAGGGCCTCCGCTCCATCAAGCCCTACGTCGACCTCCCCTCGAAAGCCCTCTGCGTCTTCGAGTTCGTCTACTTCGCCCGGCCCGACAGCAACCTCTCCGGCGTCAACGTCAGCGAATCCCGCATCCGCATGGGCATGGAACTCGCGAAGCTCCACCCCGTCGAGGCCGACATCGTCGTCCCCGTCCCCGATTCGGGCAATTACGCCGCCCTCGGCTACTCGGAGCAATCGGGCATCCCCTACGCCCAGGCCTTCGTCCGGAACCACTACATCGGCCGCACCTTCCTCCAGCCCACCCAGCTCATCCGGAACTTCGGCGTCCGCGTGAAGCTCAACCTCATCAAGGAATCGGTGAAGGGCAAGCGCGTCATCGTCATCGACGACTCCATCGTCCGCGGCACCACCGCCCGCGCCCGCGTCGTCAACCTCCGCGAGGCCGGGGCCAAGGAAGTCCACATCCGGATCAGCTGCCCCCCCCATCGCTTCCCCTGCCACTACGGCATCGACTTCCCCGACAAGAAAGACCTCATCGCCAACCAGATGACCCGCGACGAGATCACGAAATACCTCGGAGCCGACTCCCTCGGCTACCTCGACGTCGACAGCATGGTCCGCGCCTGCAAGATCCCCAGCGACCAGTTCTGCCTCGCCTGCTTCACCGGCAGCCACCCCATCAACGTCGACGAAAAGCTCACCAAGCTCACTATGGAGGGCTCCCAGCGGGGCACCCCCCTCGTCACCGACACCGAGGTCCGGCAGACCCGCCTTCTCTGAGAAGCGCCGGTTCCGCCCCTCCCCCCCTCGACCCTGTTCTTGACGCGCCCCGTCGTTTCTAAGACCCTATCCCCTTTCCCATGAAGAAGTACAGCGAAGCCGGTGTCGACGTCGATCTTGGCAACCAAGTCAAAAGCGGCATCCAGAAAATCGTCGGCGTCACCCGCCGCCCCGAAGTCCTCAGCGCCATCGGCGGCTTCGGCGGCCTCTTTTCGGCGAAATCGGGAGCCTTCAAGAAGCTGAAGGACCCCGTCCTCGTCAGCAGCATCGACGGCGTCGGCACGAAGCTCAAGGTCGCCGAGATGGCCGACCGCCACGACACCATCGGCGAAGACCTCGTCAACCACTGCGTCAACGACATCGCCGTCACCGGAGCCGAGCCCCTCTTCTTCCTCGACTACATCGGCACCGCGAAGCTCGAGCCCTCCCGTTTCAAGGAAATCCTCACCGGCATCGCCCGCGGCTGCAAGAAGGCCGGGGCCGCCCTCATCGGCGGCGAGACCGCCCAGATGCCCGGCATCTACCACGGCAAGGACTACGACCTCGTCGGCACCATCGTCGGCGTCGTCGACCGGAAGAAGATCCTCGACGGCAAGACCATCAAGGCGGGCGACATCCTCATCGGCCTCCCCTCCTCCGGTCTCCACACCAACGGCTACTCCCTCGCCCGCAACATCCTCTTCGACAAGCTCGGCCTCACCCTCCAGAGCCGCATCCCCGGGGAGAAGCGGACCCTCGGGGAACTCCTCCTCGCCGTCCACGTCAACTACCTCCCCCTCCTCCGCAAGGTCCACGCCGCGGTGAAGGTGAAAGGCCTCGCCCACATCACCGGCGGCGGCCTCCAGGACAACCTCCCCCGCATCCTCCCGAAGAGCCTCGACGCCCGGATCAACATCGAGTCGTGGCCCATCCCCCCCCTCTTCCAGTATCTCGTCAACGAGGGCGACATCGTCGGTGCGGAACCGTATCAGGTCTTCAACATGGGCATCGGCATGGTCATCGTCGTCTCCAAGGCCGACGCCAAGAAAGTCCTGAAGCTGACCAAAGGCTACGAAATCGGCCGCATCATCAAAGGCAAAGGCCAAGTCCAGCTCCACGCCGACCCGCCCGCCCACTAGGTCCGGGCTCCTCTTTTCGCCCTCTTGCCACCTCCGAAAAAAACCGATACCTTTTTTCCGTCATGATCAAAGCCGACGAACCCCTCGACACGACGCTGCACGGCGTCGCCGCCGTCAAGAATCTGATTCCGATCAAGGAACCCCTCCGGACGATCCTGCTCTGGGCCTTCGCCGGTCTCATCTTCGTCGGCCTCGCCGTCGGCTTCACCTACGTCCCCACGAAGCACGACCTCGGCGTCACCCACCAGGAGATCAAGGCCGGCCTCGACGACCCCGATAAGGCGCGGGCCCAATAAGCGTTTTCCTTTCCCGGACGCAAGACCCCGCCCCCCTTCCCGTCCGGGAAGACGCGGGGTTTTTTGTTCCCCCCTCCCTCCATGGCTGACCATCCCCGCTCCCTCTTCCAAAAAATCGCCTCGGCCCTCGAATTCGTCCGGTTCAGCCACACGATCTTCGCCCTGCCGTTCGCCCTCGTCTCGATGCTCGTCGCCGCGGGCGGCCTCCCCTCCCTCTCCGTCGTCGGGCTGATCCTCCTCTGCATGGTCTCCGCCCGGACCGCCGCCATGGCGTTCAACCGCCTCGCCGACTGGGAGTGGGACAAGCTCAACCCCCGGACCGAGAACCGGAGCCGCCTCGTCACCCCCGCCACGGCGAAGGCGATGCTCATCGGCAGCCTGATCCTCTTCGCCCTCGGTTCGTGGCTGCTGAATCCCCTCTGCGCCGCCCTCTGCCCCCTGGCGATGCTCCTCATCCTCGGCTACTCCGTCACGAAGCGATTCACCGCCTACTGCCACCTCTTCCTCGGCTTCGCCCTCGGGGCCGCCCCGATGGGGGCCTGGGCCGCCGTCACCGGCACCCTGGCCGCCCCCGCCCCGTGGCTCCTCATGCTCGGCGTCCTCGCCTGGGTCTTCGGCTTCGACCTCATCTATTCGACTCTCGACGCCGAGTTCGACCGCAAGGCGGGACTCCATTCCTTCCCCTCCCGTTACGGCATCCCCGCCGCCCTCCGCCTCGCCTCGGTCCTCCATGCGCTCGCCTGGGGCTGCTTCATCCTCTTCGGCCTCGCCGCCCGCCTCGGCCTCCCGTGGAACCTCGCGATGGTCGGCGTCGCCGTCGCCCTCGTCCTCGAGCAAAAGTGGAGCCGGAGCAACGATATCGGCCGCATTAACGCCGCTTTCTTCCAGATCAACGCCGTGGTAAGCTCCCTTCTCCTCGTCGCCGCCCTGATCTCCCTCTTCCTATGGAAACACTCCTGAACCGCACCTTCGAAAAAAGCGGCCTTTCCTCCATCGCGGAGAAGGTCTTCGCTGGGGAGCGGATCGACGAGGCCGACGCCCTGAGGCTCTACGAGTCGCCCGACCTCAACGCCGTCGGCCTGCTGGCCAACCACGTCCGGGAACGGCTCAACGGCAACGTCACCACCTACATCCTCAACCGCTACCTGAACTACTCCAACGTCTGCATCCTCAGCTGCCAATTCTGCGCCTTCTACCGGCGCGGCGGCCAGGAGGGGGCGTTCGAGCTCTCGGTCGAGGAAATCGTCGGGAAGGCGAAGGAAGCCCACGCCCAGGGCCTCACCGAGATCCACAGCGTCGGCGGCCTCCACCCGAAGCTCCCCTTCTCCTTCTACCTCGAGATGATCCGGGAGATCAAAAAAGCCTGCCCCGGCCTCCGCGTGAAGGCCTTCACTGCCGTCGAGATCCGTCACCTCGCCGAGCGGATCGCGAAGAAGCCGATCCGCGAGACCCTCCAGCTCCTCCTCGAGGCGGGCCTCGATTCCCTCACCGGCGGCGGGGCCGAGATCTTCGACCCCGAGATCCGCGACAAGATCTGCCGCGGCAAGGAAGACGCCGAGGAATGGCTCGACGTCCACCGCCAATGGCACCGTCTCGGCCAGCAGAGCACCTGCACCATGCTCTACGGCCACCTGGAGGAGCCCCGCCACCGCGTCGACCACCTCCGCCGTCTCCGCAACCTCCAGGACGAGACGAACGGCTTCACCGCCCTCATCCCCTTCGCCTACGAGCCGGAGAACAACAAGCTCTCCGCCTCCCTCCGCCGCGTCGGCGGCAGCGTCGACCTGCGGAACATCGCCGTCGCCCGCATCTACCTCGACAACATCCCCCACCTCACCGCCTACTGGGTCAGCATGGGGATGTCGATCGCCCAGATCGCCCAGAGCTACGGGGCCGACGACCTCCACGGCACCATCCGCGAGGAACTCATCTTCCACATGGCGGGCTCGAAGACCCCCCAGGAACAGACCGTCGCCCGGATGGAAAAGGCGATCCGCGAGGCCGGGCGCGTCCCCGCCCAGCGCGATACCTTCTACCGGGTCGCGGCCCCCGCTACCGCTTGAACGTCAACGCTCCGCAAGAAGGCATCCGGAGTGCCATAAGAGAGCGCATTGCCTTTTGATTCTGAACGTGTTACCAGTACCTTCCACTTTTCCCATGGCCAATTCCCCCATCCAGTATCCGAAACCCCGCCGGAAACGCTCTTCCACCCGCAACAAAAACGCGAGCTCCGGGAAAACCCCGACCCCCAATACCGACCCCTCCCAGAACGATCCCAGCTGGCGCGGCGGCTTGATCCTCGTCGCCTCGGTCTTCTTCATCGTCGCCGCCTACTACTTCATGATGGGGGCGGGCTCCCACGTCGCCCCCACCCTCGACCTCTCCCGCGCCGAGCTCCGCAAGGCCCTCGAGGAAAAGCGGGTCGAGCCGAACAGCATCGTCTTCGTCCGCGAGTCGGGGAGCGAGGTCACCTTCCTCAAGGGCAAGGTCACCCACCCGAAGAGCGCCACCGACGCCACCCCGGTCACCACCCCCTTCCGCACCCCCGTCGACCTCGGCTTCACCCCCGACCTCAGCAAGACCCTTGCCGAGAACGGCTTTCCCGACGTCGAGACCGAGACCACCACCAACGGCTGGAGCCAACTCCTCTCCTTCCTCCCCATCATCCTCTTCATCCTCTTCATCTACTTCATCTTCCGCCAGCAGCTGAAGATGGCCGGGAAGAACGCCTTCAGCTTCGGCAAGAGCCGCGCTCGGATGCTGAACCAGGACAAGAACAAGATCACCTTCAAGGACGTCGCCGGCGTCGAGGAAGCGAAGGAGGAAGTCTCCGAGATCGTCGAATTCCTCCGCGATCCCCGCAAGTTCCAGAAACTCGGCGGCCGCATCCCGAAGGGCGTCCTCATGGTCGGCCCCCCCGGCACCGGCAAGACCCTCATCGCGAAGGCGATCGCGGGCGAGGCCGACGTTCCCTTCTTCAGCATCAGCGGCTCCGACTTCGTCGAGATGTTCGTCGGCGTCGGCGCCTCGCGCGTCCGCGACATGTTCGAGCAGGCGAAGAAAACCGCCCCCTGCATCATCTTCATCGACGAGATCGACGCCGTCGGCCGCAGCCGCGGCACCGGCATGGGCGGCGGCCACGACGAGCGCGAGCAGACCCTCAACGCCCTCCTCGTCGAGATGGACGGCATCGAGTCCCAGGAAGGGGTCATCATCGTCGCCGCGACGAACCGCAAGGACGTCCTCGATCCCGCCCTCCTCCGCCCGGGCCGCTTCGACCGCGAAGTCCGCGTCAGCCTCCCCGACATCAAGGGCCGCGAGCAGATCATCGCCGTCCACGTGAAAAAGGTGAAGATCGACCCAAAGGCCGACCTCAACGCCCTCGCCCGGGGTACCCCCGGCTTCTCCGGTGCCGAGCTGGCGAACCTCATCAACGAGGCCGCCCTCATCGCCGCCAAGGCCAACAAGGAACAGATCACCCAGCCCGACCTCGAAGAGGCCCGGGACAAAGTCCGCTGGGGCCGGGAGCGCCGCTCCCTCGCCATGACCGAGAAGGAGAAGAAGAACACCGCCTACCACGAGGCCGGCCACGCCGTCCTCAACGTCCTCCTGGAGAACACCGACCCCCTCCACAAGGTCACCATCATCCCGCGCGGCCCCTCCCTCGGCTCGACGATGTACCTCCCGGAAACCGACAAGTACAACTCCCGCAAGAAAGAGCTCCTCGACTTCCTCTGCGTCGCCGCCGGTGGCCGCGTGGCGGAGGAGATCTTCTTCGGCGAGCTCACCAGCGGTGCCTCGGGCGACATCCAGCAGCTGACCTGGTACGCCCGGAAGATGGTCTGCGAATGGGGCATGAGCGAGAAGCTCGGCATGATCCGCTACGGCGACGACTCGAACATGCTCTTCCTCGGGCGCGACCTCGGCGGTTCCCGCGGCTACAGCGAGAAGACGGCGGAAGAGATCGACCACGAAGTCCTCGACCTCGTCAACGGGGCCCATGCGAAGGCGACCGCCCTCATCACCGAATACCGCTCCCAGACCGAGGCCATCGCCCTCGCCCTGATCGAATACGAGACCCTCGACGGCCAGCAGGTCACCGACATCGTCAAGACCGGCAAGATGACCAACCCGCCCCCGAAGAACATCGAGCCCCCCGTCCTCCCCACCCCCTCGGAACCGCTCCCCGCCAACCCCGAGCCCGAGAAGAAGCCGAAGGACGACGACGGCCTCCTCCCCGGCCTCCAGGGAGCCCCCGCCGGGGCCTGAGTCCCAGCCCGAGACACCCCCGGAAACGACGCCCGCGTCGAGTCGACTCCATCGACTCCGCGGGCTTCTTTTTTCCTGACCCCCGAAAGGGTCGCAGCGCGGCTTTCGGGGAGAAGCCGGGCCAAAGGAAAAGAGATAAGGCCTAGCGAATCGGCACCGGCACCGGTACTGGAGCCGCCCACAGCGCCTTGTTCGCCGCCGCCTCCTTCACCTCGGCGCGGGCCGCCTCCAGCGATGCCTGGAACTGCGGGTCCTCCAGCATCCGGCGAACCAGCTCTACACCGAGCTTCCGCCCCGCGACGATGTCCGAGGGGAACCGCACCCCCGCCAGGACTTGATCGTCGCCGATCTCGGCGGCGCGGACGAAAAGCCCCTCCCTCTTCTCCGGGATCAGATCGGCGAGGATGAACCCCCAGACCGTCCCCACCGCCGCATCGGCGCAGGGATAGGACGATCCGGCCGGCGGGGGAAACGCGGGATGGATGCGCCGGTCGAGCTTCGGCGGCGGCGTCCGGGCCCAGAGCCGCTTCGCCCGCTCGGCCGCCATTTCCGTGTCGCCCTTCGCGGCGGCCAGGAGCGCCGCCGTCTTCGGCAGGTTCACCGCATGGAACCACGGGCCGACCGCCGCCGAGAACGCCTCCGACGTGATCTCCCGCTCCGTCGCCACCCGCGCGGCGGCCTCGGGCGTCCGCCCGGCCTGGAGGAAGAGAAGCGTGCCGATCTCGGCCCGGCAATCGGAGGACCCCTCCGGCGGCGGATCGCCGATCATCTGGAGATCGACCCCGGCGGGATCGATGAACGCGAAGGAAATCCCCTTCCCCTCCGCACGAAGGAAAGAAACCAGCAGCAACAGAACGACGATTGGAAAAACAGCGCGCACCCCCCCGGCCCCCCTCATGTTACCGACCCTTTCCCCCCAGAAGCCTCTTCAATTCAGCCGGCGCGATCCCGAGAAGCTCGGAAGCCTCTTTCTCGTCGCCGCCCGATTCCTCCAGGGCGCGACGGGCCAGCTGCAGCTCGAAATCGCCCAGCGTCGCCCCTTCGCCCTGGCCCCGGGTGCGGAATGCCGCGATCAGATCGTTCACGACCGGGAAGAGCCGCTCCTCGGCGGAGGGCTCCGCCTTCGTCCGGCTCCCCTGCCCGGCGATCGCCTCGGGCAGGTGGGCGATCTGGATCGAGGCCCCGGTGGCGAAGACCATCGCCCGCTGGACGATGTTCTCCAGTTCCCGGACATTGCCCGGCCAATCGTAACTGGTCAGCGCGTCGAGCGCGTCGGCGGTCACCTGGAGCGGTCCGCTCGGGTTCTTCGCCCGATGCTTCTGGAGGAAATAGGAGACCAGCGCCGGGATGTCACTCCGCCGCTCGGAGAGGCGCGGCAGGTGGAGGTTCACCACGTTGAGGCGGTAGAAGAGATCCTCGCGGAACTCGCGCTTCTTCACCGCCTCGGCCAGGTCCTTGTTCGTCGCCGCGATGATGCGGACGTCGGTCTTGATCGGGTCGTTGTTGCCGAGGCGGCAGATCTCCCCCTCCTGGAGGACGCGGAGGATCTTCGCCTGGGTCGTCACCGGCATGTCCCCGATCTCGTCGAGGAAGATGGTGCCGCCGTCGCCGAGCTCGAACTTGCCGATGCGCTGGTTCATCGCCCCGGTGAAGGAGCCCCGCTCGTGCCCGAAGAGCTCGCTCTCCAGCAGATTCTCCGGGATCGCCGTGCAATTGATCGCGATGAAGACCTTGTTGTTCCGGGGGCTGTTCTGATAGATCGCGCGGGCGATCATCTCCTTGCCCGTGCCGCTCTCGCCGGTGATCAGGACCGTCGTGTTCGTCGGCGCGACCTGCCCGATGATCTTGTAGACCGACTGCATCGCCGCCGCGTTGCCGACGATCATCTGGCTCTCCATCGGGGTGAGCTTCGCCGGGAGCGGCATCTCGGTCCGCAACATCCGGGCCGCCTCGAGCGCGCGGTGGAGAAGCTCCTTCAGCTGCCCGATATCGAAGGGCTTCAGGATATAATCGTACGCGCCGAGCTTCATCGCCTCGATCGCCGTCTGGGACGTGCCGTACGCAGTCATCATGATGACAACCTGCTTCGAGGTGATCTGCCGGATCTGCTTCAGCGTCTCCAGGCCATTCTGGTTCCCCATGCGGATGTCCATCACGACGACGTCGACGGGCTGCGCCTTCAGGATCTTCAACCCCTCGTCGCCCGACTCGGCGCTCAGCACCTGGATCGTCTCGGACGAGGTCCCCTCCGACTCGAGGAGCCGCTTGAACGAATAGTGGACGTCCTTCTCGTCGTCGATGACGAGGAGCTTCTGCTTCGGCGCGGCCTCGGCGTTCCCGGCGGCGGAAACGGAGGGGGAAGACGCTTCCTTGTTCTCTCCCTTTTCGGCGGGTTTCTCAGGCGTGGGCGATTTCTTGGTCATGGGGCGCAGGCAATCCCCAAACCTAAGAGAGACGGCTCCCCTTGGAAAGAGGGAATATTACCCCCTCCCCCGTCGGAAAGGACGGCTAGGGCCAATCGACATTCAGGACCAGGCCGCGCCGGAGGGGCTGCGCCCCTCTCCCCTAGGCGTGCGACGCCGAAGCGTGCCTGAATGGCCCGTGAGGCGGCGCAGAACGACGGGGAAGGGGCGTGGAACCCCGGCCCGAAGGGTTGCTCCTAAAACGGCCTCCCTCGGCGTTGCTCGCTCCTCGCGTGCCATTCAGGCATGCAGCGTCGCTCGCGTCTTGATGGAGGCCGTTTTAGGAGCAACGCGACCTGCTCCTGAATGCCGATTGGCCCTAGACAGGAAGGCGGCGGCGCAGGAAGGTCGGCTGGTCGAGGTTCTCGCCGTTGTGGATCGTTTCGGAACTGTTCTCGAACCGGCCGCGGCTTCCGGCCTCGAAGGGAAGCTCTTCCTGCTTCACCGGCTTCGCCGCCTTCGTCCGCCGGACCGTGTTCCCCGCAGGAACGATATTCCGCTCTTCCGTCGCCTCGACCGTCGCCACCGCAGCCGACACCGGCTGAGGCTGGGCGGCAGGCTTCGCCTTCGTCGCCGGAAGCGGGATCGAGACCGGCGCGGGGAGCTCGGCGATTTCGGTCGCCTCAATCATTTCGACTACTTCGAGCAACGGGGCGACGGGAACCACAGGAGCTTCGACCGGCACGGCGGCCGGAAGATGGATCTCCGGCTGCGCGGCGATCCGGGCGCGGGTCGAGGCGAGTAGGAGGGAAAGCGTGATCCGCCCCTCGTGCCGGTCGAGGGTCCGGGTCCCGAAGGAAAGGACGATCGACTTCGGGAGGACCGCCTCCAGCGCCTGCCGGAGCACCTTCAGGTCGGTCAGGGAAAATTCGTGCCCGGCCATGATGCAGGCCATCCCCGAATCGGCCTGCTCGAAGACCGCCCCGTTGTCGAGGAGCGGGCTCTCCAGCACCTGGGAGACGAGCATCTCGAGGCTCTGCCCCTCCCCGGCGTTCACCTCGCCCCGGCCGAGCCAGCAATTCTCGCGGAACTCCCCTTCCCCGAAGCGCCCGTAGAGGCTGCGGAGATCGGCGAAAGAAACCGAGCTCATCCCGCCCAGCGACATGATCTGGGCGGCGGCCTCGACGGCGCGGGCCATCGCCAGGTTCACCCCGTGGAGGCCCTTCTTGATATTCTGGCGCGCTTCCTGCCACGCATCGGCGCGGTCGGCGGCGAAGACCAGGACCGCGTCGGCCTCCTTCCGCAATTCGGCGAGCGTCCGGCGGGCCGCCGTCTGGCGGGACTCGGGCTCGAAGGAAAAGGGGAGCGAGGCGACGACGATGACGCGTCCCTCGTTCCGCTTGATCTCCCGCACCGCCTCGACGGCGAGCATCGATCCCGCGCCGCCGCCGAGGCCGACGGCGAGGACCGCCTGCCGCACCTCGCGGAGCCGGGCCTTCACCCGTTCCGCCTCGCACTTCCAGACCGCGCGGCCCAGAGCCATATCCCCATAGCAGCCGAGGCCGCGGCAGAGCGCCATCCCGAGGGTCGCCTTCTCCGGCGCGATCGAGCCGTCGACCGCCGTGGCGTCGGCGTCGAGGGCGATCGCCTCGAAGCGTTCCCGCCCGCGCATCACCAGCTGGTCGATCACATGGATCCCCGCCTGGCCGAGGCCGATCACCGTCGGCAGCGCCTCGGGCGTCATGCCGTTCGCGCCTGCGCCGTTATTCTCGTCCGCTCCGTCGTGAACCAGTTCGATCATAGGGGTGTCCTGTTGGGATTAGGATTGTGCTTGGGCTTTGGATTAGAAAGAGAAGAGCCGCATCGCGGCGAAGAACTTGCGCAGGCTGCCGAAGGCCCCCTCGGGCACCTCGTTGGCATCCTCGATCTGGGCGTAGCGGAGCATCCCCATCACCGTGGCTAGCTCGGGCCGGGTGACGTGGCTCTGGTCACCCTCGACGGGCCGGGGCTCGGCCATCGCGACGGGAACGGGGAAAATCTCCGAGGCCAGCTCGAGGAATCCGGGAACCCGCGAAGCGCCGCCCGTGAAGTAAACCGTGCCGCGGAAGTGATGCCAGAACGGCTGTTCCGAGAGCTTCCCAAGGACGATGCGGAGCGTCTCGTCTTGCCGGGCGTTGAGGATCGTGAGGACGTGATCCATCCGGACGAGGCGTTCCTCGAAGCTGTAGTCGCCGGGAATCACGACGGCGGCGGGGATCTCGTGGTCGATATCGACCCGGCCGTGCCGGACCTTCAGGTCTTCGGCCTTGAGCGGCGGGAGCTTCAGGCCGAGGGCGAGGTCGTTCGTCAGGTGCTCGCCGCCGACGGCGATCACCCCCGTATCGACCACCGCGCCCGCGTCGTAGGCCAGCCAGTCGGTCGCGCCCGCGCCGCAGTTCACGACGATCGAGCCCTCCCGCTTCTGCGCCTCGCTCAGCACCGCCTGCGCCGTCGCGAGGCTGCCGAGGGCGTACCCCTTCACGTTCACGCCCAGTTCCTTCACGCACCGGATGGTGGTCTGGAGGCGCGTCGTGATGCCGGAGACGAGGTGATATTCCGCCGAGAGGCGGCGCGAGGAGAGGCCGACCGGATTCTCGACCGTCGAGCCGTCGTCGAGGCGGTAGTGGCGGATCACCTCGTGGATGAAGGAATAGCCCGGCTCCAGCGACTGGTGGCGGATCATCCCGTCGAGGTCGTCGAGGTGCTCGGGAAGGATCTCGTTCCCCTCGCTGTGGATCGCCGTCGTCAGCTCGACGTTCTCGGAATGGATGTGGGCGCCGGAGAGGGCGAGGTAGACCTCGGAGATCTCGACCCCGGTCTTTTCCTCCGCGTCCTTCAGGGCGTGGGAGATGCTCTGCTTCGCGTACTCGAAGTTCACGATCTCGCACTTGCGGACACCGCTCGTCTTCGCCTCGCCGACGCCGAGGAGGACGAGGGAGCCGTCGCCGCGCTGCTCGGCGACCGCCACGGCCACCTTGCTGCTGCCCACTTCCATCGCCACGAGGATGTTCGGATAATTCCTGAAGAACATGTCTTTGCCCCTTTTTTCTGTTTTTTTAAAAACGAATGATTATTTAAAGCGAACCGGCACGTTGCGTTCCGGGGTCAGGTCGACGCTCGCGATCTGCTGTCCCTGGCTCTCGGCGTAATCGATGATCTCCTCCAGCCGCCCCAGCTGCTGAGGCAGGTAGCGGAGCTGGAAGAGGACCGAGGCCCCGTCCCGCGTCTCGATCCCGATCGCGAGCGGATGGGAGACGTCGAGGCGGGCGATGTCGAGGCGGGCACGGACCGGCGTCAGCTCCATGCACTTCAGCAGCTGGACGGCGGCGAGGACCTCGGGCTGGTCGAGGTGCTGCCCGGGCTCGACCCCGGTGAAGCGGGTGCCGACGATCTCGGGGAGGTTCGTCCGCAGCGGCTCGTTCGCCATCGGCTTGATCGTGACGCCGTCGCGGTCGACGTAGAGGGGAAGCTTCAGCTCGTCGGCGATCCGCGCGATCGGCATCCGTTCCGAGACGGTGATGATGATCTTGTCGGGCAACTCCCGGCGGACCTGCGCGCTGGCGACGTAGGGGAGCTTCTCGACGTTGCGCTCGACCTCGGCGAGGTCGACGGTCATCACGTTCCGGCCCGTGAAGAGGCGGCTCGCCGCGATGACCTGCTTCCTCTGGAGGCCGCCCTTCACGTCCACGACAATCGTCTTCAGGGCGTAACGGGGATTTTCGTAGAAGGCCTGGTTGAGGAGGAAGCCCGCCGCGTAATGGGTCGCGATGCCGACGAGGGTCAGGGAGAGGCAGACCGCCCCGCAGAGGAGGGTCCGCTTCGTCCAGAGACGGCGCTGATGGCGAACCCCGGTCGTCGTCGCGAAGAGGACGTTCGCCTGGGCCTTCTTCATCCGGTTGCGTCGGAGGGCCATACTAGAGGGTCTCCTTTCCTTTGCCGTCCTGGGCATGGGCGGCAGCGGCGGCCGAAAGCTCGAGGATCCGGCCGCAGAGGCCGGGGAAGTCGATCCCCGCGGCGGCGGCAGCCTTCGGCAGGAGGCTGGTCGCCGTCATCCCGGGAATCGTGTTCACCTCGAGGACGAAGGGCCGCCCCTTCTCGTCGAGCATCACGTCGACGCGGGAATAGACCTGGCAGCAGAGGACGCGGTGGGCGAGGAGCGCCGCCCGCTGGATGCGGAGCGTCGTCTCCTCGTCGATCCGGGCCGGACAGTAATAATCGGTCGCCCCGGCGGTGTACTTGTTGTCGTAATCGTAGAAGCCGCTCTTCGGGACGATCTCGACGGGCGGGAGCGCCTCCTTGCCGAGGATGCCGACGGTGAATTCCCGCCCCTTGATGAACTGCTCCACCAGGACGTGCTCGTCGAACTCCCACGCTTTCCTCAGGGCGGGTTCCAGGTCTTTCTCCTCGAAGACGAAGCTCATCCCGACCGTCGAGCCCTGCTTCGAGGGCTTCACGACGACGGGCATCTCCATCGGCTCCGGCAGGCTCCCGCCGCGCAACACGCAATGGCCCGCGGGGGTCGGGATCCCGGCGGCGCGGAAGAGCTCCTTGCTCGCCTCCTTGTCGAAAGCGAGGCGGCTCGCCGCGACGCCGCACCCGGTGTAGGGGACCCCCCGCGCCTCGAGCATCGCCTGGACCGTCCCGTCCTCGCCGAAGGTGCCGTGGAGCGAAAGAAAGACGAAATCGATCCCCTCGGGAAGGACCACCTCGCGCGCCGTCACGTCGACCTCGACGACGTCGTAGCCGAGCGTGCGGAGCGCCCCCGCGACGGCGGCCCCGGTGCGCAGCGAAACCTCGCGCTCGCTCGACGGACCGCCCATGAGGACGGCGACGCGGCGGATGGAAGAAAAGGTCGCGCTCACAGTTCGTCTCCGATGATGATCACCTCGGGATCGAGGTCGATGCCGTGCCGGTCCTTGATGCGCTGTTGGATCGTCTTCATGAGGGTCTGCACTTCTTCGGCGGTGGCGCCCCCATCATTCACGATAAAATTCCCATGTACATCCGAAACTCGCGCTTTGCCGAAAGAAAGATTCTTCAGCCCCGTGTCGTCGATCAGTTTCCCCGCGGGGGCCGGCCCGGGATTCTTGAAGATGCAGCCGGCGCTCGGCGCGGCGGGCTGGCTCGTCCACCGCTTCTTGCTGTAGCCCTTGAGTTCCTCCTCGATCTGCTCCACGGGGAGCGGCTTCGTCCGGATCACCGCCTCGATCGCGATCTCGTCGCGGAGGACGGGGACGTTCCGGTAGTAAACCTCAAGCTGGTCGCGCTGGTAGGTGCGGACGTTGCCGTCGCGGTCGACGGTCTTCACCTGCTCGATCACTTCCATCGTCCAGCCCTGCATCGCCCCGGCGTTCATCCGGAGCGCGCCGCCGAGGTTTCCGGGAATCCCCTCCATGAACGAAATCCCGCCCAGGCCCTTTTTCTTCGCCGCCGCCACGATGGCGCGGAGGATCGCCCCCGCCCCGGCGGTGATCCTTTCCCCGTCGAACTCGACCTTGGAAAAGGCCGGAGTCCCGAGATAGATCGAGAGGCCCCGGATGCCGCCGTCGCGGACCAGGAGATTCGTCCCCCGCCCGATGAAGGTGACGGGAACGCTGTGCCGCTTCGCATAGCGGAGGCCGACGGCGAGGTCGTCGAGCGAGGCGGGCTCGAACCAGAACTGGGCCGGGCCGCCGATGCGGATCGAGGTGTGCTTCCGCATCGGTTCCTGCCGGAGGAGCGCGCTTTCGGGGGAAAGCGTCTTCTTGAGCCCCTCGTACCAGGCCAGCTCGGAGGCGAGCGTCGAGGCGGCCTCGTGGATGTTTCCGGCTCCCATCGTGATGACGAGGTCGCCCGGCTCGATCTCCCGCGCCACGATCTTGCGAAGCTTGCGCAGGTCGGCCTCGTATTGGACCTTCGGATGGCCCCCCGCCTCGACGGCGGCGGCGAAAGCCTCGCCGGTAACCCCCTCGATCGGTTCCTCGTTCGCCGCGTAGATGTCGGTCAGGAAGAGGAGGTCGGCGTCGGCGAAGGCGGCGGCGAACTCGGCCTGGAGGGACTGGGTCCGCGTGTAACGGTGGGGCTGGAAGAGCGCGACGACCCGCTTCCACCCGCCCGACCGCGCGGCGGCGAGCGTCGCCCGGACCTCGGTGGGGTGGTGGGCGTAGTCGTCGATCACCATGAAATTCTCGCTCTTGTAGCGGACCTCGAAGCGGCGGGTCGCCCCGCGGAATTCGAGGAGCGCGGCGGCGGCGGCCTCGAAGGGGACGCCGAGTTCCATCGCCATCGCGATCACGCCGAGGGCGTTGCGGACATTCTGGAAACCGGGCACCTCGAGGACGACCCGCCCGAGGCGGATCCCGTCGCGGAGCACCTCGAATTCGGAGACGAAGTTCCGCGCCGTGATGTTCACCGCCCGGTAGGCCGCCGTCTCCCCGATCCCGTAGCTGATGACCTCCTTCCGGTTCGAGCAGAGGAGGGCCGTGTTCTCGTCGTCGGCGCAATAGACCACCTTGCCCTTCGTCTGGTCGAGGAACTGGGAGAAGGCCTTCAGGATCGCCTTGAGGTCGCCGTAATGATCGAGGTGCTCCTCCTCGATGTTGAGGAGGATCGCATGGGCGGGCCGGAAGGCGACCAGCGTCCCGTCGCTCTCGTCGCCCTCGATCACGAGGGGGGAACCCTCCTCCCCGTCCCAGCCGGCGCTCGCGCCGAGGATCGGGACTTCGGCCCCGACGTAATGGCTGGGGCGGAGCCCCGCCCCGCGCAGGACGTGGGCGAGCATCGAGCTCGTCGTCGTCTTGCCGTGCATCCCGGCGACGACGATCGACTGCCGCCGCTCCGCGAGGACAGCAAGGACCTCGGCCCGGCGGACGGAGGGAACGCCGAGGCGCTGGGCCTCTAGCCGCTCGGGATTCCCCTCCCCGATCGCCGAGGAATAGACGACCAGATCGCTCTCCAGCACGACAGTCCCGACGTGCTTCGGATAAAAGACAAGCCCCTCCCCGACGAGCTTCTCGACCGGGACCGAGGCGTGGAGATCGGAACCCGAGACCCGGTAGCCGGCCCCGATGAGGAGGCGCGCGAGGGCGCTCATCCCGGTCCCGCCGACCCCGACCAGATGGATGCGGGCCCCCTCGGACTTCAGGACTTCGACAATTTTGGCTCTTACTTCTTCGCGCATGATTCAACCTCGTTGGCCACCCTCGCCGCCGCATCGGGCACCGCCAGCCCCGCGGCGGCGCTCTTCATCGCCTCCAACACGGTTCCACCCGAACCGGAAAGCAGGTTCCGTACCGATTCGGCCAGTTCCCCGATCTTCAGCGCCGATTGCGGGCGGAGTTCCGCCGCCCCGGCGGCTTCGTAGATGCGGGCGTTCGCCGTCTGGTGGTCGTCGGCGGCGGCGGGAAAGGGAATGAGGATCGAGGGCAGGGCGTAGTGGCTCAGCTCGGTGAGGCTCGACGCCCCGGAGCGGGCGATCGCGAGGTCGGCCAGGCTGTAGGCCGCCGCCATGTCGGCCCCGGCCGCGAAGGCACGGACGACGGCCTTCGCCCCGGCGGCGCGATAGGCCTCCGCCGTCGCCGCCTCGTCCGAGGCCCCGGTCAAATGAATGAACTGCCACCCCGCGAGCGCCCCCTTCCACGCGGGAAGGGCAAGGGCCGAGACGAGGAGCCGGTTGATCCCCTGCGCCCCCTGGCTCCCTCCGATGGCGAGGATCGTCTTGATGGCGGGATCGGGATCGAGGCCGAGGAGCTTCGCCGCCTCGTCGCGGGAGATTCGGGAGAGTTCCGTGCGGACCGGCGTCCCCGTCACCTCGCAGCGGGCCGAGGGAAGGAAGGCCGCGCAGGCGCCGAAGCCGAGGAGGGTCCGATCGGCCCAGGCGGCCATCAGCCGCGTCACCCGTCCGGGGACGGCGTTCGATTCGTGGATCAGCGCGGGGATATTCTGGCGCTTCGCCTCCCAGACCGGGACGGCGCTGGTGAAACCGCCCATCCCGAGGACGACGTCGGGTTCGACCTCGGAGAAGAGCGTCCGGCAAAGGCCGCGCGCCTCCCACAGTTGCGCGGCGAAACGGAAGATCTTCGGCGAAAGGAGGCCGGGCCACCCGATCGCGGGAAGGGCGCGGGAGGGAAGATGATCGCGGCCCGCGAGGGCCGTCCGGTCGATCTCCTTCTTCGAGACCAGGAGGAACGGCTCATGCCCGCGACGGCGCAGCTCCTCCGCGACGGCCACCCCCGGAAAGAGATGCCCGCCCGTCCCGCCGCACGCGATGAGAACCTTGAGCGCCATATGAATTAGATACGAATCGGGCCGCCTTTTTTGCGGCCCGGCAGGACTGTACCCTGGGGTTCTTCCGGATGTACAGCCTGACGATGCAAATTGAATAAAATTCCGATGCTGACGAGCGAGAGCAGCAGGTTCGAGCCGCCGTAGCTGATGAACGGAAGGGGGAAACCCTTGTTGGGAAGAAGCGAGGTGACGACGCCGAGGTTGATCATCGCCTGGAGGCCCATCATCGTCGTGATCCCGGTGCCGAGGAAGAGGCCGCTCGGATCGGGCGCGTGGATCGAGATCCACCCGCTGCAGAGGAAGAGGACGAGGAAGGCCATCACGATGCCGAGGCAGATCCAGAGGCCCAACTCCTCCCCGACGATGGGGAAGATGAAATCGGTCGGCGCCTCGGGGAGGTAATACATCTTCTGGCGGCTGTTCCCGAGGCCGAGGCCGTCGGTGCCGCCCGAGCCGAGGGCGATCAGCGCCTGGAAGTTCTGGTACCCCTTGCCCGCCTTCGATTCCTCGGGATGGAGGAAGGCGAAGAGCCGCGCCCGGCGTTCCGGGATCAGCCAGGCCACGGTCAGGAGGCCGGAGAGGGCGAGGACGGGGATCGGGAGGAGATAACGCTTCGGAGCCCCGGCGACGAAGAGCATCACCGAGAGAACCGCGAAAAGGAGGGCCGATGTCCCGATGTCCTTCGAGACAATCAGGATGCAGACCGAGAAGAAGACGACGGCGACGGGGACGCCCATCCCCTTCCATGAATTGAGGCGGCGCTGGTATTTGGCGAACCACCAGGCCAGGAAAACAATGACGGCGAGCTTGACGAATTCCGAGGGCTGGAAGGTCATTCCGGCGACCTCGATCCAGCGCCACGAACCCTTCACCTTCTTCCCGACGTGCGGCACGAAGACGAGAAGAAGGAGAAAGATCGAGCTGGCCCAAACCCAGAGCCCCTTGGAGACATACCGGTGATAGTCGATCCGGGAGACGACGGCGCACGCCGCCCCCCCGATCACGACCCACACCATCTGCTTCCGCAGGGCGCCGTAGATCGCGCCCGTCCCCTCGGCCGCCTGCTTGCCGCTGATGCTGAAAAGCATCACGACGCCCAGGGCAATGAGGCTCAGCACCACGACGAGCAGGAGGTAGCCTGCCTGCCGGTGGAAAAAGGCGGTGCTGGAGCGGTTCATTTTTTGGCGGTGGGGACGGGAGCGATCGTTCGACTACAAAACAACGCGGAGCGCGTCCCTTACTTGTTCATCACCAGGTCGGGCGACGAGGTGCGGAGCGTCGGCACGGCGGAGGCCGGGGCCTGGCCCTGGCTCACCTCGTGGCGGTCGCCCTTCACCGGGATCGTCAGGATCTCGCCGATCTTGAGCTTCTTCGGGTCGCTCAGCTTCGGGGAGTTCGCCGCCATGATCGCGGCGGGAGTCACCTTGAACTGCTTGGCGATCTTCGTGAGGGTGTCACCCTTCGCGACCGTATAGCTGTGGTTCTCGACCGAGGCGGCGGCCGCAACGGCGGGGGCGGCGGGAGCGGAGACCGTCGCGACGGCGGCGGGCTGGGCCGAGGCGGGGGCGGAAGCCGCGACGGCAGCGGGGGCGGCAGCCTTGCCCGTCACGGAGAGCTTCTGGCCGATCTTGAGCATGTCGCCGGTCAGGTGATTCATCTCCTTGAGCTGGGCGACGCTCATCCCGTTCTGCTTCGCCACGCGATGGAGCGTGTCGCCAGCCTTCACCACGTAGACCTTCGCGCTCGCGTCGGCCACCGGCTGGGCGGGAGCGGCAGGCTTGGGCACGGCGGCGGCGGGCGTCGCCGGAGCCGTCGCGGGCTTGGCGGAGGCGATCACCGGCTTGGCCGCATTGGCCGGAGTCGCGGGGATCGAGGCCGGAGTCGTCGCGGTCGTGTTGCCGACCTCGCTTCCTTCGGTCGGAATCGCGGCGTCCTTGGAGGCCGTCCCGTCGGTCGAGGCCGTGGCGTCGGTCCCTTCGGCCGGCGTCGCGGGCGTGGCGTTGGCCATCTCGGCGCTCTTCGCCGTCTCGTCGGTGGCCGCCTCGCTCGGACCCTTGATGAAGTGCCAGGCGCTGATCCCGCCGATGACGACGAGGTGGAGGGCGAGGACGACGATGAAGACCGTCATCAGCTTGAGGCCGCCCGTCTGCCCGTCGGCGGAGCCTTCGGTGTCGGCCAGGCCGTTATGGGAGCCGTGGCCGCCTTCGGTGTTGAAGCGGAAGCGGCTGATGCGGGCCGCCATGCCTTGGAGGGGATTTTTCATGGTGTCGTTTTCCTTTCGTGGTTTGTGCTGCGTTGTGTTGTTGTTTTGGTTTGGGACTGAAATCAGCGGAGCTTGAGGGTGGCCAGCGCCATGAGGGCGCAGAGGAGGCTCATGATCCAGAAGCGGATCGTGACCTGGGATTCGGCCCAGCCCTTGAGCTCGAAGTGGTGATGGATCGGGGCCATCGCGAAGACCCGTTTCCCCGTCATCTTGAAGGAAAAAACCTGGATGATGACCGAGAGCGCCTCGATGACGAAGATCCCGCCCGCCAGGACGAGGAGCAGTTCCTGCCCGATGCAGATCGCGACGACGCCGAGCGCGCCGCCGATGGCGAGGGAGCCGGTGTCCCCCATGAAGACGCGGGCCGGGTGGCAGTTATACCAGAGGAAGCCGAGCGTCGCGCCGAGGAGCGCACCGCAGAAGATCGCGAGCTCCCCCGCGTGCGGCACGTGGGGGATGAAGAGGTAGGAAGCGATCTTCGCGTTCCCCACCACATAGGCGAAGACCGCGTAGACGAAGGCGACCGTGATCGTGCACCCCCCGGCGAGGCCGTCGAGGCCGTCGGTGAGGTTCACCGCGTTCGACGCGCCGGTGATGACGAGGACGAAGAAGAGAAGCGCCCACCAGCCGAGGTCGACCGAGGTGGTGCGGAGGAAGGGAACGGCGAGCGACTCCGCCCCGTGCCGGTAGACCGGATCGGCGAGGAGGATGCCGCCGACGGCGAGCCCCGTCGCGACCTGCGCGACGAGCTTCAACCGCCCCGGAAGCCCCGCCGACTTCTTCTTGCTGACCTTGATGTAATCGTCGAGGAAGCCGATCGCGCCGAGGAAGAGCATCGCGCCGAGGGTGATCCAGACGAGCTTCGCCTCCTCCAGGCGGACCCAGAGCAGGCAGCTCACCGTCACCGCCAGGAGGATCAGCACGCCGCCCATCGTCGGCGTCCCCTTCTTGCCGCTGTGGAGCTCGGCGAGCTTGTGGACCTCGTCCTTCTGGCGGAGCGGCTGCCCCATCTTCAGGCGGCGGAGGATCTCGATCAGCCAGGGACCGAAGAGCCAGCAGAGGACCAGCGCCGTCAACGTCGCGCCGACGATGCGGAACGTGATGTAGTGAAAGACATTGAACCCCTCGAAGGTCCGGTGGAGGAAGTGGAGATAATAGAGCATGACGTTAGGGAGTGGAGGGGGGGGCGAAAGCCGATTGGAGCGTTCCGACGAGGCCTTCGAGCTTCAGGAAACGGGAACCCTTCACGAGCAGCGTGTCGTCGGAACGAAGGAGCGGCGGCACCGCGAGGGAGGCGGCGGCGGTGTCCCCGCCGAGCACGATCGCCGCCTCGGGGAACCCGGCCTCCCGCGCGCCCGCGCCGAGGTCGGCCGCATGGGGCCCGACGAAGACGAGGAGCGCGGCGTCCGAAGCCGTCGCCGCGATCCGGCCCGTCTCCCGATGGAACGCCGGGGCCATCTCCCCCAATTCCCCCATCGAGCCGATCACCGCGACCCGCCGGGCGGGAGCGGGGAAATCGCGGAGCGCGGCGAGGGCCGCCGCCGTCGATTCGGGATTCGCGTTGTAGCAGTCGTTGATCAGCCAGCCCTTGCCGAGGGGGGAGACTTCCATCCGCTTCCCGGAAAGCCTCACGCCGGATAGCCCTGCCGCGATCTCGGCGAGGGAGAGCCCCGCCAATCCGCCGACGGCGGCGGCGAGGAGCGCGTTGGAAACCATGACGCGGTTGAAGAGCGGCAGCGCCACCGCCGCACGCTCGCCGCTTTCCGTCCGGATCAGGTCGAAGGAAATGCCCTGCGTCGTCGTCGCCACGTTCTCGGCCCGCCAGGCGGCGTCGGCACCCTCGCCGACCCAGAGGGTCTTCCCCGCGACGCGGCCCGCGCGGGCGCGGAGCAGGGCGTCGCCGCCCGAGAGGACCGCCGCCCCGGAGGCGGCGAGCGCGGCCAGGAGATCGGTCTTCTCGTCGGCGATCGCCTCGCGGCTGCCGAGATGCTCGATGTGGGCCGAGCCGATGTTCGAGATCACCCCGATGTCGGGCGCGGCGAAGGAGGCGAGCGAGGCGATCTCCCCGCGATGGTTCATCCCCATCTCGACGACGGCATACTCGGTATCGCCCGCGATGCGGAGGAGCGTGAGCGGGACGCCGATGTGATTGTTCAGGTTCCCCTCGGTGGCGACGGTGCGGAAGCGGGTGCCGAGGACGGCGGCGATCATCTCCTTCGTGCTCGTCTTGCCGCTGCTCCCCGTGACCCCGACGACGCGGACGGGATGGCTCCGCCGATAGGCCGAGGCGACCCGCTGGAGCGCCGCCAGGGTGTCCGGCACCATCACGAGGCCGAAGCCCGCGGGCAACGGGCCTTCCGGCCGCCGCGACACCAAGGCGGCGACCGCGCCCGCTTCGGCGGCCCGTCCGACGAATTCATGCCCGTCGAACCGGTCCCCGACAAGGGAGACGAAGGCATCGCCGGGGGCGACCGTCCGGGTATCGGTGTGGAGGCGGGTGACGACCGTCCCAGGCGCGCCCGCCTGGAGCGTCCCTTCGGCCATCTTCGCGATCTCGTCGAGGCGGAGCGGTTCCATCAGAGAACCCTCCCTTGCTTCGACCGTTCCTCGAGGAGCGAGGCCACCAGCGCCCGGTCGTCGAACGGCGTGTAGACCCCGTTCACCTCCTGCATCGCCTCGTGGCCCTTGCCCGCGACGCAGACCAGATCGCCCGGCTCCGCCTCGGCGATGGCGCGGGCGATCGCCTCGCGGCGGTCGTCGATCCAGAGCGCGGGCTTGCCCTCGGGAACCCCGGCCTTCATGTCATTGAAAATCGCCGCGACGCTCTCGTTGCGCGGATTGTCGGCGGTGAAGTAGACGCGGTCGGCCATCTCGACGGCGGCGGCAGCCATCTTCGGCCGTTTCGTCTTGTCCCGGTTCCCGCCGCAGCCGATGACCACCGAGAGACGGCGCGGGCCGAGTTCCCGGAGCGTCCGCAGCGCCTTGCGCATCGCATCCTCGGTGTGAGCGTAATCGACGACCACCGCCGGGAGGCTCTCGCCGCCGAAACGCTCCATCCGTCCCGGGACGGGGGGGATGCCGAGCAGCGCCTCGGCGCTCCGCTCGAACGGGAAGCCGAGGGCGAAGGCCGCCCCGAGCGCGCCGAGGACGTTGGCGACGTTGAATTTTCCGATCAGCGGCATCGTCACCGCCTGGCGCTTCTCGCCGTAGACGAGGTCGAAGCCGGTCGAGGCCACCCCCGCGCGGACGTTCTCGGCGCGCAGGTTGGCCGTCCCGTTTCCGGAAGCACTGTAGCCGATGATCGCCTCGCTCGCCCCGATGGTCGAGAAGAGGCGCCGCCCGTAGGGATCGTCGAGGTTGATCACCGCCGCGCCCCGGCCCGGCGTCAGGCGCTCGAAGAGCCGCCGCTTCGCCGTGAAGTAGGCCTCCATCGTCTGGTGGTAGTCGAGGTGGTCGGGCGTCAGGTTCGTGAAGATCGCCGCGTCGAAATTGATCCCCTCGATCCGGCCCTGGTCGAGGGCGTGGGAGGAAACCTCCATCGCGGCCGAGCGGCATCCCGCCCGCAATATTTCGGCGAGGAACTCCTGGAGGTCGCTCCCCTCCGGCGTCGTCCGGGAGGCGGAGACGATCCGTTCCCCGAGATCGTAGCGGACCGTGCCGAGCATCCCGACGGGAAGGCCGGGGTGGAGGAGGCGGAGGAAATGCTGGACCGCGAAGGCCGTCGTCGTCTTCCCGTTGGTCCCCGTGACGCCGACGAGGGAAAGCTCCCGCGCCGGATAGCCGTAATAGGCCCCGGCCATCAGCGCGAGGGCGCGCCGGGCGTCGGGAACCCGGATGAAGGAAGCCGTGGCGATCTCGTGGGTCTCGCTCTCCAGCACCACGGCGGCGGCGCCCCGGGCGCAGGCGTCGGCGATGAAACGATGGCCGTCCTGGGCCGCCCCGCGCCAGGCGAAGAAGAGATCGCCCGGCTCGACCCGCCGGGAGTCATAGCGGAGCGCCCGGATCTCCCGGTCGACGCTGCCGTCGAGCTCGCACTGCGGCAGGGCCTGGATCAGGTCGGCGAGCTTCACAGCGAGGCCCTCCGGCTCGGCTCTTCGACGGGGGCGGCGGGCGCAGCGACGAGAGGAGAAGGGACCGTCGCGTCGGGACCGTCGGGCGTGTTCGTCTCGCTCGGGATGCTTTCGCGGACCGGCTCGTCGTCGGCCCCGTTGGGCGCGGCCGATGCCTTGCGCTGGACGATGTTCGGCGCTCCCGTCGGAACGGTGACATTCATCACTTGGGCGATCTGCGTCGCCATGTCGGAGAAGGCGGGGGCCGAGACCTGCGCCCCGTAGATCGCGCCGTGGGGCTCGTCGACCATCACGACGAGGACGAACTGCGGATCCTCCTCGGGAACGAAGCCGATGAAGGAGGCGACGTACTTGCCGGAATTGTAGGTGCCGTTGACGAACTTCTGCGCCGTCCCGGTCTTCCCCGCCGCGTGGAGGGCGGGATTGATCTTTCCCTTCGCCGTCCCCTCGAGGACGACGTTGGCGAGGGCGTGCGAGACCTGCTTCGCCGTCTCGGTCCCGATCACGCTCCGCACCACCGTCGGCGGGAAGTATTGGGCGACGCGCCCCTGCGCGTCGTTCACCTGCATGACGAGGCGGGGCTTCACGAGGCTTCCCCGGTTCGCCACCACCGACATCGCGACGGCCATCTGGAGCGGCGTCGCCGAGACCTCCTGGCCCATCGGGACCCGGGTCGGCGAGAGATTCGACCAGAGCGAGACGGGGCGGAGCGTCCCCGCCGACTCGCCCTGCCCGGGCAGGACCCCGGTCTGGCGGCCGAAGCCGAAGCGCCGCGCGTAGTCGTACAGCCGGTCCTTCCCCAGCTCCAGGCCGAGCTTCGCGAAGCCGATGTTGCTGGAGCGGGCGAGGACCTCGGTCAGGGTCAGGAGACCGCTCGGCTCGTCGTCGTGGAGCCACTTGTCGGCGTAGAAGAAGCGGCCGTTCTCGCAGAAAATCTTCGAGTCGAGGCCCATCAGCCCCTCGTTCAGTACGGCGGCGAGCGTGACGATCTTGAACGTCGAGCCAGGCTCGACCATGTCGGTGAGGCAGCGGTTGCGGAAATTGGCCATCGCCACGCCCCGGCGATTGTTCGGATCGTAAGTGGGGCGGTTCGAGAGGGCGAGGATGTCGCCCGTCTGGGGACGCATCACGATCGCGTAGGTCGCGGCGGGGTGATACTTCTTGTCGATCTTGTCGAGGCCGTCCTCGACGATGTTCTGCACGGCGAGGTCGAGGGTCAGCATCACGCTCGACCCGTCGACCGGCTGCTGGTCCCGGCCCCGGTAGCCGGTGATCTCCCGGCCCCGCGCGTCGCGCTCGATCCACTGCTCCCCGGAGACGCCGCGCAGGGCCGCGTC
Source organism: Verrucomicrobium sp. GAS474 (assembly GCF_900105685.1). Taxonomy (NCBI): domain Bacteria; kingdom Pseudomonadati; phylum Verrucomicrobiota; class Verrucomicrobiia; order Verrucomicrobiales; family Verrucomicrobiaceae; genus Verrucomicrobium; species Verrucomicrobium sp. GAS474. The sequence continues at coordinate 3,582,026 of NZ_LT629781.1, forward strand.
CATCGCCTTCTCGACCCCGGCGACGCCCTTGCCGGTGTTGTCGAGGAAGCCGACGAGGTGGCTGGCGTAGGTCCCGTTCGGGTAGGAGCGGAGGTAGTGGTCCTCGAAGATGAGGAAGCGGTCGAGCTGGCCGACGACCTTCTTCGCGTCGGCGGTGTTCGCCGCCAGGATCTCGCGCCGCCATTCGGCCCGCTTCGCGATCTCGAAGTTCTTCAGGTCGTTCATCTGGTCCTCGGTCACGTCGGTGACGAGCACCTGGTAGCGCTTCTCCGCGGAGAACTTCGGCGCGAGGGCGCCCGCGGGGAGCTTCAGGAGGCGCTCCATCTCGGGAAGGGTCTTCTCCGGGTGGAGGAGGTTCCGCCCGTCGACGGCGACGTTGTGGAGGACGCCCGTCTGCGCCAGCGTCTGCCCGTGCGCGTCGAGGATCAGGCCGCGCCGGGCCGGAAGCTCGATGCGGTCGCAATGCTTCTCGACGGCCAGCCGCCAGTACTTGTCGTGCTCGACCAGCTGGATCTGGACCAGCCGCCACGAGATGACGGTGAAGCCGAAGGCGAGGCAGACAAAAACGGTGAGCGCCCGCCCGCGGAACGTCATGGCATCCCCCCGCCGCTGTTGTTGCGGGCGATCGAGCTGATCGGAACGCGGCCGTTCTCCATCTGCACGACCTTCAGCTCGCCGATGCGGACCATGCCGCTGTTCATCGCCGCGAGGCGGCGGCGGAGCTCGTCGTAGGAGGAGATCCGGGTGATGTTGTCCTGCATCTGCTGGTTGCGGCGCTTCCAGCTGCGGAGATCGTTGTCCTGGTTGCGAACCTCGGTGGCGAGGCGCATCACCTCGTTCTTCTCGTAGACATAGCTCCCGCCGAACAGGCAGAGCGTGAGGCCGACGACGACCCACTTCAGGACGGCGGCCAGCTGCAGGGAATGGACTTCTTTGACGCGGTTGCGGCTCATAAAAACGGTTATTCTTTTTTCCACGCCAGCCGGAGGCGGGCGCTGCGGGCGCGGGGGTTGGCCTCGATCTCCCCGTCGTCCGGGAGAACCCGCTCCACGCGGTCGAAGCAAAAATCGGGATTGGCCGCCACGGGGGCGAAGTCGGGCGTCTCCAGCGTCCGCCGGGCGCGGTCCCGCATGAAGTTCTTCACGATCCGGTCCTCGCCGGAGTGGAAGGCGATCACCGCCAGGCACCCGCCGGGACGGAGCAACGCCGTAGCCGCCGGGAGGGCCGCCTCCAGCACCTCGACCTCGCGGTTCACCGCCATGCGGAGCGCCTGGAAAATCTGGGTCGCCGGATGGATCTTCTCCCCCCGGCGGCGCGGCGCGGCGGCGGAGACGACGTCGGCCAGGTCGGTCGTCGTCCCGATGGGGCGGCTCTCCCGGCGGCGGACGATCGCCTTCGCGATGCGGTAGCTCTGCCGCTCGCCGCCCAGGTGGTAGAAGCAATCGGCGAGGGCCTCCTCCTCCCACTCGTTGACGATCTTGCCCGCCGTCAACTCCTGGCGCTGATCCATCCGCATGTCGAGCGGTGCCTCATAGCGGAAACTGAAGCCGCGCTGCGGATCGTCGAACTGAGGGGAGGAGACGCCGAGGTCGAAGAGAACGCCGTCGACCCCCTGCCCGTCGTTCCAGCCCATCTCGGCACACCGGAGCGCGATCTCGGAAAAATCGCTCCGCATCGCGCAAAGCCGGTTGTCAGGATGCGACCACACCGCCTCCAGCTCCGCGGCGGCGGCGATCGCCTCCGCATCGCGGTCGAGCGCCAGCACCGAGCAGCCCCGCTCCAGCAGCGCCGTCGTGTGGCCGCCCCGGCCGAACGTCGCGTCGATCCAACGCTCCCCCTTCGCGGGCTTCGCCCATTCGAGGAGTCCCCCCAGCAGGACCGAGGTATGCGAGAAAGCGGCCATATCGGGAACAGTAGAAACAGCGGAAAACATCATGGGAGCGGTGTCGTGACTCAAACCTTGGAATCAAGATCGTCTCGATCAGATACCCAGGGCGTCCGCAACATCCTCCAGCGTCGTCGTCTGCGGCGTGATCGCCCGCAGAGCGGCGGGGTTGTAGATGGCAAAGTGATCGAGACGGCCCACGAGGACAGCCTCCCGTTCGATCCCCGCCGGCTTGCGAAATTTTTCCTTCAGCAGGATGCGGCCCTGCGCGTCGATCAGCGCCGCCTGCACCGTGCCGACCAGCTGGCGCACCTGCTCCCGCTGGGCGGGCTCCAGCTCCTTCATCCCCGCCTGGAGACGGCCGAGCCACGACTCGGGATAGACCTTGATGCAGCCATCCTTCGCGGGAAGGACGAAGAGACGCACCTCATACGCGCCGCCACGCCATTCCGACGGGATCGTAATACGACCCTTCTCGTCGAAGGCATGCTCGAACGTATCGGTATAGCTGGCGCGCAGGTCCGGTTGCATAGGTACACAGGCAGGGCCATATCGCCCCACTTTGCTCCACTATCCTCCACTTTTCTCCCCGTCGGTCAAGCGCTTTAGGTATAAATAGCTAAGAATGAGTATTTTAAATCTTAATACGTAAAAAGTAAACGCTTAAAGAAAACCGGCTATCTGTCGGGAAATTTTTGTCGGGAGATGTCCGGAGAGCTGAAAGTCTCCCCTTTCGAGAGCTGAACATCCCCTTCTTCAGGAGGCCAAAAGAGAGGATTTCAAACTTTCCACCCCACAAGTTGGCTTATCCAACCATCCCCGAAGCGTCTTTGCGGGAGGGAATTGAGGCCGTGACTGCGGGTAGTGCGCAAACGTCCAATCGGTCCGGAGCTTCGATCTCGCACGTACATGTCTCCAGCCAAAAAGGCAGGATCTTCCGAATACTCGCATTTTCATCTTTAGCGGCAGGGACTGCCATTCCTCTCCCTCGTCCGACCACAGGCCGTGCGAAGCATGCAGAATCAACTCGTCGAACCCTCTGAAGCAATCTCTGAAGCGAGGATTGCCTGCGATGTTGAATAGAAGAGCCGGTTCATAGGCGTTCTCCCAAAACATCTTCCACGAAAAAAGCGCCGCGATCTTTGGAGCCATTTCGGGATGGGCCCATAACCGATATGGACCGTTTCTGTCATTGATCTCATCTCGGCGCGATAATCGAACGACCGTCTTTCGCTCCGCCCGGGTTAGAAACCGGCGCCAAAGATGGCGCGTGATCGATTTGTACACTGAAATGAGAGGGTTCGTTCCAATAGAATCGCATTCCATCCCAGGCCGTCCTTTGAATCGACATGGCCATCTTGTCGACATTTGCAGTCGCGCGCTGAACGTTTCCTCCGTCCGAATCCATTTCGGAATATCGTTCAGACAAGCAGCCTCGGCCCAAACCAACGGGAACCTGGACAATTGCTTTTGCGGATGCGTCGTTCGGCTGATCAGAGGAGGATTCAGAATCGTCCGTCGCATCCAGTCCACGGCTTCGTCCAAATATCTCGTCGCGTGGGGATCGATGGAAATTTCAGCAATCCTGCCTGCCGTGAGCGCATTCGGCAGCGCAGCGGACAAAGCATTCTTGGTTCGCAAGGGAAGCAAGTGAACCGGGCAACGCTCCACAAAACTGACCTGGAAGAGAGGGGTGTGAAATTCGTCGGCGATACACTCGGGACAGAATCTCAATCTTCGATGGATCAGTAGCTTTTCCAAATCAGGCTTGAGAGTGCCGACATAATATTCCGCCCCCGCCTTCCGGCATTCTTCGTCGCTCACATCCAACACCCTGGCTAGCTTCCGAGGATTGACCTGCCGGAGCGTCCATAGATCGGTGACCCGGTCACACTGATCTTTTCGAAAGATCTCAGAGATCGTCCTTAAAGACGCACGATTGAAGAACATCAGTTTCCGACAGAGAGACCAAAGCGATTCGTAGGGCCGCCGAGCACTCGCCGGAAGACACAACGAACCGCCGAGGAATGCCTGCCTTTCCATATCGTTAAGGAGAGCGCTCATCATTCAAACGCAAGAGCGTCGATAAGCCCCGACCTGTTCACGGCATCCTTCAACATCAAGTGAGTGATGTTCGGCTCTGCGGAAGACGGAGGTCCATGCCGTCGCAGAATGTTCTCGATGACGCGGCAAAAATACTGCATCGGAACCTCCTTAACTCTTTTGATCCCCCCTTCCCTCGCCGCTTCACCAATGGCCTCCCATAGCGGGTCGGAAAGACTGGAGAGACGCCAACCTTTTTTCCAAGCCGCAGGAAAATAGTGACACGGATACGAGCGGCCGCTTCCGGGAGGGTGTTCGGTCTCCTCATCGAAGCTTTTGAGGCAACGCTTCACATCCTTGGCAGAGCGAAGGCCATGGAAATCTATCACGTGAACCATGAACCGGCCGACGATCTGCTTCTGCTTGGATTTGGAGAACATGGTTCGCATCTCGAGCAAGTTCGGTTGTCCAACCAAGATCGTGATGAGTGAAACGTTCCGAAGTTGAAGTTCGTTCTGAATATCCATCAGCCACTCGTAGTGAGTGTCGGACAACCTCTGGGCGTCGTCCGCAAAGATCACGATTCGATCTTCGCCCGCAGAAAGGGCCTTATCCGCGAGAAATTCGGTCAACCGATCTCGCTTTTTTGCGATGTTGCCGCTGTCGAACAGAGAATGGCCCGCAGCCTTCAAGAGATCCGAAAAGAAGGCCGATTCAGAGCGCGTTTGGTACGATTTGCACGGAAAGTGAACGACAAACAGTTTAGGCCACACCTTCCTAAGAGCCGCGCTCAGGAAACGGATAGCCCTCGACTTTCCCGTTCGTTGAGGCCCGTGAACGATGCCGCCAGGGCACCTGTTGCCAGCCCACTCAAGGACTGCATTTCCTACTTTTTCGATTTCCGTCGTGGTCACGACGTAGTTGGTTGTTTCGACTGGATGAGTCAGATCTGAAGACATAATGATTAGAAGTTGAGGGCCTTGATTCCGAGAGATTGGAATAAGCCCTTGTCAAAGGGTTCGAACTGCTGAGGAGCGGAGACCGGAGCTGAGTCCGTGTTGGGTTCCTCTTCAGCCGTTTGGCTCTCGCGAGCCTTCTTTTGAATATGAGCCAACTTGGTTCGGGCTTTTTTCGATTCGCCGGCAGTCTCGTTGAGATACTTCAGATAGATCTCAATAGGATCCTCCGTATCGACGAATTGGATGAGCTTTCGGTAGCGCAGTTGATTGATCGCCCTTCGCGTAGCCAGGTCGTGCGCCCTGATTGCCCATCCTCCTCGAGCCACCAGCGTTCCGAGCTCCTGCCCGTCGGGGAAAAACGCCTTCACCATGCGAAGGTCGTCGATATCGATGAATATCGAGATCTGTTTGGTGACCAGACTAGGAGATTTCGAAAGGACTTCGTTTTGATAGCGAACGCCTTCGAACTCCACATACGGCCGGCGCCCCTTCTTAAGGCAGCCCCGAACCGTTCGTTCTACGCGCATATTCAAAAGGCCCAACCGGGCTCGAGTTTCAGGATCGAGAATTCGAATCATTGGGTTTGCTCCTGTTGTTCGAGATAGAACTGGATCACTTCCAAGGGCGACCGCCAGTTCAGGCTCGAGTGTGATGTTCCGTTGTAGTTGCTGATGATGACATCGAGCACCTGCTCGAGTTCATGCGCCTTGATTTTGAACTTAACGGCGCTCTTCTCTGCGTTTTTTCGCCGTGTATCTTGAGGTCCGGATCCGGTGGTCGAGGGGAGGCGATGGAAGCCGGCCTCTTCAAGCGTCTGAAAGAGCCGCTCGAGAACCCCTCGCCTTTCGGGAGTTTTGACGGGACCTGCGTTAACGGCACATCCGATCTCCTTCACCAGCTTATCTCGCACCCGATCCGCAAGGTTGGCTTTAGCGTTGTCGTACCACAGTTCATCCCACGCCGCGTAATGCAGCTGCGGGAATCGCCCGCTCGGCATTCCTCCGGCTTCGGACCTTTTCAAGCCGGGGATGGTTAGAGGGATAGGCTTCCACGGCTCAATCGTGCGTTTGGTGCATCGAAGAATATCGTCAGCGGAGTACTCGGCTTTCAGGCACATGATGTACCCAAGAATAGCCCTGGACCAGACGTCCATGATGATCAGAAGCCAAGGCCGTTCCGCAATGGCTTCTATCCACTCCCCGTGCGGAGTTTGATACGAGATCGAGAAGACGCTATCAATACGATGACCATCGAAAAACACCCGTTGATAGGGTGACATCGTGACCAAATCATTTTGTCCGTGCCCACCATAGCCTCCCGCCCTTGCGGCATCGCTACCGTATTGGGATCCCGTAAATGCATTCGTTTCCGTGTCTGCGAGAGAACGAAGGTGCTTAGCCAGAGCTCTCCTCCCCAACTCCTTGGTCGGAAAGGGATACTCGTCTCCGCTAATTCCGGCCTCCCGGCATAGGCGAATGAAGAGCTTGTGGGTCGTTTTGACCTTGGCCCGGCTTTCCTTTGCAAGGCCCCTTGGATGCTTCGACAGGAAATGAGCTTCAACGTCCTGCTGGATCCTCGGATAACGATAGAAGAGCAGGGCCAACGCGCCGGCGTATTGCCGACTCGGACAAGTCAACCTCACCTTTTTATAGGCTCCCGTCCGAATTCCGGGAATCAACGCCCGAAATCCCCAAACGCGTCCGTCTGGATGATCTTTGATGCAGCCTCGGAAAAAGCGCCTGATTTCGCTGGATTCGATTCCCCATTTCTTGGAAATCGTTTTGAGTCTCACCCCTGCGACATATTCTCGCATCGCATTGACCCTTTGATCGTAGCGCTCCCTAACATTCGCAGGGAGAGCCTCTCGATCGACCGTGGCCCAATTCTCAAGCTTCAGGTAGCCTGCGTCGACAGTCGACCTCGTCCGCCCTCGCTCGCGAGTTTTAGCTACGCGCTCCATACAAGAGTCCCTCCCGACAAAGGTTTACAGTCCATGTCCGAGCAGGCCGCTCCCACCCGAAGTAACTCGAAGACCTCTCGGCGAACATGCGCCGCATCGAAGCCCCTCATTTCCCTTTCGAGTTGCCGTAGAGGAAGGCGCTTCTGAGAGGCAACAGCGCTCCAAAGCAATGTTCGCAAGCGATCTGCGTCTTTCGACGGGGGCAGCCTCAAGTATCCCAAGGCCGTCTGCCAGTTGGCTATCCGAGTATGACTGCTTTCTAATTGGACCCTTCGGCCCAGCTTTGGACTGTGTCCTTCCCAATAATTTCCCCAGTGGCGATTGCCCACGGTTGCTCTGACCGGAGTGAACCTCCGGGAGTCTTCTTGAATCATGTTTTCGCTTGATTGCACGAGGCAACAGAGGCATGATCCGAACAGACCCGCCTCCAAAGCGATCTGTCCGGCCTGCCGGACTCGAAGGGCTCCCATGCTGCCAGGCTGGGAGCCCTTCTTTTTTGCCTGCGTTGATTTTTAGAGTTTGGTTTCTTTTCTCTTTCTCCGTTCTTCTACTTCCGACGGCAACAGCGGAGGATGTTCTCCGTTAGCAACCCGCTCTAGCGCAGCCATGAGACTGGTTTCGCTGAATAGCGTGGCCTTTCGGGGACCGCCCTTTCTGTTGACGATGAGCCATCCGGCCGCTTCAAAGCGCTGAAATAGCCTGGGCGATTTAGCCAAGGCAAAGCCCTCTTTACGGGTTAAGGATCGCATCGTATCGGTACGGGATTACTTGCGTAAAACCCCTAAAATTGGCAACAACAAGAGTTCCAGGGAATGCCGTCATTCCTTCAAAAATTGTTGGAAGCCGTTGAAAATCAAAAAGACAAAACCGCCAACAAAGAGCGTCAGGAGAAAATCCAAGCGACTGGAGATAAGAATCCCAGAGGATCTCCAACCACTACTTGAAGTTCACGCGAATCGACTGGGGTGGAGTCAGGCGCGCTTTGTCGGATATGCGCTGAAGAATGCTTTTGACACAGTATGGCTCATTGAAAAAAAGCAGATGCAGCTTTTTTCAAGGCACTTTGTCGCCACCAGAATTGGCGCTTGGGGAGATTGGAATAACGGCGAACGCTTCCGAAAACGTGTGGCCAGAGTCACTTTCAACGACTCCGTGTTTCAATTGTATCTAAGACGTCGCGATTACGATCCATTGGAAAGCCTGCCCAGGGCGAAGGGATTTTCAGAGGACCTCCCGTTAGAAGAACATGATTCGAGCACCAGCAAAAAGATGGTGTTTCAACCGACCTTCGCCGATCTGATTTCAGCATCTATAAAGGTCTGTACGAGGATAGATCACGCGATTCAAACAACCGATGTAAGTGCCGAAGAAACGCGAGCAAAACACCTTCTGGAAAAATACGTCGAAGAAGCAAAAATCGAGTTCATTGCGGCTCAGAAACGGTTCGTCGAGTATCGAGCTAAGAAGTGGATTATCTTGCCTCAATACGAACAACGCATGTCCCGTCCCTTGGAGATGCTCGAAATAATCAATGAGACTACCAAACACCGAGCCCTTCAGGAAAAAACGGGGTAGCAGAGACTTGGTGGGATCGTCCCCTCGGCAGGCCAGAGCTGGGTAGCATTGTATCTGACGAACCAGTCGCCATCAGCCGCCCCAAACCTGCTGAATCAAAACCCATCGAACAGATCTTGAGCACTACAAGACAGTGCAACGTAAAGGCGCTTCACAGCAAAAAGCGTCGGACACTTCTGACCTGCTTCAAGCATCTGGACGTACCGCTTGGTCAAGTCTGCCTTGACCGCTAGCTGGTCCTGGCTCAACCCGGCCTCACGACGGAGCCGGCTGAGATTCTCTCCAAGAACCTTTAGCGATTTGAGGGCCGCCTTGTCTTTCACCGGCCCTAGACTGCCGAACCAGGGGTTCGTTAGTCGGCGAACCAGCAGTTCTTTTCGCTTGCGGCGAACCACTGGTTCGCTGTAGCAAGTTCTTCAGCCCGATTCCGGGAACCTCGGATCTCGGGTGATTGCCCCTCACCGCACGCCAAAACTATGAAACAGACCTGGATCATCTTGGGCGCCTGCGCGCTACTAGGCGTCGGCCTAGGCCTGTTCGCCGCGAAAGATAGCCCAGCATCGCCCCATAGCCGTCAGGAGAAGGAGGCAGAGCCGCTCTTCGACTTTCACCTAGGGGGAGCATCCAAATTAACCATCGAGGGTCTTTTGCGAAAAGGCCTAACTCAAAACCTGGAGGCCAATGGCAATCGGTTTTCGATCGATTCGATCAAGGTGATTCAGCTAGGAGCTCCTGAGGAGGATCGTTGGACCAAGACCACTTACTATCCGTTCCGTTACTCGGTACGTCTCACGCGAACCGGTGGCGGCAAGAATGCGGAAGGAAACTTTGAAGGAAGAGCTTACAAGAACAGCTACAGCGAATGGGTGCTAGACGACTTCACCATTCATGTCCTTTTTGACTGGTCGATTCGTTCTGCCGTTCTCTAGGCCGTGTGCCTTCGGCAGGACCTCAGAAACGTTACAGGGCCGAAAGCGCCAAGAGAGCGTTCATCTTTTCTCTTCTGGCAATTTTGGTTTCGTCACCCGGCGTCGCAATAAAGGTCGCCTCTCTGGAGTCGTCTAAAAAGACAGCGCAGGTCAACTGATCCGTTTCGTGCGCGGCGGTGTCGATATTGATCGCGTTTTGAGTCACCAAAGGCTTACGAAGAACGTAATTGTGCCCATGGACGACCAGTCGCCCATCCACGTCCTGAACTCTCCCCCGAAAACGAAGAAGCTCCTTTTCAGGGATCGCCTCGATTTTTGCGTCGTTCGGCGGCCCGGCGTGGGTAAAGAGACGGACTCCATCACTATGGTAAAGAGGAAGCCCGTTCAGGAACCGCAGGTGATCATCAGGAAACTGATCTCTTTCCTCAGGGGCAAGGCCGTAGCTTTTCAGGGTAGCAACGCCCCCGTTTCGATAGAGCCACGACTCGGCCTCTTTCCCATTGCGAAGAATTTCCCACAGAATCCATTCGTGGTTCCCTTTAAGAATGATCACTTCGTCGAAGTCGGTGGCAAGCTTCCCGGAGCGCATAAGATCCACGACGCCTTTTGAATCGGCTCCCCTATCGATGTAGTCGCCTAGAAAGATAAGCTTGGAGGCGCCCTTGATCGTATGCCGATGGCTGACGATCACTCCTAAAAGAGCCGTAAGAAGATCCAGCCGCCCATGAATATCTCCCACGGCGTAAGTAACGGCGGGAATTGACCGAGAGTCTTTCACGGCAAGATTCTGTCAGGCTCACTCGTTCTTGAAAACAGCATTGGGAATGAAAATTGAATTCTCGCCCGGAAGAAGCGTGGCTTTACCCGCACTGCTCGGGAGAAGGGGAGATTCGATCGTCTTCCTGATCGAATTAGAGTTGATCAGGCGGAGCTAAATCAGTGATACGAGAGTTGTGTCTGTTTTTTTGTTTCCAATGGTTGCTGGTCGCTTTCGTTGCCCTCGATAACCAATCCCGATCTTTTTTAAGCGTCTCCAGCTCGCATTCCGCAAAGTATTTTGGGCTGTTCGGCGCCGGAGTGCCGAGCGGCTTCATCAGCCGCGCAGCCACAAGAATCGGAATGTCATGCAGATTGAATCCCAAAAACCATGCAGCCTCCAAGGCACCTAAGCGAGCAGGCTTCGCTCTTAAATTCAAAAAGATCTGTTTATCGGGGTTCATTTATCCTCTCTTTTCGTGCTCATCGGGTTCTACGTATCTGCTTCTCGATCGTCCGTAAAAGAACATAGAAGACGGGCGTCAGCAGTAGGCCGAAGAGGGTGACACCAAGCATCCCGGCGAAAACGGTAATACCCATCGCCTGACGCATCTCGGCACCGGCTCCCGTCGACGTCACCAGCGGCATGACGCCCATGATGAATGCCAACGACGTCATCAGGATCGGGCGCAGCCGCAGACGGGCTGCCTCGACGGCGGCATCGACGGTTTCCCTGCCATGCATTTCCAGTTCCCTAGCAAACTCAACGATCAGGATCGCGTTTTTGCATGCCAGAGCGGCCAATACGAAGAGACCGATCTGGGTAAAGATGTTGTTGTCCCCCCGCGTTAGCCAGACTCCGGTGATCGCCGAGAGAAGGCAGAGCGGGATGATGAGGATCACCGAGAGCGGGACGAAGAGGCTCTCGTACTGCGCCGCCAGGACGAGGTAGACGAGGAGGACGCAGATCGGGAAGACGAAGATCGCCGTGTTTCCCGCGATCTCCTGCTGGAACGTCAGGTCGGTCCACTCGAAATCCATGCCTTGCGGCAGCGTCTCCTTCAGGATCTTCGTGATCGCCGCCTGGGCTTGGCCGCTGGAGTAGCCCGGTGCGGCACCGCCGTTCAGGTCGGCAGAGCGGAAGGCGTTGTAGCGCATGGCGCTCTCGGGGCCGGTCGTATCGGAGACGCGAACCATCGCCCCGAGAGGAACCATCCGGCCCTCGTCGTTCCGGGTCTTCAGCCCGAGGATGTCGCCCGCCTGCGCCCGGAACGACTTGTCGGCCTGGGCGATGACCTGGTAGGTCCGCCCGAAACGGCTGAAATCGTTGATGTAATAGGAGCCGAGGTAGACCTGAAGCGTGTCGAAAACTTCCTTCACGGGGACGCCAAGTTGTTCGGCCTTCGTCCGGTCGACATCGATCTGGAGTTGGGGCGTATTCGTCTGGTAGCTGGTGAAAGTCGCCCCCAGTTCGGGGGTCTGCGCCGCCTTCGCGACGACTGCTTTCATTGCGGAATCGAGAGCGTCGTAACCCAGATCGGTGCGATCTTCGACCTGAAGCTTGAAGCCACCGATGGTGCCGAGGCCCTGAACGGGAGGCGGCGGGAAGATCGCGATGAAGGCTTTCGAGAGGCCATTGTACTTATGCTGGAGCTTGCGGGAGATCGCCTCGCCTGAGAGATCGGCGCTCGTCCGCTCTTCGAAAGGCTTGAGAACGACGAAGACAATGCCCGCGCTCGAACTGTTCATGAAGCCGTTGATCGAGAGTCCCGGGAACGAAACGGCGTGTTCGACGCCGGGTTCCCGCATCGCGATCTCGGCCATTTCGCGGCAGACCTCCTCGGTCCGGTCTAGCGTCGCCCCGTTCGGAAGCTGGGCGAAGCTGACGAGGTACTGCTTGTCCTGCGTTGGGACAAAGCCGGGAGGAACGGCCTTGAAGGCGAAAAAGGTTCCCGCAAGGAGGAGCGCGTAGAGCCCCATCGCCGCCGTTTTCCGGCGAACAACACCACCCAGTCCCACGCCGTAGCGTTCCGATCCCCGGACAAAAGCCCGGTTGAAGAGGCGAAAGAACGGTCCGAAGACGGCATCGATCACCCGCGTCAGGCGATCCTTCGGCGCATCGGGAGAGCGAAGAAGAATCGCCGCCAGGGCCGGGCTCAGCGTGAGCGAATTGAACGCCGAGATGATCGTCGAGAAGGCAATCGTCAATGCAAACTGACGATAGAATTGGCCGGTAAGGCCGCTGATGAAGGCGATCGGAATGAAGACGGCGCAGAGGACGAGGGTGATCGCGATGATCGGACTCGTCACCTCACCCATCGCCTTCAATGCCGCCTCGCGAGGCGAAAGGCCCTCGTGGATGTTCCGTTCGACGTTCTCCACGACCACGATTGCGTCATCGACGACGATGCCAATAGCCAGCACCAGACCGAAGAGGGAGAGCGCGTTGATCGAGCCGCCGAAGAAGTGCATCACGGCAAAGGTGCCGATGATCGAGACCGGAACCGCCAGCAGCGGGATCACCGAGGCCCGCCAATTCTGGAGGAAGAGGATGACGACGATGACCACCATGATGAGGGCTTCGACCAGGGTATGGAGGACGGCCTTGATCGAGGCGCGGACGAAATTCGTCGGGTCGTAGACGATCGAGTAGTCAACGTCGTCGGGAAAGTTCTTCTTCAGCTCGGCCATTTTCGCCCGGACCTGATTCGAAATATCGAGGGCGTTGGCCCCGGGCAGGGCGAAAATGACGAGGGCGATGCTCTCCTTCCCGTCGAGTTGCGACCGGAGACCGTATTCCGCCGCGTCGATTTCGACGCGGGCGACGTCGCGGAGGCGGGTGATCGAGCCTCCGCCGCGTCGGACGATCATCTGCCCGAATTCCTCCGGGGTCTGAAGGCGTCCCTGGACGTTGGCGGGGAGTTGAATCTCGACCCCCTTGTCATAGGGCGGGCCACCGACGATCCCCGCCGAGGCATCGACGTTCTGGCTCCGGATCGCAGCGACGACCTCGTTGGCCGTCAGCCCCCGCTCGGCGATCTTCTCGGGATCGAGCCAGACGCGCATGGCGTACTCGCCCCCGCCGAGCATCTGGATTCGGCCGATGCCCTGGATCTTCGCAAGCTGGTCCTTCACGTTGAGGACGGCGTAGTTCCGCAGGTAGAGGATGTCGTAGCGGCCCTTAGGCGATACCATGTTGACGCCCATGGTGAGGTCGGGGGAACTCTTCGCCGTGACGACGCCGAGGCGCTGGGTCGTTTCGGGGAGGCGGGGCAGGGCCTGATTGACGCGGCTCTGGACGCGCTGCTGGGCGAGGTCGGGATCGGTGCCGAGCTTGAAGGTGACGGTGATCGAGACGGTCCCGTCGCTCGCCGCCTGGGAATACATGTAGAGCATTCCCTCGACGCCGTTGACCTGCTCCTCGATCGGCGTCGAGACGGTTTCGGCGATGGTTTTCGGATTCGCGCCCGGGAACTGGGCCGTAATGACAACCGTGGCCGGGACGACTTCGGGGTATTCCGAAATCGGAAGTTGGAAGGCCGAGATGAGTCCTCCGAGGAAGATCAGGAAGGAAACGACACCAGCAAAGATGGGCCGGTCGATGAAGAAACGGGAAAAGTTCATAAGCGCAGGGGGTGCCTGCACCGGATTTTCGGGTCCGGTTTGGGCGGGGTTTTGGGAAGTGAGCCCCGGAGGAAATCAGCCGCTAGGCCGACTCCCTCCAAGGCCGGGACTCAGAAGAGCGTCGGCAGGATGCCGCCTTCGGCTCGGAGGACGGCGCCGTTCGTCGCGGCGGCCAGCGGGCTGGCGAGGTAGGCGACGAGGCTCGCGACCTCGCGGTTCTCCGCCATCCGCTGAAGCAGCGAACCCGGGAAGCGCTTTTCAAAGAAGATCTTCTCGACCTCTTCAGAAGTAGCATCCGGCTTGCCGACCCATTCCTTCATATAGGTATCGACCGTCTCGGAGCGGGTCGGCCCGGGGAGGACCGAGTTCACCGTGACCTTCGTTCCCTTCGTCAGTTCGGCCAGGCCTCGGGAGAGGGCAAGCTGCGAAGTCTTCGTGACGCCGTAGTGGATCATGTCGGGATGGATCTCGGCACCGGCCTCGCTCGAGATGAAGACGATCCGGCCTTCGTTCCGCTTCAGCATGCCCGGGAAGTAGTGCCGGGAGAGGCGGACGCCGCTCATGACGTTCGTCTCGAAGTAACGGAACCAGGTCTCGTCGTCGATAGCGCCGAACTCCTTCGAATCGTAGATGCCGAGGTTGTTCACGAGGATGTCGGTCTCGGGAACCGCCGCCGCGAGCGTCTTCACCCCCTCGGCGTTCGTGAGGTCGGCCTCGACGGCGCTGATCGAGGAGAGGATTTCGGCAGGGAGCTTGGCGAGGATTTCGTCGATCTTCTTCGCGCTGCGGCCGGGGATGGTCACCTCGACGCCCTCCTCGGCGAGGAGTTGGGCGATGGCGAGGCCGATACCGGCGGAGCCGCCGGTGACAATTGCTTTCTTACCTTTGAGATGGAGGTTCATAACGGTTTGTTTCTTGGTTTGGTTGATTGGAATGTTTGGACTATGGGGGTGGAGATCAGGGGATGAGCCGATCCGTGTGCATCCGGGCGAAGAGGTCGAGGAACGACTGTTCCGAGGTCTGGTAGTCGGCAAAGCCGAGACGACGGCTCTTCGACATGTCGGTGATACACTCGAAGGGCCGGTTCAGATCGCCGTCGGTGTGCCAGAACGAGGCGAGGCGAGCGAGATCCGGTTCGACGAGGCCATGGCGGCGAGCGATCTGGTTCCACGTCGCCTCGGCTCCCTTCATCTGGTCGGCGAGGCGGTTGACCTGACCGGTGAAGGGAACGGATTCGAGACCGAACCATTCGGCCAGCCGACCCCATAGCGCGCTCCAGCGGAAGACATCGCCGTTCACGATATGGAGGGCCTGATTCTTCGCCTCCGGACTCGTTGCGGCCCATTCAAGGTGGCTGGCCAGGAGCCGGGCATCCGTCACGTCGGTGAGGCCATTCCACTGCTGGGCGTTTCCGGGGAAGGCAAAGGGACGACCGGTCTCGCGACAGAAGGCGGCGTAGGCCCCGAGCGTCATCCCCATGTTCATCACGTTGCTCCGGGAATACCCGATGAGCGTATGAGGGCGATGGACGCTCCAGGTGAAGCCCTCGGCGGCAGCCGCCGCGAAGACTTCGTCTTCCAACGTGTAATAGAAGTTCGGAATATCGAGGCGAGGGATCGTCTCAAGGAACGGGGTCGGAGGAGGAGGGACCTGGGCATACATCTCAAACGGCCCGATGTAATGTTTCAGGCCGGTGACGAGGGCGAAGTGCTCGAGGGACTTCTTCGGGCGGAGGACGTTCAGGAGGTTCCGCATCATCGCGCCGTTGACCCGGATGTTTTCCGCCTCGGTGTCGTGGCGGGCCCACGTAGCGAAGAAGACGTGGGTGGGGCGGACGGCGGCGAGGGCCTGGCGGAGGGCGCCGGGATCGAGGAGATCGGCGGTGATGGGAATGAGGCCCTCGATTTCGACCGACGGACGGCGGGCGAGGCCGAAGGTTCTCCATCCCTGGGCGATCAAATGTTCGGCGAGACTATGGCCGACGATGCCCGTGGCACCGACGATGAGGGCCGTTTTGTCGTAGGCGGCCCGGTTTACTTTAGGTTTCATAAGGCGATAGTGAGTGGTTGGTTTCAGCGTTATGGAAGGTTTCGATTGCTTCCTTGCATCATCATATCGCACTTGGTATCGTTTTGTAAGATGGCACTATATAGTGCCGTAGTTACCAAAAGGATACCATGACCAATCAAATCGCCGCTGCGAAGAGCAAATGTCCCCTCACCGACCTGGTTGATATCATCGGAGGACGCTGGAAGGTGTTGGCGCTGTGGCGCCTGATCGATGGCTGCAAGCGTTTCACCGAACTGCGCCGAGCGATGCCCGGCGTGACGCAGAAGATGCTCACGCAGCAGCTCCGGCAGCTTGAGGAGGACGGCTTGGTGACTCGGAAGATCTATCCGCAGGTTCCGCCGAAGGTCGAATACCGCCTCACCAAGACGGGGGAGGAGCTATGTACGCTACTGGTGACGCTCGCCGATTGGGCAACACTCCATATGCCCGCTCTGGAGGCCGGAAAGGTCACTAAGAAGCGGATGACCGAAACCCAAGAAGTCATTGTCTAAAATGAGTGGGGTTAGTCGGAAGACTCCCCAGTGGCCAAGCTCGTCTAGAAATCCGTATGAACAAAGAGACCCCCTCCAAATCGCCAACCTTGGCAGAGAGCATCGCAGAAGGGCTGAACATGCATGGCTATCTCCTGCAGCAGGCTGTTCGACGCGAGATCCAAAAATATGAGGCGGATCAGAGGCGAACCTGGGGAGTCGATGCCTCGGAATTTCCTGTCACGGCCGCGGATGGCACCGAAACCAGAATTGATCTCGTTATTCAGTGGGAACCCCTCTCGTACATCAATCTATCCGTAGAATGCAAACGAGCATATCAGAAGCCATGGGTCTTCTGGGGCATGGAAAATCCAGCAAAAAGAGTGCCGATCAAGCGATTCTACATTGAACAAGTCACGCCGATCGCGGGAACTGCATACGATCACATGATTTGTTCCCTGCCGTCCCCTCGGGCTGCATACAATTTCTACCTTGAGATGAATCCTCCTCCTCGGGAAAAGTCGGAAAAAGCTTCAAACGCCGATTCAATCGAAAAAGCCTTTTCCCAATGCATCAGAGGACAAAGCGGGCTTTTCACACACGCCACTGAGAGAATGAAGTTGACTCGTTATTGCGTTCTTCCCGTCGTCCTAACGACAGCGAAGCTTTATTCGCTGAATCTCTCCTCCGACGATATCAGCCTTCATAACGGTTACGTCGATCATGCAAAGGTCGTTCCGGTGGAGGAGAAATTCGTAACCGTCAACTATCACGCCAGTAACTCGCTTAAGGCATTAGGGGCTCCAAAACCTAGCGACCTCACCCACTCAATCAGCCAGGCCATGCTTCGGAGCATCTTCGTAGCGAACGTCGAACATCTACCAGAGTTCCTCGACTTCCTCGCCGACAATGTAGTTCACCATATCGCAAGAACCTGATTGCTCTAGGAGAGGAAAAACCAGCCCCATAGAATGAGCGACAACAAAAGAAGCCCCAGCCGATTTCGCGAAGATCTTCTACTAGCTCTTCTGCCAAGCTTACTTCAAATCCTTTTAGCGGGCTTTTTGGTAACGGGTGCCGTGGAACTCTTTAAGCAAGAGTCGTCGTTTCGGCTAGAGGTAATGGAAAAATTTTACATGCCGTTCATGGACGATTTCCAGGCCGCTATAAAAGCCAACAACGACTACTGTACCGCTATCGGCGAAGAAGCAGCAGGCATGAGGCTTCTATTGACTCAAATGGATCGAATTCAGACAGATCCCGATGCCCCGACAACGCTTACAGACAGAACCATGATCCTCTCCTTTGGGAATCAATTCCACGAAGCCCAAGAGCACGTTAAAAGGGCCAAAATCGCCAAATCCGATGCCTATGCCATCCTATATCTTAAAGCCCGCGAACTTTCTATCGTCACCGGAAACCTAAAGAGCTTCGTATCCATTACGAAAGAACTCGAAGCAGCGGAAAAGGACGTTATCGCGAAAGCAACCACCGCGTCCGATAGCTTTCTCGCCAAGGAAGGGATCAGTAGCGACCCGCTGGAACTGCTAAAGCAATACCAAAGCAAAATGAACAACTTCGATGGTAGAGCTAGCCAAGAAGATCGCGACCAAACTATAGCTTGGAGTGCGAAGCTCGGAAGAAATAGCGCTCAGCTGTTTGAGATGCAATTCAACGCAGAAGCGGCTCAAATGAAGGTGACCGTCGATGGGTACCAAAAACTGCAAGAGATGTTTGAACAGGATTTGGACGGACGTTTTCGGAAAGGTCTTATAAGCAGGGCATGGAGTCATCTATTTTAGCTGCGACAATCGGCAAAACGATGGGGGGGCAGAAAAGTCGATTACCCTCACCAATAGAACTTTTACCAGTGATGAAACCAGGAAAGAGGACCCCGTTTTCTGGAATCCATTCGATGCCGTCGACTTGGGGGACCGCAGCGCGGAGGACCCTTGCTGGGACATTATCCGCCAAGATGCAGTAGGAGACCCACGCCGAAGAGCGAGAGAAGACACGGGATCTGGTCCACTCTTTGGAGCGGTTCGGCATCGTTTATGATACTCCGATCTGGTTTCCGTTGAAGGCGCATTCGCCTCGGGAAGCAGGCACAGAAAGAGGCCGAACAAATGGCTGCATTTGCGCAAAACAAAATATAAACGGCAATCCACACGGCATGACGGATTTAGCGTTATACGCGATAATGGGGAGCAAGCCCACAAAATGATCCAAACGCCGCTTGTCTGCCCCCTAATTGTCAACTATTGAAGAGGGGAGATGATCCACTTCCCTATTTTTGAAAGACTCGAGGTCAAGAATTACGGGCTGTATCCGGGAACCAAAAAGCAGCCAGGCATCGACATCCACTTCAAATCAGGTCTAACGCTGATCCTTGGCGCAAACGGCCTCGGGAAGACAACCCTAATAACGATCATCTATCGAATGCTTGCTGGGGCATATGATCTGCCGCAGACAACGCTTGACGGAACCGAACTGGGAGGATCTTCCTTAGAAATCAAACCTCTAAGCGCCCAGGATAAAGCACAGTTCGCAAGCCGAGTGCAAGATGTCGCAGCCAATGCCACTGCAACGCTAACATTTTCAATTGGAAAAAAGCAGCTCACGATTCAGCGTCAACTAAACAATCTGAATCTTATTTCATTCCAAGGCCAGGGCGTTGGGCCGATTAAAGAAGAAGCGACATACCAACAATTACTACCCAACTTCTCCGGCCTGCCCAACTTTGGCGATTGGCTACTGCTGCTGCGGTTGATGGTTTTTTATTTCGAAGATAGAAGAGAGTTGGTTTGGGATAAATCCGCCCAACGACATATTTTCAGAACGCTCTTTCTCCCCGCCGAAGAGGCTGACACCTGGTACAAACAAGAACGCGCTCTGTTGACCCTAGACAGCCGATATCGAAATGATACAGCAGCCCTGAATCGCCTAAAAAAAAGGGTGAACGATGGAGAAAAGGCCGTGGGCGACGTAACATCTCTGCGCGCTGAACTCGACACATTATTGAGTCTTCAAGAAAATGATGATCGAAAGCATGGTGAGTTAGCGACCCAGGCGGACGACCTGGATAGCAGGCGCCATGGCCTAAGACGAGATTTGCTTCAGGCTGAACTAGAGGTCGACAAGAGCGCTCGGATTCTAGAGCACGAAAAACTGGAGCTACTCAAAAATCACTTCCCCTCGGAGAAGAATACATCTTTGTATCTTTACTCCGTACTCATTGCTCAAAATCATTGCGCCGTTTGCGGTCACGAAGCCAAATCAACAGCCGACGAGCTCTCGGAACGAATCACCAATCTTAAATGCGTTGTTTGCAAACACGACCTTGATCCAACCCCTTCAGATAAAAACATTGTTTCTTTTTCCAAAGAGAAAGTGAAATTGCTTCGCGAGAAACTAGAACAGGATAAGCAACGAGTATCCGCATTAAGGGATCAACTCAAAGACACCTCCGATCAATACGACCGGACCGCAGATCAGCTAATTCAAATTCGCGCAGAAATCGCAGAGCGCGGGAAGCAGATAAATCGAATCGAAAATGCCCTACCAAAGGATAATAAAGCAGTAGCTAAAGATAAATCACAGCTTTCAGAACTAACCAAAGCATTAAACGCGGACAAAGCAGAATTGAGCAAACGCGCCGGCGACTTGAAAACCTTGATCGTTCAAGCCAACTCACGGATAAGCAGCTACTCAACTGCAATCAAAGAAGCCTTTGCCAATTATGCTGAAGGCTTTCTCACCGAGAAAGTGCATCTGAAATGGTCTCCAGTAAGCGAAAAATTAGGACAAACTGGTATCACCAAGATCAACTTCCCCGCATTCGATTTAGAAATGAGCGGCTCCAATTTCACCATGCCGGTGCCTCGGAGCGGGCCTAGCGCAGTATCGGAGAGCCAACGAGAATTCATCGATCTGGCATTCCGAATGGCTTTGGTAAAGGTGGCCGGCGGAAACCTTGGCGGCTCTTTAATAATTGATGCGCCAGAATCCTCCTTAGACGCGTTCTTCGTGAAGAAGGCAGCCAAAGTCCTTTGTCGGTTTGGATCGCCTGACTCCAAAAATCGACTGATAGTAGCCTCCAACTTGATCGATGGGCAACTTTTACCCGAAATGATCAAGGGCGGAATACCTTTGACTGAACAAACCGAACGGCTTGTCGATCTCTTGAAAATTGCGGTACCTACAGCCGCTCTACGGGAAAATCGGGCCGAGTATGAAGGTGATCTCAAGAAGATATTGCGAGCGGGAGGCCTTCGTGAATAGAGACCATACCCCTAGTCTTCTTGCGCCGGCCGCGCCTAAAAGACGATGGCTTCGAATATTGGCTATTTTGGACGCTTGCCACGCCGTGGGTCTGACGCCTATTACGACCCGGTCGTTGCATGTGATCGCCTACCTTTCCGAAGCTCTGGCTCCCATATGGGGTCTGGAGCCAATGGAGGGAAGAGTCTTGAAACAATCAACGGCCCCCTACTACCCCATGCTACAACAAGATGTTGATCATCTGATCGGGATGGGATTGATTCAGGTCGATGATTTGCAGATCCTGCGCATTGACCACAATGGTGATGAATCGCTCGTTTTGGTTCCGAAAATTAGATTAGATCTGCAACGCACCGAAGAAATCCTGGAGGCACTCCGAGATCTACCCGGAGAAAAGCGAACTTTGAACTTCTTCCACGAAGTTGTGCAAGCCTTCTCGAGGCTATCTGATGAGCAAGCCCCCGATTCAATGAGCGAGGATGCTACTTATGGAAATCCAGCCGTAGACGCAGGGCAAGTTATCGATCTTGGAGAGTGGCTCAACGCCGAAGAGACACCAACATCACATACCGCCGATCGGATCCGTAGGTTGTCCAGCGAGGAATCCAATCCCGCTGAAATTATTGACATGTACGTTAACCACATTGCTTATCGGATGGGCCATGGACGAGCTTAAATTTGGACTCTGGAATAACGCTGATTCAGAGACAGCGAACCGCCAATATAGCGGGAGTGGCTATTACGCTTCGTTACCCAATGAAGCACGCTTCATCCACAGCGTCGCAAAGATTCTCGCGCATAGGAACGCTAAGGATAAAGCCTCGCTTTGCTCTGCACACTCTTTATATATTTTAGCGCCTGTTCCTGAAGGCAAAGGCATTGCGACCAAACGCCAAGCGACCTTCAGCCAAGGCGGCGTAAACGTCGCAGGAAATATCTGGTTCGGAGCTGAAGCCATGAACTCGAGTAATGGCATTCCCATTCCTGAGGGGGCTGATTCTGATGAGTTATTTAAGTATGTCTCGCAGACCTTGGCTTCTGGAGATCGGCCTGCCATTTACTTTGACGGATCAGCTAATAACGCCGTTCTGCGTTTCTATCCCAAAGGGGTGGATGATCCAGATACCTGCGAAGATATATCTTTTGATGGAGCATCCATCAATGACACAACTCTAAAAGATATTCTGGATAAAATTCATGAGCGGTCGTTGTTGACGCCAACCGCCTCCTTGGTCTCTAGCAGACTTTGGAAAGACAACAAAAAATGCCATCCCTCTGACGAAGCTGAAAATGTTGTTCAGAGCATTGTGGAAATCGGACTCGCCCATGCGCTTGGAAATGTGCGAGTAAGGCGCGAAGAAACGAGCGAATTCGGTCGTTATGATTTGGCCCTAATTGAGCAAGACCCACTGAATCCAGCGCAGATAACCAGCCATGCCATTCTTGAACTGAAAATCGTTAAGGACTTCACTAGTTCCGGAAAGAAAGTCGCCGAAATCTCAAACCGTCGAGCTGTCGTAAAAGGGCTAAAACAGGCCTTCGCCTATCGTAACGTGCACGGCTCACGCATTTCGATCCTTTGTTGCTATGAGATGCGTCCTAAGCACACCCTAGGGAAAAAGCCTGCTTGTAATGTTGCGAAGAAACTAGAAGTTCATTTTTGGGCGTGGCCCTTATTTTCAACAACAGAAGCGGCTCGAGATGCGCTTGTGGCAAGCAAGTTGAAAAAGACCAAATAAATCAGGCCCCGAGGAATCACCGCTTGCGTGGTCCCTGCTTTCTGAGGACGATCAACGATTCGTCCAATTCTTTCTGCCCTCCCTGCTGCGCTGAAACCCGCATTGATCGGAAAGGCTCAACCGTGATGACTCTGTATCCCATTGAAGGTGCGAGCTCTTCAAGAATCATTCCTGTAAGCACGGGAATATCGGCGTATTGACTATCACCGATCACAGCCCACGTTTCCCCTTCTGCAGAAAGTCGTGCGTGAAGACCATCCAGAATCACCTTCATGTCGTGGAAATAGCCACCAACCATCTCAGGAATCCAGGGGCTCCAAAGATCTTTGCGCACTTTTTCCAATTTCTTGAGCGTCTTGTTCAGGAGCTCAGATTCATTTGGCGCGATCGGATACGTTCGCTTGATTTGGACGTGCGAACATAAAGTCGATTCACGCAGCGTTCGATTGCCCTCGGCGTGAGACAAATAGCCGAGCATCCACAACTCAACGTTATAGACATCAGTGTAATCAAACGAATTGGGATATGGGGGAGAAAAAACAGCACCATCAATAGGGCCAAATTCGTTCACGGTTTTTCTGCTATCACCACGAATCAGCGTGTAGTTCCGTTCTTTTCGAAACCGATATTCGTGAGCTTCGACGATCGCTTTCCGAGAACGATCAGAAAAAAGAGCATCGAACTCGTCGACCGAAACAAAGCGAGAATCCCAGCCTTGACGATAACGACGCCCTTTTCCATTGATAACAACATTGCTAACTTGAATGAGCATTCCACCCAGCTGAACGCGAAAAAAGCGACGATGGGTCGGATCAGGTAGGGTGTCGATTGCATTCAGATAAGCCGCAATCCTTTGAGCAATCGGTTTGTCAAATATCCAACGATTCTTGTTCCTCGCCTCAATGAAAGTGGGGGGGAGTGATGAGAACTGTTTCAATGAGGATTCGCCCCTTTGCGCGACGCGAACAATTCGCGATAAGCTCCGAACCAATCTGTCAGCGTCATAGGAACAGAGCTTTGCTTCAATCAGGTCTGCGAGATAAGGATTAATCTCCGATGTGACAGGCTCGATGCCAAGAAATTGGCAAGCGAGAGCAGTTGTCCCCGAGCCTCCAAAGGGATCCGCACAGCGGAGAATATCTCGTTTAGAGTCCTTAGCGGCACGAGCAACGATTTCAGGTGCGAAAGCTTCCTTGAAGTGGTGCCAACCCTGGAACGGCAACTTTTCTGAACCTGCATTAGTGCCCAGCGACGATACAACTCTATTTCGAGTCCAGGACTCCAACGGCACATGGAGAACGTCAGCGCTTTCCAGAGGCTTAATTCCAATATCTTCCATAAGGCTCCTTTAGCTAAAGAGATTTCATCGCAGGCGGATTAAGAGGCACTTTCTTGGACCAGATCCTGCAACCTTCGTCCAAATAGCTTTCCGTCTCCTTCATCTTTCACGAGATGAAGGAGCGCTAGCCGAATGATTTGCGCAAGAGATCGGCTGAAGAGAGGCCCCCTATAATCTGAGGAAGGGAGAAGCGGTGCTACCTGAGGCTCGGAGAAAAGATTGATCATGTTTGGATTGTCCCGCGAATGTGCTTTGACCAATGCCGAAAAATATGCAAATATGCAACATAAAATGCATTTTTCCTTCAAAAGCCCCACCGAAATTCATAAGGAGCTCTGCGCTAGCGGTGTCTTTACCGAGGAAAAGCAGAAGGATCTTGCAGAGAAGATAGGTGTGGATCAGGGAACTATTTCTAGAATTGCATCAGGCCGCTTCAAAAGAGTGAACAAGTCGGTCCTGGAATTATGCAAATATGCAAAAGTAGAAGCTTCCAGAGGATACCCGCTAAGTGACCTTCGTTCCCTTCTAGACCACCAATCTGATACTAGTGATCCTTCAAAGAAAAAGATCATTAATATTATTGGTTTAGCGGTTGAATTGTTGGAACGCCCTTAATGCAACCGCGCTAGGCGAATTTCATATCTCGCAGAAATGCCTGCACATCAGACGGCTACCGGCGTCACGACTCTTTCTTGATAAGCGTCTCCCATCATCATTTTGTAATGGGCCTCGTGCTTTGATTTTTCAAAAACTGATCGGAACACCTCTAGATAGGGCTCCACCATCGAGCTATCGATAGACACGTAAACGTCATCATGGGCGAAATGCGATCCATCGTTCACCCAAGAGAACAGGGATTTGCAGATGTGCTTTTCCTTGCCCTCAAACATCGCGCATATCTTGTCGGGATCGACTCCTCCCAGAATCTTGAAGTAGTTCTCCAAGATTCTGCGGAGCGTATTCTGAATCGTTAGATTTGAACGGTCTGCCCTTCGCACTTCGCCCCATAGCAGCTCATAAGACGTCTTGATCGGATTGGAAGCGTGCTTTTCCACCTTCGAGAGCAAATCGGGTTTCCGAACAATCCAGAAGGTTTCCTCGCTATGCATGGCGGCATTGTTGGAGCGCCTCGGATTGAAGGTGACCTCTTTGTGGAAGTACACGTTATGCGTCAGGACAAAAACTTGTTTGATATGCCCTATCCCATCCCTCACCTCCTCGAATATCCCTTTGATGAGGCTGCTCACGATAAACAAGATATCACTATCAAGGCTGGAAACCGGATCGTCGAAAACCACTATCCGATCCGCTGTCATTCCGCTGTCCGAGGCGCTTCCTTTAAGGAGGTGATAGAAATAGAGGAACGTCACAAAGGTTTTCTCACCCTCGCTTAGGGTCGCCTTTGCGTCGGTATTGTCCGCTCGGACAAGCTTGTACGAGATGCCGTTGGCGGCTTCGGCCAATGAAAAGCCTCGGAAACCGAAGGATTTGAGTAGGTCGTTTATCGCGACTATGGTCGGCCGAATGCTGGTCGCTTGTTTTTCAAACTCTCTGATCTCGGCCTCTTTCTTTGCTTTATCCGCAGTGGCAGCTTGAATCTTTTCCGTCATAGAAGCGACGGCCCTATCCAAGCTTTCTCGGGAGGATTTGTATGCATCGAGGTCGGCTTTCAACTCTTCCAAAACGAATCTCCACACTTGGGTCTTCAGCGTAAGCCGCTCTTGGCCAAGATTCGCCACCATTTGGTTGTGCTGGAGAACAAGACCATTTGCCCGGCTAAGGATAGCTTCAATCTCTGCCAGCACATTGGAGAGAGATTCCAGTTCTACTACCTGGCTCGCTTCCTTCTTTTTCCCGGCAAGCCGCTGAATGTTGAGGGACACCTTCGCATCGAACAGTTCCTTTTCGGACTTCAGCTTTTCGATGTCGAGAAACCGAGGCGCCGCCGTGAGAAGTGAATCCAACTGTTGCTGTAAACGAGCGGAATCGGTCTGATAATTGGTGGCGAGATCGTCGATGGCCTTGCTGTCAGCTACGAAAGTTTCATCGAAGTATTCGTTCAGACTCGAGGCAAAGGACTCCTCGGTCTTTTGCTGGCAAAACGGACATACTTTTTCGGTTTCGTCATAAAATGTGCGCCCTTCTTTGACCCAGTCGCTATTGCCGAGCTTCTTAATTATGGCAGCTATGTCGACATCGGCCTTGCCTATAACCCGCTTCGCTAAGATTGGATTGCTCTCGTGACCTAAGAGGATTGCGCTCTCAATGGCCGCGACATCGGGCACAACGGAAGGAGTATCTCCAAAAACGGTAGAAGCCTTCCTTTCCAGCTCATCCAAAGGAACCAAGGGAACCGTGTTGGTAGCCCATTCTTGGAGAACTTTGGCTTTGAACTTATCCGAACTTGCCCGCACCCCTTCAAAAGCCCCTTGCAGTTTGGCATCATGTTTGGTCTTCGTCGCCCAACACTTGTCTTTCAGCACTACTTCAAGAGCCGCTATCTCCCCCTTTTTTCCTGAATTGCCGTCTTCTCCCTCTAATCCTTTTGTCAGGACTTCGATCTTACCTGTAAATGCATCCACCTCAGCCTTAGCAGCGGCAATCTTCGATAAGGTGTCGGCTTGCTTTTCTCCCAAGGTGAAGACGCCTTTGAGCTCCGTCGACTGATTGAAGTTCTTATCGACGAAATCGTGATTGTAGACCATCGGCTGCAGGCGCGTTCCACCTTTCCAAGTGATTTGACAGGAAGGAAAATCTGCCTCTTCGGCGATCACTCGACTGACAGTCGTCTTGCCGGTCCCGTTAGATCCAAAAACGAAATTGAACTTGGACAACTCATGCAACGACTCCGGTGCTCCGCGATATGTCGCAACATCAGCAATTTTGATGGATTCGATCATGGGGGGCGTGTGCTTATGGACTGGAGGGTTTGCCTATCAGGTCAGAGCGGCATGAAATGCGAAATCGTCGCTTGATTTCGTGCCACATAAGAACCCTATCAACGCATTTGACGCCTTTGCAACAATCTTCAGGCAGTTGCACGAATCTCACCAAAAATATTGGGTTTAGGTCACCACCCCGCCTCCGTATGGGTTATATAAGCCCTGGTCGTCCCTCCTGGGCAGAAACCTTACAGGAGAAATATCGTGAAACAGTTAGTCTTCGCCATCGCACTGATCCTAAGCCTCGCGCTTGCCGCCTGGCGGGCCTACATCCGCCCAACCCCACCGACCATTATCAACAATTACAATGTCAGCATCCAGGGCAGCCAAATCGGTACGTTCGCAACACCGCATGCAAACGCCGGAAATCGCGAATGAGTCGAGAAGCTCTCAAAACGATAGATAAGAGATGTGCCCATCAAGAGAGGGACTTTTACCCGCACTGTTTGGGAGAAAGGCACTTTCAGCTCCAACCGAGTGCCAGTAAATCTCTCCTTCTTTTCGACTCTATGCCCTTTCTTGCTCTAGTAGGACAGGGGGAGTTTCAAGTCGCCCGACAGGAGAGGTGAAACTCCTCCCACCGGGAAGAAAAGAGGGTCTGAATCCGAATCCGGCACGCTTTGCGGACTCAATCGCGCAGGAGAACGCCAAAGGGACGTCAGCTCCGCCTCGAAACCGGCGGCGGAAGGGGCGGCGGAGAAACGCGCCGAGCCCCTCGCCCTCCCTCTCTGGGCCCTCCCACTCCTATCCCTTTTCGTCGAGATTATGGTGGTTCTTCACGGTGCCGTCGTCCAAGTGATCGACCCGCTCGCTCCGCAGATGGGCAAAGAACCGGGCGATGCCCCTCAACCCGCCCCATGTAAACCAGATCCCGGTCGCCAGCGCGAAGAAGATCGGAAACCCGATCGCGATGACGTGCCAGAAAGAGGGCCAGAACGAATCGGGCCAGGGCGCGTAGTAATTCCACATGGTCCCCACGATGAACATCGTCGTAAACAGCATGCTCCATCCGAAGAGGCCGCCCGCGATCCACTTGTCCCCGGTCGAGAAATCCTTGTCGATCCCGATCAGGCGGGCCAGCAAGGGAGGCCGCTTCGCCGCCGCCGCGCCGATCGTCTTCGGCTCTTCGGAGAGGGCGTAGGCACCGCGATGGAGCATCCGGTCCATATTGAAATCCTCCCTATTCGTCAGCAGCGAGACCACGACGAAGAGCGTGATCGAGATGAGCGAGGCCCCGAAGGAAATCTCGATGCCGTTGAGCGGGAAATGGGGATCGAGCTGCCGGGCGATGATTCCCCCCACCGAGAGAGACGACCCGGTGAGGAGCGCCGCCCACGCCCCCGCCGTCGTCGCCTTTTTCCAATAGAGCCCCCCGATGATCACCGCCCCGATTCCGCCGACGTAGATCGCCGCCGTCACTGACCACCACATCACCACGTAATCGACCTGCCGGTAGAATGTCCCGAAGAGAAACGCGAACAGGGCCACCCCGATGATCGAGCAGCGGAGCGCGAAGATGTGCTGCTTCGGACCGAACGGCTTCTTCCGCAACGGGACGAGGATGTCCTGCACGAAGATGCTCCCCCACGAATGGAGGTGGGTCGCATCGCCGCCGAAGACTCCCATGAGGAAGATCGCGCACAGGACCCCCTTGATGCCAATGGGCAAAAGATGGGCGACGGCGACCGGCATCCGCATCTGGTTCTGGATATGGGGATCGGAAATCCTCCCGATCTCGGCGGTCACCGAGGCCGCCTGGGATGCGAAATCGGGATGGGCGAGGAACGTCATCGCGCAGACGCCGAGAAGGGTGACGACCGCCGTCTTTCCCATTTCCCGCCACCGGCTCAGGATGTTTCCCATCCGCGCCTCGTGCGGCGTGCGGGCCG
Organism: Verrucomicrobium sp. GAS474; assembly: GCF_900105685.1. Lineage (NCBI taxonomy): Bacteria > Pseudomonadati > Verrucomicrobiota > Verrucomicrobiia > Verrucomicrobiales > Verrucomicrobiaceae > Verrucomicrobium > Verrucomicrobium sp. GAS474. The sequence goes on from NZ_LT629781.1 coordinate 3,610,487, forward strand.
CCCCCAGGTACCCCGCCGCGTTCTGCCATGCCATCGTCCCATAGATGCCCACAAAGAGCCCCATCAAGACGTACCAGATATTGAAGTCCTTCACCTTCATCGAATCGAAGGGATTGAGGAGGGAGTGCCCGGCGGGACGGTCCTGCAATACCGTGACGATCTCCGACCAGTTGAACATCAGGAGCAGCGCGCCGATGATCAGCAGGTAGAACAGCTGGGCGATGATTCCCTCCAGGCAATTGATGACCATCACGGTGATCAGCCCTCCCGTCAGGCTCACGAACAGCGAGAGCGAGAGGAACGCCCCCATCAGGAGGACATAGGTGGGGCAGGCCATCCCGAGAAAGGAAACGTGCTCCGGGAAACCCCAGAAATAGGCCAGGCAGCGCGCCCCGACGGCGGGGATGATCCCGAAGTTCAGGATGCCGGCGAAGAAGCCGAGGAACCCCGTGAAGAGGCGCAGGCGCTTGCTGTAGCGAAGCTCGAAATACTGCGCCAACGTCATCGCCCGGGTCTCCCGAAAGCGGTAGATGACAAACCCCGAGATCCCGATGATCAGGCCGACCGGACCCGTCAGCCATCCCCACCAGGAGAGCGCGAACCCCGAGCGGGAGATGACCTCGAACATCGCCACGAAGACGACGGCTCCCGCCTGGAGTTCCCCTCCCGCGATGGAGAGGAGATAACGGTCGGCCGACCGCCCCCCCACCATGAAGTCGGAGACCCCCCGGATGTACTTCCGGCAATAAAGCCCCACGACCAGGACGACGAGGACCGGGGCGAAGGCGATGAACCAATCGAGCAACGTCATGATTCGAGCTTGCGAGCCACCCACCCGAACGTCCGCAATGACAAAAGTTCCAGCATGACCAGTAAATCAAATCCGGTTTAGATAAAAACATTCCACCGAAAACAAAGCAAGCGCGGTTTCCAGTAGGAAGGCCGACGGCCACGATTCTAATTCGGATTAGAAAATAGGGTGCATTACGAAACGTCGCCGGATATATTTCCGCCACCCTATGGCATCGACCCCCACCCCGTTCCATTCCGAAGCTTCCCTCCCGGAACGTCTCCAATCGTGGCTTGGGAGTCGTCTCTTCGCGGGTACGGTGACACTGGTCGCCGGTCGGGAGGGGGTGCTTGACGTTCAGGCGGTGGGTTATGCCGACCTGGCTGCCGGGAAGCCGATCTCCCGGAACAGCCTCTTCTGGATCGCCTCCGTCAGCAAACCGATCACGGCGACCGCCCTCATGATCCTCGTCGACGAGGGAAAGATCGGGCTCGACGATCCCGTCGAATCCCATCTGCCCGAGTTCGCCGGGCAGCAGGTGGTCGAGCCCGACGGCTCGTTCCGGAAGCCCGGCCACCCGATTCGGATCCTTGAAATCCTCAGCCACACCAGCGGTCTCCCCTTCTCGCTAAAAAGCGAGGAGCCGACATTCGACCTCCTCCCCCTGCGGGAGGCCGTCCGGGGCTATGCGGCGGCGGCGCTTCAATTCGAGCCGGGAAGCGATTACCGCTACTCCAACGCGGGCATCAACACGGCGGGGCGAATCATCGAGGTCGTCAGTGGGATGCCTTACGAAGCCTTCCTGGAAGAGCGCCTCTTCGCCCCCCTGGGGATGCCGGACACCACCTTCACTCCCAACTCCGAACAGGCCGCACGGCTCGCCAAGACCTACCGTCCCTCCGCGAGCGGCGGCTTGGAGGAAATTCCGATCAGCCAGGTCAAGTATCCCGTCGACGGTCCCGGCCGCTATCCCTTCCCGGGCGGCGGCCTCTTTTCCACGGCGAATGACCTGGGCCGTTTCGGCACGATGCTGCTCAATGGGGGCACGCTGGACGGGCACCGGTATCTCTCCGAGGCCGCCCTCGCCGAAATGACGAGACGGCAGACCCCTCCCTCCCTGTCCCAATCCTACGGCCTGGGGTGGAGTGTCGGCGAAGGGGTATTCCATCATGGGGGAGCGTACCAAAACGATTTGTGGATCGACCGGAAACGAGGCTTCGCCGCCGTGTTCCTGGTCCAGCACGCGGGGGACTGGGGAAATGGGGAAGGCCGGGATATTCTTCCCGCTTTCCGTACCGAGGCCGCCCGGCTGGCGACGGGAAACGAGGCGGCCGACGGGTCCCAGACCTCGGTCGTCTCCGAAGGCTCGACCTACCGGTAAGGACGAAACGGGCCGCCCGGAGTCGATCCTTACGGAGACCCCGGAGGGACGGACTCCTTCTGCGAGTCTTTTTGCTTCAGGATGCGCCGCCGCATCTCCTCGAGAACCGACGCCTCGATCTTGTGAGGCGAGGAGACGGAGGTAAGCATCTCCTTTTTGCCAGGGAGGGCGTCGTAGGCGACGTAGCCGCTCGTCGGGGGGGCCACCTGGTCGATGAAGGCCACCGCGAAGCAGGCGGGAACGCGGACGCGCGAGGCGAAGTTGACGGAGTCGAAATAACGGGCCGCCTCCAGCACGGCGGCATCGGGCTTCCCGTCGGCCCCCACGGGGACGAGCCGGGGCCAGCCCGGCACGCGCCCCACGACCATCCCCGAATGATCGCACATGGCCGGAACGGAGGCCGAGAGGTAGGTGACGCGCCGGTCCTCGGCGGCGACGAAGATTGCCTGCGCCCCTCCCTGGCTTCCTCCGTTTGCGACGAGCACCTTGCCGTTCCACTCCGGCTGCGAGGCGAGGAAATCGACGCCGCGGAGATCGCGCAGGAACATGTTCAGGAAGTAGACGGTCTCGCGGGAAGTTCTCCCGAAGAAGGGATAATCCTTCAGATCCCCCTGTTCCAGGCCGACGTAATAGGCGGCGTCCTTCCCGTTCGGGAGGCCGTGGGCGTTGACCTCCAGGGAGAGGAAGCCCTCCTTCGCCATGCGAAGGAGCCACGGCTCCGTGCGGGTGTTATAGACGCCCGCCCCCTCGAGGGTGATGATGGCGGGCAGGGACTTCGGGGCGGCGTGGGCGGGCCGGGCATAATAGCCTCGCATCGGCATGTTCCCCACGGCGGGGGCCTCGACGTCGAAGAGCTCGATGCCGGGCTGCGGCGGCGGCAGGGGCGTCATCGTCGCATTGAGCGGGACGGCGGCCAGTTCCCTTTTCTTTCCTTCCCAAAAGGCGTCGAAATCGTCAGGCACCGGAAGGCTGGGCCGAAGGAGGAGCGGATCGACGGCGGCGGCACCGATGCCCGCGGCCTTCCCCCCCTCGGCCGCGAAGACCGCCTTGCACTGGAGAAAGCCCGGCTCGTCGAGCTGGCCCGTCACCGTCGCCTTCCCCTCCTTCACGGCGGCGACGCCCTGGCGGACGGGAGGGACGCCGTCCTTCGTCAGGGACCAGGTCACCTCCCCCTCCGGCACGGGGAGCCCGCCGCGCAGGACGGAAATGGAGAACGTCACCGTCTCCCCGACATGATACATCGCGTCGGGCCGGTCGGCGGCGATCGTCAGGGAGAAGGGAGCGGGCTCGGCCCAAGCCGCCGCGACCCACGCAAAGGCCGCGCCGAGAAGGATGAAGGAAAATCGGATCATGGCGGGTGAGAAGCGTCAGGGAGAGGCCGTGGGAAGGGTGAACTGGAAGGGCGAGGCGGGCAGCCCCGAGGCGCCGTAGAGATTGCCCGTGGGGTTGTCGGCCCAGGCGTAGCGGACGGCGACGGGCTTCGCGACGGCGGGCGAGGAGACGACGACGGTCTCCCCCTCGATGCGCGCGTCGGCCCAGGCCCATTTCCGGTCGGCGCCGCAGAGCGCGAAGCCTTCCAGGTCCCCGTTCGGGCTGTGCCGGACGAGCGGCTTCCGCTCGGGGGCGAGGTAGGTGGGCTGATAATCGGCGGGGAGAGGCCGGGCGGCGAGCCCGCCTTCGGCAAAGCGGAAGCCGAGGATCACGTTCCCGCCGTCGGCCGTCGCCGATTGGCAGACCGGGCCGGAGAACGGGAGGTTCTTCCCGTAGAATCCGCCGAGCGCGGCGAGGGCGACGCGCTCCCCCACCGGCCTCTTGTCGGGCGGATGGACATCCTTTTCGCCGAGGTCGACCAGGACGACGCCGGCCGTCTTGGGCAGGGCGAGGGCCTCCAGCTGCGCCTGCCGGATCTCGGCCCAGCGGCTCTCGGCGGGGGTCTCCCCCTTCGGCCCGTAATTGGGGAGCTGGCAGAGGACGAACGGGAGCTCCCTCCCCCAATGGCGGCGCCAGTCGCCGATGAGGACCTGGAGCATCTTCAGGTATTGGGCGCGCGGGCGGCCCGTGTCCTGCTCCCCCTGGTACCAGACGACGCCGGCGAGCGTCTCCTGCGCGAGGGGGGCGATCATCCCGTTGTAAAGCCGCCCCGCCACGTTCCGCGCGTCGGGCGCGCCGGGCACCTGCGGGCATTCCTGCCGCGCTGTGTCGGTCAGCGGCGGCAGCTCGAACTCGGCCTTGGCCTGCCACCCGTCGGCCAGCAGGGTGCGGGCCGTGCCGATGTCGAGGAAGGGAGCCGTCGAGAAGCCGCCCTTGTCGGTCGGCGTAAAGAGCCGGATCGCGAGGACGTTCGCCCCCTCGCGGGCGAGTTCCTTGGGAACGAGGTAGCGCCGCGTGTCGGACTTGCCGCCCGCCGTCGCCTCCGTCATGCCGCCGATCTTCTGGCCGTTCCAGTAGATCGCGTCGAAGTCGTGGGGCCCGCCGACGTCGAGCGAGAGGAGGCCCCCCGCCCCCGCGGCCGAGAGCGTCACCGTCCTCCGGAACCAGACCGCGCCCGCATCGGGCAGCCCGAGGTCCCGCTGGTTCCCCGGCAGGGAGACTTTCTTCCATCCCTGCTCCGAAGCGGCGTCGTCGAGGAACGGCGCGGGATCGGCCGCCTGGTCCTGGCGGCCCTGGGCCGCCTCCCAGAGGGGGAAGCGGGCGACGTAATCGGCCTTCTTCTGCGGATACTCGGCCTCCTGCTGGAGGCCGTGGTCGAGGATCCCCTTCAGCTCGGGATCGGCCTGGAGCGACTCCTCGCTCGTCCACGCGGTCGCGACGGTCCCGGCCCAGGCCGAAAGGACGATGCCGACCGGGGCATCGAGCGTCTTCTGGAGATCCTTCGCGAAATAATAGCCGACGGCGCTGAACGCCGCCGCCGTCGCCGGGCTCGCGGCGACCCACGCGCCCCGGCACTCCTCGGCAGGCTCGCCCGCGCTCTTCGCGTCGACGCGGAACTGGCGGAGACGGGGATTGGCCGAATGGGCGATCTCCTCGGCTCCGCCCAGGGCGCGATTCAGCGTGTAGGCCATGTTCGACTGGCCCGAGCAGAGCCAGACCTCGCCCACCAGGACGTCGGAGACCGTCACCCGGTTCGCCCCCTCCACCGTCAGGTCGAAGGGGCCTTCCTTGCTGGAGGAGAGGTCGAGCGCGACCTTCCATCTGCCGTCGGCCCCGGTCGTCGCCTCGCCCCGGATTTCCCCCAAGGAGACTTTCACCTTCTCCCCCGGCTCCGCCTTCCCCCAGACGGCGGTGGACGCCGAACGTTGGAGGACGAGGTGGTCCGAGAGGACCGGGGGAAGGGTCACCGCGGCGCCCAGAGGCCCGGCGGAGAAGGCAAGGGCCCATGCCAGGAGGAACACTCCGGGCCTCGGTGGAAGGATCGGCATGGGAAAATTCAAATTCGGATGTGATTTTGACCGATCCTCCCTGCCGAGTCAAGCTTCCCCTTCCCCATCCGCATGGGAGCGCAGTTGACGTCCCCGCGACTCCCCTCCATTCTCGAGGCTGGCTTTTTCCGAACCATGCCCGCCCCCAAGCCCAAGTCCAAAACCCGGCCGCAGCCCAAGCGCCGGGCCGCTCCCGCCCGCATCGCGTCGACCGCCGACCTCGCCGCCCACCTCGGCCTCTCCGAGTGGACCGTCTCCCGCGCGATCAACGGCCACCCCGAGGTGAAGGAGGCGACCAAGGAGCGGATCCGCAAGGCGATGGAGGAGACCGGCTTCCGCCCGAACCCCGTGGCCCGCAGCCTCAACGGGAAGAAACTGGGCATCATCGGCGTCTGCTTCCGCCGCTCCCTCAGCCCGATGATCGCGGGGAAAGTGACCCTCCTCGACGAACACCTCCGCCGGCACGGCTTCCAGGCCCTTCTCTCGATCAATCGCCAGGACGAGGAGAACGAAATCCGGATCCTGGCCGGATTCCACCACCTCCGGGTCGATGGCGTCATCCTCGTCGAGACCTACCTGAATCCCGCCCAGATCGAGGGCGCGTTGCGCGCCACGCCCCGGGCCTACGTCGACCCCTCCCATCCGGAACTGTTCCCGAAAGTCTTCCTCGACCGGGCGCGGGCCATGCAGATGATCGTCGATCACCTCGTCGCCTCCGGACGGCCCTCCCTCGGCCTCCTCGGCTTTTCGAGCGGCCAGCATCGGCGCTGGGAAGGGCTGGCCAAAGCGTTCCGCGCCCACGGCCTCAACCTCAAGGAGCTCCCGATCTTCGAGCTCGGACAACCGGGCGGCGAATCCTACGCGGAGGGCATCGCCCTCGCCGAGGCGGCTCTGGCAGCCAGGGCAAACCGGCGGCTCCCTGCCGCCTTCATCGCGTTGAACGACCAGATCGCGACCGGCGCGATCCAGCGCTTCCAGGAGGCGGGACTCCGCGTGCCGGAAGACGTGGCCGTCGTCGGCTTCGACAACCTCGACTCGGGCCGCTTCCTCAAGCCGACGCTGACCACGATCGACCAGCAGGCCGAGACGCTCATGAAACACGCCGTCTCGCTCCTCCTCGACCAGCTCGCGCGCCCCGGCGACGCCAAGCTCCGCGGACGCTCCGTCACCGTCGAGCCGGAGTTGATCGTCCGCATGTCGACCGGCGGCGCGGCCTGAGGCGTCCCCGCCCCGCAACTTCTCGGCGCCTCGCGACCTCCGGCACCCCCAAAGCGGCAAATGTCGCGCTTGACATTTCCACGGCTCGGATTAAAAATCACATCCGAATTTGATTTTGCTTTTTTGGCAACAAAATCCCCTCCCCATGAATCCCCCTTTTCCGGCCCGCCTCGGTCTCGGCCTTCTCCTCTTCCTGCCGCTCGGGGCGCGGGCGGAGCCTCCGGCCGACCCGATCCTGCGCTATGAGTTCAACGGCGGCTCCCAGCCCAAGGCCACCGAGGCCATCGGTTCGGGCGGAAGCCTCGCCGAAGCCTGGATGAAGGGTGCCGACGGCCATCCCGCCCCCCTCTGGAGCCTCGACGGGGAGGGCGTCACCGGGCAACCCGGGGACTATGCCCTCGATCTGCGCGGCGCGACGAGCATGGGGAACGAGGGTGCCGGCGGCTGTGCCGTCGTCCGCCACCCTCCCCTCGAAGGGATGAAGTCCTTCACCCTGACGGCCTGGATCAAAACGACTTCGATGCCCAATCACGGTGCCCGGGTCTTCGACTATTCGGGGCCGAAAGCGGGATTCATCGCGAGCTTCGATGGGGGAAAACTCGCCCTCCAGGTCAACGACCAGGGCCTCCGCTCCGAGAAGATCGTCTTCCCCGCCGCGAACGGCTGGGTCTTCCTCGCCATCACCTACGATTCGACCCGCGAGACCGACAACGTCGTCTTCTACCGGGGGGCCGACGGCGCCCTCGCCTCCGAGACGAAGACCCTCGCCCACCCCGAGGCCCCGGCCGAAAACACCGTGGGTTTCCTCTGCCTGGGGAACTGGGGAGCCGCCACCCGTCCGCTCCAAGGCCTCCTCGACAAGATAGCCGTCTACGGATCGCGCGCCGATGGATCGGGAGCCCTGAAGACCGACGAGATCGAGGCCCTCTTCTCCTCCGTCACCCCCGCCCCGGTCGCCCCCTGATAGTCCATGCCCCGCCCGCCCTCCCCTGCCCTCGCCAAGGCCGCCGCCCGCCCCGGCTCGAATCGATGAAATCCCGTCCTCCTTTCCCCATCCCGAAGACGGCGCAGGCCGCCCTCTTCGCCTGCGCCCTGGCGTTCCCTCCCTCGCTCTCGGAGGCCGTCACCCTCGCCGACATCTTCTCCGACCACGCCGTCGTCCAGCGGGGGGAAAAGACCCCCGTTTGGGGCACGGCCGCCCCGGGAGAAAAGGTCTCCGTCCATCTCGGCACGGCCTCGGCCGAGGCGACCGCCGGACCCGACGGCCTCTGGCGGACCGCCCTCGATCTCCGCAAGGAAGAGGACGGCCCCTTCGACCTCGTCGCCGACGGGGCGGACGGGAAGACAGTCCGTTCCGACATCCTCGTCGGCGAGGTCTGGATCTGCGCCGGGCAGTCGAACATGCACTACCACCTCTCCGACTCGACGGGCGGAGCCGAGGAGGCGGCCCAGGCCTCCGATCCGAAGCTCCGCTTCCTGAACCTCGGCATGAAAGTCGCCGAAGCCCCCACGACCGCGATCCGGGACAAGTGGGCCGCCTGCGACGCCAAGAGCGCCGGTGCCTTCTCCGGCGTCGGGTACCACATGGGGAAGGTCCTGCGGGAACAGTTGAACACGCCGGTCGGCCTCGTCGGGATCTCCTGGGCGGGGACGTGCATCGAGGCCTGGATGTCGCCGGAAGCCCTCTCCTCCGACGTCGATTTCAAGCCGATCCTCGACCGCTGGGAGAGGAAGCTGGCCGATTATCCGGCGAAGAAGGCCGAGTACGACCGGAACCGGGACGCCCTCCTCGCCGCCTGGCAGCAGGAGGCCGACAAGGCGAAGGCCGAGGGGAAGCCCGCCCCGTCGCGGGATTCGCTGGAGCCGCCCCACGGCGCGGGCTCGCTCGAAGAGCCTTCCGGACTCTTCCACGGGGAGGTCACCCCCGTCGCCCCCTACGGGATCGGCGGCATTCTCTGGTACCAGGGGGAACAGAACGTCGGCCGCGCCTTCCAGTACCGGAAGCTCCTTCCCGCCCTCATCGCCGATTGGCGGAAGCTCTGGGGCCGGGGCGATTTTCCCTTCGTCCTCGTCCAGCTCCCGAACTACGGGAAGCCCGAGACCCAACCCCGGTCGAATAACTTCGCCGAGCTGCGCGAGGGTCAGGCCCAGGCGGCGGCCCGGCTCCCCAACGCCGCCCTCGTCGTCACGATCGACGTCGGCGAGGAAGGCAACATCCATCCCAAGGACAAGAAGACCGTCGGCATCCGCGCCGGGCGGCTGATCGCGAAGGAGTTCTACGCCGCCCCCCTGCCCGGAGAGGTCCGGGGGCCGACGTTTCGGGACCTCGCCGTCGAGGGGGAAAGCCTCCGGGTCCGCTTCGACCACGCCGCCGGCCTCGCGACGAGCGACGGGCAGCCTCCGAGCGACTTCGCCGTCGCCGGGGCCGACGGCCGCTACGTCTGGGCCCAGGCCTCCATCGAGGGGGACGCCGTCGTCCTCCGGGCCCCGGGAATCCCCTCCCCGGCCACCGTCCGCTACGATTGGGCCGCCTCCCCCCGCGGGAACCTGCGCAACGGCGACGGCCTCCCCGCCGCCCCCTTCCGGACCGACTCCATGAAAGTCTCCACCGAAGGGATCAACTAGCCCTCCTCCTAAGCAAAGACCCTCATAACAATCGGACCGTTTTTCGGATAGGATCAGGTCGCCCCAACCCGAGAGTTGCACTTGACTCTTCGCTTCATCCCGTCAAAATCTAATCCGAATTTGATTTTGGCTTCCCGAAGGTCTCGATCAACACTTTCTATGCCTTCAGCCACGGTTTTCTTCCACGGACGGCACGCCTCTTCCCGCCCTGTCCGCAGCTTCGCCCTGGTCCTCGTCCTCGGCTGCCTCGTCTTCCTCTCCGCCCTCGTCCTCGCCTTCCTCTCCGGGGTGACGACGGAGCTCCAGTCCTCCCAATTCTACGCGAACGGCACGCAGGTGAAGCTCCTCGCCGACTCGGCCTCGAGCCTCGCCATGGGGCAGATCAGGGACGCCACCCACGGCGTCGATTCCTCCGGGACGACCCTCGCCTGGGCCTCCCAGCCCGGCATGATCCGCACCTACGGTACCAACGGCCAGCCGGCGGGCTACTACAAGCTCTACTCCTGGGACAAGATGGTCGGCAGCGGGGCCTTCGACGCCTCCCAGTCCTCCGAGACGCCCCCCTCGGACTGGACGGGCAGCCCCGCCGTCTACGTCGACCTGAACGAGCCCGTCTACAAGAGCGCCCTCTCCGCCTACGTCTATCCCATCGTCGATCCGGCGGCGACAAACACCGTCCAGGGCTTCTCCATCTCGAACGCGCCCGTGACGAAACTCGACGCCGCGCCGATGCCGGTGAAATGGCTCTACGTCCTCCAGAACGGGGCGCTCGCCTCCCCCACCGGGCACGGCTCGACGGTCGCCGTCGCCGGGGCCTCGAAGGACAACCCCATCGTCGGCCGCATCGCCTTCTGGACCGACGACGACACCTGCAAGGTGAACATCAACACCGCCGCCGGCGACGTCTGGTTCGACTCGGCCAATCCCCCCGCCGCAGGCTCCCCGGGAAACCCCGGCTCCTACTGGGACATCCCCCGTTTCAACTCGACCTACGAGAAAACCTGCCTCGCCAGCAACCAGCCCGCCCAGGACGAATACCAACGCTATCCCGGCCACCCGGCCACCACCTACCTCAGCGCGGTCTTCACCAACCTCACCGCGACGAACCTCTACCAGATCGCGCCGCGCGTGACCTACGGCGGCTCCAAGGGCGGCAGCGTCGTCGCCACCACCAACGTCACGATCGACAACGACCGCCTCTACGCCTCGGTCGACGAGCTCCTCTTCGCCACGAACCGCGGGACGAACCCGACCCTGACGGCGAAGTCGGTCGAGCAGGCGAAGTTCTTCCTCACCGCCCACAGCCGCGCCCCCGAGGTGAACCTCTACAACCAGCCCCGCGTCCTCATCTGGCCCGTCAGCGCCCGCTCCGGTGCCGCCAACCGCAGCGCCTTCGACAGCCTCGTCGCCTACTGCGGCACGCTCAACAACAGCATCTACTACTTCCAGCGCGCCAACTCGAACTCCCCCGCCGCCGACCTCCCCATCACTCCCACCCCCACCGGCGTCGGCCGGAACCGCGCCCTCATCTCCTACCTGCGCGGCCTCACGGACAAGCCCGTCCCCGGCTTCGGCGACGCCTTCGTCAGAAAGTACCCGAACGACCGGGACCAGATCCTCACCGAGATCTTCGACTACATCCGCTCCGCCAACGCCCAGGACATGTCGACGACTCCCTTCTCCGGCACGAACAAAGCCGTCGGAGGGCAGGGCCAGATCGTCCCCATCCTGGACACCGTCCATTCGGACCAGAACAGCAACACGCTGCGCGGCTTCGGCCGTTTCCCGACCATCCGCGAGGCGGGCCTCCTCTTCGTCGGCGTCGGGCAGACGAAGACCGTCTCCGGCACCACCTACTACAGCTACCCCCCCTACAGCACCAACGGCGTCCCGGCCCTCAACAACGCCATCTACCCCACGCAATCCCCGGCCTTCACCTCCTCCGGCGTCGCCATCCCCGGCGGCACCCCCATCGCCGACGGGTTCACCCGCGTCCAGACCGTCTTCTTCGCGAACTTCTTCGACCCCAGCCAGGGTTGGTCGAGCACCACGCCCGACTTCCAGGTCCAGATCACCGGCCTCGACGGCCTCAAGTGGGGCATCCTCGCCCCCACCTCCGGCATGGGCTTCCTGTCGACCGCCACCCTCGCCGTCAAGAAGACGGCGAATCAGGCCGCCCCCGTCGGCATCTACGGCGGCTACAAGGGGGCGGCCCTCTTCGTCACCTCGCAGGGGATCAACACCGCGATCAGCGGGTGGATCGATCTGCCCACGAGCGGCACCTTCCATTTCGGCGGGGCGAGCCTGCAGGTGAAGATCCTCGATTCGGCCGGGACGACGGTCCTGCAGACCATCAATCTCACCTTCCCCTCCTCGATCTTCCCCGTTCCCGGCCTCGCCCCCTCCCTCGCCGACGCCGGCATCCCCGCCTCCGGCATTCCCGCCCTGACGATGGATTTCCGGAACTTCGGCGGACCGACGGTCACGACCACGACGCCCCGGACGGGCTCCCGCTTCTTTGGCGTGACGAACTCGACCTATTCGGTCTACTCCCGGACGTGGCTCACGCGGACCGACGTCGTCCGGACCCTCGAGGCGAACACCGATCCCCGCCTGATCGCCGCCAGCGCCAGCGTCCCCTCCAGCGCCTTCAGCCCGATCGAGCCCCAGTACGACGACGCGACGGTCCCCGCGGCCCACGGGCTCTTCGAGGCCCTGAACTCCGGCGGCGGCTACACCTTCTCCGGAACCATGGTCGGCAAGCTGGTCCCGAACGTCGTCTACACCTCCGTCCTTCCCACCACCTTCCCCATCACCAACGACGGCTACGCCGTCAGCGGCACGACGACCGACCATCTCCAGCCCATCTTCACGGGCAACTCCACCTCGGGCGGGAACGATCCCGTCGCCTTCGGGGTGAGCGGCGGCCAATGCGTCCCCGCCAACGGCGTCTACGCCGGAACGAACCAAACCGGCACCGGCCTTTCCGCCCCGCCCGGCGACTGGGACAACGGCTTCAGCATCGTCCCCGACGGCGCCTTCATCAACAAGGCCGACGAGGGCGTGACCACCGTCGGAACCCCCTATTTCTCCAACCTCAACGCCTACATCGGCACCGGCACCACCCTCTTCTCCCCCAACCGGCAGATCCCCTCGCCCGTGATGTTCGGCTCCCTGCCGACGGGGGTGAACGCGAACCGCCCCTGGCAGACGCTCCTCTTCCAGCCCGACCCGGGCGGGAACCCCCAGCACATCGGCGCGCAGAGCCCCGCCGACCACCTCCTCCTCGACCTCTTCACGATGCCCATCGTCGAGCCCTATCCGATCAGCGACCCCCTCTCGATCGCGGGCCGCGTCAACATGAACTACCAGATCGTCCCCTTCACCTACATCACCCGGAGCACGGGCGTCCGCGCCGTCCTGAAGCCGGAACAGATCGTCGCCCTCTCGAACAGCGATTCGACCGCCTACAAGAACTCGAACCTGAACCTCACCGGCCGCCGCCTCTTCCTCGACCTCGACAAGACCCTGACCGGATTCCAGACCCGCTTCGCCTCGGGGGACATCTTCCGCTCGGCGAGCGAGATCTGCGGCCTGTGGCTCGTCCCGCAGGGCCAGACCTACGCCGGCATGCCGACCTTCTGGGCCTCGCGCCGCCTCACCGGGGACAACAGCCGGGAGCGCCCCTACGCCGACATCTATCCGCGCCTGACGACGAAATCGAACACCTACACCATCCACGTCCGCGTCCAGACCCTGAAGAAGAGCGTCGCCACCGACCCCGCCTCGTGGACCGAGAACAGCGACACCGTCACCGGGGAATACCGCGGCTCGACGACCGTCGAGCGCTACATCGACACCGCCAACACCAGCCTCCCCGACTACGCCACCGCCGCCAATCCCGCCCCCCTCGACACGTTCTACAAGTTCCGCGTCGTCGAGACGAAGCAGTTCACCCCATGAGCGCCTCCCTCCGGCATCCCCGCTCGTCGGCCCTGCCCCCCGGGCCAAGCCAATCGGCTTCCGCCGGTTCCAGTGTCGCTTGCGCGACGGCTTTCTCCCTCGTCGAGGTCCTCCTCGCCCTCGGCATCGTCAGCTTCGCCCTCATCGGCCTGATGAGCCTCCTCCCCGTCGGCCTGAAGACCTTCCACCAGGCCGACATGACGACCACCGAGACCCAGATCGCCCAGACCCTCGTCAACCGCCTCCAGCTCTCCGGCTTCACGAACGCCCTCGGCGGGGGCAACGCCTCCTACTACTTCACCTCGGAAGGGCAGCCCACTGCCGACCGCGGCGGCCAGAACACCCTCTACACCGTCACCGTGACCGCCGCGACCAACGTCGCCCTCCCCGGCGCGGCCGGCGGCAGCCACTCCGCGAACATCCTCTCCCTCCTTTTTTCCATCACCTGCAAGACCGCACCCCAGACGACCAATGTCATCCCGGCCTACATCTCCAACAACGGTTCGTGACCCGCTGACGGCCCGGGCCCGCGCCCGGGGGAGCCGGGCCTTCAGCCTGGTCGAGATCCTCGTCGCCTCCGTCGTCCTCCTCATCATCATGGCGATGCTCACGATCCTCGTCGGCCAGACGGGGAAGGTCTGGAAGAAGACGACCGCGAAGATCGAGGCCTTCCAGAACGCCCGCGCCGCCTACCAGACGATGACGGCCCGCCTGAGCGGGGCGACGCTCAACACCTACCTCGACTACTACGACGCCTCCTACGCCCGCCGCACCCCGGCGAACAGCGCCACCTTCGCCCCCGTCTACTACGCCCGCGCCTCCGACCTCCACTTCGTCGCCGACCGCGGCTCCGTCCTCCTGCCCGACGGCGACGGGAGCGCCCATCCCGGGAGCGCCGTCTTCTTCCAGGCCCCGCTCGGCTACGCCTCCAGCTCCGCCTACGCGGGCATGCCGAACGCCCTCAACGCCTGCGGCTACTACGTCGCCTTCGAGGCCGAGCAGACGCTTCCCTCCTTCCTCCAGAACCTGACGAAGGTCCGCTACCGCTACCGCCTCCTGGAGTTCCTCCAGCCGACCGACTCCTTCGCCCTCTACACGACGCCCTCCTCCGGGAGCAATCCCTCGGCCTACGAGGCCTGGTTCCGTTCGTTCCTCCCCCCCGCCGTCTCCCGCACGAAGGCCCCGCTGCGCGTCCTGGCGGAAAACATCGTCGCCCTCGTCGTCCTGCCCCAGCTTTCCCCCCTCGACTCCGGGACCGAGCTCTCCCCGGCCTACTCCTACGATTCCCGTGCGGGCAACATCCAGACGGCGACCTACAACCAGCTTCCGCCCCTGCTGCGCGTCGTCATGATCGCCCTCGACGAGCCCTCGGCCCAGCGGCTCTCCCCCGACGGCGAATCGACGCAACCCGGCGTCGTCACCGCCGCCCTGAACGGACGGTTCCAGTCTTCGTCCCAGCTGAACGCCGACATCGCCTCCGTCACCCGCGCCTTCGACGAAAACCACCTCTCCTACCGGGTCTTCGACAGCGTCATCGCCATCCGGGGCGCGAAATGGAGCCAATAAAGAGCCATGCATCCACTCCCCACGATCCCCTCCCGCCGCTCCGCAGGGGCCTTCAGCCTGATCGAGCTCCTCATCGTCATGGCCATCATGGGGACGCTCGCCCTGATGGCCCTGCCCGCGTTCAACCGGGTCGTCACCGCCTCGAACCTCTCGTCGGGCGGCCGCGCCCTCGTCGACCAGATCAATCTCGCCCGCCAGACCGCGATGGCGCGGAGCAGCCAGGTCGAGTTTCGCCTCTACAGGTTGCCGGACGCCTCCCTTCCCGGGAGCCAGTCCCCCGCCCAATACCGGGCTTTCCAGGCGTTCGTCATCACCCAGGGAGGAACGGCAACCAACGCCGTGGCGCGGCCCATCTTCCTGCCCAAGTCGATCATCTTCCTCGCCTCGCCCTCCGTCTCATCGCTCCTCCCGGAAGCTCCGGGAACCGCTCCGGCCCTCGTCTCGGGCGAGCGGGCGGGGACGCGCTTCAACGGATACCAGCCGTCGGCATACGATTACATGGTCTTCCACTTCAACCCCGACGGGAGCACCGACCTCGATCCGACGGCGAGCTGGTACATCAGCCTCGCCTTCGAGAAGGCCCCGCTGGGGGCGAACGGCGTCCCCTCCGATTTCATCACGATCCAGATCGATCCGCTCAGCGGGCGGGCCCGGTCGTTCCGGCCCTGAGGCGGGGCGGCCTGCACATCAGCTCCTCGATCTCCCGGCAAAGGGATTCGGAAGCCATTTTGGGAACGAGATGGGCATGGGGTCCGTCCGGAGCATCGCCCCACTGAGTCCGCCCCCCGGCGTCGACCCGGCAGCGCCCCCGCCGCAGGGACCAGTATTCCCCTGCCCCCCGGACAGCACAGAGGATCGCCGTCTGATCCCAACTCGAACGCCCCGTTTCGAGCGCGTTCTCCCACAGGCGATAACTTTCCCGGACCGGATTCCCCGGAGGCGTTTCCCGAAGACCCGGGCCAGTCCGCAAAGGCAAGCCGATCTCGTAGCCCGAAAAGACAATCGGCGTCGGCCATCCCTCCACGAGGGAGGCTGAGTAGGCGGCCGCGCCGTTCCTGCCGAAATTCCATCCCGCCTTCTCCTCGACGGGAAAGGAACCCCCCATCGCCACCCAGACGTCGACCTTCCGCCGAATCAACTCATGCCCCGAAAGCGGGCTCTCCCCGTCCGGACCCGAGAAGAGCAGATCGTGCAGGCCCCGCGTATGTCCGATGGAGACGATCCGGGCGCTCCCGTCCGGAAGCGCCGCCAGCACCCGGCGATAGACGGTGAGCAACGAAGGGAACTCCCCCCGCTCCGAAGCCCCATGCCCGTAGAGGGCGCGGTTCGTCGCGATCGGTTCGAGAAAATCGTTCCGGGGATCGCCAAGGTCGCTTTCAGCCGCCGTGCCGATCGGCACATCCGGCCGTCCGTAATAGGCATTGATCGCCGCGAGGCACCCCGGCCCGTAACGATTCCGGCCCGAGCTGTAGAGGCAGGCCGCGATTTCGGCTTCGCCCGCATCGGCCAAGGCATGCAGCACCGCCAACGCCCCGGCATCGTCGCAATCGGAACCGAGGTCGGTGTCGACGAGGATCGGAACCGGGACGCGGCGCGTTTCCAGGAAGGACATCGAACGGAGCCTAGACCGCCCGCGCGGCCCGCCGACGCCATGCGATCCAGGCGAGGCAGCCCGCCCCGGCGAAGAGCAGGGCCGTCGTCGAGGGCTCCGGAACCGCGCTGAAAGTCAGCACACCGGTCGAGCTCAGCGAGAGCGATTCGGCGGCGCCGAGGTTGCTCGTCAGGCTGCTCAGGGAGCCGGTGATCGCGCTGCCGCTCGCGAGCGAGATGAGCTGGATCGAGCCGTTGTAGGTCCCCGTGCCGAAGTCGATGACGAACGCGCCGCCCGTGAGGTCGAGCGTCGTGTTGCTCAGGCTCAGGGAGTCGAACGTCCCCGCTCCGAGTCCGGCGCTGGTGATGTCGAAGACGGAGGTCGAATTCGCCAGGGAGATGGTGATCGCCTTGGTCGGGGCCGTGAAAGTCAGCGTCGCCGCCACGCCCGCACCGCCGGGAGAAAGGCCGCCCGTCGCCCCGGAGGCAAAACTCACCGTGGAGGCCACCGTCGTCGAGCTGTTCGTGATCGTCCCCGCGCCGGTGAGGCTGGCCGAACCGGTGAGGGCCAGACCGAAGCCGCCGAGGTCGAGCGTCGCCCCGGCGCTCGGCGTGACGTTGCCCGCCGCCGTGATCGCCGAGGCCAGCTTCAGCGTCGAGGCCGAGGAACCGGTCCCGACGATCAGGCCGCCGATGGTCCGGTTGTTCGTCGACTTGAGGGTCGCCGTCGTTCCCGTGCCGGTGTAGTAGAAGGTGCTGGTGGAATCGATCGTCGTCGGTGACGTGGCATCCTTGTTGCCGAGGTCGTTCGAGCTGCCGCCCGCCGAGGCCTGGAGGATCACATTGCTCCCCACGCTGACGTCGGCTCCGCCGAGATTGATCGCTGCGGCCTTGAAGATGCCCTGGTTGCTGCTGATCGAACCGCTCCCCGAATTGACGATGGCGATGTACTGGCTGCTCCCCGCGCTCGATCCCGACGCCGAGAAGCCGACGGTACTCGTCCCCGCCGTGGCGTCATAGGTGAAGCCGTTCAGGTCGATCGTCGCGGTCAACGACGACCCTTGAAGACTGAAGACGAAGGGAAGGGTGTAGCTTCCGCCCGCGAAGTTCAGGTTACTCGCCAGCTGAAGGGTCATGTTGTCCCCCGCGATTGACGTCGTCTGGAACAGGATCGTGTCGATCGCATTGCTGACGGAGTTGCTCACCGCCGTGCTCGAGATCTTTTCGATGATCGTCGCGGCCGAGCCCGCGGCGTTCCGGATCGTGAATCCGGTCACCGCACCGAGGGAGATGGTCTGGGTCCCCGCAGCGGTCTGGTAGAAGACGACGCCGGGAGTCGTCCCCCCCGTCCCGTCGGCGAAGCCGCTGAACGTCGTTCCGGCACCGATGTTGATCGTCGATCCCATGAGATAGAGATTGCCCAGCGTCGACGCCGCGCTGCTGAGCGAGCTGGAGGCCGAGATTGTGTTGGCGCTCGCCGAGGTGGTGAAGTTCCCCGCGATAATCGTGCGGGTGCCGTACGTCGCGGATTCCGTGTCGACGTTCAAGGTTCCGCCCGCGCCGATGACCACGGGAGCGTTCACGTAGAGCTGCGCCGAAGTCGAAGACCCCGAGGCCGCAGTGATGAAATCGAGCGTCCCGTTGACGACGACCCCCGACCCCGAATAGCCGGACGCCGTGTTCAAATAGGCGGTCGTCGTGCTTGTGCTGATCGAGGAGCTACTAATCAGGGAACTGCTTCCCGTTCCGACCGTGAAGGTCGCCCCCGAGGCGATCGTCAACGCCGCCGTTCCCGAGAGCGTGAGCGTCTCATAGGTCGAGGCCTTCGTCGAATAGATCGAACCCCCGACGGTCAAGGTCAAGGGAGTGCTCACCAGAAGCTTCGTCGTGCCCGAGCCGGTCGCCGTCGTCATGTTCAGCGTCCCCAGGGTCCCCGAAGCGCCCGCGTCATAGGTGATCGTCGAACCGGTCGTGTTCAAGATATTCGCCGTATCCCCCGCGCCGGGAACCCCGGCGCCGCCCCAGTTGGCCGACGTACTCCAATTGGTGCTGGCAGTGGAACTCCAGGTATAGGTCGTCTGGGCCGAAGCCGGCGGCACAGCCAATACGCCGAGGAGCAAAGCCGCCGCCAGGAGCCCGAATGGGGAGAAGGAAAAATGGTTGCCTTTCATAATCTAATTCGGATGTGATTTTTATTCAAATGAGAGAACGCGGAGACGGCGGGAGGGGAAATCTAACTCGAATGTGATTATACAAAAACCAAGGCGGAGTGTCAATGGTCGTATTTCCACTCAGGCGAACTAGGATCGAGACGCGGGACCGGTCGATTCCCTCACCATCAGCCTGGGCTCAACGTGCAGGCGCTTCCGGGAAGACCCGGCCGGCTTGCCGAGGACGCCGAGAAGGAGCTCTCCCACCCGTTGCATCAGCATCTCGGGCTGCTGGTTGATCGTCGTGAGCGTCGGCAGGAGGTGGCTTCCGATGTCGAGGTCGTCGAATCCGACGACGGAGAGATCCCGGGGAACGGCGATGCCGCCGCGAACCAGGGTCTGGATGGCTCCGATGGCGATGCGGTCGTTGAGGGCGATTACCGCCGTGGGGCGCTTCGCCGCCTTCTTTCCCTTCGCCTTCAGTCGCCGGGCGAGGCGTCCCGCCAACTCGACGCCTTCGACGAAGGATTCATGCCCCGCCTGTTCGAGCTCGAACGTCTCCAGGCTCCGATCGGGATCGAGCCCGTGGGCGGCCAGGGCGGAGCGCACGCCGTTCCAGCGGACCGCGCTCGTCGGTCCGAAGCCGAGCAGGGCGAAGGACCGGTGGCCGAGCCCGACGAGATGATCGACGATCAGGCGCATCGCCGCGCCCCGGTCCATGGTCACGGAAGGAAACAGCTCCGGCTCGGCGGGATCGACGTGGACGCAACGCATCCCGTCGCTCAGGCGGGAGAGAGCCTTGGCCCCCAGGAAGGACTGGATGAGGACGACGCCGTCGACCCTCATGTGACGGAAATCGGAGAGGATCCTCCCCTCGCTCGCCTCGTCCCGGTGGCTGATGGAAAGGACACCCCGCAGTTGGTACGCATGAAGGAAGCGGTCGAGCGAGGCGATCTTTTCGATCATCACCGCGTTCCGGGGGTCGCCGAAGCAGACGCCGACCACCCCCATCGCCTTCCCGTTCAGCCCGCGCGCCACCGGATTCGGACGGAAGCCGACCTCCTCCATCGCCTGGAGGATCCGCTCCCGCGTCGCGGCCTTCACCTCCGGATGGCCGTTGATCGCCCGCGAGACCGTCCACTCGGAGATCCCGAGGTAACGGGCCAGATCGACCGTCGAGGCGATCCGGGGCGGGGCGGGAGGGAGCGGGGGCATGATCCTGGGAGGCTCCAGAGCCTGTTATGCGGGAAGCAGCGCCTCGGTCTTCGCGCCGTGCCGCACCGGCTGGGAGAAGAACTGGGGCAGGAGCCCCGCATTCGCCTCCAGCAGCTCGTCGAGCATCGTGGCGATCTCCCGGATGTCGTTGTTGTTGTTCAGTGGATCGGCGAGCATCGCCTGGAGGGCCTTCTCCCGGCTCCCCTCGATGGCCGCATCGACGGTGAGATCCTGGATCAGGCAATGCTTGTGGACGAGGGCGAGGATCGGGGCGGGCAGGGAGCCGCTGGCGTGGGGGACGAGGCTCCCGCCCACGACGGTCGCCAAGGTCTCCACCGACGAGCCGAGGGGGAGGTTCGCCACCTGCCCCTGATTCGGCAGCGTCACCGGCTGGACCGTCGCCGGCCCGTCCGAAAGGAGGGAGGCCAGGATCGGAGCGAGGGACTCGCTCGACGGCTTGAGCGGCACCGAGGCCGGATCGTCGTTCGTCCATTCGGCGATCCGCTCCTTGAAGTAGCCGATCCACTTGTGGCGGCGGTCGTCGATCGAGGTGAGCTCGACGCCGAAGGCCGCGCCGTACTCGGTCTTCTTCGAGAGGAAGTAGGGGAAGAATTCGGCGAGATGGCGGTCCCCCGGGTAGGGGACGAGGCCATAGGTCTCGAAGAGGTGGAACTTGAGCTTGTTGCTGTGGACCGAGTCGCTCAGGTTCACCGCGTTTCCGCCGCCCCCCGCCGAGGAGGGATCGGCCAGGCGCTCGCGGAGCAACCGGAGGCCGTCCCGGCCGTTGACCTTGAGTTCGGTGACCCAGGCGAAGTGATTGATCCCGGCGATCGTCGCCGAGACCTCCTTCTCCCAGTCGCCGAGGCCGAGGAGCGCCTCGACGGAGGACATGAAGCTCTTGAACTCGTGGCAGAGGCCGACGACCTTGATCGAGCTCGTCCGGTGGACGGCCCGGACGATCTGGTCCATCGGGTTCGTGAGGTTCAGGAGCCAGGCCTCGGGGCAGAGGCGCTCCATCTTCCGGGCCAGCGAGACGACCACGGGGACGTTCCGCAGCGTCCGGGAGATGCCGCCGGGCCCCGTCGAATCGCCGACGGGCTGATAGATGCCGTACTTCTTCGGAATCTCGATGTCGTGCTCCATGGCGTCGAGGCCGCCCGTCGAGATGCAGAGGATGACGGCATCGGCCCCCTCGAGGGCGCGGTCGAGGCTCGCCTCGACCTCGACGGCGACGCCCGACTTCACCTTCCGCCCGATCGTCCGGCAGACGCCCGCCAGCTCGGCATTGCGCCCCGCGTCGATGTCGTGGAGGACGAAGCGGGAAGCCTGGAGATGGGAATTGACGGCGATGTCCCGGAAAAGGACCGGGACCCATTGGTAGCTGCCGCCGCCGATGAAGGTGATTTTTTTGCTCATGGGAAAACGGCCCAAAAAAAGGGCCAGGGAATGACGCATCGTTTGTTTTTCGGGGCCGTCCTTGAAAACCGCTCTTGCGGAATCGCCCCGTCCCCCCAATAATCACATTCGGATTAGATTTTTTCAATCAAATAATCGTCCCCTTTCGCAATTCCATGAAACCCCTTCTCCTCCTTCTCTCCGTCGCCCTCCCCTGCCTCGCCCTTCCGGGCCTCCGCGCCGAGACCTATTGCGTCGACCCGGCGAAGGGGAACGACTCGAATCCGGGCACGGCCGAGCTCCCCTTCCGCACCACGGCGAAGGGCATCGCCAAAGCCAGGGCCGGGGACACGGTCATCATCGCCAAGGTCGACCGGCCCATCCGGGAATCGCTCCTCATCCGGGAGAAATCGGGCGAGGAGGGGAAACCGATCACGATCGACGGGCAGGGCAATCTCTTCACCGGCAGCGATCCCCTGAAGCCGGAGGAGTGGAGCGCCGTCGCCGGACAGCCCGGCGTCTACCGGAACGACCACCTGGTCCCCGGCCTCAAGCCGGCCGACAAGAACAACGCCTTCATCCTCCAGCGGTACATCATGATCTGGGACGACAAGCCGAACCGCATGGGCCGGACCTCGAAGGGACGCCACGAGCCCTTCGTCCCCGTCGAGAAGCTCCAGCCCGGGCAGTGGACCTACGTCGACGCCGAGGCCGCCTTCTACGTCGCGATCGATCCCGCCAAGAGCCTGGCCGACTACGCCATTGAATCGCCGACCCGGCTGAACGGCGTCGGCATCTCCGGCACCTGCGAGCATTGGGTGGTGAAGAACGTCCGGGTGAGCCGCGTGATCAACGACGGCTTCAACCTCCACGGCCACACGCGCGATTTCGTCTTCGAGAACATCGAGGCGACCGAGTGCGGCGACGACGGGATCAGCGAGCACGAGGACTCCGAGCTGACCATCCACGGCCTCGTCTCCCGCCGGAACTCGACCGGCATCTGCCACGGGGACCAGACCTCGTCGTGGTCCGACCACGTCGTCCTCGAGGACAACTACGCGGCGAATCTCTTCCTGCGGAACGGCACCCACGTCATCACGGACAGCGTCGTCTCCGCCGCGGCCCCGCCCGACGGCAACAACGGAATCATCCTCAACAACGTCCCCGTCCCCATCAACCCGAACCCCCTCTCGATGACGTTCACCCGTTGCCGCTTCCCCTTCCCCTCCGGAGCGAACCCGACGGGCAAGGCGCCGTTCTATGTCGACGACGGCGTGCTGCTGACGATCTCCGACGACTCGAAGGTCGAGGGACCGGTCTATCACGTCCCGGGCAGAAAGGGAGCGCCTTCCGCTCCCGCCCCGGCCCCTTAAGGTCGGGGCCAGAGCCGGGGCCGGGGCCGCGTCCGCTAGCGCCGCCCCAGGACCCAATCGACGAGGTCGCCCTTCGCCACCGTCGCCATCGCGACATGGGTGTCGGAGGCGCCGTAGTAGATCTTCAGCTCGCCGTCGTCCTCTTCGATGATGCCGCAGGGGAAGACGACGTTCGGGCGGTAATAGGGGTCGATCTCGTACGGCGCGACCGGGCAGAGCAGCGGCTCCCGACGACGGGCGATGATCTTCGAGGGGTCCTCCAGGTCGAGGAGCATGGCCCCCGCGCGGTAGACCTTGCCAGGATAGGAACCGTGCGGGGCGACCCACGGGAGCCAGCCCTCGCCGCCCGGATCGCACTCGGCGCCATGGAACAGGGTGAGCCAGCCCTCGGGCGTCCAGACGGGCGGGGCCGAGGGGCCGATCTTGTGATGGCCCCACTCGACGTCGTAATGGGAGAGGACCAGCCTGTGCCGCCCCCAGAATTCCATGTCGGGCGAATAGGAGATCCAGAGATCGTGGCCATGCTCCGCGCGGTAGCCGCGCCGGAAGGGGCGATCGAGCCGGGCATAGAGGCCGCCGATCTTCCGGGGGAAGATCACCGCGTTCCGGTTGTCGGGCTGCGACTTGTAGATCCGTTCCCACCGGCGCAGATCGCGGGAGCGGGCGATGCAGATGTGGATGCCCTCCTCGCGGAGGCCGGGGCCGGAGGGATCGTTGCAGTAGACGAGGTAGTACCAGCCCTCGACAAAGGTGACGCGCGGATCGTTGAGGTTTCCGAATTCGTCGGGCGCGGGGACGAGGATCGGCTCCTTCTCGACCGTGAAATGGATGCCGTCCCTGCTCCGGGCCAATCCGAGGCATTGGCGCGGCTCGTCGGCGCGATCGGTCCTCACGATGAGGACGATCTCGTCCCCCAGGCGGCAGGCGGCGGGATTGTAGACCTTGTCGCAGCCGTAGGGAATATCGCGCGGGGAGAGGATCGGATTCGTCGCGCAGCGCTTCAGGAGGCCGGGTTCGGCGTGGAGCATAAGGGAGGGAAAGCCGGGAGGCGGGACTCCGGCGTCAGCGGGCGCCGGAGTCGGTTCCGGGATCGAGCTGGGAGACCGTCCCCGGATCGTAGACGAGGCCTCCGCCCGAGAGCGCCCCGAGCGCGTCGGCCCATTTGTTGCCCCCCAGCAGGACGGAGGAAGCCCGGTTCAGCAGGATCGCCCCCGTGCGGCGCATCGGGTTCGGAAACGGATCGGCCACCTCGACCTGGTTCGCACGGACGATCAGGTTGGAGACGTTGCATAGGGAGACGACGGGGCCGGGGCTGTTCACGAAACGGTTCCGCTCGATCGTGATGCCGTCGTAGAGCGTCGCCGTCGTCGGGCCCCAGGGAATCCGGGTGTTGGAGTAGATGGTCGCGCCGCCGTAACGCTCCTGCTGGTTGCTGTTCTCGAAGACGTTGCCTTCGATCCGGATGTTCGAAGCCCCCCTCCCCTCGGTCCAAAGAGGCTGGATAATCTCGGACTCGAGGTCGATCGGCGTGCTGTAGACGCTCAGGAAGCGGCAGTCGGAGATCGTGGCCCCCTGGGCCGAGAGAAGGATGCCGCGCCCGTTCGAATACTCGATCGTGCAGCCGGAGATGCCGACGTTCCGGGTGCCGAACCGCCCGTTTCGCACGATGCTCAACGGGGTGAGCCCCTCCGGCAGCGGTGCCGTGAACTGGACGACCGTCGGCTGGTCAACGGCCTTGTTGTCCGACGAAACCTTGGCCACCTGACGGCTGACGGGAGCCGTGCCGCCGCCGAGCTGCGAGAAATCGGCGTTGAAGAAATCGACCGGATCCCCTTCCTTCAGGCGAAGCTGGTACGAGGGGCAGTGGAGCAGCGTCAGCTTCGTCGGGTCGGCGGGATCGAGGACCATCTCCCCCTGGTAGGCCTCGTCATGGATGTTCATCGCGTCGTCGCCCGTCCCGGTGATGCTGCAGTTCTCCACCAGGAAGTCGCCGACCGACTGGTCGACGTGGATGCCGTCGGCCGCCGTGGTCAGGGGAGTCCGGGAGCCGGGCTTCCTCGCGATCCGGCACTTCAAGAGAGTGAAACGGTGCATGTCCCCCGCGAAGAACCAGCCCATCCCCGGGATCGAGAAGATATCGACAGAGTTGAACATCAGGTCATGGCAATCGGAGACCTTGAACCCGGCCATCTCGTAGTAAAGGTGCCGGATGCAGTAGGTCGCCCCCTCCGTGAGCGCCGCCGGGGAGGGGAAGACGGCATGGAGGACGTTGTCGGCGCTCCCCGGCGTGACGACGGCGGCCTTCGCCATGTGGATGATGTTCGGATCGTTCCGCATCAGGTGGACGGGATCCATCGGCATGATGCTCCGCCAGGGAGTGGCCATCGCGAGCTTCGTGGCCGCCGCATCGAGATCGGGGAAGGTGAAGTCGCACTGCAGCTTATCCGCCGAGAGATTGGAGACGACGCCGAGGCTCGCGATCGGCGTCGTCGCCCAATCCCAGTCGATGGCGAAATTCCTCATCTCAACCCGGTTGCACCGGCTGAGCTGGAAGGCCGGCCCGTCCTTCGACAGCCTTTCGACGATGAACGTCGAGCCCTGACCGTCGACGACGACGTCGTTCAACGAGTCGAAGGAGATGCTCGCCACCGAGGAGAGCCGGTAGATGCCGGTGGGAATGAGAAGCTTGGTCCCGGCCTGGGCGCGGCAATCCTTGGCGGCCTTCTGCAATGCCGCGGCATTGGTGACGGCCACGGAGGGATCGGCCCCCGGCGCATCGGCGACGAACGCGTAGGCGGGAGGCGCCACGGTGATCACCTTCCCCGTCAACGCGGGAGGGGCGAGCGTGAAGGGAGTGAAGCCGCTCGCCCCGCCGGGCGAGACCGACGGAGCCGGGGGCGGCGGCAACGCCGACACATAAGAGCTCTTGCCGTCCGAGGTGAGCCCGGCATAGACGACGAGACTCTCGATGTTGAGCGCCCCCCTCTTGGAGATGCCGACGTGGAGCCTCCAGGTCCCCGAGGCGATGTCCTTCAGGTCGAGGGGGACGGCGATGGTCCGCGTCGCCCCGGGCAGGCCGATCCACGTCTGCCAGATGTCGTACTGGTTCCCCGCCGAATTCCGGGCGAAGAGATAGAACGAGAGGGGATAAGTCGTGGGTGTCTCGACGCTGAAGGTGAGAACCGCGGTGTACTGGTTGCCCCCCTTCAGGCCCGCTCCCGTCACCACGATATGATTATAGGGATTCTGCTCGCTGTGGGGCGTCACCGCGATGCGGGCCCCGATCGTCCCGTCGGGATTGGTGATCGGGGCGGCGATGAATTGGGCGTGGTTGTACTTCTCCAGCCACGCGCTGGCGTCCCAACGGTAGACGACAGCCGGAGGTTCGGCCATCGCCCCTGACGCCAGGAGAAGAAGGATCAAACCCGCCGCCATGCCCCCGGGCAAACCGCCGAAACGAGACACGCCACGGCATCCCGAAAAAAAGACCTCGCAAAATCTCATCCGGATGTGAAACTGACTTAATACGGCGAATATGTCAATGACATCGATTGAAATGATCCACCTCATCAGATAACGACTTTCCCCATGAGCACCCCCGCATCACAGCCCGCCTTCGATTGGAAAGGATGGGAACATCCTCCGGCCGATTTCTCCCTCTGTCCATTCTGGTTTTGGAACGACGCCCTGGACGAGCAGGAAATCGTCCGCCAGATCGCCGACTTCCAGGCCCACGGCGTCGAGGCGTTCCTCATCCATCCCCGCATCGGCCTGCCCCGCGAGGTCGGCTGGCTCGGCGAACGGATGTTCTCCTTCATGCGCGTCGCGCTGGAGGAGGCGAAACGACGGGGAATGTGGGTCATGCTCTACGACGAGGGGATGTATCCGAGCGGCTCGGCCAGCGGCCAGGTCGTGGCGCGGAATCCGGCATTCCGGACGCGCGGCCTGCTCTGCTCGGCGGCCGGGGGCGGCGAGAGGGAAGGCCGCGCGGTCGCCGTGGCGGCCCGCCGCTCGGGCGAGAAGGTCGTGATCCGGGAGGCTTATCTCGACGCCGTGGTGCGGGGCCTCCACTACGTGGGCGACGAAGACGCGCCCGCCCCCGGCGAGGAGGAGCCGCCCGCCGCCGACCTCCTCAATCCCGACGCGGTCCGCTGCTTCATCGAGGTCGTCTACGACCGCTTCCATGCCGAACTGGGGGAATACTTCGGCAACACGATCAAGGCGATCTTCACCGACGAACCCCATCCGCTGAGCCGCTGCCGCACCCAGGATGCGAAGCCGGGAAGCGGGGAATTCCTCGAATGGCTCGGGAAGCGCCTCGGGCGGGACTTCACCCCCCATCTGCCCGCGCTCTGGTTCAACGACGAGCCCGACGCCGCGCTCCACCGCCGGGAATATGCGGAGGCCGTCGCCGCCCGGATGGACGAGACCTATTACCTCCCCCTCTCCCGGTGGTGCGCCGCCCGCGGCATCGCCCTCACCGGTCATCCGGCCGAGCCGGACGACCTGGGACACCTGCGCCACCTCCACATCCCCGGCCAAGACATCGTCTGGCGCCACGTGGAACCCAATAAGCCGAGCGCCCTCGAAGGCGCCCCCTCGACCATGGCGAAGGCGGCGGCCTCGGCGGCGTTCCACGGGGAGCGTCCGCGCAATCTCAACGAATTCGCCGGCGCGTACGGGGAGAACCTGACTTTCACCGAGCTACGCTGGCTCGCCTCCTGGCTGCTCATCCGGGGCTGCGATCTGCTGGTGCCCCACGCCTTCTACTATTCGATGCGGGGGCCGCGCCGCCACGAACGCCCGCCCGACGTGGGCCCGAACAGCGCGTGGTGGGCCGATTACCGGCCCTGGGCCGATGCCATGCGGCGGCTCTGCTGGCTCAACGCCGTCTCGGAGCCCGTCTGCCACGTCGCCATCCTGGGCCGGGCGACGGAACTGCCCTGGCGCGCCGCGCGGGCCTGCTTCGAGCGGCAGATCGATTTCCACTACGTCGAACCGGGCGATCTCGCGTCGGCCCGAGTCGAAAACGGGGAGCTTTGCGTCGGCCCCGGCCGCTACCGGGC
Source organism: Verrucomicrobium sp. GAS474 (assembly GCF_900105685.1). Lineage (NCBI taxonomy): Bacteria > Pseudomonadati > Verrucomicrobiota > Verrucomicrobiia > Verrucomicrobiales > Verrucomicrobiaceae > Verrucomicrobium > Verrucomicrobium sp. GAS474. Next base: position 3,638,238 of record NZ_LT629781.1, read on the forward strand.
GCTCCTCGTCGAGGAAGGCTACCAAGACATCCCCCTCTCCGCCGGAACCCCGAAGCTCGCCTGGCCGGGCGCGGACGGGGATGAGATACTGAAGGGACTTTCCCCGGTGATCGCACTCGATTCCCCCGCCCCCTCCCTTCGGGCGCGGCATATCCGCATCGGCGACCTCCACTGCTTCCTCCTTTTCAACGAGGGTGAGGAAGAAATCGCCCGAAGGACGACGTTCCCGATCGGCGGAGGCGTGATCCGGCTCGATCCCCTGACCGGCAAGAGAGAGCCCTGGAACCCCCAAGGGACCCTGCGCCTGCCGCCCCATGGCTGGGCGATCTTCGTCGTCGATCCCCAAACGGAGCCGTCGTCCTGAGGAGACCAGTTCCCGAAGACGAGAGGACTTCTCGCTTTTGCAGTTGCCGATCGTTTCTTTTGGCGATACACCGTATCCCATGGATGAACACATGGTCGGGAAGAACATCCGCGCCCTCCGCCTCGCCTCGAAGGCGAGCCTGACCGAGGTGGCCGCCCGCGCCGGGATCACGAAGAGCACGCTTTCCAAGATCGAGACCGGCCAGACCTCCTCCCCCATCTCGACCCTCGTCTCGATCGCGACGGCGATGGGCGTCCGCCTCGCCGAGTTCTTCCGCGAGGCCGAGGAGCCGTCCCGGCACACCCTCACCCGCAAGGGGAAAGGGAAGATCGCCGTCCGCGACGGCAGCCGCTTCGGCTACACCTACGAGGCGCTGGCGATCGGCTTCCCGAACAAGCCGGTCGAGCCCTTCCTCCTGACGATCTCCCCCGGCGACAAGGAGGGCAACTTCCGCCACGGCGGCCACGAATTCATCTACCTGCTCTCGGGCGACATCGAGATCACCCTCGACGGGGAACCCTTCGAGCTCCACGCCGGGGACTCCCTCTACTTCGATCCGACCCAGGATCACGCCCTCCGGCTCCTCAACAAGAAGCCCGCCCGCTTCCTCTGCTTCTTCATTGAAACGCCCTGACCGGGAAACCCCTCCATGTCCGCCCCCCTCACCCTCTGGACGCCCCGTCCCGACACCGTCGCCCGCACCAACCTGACCCGCTACCTCGCGTGGCTCGAGTCGAGGCACGGCCTCCGCTTCGCCGATTACGCCGCGCTGTGGCGATGGTCGACGGAGCAGCCCGACGCCTTCTGGACGTCGATCGCCGCCTTCTTCGACGTCCGCTTCCACCAAGCCGCCCCCTGCGCCCTCGCCCCCGGGAGCGAGACGACGATGCCCGGTACCCCGTGGTTCCCCGGCGCGACACTGAATTACGCCGAACACGCCCTGCGGCAGGCCGGGACCGGGACCGGATTGGACGAGGCCCTCGTCTTCGAGGAGGAGGGGGGACGGCGGGAGACCGTCACGCGCGCCGCGTTGCGCCTCCGGGTCGCCCGGATGGCGGCGGCCCTCCGCCGCCGGGGCGTGCGGAAGGGCGATTGCGTCGCGGGCTATCTGGGGAACACCCCCGAAACCGTCGTCGCCTTCCTCGCCGCGGCGAGCCTCGGGGCCATCTGGTCGAACTGCCCGGCGGAGATGAGCAGCCGGGGCGTCCTGGAACGGCTGACGCAGATCGCGCCGCGCGTCCTCTTCGCCTCGCCCGGCTACCGCTACGGCGGGAAACGGCACGACCGGCGTGCCGTGGTCGAGGAGATCGCCGCCGGCCTGCCGACGCTCCGCCATCTCGTCGTCCTCTCCGACGAGGCCGGAGCGCCGCCGCTCCAAGTCCCCGCCCATGTCGCCGTCGGGCATTGGGAAACGGCGCTGGCCGCCGAGGCGGAGGCCGAGCCGTTCTTCGAGCCCGTGCCGTTCGATCACCCGCTCTGGATCCTCTACTCCTCGGGGACCACGGGGAAGCCGAAGGCGATCGTCCACGGCCACGGCGGCATCCTCCTCGAACACCTGAAGGCCCTCGCCCTCCACCTCGACCTCCGCGCCGGGGACCGCTTCTTCTGGTACACCACCTCGGGCTGGATGATGTGGAACTTCCTCGTCTCCGGCCTCCTCCTTCCCGGCGTCGCGATCGTCCTCTACGACGGGAGCCCGAAGTATCCCGACTTCCACGCGCTCTGGGAACTCGTCGAGCGGCAGGGCGTCAGTTATTTCGGGGCCAGCGCCCCCTACTTCATGGCCTGCCTGAAGGAGGGCCTGGAGCCGGGCAAGAAGTTCGCCCTCGCCCCGTTGCGGGGAATCGGCTCGACCGGGGCGCCGTTGCCCCCGGAGGGCTTCGCCTGGATCTACGAGCACGTGAAGCGGGACATCGTCCTCGGCTCGGCCAGCGGCGGGACCGATGTCTGCTCCGCCTTCATCCTCTCGAACCCCCATCTCCCCGTCGTCGCCGGGAAGCTCCAATGCCTCGCCCTCGGGGCGAAGATCGAGGCGTGGACCGACGAGCGCCAATCCCTCTTCGGGAAGGTCGGCGAGCTGGTCCTCACCGCCCCCTATCCTTCCATGCCCGTCTGCTTCTGGGGCGACGCCGATGGGAGCCGCCTGCGCGGCAGCTACTTCGAGAAATTCCCCGGCGTCTGGAGCCACGGGGACTGGATCGAGATCGACGCCGTCGGCGGCCCCTGCGTCATCCACGGCCGCTCCGACGCCACGCTGAACCGCGGGGGCGTCCGCATGGGGACCGCCGAGTTCTATTCCATCGTCGAGGATTGCGAGGAGGTCGACGAGGCGCTCGCCGTCGACACGGGCGGCCTCGGCCGGGCCGACCTCCTCCTCCTCTTCGTCGTCCTCCGCCCCGGATGCGAGCTCGACGACGCGCTCCGCGACCGCCTCAACCGGCGCCTCCGCGCCGAGGTCTCCCCCCGGCACGTCCCCGACGCCATCCACCGCGTCGCGGCGATCCCCCACACCCTCAACGGCAAGAAACTCGAGGTCCCCGTGAAGCGGATCCTCACCGGGACGCCCCCAGACCAGGCCGTCAATCTCGGCACCGTGGCGAATCCCGAGGCCCTCCCGTTCTTCATCGATTTCGCCGCCACCCTCTCGCTCTAAAGATACCTCTCCCATGCACGACATCGTCATCGCCTCCGCCGCCCGCACCCCCATCGGCCGCCTCGGGGGCGCGCTCGCCTCCCTGCCCGCCCACCGCCTCGGCCAGGCCGCCATCGCCGAGGCGCTGCGCCGCGCCGGGGTCGCGCCGGAGGAAGTCTCCGAGGTGATCCTCGGCCAGGTCCTCACGGCCGGCGCGGGCCAGAACCCCGCCCGCCAGGCCGCCGTCGCCGCCGGCATCCCGTTCGCGGCAACGGCCATGGGCGTCAGCCAGGTCTGCGGCTCCGGCCTCCGCGCCGTCGCCCTCGGCTTCCAGGCCCTGCGGCTGGAGGAGGCCGAGATCGTCGTCGCGGGCGGCCAGGAAAGCATGAGTTTCGCCCCCCACTGCGCCCCCCTCCGCGCGGGCGTGAAGCTCGGCGACGTCCCCTTCGTCGACACCATGATCCGGGACGGCCTCTGGGACGCCTTCCACCACTACCACATGGGCCAGACGGCGGAAAACATCGCACAGCAATGGAAGATCGGACGCGAGGAACAGGACACCTTCGCCCTCGCCTCGCAGCGCAAAGCCACCGCAGCCCAGGCAGAAGGGCGCTTCGCCGCCGAGATCACTCCCGTCACTGTGCCGGGTCGAAAAGGAGAAACCGTCGTCACGCAAGATGAAGAGATTCGCCCCGAGACCACTCCCGAGGCCCTGACCAAACTCCGCCCCGCCTTCCTGAAAGAGGGAGGAACCGTCACGGCAGGCAACGCCAGCAGCCTCAACGACGGCGCGGCCGCCCTCGTCCTGATGCGGGGCGACCTCGCCGCCCGCCGGGGCATCTCCCCCCTCGCCCGGATCGTCTCCTGGGCCACGGCGGGGGTCGATCCGGCGATCATGGGGATCGGGCCCGTCGAGGCCGTCCGCCGGGCCCTGGCCCGGGCCGGATGGAAGCTCGACGAGGTCGACCTCATCGAGGCGAACGAGGCCTTCGCCGTCCAGAGCTGCGCCGTCGGGCGCGAGCTCGGCTGGGACCCCGCGCGGGTCAACGTCAACGGAGGGGCCATCGCCCTCGGCCATCCCATCGGGGCCTCGGGCGCGCGCGTCCTCGTCACCCTCCTCCACGAGATGGAGCGGAGGAACGCCCGGCGCGGCCTAGCGACCCTCTGCATCGGCGGCGGCATGGGCATCGCCCTCTGCGTCGAACGTCCCTGATCCCTTTATATTTCTTTATGGAACGCCCCCTGATCGGCAAGACCGCGCTGGTGACCGGATCGACCAGCGGCCTGGGCCGCACCCTCGCCGAGGCCCTCGCGGCGGCGGGCTCCCACGTCATCCTCACCGGCTTCGGCGAGGCCTCCGAAATCGAGGCGCTGCGGGCCGGACTCGAAACAGCGCACGGCGTCCGCGCCCGCTATATCGCCGCCGACCTCACCGCCCCCGCCGACATCGTCCGCCTCATGGCCGAAGCGGGAGCGATCGACATCCTCGTCAACAACGCGGGCATGCAGTTCGTCTCCCCCCTTGAATCGTTCCCCGGGGAGAAATGGGACGCCATCCTCGCCCTCAACCTCTCCGCCGCCTTCCACACGACCAAGGCCGCCCTCCCCGCCATGCGCGCCCGGAAGTGGGGCCGGATCGTCAACATCGCCTCGGCCCACGGCCTCGTCGCCTCCCCGTTCAAGGCGGCCTACGTCGCCTCGAAGCACGGCCTCGTCGGCCTGACGAAGACGACCGCCCTCGAGACCGCCCGCGACGGCGTCACCTGCAACGCCCTCTGCCCCGGCTTCATCCACACCGCCATCGTCGAGGGACAGATCGAGGAACAGTCCCGGGCCACCGGGATCCCGCGGGAACGGGTCGTCGAGGAGATCATCCTCGCGAAGCACGCGACGAAGGAATTCGTCCGGGCCGACCAGGTCGCCGCCTTCGTCCTCTTCCTCTGCTCCGAGGCCGGGGCCTCGACCACCGGCTCCGCCCTCCCGATCGACGGCGGCTGGACGGCGGCCTGATCCGCACGCCCATCGCATCCCCACCCTCCATGAGCGTCCTCATCGTCCTTGCCGCGCTGGTGTTCCTCATGGTCGTCGCCTATCGCGGCTACAGCGTCATCCTCTTCGCCCCCGTCGCGGCGCTGGGGGCCGTCCTCCTCACCGATCCCGCCCTCGTCGCCCCGATGTTCACCGGCCTCTTCATGGAAAAGATGGTCGGGTTCGTGAAGCTCTACTTCCCCGTCTTCCTCCTCGGCGCGGTCTTCGGCAAGGTCATCGAATTGTCGGGATTCTCCAAGGCGATCGTCGCCTCGGTCATCCGGGTGATCGGGGCGCGGCGGGCAATGCTCTCCATCGTCCTGGTCTGCGCGATCCTGACCTACGGCGGCGTCTCCCTCTTCGTCGTCGTCTTCGCCGTCTACCCCTTCGCCGCCGAGATGTTCCGGCAGGGCGGCATCCCGAAGCGGCTGATCCCCGGCACCATCGCCCTGGGGGCCTTCACCTTCACGATGGACGCGCTCCCCGGCACGCCGCAGATCCAGAACCTCATCCCGACCGCCTTCTTCCGGACCACCATCTACGCCGCCCCCTGGCTCGGCCTGATCGGCGGCGGCGTCATCCTGGCCGCGGGGCTCGGATACCTCGAATGGCGCCGCCGCGCCGCCGCCGCCGCCGGGGAGGGATACGGCATCGAGGCCGACCTCCTCAACGAGCCCGAGCCCTTCGACCGCCGGGCCATCCCCCATCCCCTCCTCGCCCTCCTTCCGCTCCTCCTCGTCGGGATCATGAACAAGGCCTTCACCGTCGCCATTCCCCGCGTCTACGGCGCCTCCTACTCGTTCGACTCGACCGTCGTCGGCAAGGCCGTTCCCGTCGTCCAGGAGATCCCGAAGATCGCCGCCATCTGGGCCGTCGAGGGAGCCCTCCTGATCGGCATCGCGAGCGTCCTCGTCCTGGCCTGGAAGCCGGTGACCCGCCGCTTCGCCGAGGGGGCGAAGTCGGCCGTTTCCGGAGCCCTCCTCGCCTCGATGAACACCGCCTCCGAATACGGATTCGGGGCCGTCATCGCCGCCCTCCCCGGGTTCCTCGTCGTCGCCCAGGGCCTGAAGGCGATCCCCCATCCGCTGGTCAACGAGGCCGTCACCGTCACCACCCTCGCCGGGATGACCGGCTCAGCCTCCGGCGGCCTCGGCATCGCCCTCGCCGCCCTCTCCGAGACCCTGATCGCGAATGCCCAGTCGGCGGGCATCCCCCTCGAGGTCTTCCACCGCATCGCGGCGATGGCGAGCGGCGGCATGGACACCCTGCCGCACAACGGCGCCGTCATCACCCTCCTCGCCGTCACCGGCCTCACCCACCGCGTCGCCTACCGGGACATCTTCGCCCTCACCCTGATCAAGACGACGGCCGTCTTCGTCGTCATCGCCGTCTACGTCGTGACCGGCCTCCATTGATCGGCGCGGGCGGCTATTTTTTCGCGGCCCGCCCCTTGGCGGCGGGCTTCCCCGCCTTCTTCCTCGGACGGGCCTTCCGCGCCGGGCGATGCTTCGCCTTCAGGTAGGCCGCCTTCCGTTCCGGCGTCCAGAACTCCATGTCGGTCGTCTGCTCCAGCAGGGCGTCGATCTCGCCGAGGTCGATCAGCCACTTGCACGGCGTCGGCCTCTCGACGGTCTTCAGGAAATCGGCAATGATGTAATTATGGATCGTCTGCACCGAGATTCCCTTCAGCTTCGCCGCATAGGAGATCGGCACCATCTTGCGCGGGCGCTTCGGCACCAGCTTGTACTCGCCGCCGCCGACCGGCATGCAGTCGTAGAAGGCGAAGTTGAACTTCCCGCCCGCCTCGCTCCCCGGCCTCGATCCCGGTCCCGAAGCCAACCCTTGAGCCCGGAGCCGATGAAAGAGACCTTCCTCCTCAGCCCCGCCTCGTGGACGGCGCTCCTGAAATTCCTCGCCCGGGCCGACCTCAAGGGACACGAGGTCCCCGAGTTCTCCCGCTTGCTGCAGGAATTGGAGCGGGAGCGGAAGCGCGTCGCGGCTTACGCCGCGGCAGCTACAGAATCTCGCCCAGCGTGACCTTGCCGTCGTAGAGCGCCTTGCCGACGATGGCGCCGTAGAGGCTCGGGATCTCGCGCAGCTTGCGGATGTGGTCGACGGTCCCGATGCCGCCCGAGGCGATGACGGGGACCTTCACGGCGGCGAGGAGATCGTTGAGGGCGGGGTAATTCGGCCCGGTGAACATCCCGTCGGTCGAGATGTCGGTGTAGATGATGAGGCCGACCCCGGCGGCTTCGAGCTTCCGCGCGAGGGGAATCGCGTCGTGCTCCGATTTCTCAGTCCAGCCCTTCACGGCGACCTTGCCGTCCTTCGCGTCGATCCCGGCGGCGATCTTCGCCCCGCCGAAACGGGCGACGACTTTCTCGACGAACGCGATCGACTCGCACGCCTTCGTGCCGAGAATCACGCGGGTCACCCCGGTGTCGAGGGCGGCGGCGATCGTCTCCTCGTCGCGGAGGCCCCCGCCGAGCTCGACGGGGACGTTCCCCATCGCGGCGACGATCTTGCGGACATGGTCGAGATTGGCGGGCCGCCCGGTGAACGCCCCGTCGAGGTCGACGACGTGGAGCGCCTCGGCACCCTGATCCTTCCACGACTTCGCGAAGGCGGCGGGATCGTCGCCGTAGACGGTGCGGGCTTCCTTGCGGCCCTGTTCGAGGCGGACGACTTGACCTTCGAGGAGGTCGATGGCGGGGAAGATGATCATGGCGGGAGGGAGTGGAAAAAGGACGGGATTACGAGGCGAGCTTGGCGAAGTTGGAGAGGAGCTTCAGTCCGACGCGCTGGCTCTTCTCCGGGTGGAACTGGGTGGCGAAGAGGTTCCCCTTGCCCACGGCGCTGGCGAAGGAGAGACCGTATTCGGTCGTCATCGCGACGATCCCGGGATCTTCGGGGGCAGGATAGAAACTGTGGACGAAATAGACGTGGTCCCCGGTGACGACCCCTTCGGTGAAGAGCGAGGGGCGGACGATGGTGACCTCGTTCCAGCCCATCTGGGGGACCTTCAGGTCGGTCTTCGGGAAGCGGACGACTTTCCCCTTGAAGACGCCGAGGCCTTCGATGTCGGGGCCTTCCTCGCTTCCCTCGAAGAGCATCTGGTAGCCGAGGCAGATGCCGAAGAACGGCTTGTCCGCCGCGATCCATTCCTTGATCGGCTCCCAGAGGCCGGTCGCGCGGAGGTTCCCGACGCAGTCGGTGAAGGCCCCGACGCCGGGGAGGACGAGGCCGGTGAGGCCGTCGAGGCCCGAGGTGCCGGTGATGAAACGGGTCTTCGCCCCGACCGATTCGAGCGCCTTCTCGACGCTGCGCAGGTTCCCCATCCCGTAATCAATAATGCCGATCATCTTAGTCTCGATCCTCAGTCTGCTTCACGTTGTTTTACCAGATTGAACCCAACCACGCAGCAAGAGAGTGTCAACCTTTTCCCCCACGTCCCGGCTGAGCCGGAGCGTCGGCTTCTCCACGTAAAGATAGCCCAACCAGGCTACCAGGAGCGCGGAGAGCAAAAAGAACGGGAAAACGGCCAGGGCCGTGACCGTCCCGCCCGGCAGGAGAGGGCGGAGCTCCAGGTAGCCTCCGGCCCCGACGAGGAAAAGAACCGGGGCATGGGTCAGATAGAGCGGGAAGGAGATCTTCCCGAGGAAGCCGAAGCGATTCAATACGGCCTGCATCCGGGAGGAAGCCAATGCGACGCTGACCAAGAGAACCGCCCCGATTCCCCGCCAGAAGAGGGCCGCATCGATCGGAGGGAAGAAATGGGGGATGGAGAAGAACCGGCCCAGGTCGAAGAGGAGGAAGCGATAACCCGCGCCCGGATCGGCGGTCGAGGGGAAGGAGAGAAGATAAAGGGCGAGAACGAAGAGCGCGATCCGCCGCGCCGCATGGCCGAAGAGCGGGAGCGACGCAAAACGGCAGGAGCGGGAAGCAAGGCCGAGCCACGTCCCCACCAGCATGAAGAAGACGCTGTAGCCGAACCACGCCACCGTCAGGAGCCCCAGGAAAAGCATCCCCGCCCGGGCGGAGCGGCGGAAGAGGAGCATGACGGCGAGGATCATGACCGAGCCGAAGAACTCGGTCGGCATCGTCCAGAGGACGCCGCCGAGGTATTGGTGGGGATCGTCGCGCTTGAAGAAGGCGTTGAAGAAGGCCTCGCGCAGGAGTTCCCCGACGCCCAGGTGGGGGATGACCCGGTCGGTCCCTCCCTGGTAGGGCGAGTGCGATTGGGCGAGGATCGTCCCGGCGAAGTCGAGATTCAGCGCGATCAGGAGCCAACCGAAGAGGCAGGCGCAGAAGACAACCCCGGCCAGCCGGACATAGCGCCGCGCCAACGCCCCGAGGAAGGTCGGCGCTCCGTAAAAGGCGGAGACTAGGACGTAGCCGCTGAGGACGAAGAAGACCTCGACCATCCCGCTCCCCTGATAGAGGAGATTGAACGGGGTGACGGCGATCCCCGGCTCGAACCCGAGCCGGGAGGTCGCCGCCGTCCCCTCGATCAACCCCCAATCGAAGAGGCAAAAAAAGTGGTGGAACACCACCACGACGGCAGCGATGCCGCGCAGGGCATCGAGGTAGACCATGCGCCCCCCGGCTCCGGAGCCCGCTCCCTTTTCCTTCGGCAAGGGCGAAGGCAGGGGCTCGGGAACATTCATGGCCGTCCGGGAAACGGAATCAGAGCGTACCCTTGGTGCTGGGGACACCCTTCACGCGGGGATCACGGGACATCGCGACGTCGAGGGCCTTGGCCAGCCCCTTGAAGACGCCCTCGATGAGGTGGTGGACTTCCGAGGTGTAGAGGACCTCGACATGGAGAGTGAGGCCCGCGTGCTGGGCGAGGCCGCGGAGGAATTCCTCGGTGAGCTGCGCGGGGAAATCGCCCGCCTTGAGGCGGATGAGGGGGGCGTTCTTCGGCACCTTGAAGACGACGAGGGGGCGGCCGCTGAAATCGAGGGCGACGCGGACGAGGGTCTCGTCCATCGGGAGGTAGAAGAAGCCGTAGCGGCGGATGCCGGAGCGATCGCCCAGCGCCTTGTTGATCGCCTGGCCGAGGGCGATGCCGGTGTCCTCGACAGTGTGATGGAAGTCGACCTCGATGTCGCCCTTCACGTGGAGGTCGAGGTCGATCACGGCATGCTTCGCCAGGAGCGTCAGCATGTGGTCGAAGAACGGGACGCCGGTGGAAATCTTCGATTTACCCGAGCCGTCGAGGTCGAGGGAGAGGCGGATGTCGGTCTCGGCTGTCTTCCGGGTGAGGGAAGCGCGGCGGGACGGCTTGGAAGGACGGGCGGGGGCTTTCTTGCTCATGGACGGGAGGAGACTAAGCGCCCCTCAGACTCTTTGCAATCACAGGCCATGAAACGACGATCTTAACCGACATCATTTCCCCACTAACGGATCGGACATAAAATGAAGCCGTGAGAACTTCTTAAAATCCTCTTCCTTAAAGCCAAGCAAGATCATGATTTGCCGCACATTGAATGGAATGCTTTCAATAGGGAAATGTCTTGAAAGTATCGCATCCCCCTCTCGAACCCGTACCGCAATGATCTGATTGGAAGAGATCGGCATAACCTTGGACTGATCGAGGGCCTTGAGCAACTTGAGACATTCCGCAGCCTTATTACTGCTGTCTAACTCAGGACCCTTGCCGCCTTGAACTGCCCAATCCCATATAAATCGAGTGAACCCAACATTTTCCTTCGACATCCAAAAAACATAGATCGTGTACCCCGCCTCAGTCGCCCCCTTGTCATCAACGGCAAAGCTGACTTCAACAAGATTGGTTGCTGTCACCAGAGTAGAACGAGCCGGGTCTTCCCATAAAAAACGGGGCTCATCGGCCAGCACGCCATTACAGCCGAAACAAAGGATAAGGAAGTAGACGAACTTCATCGTGGTCACATCACCACCTTATTCGCGCAATCACTTCCGAATCTCGGCGGAGCGGGCGTGGGCCTCGAGCTGTTCCAGGCGGGCGAGGGCGGCGATGAGGGGGGCAGCTTTGCGGATCGCGGCCTTGCTGTATTCGATGTGGCTGACCCGCTTGTAGAACTGGTCGATGGTCAATCCGGCGAACGACTTGCCCGCGCCGCCGGTCGGCAGGGTGTGGCTGGGGCCGGAGAGGTAATCGCCTGCAGCGACGGGGGAGTTCTCCCCGATGAAGACGGCCCCGGCGTTCCGGATCTTCGGCGCGAGGGCGGCGGCCTTCTTGACGAAGAGGGAGAGATGCTCAGGCGCATAAGCCTCCGCGAGGGCGACGGCCTCGGCGAGGGTCTGGGTGCGGACGAAGAGGGCGTTCCGCGCCAGGACGGCATCGAGGAAGTTCCGCCGAGGGAGGAGCGGGAGCTGCCGTTCGATCGCCGCCACCACGCCGGAGAGGAGCTTGTCCGAGGGGGTGAAGAAGACGATGCGGCTGTGGGAGCCGTGCTCGGCCTGGGCAAGGAGGTCGGCGGCGATGAAGTCGGCGCGGGCCGGCTCCTCCGCGACGACGGCGATCTCGCTCGGTCCCGGGAGGAGGTCGACGGCGACGGCGCCGATGACCTGCCGCTTCGCCTCGACGACGAAGCCGTTGCCGGGGCCGAAGATCTTCTCGACGCGGGCGATGGTCTTCGTCCCGTAGGCGAGGGCGGCGATGGCGTGGGCTCCGCCGACCTGGTAGATCTCCGTCGCGCCCGAGGCGCGGAGGGCGTAGTGGAGGTGCTTGTTCACCGGGGGCGGCGTGCAGACGACGATCTCCTTCACCCCGGCCGCCTTGGCGATGCCGACGGTCATGAGGGCGGTGGAGACGAGGGGGGCGGTGCCGCCGGGGACGTAGATGCCGACGCGCTGGAAGGGATGGTAGACCTCGCCGACGCGGGCCCCTTCCTGGTTGCGGAGGGTCCGGTTCTTCGGGATGCCGCCCTTGGAGAAGGCGACGATGTTCTTCAGCGAGTAGGCGCAGAGGCGGACGACCTCGGCGGAGACCTTCGGGGCGGGACCGGAAAGGCGGAGGGTGCGCGGGGTGAGGACGACGTTGTCGAACTTCCGCGTCAGGTTGACGAGGCCCGCGTCGCCCTCGGCGCGGATGCGGCCGATGATCTCGGCGACGGCGAGGGAGAGGCTCCGCTCGGGCTCGGCGAAGCGGTTCAGGGAGCGGAGCTCCGAGGCGTCCTTCGGGTTGCGCGTGTCGAGGAGGCGGAAGGGAATCGCGTCGATTCCGGTTCCGATGCGGGCTTTGCTCATGGGTTCCTTCCTGGGTGCTTCACTGGACAAGACAAGCCCGTCGGGAGATCGGGCGGGGACGCCGCCCTACTCCCATTCGATCGTGGCGGGCGGCTTGGAGGAAATGTCGTAGGCGACGCGGTTCACGCCGCGGACCTCGTTGATGATCCGGCTCGAGATCCGGCCGAGGAGGTCGTGGGGCAGGTGGACCCAGTTCGCGGTCATCCCGTCCTGGCTCTGGACGACACGGACGACGACGGTGTAGTCGTAGGTCCGCTCGTCGCCCATGACGCCGACGCTGCGGCAGGGAAGGAGGACGGCGAAGGCCTGCCAGACCTTCTCGTACCAGCCGCTCGACTTCATCTCCTGGATGACGATGGCGTCGGCCTCTCGGAGAATGTCGAGGTTCCGCTTCTCGATGGGGGCGAGGCAGCGGACGCCGAGGCCGGGGCCGGGGAAGGGATGGCGCCAGACGATCTCCTTCGGGAGGCCGAGCTTGTCGCCGACTTCGCGGACCTCGTCCTTGAAGAGCTGCCGGAGCGGCTCGACGAGCTTGAACTTCATGTCCTTCGGGAGGCCGCCGACGTTGTGGTGGCTCTTGATGAGGGCGGCGGGGTTGCCCGCGATGGCGACGCTCTCGATGACGTCGGGGTAGAGGGTCCCCTGGGCGAGGAACTTCGCCTGGCCGACCTTTTTCTTGGCCTGCTCGAAGACGCGGATGAACTCGCCGCCGATGATCTTCCGCTTTTTCTCGGGATCGGTGACCCCCTTGAGCTTCCGGAGGAAGACCGCCGAGGCGTCGACGGTGTGGAGCTTCAGCTTCAGGTGCTTGCCGAAGACTTCCTCGACCTTGGCGCGCTCGCCCTTCCGGAGGAGGCCGTTGTCGACGAAGATGCATTCGAGCTGCTTGCCGATCGCCTTGTGGATGAGGGCGGCGGCGACGGAGGAATCGACCCCGCCGGAGAGGCCGAGGATGACCTTCTCCTTGCCGACGGTCTTGCGGATCTCGGCGCAGGTCTGGTCGATGAAGGAGACCATGGTCCAGTCGGGCTTCGCCTTGGCGACCTTCAGGACGAAGTTCGAGATGATCTTCTGCCCCTTCGGCGTGTGGACGACCTCGGGGTGGAACTGGATGCCGTAGAGGTTCCTCTTTGCGTCGCCGATGGCGGCCTGGGGCGCGTTCGCGGTCTTGGCGAAGGTGACGAAGCCCTTGGGGAGCTTCGTGAGGTGGTCGCCGTGGCTGTTCCAGACGGCGATCTTCTTCGGCAATCCGGCGAAGAGGGCGCAGGGCTTCACGACCTCGATCTCGCCGTGGCCGTACTCGCGCCGGTCGCTCTTCTCGACCTCGCCGCCGAGGAACTTCCCCATCAGCTGGAGGCCGTAGCAGATGCCGAGGATCGGGATGCCGAGCTCGAAGATCCGGGCGTCGGGCAGGGGCGCGCCCTTGCCGTAGACGCTGGAGGGGCCGCCGGAGAGGATGATCCCGGCGGGCCGCAGCGAGGCGACGACCGAGGCCGGCGTGTCGAACCGCACGATGTCCGAGTAGACGTGGAGCTCCCGGATACGCCGGGCGATGAGCTGGGTGTATTGGGAGCCGAAGTCGAGGATCAGAATGCGGGTCGACATGACGGGTGGGGCGCGGAGGTTAGGAGAGGACGGGAGCCAATTACTTGGTGCCCATGCCGACCGACTGAACCATCTGGAAGAGCTTGCCCTCGGACTTGATCGAGGGGGCGATGATGATCTCGGTTTCCTGGAATTCGCGGATCGTGGCGGCGCCGACGTTGCCCATGCAGGTGGCGATCGCGCCGACCAGGTTCTGGGAGCCGTCGTCGACCGTCGCGGGGCCGAAGAGGATCTGCTTCACCGAGCCGGTGACGCCGACCTGGACGCGGGTGCCGCGGGGGAGGTTCGCGTGGGGCGTCGCCATGCCCCAATGGTTGCCGCGGCCGGGGGCTTCCTCGGCGCGGGCGAAGGCGGAGCCGACCATGACGGCGTCGGAGCCGGCCGCGAGGGCCTTGCAGACGTCGCCGCCCTTCGACATGCCGCCGTCGGTGATGATCGGGACGTAGCGGCCGGTCTTCTTGTGGTAGGCGTCGCGGGCCGCCGCGGAATCGACGGTCGCCGTGACCTGGGGAACCCCGAGGCCGAGGACGCCGCGCGAGGTGCAGGCCGCGCCCGGGCCGACGCCGATGAGGACGCCGGAGACGCCGTGCTGCATGAGCTCGAGGACGACGTTGTAGGTCACCGCATTGCCGATGATGACGGGGGCCTTCATGTTCTTGCAGAACCCGGCGAGGTCGAGGGACTTGTACTCCGTCGAGACGTGGCGGACGGTGCTGACCGTCGACTGGACGACGAAGACGTCGGCCCCGGCCTCCTGGGCGATCGCGCCGTAGCGGTCGGCCTTCTGGGGGATCGAGGAGACGGCGGCGAGGACGCCCGCGTCCTTCAGTTCCTTGATGCGGCGGGAGATGAGCTCCTCCTTGATGGGGGCGAGGTAGAGCTTCTGGATGAGCTCGGTGACGTTCGCCTTGTCGGCCTTGACGATTTCGTCGAGGACCTCGCGGGGGTTCTCGTAGCGGGTCTGGATGCCTTCGAGGTTGATGACGCCGAGGCCGCCGAGCTTGCCCATCTCGATGCAGAAGCGGACGTCGGTGACGCCGTCCATCGCGCTGGCGATGATCGGGATCTTCAGCTTGATCGGGGCCGCGCCGTGGGGGCGGGGGATCTCGAAGGAGGTGTCGACCTCGTTCGGGTTGATCGTGACTTCTCCGGGGACCAAGGCGATTTCGTCGAAACCGTAGGTGACGCGGGCTTTTCTATTGCGGCCAATCCACATTCCCATAGTAGTAAATAGTTTAAGAGTTGGGGTTCGTTGCTGCTGTCGCGTTGCTATTTTTTAGAGGCCTCGGACGTCGGCAGACGTTCCAAACGATGCGTCTCCTGCACTGCCCCGCAATGGGGACAACGGACCCGCAACAGGGGTTCCGCAAGGAGAATTGGCGCACCGCAGCAGCCGCACGCGAGGGGGGAGAACCCTGCTTTTTCCGAACGACGCTTTTGCCATCCAGAAAACAACCATGCGAGGGAAACGACTGCAAGAAAAACCGCAACGTAGACAAAAAAAACGGAGCTGAGAAAGAGCGTCACGGCGTTTTCTCCGTTCCGGCGGAAGGAGTTGCGCCACCTCCCGATGCGTTTGCTGCGGCCGCGCCGCCCTTGGGGACGAAGCGCCAATAGACGGTGGCGTTCCCCCACGCGAGGGGGGCCGGAGCGTCGCCGGAAACGGGGGCGAAGCGGAGGCGGCGGGCCGAAAGGACCGCCGTGAGGTCGGTCTCCGAATTGCCGCAGCTTTCCTCGACGAGGACGTGGGAGACCTTCCCCTCCCCGTCGACGGCGAGGCGGAGGACGGTGACCCCGGCCTCGGGGAGGAGGTCCGAGGTGACGCCGGGGAGGACCCACTTCGCCGGGGCGCGGGAGGCGAAGGCCCCGTCCCAGCGGACCGAGGTCCCCGGGGCGGCGGGGGTGAAGGGGGAGAAGTTGTAGCGGAAGACCTGCTTCGGCCCGGCGACGGCGAGGGCGTCGGCCGCCCGCTGCGCGAGGGGAGGCAGGGTGTCGGGCAGGAGGCGGACGTCGGGCTCGAGGGCGACGAGCGCCTGGGGGGCCGACGGCGTCGGGCCCCCGCCCCATCCGGGCTTCTCCCCGGCCCCGGCGGCGGTCGCGTCGGTCTCCCCGGAGGGATGGTAGCGCGCGGACCCTCCCCGGGCCTCCTCGGGGAGGGTCGTGACGTCGGGCGGGAAGACGACGAGGCTCGGGTCGTCGATCCGGCTCCAGAATCCGATGTCGGCGACGGTCGGCATGCGGGAGCCGCCGGGCGCGGGGGAATAGATCATCAGGCGCTGCCGGGAGGGGCTGATGACGGGGGACGACTCGGGATAGGCGACGCGGAGGGCGAGGAAGCCCGCCCCGTGGAGGACGAGCACGAGGAGGATCAGGATCCCCAACCGCCGCCGCTCTTCGGGAACGGCCTCCAGGGCCTCGCCGAGGAAGTGGAAATGTTTAGGGTCCCACATTGGAGTTGGAAGCCGGGGCGGCACCTCCCCCCTTGGGCGCCTGGGAGGACGAGCCCCCGGCAGAGGCTCCCGCCCCCCCCGCGGGCGGCTGCGCGGCGAGGATCACGGCCCATTTCCGGGCCATGGCGAGGTTCATGACGTCGACGAGGAGGCCGTTCGGCACGGAGTGGTCGGCACGGATGAGGAGGGTCCGGCTTTCCATCCCCCGGGCTCCGCCGACGGCGTCGAGCCGGGCGGGGAGGTCGGCAAGGGTGAGGGCCTCGTCGTTGAAGAAGAGGAGCGCCTCGCCCGGCCCCATCAGCCCGGTCGCGGGGTCCCGCTTGTCGGGCCCGGCCAGGAGGGTGAGGATCGAACTCTGCGCCGGGGCGCCCATGACGAAGGGGCTGCGGGGGAGGTCGACCTTGATGCCGGGCTGGAGGACGAAGGCCGAGCCGAGGGCGAAGAAGATGAAGAGGAGGAGGATGACGTTGAGCAGCGGCGCGGCATCGACCGGGCCCCGCGCGTAGGCGTAGCGGCGCGGCAGGCGGAGCCCCGCGGAGGGGCTCGCATTGGAATTGGAATTCGCGCCCGGGCCGAGGCTCATGTCTGGATCGGGGTGACGCCGCCCGAGTTCGGAGGGAGGGGCACCGGCACGGTATCGGCGGGAGGGAAGGAAGCGGGGGCCGGGGCCGAGGCCGAATAGGAAGGAGCCTGGGGCGTGAAGGAGGCCGCCACGGGGGCGATGGCGGCGAGCGGGGCCGGCTCGGGCGGGACGCCGCCGCCCCGGATATTCACGCTCGTCAGGACGTGGATCGTCTCGATGCCCGCCCGCTCCATGTCGCCGAGGATGGTGTTCATCCGGGAGACGAGGAAGTTATAGGCGGCGTAGGAGGGGATGGCGACGGCGAGGCCCGCAGCGGCGGTGATGAGGGCCGTCCAGACCCCGGAGGCGAGCTCCCCGACCGAGGTGCTGCCGCCCGCGCGGCCGATCTCGATGAAGGCGTCGATCATCCCGGTGACGGTCCCGAGGAGGCCGAGGAGGGGCGCGATCTGGCCGATCCCGGCGAGGACGCCGAGGTGGGTCTCCAGGCGGGGCTGCTGGAGGAGGGCGACCTCGCGGACGACCTCGCGCAGCTCGGTCGGCGGGAGTTCCCGGGCGAGGATCGCCTGCCGCACGACGCGGGAGACGGGGCCGTAGCCCTCCTCGCACCGCTCCAGCGCCTCGCGGTGGAGGCCCCGGCGGAGGAGGTTCGCGATGCCGGAGAGGAACTCCGGGACGGCGATGCGGCAGCGGCGGTAATAGAGGAAGCGTTCGGCGAAGATCGCCGCTGTGACGACGCTGCATGCGAGGATCGGCCACATCAGCGGCCCGCCCTGCTGCATCACGGCGAAGAGGCCGAGGGTCTCCCCGCTGGTGAGGGAGAGGGGGAGGCCCGAGGTGGCACCGTCGCCGGGGGCGGCGGCGGCAGCCTGGGAGAGGAAGAGCGTGGTAGCGGCGAAGAAAGTCATGGAATCAAGGGACGATGGGGACCGGCGGTTTCCTTACCAGATGAACGATTTTTCCTCGCCCACGATCCGGTTCCCGCGCCAGACGGTGAAGCGCCAGCTGACGACGGGGCCGTCCTGCCGGTATTCGGCGCCGGTCACCTTGAAGATGGAGCGGACGTTCCCGTTGACCGCCGGGTTGTCGAGGGTCTGGACCTTGATCTGGTCCCGGGTCTTGGTCTGCCGGTACTCGAAGCGGGCGCTGAAGCGGTCGGGCGGGCCGTCGTTGCGCCAGCTGATGACGTAGATCTGACCCCGGACGGCCTCCTTCTGCGCCGCGGTGATCGCGCCGTAGTTCCAGTAGCTCTTCTCGAATTCGAGGGCCTCGTTGCGGTGGGGATTGTAGGTCTCGTCATTGCGGACCTCGTGGATCTTCATCACCCGGATGCGGGGGTCGAGCGTCAGCGGCGGGGGCTCGTTGATCGACGCCGGACGGGGAAGCTGGTCGGGCGAGGCCGAGGTGGCGACGGGGGCGGAGGGCGAGGCGGGGAGCGGGGCCGGGTCCTCGGCACGGCCGAGGAGCGGAAGAAGGGCCGCAACGAGAGTCGCAAAAAGAGTCACCGCAAGCGCGGGGAAAAGGGGGAAGAGAAGACGCATGGCGCAGTTCCCTTTAATCAAGTAGCTCCCCGGCGGCCTCTTGCGAGTCTTTTTTCGACTCCTTCTCTGAGAAGCGGGCCTCGCGGGCCGCCTCCTTCGCCGCCTCGCGGAGTTCCTTCGCGTCGGCCCCCCGGATGACGAGGCAGACTTCGCCGCGCGGCGCGTGGGCCTCGTAATGGGCCAGGAGCTCGGCCGGGGTGCCGCGCCGGATTTCCTCGAACTTCTTCGTCAGTTCCCGCGCCACGCAGAGCTCCCGTTCCGGGATCACCTCCAGCGCGTCGGCCAGGGCGCGGACGAGGCGGTGGGGGGACTCGAAATAGACCGAGGTCGAGGGACGGGCCGCCGCCTCCTCCATCTCCCGCCGCCGCCCGCCCGACTTCGGCGGGAGGAATCCCCCGAAATGGAACGGCACCATCGGGAACCCCGCGCCGACGAGGGCCTGGAGGACCGCCGACGGCCCCGGGACGACCTCGACGGTGATCCCGGCCTCGACGCACGACCGGATGAGGCGCTCCCCCGGATCGGAGATGCCGGGCATCCCGGCATCGCTGATGAGGGCGATGTTCTTCCCGTGGGCGAAGTGTTCCCGGAACTCGGCGACCCGCTTCGCCTCGTTGAACTGGTGGTAGCTGACGAGGGGCTTCTTGATCTCGAAATGGTTCAGCAGGTGGATCGAATGGCGGGTGTCCTCGGCGGCGACGAGGTCGGCCTCCTTCAGGACGCGGAGGGCGCGGAGGGTGATGTCTTCCAGGTTCCCGATCGGGGTGCCGACGACGAAGAGCCGACCCGCGGCGGTCGGGGCAGAAACGGAGGGGGGCGCGGGATCGGACGACATCCCCTTATCATGGATCGGGCTTGCCTCTTTTGCAACAACCAGCATGGTTCCCCGCGCCCATGCGCCTCACCCTCCCCCGCATCGCCTTCCTCCTGACGGCGCTCCTCTTCGGCCTCTCGCTGGCCCACGACGCGGCGACCCTTCCCGAGACCGTGGCCAGCCACTTCGATGCGGCGGGACGCGCCGACGGATTCCTCCCGCTCCGCGCCCATCTGATCTCCTTCGGCGGCCTCGGCTTCGGGATGAGCCTCTTCCTCATCGCCACCTGCTACTCGATCCGGCTCTTTCCCCCTTCGGCCCTGAACGTCCCCCGGGCCGATTACTGGCACCAGCCGGGAAACCACGCCCGCGCCTGCCGCTTCCTCTTCGAGCATGGCTTTTGGATCGCGGCGTTCAATCTCCTCTGGCTCCTCCTCATGCATCGGGAGCTTGCCCGGGCGAACCGGCTCCCCGTCCCCCACCTCGCCCCGGGAAGCCTCGCCGCACTCGGCTGGCTCTACGGGGCGGGACTTTTGGCCTGGATCGGGACGCTGGCTTGGTTTTTCTGGCGCGGGGGAAAAGGGGAGGTGAAGGGATAGTGAACGCCCCTCCCCGACGAATCCGTGTGACCTCCTCCCCCTTCGCGTGTAGAATCGGCGACTCCCACGGGCTCGTGGTGAAATGGCAGACACGCCAGATTTAGGTTCTGGTTCCGAAAGGAGTGTGGGTTCAAGTCCCACCGAGCCCAGCTACCCTCGCTCGCTCCCACTTGCTTTTCACCCCCTTCGTCACTAGCCTCCTCCGATGCGTCTTCGGATCCCCTTTGCGGCGGCCCTCTCCTGCCTCGCCGCCCTCGTTCTCCCGTTCCTCACCGGCTGCTCCGACTCGAAGGGCCAATTCACCCCACTTCCGACGCAGCCCCTCACCCTCCGTTACTACGGCCACGGCTTCGCCTACGTCATCACGACGACGGGGGTCCGCATCGCCCTCGATCCCTACGGCGAGGAGACGGTCCGCTATCCCTTCCCCGACCGTCTCCCCGCCGACATCGTCCTGGCGAGCTGCGAGCGCGAGGACCACAACGCCAGCTCCCGCCTCTTCGGTGCGCCCCAGGCCTTCCGCAGCGTCACCGGCATCGGCCTGAACAACGCGCGCGGCCTCATGTTCCGCGGCACCCGCACCTACCTCGACAAGGAGCAGGGCGCGCGGGGCGGGACGAACACCGTCTTCGGCTTCACCATCGACGGCATCCGCATCGTCCACCTCGGCTACATCGGCCACATCCCCACGGCCTCCCAGCGGGAGGAGATCGGAACCGCCGACGTCCTCTTCCTCCCCATCGGCAACAAGGACCTGACCCCGGCCGACCTCGCCCGCATCGTCGGCGACCTCAACGCCCGCATCATCATCCCGATCTGCTTCAAGACCCAATATTCGAGCGCCCTCGACCTCCGTTCCCTCGAGGAATTCCTCGCGGGATGGAAGGGGCCCGTGAAGCACGTCGGCGCCGGGGAGATCACCCTGAACGCCACCGGCCTCCCGAAGGAGCCGACGATCTACGTCCTCGATTATCCGCCGAAGGCCCAATAAACAAGGCGCCCGGCACCCCTCCCCTTTTCCCCACTCATGAAAGTTCTCCTCATCGGCGGCGGCGGCCGCGAACATGCCCTCGCCTGGCACCTCCGCAAGGATCCCCGCGTCACCGGGCTCTTCATCGCCCCCGGCAACGCCGGGACGTCCGCCCTCGGCACCAACCTCCCGATCGCCGCCACCGACATCGACGCCCTCGTCGCCTGGGCGGAGAAGGAGCAGCCGACCTTCACCTTCGTCGGTCCCGAGGCCCCGCTCTGCCTCGGCCTCGCCGACCGCCTCCACGAAAAAGGCTTCCGCGTCTTCGGCCCGAACCGGAAGGCCGCCCAGCTCGAGGCGAGCAAGGTCCTCACGAAGCGCCTCTTCCAGAATTACCACATCCCCACCGCCGCCGGCGCCGACTTCAGCGATCCCCTCGCCGCCTACGCCTACAGCCAGAAGCTGGGCCAGAAGGAAGGGACCGGGACCCAGGGCGGCTATCCCCAGGTGATCAAGGCCGACGGCCTCGCGGCGGGCAAGGGCGTCATCATCGCGCAGACCCCCGGCGAGGCCGCCCTCGCGATCTGGCAGATCATGGAGAAGCGGGTCTTCGGCGACGCGGGCAAGCGGATCGTGATCGAGGAATGCCTCACCGGCCCCGAGGTCTCCTTCCTCGCCATCACCGACGGCACCGCCCTCCAGCTCCTCCCCCTCGCCCAGGACCACAAGCGGGTCGGCGAGGGCGACACCGGCCCGAACACCGGCGGCATGGGGGCCTACGCCCCCGCCCGCTTCCTCACCGAGGCGACGAAGAACGAGATCGTCGAGACGGTCCTGAAGCCGATCCTCGCCGCCCTCCGCGCCGAGGGGATCGACTACCAGGGCGTCCTCTACGCCGGATTGATGCTGACGCCGACCGGGCCGCAGATGCTCGAGATCAACGTCCGCCTCGGCGATCCCGAGACCCAGGCCGTCCTCCCCCTGCTGGAGACCCCCCTCCTCGACATCGCCGCCGCCGTCGCGAAGCGGGAACTCGGCGACCTGCCGCTGAAGTTCAACGCCCTCTCCGCCGTCACCGTCGTCCTCGGCGCGCCCGGCTATCCCGAAGACCCGCAGCTCGGCGGCGTCATCACCGGCCCCGGCTTCACCACCCCCGTCACCGCGAAGGAGACCGCCGTCTTCCACGCGGGGACCAAGGTCGGGAAGAAGGGCGAGATCGTCACCTCCGGGGGGCGCGTCGCCGCCGTCACGGCGTGGGGCAAGGACTTCGAGACCGCCCGGAAGAACGCCTACGCCGGGATCGACGGGATCTCCTTCCCCGGCATGATCTACCGCCGGGACATCGGGGCGAAGGCCCACATCGGGAGCTAGGCGATGGGGCGGACCAGCATGGCACGGGCAACGGGATGGCTCTCGCTGTTCCTGGCCTGCGCTTTCCCTGCTTTTGCCGCCCTCAAACCGCTCCCCTTCGCCCCCGAGACGGCGCAAAAGATCGGCCCCGTCCTCGACCGCCTCTATTACAATCCCGCCGCCCTGAAGAATCGGCCCGAAGGCGTCCTGCCCCCCGGCGTCTTCGTCGGCTCCCCCCTCCCCGCCGCCTTGCCGATCCGGACCGAAGTCCTCCCGGGCAACGTCGGATTCTGGCGGCTGCGGAACTTCAACCTGGAGAAAGGGAAAAACTGGACCGCCCTCGATACCGAGATCGGCACCTGGTACTGGACGAAGAAACTCCCCGGCCTCGTCCTCGACCTGCGGAACAACAACGCCGCCGCGAAAGCCGACTTCGACGTCGCCGCCCGGATCGCCTCCTACTTCGTCCCTCCCCAGGCGACGGGTGCCGTCCATCCCCTCTTCTCCCTCCAATCGCTCCGCGGCCCCGAGCAGGTCTTCTCCGCCATCGCCCCGGACAGCTTCCCCATCACTCCGCTCTTCCCCGGCACCCTCGTCGTCCTCGTCAATCCCCAGACCGGCGGGGCCGCCGCCACCCTCGCCACCCTCCTCCGCCGCGAGGCCGGGGCGATCCTCATCGGGCGAACCCCCTCCGATTCGAGCGCCCTGCTCGAAAGCGTCGCCCTCGACACCACCCCCCCTTCGATCGTCCGCGTCGCCACCGCCGTCGCCACCCTTCCCGACGGCATCTCCCTCCTCGGCCAACCGGCCACCCCCGACATCTCCCTCTACATCGACGACAAGGCCGAGCAGGAGATCCTCGCCCAGATCGCCCTCGGCCCGGCAGCGAAAGGCCTCGTCGAAGCCCCTCTCCGGCATCATATGAACGAGGCCTCCCTCGTCCACGAGGAGAATCCCGAGATCGCCGACTACCTCACCTCCCCCGCCCGCGCGACCGCCGACGAACCCCTTCCCCTCCAGGACACCGCCCTCCTCCGCGCCCTCGACATCCTTAAGGGCCTAACGCTTTTTCCCGTTGCGGCCCAATAGGTAACGACGAGGAAATCGTGTTACTCTTGCCCGCCCGTGGGGGTCGACTAAAGTAGAAACACCATGAAACGCATCTTCCTCTTTATCCTCACGAACATCGCGATCCTCGCGGTCATGATGATCGTGATCCACCTCTTCAGCCTGGATCGCTTCATCACCGCCAACGGGCTGAACTACACCACGCTCTTCGGCTTCTCCCTCGTCGTCGGCTTCACCGGCAGCTTCATCTCCCTCGCCATCTCGAAGTGGATCGCGAAGATGAGCTACAACATCGAGGTCATCACCTCCCCCGAAAACGAGACCGAGGAATGGCTCGTCGACACCGTCCGCCGCCAGGCCGCCAAGGTCGGCGTCGCCATGCCCGAGGTCGGCATCTACGAGAGCCCCGAGGTCAACGCCTTCGCCACCGGCCCCTCCCGCAGCAACTCCCTCGTCGCCGTCAGCTCCGGCCTCCTTCGCGTCATGACCCGCGAGGAAGCCGAGGGCGTCCTCGCCCACGAGATGACCCACGTCTCCAACGGCGACATGGTCACCATGACCCTCCTCCAGGGGATCCTGAACACCTTCGTCGTCTTCTTCTCCTACATCATCGCCTTCGCCGTCGACCGCGCCCTCAGCAACGGCCGCGACGAGGACCGCGGCCCCGGGATCGGCTTCATGATCGGCCAGTTCGTCACCCAGATCTGCCTCGGCGTCCTGGCCAGCCTCGTCGTCCTCGCCTACTCCCGCAGCCGCGAGTTCAAGGCCGACGCCGGCGCCGCCCGCCTCGAGGGCAAGGGACCGATGATCGCCGCCCTGAAGCGGCTGAAGCAGATCACCGAGAGCGACTTCATCTACGACGACCGCGCCCCCGCCCTCAGCAACTTCAAGATCAGCGGCAAGCCGAGCACCACCCACATCTGGGCGAGCCACCCCCCCCTCGAAGACCGCATCGAGGCACTCGAGAAGTTGGCCTAAGCCCGCCTCGCCTTTCATCCAAGCCGCTTCCTTCGGGAAGCGGCTTTTTGATTTCAAGGCCCCCGCCCCGCGCTAACCTCGTGGCCATGACCGAGCCGCTCGAAACTCCCCAGCCCCTCCCGCCTTCCGCGCCGAAGGAAAAAGCGAAGGGGCTCTTCGGCTGGATCGTCGCCCTCGGCATCATGGCCTTGAAGTACGGCTTCCTCGTCTTGAAGTCGCTCAAGACGAGCCTCTCGATGCTCCTCATGATCTGGGTCTACTCGTGGCTCTACGGATGGCGCTTCGCGGCGGGCTTCGTCGGCCTCCTCTTCGTCCACGAGATGGGCCATGTCGTCGCCGCGAAGTGGCTCGGGCTGCCCGTCAGCGCCCCCCTCTTCATTCCCTTCGTCGGCGCCTCGATCACGATGAAGGAACATCCCCGGGACGCCTGGACCGAGGCGCTGATGGCCTACGGCGGGCCGCTGGCGGGCGCGCTCGGCTCGTGGATCGGCTGGGCCGTCGCCCTCTGGCTCGACCTTCCCTGGCTGATGGCCGTCGCCTCGGCGAGCTTCATCCTCAACCTCTTCAACCTTATCCCCGTCCCGCCGCTCGACGGCGGGCGGATCTGCGCCGCCGTCTCCCCGTGGTTCTGGTTCGTCGGCCTGCTCCTCCTCGGCGGGGCGGTCTTCTACTTCCACTCCTGGGGGGCGATCTTCATCGTCCTTCTCGTTCTCTTCTACGCCGTCCCCCGGGTGAAGAAGACGTTCCTCGAACGGGGAACCCCGGAAATGGTGGCGTACTACGCGACCCATCCGGGGAAGCGGGTGGCCATGGCTTTGCTTTATCTGGGGCTGATTGCGCTGCTCCTCTTCGGGTATTGGGATTCCGACATGCGGCTGGGGCAATGAACTTCAGGATGATCCCGGAGGGATCAAAGCCGGTAGCCGGTGGTTGAGCGGAGCGACACCACCGGTACGACGCAAATGGAATCGCGCTCCGCCCGCAGGCTCTCTTTCCGGAAAGGCCAAGCCGGAGCGCACTTGCAAGCGGAGCGGCAAGGAGATCGCCCTGGTCGGAATCATGAAAAGGCCCTCTTCTTTCCAGGGCGATTTTCCGACCTGGTGCAAACCGGTGGTGTCGGCTCTTGGCCTCAACCACCGGCTACCGGCTTTGACCCCTTCGGGGTCAAGGAAACACGGGCTGACCGGCTATCTTAAACCAAACCGCCCCTACCGGCTCCACTCCAGCATCCGCTCCAGCGAAGGGAGCGCCTTGCGGGCCACCTCGGGGTCGAGGACGATCTCGGGGTTGCCGGTCTCCAGGGAGGCGGCGAGCTTTTCCAGCGTGATCTGCTTCATGAAGCGGCAGTCGGCGCAGGCGCAGAGGTCGGTCGGGGCGGGGATGAATTCCTTGTGGGGAAGTTCCCGGCGGAGGCGCTCCAGCATCCCCGATTCGGTCGCGATGATGAAGGCGGGGGCGGCGCTGTCGCGGCAGTAGTGGACCATCTTCTCGGTCGAGCAGACCTCGTCGGCCAGGAGGCGGACGGGGCGGGTGCACTCGGGATGGGCGACGATGGGGGCGTCGGGATGGGCAGCGCGGATCTTCGTGAGGCTGGCGTGGGTGAACTCGACGTGGAGGTAGCAGTTCCCGTCCCAGTAGCGCATCGGGCGGCCCGTCTTCTCGTGGACCCACTCGCCGAGGTTGCGGTCGGGGGCGAAGAGGATTTCCCGGTCGGCGGGGATCCGGTTGACGATGTTCACCGCGTTGCCCGAGGTGCAGATCACGTCGCTGAGGGCCTTCACGCCCGCCGTGCAGTTGATGTAGGAGACGACGTAGAGTTCGCGCCCGTCGGCGGCCTTGTTCGCAGCCAGGTAGGCGGCGAGCTTGTCGGCGGGGCACGAGTCGGCCAGGGAGCATCCGGCGTCGAGGTCGGGGATGATGACCCGCTTCGAGGGGTTCACGATCTTCGCGGTCTCGGCCATGAAGTGGACGCCGCAGAAGACGATCCAGTCGGCATCGGTCTCCTGGGCCTTGTAGGAGAGGCCGAGGGAATCGCCGACGAAATCGGCGACGTCCTGGATCTCCCCCACCTGGTAGTTGTGGGCGAGGAGGACGGCGTTCTTCTCCTTCTTGAGTCGCAAGATCCGTTCCTGGAGCGGGGAGAAGGTACGGGGGGGAGAAGCAAGCAGGGCCATAAAGAAATCTACTATCGCGGGGGCGTCGATCAACTTTTCTTTGCCGGAGGACGGACGGGCGGGAAGAGGGCCTGGAAGACGAGGATCCCTGCGCCGACGGTGATGCAGCTGTCGGCGACGTTGAAGGTCGGCCAGTGGTGGACCCCCGCATGGACGTCGATGAAGTCGACGACGGCCCCGTGCCGGACCCGGTCGACCAGGTTCCCGAAGGCCCCGGCCAGCAGGAGGGCGAAGAGGAGGTTCGTCTCCCGGGGCCGCCAGTCGATCTTCCGGGCGTAGAAGAGGCCGACGGCGATGAAGAGGCCGACGATGGCGAGGAGCCACCCGTTGTTCCCCCGGAAGAGGCTGAAGGCGATCCCGGTATTCCAAGCCAGCGTGAGGTTGAGCCAATCGGGGATCACCTCGCGGTCCCGCACGACGAAGTTCGCCAACGCCCACGCCTTCGTCGCCTGATCGAGGGCGAGGAGGAGGAGCGCCGCGACGTAGAAGAGCGGACGGGGGGAGGTGCGGGCGGGCTCCGGAGTCATGGGGGCGAGGTTTAGGAGACCGCCTTCGCGCACCGGGCGCAGAGGGCGGGATGGGCCGGATCGGCGCCCAGGGTCTCGTCGTATTTCCAGCAGCGGAGGCATTTCTCCCCCTCGGCGCGGGTGACCTCGGCGGCGACCTCGCCGCCCGTCTTCAACTTCAGGCGGGAGACGATGAAGACGAGCTTCAGCAGCTCGGCATCGCTTTCGGCGACATCGGGGGCGGTGAGGGCGACCTCGGCCTCGAGGCTCTTCCCGATGGTCTTCGCCTGACGGGCCTTTTCGAGCGACTCGTTGACGGCGGTGCGGAGGGTCAGGATCCGTTCCCAGCGGGCGACGAAGGCGGGATCGGCGGGCGTCCCCGCCTCGGGGAGCGGCTGGAGATGGATCGACTCCGACGAGCCGAGGAAGCACCACGCCTCCTCCGCGGTGTAGGAAACGATGGGGGCGAGGAGCTTCAGCAGCGCCTCGACGATCCGGCGCATCGCGGTCTGCGACGAGCGGCGGGAAGCCCACTTTTCCCCGTCGCAATACATCCGGTCCTTGAGGACGTCGACGTAGAAGGCCGAGACCTCGACGGAGCAGAAGCGGTTGACGATGTGGTAGACCTGATGGAACTCGTAGGCCTCGTAGGCTTCGCGGGCCTTCACGATCACCTCGTCGAGGCGGGCGAGGAGGTAGCGGTCGACCTCGGTGAGGTCGGCGTCGGCGACGGCGTCCTGCGCGGGGTCGAATCCGGCGAGGTTCCCGAGGAGGATCCGGATCGTGTTCCGCATCGTCCGGTAGGTATCGGCCACGCGGGTGAAGATCTCCTTGGAGAAGGGAACGTCGTTCCGGTAGTCCTCGCTGGATACCCAGAGGCGGAGGATGTCGGCGCCGTACTCGTTGACGTAGTCGATCATCCCCTTCGCGCCGCTCGACTTCGAGAGCTTCTTCCCGTCGACGTCGACGACGAAGCCGTTCGTGAGGACCCGCTTGTAGGGAGGGACGCCGTTCGTGGCGACGGAGAGGAGGAGCGACGACTGGAACCAGCCGCGATGCTGGTCGCTTCCCTCAAGGTAGAGGTCGGCGGGGAAGGCGAGTTCGGGACGCCGCTTCAGGACGGCGGCGTGGCTGCTCCCAGAATCGATCCAGACGTCGAGGGTGTCGGTCCCCTGCCGCAGTTCTGCCGGGTTTTCGAGGCCGAGTTCCCGGGCCAGGTCGGCGGCGGGGGTCTCGAACCACGCGTTGGTGCCGCGCGCCTCGGCGATGTCGGCGAACTTGCGGATGAGGCCCGCGTCGAGGATCGGCTTTTCGTCCCGGTAGAAGACCGGGATCGGGACGCCCCAGGAACGCTGGCGGGAGATGCACCAGTCGGCGCGGCTCGCCACGGCTCCCTTGATCCGGTTGATGCCCCAGCCGGGGATCCACTCGACGTGGTCGAGGGCGTCGAGGGAGGCCTGGCGGAAGGCGTCGACCTTGATGAACCACTGCTTCACGGCGCGGAAGACGATGGGGGTCTTCGAGCGCCAGCAATGGGGATAATCGTGGGTGTACTCTTCCTCGCTCCACAGGTGGCCGCTCGCCTGGAGGAGGTCGCGGATGAGCGGGTTCGCCTTGAAGACGTAGACGCCGGTGAGTTCGGCGACCCCGGCCTCGGCGGTGAGGCAGCCCCGGTCGTCGACGGGGGCGAGGATGCCGAGGCCCTTGCTCTGGCCGAGCTGGTAGTCGTCCATGCCGTGCCCGGGGGCGATGTGGACGAGGCCGGTGCCGGCGTCGGCGGTGACGAAGTCGCCCGTGTGGACGGCGGAGACGCGGTCGAGGAAGGGATGGCGGTAGGTCGCCCCCTCGATCTCGGAGCCCTTGGCGAAGGCCTTCACCAGCGGCGTCCCGGCGAGGCGGGGAACCTTGGCGA
Source organism: Verrucomicrobium sp. GAS474 (assembly GCF_900105685.1). Classification (NCBI taxonomy): domain Bacteria; kingdom Pseudomonadati; phylum Verrucomicrobiota; class Verrucomicrobiia; order Verrucomicrobiales; family Verrucomicrobiaceae; genus Verrucomicrobium; species Verrucomicrobium sp. GAS474. The sequence goes on from NZ_LT629781.1 coordinate 3,667,045, forward strand.
CGAGGGCGGCGGCGACGATGACGATCTCTCCCTCCACCTCGTGAGCCTCGTAGGCGAGGGTCGGCGAGGCGGCGACGGCGAGGTTCGCGGGGAGGGTCCACGGCGTCGTCGTCCAGATGACGAGGGAGGCGGTCTTGTTCGCGGAGAGGCCGAGCTTCGCCTTGCCCTCGTCGGTGAGGGGGAACTTCACCATCAGGGCGGGATCGGTGCGGGGGGCGTACTCGATCTCGGCCTCGGCGAGGGCGGTCTGGCAGCCGGTGCTCCAGTGGACGGGGCGGAGGCCCTCGTAGACGAGGCCCTTCTCGACCAGCGTGGCGAAGGTGCGGAGGATGTCGGCCTCGTAGCCGTGGTTCAGCGTGAGGTAGGGGTTCTCCCAATCGCCGAGGATGCCAAGGCGCTCGAACTGGCCGCGCTGGAGGGCGATGTACTTCCGGGCGTAGGCCTCGCTCGCCTGGCGGATGCTGACGGGGTCCCGCTTCTCGGGCGGCAGCTCCTTCATCACCTTGAATTCGATGGGGAGGCCGTGGCAGTCCCAGCCGGGGACGTAGGGAACGCGGAACCCGGCCATCGTCTTGTACTTGATGACGATGTCCTTCAGCGTCTTGTTGAGGGCGTGGCCCATGTGGGCGTCGCCGTTGGCGAAGGGGGGGCCGTCGTGGAGGATGAATTTTCCCTTGGGCGCGTCCTTCTTCTGGATCCGGCCGTAGAGGTCGTCGGCCTTCCACTTCGCGAGGAAGCCGGGCTCCCGCTTCGGGAGGTCGGCCTTCATGGGGAAGTCGGTCTTCGGGAGGAGGACGGTTTCCTTGTAATTGGGAGGGGTCGCAGGCGTATCGCTCATGGGAATCAAACTTTCGGGCTGAGCTGGCTGAGGAGGCGGACGTCGTTCTCCCCGAAGAGGCGGAGGTCGTTGACCTGATGGACCATCATGGCGATCCGCTCGATGCCGAAGCCGAAGGCGAAGCCGGTGTAACGCTCGGGATCGATCCCGGCGTTGGCGAGGACCTTCGGGTGGACCATGCCGCAGCCGCAGATCTCGAGCCACTCCCGGCCCTTCACCTGGTTGCCGGGGCGGGAGGCGTCGACCTCGAAGCTCGGCTCGGTGAAGGGGAAGAAGTGGGGGCGGAAACGGAACTTGAGGTCTTCGCCGAGGAGCTCGCGGAAGAAAAGTTCGAGAGTTCCCTTGAGGTCGGCGAGGGAGACCCCCTCGTCGACGACGAGGCCTTCCATCTGGTGGAAGGCGATGCCGTGGGTGGCGTCGATCTCGTCCCGGCGGTAGCAGCGGCCGGGGGCGACGATGCGGACGGGCGGCTGCTTCCCCGAGGCGGCGAGCTGCTCCAGGACGCGGATCTGGACGGGCGAGGTCTGGGTGCGGAGGAGGAGGCGTCCCTCCTTCGCGGCGCTCGCGTCGTCCTTCGAGAGGCCGTGCCTCAGCGCGCGGTCGGCGAGGTAGAAGGTGTCCCCCTCGTTGCGGGCGGGGTGGTCCTTCGGCGTGTTGAGGGCGTCGAAGTTGTAGTGCTCGGTCTCGATGTCGGGGCCGTCGGCGAGGGCGAAGCCGAGGCGGCGGAAGATCCCGATGGCGCGATCGCGCGCGGCGTAGATCGGATGGAGGCTGCCGACGGGGACGGGGCGGCCCGGGAGCGTGGCGTCGATCCCGGCGGTCTCGGCGGCGGCGGCGAAGGCGTTCTTCCTCTCCTCGAAGGCGGGGTTCACCGTCGCCTTGAATTCGTTGACGAGGCGGCCCAGGACGGGGCGGAGTTCCTTCGGCGCGGAGCCGACCTTCTCCATGACCGGCGCGATGAGGCCGTTCTTGGAGAAATACTTCAACCGGACCTCCTCGAGCGCCGCGGCGTCGGGGGCGGCGGCGAGGGCCGAAAGGATGTCGGAACGGAGGGCGTCGATCTGCTGGCGGATTTCGTTTTCCACGGAAGGAGGGGGGTGAAAGGGGGGGAGTGTTAGGACGCCTCGGGCTGGGCCTGGACCTGCGCCGTCACGTCGGCGTCCCGGCGGGCGCTGAATTTCTGGAGGCGGGCGAGGAGTTCCTCGGCCCGGTCGATGCTGAGGAGGAGGGTGTAGCCCTTCGTCGTCGGGAGCCAGAGGACCGAGCGGCGGTCGGTGACCATGGCCCAGGCGAGGCCGCCCCGGCGGAGGAGGAAGAGCCCCGTGGTGTAGCCGGGCAGGCCAGCCCCGTAGAGGCGGAAGAGGAGGCCGCAATCGGGGTCGGAGGCGAGACTGACGATCCGGGCGCGGTCGATCCGGATCTCGGCGGCATCGATCTTCTTCGAGAAGATGTCGCCCCGGATGCGGAGTTCCCGGCCGATGACCTCGACCCGGAGCTGGCCGGTCCCGAAGCCGATCCAGGCGCAGAAGAGGGCGGCGGCGAAGAAGAGGAGGAAGCGGAGCTTCTCCAGGAGGAGGCCCGGGCCGGGCTGGGGAACGAAGAACCCGAGGGCGACGGCGACGAGGATCACCCCGATCCCGAGGCAGACGGGCGTCACGTAGCCGGGTGCGGGGAGGACCGGGTAGATGTTTTCCGCCGGGATCGGGGCGCGGGAGCGTTTTTTCTTCGCTTTCTTGGCGGCGGAGGAGGAGGCACTCATGGATGGGTTGGAATCGGTAAAAACAAAAGAAACAAAAAGGGCGCGATTCGTTAAAATCGCGCCCTCTTTTAAACAACCCCGGGCTCTTTGTCTCTTCCGAAGAAGAGAGGAGGCGGGACGTTCGGTCTAGCTGTCGTGCCGGATCAGACCTTGGCGACCTTCACCGAGCCGATGACGGCGGCGAAGAGGGTCGGCTCCGTCATGGCCAGGTCGGAGAGGATCTTGCGATCGATCTCGATGGAGGCCTTCTTGAGGGCCTCGGCAAAGCGGCTGTAGGTGATCCCGTTGGCGCGGCAGGCCGCGTTGATACGGGTGAGCCAGAGGGCGCGGAAGTTCCGCTTCTTCTGCTTGCGATCCCGGTAAGACCAGTACATGGCCTTGTAGCGGGCATCCTTCGCGTAGCGGAACAGTTTGCTGCGGCGTCCGCGATAGCCCTTCGCGGCGGCGACGACGCGCTTGCGACGTTCGCGCGAAGCGGGAGCATTGGTGGTGCGTGCCATGATCTATCCTTTATCTTAATTCAAATCTTTAGACTGCAAGTAACCCGCCTATCGGGCGGTCCCTATTCGATGGGAAGGGTGATGATGCCGTTTTTCGCGTTTCTGTAAAGGGGATCTTTCCTTTTCCGCACGATTTTCCTGTACATCCGCCTCCGGACCCGCTCCGGGCCGCCTCTGTAGGTGAAAATCCTACGCCAAAACAGGAATCCCACCGATAGTAACGAGGTCGGTGATTCTGATAACCTAAACATGGAATTTCAGTCTCAACCCCCCTCAGAAGCTCCCCCTGCCATGAATGACGCCTCCTCCTCGAAGATGACGATCGCCCAGAAGATCATCTGCGGCTTTGCCATCCTGATCGCCATCCTGATCGCCGTCTCGGCGACCAGCATCGTGATCTCGACCTCGATCCGGAAAAAGGTCGAACTCCTCCATAGCACCTCCCTCGTCCGGCTCGAAGCCCTCGACGGGATCAAACAGGCCGTCCTGACGAACCGCTACCTCTTCCTCTCCCACATCGCCTCGACCAACCCCCAGGAGATGACCGCCACCGAGGCCCGGATGAAGGAGAACAGCGCCGGGGCGAGCGAACGCTACAAGGCCTACGAGGCGACCCTGACCGACGAGCAGGACCGGGCCGAATACGCCACCATCGTCGACTTCCGGAAACGCTACATCGAGACCCGGGCAAAGGTGATGGAGATGAGCCAGAAGGGCGACAAGGCCGGGGCGAACGCCGAATTCCAGGCGACCCTGGCTCCCCTCCTCGACGGCTACGTCCAGGCCGTCCAGAAGCTTTCCAACGACGTCCAGGAGGATACCCGCGTCTTCACCGACGTCATCCGCCGGGAAACCCTCTTCTCCCAGAACCTGATGATCTGGTCGACGGCCCTCACCCTCGTCCTCGCCGTCGTCACCTCCTGGCTGATCATCCGCTCCACCAACGCCACCCTCCGGCAGGTGGCCGCCGACCTCACCGAGGGCTCCGACCAGCTCTCCTGCGTCGCGGAGAGCCTCTCCACCGCCAGCCAGTCCCTCGCCGAGGGGACGAGCCACCAGGCCGCCTCGATCGAAGAGACCAGCGCCTCCCTGGAGCAGATATCGGCCCTCGGAAAACAGAATCAGGACCGGACCGTCTCCGCCTCCGACTCGGCGGGCCGGACCCGGAAGGCCGTCGACATCGGCCTGGGGGATGTCAACTCGATGGCCGCCACCCTCGAGGAGGTCGGCAACACGAGCCGGGAGATGGAAACCGCGATGCAGGCGATGCGGAGCTCGAGCAACGACATCGCGAAGATCATCAAGACGATCGACGAGATCGCGTTCCAGACGAACATCCTCGCCCTGAACGCCGCCGTCGAGGCGGCCCGGGCCGGGGAATCGGGCGCCGGGTTCGCCGTCGTCGCCGAAGAAGTCCGCGCCCTCGCCCAGCGGAGCGCCGAGGCGGCGAAGAACACCTCGACCCTCATCGAGTCGACGATCCAGCGAAGCCACGCGGGGGCGCAGATCAGCGAGAAGGTCGCCACCACCGTCGGCGCCCTCCTGGAGAAATCGGCCCTCGTCCAGAACCGCCTCAAGGAGATCGCCTCCCTGGTCCAGGACGTGAACGGGATCAGCAACGAAGTCGCCTCCTCGACCTCCGAGCAGACCACCGGCATCACCCAGATCAGTACCGCCGTCCACGACATCGACACCGTGACCCAGAAAAACGCCGCCACCTCCGAAGAGACGGCCGCCGCCGCCGAGGAACTGAGCGCCCAAGCCGTGACCCTGCGCGGCAACGTCCTGAACCTGATGGCCCTGATCGATTCAAGCCTGGCGAAGCGGGCCTCGCTGGAAGGCGGCGTGGGAAGCCCGGCGCTGGTCGGAGGACGCACAGGCCGGGCCGAAAGACACTTACGATAAGCCATTTCAACTCCCCCCCCGCAGAAGGACGCGTAACTTCTCCCAAGCGCCCCTCTCCCAATAGGAGTCAGGGCGTATTGGTACCGCTCCCCCTTCAATACGTACCCTCGGGCGTACCGGAACCATCCGATTTTAATCCCGTGAAGAGACAAGGCGCAGGGGGAAACGCGTCCGCCTAGTTCAGGCCCTCAGAAGGGGACTGCCTGCGCGATAGCGCAATACCTCGTAAAGGGGAAACTAACTGGCAGGGTCGGGAGACAAGTTCCAGGAGGGGCGAAGCCCCTCTTGGGCTATAAAGCGGATCGCCTCCAGCTGTACAGGGTCGACCCCGCCAGCCCCAACGGGCCCTCCGCCCCCCCCCAAAAGCCCCCCCTCCCCACCAAAACACAAAAAGCCAGGCCAAGTCCCGATGGACTTGGCCTGGCTTTTTCGCAAAGACCCACCCCCTGAAACGGGGATGTCAGCCTCCTTACTTCCGGTTGCTGAAGGGGAGGTTCGCCTTGATCCGGGTCTCGTCGGTCACGTCGACCACCTTGGTCTTGCCGAGGCTGCGCATCCGCTTCCGGTTCTTGGAGGAGGCAAGGTGGCGGCGTCCGGCGCGGGACGTCAGGATCTTACCGGTGGCGGTGATCTTGAAACGCTTGGCGACCGCTTTCTTCGTCTTACTTCTGGCAATGGCTTTGGGCATATAACTTTCCTATTTCCGACTGATCTATAAAAATCCGACTATTCCTTACCGTCGCCCGTCTCGGGGGTCTCCCCCTCGTGGGCTTCGGTCTCATTCCCCTCTTCGACGTCGTCGTCGCCACCTTCGTCCTCGTAATCGTCCGAGGTGAAGCGCCGTGTCCGTTTCTGGAGGGGGACAGGTGCTAGCATCATTGAGATGTTTTTGCCAACTAATTTCGGTTCCTGGTCGGCGATGCCGATGTGGAGGAGGTCGGCCCGGACCTTCCGCATGAGCTCGACGGCGAGTTCCTTGTGGAGGTTTTCACGGCCCCGGAGATAGAGGGAGAACTTCACTTTCATCCCCTTCCACATGAAGCCCTCGGCCCGGCGCATCTTGATGCCGTAGTCGTGCGGGTCGATGTTCACGTGGAACTGCATTTCCTTCACCTTCGTCGCGCCGCCGTGCTTCTTGGAGTCCTTCTCCTTCTTGGCCTGCTCGTAGCGGAACTTGCCGTAATCGGTGATCCGGCAGACGGGGGGATTGGCGTTGGGGGAGATCTCGACGAGGTCGAGGCCCTCGCGCTTGGCCAGGGCCAGGGCGTCGAGGATGGCGAAGGTACCTGCGGGCTTCCCGTCCGAGCCGATCACGAAGACTTCGCGGGCGCGGATGAAATTGTTGTGCCGATGGGTGTGGTGGCTGAAGCGACCACTATTGAAATTTCTGGGGGGACGGGCCACGGAGGGGGGATGGGTATGCGAGGGGTGTTCGGGTTTGTTGGACTGTTGGAAAGGGAGGCTTCCTCAGAGAGCGCGTTCGGAGATTTCCGATTCGATCCGGGTAAAGAAGGCGGAGCGGTCGATCACGCCGAGATCACCGTGTTTGCGGCTACGGACGGATAATTGACGGTTTGCGACCTCATTCTTGCCTAAAACGACCATGTAAGGCGTTTTCTCCACCTGAGCAAGCCGAATCTTCGCGCCGAGGCGGTCGGGGCTGCCGTCGACGGCGGCGCGGATCCCCTTCGCGCGCAGCTCGGCGCAGAGGGATTCGGCCTCGCCGTTGAGCTCCGGGTTCACCGGGAGGATGCGGACCTGCTCCGGGGCGAGCCACAGCGGGAAGTCGCCCGCGAAGTGCTCGATCAGGAAGCCGATGAACCGTTCGTGGGTCCCCAGCGGGGCGCGGTGGATGCAGAGGGGGGTCTCCTTCGTGTTCGCCGAGGTGGTGAACTCGAGGCCGAAGCGGGCGGGGACGGCGAAGTCGACCTGGTTCGTGGCGAGGGTGAATTCCCGGCCGATGGCGCTCCAGACCTGGACGTCGATCTTCGGGCCGTAGAAGGCCCCCTCGTTCGGGACTTCGATGTAGTTGATGCCGGTCTCGATGAGGACCTTGCGGACCATGTCCTCGGTCTTCTTCCAGAGCTCGGGCTCATCGACGTACTTCTGGCCGAGCTTCTCCGGGTCGTGGGTCGAGAAGCGCATCCGGTATTTCTCGATCCCGAAGATCTTGAAGTATTTCAGGTACATCTCGTTGACGGCCTGAAACTCGGCGGCGAATTGCTCCGCCGTGCAGTAGATGTGGGCGTCGTTCATCTGCATGGCGCGGACGCGCATGAGGCCGAAGAGCTCGCCCGACTGCTCGTAGCGGTAGCAGGTGCCGTATTCGGCGAACCGCAAGGGAAGGTCGCGGTAGCTGCGGGGGAGCGCGGCGAAGAGCTTGTGGTGATGGGGGCAGTTCATCGCCTTCAGGTAGTAGGTGACGGGCTCCTTGTCGGACTCGTCCTCCTTCATCTCCATGGGGGGGAACATGCTCTCGGCGTAATAGGGGAGGTGGCCGCTCGTCTTGTAGAGCTTTTCCCGGGCGATGTGGGGGGTGCGGACGCGCTGGTAGTTCGCGGCGAATTCGGTCTCCTTCGCGAGCTTTTCGAGCTCCTCGATGAGGACCGTCCCCTTCGGCAGCCAGAGCGGCAGGCCGGGACCGATGTCCTCGTCGAAGGTGAAGAGCTGGAGTTCCTTGCCGAGCTTCCGGTGGTCGCGCTTCTTCGCCTCCTCGATCATGGCGAAGTGGGCGTCCATCTCGGCCTGGGTGGCGAAGGCGGTCCCGTAGATGCGCTGGAGCTGGGGGTTCTTCTCGTCGCCCTTGTAGTAGGCGCTGGCGACGTGGGTGAGCTTGAACGCGCCGATCCCGCCCGTGTCGGGGACGTGGGGCCCGGCGCAGAGGTCGGTGAATGCAGCGTTACGGAAGAGGGTGATCGTCTCGCCCTCGGGGATCCCCTTCAAGATATCGAGCTTGAAGACGCTCGGTGTCGGGCGCGGCCCGAGGGCAGCCAACTCGCCACGCTCGGCCATCGCCTGCGCGTCGGCGCGGGAGATGACCTCGCGGACGAAGGGCTGCCTTTCCTTCAGGATGCGGGAGACGACCTCCTCGATCTTCGGGAAATCCTCGGGGCTGACGCGGTGCTTCAGGTCGACGTCGTAATAGAAGCCCTGCTCGACGGGGGGGCCGGCGGCGAATTGGGCGTCGGGCCAGATTTCAAGGAGCGCCGTCGCCAGCACGTGGGCCGCGGAATGGCGGATCGTCTCAAGTTCGTTCATGCAATGGAATGGGGAAAGGGAAAGCGGGGCGGCGGAATTACTTCCGGCCCTTGCCGCGGGAGAGGACGGCGGCCTGCTGCTCCTCGAACTCGCCGAACTTGCGGAACTTCTCGTAACGCTCCTCGAGGAGTTGCTCGACGGAGAGTTTCCGCAGCTGCTTGAGCTGCTTCACGATGGCGGCGCGGACCGAGGCGGCGGCGGCGTCCCAATCGCGGTGGGCCCCGCCGACGGGCTCGGCGATGACGTCGTCGATGAGGCCCATCTTCAGGAGGTCGACGGCGTTCATCTTCAGCGCCTCGGCGGCCTTCGGGGCGTGGGAGGCCGACCCCCAGAGGATCGCGGCGCAGCCCTCGGGGGAGATGACGGAATAGTAGGCGTTCTCCAGCAGGAGGACGCGGTCGGCGATGCCGATGCCGAGCGCCCCGCCGCTGCCGCCCTCGCCGAGGACGACGGCGATGACGGGAACCCGGAGCTTGAACATCTCGCGGAGGTTGACGGCGATCGCCTCGCCGATGTGGCGCTCCTCGGAGCCGAGGCCGGGGTAGGCGCCGGGGGTGTCGATGAAGCAGAGGACGGGGAGATTGAACTTGTCGGCCATCTCCATGAGGCGGAGGGCCTTGCGGTAGCCCTCGGGATGGGGGCTGCCGAAGTTGCGGAGGATGTTCTCCTTCACGTCGCGGCCCTTCTGCTGGCCGATGACGAGGACCGACTCGCCCTCGAAGGTGGCGAGGCCGCCGAGGATGGCGCGGTCGTTGCCGTAGAGGCGGTCGCCGCAGAGCTCGGTGAAGTCGGTGAAGAGGCGGGAGGCGTGGTCGAGGAAGAAGGGGCGCTGCCCGTGGCGGACGATCTGGACGCGCTGCCAGGGGGTCAGCTTCCCGTAGATCCGGGTCCGCTCCTCGGCGATCTTCGCCTCCTGGGCGGCGATTTCCTTCGAAAGATCGACGTCGTGATCGGCGCAACGGGCCTTGAGGTCGGCCAACATCCGTTCCAGTTCGACGACCGGTTTCTCGAACTCGAGGGGGGCCAGGGCGGGAGCCGTTTTACCGGAAGGGGCGGCTTTGGAAGCGGAAGCGGGGCTGGCAGCGGGAGCCGATTTGGGGGAGGCGGAGGGCTTTGACATGACTTGGGAACTCATTCCTTAAGAGAGACGCTGGTTAGGTTATCCGGGCCGGGACGGTGCCTGGAACAACTAAGGGGTCCGTTATGCCGTCCTTCACCGGGGATGACAACGCGATTTTTGTTTGTTATTCATGGATGGGAAATAACGGCATGCGATTCCGGTCCTCCCCTTCCCCGGCTCTCTCCCTCTTCGGCCTGATCGTCTTCCCCTTCGTGGCGGCGGCGGTCCTCGCCCCGTGGGTGTGGCATGCGCTCCACGGCCTCCTCCACTATCCCTTCCCCCGGTATGTGAACCGGTGCCTGATGCTCTCGGCGCTGCTGGGGCTCTGGCTTTTCTGGAAGGGCCTCGGCATCGGCTCGCTCTCCGAAACGGGCTGGCACCGCACCGCCCGGCTCGGCCGCGATCTGGGCGGGGGGTTCTTCCTCGGCCTCGCGACGGGGGCGGCGGCGCTCCTCTGCGCCCTCCTTCTGGGGGGGCAGGCGTGGCAGGCCGACCTTCCCTTCCTGAAGCTCCTCGGCATCGTCGCGGGAGCCTGGGCCCTCGCCCCCCTGGAAGAGCTCCTCTTCCGGGGCGTCATCCAGCGGGTTCTCGAAAAACGGTTCGGCATCGCCGCCGCGATCGTCGTCGGGAGCCTGATCTTCGCCCTTCTCCATTACCTCAAGGTCCCCTCCGATTTTAAGCCCGCCACCCCCGGCATCGGCGATGGCTTCCGGGCGGTCGGCCTCGCCTTCACCCCCTTCGCGGGCCTCGGGTGGTGCCAGCCCCGCCTCGGCCTCCTCGTCGCCGTCGGCCTCGTCCTGGCGCTGGCCCGGTGGCGGACCGGGGCGCTCTGGCTCCCCATCGGCCTCCATGCGGGATGGATCGTCGCGGAGCGGGCCGGGCACAAGCTCACCCAGGGCCTCCCCGGCCACTGGGCGGGCGGCGATTTCTCGACCAACCCCCTCAGCTTCCTCTTCGTCGCCGTCGCGGCCCTCGTCGTATGGAAATGGCCCGCCTCCTCCTCGAAGTAGGCTCCCGGGTAAAGGGCTGGGGCCGCGAGGCCCTCGACCTCGCCTTCCCGCCCCAGCCGCCCCCCTCGGGCGAGGAGATCACCCGGCGCATCGAGCCCCCCTTCTGCGCCCGCTGCGGGGAGCCCTTTCCCGCGCCGCCCTCCGGCCTCCTTCCCGGCGCCTTCCTCTGCGGGAACTGCGCCGACCGGGACTGGACTCTCTCCTGGGCGCGGGCGGCGTGGCGGGCCGAGGGGCCGATCCGGGACGCGATCCACGATTTCAAATACCGGGGCCGGTTCCATCTTCTCTCGACCCTCGCCGATCACCTGGAGGACGGCTTCCGCCAGTTCGCCGCCGGGGAACGGTGGGACGGCCTCGTCTTCGTCCCGCTCCATCCGGTGCGGCAGCGGGACCGGGGCTTCAACCAGGCGGAGGAGCTCTGCCGGGAACTGGGAAAACGGCAGGGCCTCCCCCTCTACCCCTGCCTCCGGCGGATCCGACCGACGGAGAAGCAGGCCTGGCTGACCCGGGGCGGGCGGTTGCGGAACCTGACCGGGGCCTTCGCCTACCAGGCCCCCCTTCTAGGCATAAATACCCGGTTTGACGTAAAGGGCCTTCGTTTGCTATTGATTGACGATGTCTTCACAACCGGCGCGACTGCCGAAGCCTGCGCCCGAGTCCTCCGCTCCGAAGGCGTGGCACGCATAGCCGCCCTCACCGTGGCCCGCGCCTAGCACCCCCAACCCCCACTTTTTTCCTGCCATGATCCACGAATCGACCGAAGCCATCCTCATCCCCACGGGAGACAGCAAACTCGAGATCCCGGACGGTCTCTGGACGAAATGCCCCCAGTGCAAGGAGATGCTCTACGCGAAGGAGCTGACGCTGAACCTCGAGGTCTGCAAGCATTGCAACCACCACTTCCCGATCGGGGCCCGCGCCCGGATCGCTTCCCTCGTCGATCCCGGTTCCTTCACCGAATACGACGACTCCCTCTCCCCCGTCGACACCCTGAAGTTCACCGGGGCGAAGTCCTACACCGACCAGATCAAGAAATACCAGGCGAAGACCGGGCTGAAGGACGCCGTCCTCTCCGGCCTCGGCGCGATCGAGGAGCGCAAGGTCTCCCTCGCCGTCATGGACTTCTCCTTCCTCGGCGGGAGCATGGGCTCCGTCGTCGGGGAGAAGATCACCCGCGCCATCGAGCGGGCGACCGCCGAGAAATGCCCCGTCATCGTCGTCTGCGCCTCGGGCGGCGCGCGGATGTACGAGGGGATGCTCAGCCTCATGCAGATGGCGAAGACCAGCGCCGCCCTCGCCCGCCACGGCGAGGCCCGCCTCCCCTTCCTCGCCATCCTCACCAATCCGACGATGGCCGGGGTCACCGCCAGCTTCGCCTCCCTGGGCGACCTCATCATCGCCGAGCCGAAGGCGATGGTCGGCTTCGCCGGGGCCCGCGTCATCAAGGAGACGACCCGCCAGGAACTCCCCAAGGGCTTCCAGACCTCGGAATTCCTCCTCGACCGCGGCCTCATCGACATGATCGTCGGCCGCCACCAGCTCCGCTCCTCCATCGGCACCGTCCTCCGCCACCTCCAGGGCGGAATCGGCAAATAAGCCGGCCATGCCTCGCTACCGGGAGGTGCTCCAGGTCCTGGCCGCCCGCCGCAGGCTCGGCATGAAGCTGGGGCTGGAGAACATGGAGGCCCTCGCCGCCGCCCTCGGCTCCCCCCACCGGAAACTCCGCTTCGTCCACCTCGCCGGGACCAACGGCAAGGGCTCGACCGCCGCCTTCCTCGCCTCTCTGCTCCGGGCGGGCGGCCAGCGCGTCGGCCTCTTCACCTCGCCCCACCTCCTTTCGGTCCGGGAGCGGATCGCCGTCGACGGCGCGCCGATCCCGCGCCCCGCCTTCATCGAGGGGATCACCCGCGTCACGGCGGCGGCGACGGCGCAGGGGCTGGAGCCGACCTTCTTCGAGACCCTCACCGCCCTCGCCCTCTGGCACTTCGAGCGGGAGCAGGTCGACTGGGTCGTCTGGGAGACCGGCCTCGGCGGGCGGCTCGACTCGACCAACATCGTCACCCCCGCCGTCTCGATCATCACGAACATCGGGAGCGACCACGCCTCCTTCCTCGGCGATTCCCCCGCCAAGATCGCCATCGAAAAGGCGGGGATCATCAAGCCCTCCGTCCCCGTCGTCACCGCCGAGACCGAGGCCGAGCCCCTCTCCATCCTCCGCCGCATCGCCCGGGAGAAGAACGCCCCGCTGCACGAGATCACCCCGGCGGAGGTCGCCGCCCTCCCGCCCCTCCGCCTCTCCGGCCCCCACCAGCGCCGCAACGCCGCCTGCGCCGTCGCCGCCCATCGCCTCCTCGCCGCCCTCGGCCTTCCCGATCTCCCTGAAGAAAAAGCCGCCCAGGCCCTCGCCCAGACGACCTGGCCCGGCCGCTTTGAGATCGTCCGCGGCGAGCCCGAGCCGCCCTTCGTCGTCGACGGCGCCCACAATCCCGAGGGGATCGCCGCCGCCCTCGCCGCCTGGCGGGACGCCTTCGGGGCCCTCCCCTTCCGCCTCGTCTACGGCGGGATGAGCGACAAGGACCACGCCGTCGCCGCCCGGCTCCTCCTGCCCCAGACGCGGGAGACGATCCTCCTCCGCGCCACGGGGGAACGGGCCGCCGAGCCCGCCACCCTCCTCGCCCACTTCCCCGGCGCCCGCCTCGCGCCCTCGCTCCCCGCGCTGTGGCCGGAGCTCCTCTCCCATCCGATGCCGACCCTCCTCCTCGGCTCCCTCACCCTTGTCGGCGAGGCCCTCCGGCTGGCCGGCCTCTCGACCCTCCCGCCCGAGGAGCAGGAGGCCGAGGCCGACCTGAACGAGCTGCTCTCCCCTCTCCCCATTCAGACCGTCCCTCTCGATCCGCCGCGCTAGGTCGTGTCACGACCTGGGGCCATTTGGCGAACGGGGCAATCGGGGTTAGGTTATCCCATGATCCCCAAGGAAGCAGCCGTCGAGAAGCGGGCGCATGAACTGTGGGTGGAAGCGGGCCGGCCCGAGGGCAACGGTCAAGCCGAAGCCTTCTGGTACAAAGCGGAAGAGGAACTCGAATCGCGGGAATACGGGAACGACCATCCCCAGCCGGTATCGCCGCTGCCGGAGACCGACTCCGGCTCGAAGCCGGTGATGAATGGCTAGGTCGTCACCGCCGTCGCCGCGCTGACGGCGGCGGCCTTCTTCCGCCGCATCCACCAGATCGCGCACCCGCTCGCCGAAAGGACGCCGGGCGTGAGCCCCCCGAGGACGTAGACCACCTTGATCGGCCAGCCGCCGAAGTTGCCGAAGTGGAGCGGCGTCACGTAGGAGAGGATTTTCTCCCCGCCCTTCAGCGTCCGGAAATCGCGCACTTTCAGCGGCTGAAGCGTCTTCGCGTCGACCGTCACGCCGCTGCAGAACGGGTGGGAGAACCACGCGTGCGGCACCCCGCCGTAGACGCTGACCGGGCCGCCCGGCCTCGGGGAAAGGAAGAGATACTCCGGCTCGAGATCGGGCAGGGCCGTCCGCGCCGCCGCGATCGCGCCGGAGATCGGAACGGGAGCGGCCGCCACGGTCATCGTCATCGGCGGCGGCGTTTTCTTCGGGGCGAAGAGCCGGGGAAAGACGAAGAGATTCATCCAGCCCCCCGTCAGGGCGAGGACGAGATTGAAAAGCAGCGCGTAGAACCCGACCGTCTTGTGAAGGTCGGAAAGAGAGAGTCGCGCGCCTCGCTCCCGCCGGGGCAGGAAAGGAACCCCTCGCAACCGCCCGCCCAGCACGATCAACCCGCTGACGCCCAGCCCGATCAGCCCGAGGGCGAAGAGGCAGGCCGCCGCCCCGCCCCAATTTCCGAGCAGGAGGGTGGAGTGGAGCCGGAGCACCCAGTCATTCCACGCATTCCGCCGCAGCTCCCCCACGCGCCCGGTGTAGGGATCGACGGAAACATAGGCGTTGCTCCTCTCAGCATCGCTCCGCAACCGCACCCACAGAGCCCGGTCGGCCTCCCGGTAGCTTTCGAGGGAGATCACCGTGACCCGCCATCCCGGCCATGCCTCGGCGACTTTCGCGACGAGGAGATCGAGGGAGAGCTTCTCCCCCTTCTGCTCTGCGGCGGGGACGAAGTAGAACGCCGGATGGAGCGCCTTGTCGATGGCCTCCTTGAAGACCATGAGCGAGCCCGTCAGTCCGACGAAGGTCAAGACCAGAGCCGATCCGAGGCCGAGCCACGAATGAAAGCGGAAGAAGAAAGGACGCACAGCCCAGGCACCTTAGGGAGTTTCGTCCCACGCCACACGCTCGCGATGACTCTCCCCCTTTTTTTCTTCACCACCGCAAGCCGAAGAAAAAGGACCGCAAGCCGGAGCAATTTTCCTTCCCTCGCTCCAATTTGCAAAAAACGAGGATTTTGGGGGTCGTTTTTGCCCTTTTTGGGCATTTCGACCCTTTTTCTTCGGCAAAACGGCCTGAAATGAGTCATTCCCGCCAGTTGACTTCCCGTACGTCCCTCCTGTACCATGCCTCCCTATGGGCACCCCCACCACTGCCGTCCAGAAAGCGGCCTCCCCCGGCTCTTCTTCCTGCCACTGTCCCGTCAAGTCGGCCATTCTCCTTAAGGCCATCATGGCTATTACGGGTCTGATCCTTTTCGGATTCACAATTGTTCACGCCCTTGGAAATCTCCTCGTCTTCCTCCCGGCCGAGGCGATCAACAGCTACGGCTACCTCCTCCACCACTCCGGCCTCCACGGCTTCACGCTGATCTGGCCCTTCCGCCTCTTCCTCCTCGCCGCCGCCGTCGCCCACATCGTCGCGGCCATCATCCTCACGAAACGGAACCGCGCCGCCCGCCCCGTCCCCTACGCCGTCATCAAGGCGAACAAGGCGACCTTCGCCAGCCGGACGATGTTCGTCGGCGGCCTCGTCCTCGCCGTCTTCATCGTCTTCCACATCCTCCAGTTCACCGTCGAGGCCGGTCCCTTCGCCACGTCGCGCGGCTACGAGGCCCCCGTCTCCGCCGCCGACGTCGCCACGCTGAACCTCCTCACCGTCCCCGATGTCCACAACGGCTCGACGGAGATCACCGCCATCCACGACATCCACCGGATGGTCGTCGAGGGCTTCAGCAACGTCTGGATTTCGGCCTTCTACCTCATCTCGGTCGCCATCCTCGGCCTCCACCTGAACCACGGCGCGGCGGCCCTCTTCCGCTCCCTCGGCATCGGGAACCGCGCCACCTTCCCCTGGCAGAACTTCATCGCCCGCGCGTTCGGGCTCTTCGTCTTCCTCGCCATGGCCGCCGTCCCGCTCGGCGTCCTCACCGGAATCGTCAAATAATCAGGTAACAAGGCCCATCCATGAGCATCCCTCTCCCCAAACTCGATCCCCGGATTCCCGAAGGCCCGCTTGAAGGCAAGTGGTCGAGCTTCAAGAACAACGTCAAGCTCGTCGCCCCGAACAACAAGCGGAAATACGACATCATCATCGTCGGCACCGGCCTCGGCGGCGGTGCGGCCGCCGCCACCCTCGGCGAGCTCGGCTACAACGTGAAGTCATTCTGCTTCCAGGACAGCCCCCGCCGCGCCCACTCCATCGCGGCCCAGGGCGGCATCAACGCGGCGAAGAACTACCAGAATGACGGCGACAGCGTCTTCCACCTCTTCCACGACACGATCAAGGGCGGCGACTTCCGCGCCCGCGAGGCGAACGTCCACCGCCTCGCCGAGGTCAGCGTGAACATCATCGACCAGTGCGTCGCCCAGGGCGTCCCCTTCGCCCGCGAATACGGCGGCCTCCTGGCGAACCGCTCCTTCGGCGGCGCCCAGGTCTCCCGCACCTTCTACGCGCGCGGCGCGACCGGCCAGCAGCTCCTCATCGGGGCCTACCAGGCCCTCTCCCGCCAGGTGAAGGCCGGGAAGGTCGAGCTCTTCTACCGGACCGAGATGGTCGACCTCATCGTCGTCGACGGCCACGCGAAGGGCATCGTCGCCCGCGACCTCGTCACCGGGAAGCTCACCGTTCACATGGCCGACTGCGTCGTCCTCGGCACCGGCGGCTACGGCAACGTCTTCTACCTCTCCACCTACGCCCGCGGCTCCAACGCCACGGCGATCTGGCGCGCCTACAAGCGCGGCGCGGCCTTCGCCAACCCCTGCTACACCCAGATCCACCCCACCTGCATCCCGGTGACCGGCGACTACCAGTCGAAGCTCACCCTGATGTCCGAGTCCCTCCGCAACGACGGCCGCGTCTGGGTCCCGAAGAAGCAGAAGGACAACCGCCACCCCGACCAGATCCCCGAGGACGAGCGCGACTACTTCCTCGAGCGGATGTACCCGAGCTACGGCAACCTCGCCCCCCGCGACATCGCCTCCCGCGCCGCGAAGCGCGTCTGCGACGAGGGCCGCGGCGTCGGCGAGAGCGGCCTCGGCGTCTACCTCGACTTCACCGAGGTCACGAAGCGGATCGGCGAGCACGGCGTCCGCGAGAAATACGCGAACCTCTTCGGCATGTACAACGAGATCACCGCCGAGAACGCCTACAAGACCCCGATGCGGATCTACCCCGCCGTCCACTACACCATGGGCGGACTGTGGGTCGACTACCACCTCATGACGACCGTCCCCGGCCTCTTCTGCGTCGGCGAGGCGAACTTCTCCGACCACGGCGCGAACCGCCTCGGCGCGTCGGCCCTCATGCAGGGCCTCGCCGACGGCTACTTCGTCCTCCCCTACACGATCGGCGACTACCTCGCGAAGCAGAAGCCCGCCAACCGCCCGAAGGCCGATTGTCCCGAGGCGCAGGCCGCCCTCGCCGAGAGCCAGGCCCGCATCGACCAGCTCGTCAACATCAAGGGCGACAAGCCGATCAGCGAGTTCCACCGCGAGCTCGGCAAGATCCTCTGGACCTACTGCGGCATGGCCCGCAACGAGGAAGGGCTGAAGAAGGCCCTCGAGCTGATCCCGAAGCTCCGCGAGGATTTCTGGAAGAACGTCAGCGTCCCCGGCACCGGCGCCGAGATGAACCAGGCCCTCGAGCGGGCCAACCGTGTCGCCGACTTCATCGAACTCGGCGAACTCCTCTGCCGCGACGCCCTCACCCGCCGGGAATCGTGCGGCGCCCACTTCCGCGAGGAATACCAGGAAGACGGCGAGTGCAAGCGGAACGACGATGACTTCGCCCACGTTGCCGCCTGGGCTTACCAAGGTGAGGACGCCCCGCCCGAACGCCTCGTCGAGCCGCTCATCTACGAGAAACTCTCCTTCGTCACCCGGAGCTATAAATAGGCCTTAGGCCCGTCCCCCGACACTCCACCTGAAAATCACCCCATGAATTTCACTCTCAAAATCTGGCGTCAGGAAAGCCCCGAGGCCGAAGGCCGCTTCGTCACCTACCAGGCCCACGGCATCAACCCGAACATGTCGTTCCTCGAGATGCTCGACGTCGTCAACGACGAGGCCTCGGTCAACCCGAACAAGGACGCCCGCGACACCATCGCCTTCGACCACGACTGCCGCGAAGGCATCTGCGGCACCTGCTCCCTCGTCATCAACGGCAAGCCCCACGGCCCGAACCACGCCGTCACCACCTGCCAGACCTACATGCGCTCCTTCACCGACGGCGAGACCATCGTCGTTGAGCCGTGGCGCGTCGCCGCCTTCCCCGTCCTGAAGGACCTCGTCACCGACCGCTCCGCCTTCGACCGGATCATCCAGTCGGGCGGCTACGTCTCGGTCAGCACCGGCCAGGCCCCGGCGGCGAACACCCACCTCATCCCCCGCCCCGTCGCCGAGGCCGCCTTCGACGCCGCCCATTGCATCGGCTGCGGCGCCTGCGCGGCCCAGTGCAAGAACGGCTCCCCGATGCTCTTCGTCGCCGCCAAGGTCGCCCACCTCAACTCGCTCCCCCAGGGCCAGCCCGAGAAGCACGACCGCGTCCTGAAGATGGTCCGCGCCCTCGACGACGAGGGCTTCGGCGCCTGCACCCACACCATGGCGTGCGAGGCCGTCTGCCCGAAGGAAATCCCCTACGACCTCATCGTCCGCCTCAACCGCCAGTTCCTCGTCGCCTCCGCCGTCGAGGCGACCACCCCCGCCCCCAGCGACGCGGGCGGGGCGGGCTAAGGCGCCCAGCTCGAAAAAGGCGGAAGGAGAAATCCTTCCGCCTTTTCTTTTGCCCCGACCGTTTGCGCTGCCCGCCCTCATGGCTTAGCTTTGGCTTCAATCCTGACACACTCCATGAAACTCCCCTCCCCCCGCCTCCTCCTCGGTTCCGTCGCCGCCCTTGCCCTGCTCGGCACCGCCCCCCTCGCCCTCGCCGACGGCCCTCACGGCCACGGCCCCCACGGCAAGCCCGCCCACTACGAGCATGACCGGAACGGTTATTGGGACGGCAACCACCAGCACCACCCCTACATCGTCCGCAACGGCCACCGCGGCTACTGGTGGAACCACGTCTGGATCATCGTCGACTAAGCGACGCCTCCTCGACCCTGAAAGGGTCGAAGCGATTAGCCGGGGGTCGAGCGCAGCGACACCCCCGGTTTCAGATCGGAAAATTCGCCCCGTCATCAGGTTGTCCCTTCTTTGATGAAGGCCGGGGCGCACCTCCGACAACCTCTGCGACCCCTGCCGGGGTCGGACCCTTCTCTCACGTTATTCCGGGGGTGTCGGGCTTTGCCCTCAACCCCCGGCTACCTTCTTTGATCCCTCCGGGATCGAGGCCCGATCATCTCCGGTTGCATCCCCTGCCGTCTTGGCTTTAACTCTCCGGATGTCCCAGCGTTTTTTCCTGACCACGGCTATTGACTACGTCAACGGCCGCCCCCACCTCGGCCACGCCTACGAGAAGATCCTCGCCGACGTGATGGTGCGGCACCGCCGCAGCCTCGGGGAAGAGGTCTTCTTCCTCACCGGCGTCGACGAGCACGGGCAGAAGGTCCAGCAATCGGCCCAGAAGGCGGGCCTCACCTCGCAGGAGTTCTGCGACCAGACCAGCGCCCTCTTCCGCGACCTCTGGGCCCGCCTCGGCCTCTCCAACGACCGCTTCGTCCGCACCACCGACCAGCCCCACAAGGACTACGTCCGCGCCTGCCTCCAGAAGCTCTACGACAAGGGCGAGATCTACTTCAAGGAACACGAGGGCTTCTACAGCGCCCGCGCCGAGCAGTTCGTCACCGAGAAGGACCAGGTCGACGGCGTCTGGCCCGAGATCTACGGCGAAGTCGTGAAGACGAAGGAACCGAACTACTTCTTCAAGCTCGCCGCCTACCAGGACTGGCTCCGCCAATACGTCACCGACCATCCCGAGTTCATCTTCCCCTCGTTCCGCCGGAACGAGGTCCTCGCCGCGCTCGAGAACCCGATCGGCGACCTCTGCATCTCCCGCCCGAAGAGCCGCCTCGAATGGGGCATCCCCCTTCCCTTCGCCGAGGACTTCGTCACCTACGTCTGGTTCGACGCCCTCATCAACTACGTCTCGTTCGCCGATCCCGGCCTTCCCACCGACAAGTGGCCCGCCGACGTCCACCTCATCGGCAAGGACATCCTCATCCCCGCCCACGCCGTCTACTGGCCGATCATGCTGAAGGCGCTCGGCCTGGAGCAGCCGAAGCAGCTCGTCGTCCACGGCTGGTGGATGAACCGCGGCGCGAAGATGAGCAAGTCGGTCGGCAACGTCGTCGATCCCGAGCCCTACATCGAGACCTTCGGCCCCGACGCCCTCCGCTACTTCGTCATGCGCGAGATGTCGCTCGGCCAGGACGCCGACTTCACCGACGAGAAATTCATCCAACGCTACCAGAGCGACCTCGGCAACGACCTCGGCAACCTCGTCCAGCGGAGCCTCTCGATGATCGGGCGGTATCGCGAGGGAAGCGTCCCCGCCCGCCCCGCCGAGGCCCTCACCGACCTCGACCGCGAGCTGGAGAGCGACGAGCCGACCACACTCTTCCGCGAGGCCATGGAATCGAAGCAGATCCATATCGCCCTCCAGCATCTCTGGGCCTACCTCCAGAAGGCGAACCAGTACGTCGAGCAGAGCGCCCCGTGGAAGCTGGCGAAGGACCCCGCCCTGGCCCCGCGCCTCGACGTCGTCCTCGCCACCTTGGCCGAGACCGTCCGCCGCGTCGCCGTCCTCACCGCCTCGGTCCTCCCCCACACCTCGGAGAAGATCTACGCCGTCCTGAACCTCCCCGTGACCGCGGAATCGTTCCGCCTCACCGAGGCCGCCTTCGGCAACCGCCTCGAAGGCAAGCCGGTCCAGCCCCCCACGCCGCTCTTCCCCCGGATCGAGGTGGAAAAGGAAGAAGGAAAGAAGGCGTAACCCGGTTTGGCGGGGGGCGTCTTTCGGGGTATGAAATCGCAACCCTGGAAATCGTCCTCCCTCCACGCCGTGATGACTCTTTCCCTCCTGCTCGCCTTCTACCTGGTGGTCTGCACCACGTTCTACCTCGCCCTCTCGCAGACGCAGGCCTGATGAGCTACGCTTTTTCCCGCCGGAGCCGCGAGGGAGGAATTCCGAAGTGTTTCCGGAAGAGCTTCGAGAAATAATAGGGATCGGGACAGCCCACCGAACGGCCGACCTCGCCCAGGGGAAGGCCGGTCCCCCGCACCAGGGCGGAGGCGACCTCCATCCGGCGTTGCAGCAGATAACTGATCGGCGTGAAGCCGAAGCTGCGGCGGAAGGCGGTGCAGAAATGAGGCACCGAGAGACCGGCCAACCGGGCCAGAGCGTCGAGCGTCAACGGATGCTCGTAGGCGGCGTCGATCCGCTCCTTCGCCCGCAGCAGGCCGGGCGGGGCGGCCTTTGCGCGAGAAGGCCCGGTGCGGGCCGCCTCCCGGAGGAGGTTCTCGAGGAGGTTCCCGAGAATGATCCCGTCGGGCCGGGAGGAGGAGCCGCTCAGTTCCCCGTGAATATCGAACAGGTACCGCTCCACCCGGGAAGGGTCCCGGGGCTGGAGCGGCCTTCCGGGGACGAGGCGGGCGGCACGGCACGCCGCCCGCAGCCGCTCCCCGTCGCAATGAATCCAGGAATGGCTCCATCTTTCGGCCATGCTGCCGTAATGATGCCCCATCTCCGGCGTCCAGAAGATCGCGGTCCCTTCGGGCAGCAGGGGCGAGGCCGGATCGGTCCCGATCCGGACGGCGGAGTGAAAGAGCATGAACAGGGCGTCCCCCGTCCCCCCGGGCCGGGAAATGAAGCAGGGCGGCATCCTTTCCCGGATGCCGATCCCCCGGATGCGGAGCGGCGGCGTCCGGAAAAGGGGCTTCTCGTGGAGATAACGGATGCGGAGCATGGAACCTCGATACCGAAAGATATTACAAATCTTCCCAAAGAGCGTCCATTGGAATCGGGCCGGGAGCGAGCCATCCTCGCACCATGCAACCTTCCCTTCCCTATAACGGCCTTGGCTCTTCCATGGGAAACCTCTTCCGCCTCAGCCGGGCGAAGACCCGCTCGATCAGCTCGGAAAATCCGACAGGCGCGAAGGGGGCGGGCGGCGGGGCCGAGACGGGCGTCGCCTCGGGTCCGTCGCACGACCTCGGCAAGGGATGGAAGGTCAATCCCTACGATATCATCGAATCGGGCCAGACCCGGGAAATCGCCTTCATCGAGGGGCCGGGCGCGATCCAGCAGATCTGGATGACGCCGACGGGGAACTGGCGACACACGATCCTCCGCTTCTATTGGGACGGCTCCGAGACACCCTCGGTCGAATGCCCCATCGGCGATTTCTTCGCCAGCGGCTGGGGACAATTCTCCCCCCTCTCCTCCCTCGCCGTCTGCGTTAATCCGGGCAGCGCCTTCAACTGCTATTGGGAGATGCCGTTCCGCAAATCGTGCCGGATCACGCTCACCTACATCGGCATCGAAGAGTCGATGCGCCTCTACTACCAGATCAACTACGTGCTGACCGAGGTCCCCGACGATGCGGCCTACTTCCACGCCCAATTCCGCCGCGTGAATCCCCTCCCCTACAAGGAGGTCTACACGATCCTCGACGGGGTACGGGGGCGCGGCCACTACGTCGGCACCTACATGGCGTGGGGCGTGAACAACACCGGCTGGTGGGGCGAGGGGGAGATCAAGTTCTACCTCGACGGCGACCGGGAGCTCCCGACGATCTGCGGGACGGGGACCGAGGATTATTTCTGCGGCTCCTACAACTTCGAGAACCGGCAGACGAAGCAATACCAGGAATTCACCACCCCCTACGCCGGCCTCCACCAGGTGATCCGGCCCGACGGCGTCTACCAGGCCCAGACCCGCTTCGGCATGTACCGGTGGCACATCACCGATCCCGTCCGCTTCGAGAGCGACCTGAAGATCACGATCCAGGCCCTCGGCTGGCGCTCGGGATGGCGCTATCTCCCGCTGCAGGACGACATCGCCTCCGTCGCCTTCTGGTATCAGACCCTTCCCGCCGCCCCGTTCCCGGCCCTGCCCGACCGCGATTACCTCGAGGTCGTCTAAAGGGGATCCGAGGCCGCCTCACTCGCCCCGGGCGGCGGTGACGTAGTCGACCACGCCCTTGGCGATCGCCTCGCCGTATTCGGCGAAGAGGCTCCGCTGTTCCTTCCCGGCGATGAGGCGGGTCCCCTCGTAATCGCCCGCGACGAGGCGGGGATAGGCGTCGTCGGCGTTCATGTAGGGACCCTCGACGAAGACGACGGGGCCGGGGAAGGCGCGGTTCGCCAGCAGGTTCCGCGCGTAGAGGTAGGGATGGGTGCCGACGCGGCGGACGGCGGGCCAATCCTTGTACTCCTCGGGGAGGATATGCCACGCCTGCTCCAGCGCGGCGGCGACTTTCTCGGCCACGCCGAGCTCGAGGGACGAGCTTTGTTCGAGGAGCTTCGCGACGAGGCCGTAGCGTTCGTCCTCGTAATCGACCTCGTCCGACGAGTATTGGCCGTGGACGAAGACGACGAGGCGGCTCTGCGGGACGAGGCGCGGATGGCCCGGGTCGCCCCAGGGGGCGGCGTTGAAGTGGACGCAGAGGGTGAGCTGGGGTCGGGGCTTCATCGCGGCGATCCTCGCGGCGCGGGCCTCGATCTCCTCGGTCCGGTAAAAGAGCTTCTCCGCCGTGATCCTGATTTTTTTCTCCAGCAGGTCGGAAGGAAGGAGGAGGGGCTGCTCGGGGCTGCCTTCCTTCAGGAGGTCGAGGGCCGTCTGGCGGAGATCGTCGGGCCGGAGGCGGGTGACCGGCTCCTCGGTCTTCTTCGTCCAGAGGACCGTGGCCCCCGCCGCCTCCAGCGCCGTGGCGGCGCGGCGGCAGGCGAGGATCGCGAGCCGGGCCTCGAGGACGGGGGCGTCGTCGCCGACCTGGAAGTAACGCTCCTCGACCTTCGCCCACTCGCCGCCGATATGGCCCGGATCGAGGCAGACGACGAGACCGTCGAGGGGCTTGGCCGACAGGCCCGGGGAGGGACCCGACGGGGCGAAAGAGAGAGGGAGCGCCTTCTTCGCCCCCTTCGACGCCGCGAAGCGGAGGCGGAACCGGGGGACGGTCTTCCCCTGGTCGGCGTAGAAGACCGCCTCGGCGTCGGAGACGTCGGCATAGGAAAGGAAGCGCCGGAGGGAGTCGGGGCCGGAGGAGTAGAGCCGTTCCAGCGCCCGGTCGAACTCGGCCCGCGTCACCGCCTCCTGCCGCGCCTCGAGGCGGGACCAGTCGGGGAGCGGCTCCCCCGGGGTCAGATGGGGCTTGAAGGGCGGGACGGGGACGGCGGGGCGGGACTCCTCCGCGCCGAGGGAGGCAAGGGAGAGAAAAGCGAAAAAGGCGGGAAGAACGGCCCTCCGTATCGCGAGGTGACGCATTCTTCCCGCCTTCAAAGGTATCGGGCGGGCGGGCTACTTCGCCTCGGGCTTCGCCGTCTCGAGGGTCTTGAAGCGGAGCTCGAGGACCTTGCCGTCGAAGGCCGAGATGCGGGCGTAGCCGGCGTCCTTTTCCTTGCCGTCGCCGCCGTCGATGAAGATCTGGATCTTCCAGACCGGCTCGCGGAGATCGGAATCGCGGGCGAGGGTGTAGAGGACGCTGCTGAGGGAGTAGTTGTTCAGGAGGTTCGTCTTCTGGACGATCTTCAGCGCCTTGTCGGAGTCGATCTTCAGCTGGTCGGGGCCGACGACTTCCTCGAGCTTGTAGGCGAAGAGGCGGAACTTATCGAGCTGGGTGTACCCGTCGCGGACCCCGGCGACGGCCTTGCCCTTCGTCGTGATCTGCCGCCCGTGCTGGCTGGCGAGCTCGTCGTAGAAATTGAACTTCCAGGTGTCGGGCGTCAGCGCTGTCTCGCTCCGCTCGCCGGTGATCGAGATGAGCTTCGAGCCGATCTCGGGGGTCACCTGCTTCTTCGCCACGTCGAGGGCCTCGAAGGCCGTCGGCGTCTTCGAGCTGGAGAAGAGGCCCGCGTGGGCGGTGGGGGCGAGGGTGGAGAAGGCCAGGGCGAGGCCCAGGAGGGAAACAGAGAGGAAAATCCGGCGCATGCTCCAAAGTACCTCACTTCCCGCGGCCATTCAAAGTTAAAATACCGTGACGCCCCCTCCTCCCGGTTGCCGAAACCGCGCGGGGCCGATAGAATCGCGCCCCATGTCTCTCATCCTGGTCACCGGCGGCACCGGGTTCGTCGGGCGCGAAGTCGTCCGGGAACTCGCCGCGCGGGGCTATACCATCCGCCTGCTCTGCCGCGATGCCGTGAAGGGGAAAGGCCTGCCCTGGCTCCGCGCCCTGGCCAAGGGCAACCACGGCCAGATCGAGGTCGTCTCCGGGGACATCCTCGACCCCGCCTCCCTCCCCGCCGCCTGCGCGGGGGTCGACACCGTCGTCCACCTCGTCGGCATCATCGCGGAGCGCGGCACCCACACCTTCCGCCGCGTCCACGCCGAGGGGACGGCGAACCTCGTCCGCGCCGCCCGGCAGGCCGATGTCCACCGCTTCGTCCACATGAGCGCCCTCGGGACGAAGCCCGGCGCCCGCTCCCCCTACCACGCGACGAAGTGGGAGGGCGAGGAAAGCGTCCGCAACGGGAGCGGCGGCATGGTCTGGACGATCTTCCGGCCCTCGGTGATCTTCGGGCCGCGGGACCGCTTCGCGAACCGCCTCGCCGCCTTCCTCCGCCCGCCGCTCTCGCTCCTCCAGCTGAACACCTTCCCCCTCTTCGGCGGCGGCCATTCCCGGCTCCAGCCGGTCTCGGTCGACGACGTCGCCAAGGCCTTCGTCGCCGCCATCCCCCACGCCGACGCGGCGGGGAAGACCTACGACCTCGTCGGGCCGGAGCCCCTCACCCTCCGGGAGCTCCTCCGCGTCATCGTCGAGGTGCAGGGAAGCCACATCCTCTTCTTCCCCCTGCCTTGGCCCCTCGCCTTCCTCGCCGGGGCGCTCTTAGAGAAACTGCCCGATCCCCCCGTCACCGTGGCGCAGGTCACGATGCTCCGGGACGACAACGTCGGCGATCCCGCCCCCGCCGCCGCCGCCTTCGGCCTGAAACAGGCATCGTTCCGGCAGGGCATCGCCAAGTACCTTTCCAAAGCCAGCTAGCACCCCCATGAAACGCGCCACCCTTCTCCTCCCCTTCCTCCTCCTCGCAGGCTCCGTCCTCCCCCTCACGCCGGGCCGCGCCGCGATCTCCGCCTACGCCGACCGGGGCAAGGCCGACTTCGACGTCGTCCTCGACATCCTCAACCCCCTCGGCACCTGGACCAACGCGGCGATCAAGGACGGCAAGCCGTTCTTCCGCCCCTACGACGCCGCCGTCCCCTTCACCCAGGGCCGGTGGGAGTACAGCGACTTCGGCTGGCTCTGGATCGGCACCACGCCGGGGAGCTGGGGGACCGAGCATTACGGCTGGTGGACCCTCGATGCGCCGACCACGAACACCTCCGAGGGCGCGAAATGGTCGTGGCATCCCGACGGGACGTGGCATCCGGTCCCCGTCGATTTCCGGCAGACGAAAGACTCGATCGGCTGGCGCGCCTCCCGCCTCGACGAGGCGGGCGAGTTCGTCGAGAAGGAGAGCGACCGCTACGCGAAGCCCGAGGAATGGATCTGGGTCCCGGTCGCCAAATTCCTCTCCCCCCTCACCGCGAAGGACCTCATCATCGGCGCCTCCTCGCCCGCCGCCGCCGAGCAGTCGAAGAACCTCCTCCTCGATTCCCAGGCCGCCACCCACATCTACAGCGCTTGGCGGGAGATCGAGCGGACCGGCCCCGATCCGGCGAAGATCCTCCCCCCCGCCCGCGTCGTCGCCGAGGAGAACCGGGCGCCGAACCAGCCGAACGTCACCCCCTACATCCTCATGAACCTCCCCTCCGCCTGGGCCCCCCTCCCGCCCACCGCGCAGCCGACCCAGATCTACCTCTACCGCCCCGCATTCTACCAGGACATCGACGGCGTCCGCCGCCGCATCGCGAAGTGGTACGCCCCCGCCCCGACCGATGCCGAGAAAGCCCAGATCAGCCAGATCAAGCAATCGCTCCAGGAACAGGCCGAGGCCGCCGACCGCGCCGCCGCCGCGAAGGCGGGGGACGAGAAGAAATAGAAGCGGCGCGGGAGGGAAACCGCTCCGAAAGTCGTAAAGAATCGAAAGATTCCTTTCGCAAATTAGCAAGCGAACTTCGGCTCGATGTAAGCCAATTCGGTCGTGAGGGAAAAGGGACCGGTTCAGACTGGTTTCCATGACACCTCGGACTTGCGGCTTTTTCCCGTCCCGTTTGAGCCTCCTGGTCGGCATGGCGTGGATGCTCGGCCTCGGGATCTCCACGGCAGGAGCGCAGACGACCTTTTACTCCCTCGATTTCCAGGGCGGAACCACCGATTATACGGGCAATTTCCGGGCCTTGTATACCACCGCCCAGACCAACGCCCTGAACTATCCCGTCACGGCCAGTGGAGGTGCCGGCAACCTCTCCTTGAGGATCGCCACCAGCTATTCGGGCAACGGGAGCGTCGTCTTCGATACCACTCCCGCCGATTCGAGCGTCAAGAACACCTTTTCCACCAGCGCCGGGCTCGACGTCCACTTCCAGGTCTCTCTTGGAGGGACTGGGGCGAGCTCGGCAAACAGCCCCTCGATCGGCGTCCTCTTCATCAATCCGACCACGGAAACCTCGAGCCAAATGGCCTTGGTCAACTTCGATTCCGACACCTCGGACCGCATCCGCTTCTTCGGCGGCAATCCGAACGGCTCCAACTCGGGTGCCGACGCCCAGGGAGGGACCACGACGACCGGAGACGGCGGTGCCAGCTACACCACGAACTCGATCACCAACGTCGATGTAAAGTATGCGATCAGCGGCACCTCGGCCCTCCTGACGATGACCGTCGGCAGCCTGACGAGCACCTATACCTTCGCCTCCGGAACGTCCCTCTCCAACGTCGAAATCGGGCTCCGACTCTACGATGCGGTCAACGGCACTGCCTACGCGACCATCGACAACTTCACCATCTCCTCGATCGCCGCCATTCCCGAACCGTCGACCACCGCCCTCATGATCCTCGGAGTCCTCCTCCTCGCGGGCCTCGCCTATCGCCGGAAACAGGGTTTCACTGCGGCCGCAGAGGTTCATTGATTTCTTCCGGCCCGACAGGAAATCGCAATTAATCAAAAGAGTTTTTTCGCAAAGACACAAGCGGAGTTCGGAAAGGTGTAAGCCAATTCGGTCGTGAGGAGGAGGTAACCGGCGCAGAGTGGTTCCATGAAGATGGGAACTCGCCGCGCACTCCTCTCACGCTTTCTCTTCATCGCTCTCCTAGCCGCCGCCCCCCTTGCCGCCCAGGCGCAAAGCCTCGTCTCCCTCGATTTTCAGGGCGGAATCACCGATTTCACGAACAACTTCCGCAATCTATCCGGCACCGCCATTGCCAATTCTGTAACGGCCCAAGGTGCGTCCGGCAGCCTCGCCCTCACCCTCTCGAACAGCTACTCGGCCAACGGGGCGGTCGTCTATGACACGACCCCCGCCGACAGTACGGTCCAGAATACCTTCTCGACCAGCGGCGGCCTCGACGTTCACTTCCAGGTCACCCTGAGCGGCACCGTCCCCTCCAGCCCGCCCGGCATCGGTGTTCTCTTCATCAACCCCACCGGGGAAACCTCGAGCCTGCTGGCTTTGAGCAATTACGTGAGCGACACCTCGGATCGCATCCGCTTCTTCACCGGCAACCCGAGCGGCAGCAACTCGGGGGCCGATTTCGTGAAAACAGACGTCAGCGGGAATGGCGGGGTCAGCTACACCGCCAACACCACGACCGACGTCGACGTGAAGTACACCGTCAGCGGCACCTCGGCCATCCTCACGATGACCATCGGGACCTTCACGAGCACCTACAACTTCGGCACCGGCACCGCGCTCAGCAATGTCGAGATCGGCCTCCGCCTCTTCGACCAATCCTCCGGCAACTCGGTAATGATCGACAACCTCACCGTCTCCTCGATCGCCGCCGTTCCCGAGCCGTCGACGTACGCCCTCATGATCCTCGGAGCCTTCCTCGCGGGCCTCGCCTATCGCCGGAAACAGGGTTTCACTGCGACCGCAGAGGTTCATTGATTCTTTCGGCCCGCCACGCCTAGGCTGGGGAACGGCCATTGCCAGGAATCCATGCTGCACGGTCCCGTCCACCCCCGCATCACCCTGCTCTGGGCCTATCACGGCACCCTTTTCCTCTCCGATTCCTGGATTGAGGAATTCGAGGTGCAGCCCGGCGTCTTCTTCGTCGAAAGCGGCCTGATCGGCCTCCGCCACGAAGGGAAGGAAACGCTCTGCCGCCCCGGCGACCTCTTCTTCACCTTCACCGGCCACCGCTCCCAGTTCGCCGCCCCCGGCACCCGCCTCCTCTCCATCGGCTACCAGCTGGGGCTGGTCGACCAGCCGCCGCTCTACGATCTTCCCTTCGGCCTCCACGTCCCCAAGAGCCAACGCCGAGCCGCCGACCACGCCCTCCAGGCCGCCTCCGTGGCCCTATGCCGGGCGGTCCATCCGAAACTGCGCCATCCCTCCTCGATCCAGAGCTATCCGGAGGAGGCCCCCGACCTCGTCCACCATGCCGCCCGACAGGCCGCCCTCTGGAAATGGCTTACGGTCCTGATGGCGTGCCTCGAAAAACGGAAGACCACTCCCCGCCCCTTCTCCATTCAGGACTCGACCGTCGGGAAGGTCCGGACCGCCCTCGATAAAAGGCCGCTGAACAAATCGGCCTCCTCCATCTCAGTCGACCTCGCCCTCAATGTCGGGTGGCGGCGGGTGCAACAGCTTTTCCGGGCCGAGCTGCACATGTCGCCGAGCCAGTACTTCGAGCGTCGCCGCCTCCGCCACGCCCAGATGCGGTTGAGCGAGGTCGGAGTCTCGGTGAAGGAAGTCGCCTCGGAACTCGGCTTCTCGAGCCTTTCTCACTTCTCCTTCTGGTTCAAACGCCATTGCGGCTGCGCCCCCCGGGTCTTCCAGACCCGGCTTTAGAGATTTAGCGATAGACCAATATTAATATAATAAAAGTATACCATTTGGTTTTCCATCTCCAACAAGCGGGATAGGTTCGCCCCATGGAGGGCGAGGCATTCCTGATCGGATTTTTCGTGAGCCTCGCCGCGCTCTTCGTCGTCCTGAACGTCCAATCGCTGCGGGAGCGGAAAACCCTCACCCCGGAGGAGAGGGAAAAGCAGAAGGCCGAGAACGAGGAGATCAGCCGGGTCTGGTAGGGCGGGCCGACCCGCTTAAAAACCTAGGGCGTCGCGGCCTTCGTCCCGCCGGCGCGGCTTTCCAGATATTCCGAAGGCGTGATGAAGCGGGCCCCCTTCGCCGTGAGGAAATCGACGATGGCGACGAAGTTCGCAAAACGGGCGTCGTCCCACTTCCCCGGATGGCCCTGCATCACGAAGCAATCGCGACTCCCGACCAACTTCGCATAGGCCCCCTCGACCTTCGCCGGATTCGGGACGAAGGTCGGCTCCTCGATCGTCAGGTCGGTGTGATCGAGGATGAGGAGATGCGGCGTTGCCGAGGCCGTCTGGGGCTGCCCATAGAGGAAGATCTGGAGATCGGGATCCTCGGAAAGGGCCTTCAGCGTCGCCGCATCGGTCAGGTTGAAGGGCGGCCCGAAGGCGCGGAAGGTGATCCCCAGCTTGTCCTTGGCCAGCTGCTGCGAGCGGACGAGGTGATCCTTCTGCTGCTCGTAGGAAGGGCCCTTGAACTCCCAGAATTGCTTCCCCGCCTCGTCTTTCCACGCCAGGTGGTCGTATCCGTGATTCCAGAACTCGACCAGGCCCGTCTGCTGGAATTCCTTGATCCAGGCATAATACGATTCCTTCCCCTCGCCCTCCAGGGAATTGCAGATGATCCCGATCGAGAGCTTCAACTGCCGCTCGACGGCGAAGTCCCGCAACTTCTGCCACCGGCCCAACTCGCCCTTGTATCCATTGAGGTCATCGAGCTTCAGGATGACCGAGAACGGCTTCTCCGCCTTGGCAGCCGGGGCTTCCTCCTGTGCGGAGAGAAACGGGGCCGTCAGAAAAGCGACGGCCAGCACGACCAAAAAGGGCAAAGAGAAAGGGCGCGGAAAAGCTTTCACGGGTGGGGAAGGACGGAAGCGAGCCTACCTCGGACAACCACCTCGCGTGAAGCGCCTTGCGATTCTCAGTATAGAATGCCGACCGGCCCAAAAGGCTGAGCCTGTGGGTCCTCATTGAAGAAGGTCGCCCAAGCTGGAATGATATGTAAAGAAAATGGCGTTTTCTTTACATATCGTGTGGGACATGTAAAAAACCATTCCGATCCCCTTGATGATGAAGTCATCTCTTCCTCTCCTCCCCTTGCCCCCATCAGTCCAACTGGAGAGTGCTCCCATCCTGAAGTGCTTAGTCCAGGCGCACCGTCGCCTTGCTGAACTGAAAGGGGCAGTGACGGCCATCCCGAACGAAGAGATCCTCATTGATACCCTCTCTCTCCGCGAAGCCAAGGACTCCTCCACGATTGAGAACATCATCACGACCGAGGACGAACTCTTTCAGGCGGACGCCGTCGGCGGCACATTCCAGACCCCCGCGGCGAAGGAGGTCCACAGCTACGCCGCCGCCCTCAAAGTCGGCTTCCGGCACGTCCGCAAAGAGGGTGTGATCCGGCTCAAGCACATCCTCGAAATCCAGGCGACCCTCGTCGAAAACCGGGCCGGCCTGAGGAAGCTTCCCGGGACAGTTCTGAAGAACTCCAACACCGGGGCCGTCGTCTACGAGCCGCCGCAAGATTCAGCGGAGATCGAAAGGCTCATGGGCAACTTCGTCGAACACATGAACCGGGATGAGGCGGGCGATCCGGATCCGCTGATCCGCATGGCGATCCTCCACTACCAATTCGAGAGCATCCACCCCTTCTACGACGGGAATGGGCGCACCGGGCGCATTCTGAACCTCCTCCACCTCGTGCAACACCGGCTCCTCGATCTCCCGGTTCTTTACCTCAGCAGCTACATCGTCCGGCACAAGGAGGCGTACTACAGCGGCCTTCAGGCGATCCGCGAGAAGGAAGACTGGGAAGGGTGGATTCTCTTTATGCTTATGGCGATTGAAGCGACAGCTTTGGAGACGCTCATTACAGTGCAGCACATCAAAAATCTCATTGCCGAGACCAAGCTTCGCCTCCGCACGGAACTCCCCGGGATCTACAGTCAGGATTTGTTGAACAACCTTTTCCGGCACCCCTACACGCGAATCGAGTTCGTTGCGCGGGACCTCCGCGTTGTGCGCCTCACGGCAACGAAGTATCTGGAAGCAATGGCGAAGGCCGGAATCGTCGAGAAGCTGAAAATCGGGCGAAACAGCTACTACGTCAACGTCCCACTGTTTCGGCTGCTGAGCGGCCCGGCAGCCTAGGGTTCGCCTCCGGCTTTTTTTGAGGGGGCTTTCCGTCTTGCAGCTCTGCTGCGGAGCCGGGGGGATTCGAACCCCCGTTAGGGTTTAACCCCTAAAACAGTTTAGCAAACTGCCGCTTTCAGCCACTCAGCCACAGCTCCTTTAGCAGAAAGGACAGATTGCCGCCGTTCGAAAAGACGGCAAGAAAATTAAGCGCGCCCTTCTGACAACGCCTTCCGGCGGAAGCGAGCGGGGGTCGATTTCATCACTTCCTGGAATTGGCGGACGAAGTAGGAGGGATCGCTGTAGCCGAGGGCCTCGGCCACTTCGTTGACCGATTGAGCGGTCTCCGTGAGCAGGGAGCAGGCGTGGCTGATCCGTTCCCGGATGAGGTAGGCGGCGGGAGCCATACCGGTGAGGACCTTCACGCGACGCGTCAATTGCGAGGGGGAGAGGCCGACCCGTTTGGCCAGGCGGGGGACGTCGGTCCCGCCCTTGCGCCCGGCCTCGGCGAGGAATTGGAGAATGCGATCGTCCTGCTTGCGGGGCGGAGGGGAGGAGGCCTCGCGCCAGAGATGGTGCAGCATCTGGAGGGCCGCCAGCTCGGTCTGCCGCAGGCCGTGCGCGTCGCCCCGCTTGTAGGCGTCGGTGGCGTGGAGGGCCAGTTCGAGGAAGAAGGCCATGCGGTGGACTTTCCGCCCGGAGAGCCGCGCGAGGGCGTCCTCGGGGACGGGCTGGCGGGGACGGGGGAAGAAGTGGACGGAGAAGTTCAGGACCGGCTCCCGCGAGTGGGGCGCGGGACCGCCCGAAATGCGGGAGCCGGGCGGAAAGAGGAAGCAGGTCCCCGGCTCGAGGACCCAATCGCGCTTCCGGTAGCGGAGCCGCCCCTCGCCCTGGATGAGAAACCAGAAATTGAAATGAGGGGTGGTTGTCTCCCATACCCAGGGATGGGACGTCGGTCCATGCATGCGCCCGCCGAGGCCGACGATCTCGATCTCGCGGAAGGGAAAGGCGGGGATGACCGAGGAAACCGGGGAAGGCATGGCCTTCGATCGTGCGCCCGATTGCCGCGCCTGACGATCCTTTTTCATCCCATGGATGCGTTAAAAATACCATTAAATGCCTAAAGAGTCCGTATCATGGCTCACTGAAAAATGCTACTTTTCCTGCCATGAAGAACGTCCGTTTCGGTATCATCGGCTTGGGCAACATGGGAGGCGTCCACGCGCGGGCGATCCTGGAGGGGAAAATCCCCGGCGCAGTCCTCGGCGCGGTCTGCGATATGAATCCGGCAGCCCTCGCCGCCTTTCCCGGTATCCTCTCCTTCTCCGAGAGCGATGCGATGATCGCCTCCGGCGCGGTCGATGCCGTCCTGATCGGCACGCCTCATTTCTCCCATACGCCGATCGGGATCGCCGCGCTGAAGGCGGGCCTCCACGTGCTGGTGGAAAAGCCGATCTCGGTCCACAAGGCCGATTGCGAGAAGCTGATCGCCGCCTACAAGGCGAGCAAGCTCAAGCACCGGAAGCAGGTCTTCGCGGCGATGTTCAACCAACGGACCGACCCCTTTTACCTCAAGCTCCGCGAGCTGATCCGAAGCGGCGAGCTCGGTTCCGTCCGCCGCATCCAGTGGACGGTGACGAACTGGTTCCGCTCCCAGGCCTACTACAACTCGGGCGGATGGCGCGCCACCTGGGCGGGCGAGGGCGGCGGCGTCCTGCTGAACCAGTGCCCGCACAATCTCGACCTCTGGCAGTGGCTCTTCGGGATGCCGGAGAAGGTCCGCGCCTTCGCGGCGCTGGGCCGCTACCATGACATCGAGGTCGAGGACGACGTCACCGCCTACCTCTCCTACCGCGACGGCGCGACGGGCGTCTTCATCACCTCGACGGGCGAGGCCCCGGGAACGAACCGCCTCGAGGTCGCCGCCGAGCGGGGCCGCGTGGTCATCGAGAACGGCCGCTTCAGCTACACGCGGAACGAGGTGCCGATGTCGGAGTTCTCCCGCACCACGCCGCACGGCTTCGAGCGCCCCCCGGTGTGGGAGGCGACGATCCCGATCAGCGGGAACGGGGAGCAGCACAACGGCATCCTGAAGAACTTCGTCGAGTCGATCCTCGACGGGAAGACCCTCATCGCCCCCGCCGTCGAGGGCATCCACTCGGTCGAGCTGGCCAACGCCATGCTCCTCTCCTCCTCCGAGGAGGCGACCGTGGCGCTGCCGCTCAGCGGAGCCCGCTATGCGGCGCTGCTCGAAAAACGGATCGCCGCATCGAAGAAAAGCGCGAAGGCGAAGCCGAAGCCCAAGCTAGCCAAGACGGCGGGGGACTTTTCCAAGTCGTTCAATTCCTGATAGCCTCCTCCCATGCCCCAATCCGAAGGAATGAATTACGCCCCGAAGGGCAAACCGGCGCCGGTGGTGAAGGAAGGCGAGTTCGTCTTCGCCGCCGTCGGCCTCGACCACGGCCACATCTACGGCCAGTGCAACGGGCTGACCGAGGCGGGGGCCACGCTCCGCGCCGTCTACGATCCCGATCCCGCCAAGGTCGCCGCCTTCGTGGCGAAGTTCCCCCAGGCGAAGCCGGCCCCCTCCCTCGAGGCGATCCTCGACGATCCGGGGATCCAGCTCGTCGCCGCCGCCGCCGTGCCGTGCGACCGCGGCCCCCTCGGCGTCCGCGTCATGAAGGCGGGGAAGGATTACTTCACCGACAAGACCCCCTTCACCTCCCTCGACCAGCTCGACCTCGCCCGCGCGACGGCGGCCCGGACGGGGAAGAAGTACATGGTCTATTACAGCGAGCGGCTCCACGTCGAATGCGCCGTCGCCGCCGGGGACCTCATCGCCGACGGGGCGATCGGGCGGGTGGTCCAGGTCGCCGGGTTCGGCCCCCATCGCCTCGGCGATCCGGCCTCCCGGCCCGGCTGGTTCTTCGAGAAGGCGAAGTACGGCGGCATCCTCTGCGACATCGGCAGCCACCAGATCGAGCAGTACCTCTTCTACTCCGGCGCGCAGGACGCCACCGTCACCGAGGCCGCCGTGGCCAACTACGGCAATCCGGGAACGCCTGAACTCGAGGACTACGGCCACGCGAACCTCGTCGGCGACAACGGGACGACGAACCACTTCCGCGTCGATTGGCTCACCCCCGCCGGGCTCCGCACCTGGGGCGACGGGCGGACGCTGATCCTCGGGACGAAGGGCTACATCGAGCTGCGGAAGTACATCGACGTCGGCCGGGAAGGCGGCGGCGATCAGCTCTACCTCGTGAACGGCGACGGCGAGAAGCACCTCTCCCTCGCAGGCCAGGTCGGATTCCCGTTCTTCGGGAGGCTGATCGTCGACTGTCTGAATCGGACCGAGACGGCGATGACGCAGAAGCACGCGTTCAAGGCGGCGGAGTTGTGCCTCAAGGCGCAGATGGCGGCAAAGCGGCTCATGTAGCGGTCTCGAAGGGAGCGGTGTTCAGCACCGAGGAGATAGGCCTGCCACTGGATGCTCCTTCCCATAGCTCGGCCCTCAAGGAGGTTAGATCCCGCGGAGTAGAGCGGGCTTATGGATTCAAGGCCTGCAGGGAGGGGCGCAGCCCCTCTTGCATCTCTAAACGCGGCGGATCGCCTCCCCCTGTACAGGGGATGTACCCGGTCCCGAAGGGCCGCCCCTCCTCTAGCTCATCACCAGCCCGATCGAGAACAAGAGCAACGCCGAACCGATGAGCCGCCGCGCCATCACGCCATGGCCGGCTTCGCCTTCCCGGTTCCCGAACCAGTGGCCGACGATCCAGACGAGGAGGATCGTGGCGAGGGCGCGGAAGTTGTAGACAACGTTGATCGAGGTGGCGTGGCCGTAGCGGCCGATGGCGTAATAAAGGATCGCCCCCTGCCCCGCCGCGACGACCATTCCCCACATCAGGTACTTCCGCCCCTCCCCCTTCAACGCCCGAAGCGGGGCGTGGAAGAAGGGGATCAGGCCGAGGGAGAGGAGGGCGCAGACGAGGAAGACGACCGAGCTGAACCGCGCCCCGCCCCAGCCGGGGGCCCATTTCTGCGCCAGCGTGTCGGTGACGCCGAAGTGGAAGGCGGCCAGGCCCGCCCAGAGCGCCGTCAGCCAGAACTTCCGGCGGGAGCCGTCGGTCGCCTTCCCTCCCCCGAGCAGGACGAGGGAAAACGCCGTCAGGAAGGCGGCCAGCCAGAGCTTCAGAGGGACGGCGACGCCGATGAGAAGGAGGGTTAGGAGGGCGACGAAGATGACCTTCGTCCCGAGGATCGGCGTGGCGATGGAGAGCTCCCCCTTCTCGATGGCGTAGAAGGTGAAGATCTGGCCGATGAAGAAGGTGGCGGCGGCAATGACCGGCTGATACCACTTCCCCCACGGCAAGCTCCCGCCCGCCCCCAGCAGGAAGAACGGGAGGCTGAAGACGGCGACCGCCATGTTGCAGACAAAGGCCGTCCTCCACGGACCGACGCCGTGCGCCGCGGCGCGCTTGATGAAGAGCGTGCCGACGGCGTAGCCGATCCCGGCGATCAGGGGAAGGAGGAGGAAGTGCCGCAACGGAGGGAGGGGACGGTTATTCGGCGGCCTTCGCCTCGGCCGCCGCCTTGCTGCCCTTCGTCACGTGGACCTTCACGCCGATCTTTTCCTTCGTGGCGGCCTCGATCTTGGCGAAGAGCTCGGGGTTGCCCTTGAGCTCGTTGAGGGCGGCGTCGCGGCCCTGGGCGATCTGGGCCCCCTCGTAGTAGAGCCACGCGCCCTTCTTCTCGACGACGTTCTGCTCGATCGCGAGGTCGAGGAGGGAGCCGAAGCCGGAGATGCCCTCGTTGTAGAGGATGTCGAACTCGCACTCGGTGAAGGGCGGGGCGACCTTGTTCTTCACGACCTTCACGCGGGTGCGGTTGCCGTAGACGGTGCCGTCGGCGTGCTTCAGGGCGGCGATGCGGCGGATGTCGATGCGGACCGAGGCGTAGAACTTGAGGGCCTTGCCGCCGGGGGTCGTCTCCGGGTTGCCGAACATGACGCCGATCTTCTCGCGGAGCTGGTTGGTGAAGATGACGACGGTCTTCGCCTTGCTGATGATCGAGGTGAGCTTGCGGAGGGCGCTGCTCATGAGGCGGGCCTGGGCGCCGACGGTCGAGTCGCCGATCTGGCCTTCGATTTCGGCCTTCGTGATGAGGGCGGCGACCGAGTCGACGACGATGACGTCGAGGGCGTTCGACTTCAGGAGGGTCTCGACGATGTTCAACGCTTCCTCGCCCGAGTCGGGCTGGGAGACGAGGAGCTCGTCCATGTTGACGCCGAGCTTCCGGGAATACTGGGGATCGAGGGCGTGCTCGACGTCGATGAAGGCGGCGTTGCCGCCGAGCTTCTGGGCCTGGGCGATGACGGTGAGGGCCAGGGTCGTCTTGCCCGACGATTCGGGGCCGTAGACCTCGATGATGCGGCCCCGGGGGAAGCCGCCCGCGCCGAGGGCGTGGTCGATGACGATGGAGCCGGTCGGGATGACGTCGATGGAGAGTTTCGCGTTCTCGTCGCCGAGGCGGACGATGGAACCGTCCCCGTATTGCTTCGAGATGGCCTGGAGGGCGAGCTCGAGGTTCTTGTCGCGCACGACGCCGGTCTTCGTTTCGGCTTTCGTCTCGGTTTTGTCGGTCTTGGTGTCAGCTTTGGCCATAATCGTGTTCAGTGAGGGGTGTCGTTATTTTGCGTTTTTTCGCGGTTCGTTATAACTCTGTATAATAATTATACGGATGTATGCACGGCTCGCCTTAAAAGGTCAAGCGCTGTTTGTGCGACACGGTTTTTGAAGGTTTCGCGCTCCGCCTTGATGGTCTTCAGGACCGCCTCGGTCCCGGCATCCGAGGCGATGGCGATCCAGACGGTGCCGACCGGTTTCTCCGGCGTCCCGCCGTCGGGACCGGCGATCCCGGTGACGGCGACGGCGAAATCGGCCCGGGCGCGGAGGCGGGCCCCCACGGCCATGGCGCGGGCGGTCTCCTCGCTCACCGCGCCGGGACCGTCCTCGGCGAAGAGCGGGGTGGGGACGTCGAGTTCCTCGACCTTCGCCTCGTTGGCGTAGACGACCCAGCCGTACCGGAGGACGCGGGAGGCCCCGGGGACGTTGGTGAGGCGGTGGGCGATGAGCCCCCCCGTGCAAGACTCGGCGGTGGCGACGGTCTGCTTCCGCTCGGTCAGGAGGCGGACGACGCAGGCTTCGAGGGTTTCCCCGTCGACGGTGGCGATGTTCGGCCCCAGCTTTTCGGCGACGAGAAGGGCCGCCGCCTCCAGCACGGCGGGCGCGGGCGCGATGAGGCGGAGATCGACCTGGCCGGGGCGGGCGCAGTAGCCGATCTCGAGGGTCTCCCCTCCGGGGAGGGCGCGGAGCGGTTCCTCGATGATCGTGGCCAGCCGCGACTCGGGGACGTCGACGATGTTCCAGCTCCGCATGTGGAGCGGGGGGAGAAGGCCCCGCCGCCGGAACCAGGGGACGAAGCCATCCCGCCACATCGGGATCAGCTCCCGGGGCGGTCCCG
Organism: Verrucomicrobium sp. GAS474; assembly: GCF_900105685.1. Lineage (NCBI taxonomy): Bacteria > Pseudomonadati > Verrucomicrobiota > Verrucomicrobiia > Verrucomicrobiales > Verrucomicrobiaceae > Verrucomicrobium > Verrucomicrobium sp. GAS474. The sequence continues at coordinate 3,705,791 of NZ_LT629781.1, forward strand.
GGAGGAGGACGATGATCTTCCCCTCTTTTTCGAGGATGAGGCCGGGCGCGGTGCCGACGGGGTTGTGGAGGACGACGGCCCCGGCGGGGACCATCGCCTGCCGGGCATTGATGGGGGCCATCGCGCTCCCCCGCGACTCGATGTAGCCCTTGATATGGGCGAGGACGGCGGGATCGGAGGCCAAGGGGAGGCCGAGGAGTTCGGCGGTCAGCTCCCGGGTGATGTCGTCCGAGGTCGGGCCGAGGCCCCCGGTGACGAGGATGAGGTCGGAGCGGCCCAGCGCCTCGGCCAGGGCGGTGCCGATCGCGGCCCCGTCGGGGACGGTGGTCTGCCGGGAGATGCGGAGGCCGAGGGGAAAGGCCTCCCGCCCGAGGAAGGCGGCGTGGGTGTTGACGACGTGGCCGAGAAGGAGCTCGCTGCCGGTGTTGAGGATCTCGACGTTCATGCCTGATGGGAACGATTAGGGAAGGGGTTCCCAGACTTCGATATTCGATTTGAAATCGTTGGGGAAGCTCTCCCAGAGGGAGAACGAATCGACCTTCCGGTAATAGAGCGGGATCAGCTCGCGGGGGAAGAAGGGGGAGCCCTCCGGGTAGAGGAGGAGGAGGTCGAAGCCTTTCGCCTTCAGCTTCCCGGTCATCGCCTCGCAATAGGCCCGCGCCTCGGCCTTGTGGAGGCGGGTCTCGGGAACGGAGGGGTTGTCGGTGACGTAACGGAGGCCCTCGGTGAGGCCGTTGTCGTAGACCGGCAGGCCCGCCGCGCGGACCGACTCGGAGAGGGAGCCGTCGCATAGGGGATCGTGATGGGCGCGGAGGAGGGTGCCGACGCGCTCCCATGCGGCGCGATGATCGCCATGGCCGTATTGGAGGGCCGGACGACCGACGAAGAGGGCGACGAGGGCGACCGACGCGAGCAACAGCACCCGGGGAACGAGGGCTTCCCGGTTCCGGGAAACGACGAGGAGCGCCGCCCAGATCAGGAAGGGGAGGACGAGGTGGTAGACGTAGGCGCTCCCGTTCCCCTTGTTCGGCGAGAGGACCGCGACGTAGACGAGGAAGGACCCGGCCAGGAGGAAGGCGGCGAAGGGCTCGACGCTCCCCTTTTTCCCCCGCCACAGGCCCCAGGCCAGGAGGGCGAGCAGCGCGGCCTCGACGACGACGACCTCCTTCATCACGACGAAGAGGTGGAGGCGGTCGTGGAAGGCGCGGGTCCAGTAGTATTGGTAGAGGACCGATTCCTCGAGGAAGAGGGGGAAGAAATGCCGGACGACGGCGGCGCTGGCGAGGAGGAAGAAGCCGAAGAAGGCCGCCGAGAGGAGGCCGAGCCGCCGCGACTGGAAGAAGAAGAGGTAGAGGGAGACGAGGGGCGCGCCGAGGGCGAGGTAGCCCTTCGAGTAAAAGGCGAGGACCGAGAAGAGCGCCCCCGCGGCGAGGCTGCCGGGCCGGAACCGCCCCGCGTAGGGGACGACGACGCTCAGCAGGTAGCAGAGGATCGCGACGGCGTTCCCCTTCGCGGTGATCGTGACCGAGAAGGCGAAGTGGATGAAGAAGAGGAGCGCGCCGAACCCGGCGAGCGCGGGGGAGATCCGGTCGAGCCGCATCCCCCGGTAGAGGACGCCGGTGGCGAGGAGGAGGCAGAGGCAGGAGAGAATCCGGTGGAGGAGGAACGTCGGCCCGAAGAGAAGGGCGAAGGGATAGGCGACGGCGTTGTGGAGGGTGCCGTAGACGTAGAGCCACTCCGGATGGAAGGGGACGGCGTAGGGATTGATCCCCTGAACGAAGAGGACGGTGTTGAGGATATGGGACGGCTCCGAAGCCTCGACCGGGTAGGGCCGGGCGATGTGCCAGAGGAGGAAGGCGACCGCCCCCAGGCCGAGGAGGATCGCCGCCGCCCAGGTCCACCGTTCCAACCGTACCGTCATGGGCGTCGAGGACATGGGCGTCTTTCCGGTGCTGTGCCGACCTTGCCTCGCCCGTTCCCGCCCTTAGCCCCGCGAGGGGGGAAGGTTGATCCCCTTCGAGCAGGGGCAGTTCTTGAACTTCACGTCGGGGTGGTTCGGGCAGGGATCGTTCCGGCCGACCTTGGGGATATCGCGGCGGAGGGGGAGGACCATCTCCTCCTGCTTCGGCTCCGGCTTCGATTCCGACTTGGCCGCCGGCTCCTCGACGGGAGGGAGGGGCGCGACGGGAGCGTCGGCGGGGGCGGCCATCCCGGAGGGGAGGTCGGCCTTCACGAGGCGCTGCGGCAGGGCGCTGAGGAAACGCTCGAAGGCGGTGAGGCTGGAGGCGGAGCGGAAGAGGTTGTGGACGACCTCGTGCTTGATCCGGCCCATCAGCTCCTCGAACATCGCGTAGGCTTCCTGCTTGTACTCGATGAGGGGGTCCTTCTGCCCGTAGGCGCGGAGGCCGACGCTGGTGCGGAGGCCGTCCATGGCGTAGAGGTGTTCCTGCCAGAGGCGGTCGATCGCGGAGAGGATGATGTAACGCTCGATCCCCTTCACGGCATCCTCTTCCTCGAACTTGACCTTCAGGTCGTAGGCCTCGGTGACGCGGGCGAGGAGTTCCTCCCCGACGGCGGCGGCCCCGCCCTTCGGGGCGAAGTCGATCTCCTCGGCGCGGAGGCCGAGGGGGAAGGTCGAGTTGACCCAGGCGAGGAGGCCGGCGGCATCGGGCTCCTCCTGCCCCTCGAGGCGGGCGAGGGCCTCGCCGCGGACGATCTCGGAGACGACCTCGAAGACCTCGGCGCGGGGGTCCTCGGTGACGAGGATCTCGCTGCGGTAGCTGTAGATGACGTCGCGCTGGAGGTTCATCACGTCGTCATACTGGAGGGTATGCTTCCGGATGAGGTAGTTCCGCTCCTCGACCCGCTTCTGCGCGGTCTCGACGGCGCGGTTCAGCCAGGGGTGCTGGAGCTCCTCGTCATCCTTCATGCCGAGGCGGGTCATGAGGTCGGAGATCCGGCGGGAGTCGCCGAAGTTCCGCATGAGGTCGTCCTCGAAGGAGATGAAGAAGCGCGAAGCGCCGGGATCGCCCTGGCGGGAGCAGCGGCCCCGGAGCTGGCGGTCGATGCGGCGCGACTCGTTCCGCTCCGTCCCGATGACGCAGAGGCCGCCGAGCTCGGCGACGCCCGGCCCCAGCTTGATGTCGGTACCGCGGCCCGCCATGTTCGTCGAGATGGTGACGGCGCCCTTCTGGCCCGCCCCGGCGACGATCTCGGCCTCCTGCTGGTGGAACTTCGCGTTGAGGACGTGGTGCGGGACCTTCTCCCGGGCGAGCATGCGGGAGACGAGCTCCGACGACTCGACCGAGATCGTCCCGACGAGGACCGGCTGGCCGGTCTCGTTGAGCCGCTTGATCTCCTGGATGAGGGCGCCGTACTTCGCGCGGCGGGTCTTGTAGATCGTGTCGTCGAGGTCCTTGCGGATGTTCTTCCGGTTCGGCGGGACGACGATGACGTCGAGCTTGTAGATGTCGTGGAACTCGTTGACCTCGGTCTCGGCGGTGCCGGTCATGCCGGAGAGCTTCTCGTAGAGGCGGAAGTAGTTCTGGATCGTGATCGTGGCGAGGGTCTGGGTCTCGCGTTCCAGCTGCACCCCCTCCTTCGCCTCGACGGCCTGGTGGAGGCCGTCGCTCCAGCGGCGGCCCGCCATGAGGCGGCCGGTGTGCTCGTCGACGATGACGACCTTGTTCTCCTGGACGACGTACTGGACGTCCTTCTCGTAGAGGCAGTAGGCGCGGAGGAGCTGGGCGATGTTGTGGATCCGCTCGCTCGTCTCCTCGTAGAGGGCCTGGGCGACGGCGCGCTGGCGGAGCTTCTCCTCGGCGTTGTCGGCGAGGGCCGGATCGCTGTCGATCTCGTGGAAGCGGGTCGGGAGGTCGGAGGGGGAGAAGTAGTTCGGGTCGGCGGGGCTGAGATAGGCCCGTCCGCGCTCGCTGAGGTCGGCCTCGTGGTTCTTCTCGTCGATGCTGAAGAGGAGCTCCTCCTTGATCGCGTAGAGCTCCGTCCGGCGGGTGTCCTGGTAGAAGGAGAGCTCGGCCGTGTCCATCATGCGACGGACCTCGGGCTCCTCGATCAGCTTCAGGAGGGGCTTGTTCCGGGGCATGCCGAGCTTGATCTTGTAGAGGAGGCGGCCGATCTGGTCCTTCGGGCCGTTGGCGGCGATGAGCTTCTGCACCTGCTCCGCGAGGCGGGCGAGTTCCCGCTGCTGTTCCTGGACGATGCGGGCGACGGGGCCCTTGTACTTCTCGTAGGCCTGGGTGTTCGAGACGGTGGCGGGGCCGGAGATGATGAGGGGGACGCGGGCCTCGTCGATCAGGATGCTGTCGACCTCGTCGACGATGGCGTAGGCGTGGCCGCGCTGGACCTGGTCCTCGCTGCGGGTCGCCATGCCGTTGTCGCGGAGGTAGTCGAAGCCGAACTCGGCGTTCGTCCCGTAGGTGATGTCGGCGGCGTATTGGGCGCGGCGTTCCGTCGGGCTCTGCCCGTGCTGGATGCAGCCGACGGTGATGCCGAGGAAGCGGTGGATCTCGCCGACCCACTCGCAGTCGCGGGAGGCGAGGTAGTCGTTGACCGTGACGATGTGGACGCCCCGCCCGGAGAGGGCGTTGAGGTAGGAGGGGAGCGTGGCGACGAGGGTCTTCCCCTCGCCGGTCCCCATCTCGGCGATCCGGCCGGAGTGGAGGACCATGCCGCCGATGAGCTGGACGTCGAACGGGATCATCTCCCACGCCAGCTGGTGGCCGCGGACCGAGATCATCCGCTTCCCCTCGGTGAAGCGGCGGCAGGCATTCTTCACGACGGCGAAGGCCTCGGGCAGGATGGCGTCGAGGGTCTCGCCCTTGGCGAGGCGCTCCCGGAACTCGACCGTCTTCGCCCTCAGGGCGTCGTCGGAAAGGGAGCGGTAGCCCTCCTCGATCCGGTTGATCTGCTCCACGATGGGAAGGAGGCGGCGGACCTCACGCTGGTTTTTGGAGCCGAGAACTTTTTTGATGAGCCACTGGAACATGGGAAAATAGGGAAAAAGGGTGGACGACTGTTCTAGAGCCTGTCCTGCACTTTGGAAAGCCCGCGTTGCTTCTAAAAGGTTCTCCATCTAGGCGCGAGCGCCGCCGTGTGGCCGCAAGCCACTCAAGAAGCGAGCAACAACGAGGGAGAACCTTTTAGAAGCAACCCTTCGGGCCGGGGGTCCTACGCCCCTTTCCCGTTGTTCTGCAATGCCTTACGTGCCATTCAGGCACGCGACGGCATTGCACGCCTAGGGGAGAGGGGCGCAGCCCCTCCGGCGCGGGCTTTCCAAAGTGCAGGACAGGCTCTAGGGGCAATTGGGAAACGAGTCAACCGGACTCAAACGGGGTCCTGGCCCCGGCTTTGTTCCCGTTCAACGCCGCCCCGCCGCCCGCCGGTAGGCCCGGGGGGTGACGCCCTGGCTCTTGCGGAAGCGGCGGGAGAAATAGCCCGGATCGTCGTACCCGCAGGCCCGGGCCACCTGGGCGATGTTTTCGGTCGAGGTCTCCAGCAGGGCCCGCGCCTGGGCCATCCGCTGGGTGTCGAGGTAGGAGGCGAGCGCGATGCCGGTGACCGACCGGAAGAGGCGGGAAAGGTAATCGGGGCTGCTCTGGAGGGTCCGCGCGATCCAGCCGACCGAAAGCTCGGGCCGGGCGAGGTTCTGCATCACCAGCCGACGGACCTGGGCGACCCGGAGCGGCTCCGTCGGGACCGCCGGAACGGTCCCCGCATGGCGGAGCGCCGCCCCGAGGAGGGCGAGGTGGGCGAGGAGCGCCCCCCGCACCGCCCACTCCCAGTCCCGCCCCTTTTCCTCCCCCCAATCGGGGAGCGGCTCCAGCAGGAGGGCGAGGCGGGCCGCGTCGGCGGGCCGCCCGGTCTCGGCCCGGCTCGCGATCGCGATAAAGGGCTTCCCCCCCTTCCCCAGCCGCGCCAGATGAAAGCGGAACTCCCCTTCCTGGTAGGCGAAGACGAGGTTGCAGAACGGCGTCCCGTCGACGTCGTCCCGGCCCCGTTCCCGGTGGGGCAGGCCCGAGGGGACGAGGCACAGTTCCCCCGGCCCCACCCGGATCCTCTGCTCGGGAAAGGTGAACGTCGTCGAGCCCGAGACCTGGAGGAAGAGTTCGGGCTTCAGGTGGAACGGCATGTCGGCGGCGAAGCGCATCAGCCCCGCCCGGCGCGGCAGGTGGGAGCGGAGCCGCCCCCGCTGGAGCGTCCCCGCCCAGCGGCCCAGCAATGCCGCCGTCTCCCGGCGCAGAGCGGCCTCGTCGCGGGCGGCGGCCCGATGGAAGGAGGTGTCGGAGGGCATGACGGAAAAATCCTATTATTCTGTTCTTTTATCCCAGTAAAGCCGATTGAACCGCTGATCCAAAGCCTTATTCTGGCCTAATCTCGGCAAAATCGCAGCAGCGTAAAAGTTCAATAATCACCAATACCCCCATCACCCCCCACTCCTCCCCCATGAACAAGAAACTCCAGATCGGCCTCATCGGCGCGGGCGGCATCGTCCAGGGCGCCCACCTCAACCCCGGCTGGCTCGCCGTTCCCGACTGCGAAGTCGTCGCCGTCTGCGACGTGAACCCGATCGCCGCCCAGAAGCTGGCCGACAAGTTCCAGATTCCCCACGTCTTCAACGACTACAAGGACCTCGTGAAGATGAAGGGCCTCGACGCCGTCGACATCTGCACGCCGAACAAGCTCCACACCCCGATGGTCCTCGCCGCGCTGAAGGCGGGCAAGCACGTCATGTGCGAGAAGCCCCTCGCCACCACGGTGAAGGAAGTCCTCCAGATGCAGAAGGCCGCCCAGGCCGCCAAGAAGATCCTGATGACCGCCCAGCACTGCCGCTTCGGCGAGCATTCCCAGGCAATCAAGGCGTGGGTCGACACCGGCGCCCTCGGCGAGGTCTACCACGCCCGCGTCAACGCCACCCGGCGTAACCATCTCCCCACCAGCCCCGGCTTCATCAACCCCGAGCTCTCCGGCGGCGGCCCCTGCCTCGACATCGGCGTCCACGCCCTCGACACGGCCATGTGGCTCATGGGCTTCCCCCGCCCCGTCCGCGTCAGCGGCCGCGCCCTGACGAACTTCGCCAAGGGCCACGAGATCCCCGGCGCCTGGGGCGAGTGGGACCGGAAGATGTACGGGGTCGAGGACTTCGCCTCCGGCTACGTCCACTTCGACAACGGCGCGACGATGGCCCTCGAGGCCAGCTGGCTCCAGCACCAGGAGAAGGAAGACTGGAACGCCACCCTCCTCGGCAAGAAGGCCTCCGTCACCTGGCCGACGGGGAAGTTCTACACCGCGATCAACCGTTCCCTGATCGACGGCGTCATCCAGCCGAAGCCGGGCGTGAAGCCCGCCCACACCGAGGAGATCCTCGCCTTCGCCGACGCCATCCGCAACGACAAGCCCTCGCCGGTTCCCGTCGAGCAGACCCTCTCCGTCATCGCGATCCTCGAAGGCATCATGACCTCGAGCGCCGTGAACAAGGAAGTCTCGATCCCCAAGTACGCTTAATGGCGCCCAATCACGGAACCCTCCCTTAACCCTCCACTCCTCATTATGAGCAACAAACTCCGCATCACCGTCTGGGGCGAAAACGTCCACGAACACAAGAACGCCGCCGTCGCCCAGGTCTACCCGATGGGGATGCACGAATGCATCGCCGCCGGCCTCCGCGAAACGTCCGGCACCGACGAGATCGAGGTCCGCACCGCGACCCTCGACCAGCCCGAGCACGGCCTCACCGAGGCCGTCCTCGAGCAGACCGACGTCCTCACCTGGTGGGGCCATTGCGCCCACGGGCAGGTCGACGACAAGATCGTCGACCGCGTCCAGCAGCGCGTCCTCCAGGGGATGGGCCTCATCGTCCTCCACTCCGGCCACTACGCGAAGATCTTCCGCCGACTCCTCGGCACCACCTGCTCCCTGACGTGGCGCGAGGCGGGCGAGAGGGAGCGCCTCTGGGTCTGCAATCCTGGCCACCCCATCGCCCAGGGGATCGACCGCCACTTCGAGCTCGCGAACGAGGAGATGTACGGCGAGCCCTTCGCCATCCCGACCCCGGACGAGATGATCTTCATCAGCTGGTTTGAAGGCGGCGAGGTCTTCCGCTCCGGCGCGACCTGGAAGCGCGGCAACGGGAAGATCTTCTACTTCCGCCCCGGCCACGAGACCTACCCGACGTACTTCGACAAGAACGTCCGCCGCGTCATCCGCAACGCCGTCTCCTGGGCCAAGCCCGAGGGCAGCAAGTGGATCGACTCCGCCCCGAACATCCCCGTCGAGCAGGCGTGCGAGAAGATCGTCTCCAAGGGCCTCTCCCTCCACAAGGCGGGCGAAGCCGGATACCGCTAGGCCCCGCCTCCGGACACGGGCGCGCCTCCCCTTTTTTGCGTTCCGCGGGAACGCATGTAAGATGGGGAGTGCGCGCCTTTTCCGCTCTCTTCACCCTTCTTGTTCTTTCCCCGTGCCTCGCCTTCCTGGGCTGCACGACGGCGACCAGCCTCAACACCTCGGCCTCCGACGTCTCCGCCCGGAACGGGCTGGTGAACGGGACCTATTACTATATCCCGGAGGGGACGATCGTCCTCTCCGGCCTCGTCGAGCCTGCCGACCGGGACGTGAAGGACCAGCCGACCGTCCACAAGGGCGACTTCACCCTCACCGCCGCCGTCGACCTCCGGCCCGACCGGACGATGCGGTTCTTTTTCAGGCCCGATGAAAACGTCTTCCTCGACAGCGACACCCGGCTGATCGTGAACGACAAAGCCCTGCTCGACACCGTGACCTCGGCCACGCTCGGCAAGGGTGCCCCCGCCGCCCTCACCATCGCGCAGATGGCCCCCGTGCCGCTCGACTTCGGAGCGGAACCGGCCGGGGACGCCGTCCCCTTCACCTACCGCTTCGATCCCTTCAACGCGGCCCAGGTGGCGGCGGTGCGGCGGGAATTGGGCCGCCGCGGCATCCGCCTCGACATCACCCCGGCCCTGGCGGCTTCCTCTGCCAAGCCCGACCCGAAGGCGATGCAAACCGGGACCCGGGATCCCGCCGCCCCCGTCGTCGCCGATCAATACTCCGGCATCCTCTTCCGCCCCGTCGTCCCCCTCACCCTCACCTTCCGCACGGGCAACGCGGCGCTCGGGGACCAGGAGATCCTGCTTTGCGTTCCCGACAAACGCTCGCTCCTCGCCTTCAACCTGGAACGGGGACTCCTCATCGACAAGAGCGTCGAGCTCCAGTTCCACGACGGCGTCCTCGTCGCCTCCCACATCGGGAAGCCGGGCCTCGTCACCTCCCTGATCAACATCCCGCTGAACATGATCCACACCGTCTTCACCGGCGGGATGTAGATCCCTCTTCCGCGACGGCGCGGCTAACTGACCCGCTCCGCATGCTCCCGCCGGAACTGGGCGGGGGAACGGCCCGCGTTCTCGTGGAAGACCCGGCTGAAATGGTGCCGGTTCGCGAAGCCGACGTTTTCGGCCACCGCCTCGATCGATAGATCGGTCAGCGCCAGGAGGCGGCACGCCTCGCGCACCCGCCGCCGCGTCACATACCGCGCCGGGGTGATCCCCAGATGGCGGCGGAACCACCGGCCGAAGCCCTCGACGCTCATCCCCGCCCGCTGCGCCAGCTCCCCGTTCGGCTGAGGCTGGCCGAGGGAGCGCTCGATCCCCTCCAGGATCAGCCCGAGCGCGGGGGGAAAGGGCGATTCCTGCCCCAACGGGGATCGGCTGAAGCAGGCATGGATCACCGCGAGCCCGGCATGGAAGATCCGCTGCCGCTCGACCCGCGTCTGGCGCGGACCGAGGCATTGCTCCTGCAACTCCCCGATGGTCGCCGCCAGGGCCGCGCTCAGGGGGAGCGTGAACCGCTCCGCGACGAAGCGGGCCGTCAGCGGGGGCGAGAAATGAATCCAAAGATGGGGCACGCCCGGAGCGCCCCGGCTGTTGAACAGCGTGTTGTCCGGAATCACCATCACCTGGTCGGGTTCGAGTCGATGGCGCTCCCCCCCCATCTCGATATAGCTCCCGGGCTTTGAGTTGTAATAAAACCGCCAGAACGGATTGCAGAGCCGGTCGTAATGCCACCGGAGGCCGAGGGGAAGATAGCCGATCTCGTGAAGCTGGAAGTTCCCCGCCCCCCAGCGATCGAACTCGTGGAGATGGAGTCGCCGAGGATTAACCCCTCCCCGCAGGAGAGGAGGATCATTTTTAGATACAAAACTGCCAGGATCGGACACAGACAAAAGCGTGCCGCAGCGGGTACAATCTTGTCACTCGCAATCGGCCTCCGGCTTTCACTTTCCACCCGTTCTTCCCCCTTTCATGCACTACGCCCTCGGACTCGATTACGGGACCAATTCGGTCCGCGCCCTCATCGTCGCGACCGCCGACGGGAAGGAAATCGCGACCGCCGTCGTTCCCTATCCCGGCGGACGCCAGGGTGTCCTCCTCGATCCGAAGAACCACCTCCTCGCCCGGCAACATCCCGGGGATTACCTCTTCGGCCTCGAACAGTGCATCGGGCAGGCGATCTCCCTCGCCCAAACCCAAGAGGCCCATTCCGGTTTCTCCCCCGACCGCATCATCGGCATCGGCGTCGGCACCACGGGATCCAGCCCCCTCCCCGTCGACGCCCGGAACGTCCCCCTCGCCCTCGATCCGCAGTGGAGGGAAAACCTCGCCGCGCAATGCTGGCTCTGGAAGGACCACACCTCTCACTGGGAAGCCGCCGAGATCACCCGCCTCGCCGCCCTCCACCGCCCCCGGTACATCGCGAAATGCGGCAACACCTACTCCTCCGAGTGGTTCTGGTCGAAGATCTGGCACTGCCAACGGACCGCACCGGAGGTCTTCGCCGCCGCCCACAGCTGGATCGAGCTGGCCGATTACATTCCCTCCGTCCTCGCCGGGATCGCCGACCCCCGGGAGGTCCGGCGCGGCATCTGCGCCGCCGGGCACAAGGCCCTCTACTCCGACGAATGGGGCGGGCTCCCCGATCGGGAATTCCTCGCCCTCCTCGATCCCTCCCTCGCCGCGCTGCGGGACCGCATCGACGCGAAGGCCCATGACGCCACCCAGCCCGCCGGAACGCTCTGCCCCGTCTGGGCCGAGAAATTGGGCCTCCCCGCCGGCATTCCGATCGCCATCGGGGAACTCGACGTCCATTACGGCGCGATCGGATCGGGCATCGAGGAGGGAACCCTCGTGAAGGCGATCGGCACCTCGACCTGCGATTGCGCCGTCGTCCCCGCCACGAAGCAGGTCGCCGATATTCCCGGGATCTGCGGCATCGTCCCCGGCGCGATCCTTCCCGGCCACCACGGGATTGAGGCGGGCCAATCGGCCGTCGGGGACATCTTCAAATGGTTCGTCGAGGGCTTCTGCAAGGGGAACGACGCCCTCTACGCCAGCCTCGCCTCGGAGGCCGCCGCCCTGCGCCCCGGCCAGAGCGGGCTCCTCGCCCTCGACTGGAACAACGGGAACCGCACCGTCCTCGTCGATCCGATGCTCACCGGCCTCCTCGTCGGGCAAACCCTCTACACGACCCCGGCCGAAGTCTACCGCGCCCTGATCGAGGGCACCGCCTTCGGGGCCCGCGTGATCATCGAGCGCCTGCGGCAATACGGCGTCCCCGTCGGGCGGATCGTCTGCTGCGGCGGCATCGCGGAGAAAAACCCCCTCCTCATGCAGATCTATGCCGACGTGACGGGCTGCGCCATGCAGGTCGCCGGATCGGGGCAAGCCTGCGCGCTGGGGGCCGCCGTCGCCGCGGCGGTCCTCGCCGGTCCCGCAAAGGGAGGCCACGCCGATTTCCCCGCCGCCCAGCGGGCAATGACCTCGGTGAAGCCCTTCTCCTACCTTCCCGATCCCGCGCACGCCGCCGCCTACGACCACCTCTACGCCCTCTACCTCCGCCTCCACGACGCCTTCGGCGGCGTTGCCCCGGGCGTCGACCTTTCCACCGTGATGAAAGAGCTCATCTCCCTCAAGAACTCAGCAAATCAAGCCAATCAATGACCCTCCGCCCCATGAAAAAGAAACTCGTCTACCTCGTCGCCAACGGAGACCTCCGCGCCAGCGCCAACCAGAAGTGCGAAGCCGCCCAGGCCGGGCTCGAAGCGAGCCTCGTCGCCGCGATCGAGGCCGAAGGCCACGCCGTGAAGCGCGCCCACGGCTTCGACAAGGCCAAGGGCCACGGCTTCATCGACAGCCAAAAGTACGGCATGGCGGTCTTCCGCTTGATCCCGAAGGAGGCCCCCGTCATCGTCGCCGAGGCGGTCTGGCAATACAGCCACCACCTTCTCCCCGGCCTCGCCGCCCATCGCGGCCCGATCCTCACCGTCGCGAACTGGAGCGGCACCTGGCCCGGCCTCGTCGGCATGCTCAACCTCAACGGCAGCCTCACGAAGCAGGGCGTCCCCTACAGCACCCTCTGGAGCGAGGATTTCGCCTCGGACGCCAAGTTCCTGAAGAACCTCCGCAGCTGGCTCACCACCGGCAAGGTGAGGCACGACACCTCCCACGTCGCGAAGTGGAGCGAGAAAACCGCTCCGGCCTCCGCCACCGCCCTCGGCACGAAATTCGCGAAGGCATTCCGCGAGCAGCAGCAGATCATGGGCATCTTCGACGAGGGCTGCATGGGGATGTACAACGCCATCATTCCCGACCACCTCCTCCACGCCACCGGCGTCTTCAAGGAACGGCTCAGCCAGTCGGCCCTTTACGCCCGGACCCTCACCGTCACCGACGCCGAGGCCCGCGCCGTCTACCGGTGGTGGCTCGACAAGGGGATGAAATTCCAGCTCGGAAAGGACGAGGAGACCGACCTCACCGAGAACCAGGTCCTCCTCCAGGCGAAGACCTACATCGCCGCCGTCCGCATCGCCGACGACTTCGGCTGCGCCACCGTCGGCATCCAGTACCAGCAGGGCCTGAAGGACCTCCTCCCCGCCTCCGACCTCGTCGAGGGAACGCTGAACAATGTCGACCGGCCTCCCGTCTATCGCGAGGGAACCCGGACCGAGCTGTTCAAGCGCGAGGCGCTCCCCCACTTCAACGAAGTCGACGAATGCGCCGGCCTCGACGGATTGGTCACCTACCAGCTCTGGAAGAAACTCGGCCCCGGTTTCGAGCCCGAGAACACCCTTCACGACCTCCGCTGGGCCCGCCATTACCAGGGCAAGGACGGCGCGGGGAAGGCCCTCGACGCCTACGTCTGGGTCTTTGAGATCTCCGGGGCGGTTCCCCCCGCCCACCTCATCGGCGGGTGGAAGGGGACGACCAGCGAGCGTCAGCCCGCGATGTACTTCCGCCTCGGCGGCGGCACCGTGAAGGGCGTCAGCAAGCCCGGCTGGGTCGTCTGGAGCCGCGTCTTCGTCGAGGGAGACGCCCTCCACTACGACACCGGCCTCGCCGAGGTCGTCTCCCTCCCGCAGGAGGAGACCGACGATCGCCTGAAGCTCACCACCTCCCAGTGGCCGATCATGCACGCCGTCCTCCAGGGCGTCAGCCGGGACCAGATGATGGCCCGCCACAAGGCGAACCACATCCAGGTCGTCTACGCCCCCGACAAGGCGGGCGCGAAGAAGGGCCTCCATGCCAAGGCCGCCGCGATGAAAGAACTCGGGCTCAAGGTCTCGATCTGTGGTACGATCTGACCCGATGAGCACGCGCATCGAAGAGATCCTCGCCCTGTCGCATGAACTCGGCCTCGAGGCGCGGGGCCTCGCCATGTTGGGCGAGGGCAACACCTCGGCCCGCGTCGGTGCCGATTCCTTCGTCGTGAAATCGAGCGGGAAGAACCTCGCCACCCTCGGCCCCGACGGCCTCACCGAATGCCGCTTCGACGCGCTCCTTCCCCTCCTCGAGGAGAAGGGCCTCTCCGACACCGCCATCGACGACCGCCTCCTCGCCGCCCGCGTGAATCCGGAGCAGGGGAAGCCCTCCGTCGAGGCCCTCTTTCACGCCTACTTCCTCACCCTCCCCGGCGTCGACTTCGTCGGCCACACCCACGCCACCACCGTCAACGGGATCCTCTGCTCCCCCCGGGCGCGGGACTTCGCCGAGAATCGGCTCTTCCCCGACGAGGTCGTCTGCTGCGGCCCCGCCTCGGTCTTCATTCCCTACACCGATCCCGGCCTCCCCCTCGCCGTCGTCATCCGCGACGGGACGACGAAGTTCATCGGGAAGCACGGCCTCGCCCCCCGCGTCGTCCTGCTGGAGAACCACGGCATCATCACCCTCGGCTCGACGACGAAGGCGGTCCTCGCCGCGATGCTGATGGCCGAGAAGGCGGCGCAGATCTTCGTCGAGGCCGCCGCCCTCGGCGGGCCGGTCTTCCTGACGCCGGACCAGATCGTCCGCATCTCCGGCCGCCCCGACGAGCACTACCGCCAGCGCGCGCTCGGGATGAAGTAAGGGAAAAGCTAGGGCAGATTCCCGCTCCACGCCGCGAGCGACGCGGGCAGGGCTTCCTCAAAGCCCGTCCCCGGCAAGGGAGCCTTGTCCGGGACGAACCAGACGCGGAGACGGCCCGTCTCCCCGGCGGGGCTCGGGAAGGAGGCGTCGAGACGCCGGGTATCCTTGTTCTCCGCATCGTACGGCTGCTGGAGCGCGGCGGCCTCGGTGACGGCGAGGTCGACCTTTCCGCCTCCCTCCCGTTGAAAGATGAGCCGGGCCGTCTTCCCCTCCTGCTCCAGCCGGACCCGGTCGGGAGCCTCGACCGTCACCTTCGCCTTCGTCAGCCATTGCCAGCGGAGGGCGACGGGGGCGGAGGCGGTCGTCCACTCGTCCTCCAGCAGGACGCGGCGGTCGGGGAGCAGGGCCGCGCCGCGCCAATAGCGGCTCACCCGCCCCGGCCAGAGCGCCGAGACGTCGATCACCGAATGGGGAATCGGCCCCGCCGCCGAGAAGCGGACGAACGAGGCCATCCCCTTCACGAACGGATCGCCCCCGTCGAAGACCACGATGTTGTGCGAGGCCGCCCCGATGCGGAAGACCGTCCACCGCCCGCCGCCCTGCTTGCCCTCCCAGAGTGCGATCCCCTTGCTCTCCAGCGTCTCGTAATCCTGCATCCCCAGGTCGAGCGCCCACCGGACCCCGTCGGCCTCGACGATGAAGGAGGAGGCGTCCATGTGCCCGTGATTCCCGCTCGGGCTCCCGCCCTTGAATCCGAGATAGACTGCGAGGGGGTCGCCCCACGCCGAGCGATGGATCGCAAGCGGGTTGTTCCCCCGTCCCAGCCAGCTCGTCGGCGGCCACGCCTGAGCCCGGGAAGCGGTCGCCTGGAATGCCGGTTGCCACCAGAGGAGCGCGAGGGGGAAGAACCGGTCATCCCCTCCCGCCGCCTTCCCCTTGTCGTACGCCGCGAGGTTCGCGTCGAGCCGCGCCAGATCCCAGTCGAGGAGCGAGGGCCGGTCGAACCGCCGCGCGAACCAGAACAGCGCCGGGGAGAGGGACCGTCCCGTCGGACTGTCGGCGTAGTCGTAGAACTTCCCCGTCGGCGAGGTCACCTGCGCCATGTAATCGCCCGTGACCGCGAAGCCGGGAAAATCGGCGAGGCCGAGGTCGCTCCCGAGCGCCGATTGGAGCGAGGAGACCAGCATCACGTGGAAGGTGGTGCCGTAATCCCAATAGCCCGGCCCCTCGGGATAGGCCCCGTCGGGCGCATAGGCGGCAAGGGCCGCCTTGCCGAGGTTCGCCCGCGCCCGCCGGATCACCGACTCGGCCAGCGCCGGATCGTCCTCCCACGTCGCGAGCGCGGCGGCGACGAGGCCGCCGTGGCAGACCTGGCACCAGTTGTTATCCCCCGTGATCCACCAGAGCTGCCCCACCGGCGCGTCGAAGGAAGGCCGGAGCGCCTTCGTCCGCAGGGCCTCCGAAAGAAGCGCCCGATCGGCGGGAGAAAGGCTGTCGTGCAGCCAATCGAGGCCGATGGAGACCGCGAGGGACATCTCGGCCACGTCGAGGAAGTGGGAGGGATTCCAATCGTCGAAGGCCGCGACATTGAGAAGCTCCGCCCGCGCCCGCGCCACGTAACGGGGATCATCGGTCAACCGCGCCGCCATCGCCAAAACCAGGATCCGCGACTCCGCCGCACGCGAGACATCGAGGAGACGCCGTCCCCGCATCTGGCGAACGAGCAGGGGCGTCGTCAGAAGCTTGTCGGCCCGCCGGAGCAGCACCTCGGAAAGCCGGCGGGAGACCGGATCGGCGACGATCTGCTCCTTCAACCGGGCCACATCGGCCGGCCTCATCAAGAGCCGGGGATAGTCCGAAGCGATGGAAGGAATCGCCTGCCCCGGCACCTCCGCCCGCCCCGCGTCGGCCCCCAGTAAAAGAAAAGCCCCCAGGCAAAGCAAAAGGCATCGGAGAACGGAAAAAGGGCGCATCGGTTTTGAGAGGAAGAACGTTGAAATCAAAACTGGTGGTCCCGAGCGGAGTCGAACCGCTGACCTACCCTTTAGGAAAGGGCGGTTTTTGGATCATAACGAATTGCATATTAAGCACATTACGTCCGATAATTGATGGATTGGCTTTTTGGTGGCTCTTTCGTTTAGAGCATCCCTTCCTTAAAGGGTTACACGATACGCATGCTAATGGCTTGTTCAAATTTCCAACTTGTAGCACTATACGCCCATGAAGTTTCTTCGCCCGCTGGCCGCCTTCCTCCTCATGGCGTCCGCAGTCTATGCGGAAGACCTCTCCCCTCTCCCCGCCGCTGAGGAGAAGAAGGTCTACGCGATCGTAGGAAATATCATGCAAGTGCAAGATGACGGCGTTCTTGTGGAATGCGATGCCGAGACCGCCAAAGCCGATTCAGACCGAGAGTCAAAATCTTTGAAGGGGGAACGTGCTACAGGCCTGATACTCCTCAAGAACTACCCGAAGAACAAAGCGAGGACTTTAGCGCCCGTTCGCGTTGATGCAATTGATGATGGGCTGGTGAAGTATCCAAACAAGACACTCCACTCCTACGTCATTAAAGATTCCTAAGCCAATCCCGCCCTACGCGCCGGGATCGAGGCGTAAAGCGGCTCGCTCAGGCCGTCGGGGAGGGTGGGATCGAAATGGCGCATGAAGCGATCGATGCGGGCTAGCTTGAAGTTGGCCGCCCACTTCTTTGAGTCGGTGAAGGCCGGGTTGTTCCACTCCGCATGGTCGAGGTACTGACCCGCGAAAAGGACCGTGCCGTCCTCCCTCTCGATCTGGATCATGTCTCGCGGCCGCAGGAAGGGGAAGAAGGCGACGATGGCGCGGGTGATGGCGAGCGTCTCCCCGTCGACCAGGACGCCGAAGGAGGCCAGGCCCTTGTTCGTGTCGTCATCCTCGTAGGAGTCCCAACCGCCGACGCTCTTGCCCTGGCCGTATTGCGTCAGCTCGATCCGAATGCGGTTGGCGGATGGGGTCGGCATGAAAGTGGTGCGGGGGATGGAAGGAGGGGAAACATGCAAACCCTTCCCGGCCTTGCGGAACGGGACATCCCCCGCATCAAATGCGGCGAGTCAACCTAGGGCTTAGCGGCTTCCCGCGCCCACCGCGCCAGACTCATGTTCTGAAGATCCCGATCGACGGTGACGAAACCCGCCGTGTCGGTCGCCGTCATCCCTTCGCCTCCCTTGAGGGCGGGATGAAAGCGGGTGCCATAGGTCGCCGCTAGGTCGGTGAAGTGAGTGACGTAGTAGGCACTGACCCGGTATCCGGCGCATTTTCCTTGAGCGTCGAAGACGGGGGCGTGCGGTTCGGTCCACATAGCGGGGGTCTCCGGCGCGGGGACGGGCTTCGGAGCGACCGTGCCGCACCCAGCCAAGATCAAGGCGAGGCTAAGACAGGCGAGATTGCGCATCGGATTCGTCTCCCTTGATGGCCTTGGCTTCGGCCTCGTTGTCTTTCTCGACCTCGGCGGCCTCGCGGAGGGTCTGCGCGTTCTGGATCATGGCCGGGGTGTTGCTCTCGGTATCGCGCTGTTTGATGAGGCCCGCCGTCTCAGCCCAGGCCTTAAGGGCTTCCGGCAGGAGGGCAGTGAGCCAGGCGGGTATGACCATGACCTAGCTCCCGGCGTTGAACCGGACCTCCATGCCGTAGAGGAACGCTGAGGTGAGGGCGGAGCTGTTCGGATACTGCGTTAGGAAGGTCTTGAGGGCGGAGGCGGTGGCGTCGAAAATGGCGTCGTAGATAGCGACCTCGGCGTCGCTCAGGCCCGCCTTGCCCTCGGCCTTCGCGGCGGCGATCGAGGCATCGGAGGTGTCGACGGTGCCGGTCGAGGAGGTGATCTTGTAGAGGGCTCCCGTGACGAGGGAGCCAATCTTCCCCGTCCCGCTGCCCTGGACGTTCGCTAGAATGCGACCGGCTGCGTAGTCCCCGGCGGCCGTGGCGACGAAGTTCGAGGCGGGGAGGGCGGCTACGACCGTCGCGGCTTTCTCGACCGTGGAGCCCGCCGACTTCGCCGCGCTGGTCAGTTCCGCGCAGCCGGAGACGAAGAGCGAGGCCGAGAAGAGGAGGACGACAGCCGCCGGGCTGGTGCCAGGACCGGAGAACCTGGCCCGGACCCATTCGACGATCTTCTTCCGCAGCGTGACGGAGTGGATCACGGCGTAGATGGCTCCCGCGGTGATGAAGACCCAGCCCGAGAAATGATCGGAGACGAACTGGATGAGGGGGTCGACGTGCTCCGGGTGGACGCCGAGGGATCGGAGCCACTGGCCGAACGCCGCAAGGGCGGGGGAAACCAGGTCGAAGAGGACCGGGATGAGGAGGCGAAGGAGGAGATTCATACTCCCCTCGCCGCCTGTCAACCGATCCTCGTTAGTCCTTGAACAGGTGGAGGCCCCACTCGATGAGGGCCATCAAGCCCGTACCCAGGAGTGAAAGTACGAAGGCAGCCCCCATGACTTTCTTCTTGTCGCCCTGGAACTCGGCCACATCCCGCTCGACGGTGGCCACGCGAAGAACAAGGCCGGTCGTTCCGAATGCGGGGTTTCCCACCACGGCCGTCTTGATCTCGTTAAGAAGGATGTCCTGGGCGTCGAGGCGGGCCTTTAATTCGTCGTAGCTCATAATTAGGGGTAGGGGCGGCTACCAGCTCGAAAGCGCGGCCCGCTTCCAGGTGTTCGTCGCCGTGCAGACGTAGATGTAGGACGAGTCCCAGGTAATCGTACCAGCAACACCGGAAGAGGTGGCGTTCGCGGGGGGGGATGACCCGATCCTAATAGTCCCATTCACCTGGAGGGCGTTGACCCCGTCATTCATGTCCCCCCCGAACGAGGCAAAACCATTTCCATAAATCGCAGCAACAACGCTTCCCGTCGTGCCGTCGGTGGCAATGGGGCGGAAGGAGACGCCGTTCTGGCCGGACGCCCAAACAATCTCCGTAGCGAAGCCCGCCGCGTTTCCGCCGAGGTGCATGCCATACAGGTTTCCTCCGCCACTATAAACAGCGAGGCCGCCACCCCCACCCGTCAGGTCACTCCCGTTGGTTTTAGTCCAAGAGGTCGGCCCAGATCCGGACGGCGTGATCGTGAGCGCCTGCCCCATGTTGATCGGCCCATGATAGATGCTGTTAACAGTGAAGGCATCCGTGCCAGACGATGTATCAAGCGCGAGCGCATGTCCGTTCGACCAGAGCCACGTGGCGCTGGAAGAATTAGCCTCATTGGATGGCGACTCGATGATATCGAATATCGGATTTCCCGTGTAAAGCGTGTGAAGGATTGGAGTGCCGTCGATGACGTTGCTATTTAAAGTCATTCCGTGCTCGGTGTCGGCATTGAGTTCATACCCGCGGAGCAGGATTTTAGACCCGGTGTGATTCTTGCCGATTCCGATTTCGGAACTCGATCCCCCCGCGGCGTCCAAATAAACGTTCGCCGTCGAGACGCCGAAAGAAGGGCCACTAGGGATCGACCCGCTAGAGAAAAACGAGAGGGTGTTGGAGCTGCCGTCCGTTAACTTGGAGTTTTGCGGAAACGTGATGGGGCCGGTGAAATTCATGCCTGCGAAAGGCACGTCCGTGTAGCCGGGCGTCGCAGGAACACCCGCCCCTTTGCCAGCCATGACGCCATTGAGATATCGCGCCAGTACCTGCTGCCCCGCGTCGAGCGGGTGGAGTCCATCGTAGTAGAGCCCAGTGTCAGCTGGGTTCGAGAGCGCGGCGGCGTAATCAATCAGGATATCGCAGGGAATTGTTCCGTTACGAATGGCGCTGTTCACCTGCTGACGATAGCCCTCCATTGTCGCTGTCCAGCCGTAGGCGCTCGTCCGGGGCGTGATCGTGGAGAGCACCAACGTGAAGCCGTCGCTCCGCGCCTGGGCGCAGTAGGTGCCGAGGGCGGTGATGACCTGCGATCCGGTATTACCGAGATTCCCTATATCGTTCGTCCCGATCATGAGGAACAGATAAGCGGTCGCTCCACCGCTTCCGCCGCTCGCTGACGGGCGATAGGGCTTCACGTTGGAGTTGTAGCGATCGGATACGTTATTTCCCGATCCCGACCCCGGAGAGATCGTGCTCCCACTAACGGCATCATTAATGATCGTTCCGCGCCCGGACGCGAAGGACATCGAGGCGAAATAATAGGAGAAGGGATGTGTTGCGAACGCGCCCGCCGTGATCGAGTCGCCCTCGAAAATGAAGTATTGGTCGGTGTTCAGCTTGACCAATTTTCCGGGCGCATTGAACGCATTCCCCTGCGTTGTTGCCGAAGCGTCCAAAGAGAGGATAGCGCTACCGTCGATTGCGAGGCCGGAACCGATTTTGACGCCGCCCAGGACCGAGGCGGATGCCACGGGCAGTGAAAGGGTTCCATCGCCCGCCACAGCCAATCCACCGCCGATCTTCACAGCCCCCAGAATAGAACTGGTGGCCTTCGGAAGAAACTGCGGCAAAAGCATGCCCCCACCATCGAGCTTCACAAGCTGGTTGGCAGCGTTGAAGGTGTTTCCCTGAATGGTGACTCCACCGGTTCCGCCTGCTCCGCTGACGTTCAGCCCGCCGGAGGAGGCCGAGACGGAAACCGCCCCGGAACCGGAGCCAATGGAAACCGCCCCTGCGCCGATGACGGAGTGGCCGCCCATGTCGAGATTGCTTCGGGCAGCGCCCTGAAAGTTGGGGCTGTTGACCTTGTCCTGAGCGTGAGCGCAGGCGGAGGCGCCCAGGAGGGCGAGGAGGAGGAGTTTTTTCATGGAATGAGCAGGTAATCGATCGATCCGCCCGACTCGCTCGATTCGGGAGCGGCGGAAAGGTGGATAGCAAGGGAGGTGGCCGTGGTGGCGGTCTTGTTCCGATGGGCGCGGATGTCGTCGGCGTCCGTCGGGAGGGAGAGGGTCAGGAGGGCGCGAGGCGATCTGGACAACCCCAGGGCGGTGAGATCGGCAGTGTAGTCCTGCTGGCCGACGACCAGGGCGATGGAGCCCGTAAGGGAGACGGTGAGGATGTCGACCGGGGAGGGATAGACAGGCTCGGCATCCGTGGGAATGCCTTCGTCCCCCTTGATCACGTCGTCGAGAATGATGGCGTCCCAGGTATTCGAGGAAGTAATGAGGCCCGCCGTGCTGCGGACCTGGATTTCCCCCATGCAGGTCACCGAGGCCAGCGGATGCCCTCCGTTGTCGATGAGGGTGTTTAGCTCGGTCGTATTGAACGACGGCGAGAAGGTGTAGACGGCACTTGCACCCGCTCCGGCCTTTTCCCAAGCCAGGTCGGAGACGATGTACCCCCCATTGTAGTCCCCCTTGACCTTGATGCCGAAGATGCCGGTTGAGGCCGTATCGTCCAGGTCGACGACGCTTCCCCCGCGGCAGAATTGGAGGCTGATGGTTTGCGAGTCCCCCCGCTTAAAGGCGAGCTTCGCGACGGCGGTGTTATTCAGCGGCCCGACAACGAGCGAACCGGCGTTCAGGTCGAAGTAGAGCTGCACGTCACTTTGGGGGTGTCAACCCGGTCTAGGCGGGGGACTTCACCTCGATTTGGGCGGCCGGTCCCTGCGCGGCGCGATGAAGCGGCCCCATGACGTTGACGAAGGTGGGAACCTCGTGGCCCTCGAGCCGCGAGCGATTGAGGAACTGGATGACCGCCAGCACGTCCCTCCGGGGCACCACCACCGACACCAACTCGCTTTCCTTGGGGATCGAGGGCGTTTCCTTCACGTTGCTCATACGCCTTCCGCGCCAGTCAACTCCGGCCCCCACTTCGGCGACGGAAGAGGGCACTTGCTGAAGGCGCGGACCAGAAGCCCCCGGCCGCTGCACGTGATGCATTTCGTGCATTTGCCGAATCCGGCGGGTTCCCAGAACGAGCATCCCTTGCAGATGGCCTCCCGGGCGGCAATGGTGGCGTCTTGCGCCCGCTTGGGTTTCGGGTTGGTGGTGACCTTCACGCGCATCAGGGCGAGCATCTTGTCGTGAGGCAGGACGTAATCGCCGTCCTCGTTGAGCGTCGCCGCCGCGATGACCGACTGGGCGAAGGATTGGCGTCTGCCCTGCTGGGCCGAAAGCTGGGCCTTGCAGACGATGACGTTGTCGCCGACGCGTCGGATCGGAGGTTTCATCATGAGGGGGCAATGCAGCTGGTGGAGATGTCGATGGTCCCCGCGTCGCCGAGGTAACCTCCGAATCCGGTTCCGTAGGGGCCGGTGATCGTGAAGGTGGCGTAGGTGCCGCACCCATTATCGGCGGTCATGACCGTGCGGAACTTGATGGCGCACGGTTTGCAGCCGTCGACGCCGAGGAAGGCCTGCGTGATGGTGAAGGTGAAGGTCTTCACGTCCTCCCCAGCGCAACCGCAGGGATCGTCCGCATGGTCGGTGTAGGCGTTGCAAACCCCGTCCAGGTTCCCTGCCGTGACCCAGGTGCCATCGTTCTTCTGAAGTTGGATGTCGAAGGCGTCATCCTGGACGCTGTTCACGTTGTCGTAGGTGAACGTGAGGGAGCAGCCCTCGTCCGGAAGCTTGCAGCAGGAGGTCGGGCAGTGGCCGTCCGCGTCGGGAGTGGGGAGGACGAACGCCATTACGCCGGGGTCGTCATCAGGAAGTAGGCCGTCTTACTCACGCCGTCGACGCAGAGGGTGACTTGCTGGGCGGACATCGTCCCCGTGAAGTCAGAGCAATCGATCGAGACAGTTCCGGTTCCATTGGTGAGGGTGAGTCCGCTAGGCCACCATGTTCCCGTGTGCGATCCGTCATTTAAAGATGCTGTCGCCGCCGCATATTGACCCACACCTCCCGTCCCATTGAGAACTGAAAAATTACCGACCGTCGAGTTATAGTTTAACCCCGCGCCGGATGCGTCGAGCATCTGAAAGGCCACCTGAGAATTGCTGACGATCATTTCCGCATGTGACGCCGAATCGGGCGAAAACATTTCAAACGAGGATGCCGTCGATAAGACCTGAAGCTCAATCGTGGTGGCAAAGTTACTGCTATAAAGTTTGAGGTCGCCGCGCCTGTAGAGGAAATTGTATCCCGTAGCATCGTATGCGTAGATCGACCCATCGGTGGCGTTCAGGGCGGCGTAGGACGTACCAGCCGAATTGGATGTCGATATAATCCCCGCCCGCATGATCTGCGAGTACGCGGGGCTGAAGCAATAGACCGACCCGTCCGCGCCCCCCAACGCGGCATAATTGGCGTGGCCCATATCGCTTCCGTAGACCGTTCCTCCTCCCATGCCGTGCTCATGCCCTCCGCCGTAGATCCAGGCGGAGCCGTCGGTGGCGTCGAGCTGGCAGAAGGTGCTCTCGCCCTGGTTGGCGACGACGAGCTTTTTCTGGTGGACCAGGAAATAGTAATCGTCGATCTGGTTGTTGATCCAGAAGGAGGCGTCCCGGGCGTCGAGGGAGAGAAAGCGTTGGTCGTTTGCGGAGCTGAGGTACCAATACCCCTTCTCGTCCGAGGTCTCCAGCGTGTCGCCGTGGACTTGGGTGAACTTGCCCATGCCGAAGTCGAGAAAGGTGTCGATCCGATGGTCTCCGCCGTTGTCGTAGACGGCGGAATAGAGAACCGCGTCGGTTCCGTTGTAGCGGAAATCGAGGCGGCCGTAGATGTCGGAGGCGAGCGGCGGCGTATCGGATTCGGCGATGCGGTCGACCCGGAGCCAGTAGTTTTGCAGCTCGCCCGCGTGCTCGTTGGGCTGGCCGGAGCCGGGCTCGCCTCGGCCGTGCCAGATCACGGACTCAAGGCCGGTTCCGCCGAGGCCGCCGTTGCCGCCGGAGGTGGGGGGCGTTGTCTGGGCCATTAGAAATCCTGGGAGAGGTTCATGTTCGTTTGCGCGAAGACGGGCTGGACCTTCCGAATGTCGGGGTCGGGATCGTCATCGGTGGCGAGGGAGGCCTTCAGCTTTTCGAGGTCGTCGGCGGAGGTCCAGTATTGGACCCCCGCGAGCCAGCAGGGCGTCCCCGCGCCGCCACCGCCGGGGCGGCCGGTGATGGAATACCCCATGCCGTCGGCCTTGCTGATCTCCAGGCCTCCGCACACGGACACGTTGTCCCCGCGGAAGAGCTTCTGGAAGAGGCCCCGGATGACGCGGAGGTGCTTCCCGGAGACGAGGTAGGTGCCGCCGTCGTTCGGAGCCTCGGGGAGGTCGTTGATGGAGACTTCGTCACTCATGGGCGATGGGGATCTCGGCAGTGGGGATGTTCTGCCAGGTCAGGACGTTCCGGTAGCAGATGCCGCCGATCTGGGTATTCGACGGGCCCATGAAGAGACCGCTCCCGACGGAGTAGGGGCCGGGAATCGTGTCAGGCTGACCGCCGACGGAGGGGCCGTCCTTGGGGCTGGCGGTGACGCTCGTCTCGGTGACGACGATCTTGGTAGCGTCGAGCGTGAGGAGCCCCTCGTAGGCGCTTCCGCTCTTCCAGCCGGTGAAGGCCTTGGTCGACGTATCGAAGATTGCGCCATTCTGCGGGGACGCCGCCGACCCGGCGACCTGGGCGAAGTTGGAAGCCTGCTGGACGGGGATGGTGACGAGGCTTTTCTGCCGGGCGTAGTAGAGCCTGCCGAAGGCGAATGCGCCCTTGTAGCGAAGCTCGATCTGCCCCCACCCGCCGCGCTTGGAGGTGATGCGGAAGGTGTCGATGCCGACGTAGGCGTAGGTGGGGTGCGGCGTGCCGATATTCCAGTTGAGGCGCTGGATGTCCTCCAGGGAGCCGTTGTAGATCGCGTTTTGCGACACCATCCCGGCGACGTCGACATCGGTCGTCGATTCGGCCTGAAGGCTGAGGCCGTTGAAGGCGGGGTAAATCGAGTTGCTCACGACACCCCCATCAGTTTCTGGTTGAGAATCTCGAGTTGGCCCTTCATCGCCTGAAGCTGGTTGAGCTGCTCGGCCCGCTGCTGCCTGGCGGCCTCGAGGCCGTCATGAGCCCCCGCCCCGGCGGCCCGCTCGGCGAGGCCCTGGCCGAACGCCCCGGCCGAGAACACCAAGCCGCCATGGGAGGCTTGGCGCTGACGCCACTCGCGCTCGGTGAGGTTGAGCTTGGAGGGGGCGTTCAGATCCTTCTCGGCGTCCTTGATCGACTTCGCCAAGGCGTTCGCCTCCTCGATCCGGGTCTTCTCCTCCTCCTCGATTTGCTTGGCCCGCTCCTTCGCCGCCCGTTCGGCCTCCTTGGCGGCCTCTTCCTGCGCTTTCTTCTCGACCTCGGCGGCCTTGGCGATTTCCTCGGCGGCCTCCTTGGAGATTTCGAGCTGAAGGCGATGCTCCTCGGTGATGAGCTTTTCCGTTTCGAGCTGGTGCTTGGCGAATTCGACGGGATCGGCCGCTGCAAGGGTGGCGCTCTTGCTTTCGTCGATCTTGTCCTGGAGATGCTTCAGCCGGTCGGGCTTGGTCATCTCCGCTTCCTCCCGCCGCTCGCGCTCCTCGGCGGCCTGTTCGTTCAGCTTCGCCACCTTGTCGGCGGTCTCCTGGTCGATCTTGGACCGCTTGTCCGAAGCGCGTTGGTGGATCTCGGTGATCTTCTCCTCCATCTGCCGATGAAGGGACGCAATGATATCGGCGTTCGTCTGGACCTCCTCAACGGATTCCGAGCTGATCTCGTTGCCACTCTCGGAATCGTATGCGGCCTTGTGCTTGATGGTTTTCCGCCCGGATTGCGTAAGATCGGCGATCTGTTTCTCGTATTTCGCCTTAATGGCGTCGGCATCATCGTCCTCTGAGTATCCAGCAGCCTTGTCCCGCATCTGCTTCGTCTGCTTGTCGATGGCAGCGGCGGCTGCATCGCTGAGGCGCTTAGCCTGATCGATTGCTTCGGAGACGATGCCCTCTTCGTCCCGCCCATGGAGGATCGCCCACAAGAAGCCGTGTTTGGCTTGCGCGTCGTCAATGGCCTTCTGGGCGTCTTTCATCGCCTTCTGGAGCTCATCGATGGAGGCAGTATCGACGTCGATCTGCTTCAACTTGTCGAGGGAATCGCGGAGTTCCTTCGCGGTTTCGTTCGCCTTGTCGATCGAGCCTTTAATGGCGCTAAAAACCTGCACGCCGACCGTGAACGCGACCATGAGCGGGAGCGCCATGCGGAAGCTACCCGCGAGGCGCTGCAAGGCGTCGCCCGCCAGATCGAAGCCGCTTCCGGCGTTCTTCGCGTCCTTGAAAATGCCGTCGAGCTGGCGCTTGAGCTTCGGGCCGCCCTTCAACCCCTGGATTCCGAACTTCTCCCGCATCGACCGGCCGGTCTCTTCCGCTTTTCGGTCGGCGGCGTCCAGCGCGGCGTTCGCCTCGGAGATGTCCCCTCCGACTTTTACTTTTACGTTGTCGCCGCTCACGCAGCCTCCTTCCTCTTCAGCCAAGGCGCGGTGCCGTCGGCTTCCATGCGGTCGTACTTCCTCAGGATCTCGACCTCCGTATCGGTCATGAGGGTCTTGAGTTCGTGGCCCTCGGCCTCGATCTTCGCGAGGCTCCACGTGACGACCTCGCCGAGGCCCATGTTCATGACCTTGTCCCGATCCGCGCCCGACCCGACGAGGCGGGCCGCGCAGACGACATAGGGCTCGCAACGGCTCTCTCCCTGTCCCGGCGTGGGCCAGAACGGGAAGGGAGGGAGGTAGTCGTCGAAGTAGTCGGAGAACGCCTTGAGCGAGACGGAGACGTTCAGATAGCGGGTGTACCGCTCCCAGAGCCTCCAGCGCAGGGAGGGGCGCTTGAGGGAATCGCGCAGCTCCTTGTCCGAACCGGTCGAGCAGACGCGGACGGCGAGCTGGATGTCCCTGAAGCCAACCATGCCGCCGAGCAGGACAGGGGAGTCGAATGACTTCAGGAGGAGGAAGTGGCGCAGGGAGAAGGGCAGAAGCTCCCGCCCGAGGAGGAAATGCTCCCCGTGGAGAAAGCTATCGCTGATCGCCTCCGATGCGCTGCATTTGGGGGCGTGGCTCATTCACGCCTTAGGGGACGTTGTCGTTCTTGAAGCCGGTGTAGCCGATCTTCATCGTCTTTCCCGGATCGCCGAGGCGCTTGACGGGGGAAATGATGAGCAGATCGAGACTGCCCGCGCTGACGTGGGTCGAGATGGCGGAGACGACGCTGGTGAAGCTGACGGCGGTGTTTTCCAGGGGGATCTCGGTCCCGGGCTGGACGACTTCCTCAACCTCGATCGTCACGCCTCCGTCGACGGCGATGCGGTTGAGGCGGTTGCCGTTGACGTCGTGATTCCACTCGTTCTCCTGGTATCCGTCGACGGGCTGGAACTTGGTAACGTCGAATCCGGTATGAAGGGGGAGCGTGAAATTCTGGACGGCCCCCACGGGATACTGGCTGTTGCTCATGCCCAATCGGGCGTGTCAACCGGCTAGAGGATGCCGACGGTGATGTCGTAGCTGATATCGGTGACCAGGCTTCGATCGGTCTCCGATTCGATCTCCCCGTTATAGACGATGCAGGAGACGGCGATGTTCTGGACCACGCGGGGGTCGGTATCTCCGGCCGTCCAGTTCAGCGGGGAGGTCGAGGCGGTGAATTCCTCGATGATGTCCCTCAGCGCCTCGACGCGCTGCCGGTGGAGGGCGACGCCGCCGGAGATGGCCGAGGCGTCGTCGACCTGCGTCATCACCCCGACCTTGAGGGAGAGATCGAACTTCCCAGAATCGTAACCGTACTGGATCGGGCTGGTCGCCTGAATGACGACGCCGGGAAGCGTCATCGTGATCGGCTGGAGGGGGTTGCTGCCGGGGACGGTCCAGGTGAAGAGGCTGCCGGTGAAGAGGCCGCTCTGGGCCGAATAGAACGACAGGGGGGAAAGGAGGTCGGTGGCGGCCTGGCTCTTCAGGAACGCGGCGAAGGCGTTCTCGGAGTGGGCGGTGGCGGATTTCCTCATGACGATTTCGGGGGATGGTCGATCGCGTTCTGGATGCGGGCGCGGAGCTTGTACTCGGCGTCCTTGAGGGCGATGGACATGTTCTGCTGGCTCAGGACGCGGCGGGTGTAGTTGATGTTATTGACGATGGTGAGGGTCGGCTGGTTGGGGTCGTCGGTCCGGTCCTCGACCTCTCCGGGGGCGTCCCGGTGCCGCTTCACCCATCGGGGGAAATCGCGGGTCGAGTTGGCCGCATCACCGATGATCCGGGCGCAGGTCGCCCATCCCGCCTTGGCGAAGCCGACGCGGGCGACGAGCATGTTGAGGATCTGCACGCCCTTCGACTCGGGGATGACGGTCCGGGTGATGAACTTCCATCGCCCGATCGTCCGGTCGAAGGCGCTCACGCTGCTCATGCGGCCGTCGCGGAACGCGCTGTGGTGGATGGCGTCCAGGTCGCCGACGGAGGGGTTCCGCATGAAATGCTCCTTGTCCGTCCCGTAGACCTCGCCGTTTTTCTTGGCGAAGATCTGGACGGTGGTCGACTCCTCCTCGGTGGCGTTGGCGATGATGGAGTCGGGGAGGGTCTTGAAGATGCCGAACCGCCGCACCGTGCTCGAGGTCAGGCCTTTCTGGCCGCTCCCGAAGAGGTCGCGCCGGATGGCGCTCTCCCCCTGCCCTTTGGCCTTGTCGTCCATGCCGAACGGCTGCATGGCCTTGGCGAGTTCCCAGCACAGCCCGCGGGCGGCCACCTTGAGTTCCTTCTGGACGGTTCGTCCCGTGCGCTTCGCGAGATCCCGAACTAGGGCGGCGTACCGCGTGGTATCGACCGTGAGGGTGATGCTCATCGGTTGAGGCTCTGGAGGGTGATCTCGTAGGTGACGAGGTTCGCGTCGACGCGGGCGACGCGCCAATCCGATCCGCGGACGGTGGCCTTGCTGGTCCCGATGATGGGCGCGGCGGCGAGGAGGGACTTCCGAATGCTGACGGCACCCGTTTTTCCGTCGATGAAGGCACCCGCCGCGAGAGTCTGCGCGATGCCCTGGGTGGGGACGATGACGGGGAGACTCACCCCGTCGAGGATGGCGGTCTCCCCGAACAGGCTCTCCATCTCGATCCGGGCGGCCTCGAGGTCGGACGTGGCGTCGCTCATGCTGATGGGGCGGGGTCAACCGAAACGAAGACGCCCCGGCCTGTGGGGACCGGGGCGCGTTCGCGGGGTGGAGGGTTTAGAAGCGGATGTTGAAATGCGCCTTCTGAGCCGTGTTATTGCCGACGCCGGTCGGGGCGTGGACGTTGGCCGCAACGAACTCGGGGGTATCCGGGGGGAACCGGAACTGGAAGCTCGCCTGCGCGGAGCCCGTCGTCGCCACGCCGGGGACGGACAGGGCCGGGACTTCCGCGAAGAGCGCGAGGGAACCCGCCGTCGCCCCGGCGTAGAGGCTGACCGCAACGCTGATCGAGCTGGTGACGTTGTTCGGCAGGGCGTCGACGAGAAGCTCGCCGAAGATGTGGTCTAGCCCGGCGTCGCCCGCCTGGCTGAGGTCGAACGGGGTCGTCTGAACGTCGGCACCGCCCGCCGCCGGGATGGAGATGTCGGCGCTGAAGTTCGGGTCGAGAACCTGCTTCTGCTGATTGATCTGGATGGACATGGTGGGGTGGGGTTAGGCGTTGGATTCCGTGGCGACGATGGCCTCGGTGACGTGAAGGGGGACGTCGTTCGATTCGGTCGGCGCGGGGGACCAGCCAACCTTGCCGGTGCTGTCGGCGGGCTGGTTCTTGATCGAGCTGCGGCTGACCTGGAGCTGACGGGCACCGGCACGGCTGGTGAAGGCGTGCATGTTGACCCGGTATTCGGTCGGGATCTTCTGGACGAGCTGGGCAATGAGATCGTCCGTGAGGGTGTTCCCCGTGGTGCCGTCGAGGCCCGAGATCCGGTAGACCGAGAACTGATTGACGACGCTCATGCCGAACCAGCCCATGAAGCTGGCGACCTGCGCCATCGTCTTGTTGCCGTTCGCGAGGGCGATCTGCTGCTGAATCCAGGGAGTCAGCGTCATGTTGCCGTCCTGGCCGACGGAGAGGTGCGCCCCCTGCTCGTGGAGGCAAAAGAGGAAGAGGGAGGTGCTGGAGCCCGAGGCCCCGCCGCCCTTGATCCAGTAATCGGTATCGCCGTTGATGATCTGGATCGCGCCGGGATAGCCGAGCGCGTCGGAGACGACACCCGCGTCGCCCTTGCCAGTGCCAACGGCCTTGCTGCCGTAGTACATCTGCTGGGTGAGGCGGTAGAAGGCCGACTTGAGGGTGCCCTCGGACTCGATGGCGAGGACATCGCCGACGCTGCGCTTCTGCGCGGCGATGATGCCGTTCGGAACCTCCAGCTGGGCTTCCATGTAGAACATCTCATGGTCGTCGAGGACGATCGTCGACTTCGAGGTGGGAACGCCGCCGCCGGGCTTGGCGAAGTTGACGGGCGGCAGGGCGGTCCGGCGGGAAACCTGGAAGGAGGTTCCGGCGCGGGAGACGGCGGGGAAGAGATCAAGCTCCACCTTGGAGGTGACGGCGGACTCGACGAGGCCGGTGACGGCATCGCCGTTGTTGAGTCGCACGATATCGAGGAGATTCAGGTCGGGCATAGGAGTGGTGTGGTGGGGGTGGTGATCGGGTTAGGAAGCCTTCCGGCCGAAGGCGCGGTTGAGGGCCTCCACCTCGGGCGAGGCGTTGAAGGCGGCGGCGGCGATCTTCGTGCCGCGCCCATGCGTGCCGGGCTTGATGGAGGCGGCGATCTTCTGGGCGGGGCTCTGGTTGGGATCGCTGGAGATGGCGAGCGGCGTCTCGATGCCGAGCGCGGAGATCTGCGCGGCGGACGCCGCGGCGACGGCCTTGTCGAAAGCCTCCTTCGACTGGGCGGTCGCCGTCTTCCGGGCGACGCGGGCGGTCAGCTTCTTGAGCTGGCGCTGGCGCAGGGCGAGGGCGCGGGGCCAATTACCGGCCTTCGCTTCCATGTCGGCGTCGTCGCCCGCCTCGGCGTCGGCGTCTTCGTCGGCCGCATCGCCCGCGTCCGCTCCAACCTTGCTGCTGATGTCCTTGAGGACGCCCTGGAGGGTGGAGATTGCGTTCTCGATGGCCTTGACGCTCTCGGAGATGCCGCCGCTCGCGTCGGGGGCTGAATCCCCTTCCTCGGGCGCTTCGGCCTTCAGCTTGGCGATCTGGGCGGTAGCCTCGGCGAGGGAGGCGCGGAGGGTGGCGGATTCGGCGGTGGAGGCGGAAGCGTTGGCCTTGAGGGCGGTCAGCTCGCCCTCGAGGCCGGTCATCTTGGCGATAAGCTCAGGAAGGGTCATATTGCCCTTCTCGGCGTGTCAACCGGCGGTCACGATTTTTCGGGGGCGGAGAAATCGGGGATCGACATGGGAAAGACCCCGGAGGCCGAGCAGAGGTCGGCATAGGCGTCCTCGAATTCCCCGAGGTTGTCGGCCAACCCGGCGGCGACGGCGTCGAAGCCCATGACGCTCTGCCCGCGCATGAAATCGGAATCGATCATCGGACGCCGCGCCATGACGAAGCCCTGGAAACGATCGAAAAGGGCCTGAACCCGTCCCTGAATCTCTTCCTTCTGCTCGGGCGTGAAGGAGGGGCCGTGGCCGGCGGACTTGTAGATCCCCTCGGCGTTCACGATGGGGGCGAAGGTGAGCCCTTCCATTTCCCATCTCGCGCTCTTGTCGATCCAGGGGTAGATGACGCCGATGCTTCCCACCTCGGAGGAGGGCGTGCACCAGATTTGGAACGCGGCGGAGGCGAGCCAGTAGGCTGCCGACCCGATGATGGTGTCGGTCCAGGCGTAGAGGGGAATGTCGCAGTCCGAGAGGATGCGGGACATCTCGGGGATGCCGCCAATGGTGCCGCCGGGGGAGTCGACGTAGAGCATGATCCCCTTCGCGCTCTGCTGTCGGAGCGCGTCGAACTCCCGACGCACGTCGCAGACATCGGTATTGCCGCACGATTTCTCGATCAGGCCCAGGTGCTTCCCGATGACGCCGCAAATGTGGATGTGACCGATCCCGTTGTCGTCGACGAAGGCGTCGCGGCGGGGGTTCTCGACCATGATCGAGGCGTCCAGCGGCTCCGCGTCGTCGTCGGCCCGGGCTCGCCCCATCTTCGCCTCCAGGAGCCGCTGGACGGAGGCGTGCCCCCCGGCCGTGATGAGCCACGGCTCGTTGTAGACGGCCTGAATGATGTGCTGGAGGCGCATGAGGGATTAGGAGGCGGGTTGGGGTGCGGGAAGAATCTCGGCCTGATCGGGCGGAACGACGGCTGCGGTCCCTGCGGGCGGCGGGAACACGGCGGCGTAGTCGACGCCGAGGCGCTTGCACTCCTCCTGGGCGAACTTCACCTCGGAGATGCGCTGGGTGATCTGGCCTTTCCAGCTCTTCCCCTGGGAGGCCCAGAATTCCGCCCAGCTACCGAATCCGGCGGCGAGGTCGGCTATGCGGGATTGGGCGGTGTTTCCGGCGTCGGCGTTGATCTTCGCCGGTCCGAGCCAATGGCAGTCCCACCAGCGACGGGCGTTGGGCATCGGGTAGCCCTGGGCGAATTTCTTGGAGAGCCACCAGATCCAGACGCGGCGGTTGAAGCGGCGGTTGAGCTTCCCTTGTTTCATGTCGAAGAGGGCCTGGATGTCGGCGAGGTTGATTCGGGCATTCGCCCCGCCGAGCAGGGAGAGGTTCCAAATCAGCTCGACCGACAGTTCGGTGCCGACGGCGATTTCACGATAGAACCACTCCAGGAAGGAGATGAGATTGACGGTGGGGCGGGATGAGGAGAGAAGCTTGATGTCCTCCCCGACGCCGAGGGACTTGATCATTGCCCCGGCGAAGATGTCTTCACCCAAGACGGTCTTCCCGGTGGGGGTCTGCGTGCCGTTCTCCGCGGCGGAGGTCGCCAGCATGGTTTTGAGCTGGTCGGTGAAGCCGCCCGCCCCCATTCCCTTCCCCTCGTTTTTCGTGTAGGCGATGGCGAGGGCCGAGTGGAGTTTGACGGTGGCGACTTCCAGGGCCTTGAGGTCCATCACGTCGACGCCGGAATTGGCGACGGAGGCGAATGCCGAGAGGCCTCGGTACTGATTCGGCCTGCGGCGGTCGCACAGGTGGATCATGTTCGAGGCATCGACATCGATCGTGCCGGACCCGCCGCCGCCTTCGGTGACGCGGACCGCATAGGCGAGGATGCGGCCCTTGGAGTTCACCTTAACGCCGTCGATGTAGGAGGACTCGCCCGGATTGAGGAGCCCGGGGGGCGTTCCCGAGGAGGCGTAGTATTCGACTTCGCCGGGGTCGATGAGCTGGAGCTGGGGGGAGTCGGCCTTCGCCGAGGAAACCATGGCGGTGAACGCCTCGGCCTCGCCGAACTCCGATTCGACGTTCCATTTCTGCATCTCGAAGAAGTCCTGCATGCCCATCGCGTCGCAGACGAGGGGGTTCGAGGCCCATTCGATGAATTCGGTGGTCGTGTGGTCGTCCCACGCCTGATCTCCGGTGCAGGGCATCGGCAGGACGCCCATGCCGACGGAGTACTTGCCGACCTTCTTGATCAGGGCCCCGATGATGGAGAGGTTCGCCTCGAGGTAGCGTTTCTTTCGCAGGATCGTACGCCGGTTGTAGTAGCTGAACTCCTTCTCGGCGGTCTGGGGGAAGGCGAGGAAGGCCTGCGAGCGTTGCCCGGTGATCTGGGCGGACTCGTAGTAGGTGTTTCCGATGCTCTGGAGGCGTTGACGCCGAATCGGCTTTTGCTGTTTCTGGGCCATGGCGGTACGGCGTTAGTG
The DNA here is from genome assembly GCF_900105685.1 of Verrucomicrobium sp. GAS474. Lineage (NCBI taxonomy): Bacteria > Pseudomonadati > Verrucomicrobiota > Verrucomicrobiia > Verrucomicrobiales > Verrucomicrobiaceae > Verrucomicrobium > Verrucomicrobium sp. GAS474. Next base: position 3,739,893 of record NZ_LT629781.1, read on the forward strand.
CTGGATGGCCCCGAACTGGCCGTAAGAGGTCGTCCGCTTCGAGTTGGGGAGCTGGCCGATGGTGGGAACGCAGACGAGATTGCCGTCCTCGTCGTAGGTGGGGGTGGCGTCGACGTTCGTCTCGACGATCTGGAGAGCCAGCTCGACGACCTCCAGTGCGTCGGCGGCGGTCATCCCGTCGAGGAGGGTCCAGGAGGCGGAACTCCCCCCGGTGCTGGTGCCGACGCGGGTCCGTCCATCGCCGGAGGTGATGAACTTCGCCAGGGGGGCGAGGAGGCCGGTCAGGTATGCCACCGCGTCGCCTTGCTGCTTGGCGAGGCGGACTAGGGCGGAGGCGAGAAGGCTTTTTGTGGCGGCCATTGTCAGGGCGGGGCTGTCAACGGGCGGCGTTCTCCTTCACCTTGGCGGCGAGGGCCGCGAGCATCTCCGATCCCCACAGCGTCGGGAGGAAGAGCTGCTGCTTTTCGCAATCGCCCAAGTGGTTGTTGTCCTCCTTGGTCTTCCAGCCCTCCTTCTCGGTCAGGTACTCGTCGGTCAGCTGCACCTCGTAGTCCTTCCCCAGGTTGCGCGGGAGCCACCAGTTGTTCTTCAACCGGTCCTTCACGGCGTTCAGGTAGAGGGCGTACTTGAAAGTGGGGTCGTCGAACTGGATGAGGGGGCCCTGCCGCCCGGCGTGGTCGAAGGTGTTTTCAATAATCGTCTTCGTGAAGCCGTGGCCGCCCGTTCGGCCTTGGGTCGCGGAGAAGCGACCCGCCCCGGGGCCCAGCACGAAGTCGTAGACGCCCTTGTATCGCTTCGCCCGAAAGCCCATGTCGATCAGGCCGAACATGCAGGAGACGGTTTGGTCGGTTCCCTTGATCCGGTGCTTCATGTCGGCCAGGGTCATGATCTCGTCGAAGGAGAGGATCTGGCCGTAGTCGACCAAGGCGGACGCCGCGGTTCCGAACCACGCCCGCTTCACCCACCAGAAGCAGGACTGCTGCACGTCGACCGAGAGGGTCATCATGGCGAAGTCGGCCACGTTGGGGATCTCGCCGAGCAGGTACTCCGGGGAGCGCTCGACGACGGCGTCGATATCGCTCTTCGCCACGGTGCTCCCCTTCGGCTGCCACGGCAGGGCGCACTCTTCGTTCAGGAAGTTCCGAAGGCCGCCGGGGGTGTCGAGGCAGGTGAGGAACTTGACGGCCAGGGCGGCGATCGAGCATTTCGCGTGCGGGCTGTAGATGGACGGAATGCGACGGCTCCGCTTTCCCTCGGGGGCGTCGGGGTTGGTCGCCTTCCAGCGGCCGAGGGCGACGGCGGCGGCTTTCTCGCCTTCGGTGATGAGCTTGGCGCAGTGAGGGCATTTCAGGCGGGCGGTGTCCTGAACGATTTTCAAATCCCACTCGCCGTTGGCTTTCTTCGCGGAAGGCCCCCCGGCATCTTCACCCCAAACAACGCGGGCGGCGGGAACTCCGGGGAAGTACTGGGCGGTATGCTCGGGGGAAATTTCGAGGGTCGTCTCCTTCCGGCAATGAGGGCAGTCGACGAAGTAGAGGCGGCGGTCTCCCGCCATGAACCCTTTCCAGCTCGGGCCGCTGGGAAGCTGGGGGGTGCCGGTCTTGAAAACCTTCGATCCGGAGAAGCTCTTCGTTCGGCTGTCGAGCATGCCGATGACCGACATGCCCTTCTTGTTCCACTCCGCCTCGACGTCGTCGATTTCGTCGATGAGGATGAGGGCGGCGGAGCGGCCCTTAGAATTCTTCTGGGAGCCGGTGGCGATGAAGGTGAGGACCATCCGCCCGAACTGCTGCTCCAGCTTTTTGAAGCGGTCGGCTTCTTTGGGGATGTGCTTCCGCAGGGCGGGGCTGGCCTCGACGACGGGCTTCCACTTCGTCTCGGCGAAGGCCTTCAGGAGATCCTTGTTGGGCATCGCCCAGATAGCGTTCTCCGGGTGCTGGTCGATCTTGTAGGCAAGGCCGACCATGAGGGCCGTGGACTTGAAGACCTGGGCGGCCCAGCACCATGTGTTGTCCGAGACGGTGGGGTCGCGGAAGTCCTCGAGGGCCTCGTCGACGTAACGGCAGTTGGAGGTATCGAAGGGTCCGTCGTTCTGGGTGACGACCTCCGGCAGGATGATGTTGTCTCTCGCCCATAGGACGACGCTCCGATGCTCGATGGGGCGGAGAACGTCGACGTAATCGGCGAGGAGCTTAGTTGCCCCCAGCGTCACGACTACCCTCCATCTCCTCCATTGCCGCAGCGCGAATCCTATTCACGCCCTCCTCGATCGCGGTCTTCGCTGTCTTCGGATTGGAGCAGAGGGGCGCGGTCTTTGCGCCGAGGAGGTCGAGGCGGCGGAGGATGGAGTTGAACGCCTGGAGGTAGATGGCCTTAGCCTCGGAGACGTAGAGGGTGATTCCCTGCTCCCGCGCCCACTGGCTGACCTGCTTTTGCATCCACATGCGATGCTTCTGGGCCTGGATGAAGCTGGCCTGGGCCTTGGCGTATTCGATGGGGTCGCCGTCGGCGTCGGCTACGCGCTGGCGCTGGCGGTTGGCCTCCTGTTCGGCGAGCTTGGCCTGACGGAGAGCGTCGTAGGGGTTGTTCGATTGGTCGCCTTCGGCCTCGCCCTGGTCGTCGATGCGGTTGATCTGGTGGCGCTCCTCACGCGGAGGGATCAGATCGGCGGGGGCCTCGATGGCGGATGACTCGATATCGGGGCTGGCGGAGGGCTTTTTGCGGCCCCGGGGTGGGGCATTCGTTTCGCGCCAGGCATTCGCCGACTCGACGCTGTCGCACGGCATCCCCTTCTTGCGCCACTGGGATACCATCCCCTTCGACACACCCAACGACTCGGCAAGTTTAGTAGGACTCACTCCCTACTAAACCGGGTCAACCTACTAAACGCGTGGGAACTGACAGCAAGACAATAAACCCGCATGCCCCTGCCACCCCTCTAATAGATTCCTTACCGGGGGTAGCGTTGGTCTTCAAGTATTTACGTGGCGTTTAGTTGACACGGTTTCCCCTTCGCATCCCCTTCCCTGATTTTCACGATGTCCTATGCGTCGTCCGGGTTGAAGCCCATCGCCCGCCACGCCTCATACCTCATCGGGCTGTACATCCCCTACTCCGTAAAGACCTCGTCCTTCAGCCAGTCGTAAAGCGTCTTGAGTTGAACGCGATAGCTACTCCGCTTCCGCTCATCCAGCGGCCCGAGCTTCCCAAAGATGGCGTGCAGGCGGTCCGAGGCCACCAGCAGCTTGCGCTCGATATCCGCCGAAGCCTCCACCGGATTAGCTCCATCGCCCCCTTGACGATCCTCAACCGGGACGAGTTCGAGAAGCGTCATCTGCCGACGGAGTGCTGCCGTCTGATCGAAATCAAGCTCAAGCTGCCCGATAGCGAGATACCGAACCGACCAATCCCGCAGGGCCTCACTCGCATGACGGTTGAGCCACACATCCCATTCCGAGGGTCGATGAAACTGCGCCTTGATCTCGGCCAGGGCGACGCCCGCCTTGTGCGCCAGTTCTACCGCGCCTCGGGCGAATCCGGCCGCATGGTTTGCACACTCTTGAGTCTTGAGGTGGATATCTTCGATTTCGGCGAGGAGCGCCGGACTCGGTTCTTTTCGATTTGCGATTGTCTGCATTTTTCTCGGTTGCTGTTGCTCCGCATGGAGCGGGTTTGTACGCGCCCAAAAAAGGCGCTGTTTTCTCGGAGATTGGTGACCACCTTATCGACGGCCATGCGCGTGACCTTGTGATCCCGGGCGATGGTCTCGCCGGTCCTATGGCGAAGATCCGGGAAGATCAGCATGCAAAACACATCGAACCTCATCCAGTTTTGGGCCGATGTGGTGCCGTCATTCATCCAGGCGAAGAGGCGGCGAAAATAGAGCTGCACCCCCTCCTGAAATCGCTCCGCCTCCTCGGGCTCGATATCCTCGACCGGATGATGCTCGTAGGATGGCTCCCTCATTTCTGCCCCTTCTCAGTGGACTCAACGAAAGCGACAACCGCCTGTTGAAGCATCCGCCGTTCGTTCCGCAGGATCACCTCAGGGCATTTGCAGCGGACGAGATTCTGGATGCGAACGCCGCGGCGAATCACCTTGTCCCAGGCCTCCTTCACGCCACCACCTCCGCAATCCCGAACCGCACCGCGTACCGCGCATTCGCCGCGTCGATCTCGCGCAAGGCCTCCGCACTAACCCCGACCCGAATTCCCTTAGCCCTCACCTTGTTGATGAGATGAAGCACGTTGGGATCGTTTGCCAGCTTGAGGGCTTCGGCGAAGGAATGCGGCGGCTCGGTGATTGTGACGGGGCGCTTATGGCTGGCTTCAAAAATCATGACCGCTGTTCTGCCACATAAACCGGAAAACTCCTAAGTCACGCCGGTCACGTTTGTCACAACGGTCACGACACGATCCACCCCCCCTCGTTCCGTTTCCGCTGGAAGACCGGAACACCGCGCCTGCGCATCGCCATGACGGCAGCGCGGGCCTCTCGGAATGTGTCGCATTGAATGGCGCGACCTCGGCGCACGTCGGCCGCGATGGAGTCCCAGTTCGGCGAGGCCTGGACGGCAGGACGCTCTATGACCCTCACAATCCCCCACCCTTCCCCTCAAGCCGCCCCAGCATGCCTTGCAGCTCCTCCCTTGAGGCTTCCCACGCCTCCCGAGGAAGCCGCTTGATGCGAGCGATGAGGAACGCGTCCGCCGCCGGATCGGCCACCTTGGCGTAAAGCCTCTCGCTGTATGATCCCCGGCACGCGTCGAGTTCGACCACCCAGTCCGGGACCGGCTTGGCGGGCTTCTCGACCGGTCGGGGCGCGACGGGCATCCCCTGGGCGTCCTTGATCTCGAAGAGACCCTGCCAGCCCTGCCGGATACTCTGCTCGATGCGGCGGATGGCTTCGACCTCGCCGAGGGCCGTCATCTCCTCGAGCTGCTTCTGCTCCTGAAGCGGACGGAGCGGCTTGCGGATCTGGGTCCGGTGCTTCCGCCAGTCCCCCCACGCCGCCGCGAAGCGAGCCGACGAAAAAGGAAGCTCCACCTTCTCCCCCGCTTGCGGGGGTTGGGGGGTATTAGTACTCTTCTCTTTACTTCTCTTCTCTGGTAACGCTTTTACCGTTACAGATGTAACGCTCTCACCGTTACGAGACCGGTCCACCCGATTCTTCCCAAGTGCCCGTGTCTTAGCGGTTTGCCCATTATGGCGGCCGAAGTTCGAGAGCCGGAGGATGCCTTTTTCCGAGATCATCCACCCAACCGATAGGAGTGCGTCGGCGAAGCCCGTTACGTGAACGATGCGGTCGACCGTTACATGCTGTAACGCTCCGAGCGTTACAAGAGCGTCACCGTCGTCGCCGACCTCGGCGTTGTTGTCGCACCATTCCCAAAACTCCATGAGATGCCCGGCGACCTGGGCAGGCTCCATGTTCAAGGCGGCGGCGATGCGGAGCACCTCGCTCTTCCGGGTGAGCCCCTTGGTCCACTTGATCCAGTCACCGGCCATTGATGTGCTCCTGCTCGACGTTGCGGACCCGCGTCCAGGTATCCGTCGCGCCGTCCTTGTGGGCGGCGATCCATCGGCGCATGTAGGATTTGAGGGCGCGATGCCACCGCCAGGGATTCCCCGAACCCAGGCCTTCGCGCTCGGCGTCGCTCAGGTTGTCGCTCGGGCCGGTTCTCGTCGCCGACCGCCGGCGGGCGACGTCAATGAACTCCTGAAGCTCCCCGGAGAGCCAACACCTCGGGATGTAGAGCCACGAGGGTTCGAGGATAATCACCATCTTGTCGGCGTGGCAGAGGGCCGAGACGGGCCGCCCGACGCGCTTGGCGTAGTAGCGGGAGTGGAGGAGGCAGAAGTCGCCCCACTCGTCGCCGAAGAGCCTCCGCATGATGGCGGCACCGAACTCGGGATGGATCTCCCCCTCCGGACCGTCCATGTTCGGCTTCCCGAAATAGCCTAGGTCGTGAACGAAGAACGCCACCCAAAGCCGGAGGTCGAGCGGGAATCCGTACAGCCGCCACCACCCGATAGCGATCAAGATGGGGTGCAACCAGAAGGCGTGAACCCCGAACAGGATGCTTTTCGTGCCGATCTTCACAACGCCCCCTTCCCCTTCCACTCAGCCAGGCCATAACGTCCACGATCGCCCGTCGCAACAATGTCCTTATCGATTCCGTGGTGGCCGAGCTTGTAGAGCAACGACGAAATCCGACTCTTGAACCCTCGCAGATCGAGTCCGCCGCGCTGATCGTGCGTTAGTACGACGTGCAGGTGCTCTGCAATATCGACGCTGCGCATGGGTGTTCCCGTTTCCAGAAGCACCTCAAGGATCTTGTCGCGGATAAGGGACGAATCGAGGGCAGCATTCTCCTGACGAGCGGTCTTCGCCTTCGCAGGAGCGGCGGCGGGTGTTTTAGGCACGCCCCCCTCCTCATCGAGATCGGAGAGCGCGGCCTTCGCCCTGTTGAGTCGGCCGATGTAGTTGGTCTTTCGCTCGAGATCAGCCTTCAGGCCGTGGATCTCGTTTGCCGTTTTAGTGATTTCCAAATCAATGGAATGGATGGTGATCATAGATTTTTAGGTGAATGGCTAGACGATCTCCCCTCGGACGAACCGGTAGGCAGAGATGAACTCCGACGCTTGGATAAGGTTGATCGCGTTTCCGTGGGTGCGCAGGCGTCCCACTCGGGCGGGAGCCCCATGAGCCAACGGGAATGTGCCGGGTTCAACTGGCCGCCACCGCTCATCCCGGCATCGGAGCCAATCAGAAGCTCCCCAGAAGCCATTAACCGGGCCGGGCCGCTCCACTTCGGCCATGTCTCCGGCAAGCCGGACTGCCTCACATCCTCCGCGATGATCCCAGCCGCCAGTTCCGCTTCCTGCTCCAGCCCCGGAGGCGAGCTCTGTCCTCCCCCACTCCGACGCCCGTTGTTTGTGCTCGGCGTCATCGCCCGTGAGGACTTGCGATTGTTGCTCGCCACTGGCGTCGCCCATCCCGCCAGAGCCGCCGCGTCCGCAGGATTTAATCCGGGGTTCAATCCTCTGCGTTCCTTCGCCCCCGGATCTTCCCCCTTCCCGTTGTTCGTCGTGTTCGGTGTGGGCCACCCCGCGAGGTCCGCACTCCGAACCAGACAGGAACATCCGTGCTTCGTTCCGTGCTTCTCCTTCTGCGTCTTGGATCGCCCGTTGGTGTCGTGGGCTTGAGGTGTCGGCCAAGCCGAGGGCAAGGCCGCAATCGTCAGCGGCATCCCGAAGCCGTTCCCGTTCCCCACCCGCTCCTTGGTCGCCAAGCGTCGGGCTTCCCACGTCTCGAAGCTCTCCCCGTCCTGAGCTATCGAGGCGTCCGGCGTCGGCCACCCAGTAGAGGCGCTGTCGGATGTGCGGAGCGCCGACGCTCGCAGAGCAAAAATCAGTCGTCCCGACGGCGTAGTCCGTAGCTTCCAGGTCAGATTGTACAACGTCGAGCCAAGCGAGAGCGTCCTTACTCGCAACCTGCTCGCCAAAGCAAACGACAGGGCGGCGCTCGGCGATAAGGGCGAAGAAGGCGGGCCAAAGATGTCTTTCGTCGTCGAACCCTTTCCCTTGCCCAGCGTCCGAGAACGGCTGGCAGGGGCAAGAGCCGGTCCAGACGGGGCGGTCGTCAGGCCATCCGGCGCGACGCAGGGCTCCACTCCAGACGCCTTCTCCGGCGAAGAAATGGCATTGAGTGTAGTTTCGGAGATCGTCTGGCCGAACGTCGACGATGCTTCGTTCGTCGACATCTCCAGGGGCAATAAGCCCTGCTCCGATGAGGTTGCGGAGGTACTGCGCGACGTAGGGGTCGACCTCGTTGTAGTAGGCGCGTGCATTCACCGCACCCCCAGGATGATCAAGAGGAGGAAGATCACAACGCCACCTCTCTTTTCCCCTCGCACGTCACCACGAAGGCCAGGGCGTGCTTGTCCCAGCGGCGTTTTCCAGTGAATCCCGACTCTCGGAGCCGGTCGCAGATCTGGTTCGCCATCGTCTCACTATCGGTCCAGAAACGCGGGATTCCGCCCGACGATAGATCCCGCGCCACATCCCGGGCCTTGTGCGGGCCGCGTTCCGCAATGAACTCGCTCACGCCCTCCCCCTTCCCTTGACGTACGCGACGATGTCCCGGACCGTATCGAGATTGAGTTGAGGCTCAACGAGGCGGATCACCTGCCAGCCAAGCAAGGCGGCGGCCAAATATTTGTGACAGTCCTCCACCATGCCGGAGCCCCGCACATGACGGCCCTTAACCCAGATCCCCCCCTCGATCTCAAAGGCGATCTTCATCTCCGGCAAGGCGAAGTCGAAGCGCCACAACCGCGCACCATGGAACTGATGCTCTGGCGTCAGCTTCGGCCCTCCGGCCAGCTTCCAGCGGAATAGGAACTGTTTTTCGAGTGCGCTGCTCACAGGATGGCGTGGTTGAGGTGGGACTTGAGTTCGGCAATGCGCCCGGCGCGTTTCACCTGTTCGGAGAAGTAGACCGCCCCGCCTCCGCGGCGATCCACCTCGTTATAGATGGCCTGCAATTTTGCGATTTCAGCCTCGAGGGCCTTCTTGGTTTTGGGTTTGAAAAACATGTTTGGATGGAGTGATGGTTAGTTGGAAATGAGGTCGAGCTGGTCCGACGGCGCGAGGCGGGCAATCGTCCGGGCCAGGCGGAAATCAACGGTTCGGTACTTGCGGATGAGGTGGCCTCGACTCGGCCCGCTCTTCGATCGGCGAACGACGTGGGGCTCCGCCAGGGCGATAACGCCCAACGTGTCTTTCATGAGCTTGTACGCGTTGCCGATGCAGTTGCGGTCCGCCTTCGGGAGTGAGAGGTCAACCTCATCCGGCCAGAACTCCCCCGCCTTGGCGGCGACTGCAATCGCCACGCATGAGGCACGGAGGGACTGCGTCTTGAAGATGGTCTGAAGCCCGGTCGCCTCCTCTTGGGTCATGGGGGAGTTCATGCGACTCCTTCCTCGTCGGCGGTGGACTCCGCGGGATCGAACACAACCTCGGCGTCCTCGGGGCGCATGAGCGCGTACCGGGGGATTTCCAAGGTGCGGAGCGTCTGCTTGTAGGCGGGCCAGATCCCGGACGCCTCGCACTCCTTGTATTGGGCGAGGAGCGCAGCGCATTCCTCATCGCCCCGGCTGAGGGATTTCACGCCCAACGCGAAGCAGTTCACGGCATAGGGAGGAAGCGGCTCGATGGCGATGAGGACGAAGTATTCCGGGGCGAGCTGGGCCAACGCACCCACGCGGAGGTAGAGGGCCCCCTGGAGGTGATACCCCATGTCGGCGACGGTCTTCGAGAACTCCCAATCCGCGGCGTTGACGGTCTTCTTGATGTCCACGAAAACCCGGCCTTTAATCCGGTCCACGCGGCACCGGAGAGGCAGTCCGGTCACGGGATCGACGGCGAAGATGGATACCTCGTTCTGTCCCTCTCCGGTCAATAGCTCGCGGGCGATGGGATGGGCGAAGACGTTCCGGGCGATGCGCTCGATCGTGAAGGCTTCCTCCTGGTCGATAACCGTCTTCCCGACCGTCTCGGCGTCGAACTTCGCCCACCACGCGATTTGCTCGACCGTCTTCGGCGCGGGCTTGGCGGCGGCGAGCTGTGCCTTGGTGGGGCGATCCGGCGCGTCGGGGGGAATGATAACGCATTCGGCCTTGTACCGTTCCGGCTCCAGGAGGCGGAGGTGGAGGAGCGTTCCGAAACGCATCGCCTCCGTTTCCTTCCGGTTCGCCATCTCGGCCCGCATGTGGGCGGGAGAGCGACGCATAGCCTTGAGCATCGAGGCCGAGACGCCGGGAGCGGCGTGGTACTCGTCGGCGGGGAGCCCGTAGTAAATTCCGGGATTCATTACTTCCCCCCCTCGGTCATGAGGATCTCGAAGCCCCGCTTAAGGTCCGTCTGGAGGTCGACCGGGAGATCGGCGTACCGCTTATAGCCCTTGAATCCCGACCAGCGCGTCGAGGCGGCGGCGAGGACTTCGGCTTGTTCCACCATCTCGGCCTTTCCCCACTTCGCAGCCTCTTCCAGAAGCGATTGGAGATGAGTGGCGGAAGCAGGCGCGTCCCCCATCGGTACATCGTCAGCAGGATCAGCCGGGACGGGACGGGGCGCCGACCGTCCGCGCCGGGGTTCCTCTTCCGGGACAGGCTCGGTCATCATGACCTTGGCTGTCTTGCTCACGCCGTCCTCGCAAACTCTGATCTCGCGAGGCTGAATCTCACTACCGACCGAGATCGCCTCAGCGAAGGAGCGCGAAGGAACGGCGCGTTCCTCCTGGATGCGATCCACGTCGTCCTCGGAATAGACACCAAGGATGATCTCCGGCGCGTGGCGGCGAGCCCATTTCAAAGCCCCGGAGTAGACGAGCTTCTGCTCGGGATCGTTCTTCCACATCTTGTTTTCCGTCTTCGCGTCGCCGACGGACAGGGTGATGGTTCGAGGCTCGGACTCGCCCAGCAGCGTGCCGGAGACGGTGATCGTCATGGCATCCCCCTTGCCGGTGAAGGCGTAGCAAAGGCGCTTCGCCAATCCCGCCCGGGCGTTGATGACTGCGGCGACGAGCTTCCCTTGGAAGGCAAGCTTGCCTCCAACCTCGTACGTTTCCGGCGCTACTGCGAAAGGGTCCATGCCCCACCGGAGGGCCTGGTTGACGACGAGGAAGCAGTTCGCCCGGGCCTGCTCCGCCGTGTTTCCTTTGAGGTGCTTGGGGATGAGCGACGCGGCCGCCATCGACGTGGCGATTCGCCAGATGTGCTCGTATCGGGCGGTGTCGAGAAGGAAGGCATTCGGGCCGTCGTCATGGACGACGCGGATTTCGCGGGAGACAGCGGGCTTGGTAATGAGCGCTTGATTGGATTCAGTGGGAGTGGTTTCGGACATAAAGGTATGGAGTGGGGTTAGTTCGATTTCATCGTCCGCCAGAATTTCCGGCGGGTGGTGAAGAGCTTTCTGCGACGGCGAAGGACGTAGAGGTGGGGTTTAGGAGGTTCAGCAGGCTTCACGCTTCGATCTCCTCCAGGTCGGGAAGGAACTCAACGAGCGTCGCGTCCGGGCAGTGGTTCTTCAGGATCAAAAACATCCGGTCCCAATCCCCGCCGCCCAAGCCGCAACCGATTTTGTGGGGGAAGAAGATCGGAAGGCCCGTAACGGCGGACATTGATTTAATGGCCGGGAGAGCCACCTCGTAGGCGTCGTAATCGGTGGCTGCGCGACCGACGCCCAACTGGCCCGCCAAGTTGGCGATGATGAGTTCCGGGGCAGCCCGGAAGAACGTAACCATACCCGGGCGCAGCTTGTCCGCCGCGCAGAGGCCTCGGTACTCACGACCCAGCAAGGGCCACTTCTCACGGACCTGACCCGCGAGGCCGCCCATGGCTCCGATGCAGTTCACTTGATGAACAAGAATGCCGCGCTCAATGGCGAGGAGATCCCCTTGGATGTGCTTCATTACTTGACCTCCGAGAGCTTGCCGTCCCGGACGACGTACCACGTGTCAGCCTTCACGCCGTCCTCGCCGACATAACCGACCACCACCCGAGGGCGATCCGCGGTGTCGTCCTGGTAGCGGAGAACGACGAGGCCGTCCTTCCCGGCTTTAGCCCGCCCATTTTTTCCGAGCGCAACAGCAATCCCGTAGTTGCCGGTCGCCGCCGCGTGGCCGTAGTAGCCGGTCGCCGCCGCGTGGCCGTAGTCGCCGGTCGCCGCCGCGTGGCCGTAGTTGCCGGTCGCCGCCGCGTGGCCGTAGTAGCCGGTCGCCGCCGCGTGGCCGTAGTCGCCGGTCGCCGCCGCGTGGCCGGAGTTGCCGGTCGCCGCCGCGTGGCCGGAGTAGCCGGTCGCCGCCGCGTGGCCGGAGTTGCCGGTCGCCGCCGCGTGGCCGGAGTAGCCGGTCGCCGCCGCGTGGCCGGAGTAGCCGGTCGCCGCCGCGTGGCCGGAGTAGCCGGTCGCCGCCGCGTGGCCGGAGTTGCCGGTCGCCGCCGCGTGGCCGGAGTTGCCGGTCGCCGCCGCGTGGCCGGAGTTGCCGGTCGCCGCCGCGTGGCCGGAGTCGCCGGTCGCCGCCGCGTGGCCGGAGTAGCCGGTCGCCGCCGCGTGGCCGGAGTAGCCGGTCGCCGCCGCGTGGCCGGAGTTGCCGGTCGCCGCCGCGTGGCCGGAGTTGCCGGTCGCGATTTTCTCAAATTTTTCCGCCGCGGGGCGGCGGGAACGGATGATCTCGAAAGCCTGCCACCAGTTCCCGGAATAGATGACGTTGCCGCGAGGGAACTTCACCTTTCCGTCGAGGTCGACGATGTCCTTTTCGGCGACTTCGACGACGAGCCAGACCGCCTTGGGGTCGTTGACCTTCATGCCGAGATTGCCCTGGCCCCAGAGCCAGCCGTGAAGGCCGTTGCCGCAGTGGGCGGCGGCATTCCAGTCGGGGCATTCAACGGGGCCCTCCTTGGGCCACGTGAAGGAGCTTCCGTGGGGTCCGCGCATCTCCGCCGTGCAGGAACGGAGGACGAGGACGGTTTTGTCGGAGACGGCGGGCGCGGAGGGCTTCTTGGCCTTCGCGGTGATTTTCTTTTTAACGATATTTTTGAGCATGGTTGGTGCGTGGTTGGTGTTTTTTGGGACTGAATTACGGGGTGGAAAAAAGTCGGATAACGGAGTCGACCGCGAGGATGAGGGCGGTGATGAAGACGATTCCCGCGATGACTAGAACCGCGATCATCCCCCACAGGGGCGGCCACATGTCCGGGATGTCCTTCGTGAAGCGGCTCATTCGATGATCCTCCGGGCGGCCTGTACCGACTTGCCTTGACGCTGAAACGTCGGCACGTCGAGGTTCACGCTGGGCGCGGGACGAACCCGGCGCGGAGTGGCAATCCGAAGGCCGCGAACGTCGATCATCGAGGGTGCGGACGCCTTCCTGCGGAAGAAGCGGAGGAGGCTCATCGCATCCCCCTCGCCACCTCAGCGCCCGCAATGCGGGCCGCCTCGGTTCCCTGTCGGAACCCGGCGTGGAAATCTTCCCGGTTCTCGGGAGACATCGCCTCGATGATGGCTGCGTTGGGAATAGCTCCCGAGTCGCCATACGCGAAGCCCGCCTCATACCCGGAATAGAAGAACTCAGTGCGGAGGCTCATCGGCGATTCTCCGGCTCAGTTCCCTGGGGGTGGCGATCGACCTTGTCGAAGTCCGACCGGTCCTCTTCGACCTCCACGCCGCGCACTCGGGCGTCCAGGACGAGGGGGTGGGTGTCCCGGACATGGTCGAGACCGATCTCGACGAAGCGCAGGACGGCAGCCTCGGCGGCTTTCACGTCGGCGATGTCATCGGGCTTGCAGGTGACGCGGACGTGGACGGCGGCGTAGATATCAGCCACGGCGCACTCCTTTCCGCTTCGGGGCCTGGGCGTCGTAGCTGTCGACGAAACCCATGACCAACCGACGAATCGCGAGCGAGGCCGAAACGCCATGCGCCTTGCAGATGGCATCCATCCGCTTTTTCGTGGTGCGGGGCATGCGGAAATTCGCCTGCGTCATCTCGCCCCCATGGGCGTCCTTGAGAATGGAGGAGAGGTTCACGCGCCCCCCTTCGGCAGCGCAGCGCCGTTATAGGCGGCGGCCCACCACACCTTGATCTCCGAGGTCTTGAAGCGCCAATCGCGCATTCCCTCTCGACGATGGGCAGGGATAAGCGCCTTGGGCTTGTGGGAGGCCATGCGCCTAATCCGGCGCGGATGAAGTCCGGTATATTCGGACACCCATGCGATGCCCTCCCAAACAGGGTCAATAGAGGAGGGGGAGGTCATTTGGAGGCCTCCAGATCTCTTGCGAGAAGGTCGGACACATAACGGGAGAAGCTAATCCCGCGTTTAAACGCCAACCGGGATGACGATTTTTTCAGGACCGGGTCTAGCGCTAAGTTCGTCCGAACTTTGGGATGATTCGTCTTTCGATTTGCCATTCACCCATCATTACACAACCTTTGCGCAATGAAAAAGTAAAACTTGAGTCTACAGCAATTATTGCGCAATCTTTATGCTATGGGACAAATACCTATTGACGGAGAAGGAGAAAAACGCGTACGACAAAACATAGCTATCAGCCCATCACTTAAGAATGCGGGGCAGAAGAAGGCGCGAAGCCTGGGGCTATCGTTTTCTCAGTACATCGCTAATCTTTTGAAGCGCGAGGTAGACAGGGAAACGATTGAGCAGGAGGCGAGCAAAAAGGCGAAGATCGCATCCCAGAAGCCGCGCCCGCCACAGCCCCCACGCAAGGAAAAAGGCGAGTAGCTGGCCGAAGTAGATACTCCACCGGCACGCGTTCTGCATTAAGGAAACGATCTTCATTCCATCCATATTATGAGCACCACAAACGGGAGTCGACCGAGTCGGCGTCTAACTTCGTTAGACGCGAAGAAGGCCGTAAATATTAGCTTCCGCTGTTCAACGGAATTTAAAGCCGTACTTATTCACAACGCCCAGAGGCAGGGTTTCGACCTCTCCGGGTGGCTCCTGGACGTATCGCTCCGCGCTCTTCGCGAGGAGGGCATTCAGATATCCGAGGATCTTCCCGAGTACGATGAACCAGAGGCCCCCGGGGGCTCGCGCAATCACCGCATGGCCGAGATGCTGGCAGAACTAGCGAAGGAGGCCCGAGAGAGGGCTGAGCCCTGGGCTAGCGCCAGCGCCGAGGCCGAGCTAGGGGAGATCATACGACAGATCCGCAAGATCAATGACCCGAAGCTCTGGAACGAAGTTCACGAAGTTGTAGCGTGGAAGGGCCGAACGGCCCGGCAGAAGGCCCACGCTCTGAAGTTTCGGCTACAGAAGTACCAGGAATAAGCCGATGATATGACAGGCATGCGCGTTACACTGTGTAAGTAAAGCGTGTTGCATTAAGCCGATTATGAGTTACTCTGAATCAAGGGGTTGAAGACAAATATTTGTTGACATCACGATAGGTTCGGATATATAGGACCGCTCAATAAAACCAATGAACGCTACCACGACCACCTCCGCCCCCGTTGGTCCCGCCACTCGTCAATTCCTAGAATGGTGCGAGAAGGAAAAGGCTAACGGATTGGTTGATATCAAGTTCTTCGCTACCGGCGTCGAGAACACGACGGTCGAAGGCTTCCTGGAGGAGGCAAACAAGGCACTCTCCCCCAAGGCGGCCCATGTCGGAGCCGTCTAGTCCGCACCCCGCCATCACCTTCCTCGAAGTCTGCCAGTCAGTCCTTGAGGTGTTGGCCAGCATTCCGAACCTTCAGCCCCCCATTAACATCATGGGGGATGTCCGAGAGGCCATCGAAAAACGCCTATCGGTGGGTGTTGCTTTCAAGATCCATTTCGAGGAGAACACCTGGACTCCGGAGGCCCTCATCGGGATGCTCCTGCGATATAAAGACCGCGCCCGGGTTATCTATCCCGGAATCAATAATGGGTGCTGGCGTCGCTTCATCATGGCGAAGGAATTGGCCCATCTGATCATCGACACCGATCCCAGTCGCTTCACAACTGATCCGATTCGCCTTGTTCAAGAGCTCATCAACAAAGCGCCACTGCAGGTCGACGGCAGTCAGCCGTTCGAGTCAGAAAGATACGCCATTTACGTGGCTTACGAACTGATGATCCCGTGGCAGTTCAATGCCGAATGCCTCGCTCGCCTGGCTGCTGGACAAACTACTCTTGATCTCGCGAAATGGCTTCGCGTCCCGCAGAAGGCCGTTGAATTCGTTCTGTCGTCCGATTATCAGGCCTCGCGGAAAAAGGCATACGGGCAACTCTCTCCAATGCCGCTTTAGCTCGGCGGTAGAGCACCAGTTTTGCAAACCGATGGTTGTCAGTTCAACCTCGACAAGCATCTCTCTACTTCTTCACCTTCAGATCAAGGCCGCAACGCGAACCACGCCCCCCCGGTCTGGCGTTTGATCGACTTCACGTAGCTCCCCAAGGCGACCGTCTCCGAGTTCCCCATGATCCGCGCCAGCTCCGCCGCTCCGCGTTCGGGATAGGCGGCCAGGAAGTAGGAAGCGAACGAGTGGCGGGGGCCGTTGTCGGGCCACTCCCGCAGCTTCTTTTCGAGCTTTTCATTCGCCTTGATGAGGAGGGCCCGGAAATCGTCGAAGATGTACTTTTGGGTCCGCGAGGCAACCGGCCCGGCCTTCTTTCGATCTGCCGCCGGTATCCAGGCCCGCAGCGCATCGTTGATCGGAACCCAGCGCTCATTGTCCTTCTTCCGGGTTCCCTTTGCCACCTCTCGGCGAATGTGGATGACTCCCTCTTTCCAATCGAAATCCTCCCACTGGAGGCGGGGCCTCCCCCAGGATTCGGAAAATAGCTCGATGGACCGTATTCCCGCAAAACACTTCAAGGCGAGCAGTGCCCGGGTTTCGCCGGAGGAGGCATCCAGAAGCGCCTTCTCTTCCTCAAGGGTCAAGATGATCGGAGCCTTGTACGGAACCTCGATGGGCTCGATGTGGCGGCCCGGGACGCGCATGGGATTCACCGAAACGAAGCCCCGCCGGGTCAGCCATCCGAAAAAGACCGTTGCTCCAAGGTAGTGGCTCCGGCGGGTTTCCATGTCGGGAATCGCCTCCAGAACGGCGAGAAGGTCTTCCGGCCGAACCAGTGCCGCGGGGAGTCCGCCGGAGGCGCGGGCGAAGGGCCCCAGCTTCCATCGGAGGTTCTTGATGGTCCGGTCGGCCCGCTTCATGACATCGCGCTGATGGTCTATGAACTCGTCGATCCGCTGGCGGAGGGTGGAGGTGCTGGCGACAGGGGCGGGGGAATAGGATCGGATCGCATCGGCCATTTGCTGTGGAGTGAGTCCGCGCTCCTTAGCAAGAAGGAGAACGGCCTCGTCCACGTCGGTGGTGGGATTAGCTCGCTTGCCGGAAAAGAAAGCGTCCCTGCGGGCTTTGGCCTCCTCCTTGGCCTTGGTTTGCGAAGAGAAGAAAAGGCGCTTTCGCTTGCCGGTTTCGGAAAATAGAGGAGGGATCACAACAATGAAGCGATCCCCGGCTTTCTGGATGGTGATGGCGGAAATTCGCGGCATAGTGGCTTTTATTGGCTCTTTAAATCGTCCAACTTGGTCTGTTATGGTATCTAACGTCCGTGGGTTATCTGGCTTATACTGCCATTCTATCAGCTTAAAATCAAGCCGAAGACCATATTATAAACTGGTGGTCCCGAGCGGAGTCGAACCGCTGACCTACCCTTTAGGAAAGGGCGGTTTTTGGATCATAACGAATTGCATATTAAGCACATTACGTCCGATAATTGATGGATTGGCTTTTTGGTGGCTCTTTCGTTTAGAGCATCCCTTCCTTAAAGGGTTACACGATACGCATGCTAATGGCTTGTTCAAATTTCCAACTTGTAGCACTATACGCCCATGAAGTTTCTTCGCCCGCTGGCCGCCTTCCTCCTCATGGCGTCCGCAGTCTATGCGGAAGACCTCTCCCCTCTCCCCGCCGCTGAGGAGAAGAAGGTCTACGCGATCGTAGGAAATATCATGCAAGTGCAAGATGACGGCGTTCTTGTGGAATGCGATGCCGAGACCGCCAAAGCCGATTCAGACCGAGAGTCAAAATCTTTGAAGGGGGAACGTGCTACAGGCCTGATACTCCTCAAGAACTACCCGAAGAACAAAGCGAGGACTTTAGCGCCCGTTCGCGTTGATGCAATTGATGATGGGCTGGTGAAGTATCCAAACAAGACACTCCACTCCTACGTCATTAAAGATTCCTAAGCCAATCCCGCCCTACGCGCCGGGATCGAGGCGTAAAGCGGCTCGCTCAGGCCGTCGGGGAGGGTGGGATCGAAATGGCGCATGAAGCGATCGATGCGGGCTAGCTTGAAGTTGGCCGCCCACTTCTTTGAGTCGGTGAAGGCCGGGTTGTTCCACTCCGCATGGTCGAGGTACTGACCCGCGAAAAGGACCGTGCCGTCCTCCCTCTCGATCTGGATCATGTCTCGCGGCCGCAGGAAGGGGAAGAAGGCGACGATGGCGCGGGTGATGGCGAGCGTCTCCCCGTCGACCAGGACGCCGAAGGAGGCCAGGCCCTTGTTCGTGTCGTCATCCTCGTAGGAGTCCCAACCGCCGACGCTCTTGCCCTGGCCGTATTGCGTCAGCTCGATCCGAATGCGGTTGGCGGATGGGGTCGGCATGAAAGTGGTGCGGGGGATGGAAGGAGGGGAAACATGCAAACCCTTCCCGGCCTTGCGGAACGGGACATCCCCCGCATCAAATGCGGCGAGTCAACCTAGGGCTTAGCGGCTTCCCGCGCCCACCGCGCCAGACTCATGTTCTGAAGATCCCGATCGACGGTGACGAAACCCGCCGTGTCGGTCGCCGTCATCCCTTCGCCTCCCTTGAGGGCGGGATGAAAGCGGGTGCCATAGGTCGCCGCTAGGTCGGTGAAGTGAGTGACGTAGTAGGCACTGACCCGGTATCCGGCGCATTTTCCTTGAGCGTCGAAGACGGGGGCGTGCGGTTCGGTCCACATAGCGGGGGTCTCCGGCGCGGGGACGGGCTTCGGAGCGACCGTGCCGCACCCAGCCAAGATCAAGGCGAGGGCTAAGACAGGCGAGATTGCGCATCGGATTCGTCTCCCTTGATGGCCTTGGCTTCGGCCTCGTTGTCTTTCTCGACCTCGGCGGCCTCGCGGAGGGTCTGCGCGTTCTGGATCATGGCCGGGGTGTTGCTCTCGGTATCGCGCTGTTTGATGAGGCCCGCCGTCTCAGCCCAGGCCTTAAGGGCTTCCGGCAGGAGGGCAGTGAGCCAGGCGGGTATGACCATGACCTAGCTCCCGGCGTTGAACCGGACCTCCATGCCGTAGAGGAACGCTGAGGTGAGGGCGGAGCTGTTCGGATACTGCGTTAGGAAGGTCTTGAGGGCGGAGGCGGTGGCGTCGAAAATGGCGTCGTAGATAGCGACCTCGGCGTCGCTCAGGCCCGCCTTGCCCTCGGCCTTCGCGGCGGCGATCGAGGCATCGGAGGTGTCGACGGTGCCGGTCGAGGAGGTGATCTTGTAGAGGGCTCCCGTGACGAGGGAGCCAATCTTCCCCGTCCCGCTGCCCTGGACGTTCGCTAGAATGCGACCGGCTGCGTAGTCCCCGGCGGCCGTGGCGACGAAGTTCGAGGCGGGGAGGGCGGCTACGACCGTCGCGGCTTTCTCGACCGTGGAGCCCGCCGACTTCGCCGCGCTGGTCAGTTCCGCGCAGCCGGAGACGAAGAGCGAGGCCGAGAAGAGGAGGACGACAGCCGCCGGGCTGGTGCCAGGACCGGAGAACCTGGCCCGGACCCATTCGACGATCTTCTTCCGCAGCGTGACGGAGTGGATCACGGCGTAGATGGCTCCCGCGGTGATGAAGACCCAGCCCGAGAAATGATCGGAGACGAACTGGATGAGGGGGTCGACGTGCTCCGGGTGGACGCCGAGGGATCGGAGCCACTGGCCGAACGCCGCAAGGGCGGGGGAAACCAGGTCGAAGAGGACCGGGATGAGGAGGCGAAGGAGGAGATTCATACTCCCCTCGCCGCCTGTCAACCGATCCTCGTTAGTCCTTGAACAGGTGGAGGCCCCACTCGATGAGGGCCATCAAGCCCGTACCCAGGAGTGAAAGTACGAAGGCAGCCCCCATGACTTTC
The DNA here is from genome assembly GCF_900105685.1 of Verrucomicrobium sp. GAS474. NCBI lineage: Bacteria > Pseudomonadati > Verrucomicrobiota > Verrucomicrobiia > Verrucomicrobiales > Verrucomicrobiaceae > Verrucomicrobium > Verrucomicrobium sp. GAS474. The sequence continues at coordinate 3,759,558 of NZ_LT629781.1, forward strand.
TTCTTGTCGCCCTGGAACTCGGCCACATCCCGCTCGACGGTGGCCACGCGAAGAACAAGGCCGGTCGTTCCGAATGCGGGGTTTCCCACCACGGCCGTCTTGATCTCGTTAAGAAGGATGTCCTGGGCGTCGAGGCGGGCCTTTAATTCGTCGTAGCTCATAATTAGGGGTAGGGGCGGCTACCAGCTCGAAAGCGCGGCCCGCTTCCAGGTGTTCGTCGCCGTGCAGACGTAGATGTAGGACGAGTCCCAGGTAATCGTACCAGCAACACCGGAAGAGGTGGCGTTCGCGGGGGGGGATGACCCGATCCTAATAGTCCCATTCACCTGGAGGGCGTTGACCCCGTCATTCATGTCCCCCCCCGAACGAGGCAAAACCATTTCCATAAATCGCAGCAACAACGCTTCCCGTCGTGCCGTCGGTGGCAATGGGGCGGAAGGAGACGCCGTTCTGGCCGGACGCCCAAACAATCTCCGTAGCGAAGCCCGCCGCGTTTCCGCCGAGGTGCATGCCATACAGGTTTCCTCCGCCACTATAAACAGCGAGGCCGCCACCCCCACCCGTCAGGTCACTCCCGTTGGTTTTAGTCCAAGAGGTCGGCCCAGATCCGGACGGCGTGATCGTGAGCGCCTGCCCCATGTTGATCGGCCCATGATAGATGCTGTTAACAGTGAAGGCATCCGTGCCAGACGATGTATCAAGCGCGAGCGCATGTCCGTTCGACCAGAGCCACGTGGCGCTGGAAGAATTAGCCTCATTGGATGGCGACTCGATGATATCGAATATCGGATTTCCCGTGTAAAGCGTGTGAAGGATTGGAGTGCCGTCGATGACGTTGCCTATTTAAAGTCATTCCGTGCTCGGTGTCGGCATTGAGTTCATACCCGCGGAGCAGGATTTTAGACCCGGTGTGATTCTTGCCGATTCCGATTTCGGAACTCGATCCCCCCGCGGCGTCCAAATAAACGTTCGCCGTCGAGACGCCGAAAGAAGGGCCACTAGGGATCGACCCGCTAGAGAAAAACGAGAGGGTGTTGGAGCTGCCGTCCGTTAACTTGGAGTTTTGCGGAAACGTGATGGGGCCGGTGAAATTCATGCCTGCGAAAGGCACGTCCGTGTAGCCGGGCGTCGCAGGAACACCCGCCCCTTTGCCAGCCATGACGCCATTGAGATATCGCGCCAGTACCTGCTGCCCCGCGTCGAGCGGGTGGAGTCCATCGTAGTAGAGCCCAGTGTCAGCTGGGTTCGAGAGCGCGGCGGCGTAATCAATCAGGATATCGCAGGGAATTGTTCCGTTACGAATGGCGCTGTTCACCTGCTGACGATAGCCCTCCATTGTCGCTGTCCAGCCGTAGGCGCTCGTCCGGGGCGTGATCGTGGAGAGCACCAACGTGAAGCCGTCGCTCCGCGCCTGGGCGCAGTAGGTGCCGAGGGCGGTGATGACCTGCGATCCGGTATTACCGAGATTCCCTATATCGTTCGTCCCGATCATGAGGAACAGATAAGCGGTCGCTCCACCGCTTCCGCCGCTCGCTGACGGGCGATAGGGCTTCACGTTGGAGTTGTAGCGATCGGATACGTTATTTCCCGATCCCGACCCCGGAGAGATCGTGCTCCCACTAACGGCATCATTAATGATCGTTCCGCGCCCGGACGCGAAGGACATCGAGGCGAAATAATAGGAGAAGGGATGTGTTGCGAACGCGCCCGCCGTGATCGAGTCGCCCTCGAAAATGAAGTATTGGTCGGTGTTCAGCTTGACCAATTTTCCGGGCGCATTGAACGCATTCCCCTGCGTTGTTGCCGAAGCGTCCAAAGAGAGGATAGCGCTACCGTCGATTGCGAGGCCGGAACCGATTTTGACGCCGCCCAGGACCGAGGCGGATGCCACGGGCAGTGAAAGGGTTCCATCGCCCGCCACAGCCAATCCACCGCCGATCTTCACAGCCCCCAGAATAGAACTGGTGGCCTTCGGAAGAAACTGCGGCAAAAGCATGCCCCCACCATCGAGCTTCACAAGCTGGTTGGCAGCGTTGAAGGTGTTTCCCTGAATGGTGACTCCACCGGTTCCGCCTGCTCCGCTGACGTTCAGCCCGCCGGAGGAGGCCGAGACGGAAACCGCCCCGGAACCGGAGCCAATGGAAACCGCCCCTGCGCCGATGACGGAGTGGCCGCCCATGTCGAGATTGCTTCGGGCAGCGCCCTGAAAGTTGGGGCTGTTGACCTTGTCCTGAGCGTGAGCGCAGGCGGAGGCGCCCAGGAGGGCGAGGAGGAGGAGTTTTTTCATGGAATGAGCAGGTAATCGATCGATCCGCCCGACTCGCTCGATTCGGGAGCGGCGGAAAGGTGGATAGCAAGGGAGGTGGCCGTGGTGGCGGTCTTGTTCCGATGGGCGCGGATGTCGTCGGCGTCCGTCGGGAGGGAGAGGGTCAGGAGGGCGCGAGGCGATCTGGACAACCCCAGGGCGGTGAGATCGGCAGTGTAGTCCTGCTGGCCGACGACCAGGGCGATGGAGCCCGTAAGGGAGACGGTGAGGATGTCGACCGGGGAGGGATAGACAGGCTCGGCATCCGTGGGAATGCCTTCGTCCCCCTTGATCACGTCGTCGAGAATGATGGCGTCCCAGGTATTCGAGGAAGTAATGAGGCCCGCCGTGCTGCGGACCTGGATTTCCCCCATGCAGGTCACCGAGGCCAGCGGATGCCCTCCGTTGTCGATGAGGGTGTTTAGCTCGGTCGTATTGAACGACGGCGAGAAGGTGTAGACGGCACTTGCACCCGCTCCGGCCTTTTCCCAAGCCAGGTCGGAGACGATGTACCCCCCATTGTAGTCCCCCTTGACCTTGATGCCGAAGATGCCGGTTGAGGCCGTATCGTCCAGGTCGACGACGCTTCCCCCGCGGCAGAATTGGAGGCTGATGGTTTGCGAGTCCCCCCGCTTAAAGGCGAGCTTCGCGACGGCGGTGTTATTCAGCGGCCCGACAACGAGCGAACCGGCGTTCAGGTCGAAGTAGAGCTGCACGTCACTTTGGGGGTGTCAACCCGGTCTAGGCGGGGGACTTCACCTCGATTTGGGCGGCCGGTCCCTGCGCGGCGCGATGAAGCGGCCCCATGACGTTGACGAAGGTGGGAACCTCGTGGCCCTCGAGCCGCGAGCGATTGAGGAACTGGATGACCGCCAGCACGTCCCTCCGGGGCACCACCACCGACACCAACTCGCTTTCCTTGGGGATCGAGGGCGTTTCCTTCACGTTGCTCATACGCCTTCCGCGCCAGTCAACTCCGGCCCCCACTTCGGCGACGGAAGAGGGCACTTGCTGAAGGCGCGGACCAGAAGCCCCCGGCCGCTGCACGTGATGCATTTCGTGCATTTTGCCGAATCCGGCGGGTTCCCAGAACGAGCATCCCTTGCAGATGGCCTCCCGGGCGGCAATGGTGGCGTCTTGCGCCCGCTTGGGTTTCGGGTTGGTGGTGACCTTCACGCGCATCAGGGCGAGCATCTTGTCGTGAGGCAGGACGTAATCGCCGTCCTCGTTGAGCGTCGCCGCCGCGATGACCGACTGGGCGAAGGATTGGCGTCTGCCCTGCTGGGCCGAAAGCTGGGCCTTGCAGACGATGACGTTGTCGCCGACGCGTCGGATCGGAGGTTTCATCATGAGGGGGCAATGCAGCTGGTGGAGATGTCGATGGTCCCCGCGTCGCCGAGGTAACCTCCGAATCCGGTTCCGTAGGGGCCGGTGATCGTGAAGGTGGCGTAGGTGCCGCACCCATTATCGGCGGTCATGACCGTGCGAACTTGATGGCGCACGGTTTGCAGCCGTCGACGCCGAGGAAGGCCTGCGTGATGGTGAAGGTGAAGGTCTTCACGTCCTCCCCAGCGCAACCGCA